>CAZBEB010000007.1:0-181886 GCA_964490805.1 uncultured Geobacter sp.
GGTATGGGAATGAGGACGAATCATACCCTTACCCACTCAAAACGTCGAGGAGCCGATAATCCTGACGGTGAACGCCGATTTGCACGTTTTGCGGCGCTAAAGCGCGAAGCCTTCGGAAATACAAAATTGACTTCTGATGAAAAGTGGACACCTTCTTTGACCCTTGGAACCCTCCTCAGCCAACAAATTGATTTTCCTGCCAGTGGTGACGGTGGAGAAGCAAGAACTATCACGAAGTATTACTACTGCCTTACTCCTTCATGCGATACAATTCGAATAAAAGGTAGCGAGAGAAATTTTTTATTGCTTGAGTTGGAAGAAGGAAAGGGTAATGCGAATTTAATTGTATTAGAAAAAGATGGACGACAGAAAAAGCTGTTTATCAATCCAAAGCCGATAAGAATTCAAACTTTTAATTTCAAAGGGAATGAAGAAACTGGACGTGTTCAAGCGGAGATGGTTGAAGAAGCCGGCTTTTGCAACCCAATGTTTGTTTTCAATACAACTAGAGAGCCCTCGACCAAATTCTTATGGCTCGGCGAAGTAAGAAGGAATCGGGCTAATCGTGATATGGCTGAGTTAAGCCGTAATTGGCTTCGTCTCGGGATTAAAGATTCAGAATATTTAAGGCTTGCCGGGAAAGGTGATGTGACAATTTAACCCTATTTTAAAACAAATACTGAAAACAAATAAGAACTCAAATTATCAAGATGAATAACTATAAATGACATCTGCGAGGTATGAATGCTTGATGTTCAGAAATCCCGCGACACCCGCAAGATCCCCATCAACAAGGTGGGGGTGAAGGATATTTCCTACCCCATCGTGGTGATGGACAAGAACAAGAAGTTCCAGCAGACCGTGGCCCGGATCAACATGTACGTGGACCTTCCCCACCACTTCAAGGGGACCCACATGAGCCGGTTCGTGGAAATTCTCAACGTCCATCGGGAAGATATCGCCCTGGACAAGATGGAGCCCATACTCCAGAGCATGAAGGATAAACTGGGGGCATCGTCGGCCCACCTGGAGATCGAGTTCCCCTACTTCATCGAGAAGCGGGCCCCGGTCTCCGGCGCCCGGAGTCTCATGGAGTACACCTGCACTTTCAGCGGAAGCCTGAGAGATGAGTTCGACTTCGTCTTGGGGATTCAGGTGCCGGTTACGTCGCTCTGCCCCTGCAGCAAGGAACTCTCCCGCTATGGCGCCCACAACCAGCGGAGCCACATCACCGTGAGGCTAAGGTATACCGATTTCGTCTGGATTGAGGATCTGGTGGAAATGATCGAGGAGTGCGGGTCGAGCCCGGTCTGGTCGCTGCTCAAGCGGGTGGACGAGCAGTACGTCACCGAGCGGGCCTACGAGAACCCCAAGTTTGTGGAGGATATCGTCCGCGAAGTGACCCAGAAGCTTCTGGCATTTGACGCCGTTACCTGGTTTTCCGTGGAAGCGGAGAATTTCGAGTCGATCCACAAGCACTCGGCCTATGCTGCCATTGAGCGTGACAAAAAAATGACATAAAAATGGAGTAATGTTTTTTGTGGGGTGAAATTTTTCCCTTTCGGCGCATTACCCCGGATGTACACAGCGGGTGTGGATAACAATGTTGAAAAAAGCCAAAGTTGTGGATAAGGCTAGATGTTGCCGCCATGATTTCTTCCCGACGACCCCCCTTGACCCATGTCAAAAGCACTGATCATTTTTGCCAAAAGACCGTCACCGGGGCGTGTCAAAACAAGGCTGGTCCCGCATCTTGCCCCGGAAGAAGCTGCCGAGCTTTACCGGCGGATGCTTCTGGATATCCTTGCCAAAACAGGCCAAATGGCGGATGTGGACAAATTCCTCTTTTATGAACAGGGGGCTGGAGTGGCGGAATACTTCGCTGCAACGGTCAGGGGAGGGTTCATTTGTCCACAGGTGGGGGAGGGGATGGGGGAACGGCTGGAGGCTGCTTTCGGCCATGTCTTTCGCCGGGGATACGGCGAAGTGGCGGTAATAGGTACCGATTCTCCCGATCTGCCGGTGTCTTTCATGGAACGGGCCTTTGAACTGCTCCGTTCCCCCGCAGTCGATGCCGTGTTCGGACCCGCCGAGGACGGAGGCTACTACCTTCTGGCCATGACGCGGCTCCATCGGGAACTATTCAGGGATATCCCCTGGTCCACCGGTGAAGTGCTGGAACAGTCCCTGGCCAGGGCGGCCGAAGCGGGGCTCGCCACGGCCCTTCTCCCCCTCTGGCACGATATCGACACGGGGGCCGATCTCCGCCGCCCGGAACTCGTCGATCCCGGCAACGGCGCGCCGCTCACCCGGGAGTTCATTTTACGACATCGACTTCGTAGCCCTGTTTCCCCAGGTGGGCGATAATCTCCTGGATATGCTCGTAGCCCCGTGTTTCCAGTTCCAGGAGGACTTCCGTCTTGCCGAGGGGGAGATCGATGGAGCGCCGTTCGTGGTTGATGAGGAAGATGTTGGCCCGCACGGCGGCCACCTCCGCAGCCAGCTTGGCCAGCGACCCCGGAATATCGTCCAGCACCACCTGCAGTTTCAGGTAGCGCCCCGCCGCCACCAGGCCACGCTCCACCACGGTGGAGATGGTCTTTACGTCGATGTTGCCGCCGGAGAGGACGCAAACCGTCTTGCCCGGCAGCTTGCCCGCCTTGCCGTTCAGGAGGGCTGCCAGGGTCACGGCTCCGGCGCCTTCCACGAGCAGTTTTGTCCGCTCCAGGAGCCCCACGATGGCCAGGGCGATCTCTTCTTCCTCCACCAGGACCACGTCGTCCACCAGATCCCGCACGATGGGGAACGTGCTTTTCCCCACCTTCTTGACGGCGATGCCGTCGGCAAGCGTCACCGAGAGGGGAGTGTCCTGAATCCTACCCTTCTTGAGGGAGTAGTGCATGGAGGGCGCCGCCTTGGATTCGATGCCGATTATCTTCACGTGGGGGTGGGTTTCCTTGACTGCCGTGGCGATGCCGGCGATGAGGCCGCCGCCGCCGATGGGGACCAGGATGGCGGAGACATCGGGAAGCTCCTCCAGGATTTCGAGGCCGATGGTCCCCTGGCCCGCCATGACCAGCGGGTCGTCGAAGGGATGCACGAAGAGGGCGCCGGTTTCCTTCTGGGCCTGAACTGAGGCGGCGTAGGCCTCATCGAAGTTCTTGCCGGTGAGGACGACTTCGGCCCCGTACTCCTTGGTGGCCTGCACTTTCTGGGGCGGGGTGCTTTCGGGCATGAAGACGGTGGCCTTCACCCCCAGCAGGTCGGCGGAAAAGGCGACCCCCTGGGCGTGGTTCCCGGCGGATGCGGTGATAACCCCCTTCACCAGGGCCTCACGGGGTTGGGCCGTCATGAAGTTGAGGGCTCCCCGGATTTTGAAGGCACCGGTCCGCTGGAGGTTCTCGCATTTAAAGAGAAGGGGGAACCCGAACCGTTCGCTGAAGTGGTGGGAAGGTATCAGTTCGGTGCGCCGGACCCGCTTCTTAAGGCGGTCGGCAGCTTCCTGGATCAGGGCGTAGTGGAGCATCGGTTCTCCATGTGTCCGGCTAGTGATCGTGTGCATGGTGCCCATGGTCATGGTGAACATGATCGTGGTCATGATCGTGATCATGGTCATGGTTGTGACGGGGACGGTGGCGCAGTTCCTTGATGACGGGCGGCACCTCCACGCAGCGGGTGCATTCGGCCTGGAGCGTGGTGTGGGAGATGTGGTACTGCTCGAACAGCATCTCCTCGATCTCCCGCAGCACCTCTGCCTGCCGCTCCTTGTGCTCCGGCTTGACGTCGACATGGGCCGAAAGCGCCAGGATGTGGGAACAGATGGTCCAGATATTCATGTGGTGGACCGCGTTCACCCCTTCCACCTCCGCCATGGCCGCAGCCACCTGTTGGGTGCTCATGCCGCGGGGAACCCCTTCCAGCAGGATATGGGACGATTCGCGGATGACCCGCCAGGAGCCCCAGAAGATGACGCAGCCGATGCCGGCGGAGATAAGGGCGTCAAGGATGTACCAGTTTGTGTAGTACATGATGACGCCGCCGATGATGACCCCGACTGAGGCCGCCGCGTCGCCGATGACGTGGAGAAAGGCGCTGTGGACGTTCAGGTCGTCGTGGGAGTGGCTGTGGAGAGCCGATGCGGCAATCAGGTTCATGACGAGGCCGATTACGGCGATGGCCAGCATCGGGAGGCTCTTCACCTCCACCGGATGGCGGAACCGCTCCCATGCTTCGTAGAAAATTCCCAGCGCCATGAGGAAGACCGTGGCGCCGTTGATGAACGAGGCGAAGACTTCGGTCCGGTGCCAGCCGAAGGTGCGGGTGTCGGATACGGGGTAGGCCGCGAGCCTGATGGCGGCCAGCGACAGCACCAGGGCGAAAAGGTCGAGGAATACGTGGGCGGCATCCGACAGGAGCGCCAGGGAGTTGGTCCATATCCCCCCTGCGACCTCCGCTGCCAGGGTCATGGCCGTCAGGAAGATGGCATATTTGAAGCGTCCGGTAATGCTTTGGTCAAGGTGTGCGTCGGCGTGCATGGCAGGTGTCGTTTCCTCCCTTCAGACAGTGATTCACTGTAGCAGATGCCCCTTTGGCCGGTCAAACGGAAAGAGGCGCTCCCCCCTTGCATTTCCGCAGGGTTGCTGTTATCTTACCCGGACTGTTTTTGGAGGATTTTAATATGGAAACGACCCATCACCGGCTCGTCATTCTCGGCTCCGGCCCTGCCGGCTATACCGCGGCGATTTACGCAGCGCGGGCAAACCTGAACCCTGTCCTCATCACCGGCCTTGCCCAGGGGGGGCAGTTGATGACCACCACCGACGTGGACAACTGGCCCGGCGATCCGGATGGTGTGCTCGGCCCGGAGTTGATGGACCGGATGCGCCGCCATGCCGAGCGGTTCAATACCACGATGGTCTACGACCACATCAACAAGGCTGAACTCCGGGAGCGTCCCTTCCGTCTGGAGGGGGACAACGGCGTTTATACCTGCGATGCCCTCATTATCGCCACCGGCGCCACCGCCAAATATCTGGGCCTTCCGTCGGAAGAGGTGTTCAAAGGGAAAGGGGTTTCGGCCTGCGCCACCTGTGACGGTTTTTTCTACCGGAACAAACCGGTCGCGGTAATCGGCGGCGGCAACACCGCCGTGGAAGAGGCCCTTTACCTCTCCAACATCGCCAGCCACGTTACCGTGGTGCATCGCCGTGACAAGTTTCGCTCCGAGAAGATTCTTGCCGACCGTCTGATCGAGAAAACCAGGGGGGGCAACGTCACCATCGAGTGGAATCATGTGCTGGACGAGGTTCTGGGTGACCAGAGCGGGGTCACCGGTATCCGCATCCGGCACACCGACGGCACCACCAAGGATATTCCGGTCCACGGCTGCTTCATCGCCATCGGCCACGCCCCCAACACCCAGCTGTTCGAGGGGCAGCTGGAGATGGATAACGGCTACATCCGCACTCTCTGCGGCGGCGAGGGAAACATGACCGCCACCAGCGTTCCCGGCGTGTTTGCCGCCGGCGACGTCCAAGACCAGCATTACAAACAGGCGATCACCTCCGCCGGCACCGGCTGCATGGCCGCCCTGGATGCCGAAAAATACCTGGAGTCCGCGGGATGATGTCCATGGACTTTTCTTTCTTTGCCAGTCCCCGGCCCCTGGTCCCCGGCCGCTGATGCTTGCCAAGGCCCTTTCCAGCGCCCTCCTCGGGATCGACGCCGTCATCGTCGATGTGGAGGTGGATATCGCCCAGGGGCTTCCCCAGTTTGCCACCGTCGGCCTCCCCGACGGTGCCGTCAAGGAAAGCAAAGACCGAGTCAAGTCGGCCTTGAAGAATGCCGGCTACGACTTTCCCCCCCGCAAGATAACCGTCAACCTTGCCCCCGCCGACCTGAAGAAGGAGGGGGCCGCCTTCGATCTTCCAATTTCTGTAGGCATACTGGCCGCCACCGGTGTCATCAAGGGTGAACGGCTCAAGGAATTTCTCCTTTTAGGCGAACTGTCCCTGGATGGGAGCGTGAAGCCGGTGCGCGGCTGCCTTCCGGTTGCCGTGGCGGCCAGGAGCGCGGGGCTGCGCGGCATCGTCGTGCCCCTGGAGAACGCCCCGGAAGGGGCGGTGGTCGAGGGTGTGGATGTCATCGGCGTTACGGAACTGGCGGAGGTGGTGGAGTTCCTGAACGGAGAGCGGGAGATTGAACCGTTTCGGGTTGATGTGGCGGAGTTTTTCGAGCGAAGCGCCGAGGCCGGCGACGACTTCTCGGAAGTGAAGGGGCAGGAGCACGCCAAACGGGCGCTGGAAGTAGCGGCTGCCGGTGCGCACAATATTATCATGATCGGCCCTCCCGGGTCCGGCAAGACGATGCTCTCCCGCCGCATCCCGACCATCCTTCCCCGTATGTCATTTGAAGAGGCCATAGAAACCACCAAGGTCTACAGCGTCATGGGGCTCCTGGACCGGGAAAACGCCCTCGTGGCCCAGCGTCCGTTCCGGTCTCCGCACCACACCATCTCGGACGTGGGTTTGATTGGGGGGGGCAACACCCCCCGCCCCGGCGAAGTTTCCATGGCGAACCATGGTGTATTGTTCCTGGACGAACTTCCCGAGTTCAAGAAGCATGTCCTCGAAGTCCTCCGCCAGCCCCTTGAGGATGGCCGGGTCTCCATCTCCCGAGCCCTCATGTCGCTCACCTATCCGTCGCGCTTTATGCTCGTGGCGGCCATGAATCCCTGCCCCTGCGGCTACCTGGGAGATCCCCTTCACCCCTGTTCCTGTACGCCGATTATGGTGCAGCGCTACCGGTCCCGGATCTCCGGGCCGCTGTTGGACCGGATCGACATCCATATTGAAGTCCCCGCCGTCAAGTACCGGGATCTGGCCGACGGCCGCGAAGGGGAAAGCTCCGGTGATATCGGCAGCCGCGTCGAGCGTGCCCGTGGGGTTCAGCGGGACCGCTTCAAGGGTTCCAAGGTCCACAGCAATGCCCAGATGACACCCCGTTTCATAAAGAAGTTCTGCGAGCCCGACACAGCCGGCAGCCGCCTGCTGGAACTGGTCACCGACCGTCTCGGTCTTTCGGCTCGTTCCTACAGCCGGATCCTCAAAGTGGCCCGCACCATCGCCGACCTGGACGGCAGTGATGCGGTACGGGAGCAGCACGTTTCCGAAGCGATCCAGTACCGCAGCCTCGACCGCAAAGCATCTTTTTGACAACAATCGTCCCTTCCCGTTGCCCACCCCGTCTGCAAGTGTATGCAGTATGCCGCACGAAGCGTGCTATTCTGCGAATTGTTAATGTTTTTTTAGCTTGACTAAAGGCCGTCTCGTAAGTAAAATCCGGTTCTAATTTTTGGTAGACACTATCGCTCAAGCGGCAATTTGAGGCTGTCTGATTGCCTGAGCATCGCCAGATTTTAACCAGCGTTTACAGGCTCTGCTTGTAATCACCATCATTGAAACGGAGGTACGAGATGTCTGAGTACGGCACACTGCAGGACCGCGTACGTTGCAAGTCGCTTATGAACAAGGTTATGACGGCTGAAGAGACGGTGCAGTTCTTCAAGCCTGGAATGAACCTCGGCTGGTCTGGCTTTACCCCGGCCGGTTACCCCAAGGCTGTACCCATTGCGCTGGCAGATCACGTTGAGAAGAACAACCTCCAGGGCAAGATGAAGTTCAACCTTTTCATCGGCGCTTCCGTCGGGGCCGAAACCGAAGACCGCTGGGCCACCCTCGACATGATCGACCGCCGCTGGCCGTACCAGACCGGCAAGAACATCGCCGCAGGCATCAACGAAGGGCGCATCCGGATGGGCGACAAGCACCTCTCCCTCTTCGCCCAGGACCTTGGCTACGGCTTCTACACTAAGGACAGCGAGTCCGGCAAGCTGGACCTCGCCATCATCGAAGTTTCCGCCATCACCGAGGACGGCGGCCTGGTTCCCACCACCTCCTGCGGCGTCATCCCCGAGATCCTCATGATCTGCGACAAGATCATCGTCGAGGTGAACACCGGCGAGCCTTCCTTCGAAGGCATGCACGACATCGTCGTCTGCAACCATCCCCCGAAGCGGCAGATCCTCGGCATCACCCATGCCGGTGAGCGGATCGGCACCACCTATGTGCCGTGCGACCCGAGCAAGATCATTGCTGTCGTTGAGTCCAAGCACCGGGACAAGGGGCGTGCCTTCTCCGAGCAGGATGACACCTCAGAGGCCATCGCCAACAACATCATCGACTTCTTCAGCCATGAAGTGAAGATGGGCCGTCTGCCCAAAAACCTTCTGCCGCTCCAGTCGGGCGTAGGTTCCATCGCCAACGCCGTTATCGGCGGCCTGGCCAAGGGACCGTTCAGCAACCTGACTGTCTACACCGAGGTTCTTCAGGACACCATGCTCGACCTGTTTGACTCGGGCAAGCTGGACGCCGCCTCTTCCTGCTCCCTCTCCCTTTCCGAGACCCCGGGCTTCCCCCGCTTCTTCGAGAACTGGGAGAAGTACTTCGACAAGATCACCCTCCGGCCGCTCTCCATCTCCAACGCGCCGGAGCCGATCCGCCGCCTCGGTTGCATCGCCATGAACACCCCGGTCGAGATCGACATCTATGCCCACGCCAACTCCACGCTGGTCGGCGGGACCCGGATGATCAACGGCCTCGGCGGTTCCGGCGACTTCCTCCGCAACGGCTTCCTGAAGATCATGCACACCCCGTCGAGCCGTCCGTCCAAGACCGACCCGACCGGTATCTCCTGCGTGGTGCCGCACTGCTCCCACATCGACCACACCGAGCACGATCTGGACTGCGTCGTTACCGAGCAGGGTCTGGCTGACCTCCGCGGCATGGCTCCGAAGGAGCGCGCCAAGCGGATCATTGAGAAGTGCGCCCATCCGGACTATAAGCCAATTCTCAGCGAGTACCTCGAGATTGCCAGCAAGGACTGCCTTGCCAAGAAGGTTGGCCACGAGCCGCAACTGTGGGATCGCGCCTTCAAGATGCATCTCAACCTGGCCCAGAACGGCACCATGAAAATTAAGAACTGGGATGTGAAGATCGACCTCTGCGAATAAGAGTCGCATCGATCTAAAGCAAAAAACCCCCACCGGTTTCCGGTGGGGGTTTTTTTATTGCTTCAGAGGCAATGACAAGAAAATGTCCGGGGACGTTTCCTTTGTCCGGTTTGGCATTGCTGGTCAGGACGGTCTGTTTCCCTGCCGCCCCTTGGCGTTGCGGTACTCCACAATCGGGCCGTTGGAAGAAGTCTGCTTGCCCCAGGGGGTGCGTTTGGCGCTGCCGGGTCTGCCGCCAGTCCGGGCTGCGTCACGGTTTCCGTAGTTTTTCCGGGGGCCGCCGGTGCCGGTTCCCGGCCTGCTGCCACGGTTGGCCGAGACGCGGGAGAGGGGGCGGCTCGGTTCGAGGCCCTGGATTCGGTGTTCCGGGATGGATTGGCCGATGTAGCGCTCAATCCGGGCCAGGTAGCTGACTTCACTCAGGGATGCGAAGGAGATGGCAATGCCCGATGCCCCCGCCCTGCCGGTGCGGCCGATGCGGTGGACATAGTCCTCGGCGAATTTCGGCAGGTCGAAGTTGATGACATGGCTGATGCCGGAGACGTCCAGCCCGCGGGCCGCCACGTCGGTTGCCACCAGGAGCCTGATCCGCCCTTGCTTCATGGCGGCGATGGTCCGGTTGCGGGCATTCTGGGGCATGTCGCCGTGGAGGGCTGCAGCCGAGTGCCCCTGGCTTCTGAGTTCTATGGCCATGTTTTCGGCATCGCGTTTGGTGGCTGAGAAGATAATTGCCTTCTTGAGCTCATCTCTGGTGATCAGATGCTGCAGAAGCCTGTTTTTATGGGACAGGTCATCGGCCACATGGAGACGCTGCTCGATATGCTCGTGGGTCGTTTTGGGGGTGGCAATCTCGATCCGTTCCGGGTTTCGCAGCAGGCGGCCTGCCAGGCGCGCCATGGTGTTGTCCATGGTGGCTGTGAACAGGAGGGTCTGGCGGTCGGTTGGTGAGGCTCCGGCGATCCTGTCTACATCATCGCTGAAACCCATGTCGAGCATCCGGTCGGCTTCGTCTAGAACCAGTATTTCCAGGCGGGACAAGTCGAGGCGCCCCCTGTCCAGGAGGTCTACGAGGCGTCCGGGGGTTGCCACAATCAGGTCCACTGGTGCGGAGAGAAGCCGAAGCTGCTCCCGGTAGGGCATGCCGCCCAGAATGGCGCCGCTGCGAACTCTCAGGAGTTTGCCGTAAGAGCGGACGGCATCGGTTACCTGTTGAGCCAGTTCCCGGGTGGGGGTGAGGACCAGGACCCTGGGGCCACGGCCGGGTTTCTGGGCAGGGGCGGCCAGCCGCTGGAGGGCGGGAAGGACAAAGGCCGCGGTCTTGCCGGTACCGGTCTGGGCAGTGGCCATAAGGTCGCGCCCTTCCAGTGCCTTGGGGATTGCTTCGGCCTGAACCGGGGTCGGCTCGGTGTAGCCGCAGGCGGTGACAGCTTTGAGGATGGGGGGGAGAAGGTTCAGTTCGGAAAACGTCATGTAATGGAGTTCCTTTGAGTCGTTTTCCGGGGGCAATGGGCATTCCCTGACGAAGCCGTGGGCATGCAACGCACCATGCCACGCGCGTCGAGACGGGCGCCGTGATTGTCACCGGAAAGATTGCAAGAGTATGCGTGTAAGCCGCAGGGCAACCTGATGCCCTAGAGGAAGACGGCAACAACACAAAAATGACTGGCATGAAACATCGTCGCCAACCGTTTGTGCTGCTGCGCCGTGAGGCGTTGCTTTAAGCAGAGGGGGTTAGTGAGCGATGAAGCAAATGGCGGGGGTACTTCGAAGGTGTGCCTTGGTGGCAGGTTCCGCCTGAGCGTTGATCAGTCAGCGGGTACTGTACGGGATAATTAATGAAATGACAAGGATTTATTTCCTGGCCTTCGGATGGGCCTTGTCATAGACCTCCATGAGGCGGTCGATGCCGACGTGGGTGTATTTTTGCGTTGTGGAGAGCGAGGCATGGCCGAGAAGCTCCTGGATAGCCCGCAGATCGGCTCCCCCCTCCAGCAGATGGGTGGCAAAGGTGTGCCGCAGGGTGTGTGGGGAAATCTTCCGCATGGTGGCGAGCCGGAGGATGTGTCTGTCCACCACGCGCCGGACGCTGCGGGAGGTGAGCCGCCCCCCCCTGGCGTTGGTGAAGAGGGGGGCTTCGGGGGGAGGGTTGTTCCGGACATCGAGGTAGCGGGAGAGGGCGGCGCGGGCGATGCTTCCCACTGGCACGATCCGTTCCTTGCTCCCCTTGCCGAGCACCCGCGCAGTGCCTCCCTCCAGGTCAATTCCTGCCACGTTCAGGCCGGTCAGTTCCGACACCCGGACGCCGCAGGAGTAGAGGGTTTCCAGGATTGCCCGGTCCCGCAGGCTCAGGATGTCGGGCTCACGGGGTGCTTCCACCAGAGCTGTCACTTCGTCGATGGAGAGGTGGTAGGGGATCTTCTTTTCCTTCTTGGGGGTTGAAACAAGTTCCGCTGGATTTTTACTGAGGCGACCGGTCCGGACGAGATGCTTGAATAAGGCCCGCACCGCCGCCAGCTTACGGCCCACGGAGCTTTTGGCGTGATCCCGGTGCAGGAGGGCGAGCCACCGCCGGATCAGCAGGTGCGTAACTTGCTCCGGTCCCGCTGCCGTCCCGAGCTCAGCCTTGATGAACTCCATGAACTGGGCCAGATCGGAATGGTAGGCGGCAAGGGTGTGGGGCGAGGAGTTGCGTTCCGTTTCCAGGTGGCGGATGAAGGCGGCTATCTCCTGTTCCATGGCGGCTCCTTTCTGGTTGGAGCTACCATAGCAGATTTTTTGCTTAACAGCCTGTTGAATCTGGCGCCGGTTGTTCAAAGGGGGAAAACAGGGTATTCTTATTTCCTCTGGTTTTGACCGCGGTCAAGGCGCAGGAGGTGAGACCGGCGCATATTTCCGGAGAGCCGGACAGCGGTGGAGGGCAGAATATAGTGAAACGGGTTGTCATTATAGGCATGGGATTCGGCGGCATCAGGGCCGCCCGCGTTCTTGCGGGAAAAGGGCTCGATGTGGTGCTGGTGGACCGGAACAACTACCACCTCTTTCAGCCCCTCCTCTACCAGGTGGGTACGGCGGGGCTTGAGCAGGAATCCATCGCCTATCCGGTACGGGCCATGTCCCGGCATTGGGCCGGCACCCGCTTCCATCTGGCGGAGGTGGCCGGAGTCGACTTCGCTGCCCGGGAGGTCGTGACCAGCACGGGCCGGATTCCCTATGATTACCTTGTTGTCGGAGCCGGAAGCGTCACCAATTATTTCGGTCTCGAATCGGTCGAACGCCACGCTTTCGATCTCAAGGAGCTTGTGGATGCCGAGCGGCTCCGCAACCACATCCTCACCGCCTTCGAACGGGCCGTGGTCGAGCCCGATCCGGCCCGGCGCAGGGCCCTCATGACCTTTGTCATCGTGGGGGGCGGACCCACCGGAGTGGAGTTCGCCGGTGCCCTCATCGAGCTCGTCCGTTTCGTTCTGGCCAAGGACTACCCGGAATTAAGCGTGCAAACGGCAAGGGTGGTGCTGGTGGAGGCCTTTGACAGGCTCCTTGCCAGCATGCCTTCCCAGCTCCAGGAGTATACCCTGGAAAAGCTGCGGAGCATGGGGGTCGAGGTCGTTCTCAATGCCCGGGTTGTGGATGCGGCTTCCGAGCGGGTTACGCTCCACGACGGCGCCGTCATCCCGGCCCATACGCTCCTCTGGTCGGCGGGGGTTAAAGCTGCCCCTCTGGCCTCGGCCCTGGGCGCAGCCTCCCGGCCGGGGGGGAGAGTTCCCGTGGAGCCGGACCTGACCCTTGCCGGCCATCCCGAGGTCTATGTCATCGGGGACATGGCGTATCTTGAGCAGGACGGTGCGGCGCTTCCCATGGTGGCGCCGGTGGCGATGCAGATGGGAATCTATGCCGGCGGGGCCATCCTGGCAAGGGAAAAGGGGGAGGCTCCGCAGCCCTTCCGCTACCACGACCGGGGGAGCATGGCCACCATCGGCCGGAGCGCCGCCGTTGCCTGTGCCGCCGGCATGAAATTCCGGGGCTTCCCGGCGTGGCTCGTCTGGCTCCTGCTTCACCTTTACTATCTCATCGGTTTCCGCAACCGGATCGTCGTCATGCTCAACTGGATCTGGTACTACTGGTTCCACGAGCGGCAGGTGCGGCTCATTACCGAGCGGGTGGAGGAGTGAGGTACACCGTCGCCATCGGGCGGGCCGAAACGTACCATCCAGATGTGTTGCAGCCTGCCCTTGTCAGGCTCCTGGCGCCCTTGGGGGGGATTGCTTCCTTCGTGAAACCGGGGGAGCGGGTCCTCCTGAAGCCGAACATGCTTGCGGCCAGGGAGCCGGAGCGGGCGGTCACGACCCACCCGGAAATTCTCCGACAGGTGATCGCCCTTGTGCGGGAAGCGGGAGGTGTTCCGCTTGTGGGGGATTCCCCCGGCGTCGGCGGCATCCGGCGCGTGGCGGAGCGAAGCGGCATCCTGGCCGTGGTGGAGGAGACCGGGGCCGAGCTGGCTCCCTTCGACGAAACGGTAACGGTGCGGGGCCGGGGGCTCTTCCGGGAGTTTCAGATTGCCCGACCCTACCTGGAGGCGGACCGCCTCATCAACCTCCCCAAGCTCAAGACCCACGAGATGATGACCATGACCTGCGCCGTGAAGAACCTCTTCGGCGCGGTGGTGGGGACCGCCAAGGCCGGGTGGCACCTGAAGGCCGGCGCCGACCGGGAGCTCTTCGCCCGGATGCTCCTGGAGATTTACCTGCTGCGCCGGCCCGACCTGACCATCGTGGACGGCATCCTCGCCATGGAGGGGGACGGGCCCGGAAGTGGCGACCCGCGCCCCTGCGGGCTCCTCCTGGCGGGGACGAACGCCGTGGCGGTGGATGTCATCGCCGCGGAACTGGCCGGCATCCCCAAAAAGCTCCTCTGGGTGGAGCGGGCCGCCGAGAAGCTAGGCATCGACGGCTGGGACCGGGGCGCCATCGACACCTGCGGCTTGTGTTTTGACGATGCGCGGGTTTCCCCTTTTCGCCTTCCCCACATTTCCGATGTCCAGTTCGGCCTGCCCCGCTTTCTCAAGAACCGGCTCAGGCACTACCTCACGTCGCGCCCCTGCGGCAATCCCGATGCCTGTAACCTTTGCGGCATCTGCCGGGATGCCTGCCCTCCCGGGGCCATCGGGATCCGGGAGGGCAGGCTCCGGTTCGACTACCATGCCTGCATCCGTTGCTTCTGCTGCCGGGAGCTCTGCCCCCAGAGGGCCTTGGAGGTACGGGAGGGGGCGCTCCTGAAGATTATTAAGAAATTCGTATAAAGATATTTAATCGCCCCCTCCGTTGACATTCCAAAGGGGGGTGATTACTATTGAATTAGGCCCGCAAACGCGGGAACATCATTGCGAAAGGAGACCTCGGCCATGTGGACCACGATCTATATGCTTCGCCCGGTAACCCGTTGCAAGGAGGGTTGCCGAATCTTGCCCGTCGCTTAGTGCGGCGGGCTTAACCACCAGCCCCCTGCCCCATGGCAGGGGGCTTTTTCGTGTCAACGGTTCCAGTGCCGGAACGTTTCTGTTATACATACCAAGCATAACCAATCCCCTTTAGAGGTCGTCATGAAAAGAGTCGCCATCATTGCCGCGGTGCTCGTCCTGGCCGTGGCGGGCGGGTACTACATCTTTGCCGGCCGGGAACCGGAGCGTACCTACAGGACCGTTCCGGTGGAACGGGGCGACATCGTCGCCACGGTTTCCGCCACCGGCAATCTTTCCGCCGTCACCACCGTCCAGGTGGGAACCCAGGTTTCCGGCACCATCCAGAGGCTCTTTGCGGACTTCAACTCGCCCGTGAAGCGGGGGGAGGTCATCGCCCAGATCGACCCGGCCCTCTTCAACGCCGAGGTGGAGCAGACCCGGGGTAACTTTCTCGCGGCCCGGGCGAATCTGGCCAAGGCACGGGCCACCGCCACCGATGCGAAGAGGACCATGGAGCGGAACCGGCAGCTAGTGAAGGACGGGGTTGTTTCCCAGGGGGACTTCGATACCGCCGAGACCCGCGCCGAAGAGGCCGTTGCCGCGGTGAGGGCTGCCGAGGCCACCGTGCTCCAGACCCGTGGAGCCCTGACCAGGGCCGAAACGAACCTGAACAACGCCACTATCCGCTCGCCGGTGGACGGAGTCGTCATCTCCCGCAGCGTCGACGTGGGGCAGACCGTGGCCGCTTCCTTCCAGACCCCGACCCTTTTCACTATTGCCCAGGACCTTACCCGGATGCAGATTGAGACCAGCGTCGATGAGGCTGATATCAGCCGGGTGCGGGTGGGGCAACCGGTCACCTTTACGGTGGACGCCTATCCCGACACCCCCTTCAGGGCTCAAGTGGCCCAGGTGCGCAACGCCCCGGTGGTTACCCAGAATGTGGTCACTTACGTGGTGGTGA
The DNA here is from genome assembly GCA_964490805.1 of uncultured Geobacter sp. GTDB lineage: Bacteria > Desulfobacterota > Desulfuromonadia > Geobacterales > Geobacteraceae > Geobacter. The sequence continues at coordinate 15,490 of CAZBEB010000007.1, forward strand.
TTACCGTGGCCAACCCCGACCTGAAGCTGAAGCCGGGAATGACCGCCAACGTAGCCGTCGAGGTGGGGCGCAAGGACAACGTCCTAAAGGTGCCAAAGGCGGCGCTCCGCTACCGGCCCGGTTCCGGCAAGGATGAGAGCGAACCCCGTGGCATGGGGGGGCGTCCAGGAGGGATGAAGGTCAAGGGCGATGGCGGGCAGCAGGTCTACGTGCTGACGGCCGAGAAGAAGCCGGTGCCGGTTAAGATTGCCACGGGGCTCGGCAACGACAGCCATGTTGAAGTGGCATCCGGCGGGCTCAAGGAGGGGGATGCAGTCATAGTTCAGGAGACCACCCCCAACGGCAAGCAGAAACGAAGCGGCGGCGGACCGCCCATGAGGTTCTGATGGAGCGGGTCGTCGAAATCGCCAATGTTACCAAGGTCTACACCATGGGGGACCAGCGGGTGGAGGCCCTGCGGGGGATATCCTTCACTGTGGTGGCGGGGGAGTACATTGCCATCATGGGGGCTTCGGGGAGCGGGAAGTCCACCTGCATGAACATTCTCGGCTGCCTTGATGTCCCCACCTCCGGCGATTACCTCCTCGGGGGGGTGAACGTGGGGCGGCTTTCCCCCAACGATCTGGCCGATATCCGCAACCGTCGGCTGGGGTTCGTCTTCCAGGGGTTCAACCTCCTGAAACGTACGAGCGCCCGGGAGAATGTGGAGCTCCCCCTCATCTACGGGGGGGTGCCGGCGGCGGAGCGCCGCGATCGGGCCATGGCGGCCCTCGGCCTGGTAGGTCTCGCCGAGCGGTCCGGCCACTTCAGCAACCAGCTTTCGGGTGGGCAGCAACAGCGGGTAGCCATTGCCCGGGCACTGGTGAACAATCCGACGCTGCTTCTGGCCGACGAGCCCACCGGCAACCTGGATACCGCAACTAGTGAGGATATCATGCGGATCTTCGGCGAGTTGAACGACCGGGGAATCACCATCATCATGGTGACCCACGAGGCGGACATCGCCGCCCACGCGAAACGGGTCATGTCCTTCCGGGACGGCATGATTATCGACGACAGCCTCAATGCCGGAGCCGGCACGGGGGGGATGCCCTGATGGACCTCCTCATGTGTTTCCGGATATCGCTGCGGGCCTTGCGCAGCAACAAGATGCGCTCATTTCTCACCATGCTCGGAATCATCATCGGCATTGCGGCGGTCATCATCATGATCGCCATCGGTTCCGGCGCCCGGAAGATCATTTCCGACCAGATCGCCAGCATCGGCAGCAACATCATTCTCGTCATCCCCGGCACCACCACCGCCGGCGGGCTTCGGGCCGGGGCCGGCACCACTCCTACTCTCACCCTGGACGACGCCAGGGCGGTCAATACCGAACTGCCGTCAGTGCTCCGGGCGGCCCCCACGGTGCGGGGGACGGCCCAGGTGGTCTACGGCAATATGAACTGGTCCACGATCATCATGGGGGTGACGCCGGAGTTTCTGGAGATCCGCACCTGGACGGTGGCGTCGGGGCGTGAGTTCTCTCCGTCCGATGTGGAGGGGGCCACCAAGAACTGCATCATCGGCCAGACCGTGGCCGAAAACCTCTTCGGGAGCGACGACCCCATCGGCAAGTCGATCCGGATCAAGCGGGTTCCCTTCACCGTGGTGGGGCTCCTGGAGGAAAAGGGGCAGTCGGCCCAGGGGAGCGACCAGGACGACATTATCCTGCTACCCCTCAAGACCGCACAGCGCAAGATCCTCGGCGCCCAGTTCCCCAACACCGTCGGCTCCATCCTGGTGCAGGCCCGTAGCAAGGAACTTCTCAGCCAGGCCGAGGAGGAAGTGACAGTCCTCCTGGACCAGCGGCACCGGATCGGCCCCTCGAAGGAACGGGACTACTCGGTGCGCAACCTTTCGGAGATTCTGGCGGCCTCGGAACAGTCATCCAAGGTCATGTCGATTCTTCTCGGCGCGGTGGCTTCCATTTCGCTCGTGGTCGGCGGTATCGGCATCATGAACATCATGCTCGTGTCGGTGACGGAAAGGACCCGCGAGATCGGTATCCGCATGGCAATCGGCGCGAAAAAGGGGGACATCATGCTCCAGTTCCTGACGGAGGCGGTGTTCCTTACGCTGTTCGGGGGGATTATCGGGATGGTGATCGGAGTGGCGGGGGCACAACTGGTGACGAAGTTCTTTGACTGGCCGACCCTCATCTCGGCCAAGGCGATTTTCCTCTCCTTCGGCTTCTCCGGTGGGGTGGGGATTTTCTTCGGCTTCTACCCGGCCCGCAAGGCGGCGTCCCTCAACCCCATCGAGGCGTTGCGGTACGAGTAATTTGCGGTAACTGGGGCCGGTGGATGTGAAAAAGGGGAACGGCCGTGAAGCCTTTCCCCTTTTTAGTGTTCTGTCCGGGTGGTTGTCAATCTGCCTTCGGCGCATCTCCCGCCGGCTTCTTCCGTGGCCGCCGCCGGCGCTTCTTCGCCTCCCCTTCACCTTCCTTCTTTTCCCCTTCGGGGTGTTTCCGTCCGTGGTGGGTCGGCCCCTTGGCCCGGGTTTCGTGTCCCTTGGGCTTGGGCTTCACCCGCTTGAAGTCGTGGACGAAGAGATCATCCTCCGGCCATTCAACCGGTATCTTGTCTTTGATGTAGTCGTGGATCGCCTCCAGGTGGAAGGCGCCGTCCTCGTCGGCCATGGAGATGGCCTTCCCCTCGGCGCCGGCCCGGGCGGTACGGCCAATGCGGTGAACGTAGTCTTCCGGGTCCTGGGGGAGGTCGTAGTTTACCACGTGGGAGACCCCGTCGATGTGGAGCCCCCGGGAGGCCACGTCGGTGGCGATGAGTATCGGGAGTTTGCCGCTCTTGAAATCCTCCAGGATCCTCAGGCGTTTTCTCTGCTCCACATCGCCGGAGATGACCCGGCAGGGGAAGTCGTTGGCGTTGAGCCGCTCGTCCAGGAATTCCGCCTCCCGCTTGGTGTTGACGAAGATCATGGTGCGTTCCATCACCTTCGTGCGCAGAAGGCCCAGAAGTAGCGGAAACTTCTCCTTGCGCCCCACGTGGTAGAGTATCTGCTCCACCCGCTCGGCGGTCATCTGCTCGGGGGTTACCGCCACCTTCTCGGGGACGTTCATGAACTCGTAGGCCAACTCCATGACCCGCTGGTTCAAGGTGGCGGAAAACATGAGATTCTGCCGCTTGTCGAAGGGGGGGAGCCGCCGGAGGATGAAGCGGAGATCGGCGATGAATCCCATGTCGAACATCCGGTCCGCCTCGTCGATGACGAGGACCTCGATCTCCTTGAGGGAGTAAACCTTCTGCTTTAAATAATCGATGAGTCGCCCTGGCGTGCCTACCACCACGTCGGCCCCTTCCTTCAGGGCGCTCCGCTGCTTCATGTAGTCGACGCCGCCGTAGATGGCCTGGATAACCAGGTCGCAGTGGGCACCCAGGGCCTGTGCGTCCTTCTCGATCTGGACGACGAGCTCCCGGGTCGGGGCCAGTATCAGTGCCCGCGGGTTACGGGTTTCCCCGTCCTTTGGATTGTTCAGGAGCCTTGTAAAGAGGCTGATGAGGAAAGCTGCGGTTTTGCCGGTGCCGGTCTGGGCCTGGCCGGCCACATCCTTGCCCGCAAGGGCCAGGGGAAGGGTCTTTTCCTGAATCGGGGTGCAGTCGGTGAAGCCGGTGTCGGCAATGCCCCGCTGTACCTCTTCGGGAAGGTTCAAGTCACTGAATTTCATCCGGTGTTCCTTTTTTTCGTTATTTCAACCAGATAGCTATAACACAGGAGGTGTGAAATGGCAAGAAAAGCGCTTTTGCGCTCCAGTGCTTTTGTGGTATGGTACGCCCACTTTCACCTGCCGAGGACCTTACTTAAATGCAGCGCATGATTGAAATTGATTCCCCCCTTTTCCTGAACCTCGACGAACTGTCAAAACCCGCCGACTGGGCCACCGTTTTTGGCAATGCCAACCCCCTGGCCCTTGAGATCGGCTGCGGCGTCGGCGACTTCATCGCCAAGACTGCAGCTGATAATCCCGGCATCAACTATATCGCCATCGATTTCTACAACAAGGGATGTGACAAGACCTGCCGTCGGCTCGAACGGCTGGGGATACCCAATGTTCGCGTGGTGCGGGATGAGGCCCGAAACTTCATCGTTGAGCGTCTTCCCAAAGGCTCCCTCTGCGCGGTTCATATCAACTGCCCCGATCCGTGGCCCAAGAAGCGGCACCGTAAGCGCCGCCTCGTGAACCGGGAGTTTGCCGGTTTTGTTCACGAGTATCTCGCGCCGGGGGGGGATTTCTATTTTGCCACCGATTTCGACGATTACGGTATCGACGTGGCGGAGTTCATGCACGGCGTTGAGGGATATGCCAACATGCTTGCTCCGGACGCCTATCGCCACGAACTGGAGGGGTACCATCTCTCCAAATACATGATGAAATTCATGGCCGAGGGGAAGCGGATCTACTTCGTCCACTACCGGAAATCGGCGGGAGGCGCCGAATGAGTGGTGATAAGCGCTACCTGACTGCCGGGCTCCCCGGCACCGGCGGGACCATAAAGGATTCCGTCGAGGATTTTTGCGTGGAGGAGATTCCCCTTTACCACCCCTGCGGCGAAGGGGAGCATGTCTATACCGTCATCGAAAAACGGGGGGTGACGACCCTTGATGCCATCCGCCGCCTGGCCCGGGCGCTTAAGCTCTCCGAGCGTGATGTGGGGTATGCCGGCATGAAGGATGCCCGTGGGGTGACCCGTCAGACCGTGTCGCTCCCCCGGGTGAAGCCGGAGGAGGTGCTCGCCCTGGAGCTTCCCGGCATCAGCGTTCTTTCGGCGATGCGGCACCGGAACAAGCTGAAGCTGGGCCATCTGGCGGGAAACCGCTTCCGGATCACGGTGCGGGGCGTGGTGCCCGATGCCCTTTCCAGGGCCGAGGCGGTCCTGGCGGTGCTGGTGCGGCGTGGCGTCCCCAACCGCTTCGGGGAGCAGCGTTACGGCGTTCAGGGTAACAGCCACCTCATCGGCCGAGCCATGCTGGCCGGCGATTGGCGTGCCGCGGTGGACCTCGTCATTGGGTATCCGGAGAAGGTGTCGGCGGAGGCGTGGCGTAGCGCCATCGAGGCGTACCAACGGGGGGAACTGGAGGCGAGCCTGCAACTCTTCCCGGGTCACTGCCGCACCGAACGGGACATCATCCAACGTCTCGTGAAGCGCCCCGACGACTTCGAGGGGGCCTTTCGCGCGGTCAACCCCCGCCTCAGGAAGCTTTACCTCTCGGCCTGCCAGTCGGCCCTCTTCGACCGGGTGGTGGAGGCGCGGCTCGATTCCCTCGACACGGTCCGGGAGGGGGATCTGGCTTGGAAACACGCAAACGGCGCCTGCTTTCTCGTTACTGACGCTGCTGCCGAGGCCCCGCGGGCGGAGCGCTTTGAAATATCTCCCACCGGCCCCCTCTTCGGTTGCCGGATGACCATGCCCGAAGGGGAGGAACTGGTGCTGGAGCAGGCGTTGCTTGCCGATGAAGGGCTTGATCCGACGGCCTTCGATCTTGCCGGCGGCCTCCGGATGGAGGGGGAGCGGCGTCCTCTCCGGGTGCCCCTGGGAGATCCGCGGGCTTCTCTGGATGACGGCGGGCTGATCCTGGAGTTCTCGCTCCCCAAGGGGAGCTACGCCACGGCGGTCCTGCGGGAGATTGTGAAAGCCTGATTCCTGCCCGGCCTGAGGAAATCGCGGCAAAATCCGGTACAATTAAAGGCAGCCTGCATTCAAGACGAGTCTCGACGGGGAGGTGTGTCCATGGGGCATGACCGCGACTGGTACGACGTCAATATCTTTCGCCCCAGGAAGGGGTACATGACCGGCGAGGTGGTGATTATCCTCTTCGTGCTCCTTGGCTGGGCCGCGGCCAATTTCGGCGTGCAGCTCATTCTCTTCCTTCTTGCCGAAAGCCCCAATGGTGAGGGGATACTGACCCGCCTCACCTTCCTGTCGTTCCCCTGGCATTTCTGGTTCACCGCCCAGTTCCTCCCCCTCTGGTTCATAATTCTCTGCATCATCTTCAATATCTACATCGACCGCCACACGGAGCAGCACAGCAGAAGGAAGGATCGAAGCCATGACTGACGCGGGGCCCAACCTTACACCCCTCATCATCGTCACCCTGACCCTTGTTTCCTTCATTGTCGCGGGGCTCCGCGCCCGCGCCCGAAGCGCCAGCGATTACGGCATCGGCGGCCGCTACATCGGAAGGATTGGCGGCGGGGCAGCCATAGCCAGCAACTGGATGAGCGCGGCGAGCCTCCTGGGTATGGGAGGGCTCCTCTATCTCCAGGGGTATTACGCCCTGGCCTATGTGATCGGCTGGACCGGCGGCTATGTGCTCCTTCTGGTTCTCATGGCCGGGCAGATCCGGCGCTTCGGCAAGTACACGGCCCCGGACTTCGTTGGCGACCGCTACGCGTCTCCCACAGCCGGACTCATCTCCGCCGGCATATCCATCCTTATTTCGATCATATACTGCACGGCCCAGTTCAAAGGGATCGGGATGCTCTTCGGCTGGCTCTTCGGCACCAGTTACCGTAACGGTGTGATCCTGGGCTCAGTTGTGGTGGTGGGGTACGTGATAATCTCGGGGGTCCTCGGGGTGGCCCGCAATCAGCAACTCCAGTATACGGTCCTCATCGTCTCCTTCATCCTTCCGCTAATGGCGCTGGCCTACAAGCTCGGCTACTTCTGGCCCCTTCCCCAGTTCGGCTACGGGGTGGCTATTCAGGACCTCAGGCAGGAGTTCGGGATCAATTTCACTGCTCCCTTTGCCTCCGGTTCCCTCTTTCAGTGGATTTCCCTCTGCTTCACCCTCATGGTTGGGACTGCCGGGCTTCCCCATGTGCTGTCCCGTTTCTATGTGGTGCCCAACATCAGGGACGCCCGGTGGAGTCTCGTGTGGGGACTTTTCTTCATTGCCCTCATTTACTGGTCGGCCCCGGCATACGCCGTCTTCGCCCGGCTTCTGGAAGCCCGCTCCGGCATGCCTCTCCCCCCCGCGGCAGCAGGGAAAATGGCCGATATCATCGTCATAAAAACGGCGGTCATGGGGGGGCTTCCCCCCTGGATGGTGGGTGTTCTGGCCGCCGGGGCCGTGAGCGCCGCCTTTTTCACCGTGGCCGGCCTCCTCATCAACGGGGCGGCCTCATTCTCCCACGATATCTACTACCGCTTCATCAACCCCCGGGCGTCCGAGAGCACCAAAATGGCCCTCTCCAAGGGAGCCGTGGTAGCACTGGCCGCCATTGTGATGGTGATCGCCCTCGACCCGCCGGGGCTAATAGCGGAGATTACGGCCGTGGCATTCGCCCTGGCGGGCAATACCATTTTCCCCGCCTTCCTTCTGGGCATCTGGTGGGGAAGGGCAAACCGCCAGGGGGTCATCTCCGGTATGCTGGCTGGAGTTGTCATCACATTTTCGACCCCCCTCTTCGGCCATTTTCTGCCGTTTGTGACCGGCGTATTCCCTCTGACCTCTTCGGCTTTTTTCGGCGCCCCCGCCGTTATCGCCATTATGGTTGTGGTGTCGCTTCTGACGCCGCCTCCCCCCGAAGAGATGCGGCGCTTTCTGGCCGAGAGGGTCCATGGCCACATGGACTGACTATTACTGGTAAAGGAGCTGTGACATGGCGTTGTTGCTTGGCGCAAGAGGCGAGGATCTCCTGACTCGACGCGGCACCACCGAGTTCATCGAACAGATGCGCCAGGGGCTCTATGCCCACATGGCGCAGCTGTCGGCGGGGGAGGAGGAGTTGCTGCTCCTGGGGGTGAAAGGGGCGCTGGAAGAGGAGCTGGCGGCCGAAAAAGAAAGCCGTGAGGAGTTCTCCCGCGTACTGGACGAGGCGGATTCGGTTGAGGATGTCCAGGGGTTGATTCTGATCCAGGACCGGTTGCGGGCCATGGCGGCCGATCAGTTCCGCCGCAACGGATCGGTAACGGCCTATCATCTTTTGCGTACGGTTGCCCTGGACCGGATAGTAACGGCTGTCCTGAGGATGATTGCCGCCCAGATGTCCGCCGGAGGGCTGGGTGGGCCGGACGGGCGCTGGTGCTGGATGGCCCTCGGCGCCGCGGGGCGGGGCGAAGTGAGCCGGTTCGACACCTGCGACTTCCTGCTGGTCCATGAGGAGAACGAAGCCGGTCCGTCATTTGTGGGATTCAGCGGCAGGTCGGCTGCGTTGCTGGAACGGCTGGGCATCGGTAGCCGCGCCGGGATCACTCCCGCTTCTTCATCGTGGCGCGGCAGCCTTTCGGAGTGGCGCCAGCGGATTTCTGCCCGGGGGGGCGACGGGGGGGCAGACCTTGAGTGGCTTGTGGGGCTGGCCGATCTGCGCCTTGTGGGCGGCGATCCCTCCCTGGCGACCGAGATGGTCAACCTGGTCCGGGCAGCGCTCGCGCATCAGGACGATTCTCTGAGGGAGATAGCCCGGCGGACGGCGATGATGCAATCGGGCTTTGATTTCTTCGGCAGGCTCCGGCTGGACCGGGGAATGTTCAATCTGGCCTTCTACGGCATAGGCCCCCTTGTTGCTAACGTGCGGATTATGACAGTGCGTTTCGATATCCAGGAAACTGGGACGGCGGAGCGGCTCCGGGAGCTGCTCTATCAGGGACGGGTCGACGTGGAGCTGGCGGAGCGGCTCCTGCGGGCTTGGCACTGCTTCTGCCGCCATGCCGTTCAGCGTGAGATTGCAGGGGAGGCGGGCATTGCCATAGATGCCGAAGGACTTGACGACGATGCGAAACGCGAACTGCACAGCGGTCTAGAAGCGGTGGGAACCCTTCAGAAGATCGTTTACAGCAGCATCAGCGGACAGGGGTAGGACGAATGCGGATATCCCTCTCCACCGGGACCCTCTTCACGTTCCCTCTGGGCAAAGTCGTGACTATTGCCCGGGAGGCGGGTTTCGACGGGGTGGAGCTCATCGTTAATCAGGATTTCCAGAAGGTCAACTGCCGCACTCTTATCCGGGAACTTGCGGAAATCCTGCCGATAAACTCCATGCACGCGCCCTTTATGCCCCTGGACGGCTGGGGGAGCCCCATCGATTCCCTCAAGCGGTGTGTGGAGCTCTCGGCGGACTGCGGCATCCCGCTGGTCAATTTCCATCCCCCGTCCTGGATGGGGGTCGAGTTGGGATTCTGGCGCTGGCTCTACCGGGTGATGGATTTCCAGAAGGAGGTGGGGCAGGGGGCGGTTATCGTCACCCTGGAGAACATGCCGTGGGTGGGGAAGCGGGTCAGGATGAACCCCCATATCCTCTCCAGCACGACGAAATTCATCGATTTTATCCAGGAGCGCAACCTCTTCATGACCTTCGACACCACCCACATGGGGTCGGGGAAGGCCAACTTCATCAACGACTTTTATCTCTGCTACAACAGCGGCCGAATCAGGAACATCCATTTTTCCGACTATGGTCATGGGCGGGAGCATCTGCTGCCGGGACACGGCATCCTTCCCCTTACCCGCTTCCTCAATCATCTTCGCAGTACCGGCTACAACGAGACCCTGACCCTTGAACTTTCCCCTGAAGAGTTTCCTCGTGACGAGCGGATCATTGTCGAGAGCCTTGGCGAGATCCTCTCCTATCTGCGCAAGGAGACAGAGTCTTCTAACCCCTGACGATGTAGACCGAGCATGGGGCGTTCTTCACCACCTTGTGTGAGACGCTTCCGAGCAGCTTCCGTTTCAGAAACCCCTTGCCGGAACTTCCTATCACGATTACATCAATCTGCTCCTTCTCCGCGAAATTGATGAGCTCGTCCGCCGGATCGCCATACACCACCTTGATTTCGAGGGGGATATCCGCTTCGCTCGAGTTCTTCTCGATTACATAGAACACCCTTTCCCTCAACTCATCCCATTCTTTGGTTTCGGTAATAGGAGGAGGGGGAACGAAGTCGGTGAAGGTGCTGCGGGGGGCATTGGGGAGAACCAGCATGGCGTAGATCTTGCTTTTGAATTGGCTTGCGTTCCCGGCCGCGATCCGCACGGCCTCTTCCGCCGCTTTGTCGGAGAAGGGGGAGCCATCAATGGCAACGAGGATCTTTTTGCGCAGGTTGAGCATGAGAATCTCCTGGGAATAAAACGGGTGTCAATCTATGGGTAAGAAGAACCCGTCCCTTGGTGCGCATGTAAAAAATAGGAGTGCAAAGGGATTTATGATGTGGCGCGCGAAATGGCCCCTATTGCTATACGCTTGAATGAACTATAAAATAAATGATGATGCTTGACAATTATAAAACAATATTCTACAGTTTGGTGGATTTTTTAAGTTAATATCGCGGGAGTTTTACTGGGCTCAGGGGGAACATCTTTGGATACGGATGTTGCTCTTGACATATTCCCCCTTAAGGCTTATGTAGAAAGGCTTATTTCTTTCCGGGAAAGAGGAGTGCAATGGCCAAGAAGGATAAATCGGAATATATCATACAGGCGGTCGACCATGCCCTCGACCTGCTTGAACAGTTCCATGACGATGTGGACGAACTCGGCGTGACGGAGTTGTCCAAGCGGCTGAAGCTTCACAAGAACAATGTGTTCCGGCTGCTGGCCACTTTGGAGGCGCGGGGCTATATAGAGCAGAATAGGGTTACGGAGAATTACCGGCTCGGGCTGAAAACTCTGGAGTTGGGGCAAACCTTCATCAAGCAGATGGGGCTTTTGCGTCAATCCCGTCCGGTCCTCGAATGGCTCGTCAAGGAGTGCAACGAAACCGCGTACGTGGCGATCCTCAAGGAACAGAGCATTGTTTATCTGGACGTTGTGGAAACCGATCTAACCGTAAGGGTTGTGCCCCGCGTCGGGTCCCGGCTCCCGGCGTACTGTACCGCCGCCGGCAAGGTTCAGATTGCCCATATGCCCGACGAGGAGTTTGAAGCCTTTTACCCCGTCAAGGAGCTCAAACCGTTCACACCGCATACCATAACCGATCGGGATGTGCTGAAAAAGCATCTTAAAGTGGTTGCGGAACAAGGGTATGCCATTGATAACGAGGAGCTTGATCTGGGGGTGCGCTGCGTCGGTTCGCCGATCCGGGATTATACCCGGCGGATTATCGGTGCAGTAAGTCTGTCCGGACCATCCATGCGTTTCACCGACGAGCGAATGGAGAAGGAACTCATACCCCACGTCAAGCAGGCCGCCGAAGAGATATCAATGAAGCTCGGCTACCATAAATGAAAAAAACCCCTGGATTTACCAGGGGTTTTTTTCTATTCTCTCTTTCCAGAGAGCGGCCACTTGCCGCTCGGTTTCTTCCGGCGTTCCCCGGTTGTCAATTACTGCCGATCCGTAAGCCGCCTTTTCCTCCATGGGAATTTGAGCGGCGAGCCGCTGCTCCGCTTCTTCCCGTCGTATATGGTCACGCTCTGTAAGGCGTGCGATTTGTGTCTCCCTGTCCGCGTACACTACCCATATGTCGTCGACCCGACTAGCAGCTCCCGCTTCAATTAGGAGCGGTGCCACGTAGAAAGTTACGGGTCCGTCGGAACGCCTGGCCTCCGCAATCCGCTCCTCTGCCAGCCGGGCAATGGCCGGGTGGGTAATGGCCTCCAGCCGCCGCCGGGCTTCCGGTGAGGCGAAGATTATGCGGCCCAGTGCCTTGCGGTTGATGGTTGCGTCCGGCAGGAGGATTCCGGTGCCGAATTCTGCCACGATGGCTTCGTGGGCCGGGGTGCCGGGGAGGACTGTCTCGCGCGACAGCAGATCGGCATCGATGATCACGGCGCCGAGCCGTTCCAGAATCCGCGCAACTGTACTTTTGCCCGACGCGATGCCGCCGGTAAGTCCTATGACTTGCATGGCTCCCTCCCCGATGACCGGGAAACATTCCATACTTTGCGGAAGGTGTCAATCTGTAAGGTGGGCGACGAGGTGGGGCTCACGATGAGGAGACGATGGCGTCATCCTCCTGTCTGAAGGTTACTCCGCCCTCTATATCTTCCCTGATTTCCAGGGTTTTGGTGCCGATTGAAATGACGACCCCGCTCAGCACAGCCCGCCCAATGCGAATATGGGCATCTATGGCCTGCTCGAGCCTCTTTTCGAGCCGCTTTTTTTCACTTGTAAGTTCTGATAATGTTGTCGCGAGTTTATCCCGCACGTACCGGGTTTCGTTGATCTGGGCGGATGTTTCTCGGTGTGGATCCGCAGCGAAATATTCAAGCCTCTTGGTCAATTCCTCGAGGTCGCGTTCCGCTTCCCGAATCTTTAATTTCACTGTTGAGAGTTTTTCCTTTACGTGGGGATTTATCCCGACGCTTACCGCAGTGTGGACTCCTGCCGGGGAGCCGAGAGTCACGGCCTGTACGCGCGATATTGCCTGGCACGAGCCGCCGATGATGTGCCCCTGAGAGTTTCCGTCCTGGCCCACCACAACCTGCGTTCCTGCTACCAGTTCGCTTTGCATGGCAAAGCCGTCGATCTGGATCATGCCGTCAGCTTCAAGGCGGGAGTTCTCCACAAAGAGAGCCTGAATGTTCCCCTTGGCGCGGATCATGGAACTTTCCTGCCCCAGTTTTCCCTGTTTGTCCCGGCCCTCCCCCTGGCCAATGATGCCCCCCCGTACCAGAACATCCCCGCCCGCCTCAACGGTGGCTCCTTCCACAACGCCGCCGATGGTGACGTCGCCAGTGGCACGCACTGCCATTCCCAGGGTAACGTCCCCGGCGATGTCGATGGAGCCTTTGAATGTGATGTTTCCCGTTGAGAGGTCGACGGTTTTGAACTTGATAACCGGTTCAACAATGACACCGTTGGCAACAATTACTGGTTGTCCGTCAATGGCGGCGATGAGCAGGTCGGGGTCATCGGGGGCAAAGGCCGTCCCTTCCAGGTTCTGGGTAAACTGGATATCTTTTGCCGGTGGTGGCAAGATCTCTTTGCCCATGAGGTTGGTGCCCGGTTTCCCCTGGGCCGGTGGAATCCGGCGCATGAGCGGATCCCCCGCGCTGACGCAAATCATCTCTCCCCTGTTCCGGTAGTCGACGATGTCGTTGTCCGTAAGTTGGTCTTGGCGGTCTTGTATTTGAGGAATCAGGCTCACCAGTTCTGCGTCGGTTCCCGGTTCGCAGGGAATCCCCCGGGCGATGAGGAGATCCTTGGCCTCTCCGGCAGCTATGGCCGCCTCGATTTCTTCGTTGAGAACGCCATAGACTATTCCCTGATCTCTAAGGGTTTTGTGCACCTGTTCCGAGCGTGCCGGTTTTCCGCCATAGGCACGGGTCAGGGTAAGGTAGGCCTCGATGTTGTCGGGGGTGCTGCGAACAATGAAAGTGGCGTCGCGTTCTTCGCCTATATCGTAAACAAACTCCTGGGTGGCTGCATTGTACCGCTTGATTAGTTCCACAAGGGCGTGATCGTAAATGAAAAGATCAGCAAAACCGGCGCTGATGAGGGCCTGTCTCACAAAGCCGAGGTTGATCTGAGCCTTCTCGCTTGCGGGAACGTAGCTGGCTTTCAGCTTGCGGTCATCGGCAAGGATGAAGGTAATGCCTGCGGTTGTAGTAAAGGATTTGCCCATGGTTTAGCCCGTTTTACAGAGGGTTCGCATTGTTTGAGTAAAAGCGTTTTGTGTATACTTATCGGCGCTATGGAAGAGAACTTAAGTCTTTTAAACAATTTTATGGGCCAAAAATTTTAGAGTGTGAGGACGCCTTGGCGCAAAAGCACCCTGTGGGAGCCATCTGTTGCTATGGCGGTAAGAGTGGGACCATAGAAAACATAATCTTCATGAAACGGTGTCTGCACTGTGCCGCCGAAACCGGAGTTGTCCCCAAGGGCGATGTGGATGGTGCCGAGGATCTTCTCCGCTTCAAGAATATTGTCGGGACGGGTGGCCCGGTCATTGGTTCCGATGCCGAGTTCGGCAATGTTACGGTTTTTGCTGCTTTCCGCGAATCGGCGCTCTAGCCATTCCCGGTGGGGTTCGTCGCCAATGATGTTTGTTACCAGCCCATTGTTCACAATGAGTTTCAGGGGGGATGAGAGCTTTCTGGTCGGACCGTACTCCAGCACCATCACGCCTTCGCTGGTTCCTTCAAGGGGAGCCAGGTATACCTCGCCGGCCGGCAGGTTCCCGAAACTTCCGGCCGTGGTCAGGAGACCATCATCTCCCTCGGCCTGCCGGTCGGCCTTGCCGATTCGCATTCGTGTGCCGTTGGGGGCCTCGATGAGAATCTCCACGGCTGCGTTGACCGCTTCAGCCAACCGGCTTGTGCGTTCCGACAGGGCATGCCAGTCAACCTGCATGGAAGAAAAAAACATTTCGGGGTCGAAGTGGGGAAGGCTCGCGAAGCGCCCGCCTGCGGCATTCACCAGAAATCGGAACTTGGTGTGACTTGTGGAGTTATTGGCGAGGGCTATGACAACGTCTGACACATCGGTACGATTGGCGAGGACTATTTGTCTGGAGCGTTCTACGTCATCTGCTGTTGCCTCTTTAGCCAGAAGGAGAGGCAATAGCCCCTCTGCAGCAAGACATTCAACGATGCTGCTTCCAAACGCAGCCCTCCAGAGCGCTACCGGCGGTTCTGCTCCTGATGCGGCCGTGGCCGGGAATTCAACGAACTCGGTATTTCCGTAAGTGTTTTTCGCGAAGAGGGCTGCTTTCCCTGCCACTTGCAGAAGTCGTTCGCGGCGGTCTCGCTCGTCCGGGCCGGGTGATTCGTCCGGGCGAACCGTGTCGCTGAATACTAGTATTCTTTCCCCGGCACGGACCCCCATGTTCACCTCAAACAACGATTTGAAAGCCTCCTGGTACATCTGCCCGGCTCCTTTCTCTCTGAATCGGTTTGTTTGCAGACTATAACAGAGCGGTCGGGGATGGGCAATCCTAAGGGAAAACCAATTTAATCATTATTTTTCCCTTGATTTATCAAAGGATAATGTGATAGATAGTGCATACTGTATACAATTAGGATTAACAAATTTAGTTAATAAATACAGATAGTTAAGTGTAGTTGACCCTGTCTGTGAAGGTCTGAACGGAGGCGTACGTGGCACAGGTGGTTTTTTCGAGCTGGGGAGGGAGTGTTGTTGACAACCGCACGGGGGGCGAGGCGAAAGATGCAAGCTTCAGACTTCCGACTTCCTTGGACGGGGAACGGTCTCTGGCTGCCTTTATGGGGTGGGACGGCATTATCGTTTTCGATAAGGGTGTCGATGTGCCGGCCATGGCCGCGGAATACATGAAAAGAGTGCAGACCCTCTACTGCTGCGGCAAGTGCACGCCGGGCAAGAAGGGAACCCGCGTTCTCATGGATGCTCTGGCCGCCATTGTGGAGGGGAGAGGCACCGAAGCCCATCTGGATAGCATAACGGATCTGGGCGATCTCCTGAAAAACTGCAAATGCACCCTCTGTCAGTCATCGGCGGTGCCGGTAGTCCATGCGGTGACCCATTTCAGGGAAGACTTTCTCGCGTACATTCAGGGTGGGGCAAAGCCGGCCTCTCCCCACCGTTACATCGAGAAATATACGGCCCCCTGCATGGACCGTTGTCCCGCCCATATCGATATTCCTGCCTATATAGAGTCGATCAAGGAATACCGCTTTGATGAATCGCTTTCCATTATTCGCGAGAACATGCCGCTTCCTTCGGTCTGCGGCCGCGTCTGCCCCCATCCGTGTGAAACCCATTGCCGTAGAAAGAATGTGGATGATCCGGTCAGTATAATGGTGCTGAAGCGCACGGCGTCGGACTATGAGTGGATGCATAACGCTGTCCCGCCCATGAAGCCGAAAGCGCGGAAGAACAAGACCGTAGCCATAGTAGGGGCCGGGCCGGCCGGACTTGCCTGCGCTTACTACCTCTCCCTGGAAGGGTATCCCTGCACGATATACGAAGCACTCCCCGAAGGATACGGTGGCGGCATGATCGCGGTGGGGATTCCGCCCTACCGGCAACCGCGGCATCTGTTGCAGCGGGATATAGATATTATTGCCTCCATGGGTGTTGAAATCATTTACGATACCCGGATTGGCGTTGACATTTCTCTTGAAGAGCTCAAGAGCAAGTACAACGCCGTATTCCTTGCCCCTGGGGCCCACCGTTCGAAACCCATGGGGGTTGAGGGGGAGGACAAGGGATACAAGGGATTCCTCCGGGGTGGTATCGATTTCCTCCGTGAGGCTTACATGGGGCGCCCCACCGGCATGGGCAACAAAGTGGTTGTGGTCGGCGGGGGCAACACCGCCATAGACTGTGTCCGTGTTGCGTTGCGTGAGGGGGCAGAAGAGTCAATCCTGCTGTATCGCCGCTCGCGGAAAGAGATGCCGGCCGATGTCTGGGAAGTGGACGGTGCCGATGAGGAGGGGGTCCGCTTCGAGTTCCAGGTTCTCCCCACTAAAATTATCGTGGACGAAAATGAGCAGGTTACGGGCGTCGAGTGCGTCAGGATGGCTCTAGGTGAGCCCGATGCCTCCGGTCGTCGTCGTCCCGAGCCGGTTCCCGGCAGCGAGTTCGTGGTTGAATGCGACACGGTAATCCCTGCAATCGGTCAAGATCCGGACCTCACGTTCATTCCTGAAAACATGGGAATCGATATCACCAAGTGGAATACGGTTGTCACCAAATACATTCCTCTCAAGGACGCCGCGGGCAAAGAACTGAAAGACGGAATGGGTAATCCCCTTGTCCGGACCCTCATTACCGACCTGGATGGTGTCTTTGCCGGTGGTGACGCCGAAATCGGTCCTTTGACAGTTGTCGCCTGTATCGGCAATGCCCATAGGGCTGCCCGGGTTATCCAGCGCTGGTTGGAGGAAGGGAAGGCCTCTCTCACCGACGACGAGTTCATGGAAGACATCCTCACCAATTTCCCTGTTTACGATAAGGGAGAGGCCGTGCCGTGGCTCGATTCCGTTGAGAGGGCCCACCAGGCTGAAGTCCACGGCAAAGAGCGGGCCTGTAAGGGTAACTACCAGGAAGTAGAGCTCGGATTCGCCGACAGCCAGGCTGTTCGCGAAGCGGAACGGTGTCTGCGTTGCTATCGCGTTGCGATGGTGGCTGTCTAGTCAATAACAAGGTCAGTATGTTACTTCGGCCTAAGGCCGGTACCATTGCGCCCGGGAGTCGTCATAGACCTCCGGGCTGCGGTGTGTCCCGAGCCCTAGCCGCTTTCCAGGGGTGAAACGTATATGGTCAGTCTTACAATCGACGGGAAGGACATCTCGGTAGCCAAGGGAAGCACCATTCTTGAGGCGGCAGCACAGCTCGGCATCACTATACCGACTCTTTGCTGGCTCAAGAAGGTTTCACCCACCGGCGCCTGCCGCGTCTGCGCGGTGGAGGTGGAGGGTGTCGACCGGCCCATGACCGCCTGCAACACGCCGGTGAAGGATGGGATCAAGGTCACAACCCAGTCTGAGAATCTATCCCGGATCCGTCAGAAGATCATGGAGCTGATGCTGGTCAACCATCCCCTTGATTGTCCTGTCTGCGATGCCGGCGGCGAGTGCGATCTCCAGAACTCCTGCTACGGCCTCGGGGCTTCCCGCCAGGAATACTCGGCCCTGCTCGAGCGGCGTGAAATCCGCTATGACTGGCCTCTGATCGAGAGTGACCCCAATCGTTGCATCCTCTGCGAAAAGTGCGTGAAGGTTGACCATGAGGTGGTGGGGTGCAATGCCATTGCCGTAGTGAACCGCGGCGAGGCAACGGTAATAGATACAGTGGACGGCAAACCCCTCAACTGCGAATTTTGCGGCAACTGTGTCGATGCCTGTCCCACCGGTACCCTGATCAGCAAGCCCTTCAAGTTCCGGGGCCGGCCATGGGCCTTTACGACCACCAAGAGCGTCTGCGCATTTTGCTCAACAGGGTGCCAAATCGAGTATCGCACCCGCAATGGGCGTGTCGAGCGGGTGACCGGTGACGATGATTCTTACAACAGTGGCAATCTGTGCATTAACGGCCGTTTTGGATACAGCTACGTGAACTCCACGGAGCGACTCATTCAGCCCATGGTGCGCGGTGAGATAGTCGACTGGAACGTTGCCATGGGGGCTGCCGCGACGGGGTTGAAGGACATTGTTGCCAAGTACGGCCCTGAGGCAGTTGCCGGTTTCGGCTCACCTCGGGTTACCAATGAGGAAAACTTCCTCTTCCAAAAACTTTTCCGTGGTGCAATGGGGAGTGGCAACATTGACTCGGAGGCGCGTCTCGGCTTTGCGACAGCACAGCGGGTGCTCCGGGAAAGGGTTGGCCTTCAGGGAGCCAGTACAACCATTGATGCCATTGACCGAGCCGGTGCCGTTCTCGTGTTTGGTTGCGATTTGAACGCCGAGGCAACTGGCATTGAGTATCGGGTGATAAAAGCAGTCACCAAGAACGATGCAAAACTTGTTCTCGCCAATATGCGGGATGTCAAACTTAAGAAATTTGCCAACAGTCACCTTAAATACAAGCCGGGGAGTGAGCTTGCCGTCATCAACGCCCTTGCCAAGATTGTGCTTGACGAAGGGCTGCAGGACAATGACTTCGTTGCAAGCCGCATTGCCAATCTGCCGGAACTGGTCTCTTCCCTCGGTACCGTATCGGTTGCCGACGCGGCTGCTGCCGCCGGTATGACGGAAGGGGATCTTCGCGGCGCTGCCCGACTGCTCGGCAAGAAAAAGAGTGTGGCTGTACTCTTCGGCGCCGATCTGATGCGGAGCAGCGGGGCGGAGAAAGCGGTAAACGCCCTGGTTAACCTCGCCCTCGTTCTTGGGGCTCTTGGCAAGGATGCCGGAGGGCTTTTCCCCGTCTACGAGAAGACCAATATTCGCGGGCTCCTCGATATGGGTGTTGCCCCGGACATGCTTCCGGGATATGTCGCCGCCCCTGCCAAGGGTAAAGATGTCTGGCAGGTTATCGAAGGGATAGAGCAGGGAACCATAAAGGCGCTCTATCTGTTGGGCTGCGATCCGGTTGCTTCTTTTCCCGAGGGCGAGCGGATTCGCGCTGCTCTCGGCAAACTGGAGCTTTTAATTGTCCAGGACCCGTTCCCGGGCGAGTCGGTGAAGCAGGCCCACATTGTATTCCCTGCTTCGGTTGCGGCAGAGAAGGACGGAACGTTCACCACCATCGACGGTCGGGTCCAATCCCTCGGCAAGGCCGCCAACCCTCCCGGCGAAGCCCGCGAGGACTGGGACATATTGACTGAACTCTATAACCGGCTTGCGGGTGAGAGCCGCTCTGTTTCACCGGCACTGATCATGCAGGAGATTGCCGACCTGGTTCCCGGTTACGGCGCCGATGTTGTCCTGCCCGCTGCTTTCCCTGTTTCCGGGCCTGTTTCCCTGGTTCCGACGGCTGATTCAGGTGCCGCACAGTCTGGACAGGCCCCTGTGTTCCTTACCGGTGCAATCCTCTACCACAGTGGGACGACTACGGTATGGTCGAAGAATAACCTTGAGGTTGCGCCTGCCGGTTATGTGGAGATTCATCCGGAAGATGCCGCAAAGCTTGGCGTTGCTGACGGTTCCGGGGTGCGGATTTCTGCTGGAGGGGTGAGTGTGACCGGTCCGGCTAAGGTGTCAAGCAAGGTGCAGCCGGGCCTTCTGTTTGCGCCGTCCCATTTCAGAGCTATGAACGTGAACGCTCTCCTTGCCAGGACTGCCGGCATGGTACCGGTAAAGGTGGAAAAGGCGTAAAGTCCAGTTTCACATTTCTGATAAGCACGAAACGAAACCCCGCCGCATGACTCGGCGGGGTTTTTTTGTGTCTACGGTTGGGCAGTGTCGGGCAATCTTTGCCACCCGTGCCGCACTTTACAGGGTAAAGCTATCTGGCCGTGTTGTTTTTGAGATAGGTGTTGACAGCGGCGTTATGCTCGACGAGGTTGGTGGAAAAGTGGTGGGTACCGTCTTTTCTTGACACGAAATACAGGTAATTGGTGCGGGCCGGATTGATGGCGGCTTCCAGGGCTCCCTTGCCCGGATTGCCGATGGGCCCGGGGGGAAGCCCGGGAATAAGATAGGTGTTGTAGGGTGTGGTGCGTTCGATGTCATGCTTGGTCACGTTGCCGGCGAATGCTCTTATCCCGTAAACGGCTGTGGGGTCGCTCTGCAGTCGCATGCCTCTGGCAAGTCGATTATGAAATACCGACGAGATAAGGGGCCGCTCCTCTGGGACTACAGCCTCCTTCTCGATGAGAGAGGCGAGGGTAACCACCTGGGCACGGGTCATACCGGAGCGTTGTGCAGCCTCAGCAAAGCTTTCGTTATAGATTTTGCTGAACTGAGCTGCCATGACCCTGATTAGATCCGCTTCGTCCATGGTGCGAGTCACATTGTAGGTGCTGGGGAAAAGATATCCTTCGACACTGTTGTCACCAATGCCCAAATCGGCCAGGAGCTTTGGGTCCTTGGCGGCATTCAGGAAACTCTCCTTGGTGAAAATGTGCTGACTCTCCAGTAGTTCGGCGATCTGATGGATCGAGTATCCTTCTGGAACAGTGAACCGGCGCGTATAAACCTCGCCGTTTACCATTCTGCGAAGTATTTCCGAGGGGCGCATTCCGTTGTTGAACTGATATTCCCCCGCCTGGAGCCTGCCGGATACCCCTTTGATGCGAATGTGGAAAACAAACAGGCGGGCACTGGCAAGGATTCCTTCACGTTCCATCTCAGCGGCCACCTGCGAGACTGATTCTCCCTTTTGGAAGTCAACTATCCGGACCGTCCCGCCATCGCCGGCAGGACGAGCGAGGAAGAGAAGATAGCGGACGGTGGGGGCGAGAATCAGAAGCAGCGCAATGGCAAGCGCCGCGAGAATGCGGCGGTCTCTCAGCACGGAAAGCCTTGGGGGCGGTGCGCCACCATCGTTCGTGGGTTGATCATTTGGCGGTATGGATTCTTCCATGGGAGCGGGGTTGATACTTAAGGCGCGTCAGGCTTTGAAACGGTTTTCCGTTCCAGCCCGGAGTCTGGCGATGTTCTCGCGGTGTTTGAAGATGACGATGGAAGCGATCACCACGGTCACTGCGACAAGCGGAGGGCGTCCATCCAGAAAAGCCACTATGGGGGGCATTGCCGCTGCCGCGATGATGGAGCCGAGAGAAATGTAGCGCGATGCGACGACAACGGCGATGAAAATACCGAGCGATATCAGAACCGCAAGGGGCGATATGCCGAGAAAGACGCCGAGGGCCGTGGCCACTCCCTTTCCTCCCTTGAAGGCAAGGAAGACCGAGTAGACATGGCCCAGGAAGGCCGCCAGTCCCGCAAGGGCTATCCACAGGTCGGCCATTCCCAGGTATTTGGCCGCCAGTATCGGGAGAAGTCCCTTAAGGCAGTCTCCCGCAAGAGTGGCGATGCCCACTGAGCGGCCCAGGGTACGGTACACGTTGGTGGCGCCGATGTTGCCGCTGCCGGTGGTCCGGATATCGACGCCGGCGGCTTTGGCGAGCAGTAATCCCGTTGGTATTGAGCCGAGAAGGTAAGCTGCGGCCAGCAGAAGGATTTCGTTAAGCATTGATGAAAACTCCGAAACGATATGAAAACGCCGGGAATAGTACCCTATTTCATCGCCGGCGGCAAGGACGCGGCGCTACTTTGTCCCCTTCCGGTAGACGAAAACGGCGGCCACCAGGAACATGGTGTCGCGGAATATGGCGGTCCAGGCCGTGGTCTTATCTCCCCCCTGCTTGAAGCATCCGCAATCGATGTCGAGTCCCCGTGCTACCGTGGAGAAAAGGAGGATGATGAAGAATGCGTTCATGAGGGCCACCAGGGCGGCAGCGCTCCGGGTTCGCCACCCGGTGACAAGCAGTGCCCCGCAGATGACCTCGATCCACGGGAGAATTGCCGCAGCGAGGTAGTTTCCCGCATAGGGAAGTACCTGGTAGTTGGCGATGCTGCCGGCAAAAGCTGCGGGGGTTATGATCTTGATGACCCCGGCGTAGAGGAAGAGTGCCCCGAGGCCAACCCTGAGCATGGCGGTAAGATGCTTCTTCACAGGGTCCATTATTGGTCCCCCTTCGTTACGGGATGGCCCGCATCCTGCCACTCGGGGAACCCCCCCTCGTAGACAAATACCTGACCGAAGCCCGCTGCCAGAAGCTTTTTGCCCAGGAGGCCGCTGTCGTGGCAGTCATAGCCGCCGCAATACACGACGACAAGCTTGTCCTTGGGGTTGCGTTCTGCAAATTGAGGGATGAGGCTGTCGGCCTCACCCACTGGAAGAGACAGGGCGCCTTTGATGTGCCCTTTCCGGAAGGTTTCACGATCACGGGCGTCCACGATGACTGCCTCGCCGGTTTCGAAGAGTTCCTTCACCTGCATGAGTCCAAGGGGAAGCGGCGTTGCGCCTGCGGCAGGGGATGTCTGGGGATCTGCGGTTTCTGCTTGAGGCGCCTGGACTCCCTCTTCCCGAATCACTCTCCGGAGAAGTTGGTAGTTCCAGGCTATGCCGATTATCGCTGCGATGACGATGATCGTCGCCATTTCGGCGGCGAGACGCTTCAGGTCCGTCTTCATGGGTGCTGCCGCTCCTCTGTTCGTTAGTCGTAGTGGATGACCGTTGCCTTCTCCAGCGTAATCATCCCGCCGTTCATCATGGCATCGATCTTCGGCATGATTGCGTCGAACCGCTCCTGGGAATCCACCACCTCCACCACGATGGGGAGGTCGGCGGAAAGGCGCAGAAGCTTGTCGGTGTGATAGACGCTGCGGGCGCCGAATCCCGCCACTCCCCGCAGTACGGTGGCACCGGCGAATCCTTCCCTGCGAAAGAGTTCCACGAGGGCTTCGTGGAGGGGGGTACGGCCATGCCGGTCGCTTTCGCCGATGAAGATGCGCATGAGAACCTGCTCGCCGATGAGTTTGGACATGGTGCCTCCCGTTACAGGTGCCGTGCTGTCGCTATCCCCGCCCAGGTACAGGCGAGGCAGACCAGGACGCTGACGACTATGTTCACGGCCGCCGTGACGAATTCGCCATCTTCAAGCAGCCGGAAGGTTTCGTAGCTGAAGGTTGAGAAGGTGGTGAGCCCCCCGAGGAAGCCGATGGTGAGCCCGACCCGGATTTCCTGCGGGATGAGGGTGGTGCGGAGTCCGAACTCCATGATGAGGCCGATGAGGAAGGCTCCCACAACGTTCACCGCCATGGTTCCGTAAGGGAACCCCCTGCCGGCCAGGGCATAGACCCATCCGGAGAGGATGTAGCGGGCAAGGCAGCCGAGGGCGCCGAATATGGCTATGGAGGCAACAGTCAACATACGATGTTCAGATCCCCCCGACGATTTTCCAGCCGTCCGTTTCCCGGCGGAGCCGGATCGTCTCCTCGCCGTTAATCTCCAGGGGGTTTCCTTTTACGGTGACTTTCATTGCATAGTGGCCGGTGACGGTGGCAGCGTCATGGTTTACCGTTACGGTGCGGCTGAGAGAACGGTATGAAACGGGGCCGAAGTCAGAAAGGGTTTTGGCCAGTTCGGCGCGCTTTGCCCGACAATCTAACCCTTTGTCCCGGTAGCCGGGGGATATGAGCGATGCGTAGAGTCTTGCGTCCGCCGTGGCAAGGGCCTGTTCCCGCAACCGCATAACCTCCTCGACCGTCCGGCTTTCGGTTGAGCAACCGGCAAGCGCAAGGGTGAGCAGGAGCGGAAGCAGGGGGCGCATCAGTAATTCTTGTCCAGGAACTTCCGGGCCTCGTTTACGTATTTGCTCGTCCGGTATTCGGTGAACAGCTGCTGGAAAGCGTCGCGCCCCTTTGCCTTCTCGCCGGTGCGGATGTAGGCCGAACCCAGGTAGAAGAGGGTTTCGTCATGGACCGGCGACTTGGGATACTTCTTCAGGGCCTCTTCCAGACGCTTTGCCGCCGCGCTGTACTTTTCCGTCCGGTAGTAAAAGCGTCCGACGTAGACTTCGTACTCCACCTGCTTCATGCGGCAGACTTCGAGCTTGTTCCGCACGTCCTCTGCATATTCGGAAGTGGGATAGAGCCGCAGGAAGGATTCAAACAGGGTCACTGCATTGGAAACCGGCGTCTGGTCGGTATCGATGCCGGTTATCTGCTCGTAGTGGCTGAGGGCCTGGCGGTAGAGGGCATAGGGAGCCTTCTCGTGGTTGGGGTGGAGCTTGCGGAACTCTTCGTAGGAAGCGGCTGCCTCGATGTAGTCCTTGTTGTCGAACTGGGCATCGGCAATCTTGATTTCGGCCTGGGCGGTCAGCTCCGGCGAGGCATAGCTCTCCCGCACCTTCCGCCACTGGGCGATGGCGTCCTCGTAGCGGCCGGATGTCTGGAAGTCCTCGGCAGCCTTGGCCATGGAGTCGGGATTGCGGCTGACCGCGTCCTGCGACGTGGCGCAGCCGGCGGCCACGAGGGCAAGGAGGCTCAGTAAGCAGTAGAGAAAGGGTCGCTGGCTACGGTTCATGGGGGTCCCGCCTTCCGTCTGGTATCAGGGAAAAAGTAGTGAAATCCCCTGATAAAGTCAACGCAAAGTTCCATCCCGCCCCCGAAAGGGCGGGATGGCGTGGAGTTATTTCCGCTTGCGCCGGTTCGGGTCGAGCTCTTTCTTCCTGAGCCGGATTGACTGGGGGGTCACTTCCACCAGTTCATCGTCGTCAATGAACTCGAGGGCCTGCTCCAGTGTCAGGTTGCGGGGGGGGGTGAGCTTGATGGCGTCATCGGAACCCGAGGCGCGGACGTTGGTGAGCTTTTTGCCCTTGCAGGGGTTCACGTCAAGGTCGCTGTCCTTGGCGTGCTGACCGATGATCATCCCGCCGTAGACCTCGACGCCCGCCCCGATGAAGAGGATGCCGCGGGGCTGGAGGCCATCCAGGGAGTAGGCGGTGGTCTCCCCGTTTTCCATGGCGATGAGAACCCCGTTCTTGCGCCCGGGGATGTCGCCTTTGTAGGGGGCGTAATCGTGGAAGGTGTGGGTCATGACGGCGGTGCCGCGGGTTTCGGTGAGGAGCTCGCCCCGAAGGCCGATGAGTCCGCGGGCCGGCACGATGAACTCAATCCTGATGGTCTCTCCCATGGGCTGCATGGAGGTCATCTCCCCTTTGCGGGGGCCCATCTTTTCGATGATTGCCCCCTGGAACTCGGAGGGGACGTCCACCACCAGATACTCCATCGGCTCCATCTTCTTCCCGTCGATTTCACGCAGGATGACCTCGGGCTTGGAGACCGCCATCTCGAATCCTTCGCGGCGCATGTTCTCGATGAGGATGGAGAGGTGGAGCTCTCCCCGGCCGGAAACCTTGAAGGTGTCGGCGTTGCCGGTATCCTCAACCCGCAGCGACACGTTGGTCCGCAACTCTTTGTCGAGCCGGTCGCGGATGTTGCGGGAGGTGACGAATTTCCCCTCCTTGCCGGCAAAGGGGGAGGAGTTGACGATGAAATTCATGGAGATGGTCGGCTCGTCGATGGAGACGTAGGGGAGGGCCACCGGATTGTCGGCGGCGGCCAGGGTTTCGCCGATACCAACCTCGTCGAAGCCGGCCACGGTGACGATATCGCCGGTGCATGCTTCCGGGACCTCCACCTGCTTGAGCCCCTCGTAGCCCAGGAGCTTGGAGATGCGGCTCCTGACGATGCTGCCGTCGCGGCGCACCAGCGCCACGGTTTCGCCGCTCTTGACGCTGCCGTTGAAGACCTTGCCCGTGGCGATGCGGCCGATGTAGTCGTTGTAATCGATGTTGGTGACCAGCAGCTGGAACGGTAGTTTGGGATCGCCGGAGGGGGGGCGGACGTTGGACTCCACCACGGCGAAGAGGGGCTCCATGCTGGTGGAGTCGGAGGCGAGGTCCAGTTTGGCGAAGCCGAGCTTGGCGCTGGTGTAGACGATGGGGAAATCCAGCTGCGCGTCGTTGGCGTTCAGCTCGCAGAAGAGGTCGAAGACCATGTCGACAACTTCGTCGGGGCGGGCGCCGGGGCGGTCGATCTTGTTGATGACCACGATGGGCTTCAGGCCCAGATCAAGGGACTTCTTGAGGACGAAGCGGGTCTGGGGCATGGGGCCGTCCAGGGCGTCCACCAGGAGAAGCACCGAATCCACCATCTTGAGGACCCGTTCCACCTCGCCGCCGAAGTCGGCGTGGCCCGGGGTGTCGATGATGTTGATCTTGTAGCGGCCATGGTGCACCGACAGGTTTTTGGCGAGAATGGTGATTCCCCGCTCTTTTTCCAGGTCGTTGGAGTCCATGACCCGCTCGGTGATTGCTTCGTTTTCGCGGAAAACCCCCGCGTGCTTCAGCATGGCGTCCACGAGGGTTGTCTTGCCGTGGTCGACGTGGGCAATGATGGCGATGTTCCTGATCCGTTCTTGCATGGGTGGTGCGTGCTCCTTCTGCCGTGTGCGGCGATAGATTCAAGGGTTGGTGGCAAATGAAAAAGACGAGCGGCGGCTCGTCGTAAAAAACGGTACAGTATCGCAATGTTCAGGCTAAAAAACAAGTTAAATCTGGTTTGCAGGGTTGCCCTCAATGGGTGATTCGTGGCATGTATGTTGCTTTTCATAAAGACGGCAAATCATTCGAGGATAAACCCATGGGGATCATAAAAGACTTCATCCGGACCTTCAGGGCGGGTGCGGCAAATGGCGACAGGCCAATCCTGTCCGCCATGTTCGCGCTTCTCGTGCTCTCCCTCACCCTTATTGCCTACGGACTCGTCAAGTGACGGGACCTGCTGGCCAAATGACCATGGACATGAAACCTGTCGTCGCCGTCATTCTTTGCCTGCTGCTCCTTCCCGGTGCCGCTGTCGCGTCACGCCGGTTGCCGGTGGATGGAGGCAGTGTCACCTCCGGCATCGGCTGGCGGCTCGACCCCTTCGGCAGCGGCCGGATGACCTATCACCGCGGGGTCGATATCGCCGTCCCCCGGGGGACTCCCGTTTACCCCACCCAGCGGGGCACCGTTACCTTTGCCGGGTCTTACAAGGGGTATGGGAACCTTGTGGCGGTGGACCACGGCAATGGCTACGTTACCCTCTACGGCCACAATTCGACGATTCGCGTCACGCCCGGCCAGGCGGTGGACACGAAAACCGTCCTTGCCCTGGCCGGAAGCACGGGGCGCTCCACCGGCCCCCATGTCCATTATGAGGTGCGGCAGTATCCCGGCTATGGCGGTAAGGCGCAGGAGCTCCCGGAGGCGCTGTTGACGGCCATGGCGGATGGTAAGGATAACGGCGTGGACGAGGATCACGCCGCCGGCAAGGGGGATGGTGAAGAAGACGCCGTCGAGGAAGAGGCTCCCCTGCACCCCCTGGCCGGGCTGGCCCTGCCGGGGGGGGATGAGCTCCCCTAAGTGGGGCTGCGGGAGAAGCGCGGATAAAGGGAGCCCCGGTCAGAGGGCTGACCGCCGGGAGCGAGAGAAAAATTTCATCGGGCGATGGTCTTGAACAGGGCGGAAAAGTCCTCGTCGCCGAAGCCGTCACTCCTTGCTCCCTTGAAGAGCTCATTGACTGTCGCCGAAGCCACCAGGGGCTGCCCGGCCCGGTCTCCCAGGGCCACCGCCAGCCGCAAATCCTTCTGCATATGCTTCAGGGGAAAGGCCGGCGCGAAATTCCCCTCCCGGATGAGCCCTCCCTTCAAAGCGAACATGGGGTTGGCCATGACGCCGGCGCCAATAACGTCGAGGATGGCAGCCGAGTCGAGCCCCGACTTTTCCCCCAAAGCCAGCCCCTCGCAGAATACGGCCATCATCCCCCCCATGACCATATTCACCACCAGCTTCATCTCGGCCCCTTTCCCCACGTCGCCGAGGTGGAGGACCTTTTTACCCATCTTCTCGAAGGCAGGGAGTGCTTCGTCGTAGAGAGACCGATCGCCGGCGGCCAGGATGATGAGAGTGCCGTCCTCGGCCGGCTTCTTGCTCCCCGATACCGGCGCTTCCAGAAACCGTCCCCCTTTGGCCACCACCGCAACGCCGATCTTTTGGGATGTGGCCGGGTCCACCGTGGACATGTCCACGTAGCCGCGTCCCTCGCCGATCCCCTCCAGCACCCCGTGCTTGCCGAAGCAGACCTCTTCCGCCGCCGCCGGGTCCGCCAGCATCGCGAAGGTTACCGGGCAGGATTCAGCCACCTCTTTCGGAGAGGCCGCCAGCTCTGCTCCCAGTGCCGCAAGTTCCTCCGCCTTCGCGGCGGAACGGTTCCAGACCGTCACCGCAAAACCCGCCTTCAGGAGATTTTTCGCCATGGCGCTTCCCATGATGCCGAGGCCGATGAACCCGAATTTCTGCATGTACTACCTCCGTTTCCTTTTTAGGCCAGTCGCGCCCAGCGCCACTGCCGGACCGAATTGATGAGATAGATGTCTTCGGCCCGTTCCAGTTCCTCGCGGGTGATGACCCGCTCACGCACCTGCCCCAGGGCCAGGATCTCCTCCCGGAAGGTGCCGGGGAGGAGCCCGGAGTCCAGGGGCGGGGTCACCAGGGTGCCGCCGATCCGGGCCACCACGTTGGCGGTGGTTGCCTCGGTCACTTCTCCCCGCTCGTTCACGAAGATCACGTCGTCGCAGTAGGGGCGAAGTCCTTTTTCCCGCACGTAGAGGGGGCGGTGGGTGGTCTTGTGATAGAGGAACGGGTCGGCGGAGTCCACGTTCGCGGCGGCGAAGCCGATGACCATCGTTTCAACCCCTTCCGGCGGCGGCAGCGGTTCGGTTTCGATGGTGAAGGCCCCCCGGCGGTTGAGGATGAGCCGCACCTTGTGCTTTCCGGCGAGGCTGCCGGTCCGGTGGGCGAGGACGGTGTTGATGGTGCCGAGGCGGATGTTGAAGCCGAAGTAGGCGGCCGAGCGGAACAGCCGCGCCAGGTGCCGATCCAGCAGGAAACACCCCTTGTCCTCCTCGTAGAGCAGGGTTTCAACCAGTTGGAAGTCGGGGAGGCGCGTATTGGCGAAACGGCCCTTGGCGAGGCAC
Organism: uncultured Geobacter sp.; assembly: GCA_964490805.1. Classification (GTDB taxonomy): domain Bacteria; phylum Desulfobacterota; class Desulfuromonadia; order Geobacterales; family Geobacteraceae; genus Geobacter. Next base: position 44,380 of record CAZBEB010000007.1, read on the forward strand.
TCCCGGTACTCGTCCTCATCCCGCGAGCCGATGGTGATGCCGCTCCCGATCCCCAGTTCACCGGCTCCCGTTGCGGTGTCGATGACCGCAGTGCGGATGGCGACGCTGAAGGTCATCTCCCCGCCGGGCGATACGTGGCCGATGCAGCCGGTGTAGACTCCCCTGGGTGAATCCTCCAGTTCCCGGATGATCTCCATGCTCCGCTTCTTGGGCGCGCCGGTGATGGAGCCGCAGGGAAAGAGTGCCCGGAACAGCTCCGGCAGGTCCACTCCGTCCCGCAGCCGGGCCGTGATGGTGGAGGTCATCTGGTGGAGTGTCTCCAGGGTTTCCACCGCGAAGAGGTTGTCCACCCGCACCGATCCGGTTTCGGCCACTATCCCCAGATCGTTGCGCAAAAGATCCACGATCATCAGGTTCTCGGCCCGCTCCTTTTCGCTCTCGGCCAGGCGCGCCTTGATCTGCTCGTCCTCGCTGCGCCAGCGCCCACGGGAGGCGGTCCCCTTCATGGGGCGGCAGGTGAGGGTGCCGCGGCGCAACTCGAAAAAGAGTTCGGGAGATGCCGACAATATTTGGAAGCGTCCCATATCCAGATGGGCACAAAAGGGGGCTTTCTGGGCCCGGCAAAGGTCGTTGAAGTAGGCGCCGGGGGAGCCCGTGAAGGTGAAGCGCCGGCGGAAGGTGAAGTTTACCTGGTAGGTGTCGCCGGCGGCGATGTAATCCTTGATCAGCCCGATGGCTTCCCGATAGTCCTCTGTAGAGAGGCTGGGGTCCCAGCCGGCGGTTCCGTAGGCCGTTTCGCACATCTCGGCGTCATGGATGCGCGGGGGGAGACCGAAGCGCTTCTCGAACAGGCCGAACCAGAGGAGCGGTAGCGGACCGGGAGGGTGCGTGGCAAGGCCGGTGCCGAGTCCAGCAGCCGCCTCGTAGGAGACAAAGCCCGCCGCGTGGAGCCCCCGGGCCGTAGCCTCCTCAATACGTCTGAGGGCCGGGATCACCTCTTCGGGGGTGTGGGCGGTGATTTCCTCCACGAATCCCTTGAAGCGGTACGAGGCCGGGTGGTGTTCCGGAGCGAAAGAAATCAGGGTAACGGCGGGTGTTCCGCTCATGGCGCACCCGCCCTGCAGAACTCCACCACCGGACATTCCCGGCAGAGGGGCTGCACCGTGCCGTCGCATCCTTCCGAAATCCCCAGGTGGCAGAGGGGGAAATCGTACTTCACCGGGTCGGCCGGGTCCAGTTGCCGGAGGGCCGCAGTTATCTCACGGGCCATGCGCCAGTCGGCCTGCTTGCGATCAGTGAAGCCCAGATGACGGCAGATCCGCTGGATGTGGGCATCCACGGGAATCACCAACTGGGCCGGCGAGACTCCCTTCCAGACCTCCAGGTCGATGCCGTCGGCGGGGCGGACCATCCAGCGCAGGTACATGCAGAGCCGCTTGCAGGCGCTCCCCGAGGCGGGTGAGGGGAAGAAGAAGGGGAAATAGGAATCGGCCGGGATGGCGTCGGTGCCGAAAACCGGCGAGTAATCGAAGGCGAGAACAGCGGCGCTGAACTCCGTGAGTGACTGGGTGATGTCCTCGGCATGGGGGTCATGGCACCCCAGGAAGAAGTCGCCGATGGTGTCCGCCTCTTCCACCATGGTCCGGGCTGCCAGGAAGAGGGCGCAGAGGTCGCGGCCGTCGTTGAAGCGGTGCTTGAACCCGGCGAAGCGCCGCAGCCCCTCCTGCGGCTCGAACCGCTCCACGAACCGCCGGGGCGAAGACCCCAGGACCGCAAAAACCGTCTCCAGGTTCCGGAGGATTATCTTCACATTGCCGTAGGCGAGGCACGACGCCACGAGCCCTGCGATCTCCCGGTCTTCGGGCGCCCCGAAGCGGTGGCAGAAGGAGAGGGGGTCGTTCGCCAGGTGCCGCGTCGAGCGGGATGCGTAGAGGTTGTCAAGGACGGGCTTGATATCCAACGGTCAGCTCCGGTCGGGAGTGTATACGTAAAGCCGCTATGGTACACCACGGCGGCGGGAAGAGCCAAATGGAAAAACAGGCGTTGGGAGTCAAAAGCATTTCTCCCGGATTTACGATCCCTGCCACCTTGCAATTATGCTTTTGATGGCATAATCTTGTGGCAGGAGGTGTGCCATGAAAACCGTGTCAATGCACAATTTCCATCTTCCCCTGCCGGCTGACGTCTATGAGGGGCTCAGGGATGCGGCCCGTCGCCTCAGTGTCCCCGCCACCCAGCTTGCCCGGCAGGCGGTGGAAGAGTGGGTGAGGCAACAGCGGGTCAATGCCGTCCATGAAGAGCTGGCCTCCTATGCCCAAGCCCACGCCGGCACCGCTGCCGACCTGGACGAACCCCTGGAAGGGGCTGCAATAGAGCACCTTGCCAACGGGGAGAAGAAGCCGTGAAGCGGGGCGACGTGTACTGGGCCGATCTGGTTCCCCGGTCCGGTTCTGAACAGACCGGCCGGCGTCCCGTGGTCATCATCTCCCACAATGCCTTCAATCAGACCCCCGGCTGGCGCTCCGTCATCATTGTTCCCCTGTCCACCTCGCCGCGTCAGGCCGGCCGCGGACCCACCGTGGTGCCGATCGGCAAGGGGAAGGGTGGACTCTCGAAGGATTCCGCAGCCCTCTGCCACCAGATAACCACCCTGGATCGTGGCAAGCTGACGGAGTTCATCGGCGAGCTTCCTCCCTCGCTCCTGGCGAAGATCGAAGAAGGGACCATGATTGCCGTGGGGATTATCCCCCGGTAGCTTTGGGACTCTCCAGGATGAACGTCACCGGGCCGTCATTCACCAGGTGCACCTTCATGTCGGCCTGGAAGATCCCCGTGGCAGTGGGGATGCCGGTTTCCCGCATGAAATCCACGAAGCGGTCATAGAGCCGCTTCCCCTCGTCGGGTGGGGCCGCCGTGTCGAAGGAGGGGCGCCGCCCCTTGGCGCAATTCCCCGCCAGGGTGAACTGGGACACGGCCAGTATCCCCCCGGTCACTTCCCGCACCGCGAGGTTCATCTTCCCTCCATCGTCCTCGAAGATCCGCAGCCCGGCGATTTTCTCCGCCAGCCACGCTGCGTCCCGCTCCGTGTCCCCCTTCTCCACCCCGAGAAGGACCAGGATCCCCCGGCCGATGGCCCCCACGGTTTCGCCGTCCACCACCACCCGCGCCTCGCTAACCCGCTGAATTACCGCCTTCATGCCCCGAACACCTTTGCCAGCGCGGCCCGGTAGGCACCTTCCGCCTCGGTTCCGAAGGGGGTGAAAACCACCCGCTCCAGTTCCGGGTAGCGATCCAGTGCGGCCTTGGTTTCCTCCAGGGCGATGGCGCATGCCTCATCCAGGGGGTAGCCGTAGACCCCGCAGCTTATGGCCGGAAAGGCGATGGAGGCGAGGCCGGCCCCGTGGGCCACCTCGAACGAACGGCGGTAACAGCTTCGCAGAAGCTCCGGTTCGCCCTTCGTTCCCCCGTGCCATACCGGCCCCACCGTGTGGATCACGTGCTTCGCCGGCAGCCGGTACCCCTTAGTTATCTTGGCGTCGCCGGTGGCGCAGCCGTTCAGGGCCCGGCACTCAGCCAGCAGCTCCGGCCCCGAGGCCCGGTGAATGGCGCCGTCCACCCCTCCGCCCCCCAGGAGCGAATTGTTGGCCGCGTTCACAATGGCGTCCACCGCCAGCTTCGTGATATCACCCGGTATGATTTCGATCTTCTCTCTCATGGCGCACCCTCCTCATCCGTAGTGTTGCCGGACAATTCTACAACCGATCGAGGGGACTTTCCACCCCCTTGCCCCCCCGGTTCAGTACATGGGTGTAGATCATGGTTGTCTGCACATCCTTGTGGCCCAAGAGTTCCTGTACCGTGCGGATGTCGTACCCCGATTGAAGGAGATGCGTCGCGAAGGAGTGGCGCAGGGTGTGGGGGGTGGCCGGCTTGGCCAGCCCCGCGTCCCGCACCGCCTGGCGGATGGCCCGCTGGATTCCCTTCTCGTCCGCGTGGTGCCGACGGGTCACCCCCGTGCGCGGGTCCGGCGACCGCTGCTTCGCCGGAAAGACATACTGCCACCCCCATTCCCGACCCGCGTTCGGGTACTTCTTCCCGAGGGCATGGGGGAGGTGGGTCTCGCCGAAGCCGGCCCGCAGATCCTCCCCATGAAGAGTCTCCACCCGCGCCAGATGCTCCCGCAACGGCGCCGCAACCGCCTGGGGGAGCATGGTGATCCGGTCCTTCGCCCCCTTCCCCTCCCGGACGATGATCTCGCGCCGTTCGAAATCCACATCCTTCACCCGTAGGCGCACCGTTTCCATCAGGCGCATGCCGGTGCCGTACATCAGCCGCCCCATAAGCGCGTGGGTTCCGGTCAGGCGGGAGAGGAGCACCTGCACCTCGCTCACCGTCAGCACCACCGGCAGACGCTGGGGCTTCTTTGCCTCCTCCACGTCATCCAGCCAGGGGAGTTCATTGCCGACAACTTCGCGATACAGGAAGAGGATCGCGGCCTTTGCCTGGCTCTGGGTCGAGGCCGAGACATTGTGCTTCACCGCCAGATGGGAGAGAAACGCCTCCACCTCCTCCTTCCCCATCTCGGCGGGGTGGCGCTTGCCGTGGAAGAGGATGTAGCGCTTAACCCATTCGGTGTACGTCTGTTCCGTGCGGAGGCTGTAGTGCTTGAGGCGGATTCTGGTGCGGAGGGTGTCCAGGAGGCGGGGCTTTTCGGGTTCGACAGCGGAGGCGTTTTTGTCCGTGTTGATGGGGTGCATTTCAGGGGCCTTTTATGAATAAAATCTATTAATTAGCTTGACGCAAGACTGCCTTATACACCATACTGGCACAAAATTCCACGCCTTTTAGGGCGTCCAATTTACGTTGGGGTTCTTGAAAAATGACAAAAAACAACCGTCACATATTGATTTTTATATCTGTGCTCTGCGGTATATCTGCAGCATATTTTGCTTACAAATTCACTGACCCGATCTTTCCGCTTTTCGGGACTAAGTATTCAACTGTTGGCTATCGTATATTAATCGTGTCTATGACTGCTGCATTGACAGTCACTCTTTTTGTTTTGCCGGTTTATATGTCTCAGCGGCACCCGAGGCTATTCAGATTCGTCGCATTCGCGTCGGCAATGATCTTGTTCGGTATCTCATATGTCACGTCATTTATTGCCTTATCAGATGCCGTTTTTTTCTTGTACTCAGCAAATCGTTATAGCCGCTTGTTCCCCTTTCTATGCTCTGCTGTAATGATGCTTGGCGCAATAACTGGCGGTATTATTTTATTTTTGGCGATTCGCAAAAAGAAACTCCCAACTGTAACTTCCAGGGGACCGGCTCTTCGCGCCGGCCCCTGAAGCCTGACGTTAGGCCTCATATTCCATATGACTCTCGGTCCCTGGTCAATTAATCCAGCATGGCAAAATTTCTCTTCCTTGTTTCGGGAGGCAAGTGCAGCACTCGACGCGCCAACTGACATGGAAAAGTCGCACCACCTCACAGCTTCTCTCTACTTCGGAATCGCGGCAGTCGAAGCTTTCTTGAATCAGCAAATGCGCTCGCATCTTGCACCCACCAAGGACAGCGACGCCATATTTCAAAAACTCCGGACCGGTCGCTTTCTCAAGAAACTCAAGACATGGCCTAGCGAAATCATTGGCCACCCAACATCAGTAAAGCCGGAAGTTCTAGAGCTAATCGAATTCTGTAATGACATTCGTGGTGACTTGACACATCCGAAAACCATTGGGCACGACATCTATGAACGACTATTTGAAGTTGAACCAATGTCTGTCGTCGACGCTATAGCAACATACATGGCAAGTTTCCATGAGGCCCAAGGCACGAGGTACCCATATTGGGTGTTTGGCTGGAATTACCTGAATCCTCGACCGGATACCCATGAGATCATTCTTATCAACGACCAGCAGTTTTTGCACTCTCTCGCGGCGCTTGGCTTCGATGTCCCGTCGCATGACTACGGACGGGCGGAGGCATGGAAGGATAAGTACATGGCAACAGTTGATGGCTATGCTGCTGTACGAGATGCACTTCTTTCTGCAAATCGCTGCGAACCGAAGTTTGATCGCTTCCCCTTTCAACCCAAATTGTGCCGTCGTTGGTGGACTGCTGAGCATCACAAGACTTGTGGCTGTGTCTCGGAGGAGTCTCTTGCGAAGGCACGAGAATTCGATGAGGCCTAACACTTACTTCCAGGGGACCGTCGCTATCGCGCCGGCCCCTGAAGCCAGACGTTGTGTTTTTCCTTCCCCATAAACATATTAACGCTTGACGTTATTAACGCTTGGCGCTATGTTTTTCGTATGATCCAGTCTTTCATGTGCAAGGAAACAGAAAAGATATTCACCGGCCGGTTTTCTTCGAAGCTTCCGCAGGGCATACAACGCCTTGCAGCACGGAAACTGGACCTGATTGACGGTGCCGGAGAGCTGGATGATTTGAAGTCGCCGCCGGGCAATCGCCTTGAGGCTCTCTCCGGCAATCGGACCGGCCAACATAGTATCCGTATCAACGATCAGTGGCGTATCTGTTTCATATGGCGTGATGGTAACGCCTTTGATGTGGAAATTGTGGACTACCATTAGGGAGTAAGTCATGAGCAAAAGAGATTTTCCCCCCATTCATCCCGGCGAGATCCTGAGAGAGGAGTTTCTTGTTCCGTTGGGCATCAGTCAGTATCGGCTCGCCAAGGAAATTCATGTTCCTGCGCGGCGTATAAATGAGATTGTCTTGGAAAAGCGCGGCATTTCGGCAGACACCGCGCTTCGCCTTGGCCGGTATTTTGGGACTACTGCCCAGTTTTGGGTCAACCTGCAGGCCCATTACGACCTTGAAGTGGCACGTGACGCCATAGAGGACACACTTGAGCAGGAAATAAAGCCGTTCAATAAGGCAGCCTGAACCCAACGGGTACTTCCAGGGGGCTGTCGCTATCGCGATAGCCCCTGAAGCCTGACGTTGGTGGATGGACAATAAAGACGAGGTATAATCTAGAACATGAGCCCGACCGTGTTCCGAGCAAGTGGTTTTCGTTTCTATTTCTTCTCCCGAGAAGAGCCAAGGATTCATATCCACGTTCATGGCGAGAATGGAGAGGCTAAATTTTGGATTGAACCAACGGTTGAACTCGCGCAAAAGCATGGTCTGTCACCCAGAGAAATCAATGAGGCCCAGCGTCTCGTAGAGGAGCATTACAATGAGATCCGCAGCGAATGGAATAAGCACTTCGGAAGTTGAGGTAACAAACATCTCAAAGCATGGCATCTGGTTGCTTCTCAAGGAGCAAGAGCTTTTCATGCCTTTTAACCAGTTCCCATGGTTTAAGGAAGCCCCGATAGCCAAGATCCTTCACGTCGAACTCCCCTCCGAAAATCATCTCTACTGGCCTGATTTGGACATTGATGTAGCAGTAGAGAGTATTCACCATCCCGAGCGTTATCCACGCATCAGCAAGAATATCGTCCAACTGTAACTTCCAGGGGCCCGTCGCTATCGCGACAGCCCCTGAAGCCTGACGCTGGGCATCACAAGCCACTGGAGACCTGTCAAATGTTGAGCCTTGAATTTCTCATTACTTCGTTCATCGTGGTGCTTATTCCCGGCACAGGTGTCATCTACACCGTATCAACCGGTCTTGCCCAAGGTAGAAAGGCTAGCGTGTTCGCAGCACTTGGTTGTACGGCAGGCATCCTCCCCCATCTCATGGCAACAGTGCTGGGTCTGGCTGCCATCATGCACACCAGCGCAATCGCTTTTCAATCATTGAAGTACGCAGGCGTTGCATACTTGCTCTACGTGGCATACGCCACCTGGCGCGACAAGTCGGCCTTCGCCATCGACGAAACCCCCTCTAAAAGCACTGCCGCAGGTCTTGTTGTCAAAGCGTTTCTGCTCAATATTTTCAATCCGAAGCTAACGATATTCTTCTTGGCGTTTCTGCCGCAATTTGTTCTGCCAGGGACGGCTGAACCGCTCTTCCAGCTTCTCCTGCTAAGTGCGGTTTTCATGGTTATGACGTTCGTTGTATTCGTCGCCTATGGTTTTCTTGCTCATGCTTTCCGCAAAGCGGTTATCGAGTCGCCGCGAGTACAAACGTGGCTTCGTCGTGGTTTTGCCGCAACCTTTGTGGGCCTTGGCACAAGTCTGGCGCTTACTGAAAAATGACGCCCAACCCATCATTCAACACCGACTGGTGCAATAAAGCCGCGCCGGTCGGTTAATTCAAACGTTAGACCATGACGGAGTCTATTCACAATCGTAAGGAAATTTCCACAATGGACATCCCACGAATATTCAACATCACTGAGAGTGCTCACCGCATCCACAACCCGATCACGCCCGAAAAGCTCGCCACTCTCGGCGCGGCGCTGCGCCTGGAATCGGGAGCCCGGGTGCTCGACCTCGGCAGCGGCTCGGGGGAGATGCTGTGCACCTGGGCACGCGATTACGGTATCATCGGCAGCGGCATCGACATGAGCCGGTTGTTCACCGAGCAGGCGAAACTCCGTGCCGTAGAACTCGGCGTCGCCGATCAGGTCAGGTTCATCCATGATGATGCTGCCGGCTATGTCTCTGACGAGAAGGTCAATGTGGCAGCCTGTGTGGGTGCAACGTGGATCGGCGGGGGAGTCGCCGGCACTATCGAGCTGCTGGCGCGGAGCCTGCGCCCCGGCGGGATCATCCTCATCGGCGAACCCTACTGGCGGCAGTTGCCGCCGACGGAAGCTGTTGCCAAGGGATGTCTTGCCAGCTCGATCTCCGACTTTCTCATGCTCCCTGAACTTCTCGCGTCTTTCGGCCACCTTGGCTACGATGTCGTTGAAATGGTTCTGGCTGACCAGGACGGCTGGGACAGATACGAGGCGGCCAAATGGCTCACCATGCGCCGATGGCTTGAAGCCAATCCCGACGACGAACTCGCGAAAGAAGTTCGCGCCCAACTGACCACGGAACCGGAGCGCTACGCCGCTTACACGCGTGAGTACCTGGGCTGGGGTGTGTTCGCGCTGATGGCGCGGTGATGGGGGGATGTGCCGAGCGACTCCGAAAATGGGGACAATACCTTCACGTCTGACAACTTCACTCAAACCGCCGCCGTTTCGCGTCGCGGCTTTAATTCAGGAGTTAGAACAGGAGCTTGCATGAAACTGACCGGTAAAGCTTTAGGCGTTATTTTTGCGCTCGGCATTTTGCTGATGTTTGCTTCGAAGTGCAGCCACTAATCCGGCAAACTTCACCGGCCGGGGAATGTTGCTAACAAGAGCATTGACTATTCGACCCCCCCAAGTCCCCCCTATAAAATAGGGGGGAAGCCGAAGGCAGGGGGGTAAGATACGCTGTCGAGTAGTCAGGTTTCGTCTTCATAACCGGCCCGCTGAGGGGTTTTTCCTCCAGAACATGAATCGTCTGCTCCGCATCATCCGCTACTTATGGGCAGTTCCCGCAAGCACCGTGGGGCTTCTCCTTGCGGCCGCCGCCGTCTGTCTGGGGGCCACCTGCCGTGTGGTGGACGGGGTTGTTGAGGTTGCCGGCGGCAAATTCTCGCGCGTTTTCCCCCTGTTGCCCCGCATCTGCCACTTCGAGGCCATTACCTTCGGCCATGTGATCATCGGGATTGATCACTCCCTCCTTGCGCATCTGCGCACCCACGAGCACGTCCATGTCCGCCAGTACGAGCGGTGGGGCATCCTGTTCATTCCGCTCTACCTTGCCTCAAGCGCCCTGCAATTGCTGCTGGGGCGGCACCCGTACCTCCATAACCGCTTCGAGCGTGAGGCGTTTGCCAAGTCAGGGATGCCTCCGGCAGGGCTGCACGCTGCTGCCGGGAAAACTGACGCCGACGCATGAGGGGAGGCGTTAGCGCCAGGTGATGTCCAGGCGGTTGCGTTTCGGGGGGCGCAAGAAGTTCGTTGCGGGGAAACCGAGGAGGATGGTGTAGCCGGGCCGATGCCCTTCGGGGAGGTCCAGTGCCTGCTGCAGCGGTTCCCATGACTCGGCGGCCATCTGGAAGAAGCCGCTCAGGCAGGTGCCGATGCCGTGGGCCGGAGCCGCGATCTCCAGGTGGGTCGCGGCGATGATGGCGTCCACATGGGCCGTGGGGTGCTGCCGGTCGGTGTAGGGGATGACCAGATGGGGGGCGTTGCGGCAGATGGGGTCGTTCCCCTTCTGCCAGGAGCGGACCATCCCGGCGATGTTGAAGTTGCGGCTCAGGAGGGTGTCGCTCCCCTGCTGGGAGCGGAACCAGTCGACGGCCAGTTCTGTGAGCTGCCGCACCTGGGCGGTGTCGTGGATGACCAGCCATTTCACCATTTGCCGGTTGCTGCCGCTGGGGGCGTAGCGAACCACGTTCAGGAGGGCTTCGATGGCCTCCCGCGGAACCGGGTCGGGACGGAAACGGCGGATGGAGCGCCGCATCCGCAGGTAGGCGTCGAGTGCCTCGGCGTCGGGCAGTGTCTGTGGCGGCGGATAGGTGGCGGGGTCGAGGCGGGGGGCGTCCAACCGCAGGGCGCCGGTGGGGCAGAGCGCTTCGCAGTGGCCGCAGGCGATGCAGCGTCCGGCGCCGGTGCCGGTGAAGCGCGGCAGGAGTCCCTTGGCCGGCAGCTCGATGATGCGCAGGGGACAGATGTCCACGCAGGCGCCGCAGCGGGTGCAGAGGGTATCGGCGACCATCAGTTCAGGCATCGCTCAGTTCTTTCCTTTCGCGGCGATGAGTCCCCGCAGTGTCTTCAGGTTCATGACGTCGAACTCGTCATTGTCCCCCTTGGGAGTTTCGAGGATTTTGGGGATATTCACGAAGCGGGGGTCGTTCACCAGGGAGCGGAACCCTTCGAGCCCCATGGCACCCTGGCCGATGTGCTCGTGGCGGTCCACCCGGCAGTTGAGCCCCTTCTTGGAGTCGTTGATATGGAAGCACTGGAGCCGGTCGATGCCGATGATCCGGTCGAAGTCGACAAAGACCTGCTGGTACCCCTCCGGCGTGGTGATGTCGTAGCCGGCGGCGAAGGTGTGGCAGGTGTCGTAGCAGACGGCGAAGCGGTCGGGGTGGGCACAACCGTCGATTATGGCCCGCAGGTGCTCGAAGGTGTACCCCAGGTTCGTCCCCTGGCCGGCGGTGGTCTCAAGAAGGATCTTCCCGGTGAACTCGGGGACCGCGGGGATGAGGGCGTCGAAGGCCTCGCAGATGCGCCGGATGCCGGTCTCCTCGCCGTCGCCCACGTGGGCGCCGGGGTGCATGACGATCTTCGCGATGCCGAGGCGGGCGCAGCGCTCCATCTCCTCCCGGAAGGAGAGGAGGCTCTTGTCCCTGGTTTCCCCCGGAGGCGCCGCCAGGTTAATGAGGTAGATGTCGTGGCAGACGATCTCGTGGAGCCCCGATTCCTCCCACTTCTCCCGGAAGAGGGCCACGTCGGAGTCGCCGGGTACCTTCCCCCGCCACTGGTTAGAGTTCTGGGTGAAAATCTGGATGACGCCGCAGCCGACCTTTACCCCCCGGTCGGGGGCGTTGTGGAGGCCGCCGGCGATGGACATGTGGGCGCCGAAGTAATCCATGAGTAACCTTTCTTTGGGTGAGGGAGCGAGATAGCGAGTAGTAAAATCAGGTTCTTTGTCTCTCTCGCTACTTGCTACTTGCTACCTCGCTCCTTGCTATCTCACTAACTCGCTGATTTTAGCGATTCGCTCGGCATACTCCCCATCACTGAGCGTCACCTCCCCGTGGGGCTCACTCCAGATGGGGCGGGGCCAGAGGGGGTCGGTGGCGAAGCGGGGGACCAGGTGCCAGTGCATGTGGGGGACCATGTTGCCCAGCAGTTCGTAGTTCATTTTAGCGGGCTTGAAGAGAGTGTAAAGGGCTTCGGCCACGGCGGTCACTTCTTCCATGATCCCCTGGCGGATGGTGCGGTCCAGGTGGAACAGTTCGGTCACGTGCTCCCTGGTGAAGACGAAGGTGTAGCCGGGGAAGAACTGGTCGCGGTTCAGCATGACGAGGGTGTGCTCCAGTTCGGCGATGCGCAGGGATGGTTCGTCGTGCCATTTGGTGCACATGGGGCAGGGGGACATGGGGTACCTCCAGGGACGAAGGGCCAAAGGGAGCCGGGACTGACTCCCGATCCGCCTTTGGCCCTTTTGGTGTGGTTGTGCCGGTCGGTATTACAGCTTCGCCAGGTCGATCTCGCCGGAGAATACTTCCGTCGCCGGGCCGGTCATGTAGAGGAAGCCGTCGTCGGCCCATTCCAGCTCCAGGTCGCCGCCGGAGAGGTGATTGAGGATTTTTTTCCCGGTGAGGCCGTTCAGCGCCCCGGCCACGCAGACGGCGCTGGCGCCGGTGCCGCAGGCCAGAGTCTCGCCGGCGCCCCGCTCCCAGGTCCGCTGGCGCACTTCGGTGCGGGAGATGATCTGGACGAACTCCACGTTGGTGCGGCGGGGAAACATCTCGTGGTTTTCGATGAGGGGGCCGTATTTTTCCACCTGGAAGCTTTCCACGTCGTCCACGAAGATGACGCAGTGGGGGTTCCCCATGGAAACGCAGGTGATGTTGAAGGTGGTGTGGAGGATGTTGAGGGGCTGGCTGACGATCTGACCGTCGACGGGCTCGCCGATCATGGGAATCTCGGCCCGCTTCAGGCGGGGCACGCCCATGTTGACCCGCACCTTCTCGATCTTCCCGTCGGCGCCGGGGACGAGCTGGAGCGTCAGGATGCCGGCGCCGGTCTCGGCGGTGATCTCGGTATTGGAAACGATGCCGTGGTCGTAGGCGTACTTGGCTACGCAGCGGATGCCGTTGCCGCACATTTCCGACTCGGAGCCGTCGGAGTTGAACATCCGCATCCGGACGTCCGCCTTGTCGGAGGGTATGATGAGGATAAGGCCGTCGGAGCCGATGCCGAAGTTGCGGTTGGAAACCTTGATGGCCACCTGCTCTGGATTATCGACCTGCTCCTGGAAGCAGTTCACGTAGACGTAGTCGTTGCCGGCGCCGTGCATTTTGGTGAATTTCATGGAAGTTCCCCTCGTTATTGAAGAAAGTGAATCTATATCCCGGTAGAAATACCAGAAACGACCGTCGCCAACAAGGAAAAATCCGGCGTCCTTGACCACGCCGGGCATTCTTGAGTATGATGCGTATAAATAATTATGTGGAGGCTCGTTCCCATGGAACTCAAAAACAAGATATGGATGACCGGCAGCCTGGACTGGTTCGCCTATGTGGGAGAAGAAGAAATGTTTCTCGGCCGGCGCGAGGTCCCGTCTCCCCTCGATGAGGGTGATGCGTGGATCAACGAGATCGGCGACAGCTTCAAGGTGGAAGATGGCGAAATAAAATATCTCGGCAGGGTGGAGCCTCCCCAGAAGTTCTGGTGACCACGGCGCCGGGGTCCGTTGATAATTGCCAGCCCCATGGTATTCTTCTCGCATATCGTTTCGGCAAGGAGGTGCCGCCATGGGGTGACCCGGCCCGTATGCGCAGTCCTGGCAATCTTGTCGCTTCTGTCAGCTGGTGCGGAGCCTGCCCGCGCGGAGATGGCTGATCATCACGGCTTCACGGTCGAGTCACGCGCCAGTGTCGAAGATTGCGTTGTCTGCCATGACGGAAGCATTGCAAAAAATGTAGTTTACTGCCTCAATGGCTGCTCCATCATGACCCCCCACGCCGTCAAGCACCGCTATCCGCCCCCCGGGCGCGAAGCGGCATACCGCCCTGTCGACTCACTCCAGGAAGCCGGTATCGAGCTTGTGGATGGGATGGTGGCCTGCGTTTCCTGCCACAATCTCACTAAACAATCCCCTTACCATCTCGCGGTCGGCATTGCCGCCAGCGGGCTATGCCTGACCTGTCACATCCAGTGATTTCCCCTGTTCTTCCCTGTTTGCCGCGTATTTCCGCCTCGTAATGACAGTTTGAGTTGTGCGGAAATGTTCTCTGGCCATTTTTATATTCTTGACGGCGCAAGTAGGGGAACATATAGTTAGGTAAAACAGTGAAGGAGGATGATGTGAAGCTATCCACCAAAAGCCGCTACGGTCTGCGGGCAATCTTTGATATAGCATACAATGCGGGAAACCTTCCGGCTCAGGTCCAGGATATTTCCCGGCGTCAGGGAATCTCTCCCCGATATCTGGAGCAGATATTTCAGGGACTGAAACGTGCGGGAATCCTCAAGAGCAAGCGCGGTCCCCAGGGGGGATACTGCCTCGCCAAAAAGCCGGAGGACATCACGGTGGCCGAGGTGCTTGTCGCCACCGAGCGGGACATCAACCTGGTGGAATGTGCCGGAAAACGGCAGAAAAAGTCCGAGTGCTGCTTTAACGGCAGTTGCGTAACCCAGGACCTCTGGAGCGAGGCGAGCAACCAGCTTCTCTCGTATTTCTCGGGAATCACGGTGAAGGATCTGTGCGACCGCGGCCAGGCAAAGGGGATAAAACGCGAGCAGGATCATCGCTTCATGTACTTTATTTGAAACAGAGGAGGCAGTGATGCCGTTACTTGATAGCGACAAAGTGATTGAGCAGATTGGCAATACGCCGCTCTTGCGGCTTTCGGGGCTTGAAACTCCCGGTTCTGCCGCAGTTTACGGCAAAGCGGAATTCTTCAACCCGGGCGGCAGCGTGAAGGATCGCATCAGCCTGGCGATGATAGAGGCTGCCGAGCGTGACGGAGCGCTTAAGCCGGGGATGACCGTTGTGGAGCCCACCAGCGGCAATACCGGCATCGGCCTTTCCATGATCTGCGCCATAAAGGGGTACAAACTCGTTCTCACCATGCCCGACACCATGAGCGTGGAGCGGCGGAGGCTCCTGGCCGCCTACGGGGCCGAACTCGTCCTTACTCCCGGCTCCCAGGGGATGCGCGGGGCTGTCCAGATGGCCGATGAGCTGGCTTCCAAGCCGGGGCACGTGATAATGCAGCAATTCGAGAATGCGGCTAACCCTGAAGCCCATAGACTAACCACCGGTCCGGAAATCATCCGTTCCATGGCTGGGCAGAGCATCGACGGCTTTGTGGCCGGTGTCGGCACCGGCGGCACCATCACCGGCGTCGGCGAGGTGCTGAAGGCGCACAGTGCGGCAGTCCATATCGTGGCGGTGGAGCCCGCCGATTCTCCCATCCTTTCCGGAGGGCAGCCCGGACCCCACAAGATTCAAGGGATCGGGGCAGGGTTCGTCCCCGAGGTCCTCAATACGAAAATATACGACGAGGTCATTCGGGTAACCAATGAAGATGCCTATGCAACCGCCCGGCGCCTGGCCCGTAACGAGGGGCTGCTCGTGGGGATATCGTCGGGCGCCAACGTTTTTGCCGCCCTCAAACTGGCGAAAAAGCTCGGCGCGGGAAAGAACGTGGTCACGATTCTGTGCGATACCGGAGAACGGTATCTTTCAACGGGCGTTTTCGATTAGGCGGCCCATTTGCAATGTTTCGACAAGATCGGATTACAGCAGGGGCGAAGCATATTGAATTGCTTCGCCCCTGCTGCGTCCGGATATTTTTTGTCTCACAGGTGATTAATGAGCGAAGCTTACGAAAAATACGAAAAACTCAAAACTATCCTCCGGGAGATGGGATCGGTGCTGGTTGCCTTTTCCGGCGGGGTGGACTCCACATTTCTCCTGAGGGTGGCCCACGATCTTCTGGGCGAGAAGGCCGCGGCCTTTACCGCCACCTCCCCCACCTATCCCGAGACGGAGTTCTTCGAGTCTGTGGCCCTGGCCCGGGAAATCGGGGCAAAACAGGTGGTGGTGGAGTCCAACGAGCTGGATATTCCCGGTTTTGCCGAGAATCCCCGCAACCGCTGCTACCATTGCAAAAAGGCGCTTTTTCAGCTGACCGGCGAGAAAGCCGCTGAGCTGGGACTCGCCTGGATGGCCGACGGCAGTAACGTGGACGACCTCTCCGATTTCAGGCCCGGCCGCCAGGCGATCCAGGAGCTTGGGGTCCGGAGCCCCCTGCTGGAGGCGGGGCTCGGCAAGGATGACATCCGGCTTCTTTCCCGGGAGTTGGGGTTGCCCACGTGGAACAAGCAGCCCTTCGCCTGTTTGTCGAGCCGCTTTCCCTACGGCACCGAAATCACGCCGGAGCGGCTCCGTCAGGTGGGGTGCTGCGAGGAATTCCTGAAGAGAGAGGGCTTTACAACGTATCGGGTCCGCTACCACGGCGAGACGGCCCGCATAGAACTGGGCGAAACAGAGATGCCGAAACTCCTCGACCCGGAGATGCGGCGCAAGATTGCGACTGTCTTTAAAGGGGCGGGGTTTACCTATGTGGCGCTGGATCTGGAGGGGTACCGCACGGGCAGCATGAATGAAGGTTCGCACTGAAAAACGCCCATCTGCGTTGTTGCACATCCCATTCGTCACTGCGGCGTACCTCGGTACGCCTCATTCCTCATGGGGTGTGCGCCTGGCATCTGGGCATTTTTGAGCGCGAACCGCAAAAGGCCGGAGAACCCCGGCCTTTTGCCAACAAACTATTTCACTTCCACGTTGATCTGTTTCGGCTTGGTCTCTTCGCGGCGGGGGAGGGTGATGGTCAGGATTCCCCTGTCGCAGACGGCCTTCACGGTTTCGCGGTCGATGGTGGTGGGGAGCGAGAAGCTCCTCTGGAATGAACCGTAGTACCGCTCCACGCGGTGGTAGTTCTCTTTCTTCACTTCCTGGTCGTGCTTGCGCTCTCCGCGGATGGTGAGGGTGTTGTCCTCGATCCGGACATCGATGTCCTTCTGGTCGATGCCGGGGAGTTCGGCCTTGATGACGACGCCGTTCTCGTCCTCAAATATGTCGACCGGGGGTTGCCAGACCCCTTCCCGCAGCTCTTCGCCGCTCTCTTTGCTCCATGCCATGTCCAGAAGCCGGTTCATCTGCTCCTGTAGGGTTCTGAGATCTCCAAATGGGTTGTACTTGACGATTGCCATGTTCATGTACCTCCTGTGGTGCGTTTACCCACAACATAATCACTCATTTGCCACAGTCAAGGGGGGAAGAGCCGTTGACCGTCTCTTCCCCCCGCGTGCTGCATTTGCACTATTGCAGTCTCAGGCCGTCAGACCCGCTTTCCCTTGGGCACGCTGTGCTTGAGCTTCTTGGAGCCGTCGTAGAGGTTATCCTTGATGACCCCCCGCCGTTCCTTCAGGTCCCTTTTGTCGTAGTCGGTGGTAAGGGTGATTTCCGCGTCTTCAGCCAGTTCTTCGATTATGTCCGTTTTCTTTTCCGTCATACCGAACACCTCGTCTTTATTGGCTCGCCGTGGAGGGCGGGCCGGTTGGTTGCCGGACCGATTTTCCCTTGTCAACACCTCCTCTCGCTGATATGACATGAATGATACCATGCCGATGGCGGAATGCAACTGGCGGTAAAACCGGAATTTTTAGCAGTTTTAAAGGTTTATGGCTGCGGGAAGCACTTGCGGTCAAGGCTCGCCGGGCTGCTGTCCGGGCAAATTCATCAACGAGGTTCCCTGTGTCCATATACAAGGTGGTCGAGGTAAATACCGTAACCGAAGATGTTCTGGAAGAGGTTCTCAACGAGTGGACCGCCAAGGGGTGGCGTTTCGACGGGATGCAGTTCGCCATGCGCGATGCGAGTCGGCGCCCCGCCATGGCCTTCGTCTTCTTCACGCGGGAAGAGCGGGAGGTGGCGCCGTGACCGGAAAGCAGACCCTCTACCTCATCGACGGCTCATCCTACATCTACCGGGCCTATTACGCCATCCGGCACCTGTCGTCCCCCAAGGGGTTCCCCACCAATGCCCTTTACGGTTTCACCCAGATGCTCCTCAAGGTCATCAAGGACCGCCGTCCCTGCCATATCGCCGTGGTCTTCGACGTGGGGCGCACCACCTTCCGCACCGATCTCTACCCCGACTACAAGGCCAACCGCTCCGCCATGCCCGATGACCTGGTCCCCCAGATCGCTCCCATCAAGGATATGGTCCGGGCGTTCAATATCCCGGCGCTGGAGCTGGCGGGGTACGAGGCCGACGACATCATCGGCACCATTGCCCGCCAGTGCCAGGAGCGGGGGATGGAGGCGGTGGTGGTCACCGGCGACAAGGATCTGATGCAGATCGTGACCGATCGGGTTACGCTTCTGGACACCATGAAGGACAAGGTCTCCGGCATTCCCGAGGTGCAGGAGCGGTTCGGCGTCGGCCCCGAAGGGGTGATCGACATCCTGGGGCTTGCCGGGGACACCTCCGACAACATCCCCGGCGTTCCGGGGATCGGCGAGAAGACCGCCGTCAAGCTGATCCAGGAGTTCGGCTCCCTGGACGAGCTTCTGTCGCGGGCCGGCGAGGTGAAGGGGAAGACCGGGGAGAAGCTCCGGGAATTCGCCGACCAGGCCCGCCTCTCGCGGCAGCTGGCCACCATCGTGCGGGACGTGCCGATGGAGTTCGATTTCGCCGCCTTTGCCGCCTCTCCCCCCGACAACCGGCGCCTGGCCGAGCTCTTCAAGGAGTATGGCTTCACCACCCTCATGAAGGAGCTGACCAGCGAGGCGACCCTCTCCACCGAGCAGTACCGGACCATCGCCACCGGGGAGGAGTTTGAGGCGCTTCTCGCAGATTTGAAAGCCGCCGGAACCTTTGCCGTGGATCTGGAGACCACGAGCCTCAATCCCCTGGAGGCGGAGATCGTCGGCATCTCCCTGGGCTACCGGGACCACGAGGCGTGCTACATTCCGGTGGGGCATTTCTACCTGGGGGCGCCCGAACAGCTTCCCCGACAGCGGGTGCTGGACGCCCTGACGCCACTCCTCACCGACCCGAAAATCCGCAAGGTTGGGCAGAACCTTAAGTACGACTACCAGGTCTTCCGGCGCCACGGCATCGAGCTTGCCGGAGTCTGGTGCGACACCATGGTGGCCTCCTACCTCCTGAACCCGGTCCGCTCCGGCCATGGCCTCGACTCCCTGGCCGTGGAGCATCTGGACCACAAGATGATCTCCTACGAGGAGGTGGCGGGAAAGGGGAAGGAGCAGGTGAACTTCGCCCAGGTGCCGGTGGAGAAAGCCTCCACCTATTCCTGCGAAGATTCGGACGCCGCGTGGCTCCTCCATCGCCGCTTCCTCCCCCGGATAGAGGCGGCGGAGATGGAACGCCTCTTCTTTGATGTGGAAATGCCCCTGGTGCCGATTCTGGCCGAGATGGAGCTGGCCGGAGTGAAGCTGGACCTGGAGCTTCTCGGGGAACTTTCTTCAGGGTTCGGTAAACAACTGGCTGAACTTGAGGGGATGGTCATGGGGCTGGCGCCGGAGCCCTTCAACATCAATTCCCCCAAGCAACTGGGGGAAGTCCTCTTCGAAAAGCTGAAACTCCCCACCGGCAAGAAGACCAAGACCAAGACCGGCTGGTCCACCAACGTGGAGGAACTGGAGCGTCTGGCCGAGGCGGGCCATGAAATCGCCTCCGCCATCCTCCAGTACCGGGGGCTCGCGAAGCTGAAGTCCACCTACACCGATGCCCTCCCCAAGCTGGTGCAGCCTGCCACCGGGCGGGTCCACACCTCCTACAACCAGACCGTCACCAACACGGGGCGCCTCTCCTCGTCGGAGCCGAACCTCCAGAACATCCCGGTGCGGACCGAGGAGGGACGGCGGATTCGCCGGGCCTTCATCGCCGAGGAAGGGCACCTGCTCCTTTCTGCCGACTACTCCCAGATCGAGCTTAGGGTCCTGGCCCACCTGTCGGGGGACCTGGTCTTCTGCGACGCCTTCGCCCGGGACGAGGACATCCACACCCGCACCGCCGCCGAGGTCTTCGGCCTCTTCCCCGAGATGGTGACCTCCGAGATGCGGCGCCAGGCCAAGGCCATCAACTTCGGGGTCATCTACGGCCAGGGGGCCTTCAGCCTCGCCAAGCAGCTCGGCATCGCCACCAAGGTGGCCAAGGAGTTCATCGACAACTACTTCGCCCGCCACCCCGGCGCCCGGGCGTTCCTGGACGGCTGCGTAAGGGAGGCGGAGGAGAAGGGGTACGTGACGACCATTCTCGGCCGGCGGCTCCCGATTCCCGACATCGCCAGTGCCAACGGCAACATCCGGGCCTTTGCCCAGCGCAACGCCGTCAACTACCCGATTCAGGGCTCCGCCGCCGACATCATCAAGGAGGCCATGGTGAAGGTGACGGCCCGGATGAAGAGCGACCAGATGCGAAGCCGGCTCATTATGCAAGTCCACGACGAACTGGTCTTCGAGGTGCCGGAGGATGAGATGGTGGCCATGGAACAGCTGGTCGAGCACGAGATGGAGCACGCCGTGGAACTGCGCGTTCCCCTGAAGGTGGACATGAACCATGGCAGGAACTGGAGCGAGGCCCACTGAATAGCGGCCGGGCATTTACGAATGAGAAGGCCGGGCCATGGTTTTATAGACGTCGCTAATTAACAATATATGCATAGAATTGTGTATATTTTTCGTGCTACTGTTTACAAGCCCGTACTAATACTACTGAGAGTTTGCCCCCGGTCGCCACGGGGGAGAGGAGGCAGTGATGGGGAGTGACATTCTGCAGGAGATCCTTGAATCGTGCCTGTACCTGGAGAAGAAGGCCGCCGGCATCTTCAGGGCCTTTGCCTCCCATGCCCTTCAGGACGACGCCCGGCGCTTCTGGGACACCGTGGCCTCCGAAACCAACCATCACAGCGCCCTCTGCGAGCGTCTCAATGCTCCCCTTACCGATGGCGGTGCCGTGCCCCTGGTCATCTACAAGCCTGCCGAAACCCGTGAAGAGCTTGAAATGATCGGCAAAAACCTCGACGAACAGTTCGAGCTCTACCAGGCATCCCCCACCCCCGAGGCTGCTTGCCTCCTGGGATTCCGTATCCAGCTCTATCTGCTCCATCCGGCGTTCGCCAGCCTCTGCCGCATGACAAAGGACGTTACCGGCGAGGATGTCAACGACATGGGCTATGGCCGCTATCTGCGCAGTTTCATCGACGGTATCGGCACCTGCGGCATGGCTACGGCAGAAACCGAGCTTCTGGGCGAGGCCCTCTTCCGCCTCTGGAACGAGGCCCGGCAACTGGCGACCCAATCCCATGTGGATGCCCTGACCGGGCTCCTCACCCGCGCCGGCTTCTTCAAGGCGGCTTCCGCCATGGCTTTCGCGGCCCAACGCAGCGGCACCAATGCCGCCATCATGCTTATCGACATCGATTACTTCAAACTCCTGGGGGAAAACTACGGCCACCAGACCGGCGACCGGGTGCTCCAGGTGGTGGCGGACACGATCATGTCTCACCTGCGGCGTTCAGACCTGGTGGGGCGGTACGACGGGGACGAGTTCATTGTCTATCTCTCGCCGGTCGAACCGGCTTCCCTCAAGGCCGTGGCCGAGAACCTGCGGATGCAGGTGGAGGAGGCCAGCTCCCGGATCGTTCCGGTAACCATAAGCATCGGCGTCGCCCAGGGAACCTTCGGTTCCGACGTTGACAAGTCCCTGGAGGAGTTGGTCCGCAAGGCCGACGAGTGCCAGATGCAGGCCAAATACACCGGCAAGAACAGGGTCATCATGAAGTAATTCCCTGCCGGTAAATCCATCTCCCGCTTGCGTTGAATCAAAATCGGGGCATACTTCCTCAGTGAAGCTGATTAATCACCGGGAGGTGCCCCATGCGTTACATCCTCGTCTCCATCCTTTCTCTCTCGCTCATCATCTCCGCATCCCCAAGCCGGGCCGGCTTCCTGGATGATCTTACGCGCCAGGCAGCGCCGCTCCTACAGGGAGGGGTGGGGAGCAGCCTGGACGACTCCACCATCATCAAGGGGCTCAAGGAAGCCCTGGCCACCGGCACCGAACGGGCCGTGAACGAAGTGGCGAAGCCGGACGGCTATTTCAGCAACTCCCTCATCAAGATTATGCTCCCCGGCAAGGTCCAGAAAGTGGCCGACCTCCTGGGCACCGTCGGATACCAGAAACAGGTGGACGATTTCGTGCTGAGCATGAACCGGGCGGCGGAGAAGGCTGCGCCCCAGGCGGCGAGCTACTTCGGCGACGCCATCCGGGAGATGACCGTGGAGGATGCGCGGGGGCTTTTGAACGGCGGCGACCGGGCCGCCACCGACTTTTTCGAGAAGAAGACCCGCACCAAACTCTACAATGCCTTCAAGCCGACGGTGGGAAAAACCATGGGAGAGGTGGGGACGGTAAAGGCTTTCCAGGATATGGTCGGGAAATATCAGGCCCTTCCCCTGGCAGCCTTCGGGGGAAAACCGTCCCTGGACCTGGATGATTACGTGACCAACAAGGCCCTGGACGGTCTCTTTACCATGGTGGCCGCGGAAGAGAAGAAGATCAGGACCAACCCCGCGGCCCGGACCACGGATCTGCTGCAGACGGTGTTCGGCAAGTAGCGGGTCAGGAGAGCTTGTAGGAGACCATTACCCCGTCACGCAGGGGGAGGATGGTGGTGAAAAAGTCCTCGCGGCCGGCCATGAAGTCGTTGAACTCACGGATGCCGCCAGTGTCGGGATCATCCTCTCCTTCCACAACCTTGCCGTACCACAGGACGTTGTCCGCGATTACCAGGGCGTTCTTTGCCAGGTGCGGGATCATTGCTTCAATGGCCTCCCGGTACTGGTGTTTGTCGATGTCTATGAAGAGGATGTCGATGTCGTGGTATTCGCGGGCGATATCCAGGGCATTGCCGACCCGAAAATCCAGTCGGTCGGCAAGACCGCTTTCCTGGAACCGGGAGCGGGCAAAGGCGATGTTCGTTGCGGAATAGTCGGTCATGACCACCTTCCCGGTGATGCTGATGGCCCGGGCGAACCACCAGGCGGAATAGCCGAAGCCCGATCCCATCTCCACCACGAGCCGCGGTTGCCTGAGCCGGGTCAGGAGATACAGGAACCGCCCCACCAACCGGTCCACAATGGGGAAGCCAGATTCCTTCGCCTGGCGCTCCATGCTGAGAAGAACGGGATCATCCTCGGGTGCGAGTCCATTCAGGTACTCTTCGATACGGGTATCGGTTATGGGAATCATCGTTCGCATCTCCTCCGGCGGTACTGTTTCCCCTTAATCGACTTAAGTCTAACACTTTCGGTAGGGTGCGCAATTTTACCCTTCGGAAAAGGTCAAACTGGCTGTTGACTTCCTCATCCCCCCGGTCTTTAATG
Organism: uncultured Geobacter sp.; assembly: GCA_964490805.1. Lineage (GTDB taxonomy): Bacteria > Desulfobacterota > Desulfuromonadia > Geobacterales > Geobacteraceae > Geobacter. The sequence continues at coordinate 67,505 of CAZBEB010000007.1, forward strand.
ATTCAATGAATGATGCGCATGAAACCAGAGCGGTGTCCCAGGGTAAAGCCACGGCCATGCTTATCCTCACCACGGTCATGTGGGGTGGGAGCTTTCTCTTCAGCAAGATCGGGATGCGGGAAATTCCCCCGCTCCAGTTCTACTTCTTCCGCTTCGCCCTGGCGGCGTTTCTTATGGGGTGTATCTGCATTCCCCGGTTAACTCGCCTGAACCGTGACACCGTCAGGCGCGGGGCGCTGGTGGGGCTCGCGCTGGCGTCGGCGAACCTCATGTTCGTCCTGGGCGTATCCGGCACCACCATCTCCCGGGCCGGCTACCTCAACAACCTCTTTGTGCTCTTCGTCCCCCTGCTGTCGTTTCTCTTCTGGCGCGAACGGCTCGACCGGATAACCGCCGGCGGCATCGCCGTAGCCCTTGTCGGAATCTGGTTCCTGGCCAGCGGCGGGGCCGAGGGGTTCAACCGGGGCGACCTCCTTTCCACCATCTGCGCAGTCTTCATTGCCGGGCAGATTATTGCGGTATCCCGTGTACTGCGGGACGATGACGTCTACCTGGTCACCTTCGTGCAGTTCGCCACCGTGGCCCTGGTGGGGGCTCTCGTTACCATTGCCATGCCGTGGCCCCAGTTCACCATGGGGGCTTCCGGAGCCTGGTCCCTGGTTTACTGCGCCATTTTCCCCACGATTATTTGCTTCACGCTGCAGAACGCTTTTCAACGCTACACAACCCCCACCCGGGCCGGGCTCATCTATACCCTTGACCCCATCTGGAGCATGCTGGCCGGGGTATTCATCCTGGGCGAGCGCCTCACCCCGCAGGAGCTTGCCGGCTGCATGCTGATACTCCTGGCCGTGGCGGGCCCGCTTGCGGTGAGGCTCTATCTGGAGCAACGCCGCCGGCGCCTCTACCGTCTTGATGGCGCGGATCAGGTGTAGCCATGGCCACCCCTGTCTTTGCCGTCAGCGAGGAGAAAAACCGCTGGCTCCGGGAGAAGATGGCGGAGCTGGGGGTGACCGAGGCTGACCTGGAGGAGACCTTCGTCCGTTCCTCCGGCGCCGGGGGGCAGCACGTGAACAAAACCGCCACCTGCGTGCAGATAAAGCACCGCCCCACGGGGATCGAGGTGAAGTGCATGAAGGACCGGAGCCAGTCGGTGAACCGGTTCCTGGCCCGGCGGGAGATCCTGGAGCGTGTTGAGCGGTTGCAGAAGGGGGAGAGCTTCCGGGACCCCAAGGTTGAGAAGCTGAAAAAGCAGAAGGCACGGCGGAAACGGCGCGCCGGCGGGAAATATGAGAAGGAATAATGTGATAAGGATTTATAGATGATCAGACACGAAACCCTCCGCACCCTCGAATTCGACAAGATCCTCGCGGCCATTGCCGTCTACGGCCACAGCACCGCCACCGGGGGGGAGATCGCCCATATCCGCCCCCTGGACGACCGGGAGGCCATCACTAGGCGCTTCGGCCAGGTGGATGAGATCCGGCGCATGACCCAGCTGGGGGTCGCCATGCCACTCTCCCCCTTCGAGGATATCACGGTGCTTCTGGACGCGGTGCGCCCCGAGGGGGCGGTGCTGGACCCCACGGAGCTGGTGGTCCTCTTCCCGCTGCTCCGGACCATGACCGCCATTGCCAAGCAGATCGCCTACCGGAACGACATCCCGCTCCTGAAGGAGCTGGCCGGCCACGTGACCGGGTTCCCCGATATCCTGGACGAACTGGAGGTCTCCATCGACAGCGAGGGGGAGATCCTCGACTCCGCCTCGCCGCTCCTCTTCGACCTGCGTAAACGGAAGCGCGCCCTCACGGAGCGGATCCGGCGGCGGCTGGCGGAGATCGTCCGGGAGACCGGGGTCACCACCTTTCTCCAGGATGACTTCATCACCCAGCGGGGGGGGCGGTGGGTGATCCCGGTGCGGATGGACTCCAAGGGGATGGTCCCCGGCGTGGTGCACGACGTCTCCAATTCCGGGGAAACCGCCTTCATGGAGCCCCTGGAGATCATCGGCCTCGCCAACGAGCTGGAGAACCTGGTGGCCGAGGAGAAGGCGGAGATGATCCGCATCGTTCGGACCATCTGCCGGATGATTCGTCGGGAGGCCGACGAAATGGCGGAGCAGTTCCGGACCCTGGTCCACCTGGACCTCCTCAATGCCGTGGCCGCCTTCGCCGAGTCCCTCAACGCCGAGACCCCCGGAATCAACGACGCCCGCTTCATCCGGGTGATCGAAGGGCGCCATCCCCTCCTGGCTCTCATGGCGCGGGAACGGGGGGCCGGCAAAGTGGTACCGTTGGACCTCTCCCTCGGAGAGACCGAACAGGTGATGGTTATCACCGGTCCCAACGCCGGCGGCAAAACCATCTCCCTCAAAACAACGGGACTCCTCCATCTCATGGCCCTGGCGGGACTCGCGGTGCCGGCGGCCGCCACCTCGTCGTTTCCCCTCATCTCCGACCTCCTGGTGGATGTGGGCGACGAGCAGTCCATCGAGCAGAGCCTCTCCACCTTCTCGGCCCACGTCGCAAATATCGCCAGCATCCTGAAGCGGGCCGACGACCGGACCGTGGTGCTGCTGGACGAGCTAGGGACCGGCACCGAGCCGGTCCAGGGGGCGGCCATCTCCTGCGCGGTCCTGGCCGACTTGCAGGAGAAGGGGGCGCGGATTATCGCCACCACCCACCTCACCGACATCGTCGGCTTCGTCCACAAGCGGGAGGGGATGGTGAACGCCTCCATGGAGTTCGACCGCGCCACCTTCACCCCCCTCTATCGCCTCAAGAAGGGGGAGCCGGGGCAGTCCCACGCCCTGGAGATCGCCCGACGCTACGGCCTCCCGGACCGGGTGGTGGAGTTCGCCACCGGCATGCTCTCCCGGATGGAGACTGAGTTTCACGAACTCCTGGCGGAACTGAAGGACCAGCGCCGGCGCCACGAGGAGGCCCTGGCCGAGGCGGAGCGGCTGCGGCGGGATGCCGAAGAGAAGGCCCGCAGTGCCCGGGAGCGCCTGGCCGAAGCCGAGGCGAAGCGGCGGGAGGCGGTGGAGAAGGCGTTTCAGGAGGCAAAGGAGATCGTCCGGGGGGCCCGGCGGGAGGTGAACGCCATCATCGAGGAGGCCCGGCGGGAGAAGAGCCGCGAAGCGAGGAAGAAGATCGACGAAGCCGAGGCCGCCGTGGAGGCGAAGCTGCAGGAGTTCCATCCCGAGGAGCGCCTTCCCCTGGATACCGTCAACGAGGGGGACACGGTCCACGTGAAGCGCCTGGGCCACGACGTGACCGTCCTCGCCGTGGACCGGAAGGGGGAGACCCTCAAGGTCCGGGCCGGCACCTTCGAGCTGGTGGTGGAGGCGGCCGATGTGGCCCCGCCGAGGGACAAGGGGGCGAAGAAGCCCAAGGCGAGGGCCGCTGCCAAGATCGCCGCCCCCTCCAGGGAGTCCGCCCCTCACGAGCTGAACCTCATCGGCCTGCGGGTGGACGAGGCCCTGGGGCGGCTGGAGCCGTTCCTGAACCACGCTTCCCTGGAAGGGTACGGCGAGGTGCGGATCGTCCACGGCAAGGGGACCGGTGCCCTCATGCGGGGTGTCCGTGAGTATCTGGACGGTCACCCCCTCGTGCGGGAGTTCCGTCCCGGCGAGCCCTTCGAAGGGGGTGAGGGGGCCACGGTGGTGCTGCTAAGGTAGGGGTTAAGTCTGCTTGACGTTTAACGTGGAGCGTTATATTCTTTTGCCATGATCAAGTCATTCCGCTGCAAGGACACCCAGGCTTTGTTCGAGGGGAAATGCCCGCGTCGGTTAAAGGCGTTTTCTGCGGTTGCCGAGCGAAAGCTGCAAATGCTTGATGACGCCCACTCGCCCGAAGATCTCCGCTCTCCCCCGGGCAACCGCCTGGAAGTCTTGCGCGGTGACCGCAAAGGACAGTGGAGCATCCGGATCAACGATCAGTGGCGCCTCTGCTTTCGCTTCGAGGATGGCAGCGCCTTTGATGTGGAGATCGTGGATTATCATTGAGGAGATGAACCGTTATGAACCCCACCAACAGAATGCGCCCCATTCATCCCGGAGAAGTGCTGCGTGAGGAGTTCCTGACCCCCCTGGGGATGAGCGCCCATGCGCTGGCGCTCGAACTCAAGGTGCCGGCGCCGCGCATCAACGACATCGTGCGCGAGCGCCGCGCCATCACGCCCGACACGGCGCTCCGGCTGGCCCGCTACTTCGGCACGACACCCCAGTTCTGGCTCAATCTGCAGACCAGTTACGATCTCAAAATTGCCGAACGGGAACTGGGTACGAAAATCGAGCGCGAAGTCCATACGCGCCTCGTGGCGTAGTTTATTTTCCTTACTCCGCCCACTCCTTCCCCTCGAACATACCGGTGACGCCGATGCTTTCGGCCACCTTCCGGAAGTGGAACCCGTAAATGGCCAGGGTGATGGCCAGCGGGAGGAGCCGGGGGCGCCGGACGAGGGACCAGAAGAAGAGCTTCCAGTACTGGAGCCGCTCCCGCCCCAGCACCCCCAGGAACAGGATGGAGCTGAAGAAGGCCCGCAGGTGGGCCGGGTTCGGCTGGAATCCGCCCGGCGGGGTCCGGTACTCTTTCAGGAAGGTGATGACCCTGCGGTAGTAGGGGCGGGGGGAGTAGATGCTCTTGAGAATCTGCCGGTAGCCCCGGATGAGGGTGTCCGCCGGCATCCGGGTAACGAAGTTGAGGGCGATGGCGGTGTTGTCCCCCGAGGTGTCCCGCAGCAGCCGCCCCTCCTCGGCCAGTCGCCGGTGGAGCCGGGTCCCCCGCAGGGCCGTGAGCATTCCCACCATGGCGGTGACGATGCCGCTCTCCTGGATGAAGCGGATCTGCTTCTCGAAGATGGAGGCCGGGTCGCTGTCGAAGCCGACGATGAACCCCCCCTGCACCTGGAGCCCCGCCCGCTGGAGCCGCTTGACGCTTGCCAGGAGGTCGCGGTTGCGGTTCTGCACCTTGCCGCTTTCGTCGAGCCCTTCGTCCAATGGGGTTTCGATGCCGATGAAGACCTCCGTGAACCCCGCTTCCACCATGAGTGCCATGAGCCGGGGATCGTCGGCCAGGTCGATGGACGACTCGGTGAAGAAGGAGAAGGGGCGCCCGTGGGCCTCCTGCCAGGCGATAAGGGAGGGGAGGAGTTCCCGCTTCAGCTTGTTCCGGTCGCCGATGAAATTGTCGTCCACAAAGAAGACGCCTCCCTTCCACCCACGCTCGCGGAGGGCGTCCAGTTCGGCCAGCAGCTGCTCCCTCCCTTTGGTGCGGGGCCTGCGGCCGAAGAGCTGGGTGATGTCGCAGAACTCGCAGTCGAAGGGGCACCCCCGTGAGTACTGGATGTTCATGGCGGCGTAATCGCGGATATCGAGAAGCTCCCACCGGGGAAGGGGGGTCAGGGCGAGATCGGCCCGCCCGTTGGTGGTGTAGGAGCGTTGGGCGCGCCCAGCCGCAAGGTCGTCCAGGAAGGGGGAGAGGGTCAGCTCCGCCTCCCCCAGCACCAGGTGGTCCGCTTCGGGGAACTCTTCGGGAGCGCTGGTGAAGAGGGGGCCGCCGGCCACGGTGGTGACTCCGAGTGTACGGCACCGGGCGAGGATGTCCCGCACCGCGTCCCGCTGGATGGTCATGGCGCTCACGAAGACCATGTCGGCCAAGGAGAGGTCATCGTCAGCGATCTCCCGGACGTTCTGGTCCATGAGGCGTGTTTCCCAGTCCTCGGGGAAGAGCGCGGCCACGGTCAGGAGCCCTAGCGGCGGAAACGCCGCCTTCTTGCCGACGAATTTCAGGGCGTGGCGGAAACTCCAGAAGGAATCGGGGTAGCGGGGGTAGACGAGAAGAACGTTCATGGGATCCTCCGTGATCCATGAATCTCCCGGTCAGGTGGGGTCGGTTTTGATGTGCAATTGTACCCGCCGGCAGATTGCACCGCTGTAATTTTTATGTAAAAGGTGGGTGAACGGAGGAATTGCCGTGCTTCAGGACCCGACCAACGAGTACATTCGCACCATCACCGCCCACTGCGACTTGACGGGGAAAGAGGTCCTCGAAGTGGGGTGCGGCACCGGACGCATCACCCGGGATCTGGCCCGCCACGCCCGCCGGGTCGTGGCCGTTGACCCCGACGAAGGTGCCCTGGCAAAGGCCCGCTCCGCCGGCCCCGCCGCCAACGTCCAATTCCTCCCCATGCCCGACGGCGTCCTCGATTTTCCCCCCGCCTCCTTCGACGTCGTCATCTACACCCTCTCCCTCCACCATGTTCCTCTCGATCGGATGAATGAAAGCCTCCGCGCCGCCGCCGACCTCCTGCGGGAAGGGGGCGTCATCGTCGTGGTGGAGCCCGGCGACGGCGGTACCTTCACCGAGGCCAAGGAGCGCTTCGGTGTCGGCAGCGGCGACGAGCGCCCCGGCCGGGAGGCCGCCATCCGGGCCATGCACGGGCTCCACGGCTGGACGGTGGGGGAGACCGTTCTTTTCCTGGTCCGGTTTCTCTTTGCCGACGAGGATGACTTCATCGCCGCGAAGCTTCCCGGCTTTGGGGCGAAGCCGGAGGCGTACCAGCGGGAGGTGCGGGAGTTTCTGGCGCGGAACCGGACGCCGGAAGGGGTTGTCCTCGATGCGGGCAGGAGGTTGAATGTGCTGTGGCGGGGATGAATGGCGATTTGAAATGTAGTGTTGTAAGTATTGACAACATTTGGTGCTGTTGTTACTCTCTCCAACATGAATGCTAAACTTCTGCTGAACGAGCGCCATATCCTTTCTGAAAACGCCTTTGTGGAGATGGTGGTGTGGCGTGTACCATCGCCTCTTTCAGGAAGTTCTCATGATTTCAAGTATAGGCTCGCTCTCGTTGTCAGCGGCCAATGTGTACTTCGTTATGACAATGAGGCCGGCAAGGGCGATCACAAGCATCTGGGCGAAGAAGAAATACCGTATGTTTTCATCACGCCGCAGGAACTGTTAGACGACTTCTGGAGAGAAGTGGACAATTGGAGGTTCTGATATGCGTACCGTAACATTGGAAATCGCTTCCCGTGAAAAGATCAATCGTAGGTTCCTGCGGGCGTTCGAGGACGAGTCGCAAGGGGCTTTTATCAGTTTCGAGTCACCGGAACTCCTGTTTAAGGTGATTTCGGGCAAGCGCTGGGATCTGCTTAAAGTCATGACTGGCGCGGGACCGATGACAATTCGTGAGGCAGCCCGCCGGATGAAGAGGGATGTGAAAGCGGTACATGCCGATGTGCACGTGCTGCTCAATGCTGGAATAGTGCAGAAAACCGACAAAGGTTTGATTGTCTTCCCCTTTGATGCAGTGCATGTGGATTTTATGCTGAAAGCGGCGTGAGTGCTCGATGGAAATGGGCACGCGCTTTCCTCCACCGCCAGTGAAATGTTCTATTTGGGCAGATCAGCGGTTCACGCGCGTATGCGCGTGAACCGCTCAATGACGAGTTAGGTCAAGGAAATCATGAACAAAATTATGTCATTTTTCCCGGAGATGAATGAGGGTAAAGCTGCTTTTCTTGCCGCTTTGATTGCAGCTTTTGCATCTGTCACTGTCCTTGTGGCGCAATTAGTGTCATCTCTCAGATCAGAAAACCGAGGGTTATTTCGAAATCAGCTAGAACCACTAATCACAGTGCTTGGTGCCTCAATGTATGAGATCCTTGCATGCTCTAAGATGATTCTGTTTCCCGGAACAAATGAAAAACTTAATAACTGGCGTAAAAAAGCCGCGAAAGCTAAGGGAGATTTGTCTTCGGTTCGCCATCAATTGCGTTACCCTCTGTGGGGGCTTGACGAAGGACTTAGGGTGTTAACACGGTTTCCTAACTGGGTAGACCACTGCCGTAATGACGGCAAGCGAGCACAGAAGCTCATAACTAGTGGAACATGGTTGAGACGATCGATAGATTTTGCAGTTCGTCGCTGCTACAAGTTTGGCCGGCCACCAACAATATATGAAAGATTGTTTGTTCAGGGGTGCGCATATTATTGCAGACTGACATTTGAAACTGGAAATTCTAACCAAAAGAACTAACAAAATGATATTTATCGGGACAAACCAATGAACGCAACAGATGCAGCAGCTTGGTGGGGTGCGGTAGTCGCCTCCCTTGTATTTATCTGGGATATCTATAAATGGAAAACGTCTGGTGCCAGATTGCATGTATCAGCATCAGCTAATATGCAATATTATGACTCACTTCGAGGCCTTGATGACAATAAAACATATGTTTTCGTTGAAGTATCAAACTTCGGGGATAGAAGCACTACTATAACTCACCTCTTCGGTGTTTATTACACCTCATATTGGGGTTGGTTTTTCCGTAAGAAACCAGAAACCCAATTCATTGTGCCAACACCGGCATTTGCCCAGCAGTTGCCTTTCTTATTATCATCAGGGTCAAGGTGGACCGGTGCGTTACTGCAAAATGAAGAGTTAGAGAAGATGATGACGAGTGGACGTTTTTATTGTGGAGTCTACCATTCGGGGAGTAAGAAGCCCACGAAGGTAAGGGTATCGCTGAATGATGCTGCACCTAACGAACGGGTAGACTCGGACGCGGCAAACAATCTCCGCGCCGGTCACCCTTGAGCCGTTATTCTCGCGCCGCCGGACTCCTGCGGAAAGGGGGCGCCGTCGTCGTGGTGGAGCCTGGCGCCGAGCGCACCGGCGGGGATTATAAATCACAAGGGGTTTTTGTCTGCCATGCCTGTTGCCAAACGCACGCCAACCAAACATCAGCCCAAAGGGCTTACGGTCCTTTACGAGGACAGGGATGTCATCGTGGTGGAAAAGCCGTGCGGTCTCCTGACCATAGGGACGGACCGGGACAAATCGCGAACGGTTCATACCATTCTCAATGAATACGTACGCAAGGGCGATCCCCGTTCCCGAAACCGGGTCTACATCGTCCATCGCCTGGACCGGGATACTTCCGGCATCCTGATCCTCGCCAAGAGCGAAGCCGCCAAGATGTATCTGCAGGAACACTGGCAGGATACCGACAAGCACTACCTGACGGTCGTGCATGGCAGGTTTGCCGTGAAGGCAGGGACGATCAGCAGTTACCTGGCCGAGAACAGTGCCTATAATGTCTATTCAACCCCCGACCCGGCGCTGGGTAAGTTGTCCCATACGGAGTACGCAGTCATCAAGGAGGCCAAAGGGTTCAGCCTGCTGGAGATTCACCTGCTTACCGGACGCAAACACCAGATACGGGTACACCTGTCGGAAAAGGGCCATCCCGTCGTGGGGGACAGAAAATACGGCAGGGGCAACGAGGCCCATGGCAACCTGGCGCTGCATGCCCGATCGCTCTCATTCACCCACCCGGTCAGCGGCAGACGGCTGACCTTTGAAACCCGCATCCCTGATTATTTTACCCGCCTGGTCGGAAGCATCGAAGGGCCGGAAGCCGCGCCTGTCGGGGCTCCCGCAAAGGACAAACCATGACCAATAACGATCTGCTCCGCCGGCTCCGCTACGCGCTGAACCTGAATGGCGAAACCATTGCCGCGTTATGCGCGTCGGGCGGACACGACATCAAACCCGTCGATGTGCTGAAGCTGCTGAAAAAGGAAGGAGAACCCGGCTTTGCGGCCTGCGATGACCGTGTGATGGGGGCATTCCTGGATGGCTTGATCATTTCCCGGAGAGGGCCGCGGGAGCAAAAGCCCGATGGGGTCAGGGAGGCGGCAGGGGAATTGAACAACAATCTGATCCTGAGGAAACTCAGGATAGCGCTGGAGCTGAATGAGGAGGCGATGCTGGCGCTCCTGGCAAGGGTCGGCGTCCAGATCTCGAAGTCGGAATTGTCGGCGATGTTTCGCGCCAAAGGGCACCGGAATTACAAGCCCTGCGGAGACCAGTTCCTCCGCAACTTCATACGGGGGCTGACGCTCGGGGACCCGACTTCCTGATTCTTCCCGGAAACCCCGCAAGCCTCAAGGGGTGGAGTGCCGGCTTGTTCAACGTGTTGCTGTCCCTGGCGCTCTTTCCCGGCCAGGTTACGGTGTTCCAGATTACCGGGGTGCTGGTCATCGGAGCATTGAGCTATGGCGCCAGCCTGGTGCTCTTCATTCATGCCCTGAGGGAGATCGGCTCGGCCCGGACCAGCACCTGGTTTGCGACGGGGCCGTTCATCGGCGCGGTGCTTTCCGTTATCCTGCTGGGGGAGCGGCCGCCGGGAGAATACTGGCTCGCGGCGCTGGTAATGGTCTCCGGGGTGTTTTTACTTTACGGGGAGGCGCATCGACATCCACCATCGCCATAGCCACTAGGAGCAAGGCCCGGAAATGGTCCGGGGAATTTAGCTGAATTTCAGCCCCGGTGACCGATATGATGTTCCCATTAGTCCTCTGGAAGGAGCGATTGCCATGAAAAAACGTAACATTTTCCACCTTGTACGCAGTGTCACCCGACGAGGTCTTACTCCCCTGCTGCTGGTGACGCTCGCCACCGGCTGGGCAGGCGCCACTCCCCGGCCGGGAGGCGTCGCGCCTGACCCCGAATTTTTCGACTTTCTGGAGCGCTTTCACGGCCACACCTGCGCCGGCTCCCTCATGGGAGCGCGGCTGGGGCTCGCGGCCAAGTCAGCCCTGAAGACGGTCGGGGGCGAAGGGAAGCTGAAGGCCCGGTATTTCGACCACTCCTGCCCCGTGGACGGCATCCAGGTGGCCGCGGGAACCACCCTCGGCAACAAGGCCCTGGAGGTGGTGGACAAAAACGAGCACCGGCTTCTCCTCACCGCCGAGAAGAACGGCCGCCAGGTGGAGGCCCGCCTGACTAAAGTGGCCGAGGAAAAGGCAAAGCCGACCCGCGACCTCTCCAAGAAGGCCCGCGCCCTTCCCGCAGGTTCGCCGGAGCGGCAGCGGCTGGAGAAGGAGGTCGAGGGGGTCTATGCCTGGTTCCGCACCGCCCCTGAAGCCGAGGTGGTTACGGTGCGGGTGGTCAAGTAGCACGGAGGGCGCCATGATCCAGGACCCCACCGACGAGTACATCCGCGCCATCACCGCCCACTGCGACCTGACGGGCAAAGAGCTTCTCGAAGTGGGGTGCGGCACCGGCCGCATCACCCGCGACCTGGCCTGCCACGCCCGCCGGGTGGTGGCCGTGGATCCCGACGAAGCTGCCCTGGCAAAGGCCCGGACAGCCGTACCCGCCCCCAACGTTACATTTCTCCCCATGCCCGACGGCGTCCTCGACTTCCCCCCCGCTTCCTTCGATGTTGTCATCTATACCCTCTCCCTTCACCATGTCCCCCTTGCCCATATGGACGAAAGCCTCCGCACCGTCGCCGGCCTTCTGCGAGAAGGTGGTATCATCGTCGTGGTGGAACCGGGCGACGGCGGCTCTTTCATGGAGATCAAGGAACGCTTCGGCGCCGGCAGCGGCGACGAACGCCCTGGTCGGGATGCCGCCATCCGGGGAATGAACCGGCTTGATGGCTGGACCGTAGGAGAAACGGTATTGTTCAGGGTGCAGTTCCTCTTTGCCGATGGGGATGACTTCATCGCCGCGAAGCTCCCCGGCTTCGGGGAGAAACCGGAGGCGTACCGGCGGGAGGTGCGGGAGTTTCTGGCGCGGCATAAGACACCGGAGGGGATTGTGCTCGATGGTGGCAGGCGGTTGAATGTTTTGCGGCGGTGAAGCGTTTGAGATTGGATGTTGCTAACCAGTGATGCCCTTGCTAAAGTCCGGAGTGCCTGATCTTTCCCGGCGGGTGGCTTGGGTGGAAGGGCTTGATTCTCTTTATCTGCAGAAATGTTCCATTTGGGTAGGTCACCGGTTCACGCAACCAACAAAGCCAATACCATAGAGGAGAAACCGCATGAACCCGCGCCGTCTTTTCCGCACCATATTTGCCGCCGCTCTCTGTACCCTTCTCCCGGTTCTCGCCCTGGCCGCGCCGCTGACCCAGGTCACCTGGCTTGGCCAATCGGCCTACAAAATCGTTACCCCCGGCGGCAGGATTCTCTTCATCGACCCCTGGATCGCCAACCCCTTGAACCCCAAGGGGGCGGAAACCCTTGCGGCCATCGACAAGGCGGACCTGATTCTTCTCACCCATGGCCATGGCGACCATATCGGCAATGCGGTGGAAATAGCCAGGAAGACCGGCGCCCAACTGGTGGCCACCTTTGATCTGGGCAAGGCCATGGTCCAGTATGGCGGTTTTCCGGAGAAGCAGTTCGGTTTTGCCACCACGGGCCATTTCGGCGGACAGATTGCGCTCCTTGACGGCGAGGTGAAGGTGGCGTTCGTTCCGGCCGTGCACGGTTCGGGCCTCGAAGCGGTCGAGGGCTCGGCGGTGCCGGTCAAGAGCCTCCAGTATGGGGGGCAGCCGGGGGGCTTCGTCATCTCGGTCAAGAACGGCCCGACCATCTACCATACCGGCGATACGGACCTGTTCGGCGACATGGCGCTGGTGAAGGATTTCGGCCCCATCGACCTGATGCTGGTCTGTATCGGCGACAAGTTCACCATGGGGCCGAAGCGGGCGGCCCAGGCGGTGAAGCTGACGGGCGCCCGGGTTGCCGTGCCGATGCACTACGGCACCTTCCCGGTACTGACCGGCACCCCCGGCGAGTTCGCCGAGGAGACGAAAAAGGCCAGCCTCGGCACCACCGTGAAGGTTCTTCAGGTGGGAGAAACCCTGACCCTCCCCCTGGCGCACGCAATGAAGCCGCCCCGTGGCGCCGGGAGGTGATATGACCATCAGATGCGGCTGGTGCGGCACCGATCCCCTCTACATCGCATACCATGATGAAGAGTGGGGTGTTCCGGTGCACGACGACCGGCACCTTTTCGAGATGCTGGTCCTTGAAGGTGCCCAGGCGGGGCTTTCGTGGCTGACGATCCTCCGCAAGCGCGAGGCGTACCGCCGGGCCTTCGCTAATTTCGATGTGGAAACGGTCGCCGCCTGGTCCGAGCCGGAGGTGCAGCGCCTGATGGCCGATGGGGGAATTGTGCGGAATCGCCTGAAGATCGAGTCGGCCATAAAAAACGCGCGGGGAGTCCTGAAAATCCGGGAGGAGTTCGGAACGCTGGATGCGTACCTTTGGGGCTTCGTGGACCACCGCCCCCGGCAGAACGCCTGGCGCACCCTGGCCGAGGTGCCGGCCCGGACGGAGCAGTCCGATGCCATGGGCAAGGATTTGAAACGGCGGGGATTCAATTTCGTGGGGTCCACAATCTGCTACGCGTTCATGCAGGCCGTTGGGATGGTGAACGACCACGTGACCTCCTGCTGCCGCTACGGGGAGATCCGGCAACAGGTTCAGAGGGGGTCAGGGTGAAAAGGAAACAAGGAAGGGGTGGTTAAAGCCGGCCCGCTCCACCTGGTCGCGCACTGCAGCAACTCCCCCGGCGGCGGCCTCGCTCAGTCGGTGCTCCCGCTCCAGAAAGACCAGGGCCGGCAGGTTCCCGTAGAGGCTGAAGCCGAAGGTCTCCGCCATGCGGCCGGCGGCACAGTTCTCGAAGTCCTGGCCCAGGTCCTGGGTCGCTTTCACGTAGTGCATGGGAAACGCCACAACGCTCTGGTCGAGGCTCTCCACGAACCCCTGCTTTTCCTCCCGCGACAGGGTCGAGAAGTCGGCGCCGCACCAGCGGCTCTCTTTGGTGGAAAGGAGGGAGCGGCAGGAGAAGGGGCGCCGGTCGTAGACGCCGCAGGCCCCATCGCCGTCGAGAAAGGGGCAGCCCCCCAGGGCGCGGCGCGCCCGGAGAAACGCCGGGAAATCGGGGGCGGCGAAGGCTGCGGCCCGGATATCCGCAACGTGGCGTGCAAGGGCGGCGGCATGGCGATCGGTAAGGGCACCTGAAACGGCGAGGGACTCGGTGAAGGTGCAGTTCACCGCCAGGCTGCAGCAGGCATGGCACCCCTTTCCGCAATGAATCGTCCCCTTCTGCATGGCATAGCCGGCAAGCCAGTCCTTGACGGCAACGTCGAACAGCGCCTGCTGGTCCCTCACTTCATCCATAAGCACTTGCCACATGTTTCACTCCTCCGTATGCTGCGGTAGATGCTGCCGGCGGCACCGGCGACAGTAATTGATTGGAATTGAATTGTAAAGGAGCAGCAATGACCAGCCAAAGAACACCATGGGATGAACGATACGATACGGCCGATTTCGCCTACGGGCGGGAGCCCAATGCCTTCCTCGCCGGGAAGAGCGGTTTGATTCCGCCGGGGGATGTCCTTTGCCTGGCGGAAGGGGAGGGGCGGAATGCCGTCTTTCTGGCGAAGCAGGGGCACCGCGTGGTGGCCGTGGATTCATCTGCCGTGGGGCTGGCCAAAGCGGCGCGGCTGGCCGAGGATAGCGGCGTGCGGATCGAAACGGTGACCGCCGACCTGGCCGGGTACGCCATCGAACCGGGCCGGTGGGACGCCATTGTCTCCATCTTCTGCCATGTGCCTCTCCCGGTGCGCCGGGCTCTCCATCGAAAAGTGGTCGAGGGGCTCCGCCCCGGCGGCGTCCTCATCCTGGAGGCGTACACCCCGGCACAACTGGCGCTTCGGACCGGCGGTCCGCCGTCGGAGGATATGATGATGACCCTGGCCGGTCTGCGGGAAGAGCTTGCCGGACTAGAGTTTGTGGAGGGGCGGGAGATCGAGCGTGACGTGGTGGAGGGGCGGCTCCACACGGGCCGCGGCGCCGTGGTGCAGGTGGTGGCGCGGAAGCCGTGAGGAATTCAAAAAAAGGGGACAGGCTACTTTTTGAGGTAGTGTGATGCCTAGAATCGCGCGAGTACATGCTGGCAGAGAAATTTACCACCTTATCAACCGTGGTAACGGGCGCCAGATGAGGTAAAAGTAGCCTGTCCCCTTTTCTGCGTTTGTACCCAAGTGCCGTTGTGGAACTAATCGACTGGCACCAGCTTGAGGTATTCGGTAGAGTTATAGGCGATACGTAGTGGAAAGGACGAAGGACCATGAAAAAGGCATTGCTGGTCATCGACGTGCAAAATGAATACTTCACCGGCGCGTTGCAGGTGACCCATCCTGCGGGGAGTTTCGTTAATATCCTCGTGGCTATGGATGCCGCTAAGGCGAACGGCATTCCGGTGGTGGTCGTCCGTCATTCTTCGTCCCGCCCCGGTGCGGGGAGCTTTCAGCCGGGAACTCCGGCCTGGGATCTTCACCCCGAGGTGGCCCGGCGTCCCCATGACCTGCTGTTGGAGAAACAGTTGCCGGGGAGCTTCACGAACACGGGCCTGGAGTCCTGGCTCCGGGAGCGGGGGATAGGCACCGTGGTCATCGGCGGCTACATGACCCAGATGTGCTGCGACACCACCTCCCGCGAGGCGTTTCACCGGGGTTTTGCCGTGGAGTTCCTCTCCGATGCCACGGGGACGCTGGCGTTTTCAAACAACGCCGGCTCCGTTACCGCCGAGGAGTTGCATCGGGCGGTGCTGGTGACCCAGCAGCTCATGTTCGCCACGGTGATGACCACGGCGTCGTGGGTCGGCTCGTTTTCGGGGAAGAACGGCTGAGTGCCGGGGCAGGCGTGCCGCGCTGATGCGGTCGCCGGGAAAAAACTACATACATGGCGGAGAGAAATTAATGCGTGAACTGTACGACATAAGCAATGTTTCCAACGCCATTCACCTGGCGGTTGCCCCTGTTTTTTTGCTTACCGCCATAGGTGCCATTCTGGGGGTGATGACGAACCGCCTGGGACGGGTCATTGACCGGGCCAGGCTCCTGGAGGGGAGGCTGGAGAATGCGGCGCCGGAAGACGTGGCCGGCATTACGGCGCATCTCGGTATCCTCTCCCGCCGCGCCAAGCTCATCAACCTGGCCATTACCTGCTGTACCATGACGGCGCTGTTGATCTGCAGCGTAATCGCCGTTCTCTTCCTGGGCTCGTTTGTCCATTTCAATTTCGCCATACCGGTCGCCATGCTCTTCATCATGGCAATGTTCCTTATGGTTATGGGACTTCTCTGGTTCCTGCGCGAAATCTTCCTCGCCACGGCCAATCTGCGTATCGGCAACCGGTGATTCACGACCCCTGCCACACGTGAAATCGCCAGGGGAGGCGGTTGCCCGATGGCGTCAGCCGTCCCGGAGCTTCGTGCCCTGTGCCGGTTTTGCTGCCGGGACGCCTGGATGTGCAGTCTATTTGCCCGCTACCATGTCTGGGTCACGGAATCGGGGGTAACGGCCAGGGTGGCGCGCAGCCAGTCGAACTTTGACTTCAGCAGATCATAATCGGGGCCGGACGTTATGAACGCGGCCTTGCCTTTGATCAGAAAACCGGCGCCGGGGCCATGCAACCCCTGAACTTTACTGCTTCCCAACGTGATCAGGACTTCGGGGTTAAAGGCGATGTTCGTCTCGGTCCGGTGCATGTAGCCGGCTGGAATCAGCAACCGACCATCGGCGGATATCCGGACGTAACTGTTCCAGGTGTTGACCATGTGCGGCCCGTCCTGCCCCAGCGTTGCGATGGCGACGATGCCGTCCTGTTTCAGAATTTCCTGCAGTTTTTCGGGAATCATGAATGATGCCTCCTGTAAGTCGATGGTTGTGCCGCTCTCCGCGATGATGGGAAGAGTCTCTGTTTCTTCTGAACCATAACCGACCAGGGGCTGTTGCACAAGCAACTATGGAAAAGTTCAGCCAGGCTCCCGCCAGTGGGGGGCTGGTGGCATCAAGATTCCTCGATGCTGATTCGGACTCAGCGGATGAATTTTTTAGTATCGCTAAAATTTTAGTTTCGCTATACTCCCCCGGTGAGCACTCTCGCCTTTACCCTCATCGTCATATCCGCCGTGATGCATGCCCTCTGGAACCTGCTGGTGAAGCGGAGCCGGCACAAGACCGTCTTCATCTGGTGGATGTTCGTGGCCTCCAGCGCCCTTTTTACCCTCACGATACCGTTTCTGCCAGAGCGGTTCCGGTGGCCCGACCCTTCGACCCTTATGCTGGTGACGGCGGGGGCGATCTGCTTCGTCCTCTACCACCTCCTCAACGGCCGCGCCTACCGGGGGGGCGACCTGTCGGTGGTTTACCCCCTCTCCCAGACTTCCATGGTCTACGTTCCCGTCTGGGGGATGAGCATCCTGGGGGAGCGGCTGTCGATGCCGGGTGTTGCCGGCATCCTGCTGGTGATCCTGGGGGCGTTCTCGGTGCAGATGGAGCGCATCTCCCTGGACGAATTCCTCCGTCCCTTCCGCAACCTCGGCTCCTCAACGGTGCAAAATGCCCTGGCGGCGGGGTTCATCTATTCCCTCGGCTCCATTGCCGAGAAGGTGGGGGTGCGGCACTACTCACCCCTCTACTTCACCTATTTTCTCGTGCTCATCATGCTGGGGCTCATGTCGGTCAATCTGCTGCGCACCTGCTATCGTACCCTCATCGTGGCGGAGTTGCGGGAGCACTGGCGGCTCATACTCATGAGCGGACCGATCATGATGGCATCGTTCCTCACCTTCCGCTACGGCCTGAACCTCTCCCCCATGAGCTATGCGGTGCCGGTCCGCCAGGTGAGCATCTTCATGGGGGTGCTCATCGGCATCCTCTTCCTGGGGGAGTCGTGCGGCCGCATCAGGCTCGGCGCGGCGCTGGTGATTCTGGCCGGGGCGCTGCTAATCCGGTTAGGATAGGCTCGCGCCCGTCTTCATGCCATCTTCGCCTCGCCCTCAATCGCGCAATCCTCGACGTAGCGCTGCTACGCCTGCGGTTACGCTCAATCGACCAAGCCAAATCTGACATGAATCAGGACGCGATGGTCTTGTCTCCGGTTGTTGAGACAAGCATCGCAATAGCCTCCTGAGCAGGCTTGATTTTTCCCGTAGCTTCCGGCACTGTTAGATGTGTCTCACTGAGACGCTCTGCAGGAAAGGAGGCGGACGGTGTTCGGAAAGTTTGTCTGGTTGCTGGTTTCGGTGGTTGCGGCGATTTCTCTGGCTGTGGTGGCGGGGCTAGTGAATCCGGGGGAGAAGGTGAACGCCCTCTGGCTCGTGACTGCCGCCGCCTGTTTCTACCTGGTTGCCTACCGTTTCTACGGCGCCTTCCTGGCGGCGAAGGTCCTCTCCCTCGATTCCCACTTGAAAACGCCGGCCCGGCGCCTGGCCGACGGCATGGACTACCATCCCACCAACCGTTGGGTACTCTTCGGCCACCACTTCGCGGCCATCGCCGGAGCCGGCCCCCTCATCGGCCCGATGCTGGCGGCCCAGTTCGGCTACCTGCCGGGATTCCTCTGGATTCTCATTGGGGCCGTGGTGGTGGGGGCGGTGCACGATATGGTGATCCTGGCGGCGTCGGTGCGGCGCAACGGCCGGTCCCTGGCCCGGATCGCCAAGGACGAGATCGGGCCGGTGGGGGGGCTGGCGGCGTCGCTGGCCATCATCTTCATCCTGATCGTGGCCCTGGCGGGGCTGGGGCTTGCGGTGGTGAACTCCCTGGCCAATAGCCCCTGGGGAACGTTTACCATCTTCCTCACCATCCCCATAGCCCTCTTCATGGGGCTTTACCTCTACAAGCTCCGCCCCGGCCGGGTGGGGGAGGTGAGCGCCATCGGCTTCGTGCTTCTCCTGCTGGCGGTGTTCAGCGGCCACTTCATCCCCGGCTCTCCCCTTGAGCCCTATTTCAGTCTCGGGAAGGGGGGGCTTACCCTTGCCATGGCGGCCTACGGCCTCATCGCTTCCATTCTCCCGGTCTGGATGCTCCTCTGTCCCAGGGACTACATCTCCACCTACATGAAGATCGGCACCGTGAGCCTCCTGGCCATCGGCGTCATCTTCATGGCCCCCACCATCCAGATGCCGGCCGTGACTTCGTTCATTGCCGGCGGCGGGCCGGTGATTCCCGGCAAGCTCTTCCCCTTCATGTTCATCACCATCGCCTGCGGCGCGGTTTCGGGGTTCCACTCCCTCATTTCATCGGGGACCACGCCGAAGATGATCATGAGCGAACGTGAGATTCCGATGATCGGCTATGGGGCCATGCTGGCCGAGGGGTTCGTGTCGGTCATGGCGCTGGTGGCAGCCACCATCCTCATCCCCGGCGACTACTTCGCCATCAACACTAAGCTTTCCTTCGACGCCATCGCAGCCCTGGGATTCCCCGTCGACCGGGTGCGGGAGTTGTCGACCATGGTGGGGACCAACGTGGTCGGCCGTCCCGGCGGCGCCGTTTCCCTGGCCGTGGGGATGGCCTCAATCCTGTCGTCGCTCCCCGGCATGAAGGGGCTCATGCCCTACTGGTACAACTTCGCCCTCATGTTCGAGGCCCTCTTCATCCTCACCACCGTCGACACCGGCACCAGGGTGGCCCGCTTTCTCCTCCAGGAGCTGGGGAGCCGGGTCTACGCGCCCCTGGGGCGGCAGCGCTGGCTTCCCGGCATCATTTTCACGAGCGCTGTCGTGGTGGCCGCATGGTCGTACCTCATCTGGTCCGGTAATGTCGCCACCATCTGGCCCATGTTCGGGGTCTCCAATCAGCTTCTGGCGGCCATTGCCCTTGGGGTAGGCACTACGATCCTCATCAAGTCGGGCAAGGTTCGCTATGCCTGGACCACCGTGATCCCCATGGGGTTCATGTACGTGACGACGTTTGCTGCCGCGTGGGATCTCGTGGGTATTTTCCTCGGTAAGGCCGCCACGGCGCCTGGGGCATCGGAAGCCCTGACCTTCAGGATGAACGCCGGGCTGGTGGCGGTGATGGCCGTCCTGGCGGTGGTGACCCTGATCGACATGCTCTACAAGTGGTACGGTTACCTCACCGAGAAGCGGAGCATCAGCACGAGCGAGGTGCTGGAGTATGATGATGCCGCGTAGCCGGGCCATGACCGTCACCATCATCGCCGCCATGGCCGAGAACCGCGTGATCGGAAAGGACGGCGCCATGCCGTGGCACCTCTCCGACGATCTTGCCCGGTTCAGGGCGATAACCATGGGTCACCCGGTCATCATGGGGCGGAAGACCTTCGAGTCCCTCGGCCGTCCGCTTCCGGGGCGGCAGAATATCGTCCTCACCCGCCGGAAGCGGTATGCCCCCGAGGGGGTGACCGTCGCCCGCACCCTTGACGAGGCCCTGGAGCTGGCCGGTGCCGTCCGCGAGGTGTTCATCTGCGGCGGCGGCGAGGTTTACCGGGAGGCTTTGCCGCTTGCCGGTCGCATCCTTCTCACGGTTATCCATTGCGACTACGAAGGGGATACGGTTTTCCCGGAGATTCCCGGGGACTTTCGGGAAACGGAGCGGATTTCCGGTGCGGGCGAGCCGTTCCACGAGTTTGTCACCTTTGAGCGCCAGAGGGAGCTGACACCATGACCGGCCGCCGCTTTTCCGTGTTTCTGGTCCCGGCTACGGATGACCGCAGTTGGGCCGAAGGGGTGATCCGTGAGCTTGCCGCCCGCTATGACGCGCCCGGCTTCGAACCCCACGTCACCGTCTATGGCGGGAGCTACGATACGGACGCCGAACTGGAGCCGGTGCGCCGGGCCCTTGCCGAGGCGGCGGCCGGAGCCGGTCCCATCACCCTGCGGGTGACGGGGCTCGGTGTGACGGAGGAGTACTTCCGGTCCCTTTTTGTTGCCTTTGGGGATGAGCCCGCCTTGAGCCGGATACATGAGCTGGTGACGGGGGCGGTGGCCGCCGGTTCTGGGTACGTGCTCATGCCGCACCTCTCGCTGCTCTATGCCGACATGCCGCAGGCGGCAAAGGAGATGGCGGCGCGCACCGTTTCCCTGGACAGGCAGGAGATGCGCTTTGACGAGCTGAAGATCGTCGCTCCCGACCCGGTGACCGGCTGGAGCGACGCCCGGAGGTGGCAGACCCTCTTTCGGGTGCGGCTCGGGGAGCCGGCGAAGGGGGTGAAAGCGGTCCTCTTCGACTATGGCGGGGTGCTGGCCGAGGAAGGATTCCGGGAGGGGCTTTTCGACCTCGCCCGGCGCCAGGGGCTGGACCCGATCGCGCTTCACGGTGCCGGCATGGAGGCGGTTTATGAGAGCGGCTATGTCCTGGGAACCGGGAGCGAGAGCGCGTTTTGGCGCATGGTGCGGGAACGGACCGGCTTGCGGGGCAGCGACCGGGAGCTGACATCAGTCATCCTGGACCGCTTCGTCCTGCGCCCCGGGATGCTGGAGATTGTCCGGGCACTCCGTGCGAAAGGGTACATCACCGCCATCGTCAGCGACCAGACCGACTGGCTGGAATGGCTTGACCGGCGCGACGGTTTCTTCCGGGAGTTCGACCGGGTATTCAACAGCTATCGCCTCGGCAAGGGAAAGCGCGATCCGACCCTCTTCGACGATGTGGTGCGGGAGCTGGGCATCGACCCCCACGAGGCGATCTTTGTGGATGACATGCTTGCAAACGTTGTCCGGGGCGAGAGCCGGGGGGTACGGGGGATCGTTTTCGACGGCGAGCCGCGGCTGCGGCGGGAGCTGAAACGGTTCGCGGAGGTGTGACATGCGCGCGATGATTTTCGACGGGGCGGGGATGCCCCTTCGCCTTGCCGATGTGCCGGTGCCGGAACCGGGTGCCGGCGAAGTGCTCCTCAAAGTCCACGCCTGCGGCATCTGCCGCACCGACCTCCACATCGTGGACGGCGAGCTGGCGGAGCCGAAGCTCCCCCTCATCCCCGGCCACCAGATAGTGGGGAGCGTGGTGCGCGTGGGTGCCGGCGTCGATCGCTTCGCGGAGGGAACCAGGGTGGGGGTGCCGTGGCTCGGGGCCACCTGCGGCACCTGCCGCCACTGCGCTTCCGGGCGGGAGAACCTGTGCGACCGCGCCCTGTTCACCGGCTACCAGCGAAACGGCGGTTTCGCCGAGTACACGGTGGCCGATGCCCGCTTCTGCTTCCCGATCCCCGAAGGGTATCCGGACCTGCAGGCGGCGCCGCTCCTCTGCGCCGGGCTCATCGGCTACCGCTCCCTGGTCATGGCGGGGGACGCGGAGCGCCTCGGGGTCTACGGCTTCGGCGCAGCGGCGCATATTGTAACCCAGGTGGCCCGTTTCCAGGGGCGCAAGGTTTTTGGATTTACCCGGCCCGGCGACGATGAAGGACAGGCATTCGCCCGGGAGATGGGAGCGGTTTGGGCGGGGAGTTCGTCGGAGCGTCCTCCCGAGGAGCTGGATGCCGCCATCATATTCGCCCCGGCGGGCGAGCTGGTGCCGGCCGCGCTGCGGGCGGTGGGGAAGGGGGGCGTCGTCGTCTGTGGCGGCATCCACATGAGCGACATCCCGCGGTTTCCCTACGATATTCTCTGGGGGGAACGGAGCATCAGGTCCGTTGCCAACCTCACGCGCCGGGACGGCGAGGAGTTCCTTGCCCTGGCGCCGCGGGTGCCGGTGCGGACTGAAGTTCAATCCTATCCGCTTGAGGCTGCCAACGAAGCCCTGGGCGATCTGCGCCGTGGAGCGATCCGGGGGGCAGGGGTCCTGGTGGTGACGTAAGCTGTAAATATTATTTCTGCTAAATGACTGCATGATTGTCGAAATTTGTTATGGTGACATTTTTTTTATCTTTGTTTGTTGAGGATTTTTGATTAATTGTAGTCCCTTACATCGCTTCGCGATGCCGTTATATAACTGGCTCGAATCTTGAAAATAGATTGGTCAGATGGACGGCAGTTCCTAAGGGGGTTAGCGAGGCGCACCATGCAGGCATTACATGACGACGAGTGGTTTGAGCGGGGGGTCGAGGCGCTGGACAACGGTAATGTCTATATGGCGCGCTCCTGTTTTGAACATGTGGCTCGGGTGGGTGCAAATCCGGAAGCCTTCTCCTATCTTGCCCTCTGTCAGGCAAAGACCCGTGGCAAGTTCAGCGACTCCATATCCCTTGCCCGTAGCGCCATTGCCCGCGAACCGGACAACCCACGCCTGTACGAGAATCTGGGAAGAATCTATTATCTGGCGGGTATGCGGCTTGAGGCGGTGGAAGTCCTGCGCGAGGGGGTGAGGCGCGGAGCCGGCGAAAATGCGGTGAACGAACTGAAGCGGATTGGTACCCGGAAGCCGCCACCTTTTCGCTGGCTGCACCGCAACCATTTCCTCAATAAGTACACCGGCATTCTGCTGACGCGGCTCAAGCTGCGCTAGGATGGTGGGAAAAGAGAGGGCGTCCGGATAACCGGGCGCCCTTTTCCTGTTTGTGGTTCCTAGAATACAAAGCCGAGGGTGATCTGGAATTTGTCGTTGTCCAGGGCTGTTTCCCCTGAACGGCGGTGATCGTCGTAGATCTGGTAGTCGGCCTTGATGGCAACTGTGGGAACCGGCTTGAAAGCGAAGCCGAAGGTGGTGTAGTTCCGGTCGTATTTGCCGCTTGCCCTGGAAGGGTCGGCGATGCTCCCCTGCTGGGTGTCGAGTTCGGAGTACCGGGCAAAGGCGACCAGGTCGGCTTCGGCCAGTTTCCCCTTCTTAAGGGTTTTCGGCATTATGTGGTAGGCCCCTTCGACCCAGTAGCCCGACATGTGGTGGCCTATGTCGCTTGCCAGAAGCTCTGGATTGTCCTGGATGACCTGAACGTACTCTCCGGCGATTTCGAAGTCGCTGATACGGTACTTGCCGTCAAAGGCAAGTATGGTGGTATAGGCATTGCCCGCGTTTTTCGGCGCTGAGTCGGCAGTGTAGAACGAGAAGTTGGTATAAAGATTGGTGACCGGACGCAGTTCAATGCGTCCCGTTATGGCCTTGCCGCGGTTGTTGTCTTTGTTCAGGTTCTGCCGGCCGCCGCGCAGGCCGTTTTTGGCCGAGAATTCCTCGCCGTCAAGGCCGTTCATGACGAGAAGCTGGTAATCGGCCCTGCTCCCGAGCGACCCGTGGATCCCGATCCCCATCTCCCGCCAGGTGGAAGGTATAAGGTATTTGTCGAGGTCCGGCCTTTCGGATGAGTTGAAGTTGGGCGGCTCATGGTAGAGGTTGATGGCACCAAGCGGCACCAGCATGATTCCTGCCTTTACGTTGAAGGGGGGGACAATCTTGAAATCGAGGAATGCCTGCTCCACGACCACTTCTCCCGAAAGTTCGTCCCCGTCCACATCCTCATTAACCCCGCCATGCTCCCACTCCAGTTCGGTGTTGAGGGTAATCCAGTCTGCCAGGTCGGAGTTCACGTAGAGAACGAAACGATGGGGATCAAAAGAATTTCCTCCCTTGCCGTTGCCGTTTTCCCGTTTCATGGTGTAGTCGAGTTCCCCGTAGCCGCCGAATCGCGTCCGGTCCAGCACCTTGCTCAGATAGCCTTCCGGCGCGGTGGACGGTGCTGCCGGCTGGGAGGCTTTTTCGGCCTGAAGGGCTCTGACCTGGCTGCTCAGGTCGTCGAGCTGGCGCTGCAGTTCGTCAGCGGTGGCGGCTCCGGCCATGGAGGCGGCGGTGAGCAGTGCCGTTGCGGCGGCGGGAATGATGAGGCGTTTCTTCATGGGTTTGTTTCCTCCTGTTGTTGTGAATTCCGGAAAGTGCCGCCGGGGAGTGGAACCTCTCCTGTGGTTTTTCTGGAAATTGAAAATCAAATTCAAGCAATGGACGCACCTCTCCCCGTGCGGTGCGTTTGGTGGTGTTGAAGCTAAACCGGTTGCAGTCGCTGCTTTTTGTTAAAAATGAAAGTCCTTTTCAACTATCATGGCGTTGCCGTCAGGGTCAAGGGGAGAGTGTATTATTTATTTCCAATGTCTTGGCGGCCGTTGACTGGGATGGGGTCCGGTGCTACCTTGTCGGCCATGGAAACGAGCCGTTCCGAAGCCATAGTTCTTGCCTCCATGGATTTTCGCGAGAGCGACCGCATCGTCACCCTCTTTACGTTGGAACACGGGAAGGTGCGGGGCGTGGCCAAGGGGGCCAAGCGGAGCGCCCGCCGTTTCGGCCCGGCGCTGGAGTCATTCGCGCGCATTCGCGTGGAGATGGTTGTGAGGGAAGGGCTCTCATCGGTGCGGGGGGCCGACGTGGTTACCCTCTATCCCGGAATCCGCGGTGACCTATACGCCATCGGCCTCGCCGGCTACGCCGTTGAACTGGCAGACCGCTACCTTCCCGATGGGGCGCCGAGCCCCCGGCTCTACAGGCTCCTGACCGCATACCTGGAGCGACTCGATGCCGGGGAGACCGCTGCTTCGGAGCGCCGTTTTTTCGAGGCGAATTTCCTCAATATTCTCGGGTATCGCATCTCGCTTGACCAGTGTGCGTCGTGCGGGGTCGAACTCCCGCCGGAGGCCTCCCGGCGGGCGGGAGGGGGAGGGGTGGTGCTCTGTACCGGTTGCGGTCGCCACGGCAACCCCCTTGGTGCGGAGACGGTGGCGCTTCTCGGGCGATGCCTCGAAACCGGCCGGTTCGGCACCGTGCACTTTTCGCCCCCTGCCCTGCATGAGGCGGGGGCGCTTCTCGACAGCGCCATCGCCGTCCATCTGACCCGTCCCCTCAACTCCATTGCCTTTCTCAAACAGATTGAGCCCGATTAATCCTTGACACGCTCAGCCGGAAGATGTAATCTTTCCGACTCTAATTGTGCGTAACTTGGACTCTTTTTAAGTTTCGTCAAACACTGTTTATAACGGGTAAAGAATTTTTTATTTTTACCGACGGAGGAGCCGTTTTGACGTTTCAAGACCTGATTCTCTCCCTCCAGGGGTACTGGGCCAAGCAAGGGTGCGTGATTCAGCAGCCCTATGACACCGAAAAAGGCGCCGGTACCTTCAACCCCGCGACATTCCTCCGCGTCATCGGCCCCGAGCCGTGGAACGTGGCCTATGTCGAGCCTTCCCGCCGTCCCACCGACGGCCGCTACGGCGAGAACCCCAACCGACTCCAGCACTATTACCAGTTCCAGGTTATCATGAAGCCGTCCCCCCTCAATATCCTGGATCTCTACCTGGATTCCCTGCGGGCCTTCGGCATCGACCCCCAGAAGCACGACATCCGTTTCGTGGAGGACGACTGGGAGTCGCCGACCCTGGGGGCCTGGGGCCTCGGCTGGGAGGTGTGGCTCGACGGGATGGAGATTACCCAGTTCACGTACTTCCAGCAGGCGGGCGGCATCGATCTGAAGCCCGTAGCCTCGGAGATTACCTACGGCTGTGAGCGGATCGCCATGTACCTCCAGGGTGTTGACAACGTCTACGACCTGGAATGGGTCAAGGGGGTCAGCTACGGCGATATCCACCATCGGAGCGAGGTGGAATTCTCCACCTACAACTTCGAGGAGGCGGACGTGGCGATGCTGCTCCAGCTCTTCACCATGTACGAGAAGGAATGCGTCCGGCTGGTGGAGCGGGGGCTCGTGCTCCCCGCTTACGATTACGTTATGAAATGCTCCCACACCTTCAACCTTCTGGATGCGCGGGGGGCCATCTCGGTCACCGAGCGCGCCTCCTACATCGGCCGGGTGAGGAACGTGGCGCGGCTGTGCGCCGAAGGGTACCTGAAATTACGCGAAAGCCTCGGCTTCCCGCTGTTGAAAGGAGGCCGCTAGCATGAGCAAGGAGCTTTTCCTTGAAGTAGGCACCGAAGAGATTCCGTCGGGATTCATCCCCAAGGCCATGGCCGAGATGGAGGCCCTTCTCGCGAAGGAGCTGGAACACGCCCGCCTCGCCTATGGCGAAATCCGCACGCTCGGCACGCCGCGCCGCCTGGCGATTGCGGTCAGCGGACTGCCGACGGTGCAGCCCGATGCTGAGATTACCGCCCTCGGGCCGGCAAAGAACGTGGCATTCAATGCCGAGGGAAAACCGACCAAGGCTGCCGAAGGATTTGCCCGTGGGCAGGGGGTTGACGTTGCTTCCCTTACCCTGATCACCACCGAGAAGGGGGAGTATGTGGCCGCAGTCCGCAAGGAGAGCGGCCGCCCGGTGACGGATCTCCTGGGCGAGATTCTGCCGCGGCTCCTGGCGAACATCTCCTTCCGCAAGTCCATGCGCTGGGGTGATCTGGAGGTACGCTTCGCGCGGCCCATCCACTGGATCGTTGCCCTGTTCGACGGTGTCGTGGTCCCCTTCAGCTTCGGCAACATCGAGAGCGGCACCATCTCCCGCGGGCACCGTTTCATGGCCAACCAGCCCTTTCCGGTGCGGGACTTCGCCCACTATCTGGAAGAGTGCGAGCGCCACTTCGTTATCCCCGACCCGGAGCGGCGCAAAGAGATCATCCGCCGGGAGGTTCACCGGGTGGCCAAGCTGGCCGGCGGTCACGTCCTCCCCGACCAGGGGCTCCTGGAAGAGGTGGCATATCTCTGCGAATACCCGAGCGCGGTTCACGGCACCTTCTCCGCCGAGTTCCTGAAGGTTCCCCGGGAGGTCCTCATCACCTCCATGCGGAACCACCAGCGCTACTTCTCCGTCGTCGACGAGGACGGGAAGCTCCGTCCCGCCTTCATCACCATCAACAACACCCTGACCGACGACCCCTCCGTGGTCATCAAGGGGAATGAGCGGGTGCTCCGTGCCCGTCTTTCCGATGCCCGCTTCTTCTTCGAGGAAGACCAGAAGGTGAAGCTGGAAACCAGGGTGGAATCGCTGAAAAGCGTAGTTTACCAGCAGAAGCTGGGTACTTCCTTCGAGAAGATGGAGCGCTTCCGGGCTCTGGCTGAAGGACTTGCCGACCTGCTCAACCCGGCGGTGAAGGATAAGGCCGGCCGGACCGCGTTCCTCTGCAAGGCCGATCTCGTCTCCGGCATGGTGGGCGAGTTCCCCGAGGTGCAGGGGATCATGGGGCGCGAGTACGCCCTCCTCGAAGGGGAGGATGCGGAGGTGGCAGCAGCCATCGCCGAACACTACCTCCCGACCCAGGCGGGTGGCGAGCTTCCGGCGTCGGACATCGGGGCCTTCGTTTCCATCGCTGACAAGCTTGATACCATCTGCGGCTGTTTCGGCGTGGGACTCATCCCCACCGGCTCCGCAGATCCCTACGCCCTGCGCCGTTCGGCTCTGGGTATCATCAATATCATCCTGGACAGGGAGTACCGCATCTCCCTTGAGGAGCAGGTGGACAAAGCGCTGGGGCTGTTGGCCTCAAAGCTCACCCGCCCTGCTGCCGAGGTCAAGGCGGACGTGCTTGAATTCTTCCGGGGGCGTTTCGTGAACCTCATGGCCGACCGTTATGCCGCCGATGCGGTCGAGGCGGCCGTGTCGGCAGGTTGTTCCGACCTGGTGGATGCCGAGGCCCGGATTGCCGCCCTGGCTGCCTTTAAACTGCATTCCGATTTCGAGCCCCTTGCCGTGGCTTTCAAGCGGGTCGGTAACATCGTGAAGGACGGGGTGGACGTGCCCGTGGACCCGAAACTGTTCCAGGACCCCGCCGAGAGCGGGCTTCACAAGGCTGTCCAGGCTGTTGCCGCCACCGTGCGCAAGAAGATCGAGGAGAGGGCTTACCTGGACGCTCTCACTGAGATTGCCGCCCTTCGGGGGCCGGTCGATACCTTCTTCGACAAGGTCATGGTCATGGCCGAGGACGAACGGGTGCGGACCAACCGCCTCGCGCTCCTGACAGGGATCGCAAGGATGCTCGGCACCATGGCCGACTTCGCCAAGATAGCCGCCTAGCTCACGCTAGGCGGCTTTTTTTATGTTTTAGTCCGGCTGAACGGTGTTGAGTAGCACTTAAGGCGAATTTAATGCGGCCGAAAATAGTTTATTGTCAATAAATGACGGCGTAACCGTCACAACCACAGAGGAGGAGTGCAATGGCTGAAAAGTATGTCTATTTCTTCGGTAACGGCAAAGCAGAGGGAAAAGCCGACATGAAGAACCTGCTGGGGGGCAAGGGGGCCAACCTGGCGGAAATGACAGCAATCGGACTGCCGGTTCCCCCCGGCTTCACCATCACCACCGAGGTATGCACCTACTACTACGCCAACAACCAGACTTATCCGGCGTCCCTTGCGGCCGAAGTGGCCGAAAACCTGAAGCAGGTGGAGGCCATCATGGGGCGGACCTTCGGCGATCCGAAGAATCCCCTGCTGGTTTCGGTTCGCTCCGGTGCCCGCGCCTCCATGCCGGGCATGATGGATACGATTCTCAACCTGGGCCTCAACGACGAGACGGTGCAGGGGATCATCACCCAGAGCGGCGACGAGCGCTTCGCCTATGACGCCTACCGTCGGTTCGTGCAGATGTACTCCGACGTTGTCATGGGGATGGACAAGGATGCCCTGGAGCACCTGCTGGAGGAAAAGAAGGAGGCCAAAGGGGTCAAGCTCGATACGGAGCTCACCGCCGCCGACTGGAAAGAGCTGGTCGGGAAGTTCAAGGCAAAAATCAAGGACGTTCTCGGCGTCACGTTCCCCGAAAATCCCCAGGATCAACTCTGGGGCGCCGTGGGTGCTGTCTTCGGCTCCTGGATGAATCAGCGCGCCATTACCTATCGCCGGCTTAACGGCATCCCCGCCGACTGGGGCACCGCCGTCAACGTCCAGTCCATGGTTTACGGCAACATGGGGAACGATTGCGCCACCGGCGTCGCCTTCACCCGCGACCCCTCCACCGGCGAGAACTATTTCTACGGCGAGTACCTGGTCAATGCCCAGGGCGAGGACGTGGTTGCCGGCATCCGGACCCCGCAGCCCATCAATCGCTCTAACAGCAAGGACACCACGCTTCCCGCCATGGAAGAAGTGATGCCCGAGTGCTACAAGCAGCTGGTGGACATCCGCGGCATCCTGGAGAAGCACTACAAGGACATGCAGGATATCGAGTTCACCATCGAGAAGGGCAAGCTTTTCATGCTCCAGACCCGCAACGGCAAGCGGACCGCCAAGGCAGCCATCAAGGTGGCCGTTGATATGGTTAACGAGGGGCTCATTGACGAGAAGACTGCGGTCCTGCGGGTATCTCCCTCACAGCTGGATCAGCTCCTCCATCCCTCCCTTGACCCCAAGGCCAAGAAAAATGTAATTGCCAAGGGGCTTCCCGCATCGCCGGGCGCCGCATCGGGCGAGGTGGTCTTCACCGCCGATGAGGCCGAAGCTGCCGGCCGGCTCGGGCTCAAGGTCATCCTGGTCCGGGTTGAGACCTCACCGGAGGACATCCACGGCATGCATGCGGCCCAGGGGATTCTCACTGCCCGGGGCGGTATGACCTCCCACGCGGCGGTTGTGGCCCGGGGTATGGGCAAGTGCTGCGTGGCCGGCTGCGGCGACATCAAGGTGGATTATGCCGCCGGCCAGTTCATGACTGCCAAGGGTGAGCTGGTCAAGAAGGGCGATACGATTACCCTTGACGGTTCAACCGGCGAGGTTATCCTCGGCGAAGTTCCCACTGTGGCGCCCCAGCTCACCGGCGACTTCGGGATCCTCATGGGATGGGTCGATAACTACCGCAAGCTCAAGGTGCGGACCAACGCCGACACCCCCAACGACTCCCGGGTGGCCCGCGAATTCGGCGCCGAGGGGATCGGCCTTTGCCGTACCGAGCATATGTTCTTCGAGGCGGACCGGATTGCGGCCGTGCGCGAAATGATTCTCTCCGACGACGTCGAGGGGAGAAAGCGGGCACTGGCCAAAATACTTCCCATGCAGAAGGGGGACTTCCTCGGAATATTCCGCGAGATGAAGGACCTGCCGGTTACCATCCGTCTTCTGGATCCGCCGCTGCACGAGTTCCTTCCCCAGGATGACAAAGACATCGACGCCCTGGCTAAGACCATGGGGGTGACGGCCCAGACCCTCAAGAACAAGGTGGACTATCTGCACGAGTTCAACCCGATGCTCGGCCATCGCGGGTGCCGCCTGGGGCTCACCTTCCCTGAGATCTACGACATGCAGGTGCAGGCCATTATGGAAGCCGCCTGCGAACTGACCAAGAACGAGGGCTTCACCATAGTCCCCGAGATCATGATTCCGCTCGTGGGTGTGGTGAGCGAGCTGGCTCGCCTGAGGGAGAACACCGTGCGGGTCTGTGACGAGGTCATCGCCGCCTATGGCGTGAAAATCAACTACCTGATCGGCACCATGATCGAGCTTCCCAGGGCGGCCATCACCGCCGACGAGATTGCCCGTCAGGCCGATTTCTTCTCCTTCGGCACCAATGACCTGACCCAGACCACCTTCGGCCTGTCGCGGGACGATGCCGGCAAGTTCCTGCCGTTCTATGTGGAGTCGGGGCTCCTGGAAGAAGACCCCTTCGTTTCCCTTGACCAGAACGGGGTTGGCGTTCTGGTGCAAATGGCAACGGAGAAAGGGCGCGCTACCCGGCCGGGCATCAAGCTCGGCATCTGCGGGGAGCACGGCGGCGACCCGTCGTCGGTCATCTTCTGCCACAAGATCGGTCTCGACTACGTTTCCTGCTCTCCCTTCCGGGTGCCCATCGCCCGTCTGGCCGCTGCCCATGCGGCCTTGGAGGAAGGGAACTGAACCACGGTTGATTAGTTGTTCGTTGAAGAAGCCCCGGCATTGCCGGGGCTTTTTTTGTTGTCCTTTCCGTTTGCCGTTAAGTGAAGTCTGTTGCTTGCCGGCAAATAAAACATTTTTATAAAAATGTTAAAGCGTTGACACCCGGTGCCGATAAGGTAGTAACGGCCAGGTTATACAATGGAGGTGTCATGATATGCTGAAGAACAGACTTGAATTTAAAGTGCTGGGGATAATCGGCGCGACGCTCTGCGTGGGGTTCGCGATCCTCGGTGTGACCGCAATCTGGCTGGAATATGCCGCACTGATGAAGCTCCAGACAACTAACACGCGTGGCCTTGCAAATCTCATTGCCCAGGAACTCGCCGAGAATATGATGGCAGGGGAGATGGCGGTTATAAACCGTTATGTGGAGCGGGTAAAGGGAAAGGGGCAGGTGCTGGACCTCAAGGTGTTCAGTCCTGAAGGCAAACCGTCGGGGAACGAGAGTGCGCCTGTCGACCCGGTTGTCGCAGAAGCCCTTGCCTCGGGCCAGGCCAGAGAATTGCGTCATACACTCGACGACGGGAAGCGCGTCCTGAGCTTTGCCGTCCCGCTGGCCAATGAAGAACGCTGTACCTCGTGCCATGACAAGGGCGCCCGGTACGCCGGCGCAATTCTTCTCACCACTTCGCTTCAGGATGGATATATCGCCGCCCGGAATCTGACCTTCACCCTCACGGCGGCGGGTTTTGTCTTTTTCCTGATCATGCTCGGGTCTCTTTACTTCTTCTTCCGCCAGACCATCGTCCGCAACATCCGTGAACTTTCGGAGCGGATCCAGGTCATTGCCCATGGGGAAGGCGACCTTACTTCCCGGATGCCGGTTCGGACCGGCGACGAGCTCGGCGAACTGGCCGAAGGGGTCAATATGCTGATTGCCAAGCTGCGGGAGATCGTGACCTCCCTCTACAGTCAGGCGGGGCATATCGCCATATCGGCCTGCCGTACCGTAAAGGGAACTGAAGAGCTTGTTGCGTCCACCTCGGAACAGAAGGATCTTTCCACCTCGGTGGCGGTGGCTTCCGAGGAGATGTCGGCCACCCTGAACGATGTGGCTGCCACCACCCAGCGGGCGGCTCAGCTTTCCCTCAACGTGGACCGGGCCGCAAAGGTGGGCATGGAGACCGTGGAGGAGACCTCCCTGAGCATCGACCAGATCCGGACCAACGTATTGGGCACCCTTGAGGCCATGGGTAAGCTGGAGGTGTCGTCGGGACAGATCGGCGAGATTGTGGGGATAATCGAGGATATTGCGGATCAGACCAATCTCCTGGCCCTTAACGCGGCCATCGAGGCGGCCCGGGCCGGTGACGCGGGGCGGGGATTCGCAGTGGTTGCCAACGAGGTGAAGACGCTCTCCAATCGCACCGCCACCTCCACGCGGCAGATTGCCGCTATTGTGAAGAGCATTCAGGAAGAGATCGGCGCGGTGGTGGCTTCCATCGACGAGGGTAAAGCGAGGGTTGAGGAGGGGGTTGAGAGGTCAGGCCACGCCCGGCAGCAACTGGAGGGGATTCTGCGGCTGGCAGGCGACTCGACGGAGATGATCAGCCAGATTGCCACGGCTACCGAGGAGCAGAGTGCCACAACCATTGAAATTACGGAGAAGATCGGCCAGGTGTCGGCCACGGCGGGGGCGGTGAATGGGCAGATGGAGCAGACGGCCCGCATATTCCGCGAGCTGTCGGAAACGGCCGAAAACATCTACGGGACCGTGGGGAAGTTCAGCGTGGGGTGCTATCACGATACCGTGAAGGGGTACGCCGCAGAGCTGCGGGAGCGGGTCACGGCAGCCCTGGAGAAGGCCATTGCAGACCGGAAAATTACCCTGGAGGCCCTTTTCAGCACCGATTACACGCCGATTCCGAATACTGCCCCCCAGAAATACCGCACTCCCTTCGACCGGTTCTTCGATGACGTCGTGTCGCCGCTCCAGGAGGATATCCTCGCGCGGGACAGCGGCATGTACTACGCCATCAGTGTCGACCGCAAGGGGTACTGCCCTTCCCATAACCTGCGCTATGCCCGTCCCCTGACCGGAGACGCCGCCGAGGACAAAGAGCACAACCGCACCAAGCGGATCTTCAATGACCGGACCGGTATCCGCTGTGCCACCCATACCCAGAGCTTCCTGCTCCAGACCTACCTCAGGGACACCGGAGAGGTCATGAACGACCTGTCAACACCCATAACAATCGGCGGGAAACACTGGGGGGCGGTCAGGATCGGCTACCGGGCCGACGACTGATACAAACCCTATACCCGGAAACCGCTCATGGCCTCGCTCAGTTCATCGATCTGGCGCGTGAGGCCCGAGACGGTCCCATCCATGATGCGGGTAGTCTCCACACCCCCCTCGGATGTGGTGTTCAGATTATCCACTGCCTGGACAATCTTCTCCGTGCTTGCGGTCTGGATCTGGCAGGCCTGGCGGATCGTTACGATCATCTGCGATATCCCCGCGCTGGACGTGACGATGAGGGTGCCGGCGTTGCGCTGCTCCTGGGTGGTCCGCCGCACCTGTGAAGTGAGGTTTTTCATGCGGCCGGCGGCATCCATGATAAGCCCGGTGCCGTGGGCCTGCTCCTCGGTGGCCCGGGCGATCTGCTCCACCTTGCTTGCAACCCGGTCCACGGCCGCCCTCATGTGCTCGCTGGCCTGGGCCTGCTCAACGGCGGTGCGGGCAATGTCGCTCACCTGCCCCGAAGACATCTTCACCCCGTCGACAATCTTGTTGAGGGCTTCCCCCGAACGGTACGACAGTTTTTCTCCCTCGGCGATCCGCAGTTCAGAATGCTTGATGGCGGCCACGGCCCGTTCGCTCTCTTCCCGCAGACCCGTAATGATGGTGCCTATCTCACCCGTGGAATTAGTGGTCCGCTTGGCAAGTTCCTTGATCTCGTTGGCCACTACCGCAAAGCCCTTGCCGTGTTCGCCCGCCTGCGCGGCGATGATGGATGCGTTCAGGGCGAGGAGTTTCGTCTGCTCCGCGATGTCGTTGATGACGGAGATGATGGTGCCGATGTGGTCCGCCCGTTGCGACAGCGTTGCGACGGTTTCACCCACGTAGCGGGAAGAGCGGCGGATTTCGTCGATGCCGGCGATGGTGCTTTCCACGGCCTCGCGCCCCTGCTCCGCATCCCGAATCACCTCCTCGGATATGGCGGCGGTTTCCATGACGCTTTTTTCGATCTGCTTGATTGATGTGTCCATCTCGGCCACCAGCGACGCGGTTCGCATGGCGTCGTTCATGAGGGTGGAGGCATTGGAGCCGATCTCCTTCTCGGCGGCCGCCGTCTGAACAATGGAGGCACTTACCTCCTCAACGGCTCTGGCAAGGGAATCCACGTGCTCGGCAACATCTTCGATGCTTGCCGACATTTGCAGGATGGATGAGGAGTTCTCTGCGGCCGTGCGGGAAAGTTGCTCCACGGAGAGAGCTACGTCGGTAACAGACCTGTCGATGGCCCGAACCCCTTCGGTGGTTTCCAGAACAGCATCTGCCTGTATTTTGGCATTGTTTACGCCATTATTGGCCGCCGCCTGTACGGTTTCGACAATCGTGCGCAATTCGGTCACCGATGATTTTACCCTGGTAAGGGTTGCGGCCAGGCGTTGCAGCATGGTGTTGAAGTTGGTGGAGAGAAGCCCCAGTTCGTCATCTGCGTCGCTATCCACTGTGACCGTCATGTCACCTTCGGCGCTCCGGTCCATGGCGTAGGCCAATTTGTTGACACGCTTTACCACTTTTCTGGCAGCGAGCATCCAGAAAACGAACAGGAACAGCACGGCATTGACGAGGGAAATCACGAGGGTGAGCCGGGCGACGTTCTGGGCCGCGGGAGGTGCATCTGCCAGATAACCGCTGGAATAGTACGCACAGATGCTGCCGATAAGGGCAATTACAATGCCTGCAATGAGTGAGAAGCGGATCAGCCTTGAGCCGATGCGCAGGTTTTTTGCCATTATTACTCTCCTTTGATGCGGCTTAGAACTCCGGAGGAAGTGATGCTGCCCCCTGTGGCAAGCGGGCATTTGGGGTATGACTGCAAAGGGTGTACCCTTGTTGAGGTCTTTTATTACCCGAAGCGGTAGACCCTTTTGCCCCCGTGGTAGAGTTCGATGGGGCCGTCTTCGGATACCTTGATGACCCGCCCGAAGTAGGACGCGGCGCTGGCGGCCGTTGTGCGCCCCCCGCCCACCACGACCTCCCGCGTATGGGAGGTGTCGATTATGAAACCGGTCTCCATGAGCTTTCCCTTTTTGCTGAAGACGGTCATGCCGTCCGAAGAAAGGAGCCGGAGTAGCTCACCCGACTGTTTGAGCGTACTGATACTCTTCCCCTTCACTTTTCCGAACAGGATCGCGTTCAGGGGGTCGCCGCCCCCCACTGAGCCACGTCTGAGGGTGGCCAGTTGCCGCGGGCTCCGTTCATGGATCAGGACGACGGTGCCGTGACGGGTTTTGGACAGGGTGTAGACCGTCCACAGCAAGTGGTCGATCTCCTCTTTCCCGAGGCTTTCGGCCAGAAATGAGCGGATGATGTCCGGATCGAAGATTCTCCACTGCCCCCGCCGCCTCACCAGAAGCTTGTCGGGGCCGATGATGACTTCGATTTCCGATGACTCGTTTACCTTTATGGCGAAGGCCCCGGCACCGGCGCTGCGCAGCAGAGAGAAAGCCCCCTGGTGGGTCTGGCGGTCCACTTCTTCCCGCTCGGCCGTGGCACTGGTCCGGATAATGCCGCCCACCTGCATCTGGATATTGGCCACAAAAAGAGAGCTCAGGCCGTCGATGAACCGGTAGGTGAGGGGATTCGCGAAAAAATCGTCATTTATGGCTTGCGGAGGCTTGAGTTCGGTCCAGTCATATTTCTGGTACCGTATTCTCCGGCGGAGATCGGGGAGTTTGGTCCGGTGGATGAGAAATCCGGTGGTGGCCGGCTTTCCCTCGTAGCGCTGGTAGGAAAGATTCTTCAGGAGCTGGATCAGTTGCTGGATAGACCAGAAGGCTTTTCGATGGTCGCCACGCAGGAAACGGGCCACGGCTATATCCATAATCGAAGCGAGAAGCGCCGTGCGGAAGTGGGCCGCGTATCCCTCCTGCTTGAAGCCGGTGAACATGGCGGCAAAGGCGGCCAGGAGCTCGCGGCAGAAGACTTCTTCCGTCCGGGTGAAGGGGATGGCGTGGCGCCGTGCCGTGAAGCCATAAGGAAGGTCGTCGATGGTGATTGTTTCGCGCAGTAGCGGTTCGCCGTCCTCTCCTGGCGCCTCGCCGGGGACCAGGCTTAGCTCTGCTCCTCCAAGAAGTGTCTGAATGCTCCCCTTAATAACATCGAAGGCGTCTGCCGGCATTGGTTTCTCCCGGTTCATGG
This sequence comes from uncultured Geobacter sp., assembly GCA_964490805.1. GTDB lineage: Bacteria > Desulfobacterota > Desulfuromonadia > Geobacterales > Geobacteraceae > Geobacter. The sequence continues at coordinate 104,216 of CAZBEB010000007.1, forward strand.
GGTTGGAAGCGGATTTAATTCTAGCACCGGCCGAGACTGACGACAACCGTCACAAAGTGAAAATGAAACCGCGAAAATGCTGAAAGGGGATGGCAGCCCATCCCCTTTCACTCATTCGCAGCATCCCGTCGGCTGATTGTCCGACAACGGCATTTTTTTTCCGCACTTCTGGCACCGCCAGAAGAGGCCCCCTCAGCCGGGAAGGAGGATCATTTTCCCCTGGCAGTCGGGACACGTTTTCTCATTCTCCATGCGCAACCTCCTGTATGGTCTGTTTCGTAGATTAGAGCAATAAATATACCTATTCAAATCATTTAACGCTAGTCCGGAGACGGGCAACACCAGGTATCTCGGCGACCAGTTCATCTCCCGAAACAATAGCGCTGACGCCGGCCGGGGTGCCGGTGAGGATGACGTCGCCCGGTTCCAGGGTGAAAATCCCCGACATGTAACAGATAATGTCGCGGACCGTGTGGATCATGAGAGAAGTGGAGCCGTCCTGGCGGGTCTGCCCATTGACGGTGAGATGTATCCTCAGATTCTGTGGGTCGGCAACCTGGTCCGCGGGGATGAACGATGAGAGGGGGCAGGCTGTGTCGAATCCCTTGGCAATGTCCCAGGGGAGCCCCTTCTTCTTAAGCTCTGCCTGCACGTCGCGAAGGGTCAGGTCGATGGCAACGCCGTAGCCCGCCACGTGCTCCAGGGCGCGCTCTGCCGGGATATCCTTCCCCTTGGTCCCGATGAGTACCGCCAACTCCGCTTCGTGGTGGCAGTCCTTCGAGTAGGATGGGATAACAATGGCACCGCCGTCGCCGATCACCGACGTGGCCGGTTTCATGAAGATTACCGGCGCTTCGGGAGTCTCGTTCCCCAGTTCCTTGATGTGCTCCGCGTAGTTGCGGCCTATGCAGAGGATCTTCCCAATGGGGAACTCCTGCCCCAAGCTGGCGATTCTGGCTGTCGTCATGGTGTCACTCCATTCAGAAATTTCCGACCCTGCACGGGGTGCCGGCAAGCCGGAATCCCTGCCAGGTGCCGCGGCGTTTCAGTTCGTTGACGATTGAATACCACATCTGGTTGTTCTTCAGGTCCCAGTGGGGAGCTACCCGTATGGCGATGGGGGCCGAGCCGTAGAGCCTTTGGATGGCGATTCGCGGTGGCAGGAACTCCAGGAAATCGCAGACGGTGGAGACATACTCCCGGTGGCTGATGGGGATGAAGTCTCCGCTGTAGTAAAGCTCCGCCAGTTTCGTCCCCCGTATCGCTTGAAGCTGGTGGAGCTTTATCGAGTTGACGGGCAGTTTCGCCATCAGGTCGGCGGTACGCAAAAAACCTTCTCTGGACTCGCCGGGAAAACCGTAGATCAGGTGGGTGCAGAGTTCGATGCCGCGGCCCTCAATCCGTCCAACCGCTTCGAGGTACTCGTCCAGAGTGTGGCCACGGCCGATCTGCCGGAGGATTGCATCATCCATGGACTGGAGACCCAGTTCAATGCAGACGTAGTGGCTCTTCGCAAGATTGGTCAATAGATCCAGCGCCTGGTTCGACAGGGAGTCGGGCCGGGTGCCGATTGAGATGCCAACGACATCGGGATGGGCCAGCGCGCGGGTGTAGAGGTCCCGGAGCCGTTCAACCGGAGCGTAGGTGTTGGTGAATTTCTGGAAGTAGACGATGAATTTTTCGCTCCCCAGACGGTGACGATGATAGGCCATCCCCTCATCCATCTGGAGTTCGATGGGTTTTTCGGGGACGGTGCCCCCCGGCGAGAACGAGGCATTGTCACAGTAGATGCAGCCCCCGGTTCCCCGGACACCATCACGGTTGGGGCAGGTGAAGCCGCCGTCCACGTTCACTTTGCTTACGCGGCAGCTGAAGCGGCGGCGCAGGTATGTGCCGTAGGAGTTGAAACGGAGATCTGGGTTTATGGGCGAATCGGACATCGGTTACTCGGTGTGTTCTCCTGTGCCAGGAGCGACAAAAAAGTGCGGGCTTCTTCTTCGGGGTTGCCGGCGGCAATGATGGCGGAAATGAGAGCAATGCCGGCGGCTCCCGTGGCAATGGTAGCGGGCGTGTTTTCCCGCTTTATCCCGCCGAGGGCGAAGACGGGGATGCTGAGGAGCGAAACCGCTTCGGCAAGGAGCTTCAGCCCCACAGGGGCGCCGTAGGCCGCCTTCGAGGGGGTGGGGTAAACGGGGCCGAAGGTGATGAAATCGGCTCCGGCCTTTGCGGCAGCCAGGGCACTCTCCCTGCTGTGACAGGAGACGCCGATGAGCCGATCTCCGCCGAGAATCCGGCGGGCCGCATCGGCGGGGATGCCCGCTTCCCCCAGGTGGACCCCGTCGGCGCCTGCTGCCAGGGCAATATCCGCCCGGTCGTTGATGATGAGTTTTGCCCCGTAGCGGTCGGTCAGCTTCCGCATGGCCCGGGCCAGTTCCAGAATATCCCTGGGGTGGAGATCCTTTTCCCGGAGCTGCACGGCCCGCACCCCCCCGGCCAGAGCCGCCTCCACCGCGGCGAAGAGGTCCCCGCCGGGCGCCTGGTGGCGGTCGGTAATGAGGTAGAGGCGAAAATCGGCCTTATTCAATCATCCCCTCGACGGGGCTCGATGCGGTGGCGTAGAGCTTCTTCGGAATGCGTCCCGCCCTGTAGGCAAGGCGTCCCGCCCGCACTGCCAGATTCATGGCTTCTGCCATGGCGATTGGGTCTTTGGCCCCGGCGATGCCGGTGTTCATGAGGACGCCGTCAACGCCCAACTCCATGGCTATTGCCGCGTCGGAAGCGGTCCCTACCCCTGCATCCACGATGACCGGCACCTTCACGGTCTCCATGATGATCCGAATAGTGTAGGGATTGCGGATGCCGAGGCCGCTCCCGATGGGGGCTCCCAGGGGCATCACCGCGGCGCAGCCGATATCTTCCAGCTTTTTGCAGATGATGGGGTCGTCGCTTGTGTAGGGGAGGACGGTGAACCCTTCCTTCACAAGGATTTTGGCCGCCTTGAGGAGTTCCTCGTTGTCAGGGTAAAGGGTTTTCTCGTTGCCGAGGACTTCCAGCTTCACCATATCGCTCATCCCGGCTTCCCGGGCGAGGCGGCAGGTGCGGACCGCGTCATCGGCCGTGTAGCAGCCGGCGGTGTTGGGGAGCAGGGTGTATTTCTTGGGGTCGATGAAGTCGAGGAGCGATTCCTTGGAGCGGTCGGTGATGTTCACCCGCCGCACCGCAACGGTGATTATCTCTGCCCCCGAGGCTTCCAGGGCCGCTACCATCTGCTCGTTGCTGGCATATTTGCCGGTACCGACCATGAGGCGTGAGCTGAACTCCCGGCCGGCGATGATTAATTTGTCGTTCGAGTTGGACATAGTTAAATCTCCTTTGTTATCCCCCGCCCACGAAGTGGACGATTTCGATCCGGTCTCCGGCGTTGAGGATGGTGGATTCATATTCCCCCTTGGGCAGGATGTCCTGGTTCAGTTCGACGGCTACCCGGCGGGGATCGATGTCGAGGGAGCGGAGCAGTTCCATGATTGACACTGGCGCGGCGGCGCGTGTTTCGCCATTGACGATTATTTCCATTGCGGTCTCCGAGTTATTGGTGCCGATTCTGTTAGCAGCATGGGTCGTGTAAACAAAAAAAGCCGCAGAAGCGGCCCGTGGTTGTGGATTAAACCATGTTGGAACGCTTCCCTACGCCGGCATTATCCGGATCAGGTTCAAAGGGTTGTCCGAAGCAGTGCGTCGGACTCTCAGTCGAAACTCCCCTAGCGAGTTGATCTTATGCAATTATAAAACAGCGTAACCTCGACACAAAGCTAACAAGTATGCCGGGATTCGTCAAGGGTTTTCAGGTGATGTCTCCTGTCGAGGGGCAGGGGAGAGGGGGATGGATGCGTCATGATTTTCTGAACCGCTCGATGGTGTCGAGAACCTCCTGCTCGCGGCGGATTGCTTCGTTGCAGAAGTTCCAGATGTGATAGCTTTCGAGCCCCAGGATTGTTATTCCTGCCACGAAGACCGCCCAGTAATTCTCGTTCAGTGCCCTGGAGAAATGGTAAAAGCCGTAGAAGGCCGTAAGGTAGCCCACATGGGCAAAACCGCTGTATTCCTCCTTGCCTGCCATCATGCGCGAAAGAATTAGGATTATGGCTGAGAAGGTGTACAGAACAAGTGCACCGCTGATCATTATGGCGGAGGGGGGCTTGCCGAGAGTCGAGCGGATCGATGCCGGGAGCGAGGGGAGGATGCTGAAATCCCCCAGCGCCACGATACTGACCGCAATGAAGAGAGCCATGGCCCAAAGCCCACGGTTCACCTTGCGCCGGAGCTTGTTGATCCGTTGAATGGTTTCACGGCGCACGGCATCCCTGTCCGGCATGGTGCCGGCTGCATCAGGCTGGGCGGGCGGTTGCTGGTTGCGCTTCATGAATGATCTGTCGCGGTTGTCTGCCATGAACGACGGAGGTCAGGAACGGCTGTCAGCGCCATCGCCTTCGGCTGAGCGCGGTTGTTTCAACTCATTCTGAGTGGTCTTCAGCCTGTTTGCCATATCTTCATAGGCACGGGCCAGTTCGCCGATTTCGTCCCGGTAGGCAGGCGCTTTACTGCTCTGCTCTCCTCTGTTTATGGCGGTGACGTAGTTGGCCAATTCCTTGATGGGGAGCAGGACGTTGCGGAGCAGAAGGGCGGAAACCCCGCCTACGGTCAGAACCAGAACCATGAGACAGAAGACGATCATTCTGCTGCGCAGCGTGCCGAGTGTCTTCTGAAGCGGCTCTTCCGAAAGGCCGATGTCGAGGGTGCCGAGGAGTTTCTGGGTGGAGCTGTGGACGTGGCAGGCGGCAGTGAAGCAGTCCGGTTCGTTGTAGATGGGAACCGTGATGGCGATGACGCTGTGACCATTTTCATTGATGAAGCGCCGGGCCTGTTCCATTCTCCCCATGCTGGTGAGGGGTACCGGGCCGGCATGGCAGGCGATGCAACCTGCTGCTTTTTTGTCCACAAACTTGTTTACGTCCTCGGGGTGGGCCGAGAACATGATAACTCCCTTTTTGTTAAATATGCGGGTGTGTTCAACCCCCTTCTGCTGGCCAATATTATCTATGATGTTGCGCAAGGTCTCCCGATCGTCCTTGAGCATGGCGTAGCGTGCCGATTTGACGATGGTTCCTGCCAGGTTGGTTTCGTTCAGAATTGCGTCATTAAGCATATCGGTCTTGATGACCGAGTACAGGAGTATGCAGCAGACCACGACAAAGCCTGTTACGGCTATGGCGGGCGGCACAGTCGCCTTGGCGGCAAAGCTCTTCAGCATGGGAGCTCCCTGAAAATGATATATTTTCCTAAATCATACTCTCGGCGGCAGATAATGCAAGGGCGGGAGTTGTTTCCCCCGCCCTTGGTGATGACCTGTATTAGCTGCCTTGTATGACTACATGTCGTGACACTTCACGCAGTCTTCGCGGACAGAGAAAGCCTTCTTGCCGTCGTGGCAGGCGCCGCAGGACTTCCCGTCCTCCATTTCCAGCATGGTCACGACTTTGTTGTTGCGCCCCGCCTTGAAAATTTTGGTGTGGCAGGCGTTGCAGCTGTACATGCCCAAGTGAAGATCGTGATCGAATTTCGCCGGTCCCGCCCCTTTTACCTTGAAGTCAACATTCTTGACCGGGTGGCATTTGGCGCATTGTTTCACATCGAAGAGCCCTTTGCCGTTGTGGCAGGCCCCGCAGGATTTCCCTTTTTCCATGGCCGCCATGCCGACCGGCTTGTTGCGTCCGGGAGTGTAGAGCTGGTTGTGGCAGTCGCCGCACTTCCTCTTCTTGGTATGGAGCTTGTGGCTGAAGATAATCCTGCCGGTTTCCTTGGAGGTGAGGCTCACTTCTTTAACCAGGTGGCAGCGCGCACATTCATCTACGCTGAAGGCTGATTTGCCGTTGTGGCAGGCTCCGCAGGATTTCCCTTTCTCCATTTCGGCCATGGTTACGGGCTTGTTGCGTCCGGCCTTGAATAACCTGGGGTGGCAGGCGCTACAGTCGGAGTACTTGGCCAGGTGCTTCTTGTGGCTGAAGGGGGTGGGGCCGGCGGATTTTACGTGGTAGGTGATTTCCTTCACGGCGTGGCAGCGGGCGCAATCCTTGAGAGGGAAGACTCCGTTCTTGCCGGTGTGACAGGCTCCGCATGACTTTCCCCGTTCCATGTCAGCCATGGTGTAGGTGACTTTCTTCTTCATGTCGAAGATGGAGGGGTGACAGGCTTTGCAGTTATTTTCAATCCCCTTTTTGCCAAGGTGGGCCTTGTGCTTGAAGACGACATTTCCGGCGTCTTTGGTGGTGAAGACAACATCCCTGATGCTGATGCCGTAGGAAAGGCCGGCGGCGACGAGCGTGTAGGCCACGAGCAGAAGGGTGAAGCGGAATCTCATATTAGCCTCCTCAAAATAATAAATGCTTATGCGCCAGAACGGCCTGAATTATAGGGAAACCATTCAGATTAGTCAATTTTAAATCCCCGTTGTTCAATGCGGTCTTATTCCCGTGCGCAAAAAGAAAGGCGAAACGGGCTGTCCATTTCGCCTTTGCATGGTCTGACAATTCAGATCAGTGGTGGTCTACCTCTTCCCAACCATTCCACATGGGCTTGAAGTGGGCTATTACGGTATGCCCCATGGTGGCCAGGTAAATGTGAACGAAAAGGAAGGCGAAGAAGCAACAGGCAATCAGGAAATGGGCACTGACCAGGATTTTGATGCCTCCCAGAAGCATGATCATTTCTCTGAGCGGTGCCACGTTGAGGATAAGGATGCCGCTCAGGATTACCAGTGGCAGCAGCACCAGCATCAGCCCCATGTAAGCCACTTTCTGCATCGGATTGAACTTGTCGTCGGGACTGGGGTGGTGAGGGCTCGAGCCACCCTTGAAGTAATAGTAAAAGTAATAGAGAACCTGACGGAAGATTCCCATCTTTATGTCATAGACGCTGGGGACGTAGAGCTTGAAGAGATTCCCCTTTACGATCAGGTAGTAGGCGAACCAGATCGCGTAGAAAATGGAGACCGTAATCCCGGCAGTGTTGTGGAGCCTGATGGCGGCCTTGTAGGTCCCGAAAATGTTAACATATTCGGGGAACCTGATCTGGATGCCGGTCACCACTAGGGTTACAATCCCGAGGGCGTTGATCCAGTGCCATATCCTTACCGGCATGGGGGTTAGGTAGATATATTCCACGTGCTTTGCGTGCTCAGAGAGTTCCGCGTGCTCGGCGTGCAATGCTTGCTCAGTGTGGCCGCTCATGATTAGTGCTCCTTTCTATTTCTTCTGGTCAGGAATCTGAATGTTCCGTGCACCCCGGCAAACCCCATGCCGCCGAGAATGATGAGGCCGCCGACAATGGAGAGCGCTGTGCTGCGGGTGGAGCCCATCATGTAGAAGTCCGGGGTTCCGTAGAGGACGTCGAGTACCGCACCCTTCTCGACTGCTACGCGGGTGTAAGTCCCACCGGTTTCGGGAAATGCGACGTAACTCGTCTGCATTGCCTTGGGGCCGGAGGCGTGGCAGAAGGTGCAGTCCCAGCGGTTGTCGAGAATCTGGTAGCTGTGGGTCACCTTTTCAGGGGTCATCATCCCCCATAGCCTCATGTCGTCGTGTTTCGCATTACGGTTGAAGGAGCGTAGCTCATCAAGGGAGATGAGGTTGTCGCTGTTGCTGTCAATGAGGGATTTGACATCGTTGCCGCCCGGAATGAGACGGATGAGATCTTCATGGCTTGCCACCTTGAAATTGCTATGCTTCTCCGAGCCCACACGCTTTTCGATGTACATGGTAATGACGTAATTCTCCGACCCTGTGTGACAGGTTATACAGGGGAGCGCGTCAATGTGGAGGTCTGCCTGCGGAAGCCATTTGGCGTGGACTTTCACCATGTCGCTGGTCCCGTGGCATTTGGCGCACATAACGTTCATATCGTTGGCGGATGTCATGGCCGGCGGTTTCACTGTGTGCGGATTATGGCAGTCGGCACATCCGGCGTTGTTGGCGTGGAGACTTGCGGCATATTCCTGGTTGACGTCGTTATGGCATTCCTTGCAGGTGGCCCGTGAAGGCCTGATCCCGTCATTGGGGTGGTTCGCGGTCACCGATTCATGGCAAGACGTGCAACCGATGATTGAATGGCTGGTTTTCTTGTATTGAACCGGATCAACGAAGAGGTGCGACCCGCTTTTGCCGCTGATGTTCTTGTTGCCGTGGCAGGTGATGCATGCATCTTCAGGCATGCTGGCCGCAAGGGCTGTCAGCGGTAAGATCGAGAGAATCGACAGCATTAGAGCTGCTGATCGTAAGATTAACATTAGACCGTCTCCTTTTTTGTGCCATTTGAGGGTTGACTCATCGCGAAGCGTCCTTTGTCCTGTGTGCTAGTGATGCGCGGATTCACCGGCCAGGGGCCGTTCCTTTTTCACTCCTTTGGCAAAGCCGAGCATCATGAAAACGGCCGGAAGAAGTTGGGCGACGATGATGAGGGCGCAGAATCCGAGGAAGAGCCAGACGAAGATCCCGCTGTTGTCTTCCCGTGCCCCTGAAGCGGCCAGAGCCGGAGCCGCCGTGCCTAGCCATGCTGCGATTGCCTGTGCCAATGCCGAACGTTTCATGATGTCCTCCTTGTGTTCTTTTCTATCTGCGAGGTTGCTTAACCTAAGTCGCTATTTCTCCGGCCGGCTGTTGAGGAGGTTCTCAAAGGCGCATCGCACAACCTGGCGAATCTCCTCTTTGTCTTCCGGCTTGACCGGCCTCAGGGCGTGATAAAAAATCCCTTCCCTTCTAAGTTTGCGTATGACCGGAAGCGATGCGTCGTTGGAGACGAGGATGATGGTTACGTTCCGGTCGCATTTTTTTATCAGGGGAATCAGTTCCCCAGCCTTGAATTCGTCGAACTCGCTTCCGATCAGGACTACCTGGGCGGTTTTCTTAAGTATTCCATTGAGGGCATTGGCTGCGGAGTTGGTGACAGTTACATTGTAGCCGGCCTCAATGAAGAGATCCGCCAGTTCCTTGCGAGCGACCGTATCATTATCAGCGATGAGAAGTCCTAACATGGTCGTCCTCTCCCCGTCGGAATTGCCGGAATTATCGCTCTCCCCGGTTTGTGTTCAGGGGGATTTCATCGACAGGATGAGAAAAAAGCCCTTTGAGCATTGAGCCGAACATAAACAGGCCGGGGGCCAGTTGGAACACTATTATCAATGCTCCGAATGCAAGGAAGAAGGTAGCCAGAAAACCGTTGGCCTCGAACTCGGCGCTGCTTGCCGCAAAGGCTGTGCCGGATGCTGCGAGAAGTGCGATTATGATTCTTGATGTGGCCTTCATGAGATTCTCCCTTAATAAATCGAGTGGGACTCAGTTATTGTTTTGCAGTCTATTCTGCATTCGTTATGCCATGTTGATTAAATGTTTTTAAGTTGTCGAAAGTAGGGGGAAATCGGCTTGGTTGCCGCGGGCGCTGGGGGGGTGAAAAGCGCGAATGTGTATAGTGTGGTTATACGGACTCCGGTGTATGTGAAAGCCGGCCACCTTGGTGTTAAATGCTAACTTGCTGAAATTGCAAATAATTGTTGCCAGTTATCGGGTGTATAAAATAATATACGGGTGTAAGCTGATGTAACATGCCGAAATTACCGGTAAACACCGTTGGAGGCGGCAAATTCCTCGTGGTTGGGGAATATAAGGTGTTTGACTTGTTATTTCGGTTGATGTAATTTGAAAACATTAATTGTATGTTGTTTTATCGCCGTTCTGTACTGTTATGTATGAGAAACCTGATCATGCGTTAGAAAACGAAAAGGGAAGGTGGCGATGGAAAACATTGATGTACTTGTGGTTGATGACGAAGCGGTAATACGTGAAGGGTTGCGGCGTATTCTGGAAAAGGAGGGATTTTACGTGGAGACCTCCGCCAGCGGGCAGATTGCGCTGGAGCGGATGCAGGAGGAGAACTTCAGCCTGGTCATTACCGACCTGAAGATGCCGGGCATGAGCGGCATGGAGGTTCTCAAGGCCATAAAGGTCCTTCAGCCCGAAGTCCCTGTGATCATCATAACCGGCTTCTCTACCGTAGATACCGCCGTGGAGGCCATGAAGAACGGGGCCTTCGACTATATTGCCAAGCCATTCACCCCCGAGCAGATTACGGAAAAAGTTAAGAAAGCCCTCGATCAGCGGGCGGTACTAATTGAGAACATCTTCTTGAAGAAAGAGCTGGGAGACCACCACGGCTTCGACCTCTTCGTTGGCGAGAGCAAGGAGATGCAGAAGGTCTACCGGCGTATCATTCAGGTTGCTCCCACCGACAGTACCGTCCTTATCACCGGCGAGAGCGGCACCGGCAAGGAGCTTGTCGCCCGCGCAATCCACAACCACAGCAACCGTCGCGAGAATCCCTTTGTTGCCGTCGATTGCACCTCCCTGGCAGAGAACCTTCTTGAAAGCGAGTTGTTCGGCCACGTGAAAGGGTCGTTCACCGGCGCCATCCAGACCAAGACCGGTCTCTTCAAGGTTGCCGACGGCGGCACCCTCTTCCTTGACGAGATATCCAACATCAGCCTCACTACCCAGGCTAAGCTTCTGCGGGTCCTTCAGGAGAGGGAGATCACTCCCATCGGCGGCACTCAGCCGGTTCCCATCGATATCCGCCTCGTTGCCGCCACCAACAAGAACCTCCGGACCCTGGTCGCACAGGGAACCTTCCGGGAAGACCTCTTTTTCCGCCTGAACATTATCCCCATCGACCTTCCTCCCCTGCGTGACCGCAAGGGGGATATGCCGCTGCTTATCGCGTTCTTCTTGAAGAAGTTTTCCGAGGAGATGGGGCGGGAGATTCGCGGGCTTGCGCCTGACGCCATGGCACTGCTGGAGGACTACAATTTCCCCGGAAACGTGCGGGAGCTGGAGAACATCATAGAAAGAGCCGTGGTCCTTGCCGAGGAGGATCTGATTCAGAAGGAGGACCTGGAACTTCGTCTCGCAGGAGGCGAGGGGACGGCGGCTGCGGCCTATATCCCCCAGAACGTGGAGGAGTTGAAGGAGACCAAGCGCCAGATACGGGAGCGGGCCGTTGAGCCCATCGAGAAGGCTTTTGTCCTCCAGGCGCTTAAGCGCAACAACTGGAATATCACCCGTGCCGCCGAAGAGACCGGCATGCTCCGTCCGAACTTCCAGGCATTGCTGAAAAAACTGCGTATTTCAGTGCGGAATCAGATGAGTAGTTGACCCTTGCCGGCAACAGCGGGGTCTTGACATGGAGAAAGGGGCATACGAATCGTGTGCCCCTTTTCTGTTTACGGGGGGCGGATGATCAGGCGAGCTTTTGCGGAGGGGACGGATCTGGTTCCGTTGCGGCCGTCTGCGTCTCTTCATAATCTACTGGCAGCCAGCAGGTGAAAGTGGTTCCCACGCCTACGGTGCTTTGCACGTCTATTCTTCCTCCGTGCCCCTCAATGATTCCGTAGGAAACCGAGAGTCCCAGGCCGGTACCCTTATTGTCTTTGGTTGAGAAAAATGGATCGAAGATTTTCGACAGGTTTTCCTCGGGAATGCCGCAGCCGTTATCGGTTATGGCTGCGTAGACCTCGCCCCGTTCATGGTCAATGCCGGTTTTTATCCTTATTTCTCCCGGGCCGCCGATGGCGTGGCAGGCGTTCAGAAGCAGATTTATGAAAACCTGCTCGATCTGGTTCGGATCGAGATGCATCTCGGGGATATCCGGATTGTACTCCTTCACTACGTTGATGTCGTGGAAGCAGGCCTGGTTGCAGATCAAGGTTAATGTTGCGTCCATGATGGCGTTAAGCGCAGAGGGCTTTTTCTGGGGCATCGATTCCCGGGCGAAGTCGAGGAGCCCCTTCACGATCCGGGCGCACCGCTGGGTTTCCTTGACGATGAGGTCCAGGTCTCCCTTCAGGGACGGATCGAGCTTCGAGTCACTCGCGATCAGCGATGCGAAGACAAGGATGCCGGTTAGCGGATTGTTGATTTCATGGGCGATCCCTGCGACAAGTTCTCCCAGGGAAGCGAGTTTTTCGGAGTGGACCAGTTGCGACTCGATTTTCTTGATCTCCTGGGTCCGCTCTTCCACTTTCTCTTCAAGATTTTTTCCCCAATCCTCAAGTTCTACCCGGGCTTTTTTCAGATTTTTTGTCATCCTGTTAAAAGCTTCGGCCAGTTCGCCGAGTTCGTCGCGGTTTTTGACGGTCACGGTGGCGTCGAGTTCGCCCCCCCCGATCAGGTGCGCGTGCTGAACCATGGCACGGACCGGCCGGTTGACCAGGCGCTGGGTCAAGAAGGTCAGGCAGAGGGCGATAAGGCCGATTTGCATGACGGTCAGGACGATGATCTCATTGCGGTAGACGTAGACTTTCTGGTGCATCTGGTCAAGGGAGACGATGACATCGAGGACGCCGAGGACCTTTGCCTCTTTGGGGTGGAAATGACAGGGGGCCGTGAAGCAGCGTTCTTCGTTGTAGATGGCCTTGGCCAGGCCGAGGACCTCTTTCCCCGCCTTGTCGGTGAAGATGCGGCTGCGGTTCATGCTGGTGGCGTGGAGCAGAGGGGATGGTCCGGAGTGGCACATGCTGCATGCTTCGGCTTTTTTGTCGAGATAGAGTCCGTTTTCCTTGCTGTCGGTCGAATGGGTGACCAGTCCGAACTTGTTAACCATCCTGATCCGCTCGATGGAGTCCCTTTGGGAACCTACTTCGTCGATAATCTGGTAGGCCCGCTTCAGGTTGTTTTCGAGCATGTGGTAGTGGGTGGTGCGGATGATCGTTTCGCTCAGTTTGTCGGCATCGGTTATGGCTTCTTCGTAGAGGAGTTTCTCGAGCTGTTCCACGTTGATATAGGCGAAGAGCCCCATGGTGGCCAGGAGGATGAGGCTTATTGCGAGGGACAGTTTGGCGAGCAGCGACAGGCGCAAGGGCATGACCTCTGATGGTTCGGTTGCCGCAAAGGTTGAGGAGGTGTGATAAATTAGAGACAGATTAATCTCTGCCGGGGCATTAGTCAAGGTTCCTGGTTCGTTGTCAGGCATGGCGGACTGCGTGCCGTTGACGGGGAAGCCGCGATCGGATACGATCAGCCGGCGGTTCCTGCCGGAGAGGTCATGCGAATACCAGTTTTCATTTCCCTTGTCATTTTGATGCTGATCTGCCCCGGCTGTTCGTCGCTCTTGTTCTACCCGCAGCGGCAGCTGGTGGAAAATCCGCTACTGGTCCGTTTTCCCGCCGAAGACGTATTCTTCCACTCCTCTGACGGGGTTCGCCTGCACGGCTGGTTCCTGCGCCCCTCCCGCCCGTCCCGTGGAAGTATTCTCGTCCTCCACGGCAACGCCGAAAATATCAGCACCCATGTGAACAGTGTCCTCTGGCTGGTCCAGGAGGGTTTCGCGGTTTTTATCATGGATTACCGGGGATTTGGCTTGTCCGAGGGTAAACCGGCCATCGACGGGGTGCATCGGGATGCCGAGGCGGCCCTTGCCACGCTCTTGACCCTGCCGGGGGTGGACCCACGGCGGATAGCGGTTATGGGGCAAAGCCTGGGTGGGGCCATTGCAATTCATCTGGTGGCGACTACTCCCCACAAAAAAGCGGTCCGGCAACTGATCGTCGATAGCCCCTTTGCCGACTACCATCTCATTGCCAGGGAGAAACTGGGCGGTTTCTTCCTCACGTGGCCCCTGCAATATCCCCTGTCGCTTCTCTTCAACAACTCCTACAGTCCCCTGCGGTTTGTGGGGAACATTGCGCCGATACCGGTCATCATCATCAACGACGAGCAGGATCCGATAGTCCCGGCGCATCACGGCAGTCTGCTGCGCGAAGCGGCCGGCCCCACGGCGGAGCTCTGGACAACGTCAGGGCTGGGCCATGTCGGTTCATTTGCCGACCCGAAGTTGAGACACACACTTGTGGAGCGTCTCGACCGGGTGTTCTCCCCCATAACTTCAGGGCAGTAAGGCGTTGACATCGTTTCTCTATGTGATAGGGTTAAGCAATGAAAAAATTTTAGCCCAGGAGGTAGGTATGAAAAGAATTATTCTCGCTGTAGCCATCACCGCCGTCACGGCCGGCTCTGTCTTTGCGGCCGGTGGTAAAGCCAATACCGGCTGTGGACTCGGAACGGTCCTGTGGGCCGGCAGGGCAGACGGCTCCATCCTCTCGCAGGCATTTCAGGCAACCACCAACCAGACCTTCGGCAACCAGACCTTCGGCATCACCTCCGGGACCCTTGAGTGCGGCACTCCCGGCAAGGCAGTGCAGAACGAGCGTCTGAACCACTTTGTCCGTGCCAACATGGACAACCTGGCCCTTGATATTGCCCAGGGCCACGGAGAGTCCCTCGACGCCTTTGCCGAACTTCTCCAGGTTCCGGCCGAAAAGCGCCCCGGTTTCTATGCTGCCCTCCAGAGCAACTTCTCGTCGGTATTCACCTCTGAGAACGTGGTTGTGGCAGAGGTGATCGATAACGCCGTTGCCGTTGCCAACTGATTTCCCATTGTGACCAGACCAACAAAGGGGTGCGTCCCGTGGCGCGCCCCTTTTCTATATGCACCGTCACCCGGACGGCGAGGCGACCCGGCCTTCTGCATTTTATTGTGACTATGCCCATGATCTGTTGCTCGTACAGAAAACGTTTCCATTTGATTATGCATCCCCTGGCCATGGGGCTGCTGGTGCTGTTAATCAATTCGTTGGCTTCTGCCGGCGTCTGCTTCGGAGCCGATGATCCCTATCTTTCAGATCTCCTGAACCGGGCTGCGGAACGCCAGCTCCATAGGGAGCGTACCTGGGAGGTGCTGCTCCACTATCGCCCCAGGGGTGAAGAGCGGAAGAGCCTGGTGGACGATCCCCGTTTTTTCCTCTCCCCGGAAGGGAAGACCGACCCTGCGGCGGAGCTGGCTGCCACTCTCCGCGGCATATTCTCCCCGGAGACCACCGGCGACGAGCACCCCCGCTGCCGGTTCCCCGCCCGCGCCGCCTGGCTTGCGGAAGAGCTGGCCATCGCCCCGGAGCATCTCCCCCCCATGGCCTGCCCCCAGCTGGACGAGGCAATGGAGGCTGTCAACCCCCGCACGGCGGTTCTGGTATTCCCCGCTGCCCATCCGAACGGCCCCGCCTCCATGTTCGGCCACACCCTGTTGCGGGTGGGAAGCACCTATCGGAGCGATCTCCTCTCCTACGCGGTCAACTACGCCTCCCATACCACCGATACCAACGGTATTGTCTACGCTTTCAAAGGGATCTTCGGGGGGTATCCTGGGTATTATTCGATTCTTCCCTACTATGAAAAGGTAAAGGAATACAGCGATCTGGAGCACCGGGATGTCTGGGAGTATCCCCTCGCCCTCACCCCCGATGAGGTTGTGCGGATGGTGCGCCATATCTGGGAGCTGCGGGGGATCTACTCTGATTATTACTTCTTCGATGAGAACTGCTCGTTCAATTTGCTCTTTCTCCTTGAGGCTGCCCGGCCCCAGTTGAGGCTTGCGGAGGAGTACTGGGACCGCGCAGGCTTCTGGGTGATGCCGGCCGATACCGTTGCGGTCATCGACCGGGCAGGGCTCCTCGAGAAGCAGACCTACCGCCCCGCCCAAGCGACCCGCATTCGCCACAGGGCGTCGCTCCTGTCGCCGGATGCCCGCAGGGAGGCGCTCCTGACGGCCCGTTCGCCCCGACTGGCACAGAATGTTGCTGCTTCCGGCCGCCCTGTTGAGGAGCGCCGCCAAATACTCAACCTGGCCGCAGAATACGTCCAGTACCGCTATTCGCGCAAAGAACTGGAGCAGCCGGAGTTTCAGCGGCAATTCCTGGAGGTGCTGCGGGCGCGAAGCCCCTTGGGCCCCGACGAGTCGGACGCGGGACAGGTTCCGGTTCCTCCCCTGCCGGAGACCGGGCATATGCCGGGGCGGATCGGCCTGGGTGCCGGTTACCGCCACGACACCCCCTTCGTGGAGTTGACCCTGCGCCCGGCGTACCACTCCCTGATGGATGCCGATGAAGGATACAGTCCCCATTCCCAGATTAATTTCATGGAGGCGACCGGCCGCTACTATACGGAGCGGAATTCGGTCAAGCTTCAGAAGCTAACGGTGGTGGACATTGTCTCCCTGGCCCCCCGTGACGAGTTCTTCAAGCCCATTTCCTGGAAGGTGAACGGCGGCCTTGCCCGCCGCCCCTTTGCCGATGGTTCCGACCGCCTGTTTGCCCGGTTTAACACCGGCGGCGGCATGGCTTGGCCGGTTCCCGGCAACGGGGTGGTTTATGGCATGGCGGAGATGGATATAAACGTGAGCGACCGCCTGCGGGACAAGGCAGTGCTTGGTGGCGGCCTTTCCGCGGGAATTATCCTCACTCCCGTCGAGCGCTGGAAGGCGGCGCTTTCGGGGAGCGCCTTCGGATACGGGCTCGAATTTCATGAGTACTACCGTGTGGCCCTGGAGCAGAACCTGGCCCTGAGCCGTTCCTTCGGCCTCGGCTTCACGGCATCGTGGGAGCGGAGCTTCGACCGAAACCGGGCCGAGGCCCTGCTGACGGTCAATCGCTATTTCTGATGGCTGGCGCCGGCTCAATTCCGGTATACTCTTCAAGCATGGGGAAGCGCTTAATGACAAAGCAGACCATGATGGTTCTGGCGGCAGGTTTTCTTTTGCTGGTGGCTTGCCTGCCGGGGTGCGGCATGACCCGTTCGCTGGCGCATCCCGTCAGCGCGGCCGGGTCTGAATCTGTTGCCGTCATGTACGTGCGGCCCGGCTGCCCTTTTTGCCGGGAAGCCCGCCAGTTCTTCGCCGACCGGGGCTTGCCGGTTGTGGAGCGCGATGTGTTGGCGGACCGGCAAGCCTTGGCGGAGATGCTTGACATCCATGTCAGGAGCTTCCCGGATGAGGAGCCGATTGTGCCGCTTATCGTTATCGACGGCCATGCGATGAGCGGTTTCGACCGCGAAGAGGTCGAGGCGGCCCTTGAGGCGGCGGGACTGAAGCCGGTAGCGGCAGGGAGTAAACAGTGACCATCATGCAAATCCCCCCCTTTTTCCCGTTCAATATGCAGATTGCCGGACGCTTCTGGCGTCAGTTGGAACTGGCGCCGTCGGCCCGGGAGCTTGAACGGCTGGGAAGACCGGCCATTCTCTTTTGCCGGGAACTGGCGGCACGGCTCAATCGTCTTCCGGAGAGGGCCGGTCGGCCGGTCCAGGGAGGGCTCCTTAACCTCTACGCCCTGCAAGGGACCATCTTCCGGCACATGATTTACCGCTATGTGCAGCAGCAGGGGCCGGGAGTGCTGGAGCGGGCCCTTGCCGATGCCGGGTTTCCCCCCGATTCGCCCGAACTGACTGGCCTCCTGGAACGGTTTGTCACTCTGTTCCCCCCGGCGGCGCTCCTCTACGGCGAAGCCGGCTCCCCGGCCGCCTGGCTTGCGGAAGGAGGCCCCGCCTTGCGGCTTCAGGGGGTGAGCGAGCTGCTGCTCCTGGCGCTTTCGGCTGAGAACCCCGCCTTGGACAGCTTCCGGGAGTTGGTGGACGATGCCGAACTCGTGGCCACGACCCCGTACCGGCTCGCCGTGACCAGGCTGGAGAAAGCGCTGGCAGCTGCCCAGCCGGTTGCGGGCTTCGGCGTGACTCTTGCGGAACTTCTCCGGGCGCCGCTGCGGGCCGCCCCAGACTCCCTGGCGGGGCAACTGACGTATATGCGTGAGGCCTGGAGTACCTTCCTCCCCGAGGAGCTTTTTGCCCCGCTGGAGGTGGCCTTCGGCATTGTGGCCGAGGAAACCCGTCCTTTCTGGAGCGGTGGCGGCGGTCCGTCGCCGGTCCTGGAATTCGGCTCCGGCGCCGGGTTCCCGTCCCCCGATGAGTATTACCCGGAGCCGGAGCAGTTCTCCGCCGACGTGGACTGGATGCCCAACGTGGTCCTCATGGCCAAGATGGTCTATGTCTGGCTGGGCCAGCTATCCGGCTGGTACGGCAAAGAGATCCACCGTCTCGACCAGATTCCCGACGCGGAGCTGGACAAGCTCGCCCGGTGGGGGATCACGGGGCTCTGGCTCATCGGCATATGGGAGCGTTCCCCCGCCTCCCAGACCATCAAGCGCATGTGCGGCAACCCCGAGGCCATCGCCTCGGCCTACTCCCTCTACGACTACACCATCGCCCACGACCTCGGGGGATGGGAGTCGCTGGCAAATCTGCGTGAACGGGCGCTGAAGCGCGGTATCAGACTTGCCAGTGACATGGTGCCAAACCACACCGGCATCTACTCCAAGTGGATCGTTGAGCATCCCGACTGGTTCGTGCAGCTGGACTATCCGCCGTACCCAACGTACCGGTTCACCGGCCCCGACCTCTCATCATCTCCCGAGGTCTCCATCCAGATTGAGGACGGCTACTGGAACAAGAGCGACGCCGCCGTGGTCTTCAAGCACTACGACCACCGCACCGGCCGGACCCGTTACATCTACCACGGCAACGACGGCACCAGCACCCCCTGGAACGACACGGCCCAGCTGGACTACCTGAATCCCGAGGTGCGCGAGGCGGTGACCCGCACTATCCTCCACGTTGCCCACAACTTCCCCATCATCCGCTTCGATGCCGCCATGACCCTGGCCAAGAAGCACTACCAGCGCCTCTGGTTCCCCCAGCCGGGCCTTGGGAGCGGTGTGCCGTCACGGGCGGAGCACGGTCTGACCCGTGCCGCCTTCGACGCCGCCATGCCCGAGGAGTTCTGGCGCCAGGTGGTGGACCGGGCCGCTGCGGAGACGCCGGACACGCTCCTCCTGGCCGAGGCCTTCTGGCTCATGGAGGGGTACTTCGTCCGGACTTTGGGGATGCACCGGGTCTACAACAGCGCCTTCATGAACATGCTCAAGATGGAGGAGAACGCCAAGTACCGCCAGACCATCAAGAACGTTCTCGAATTCAACCATGAAATACTGAAGCGCTTCGTCAACTTCATGAACAACCCTGACGAAAAGACTGCCGTGGAGCAGTTCGGCAAGGAGGACAAGTACTTCGGCGCGGCAGTTCTCCTGGTGACCATGCCGGGGCTTCCCATGCTGGGCCATGGCCAGGTGGAGGGGTTCCATGAGAAGTACGGCATGGAGTACCGGCGGGCTTATTGGGATGAACAGGTGGATGAACACCTGGTGACGGAGCACGATCGGCGGATATTCCCCCTCATGCGACGGCGCCGCCTTTTTTCCGGCTCCGAAAGCTTCATTCTCTACGATTTCTTCGTGGAGGGGATCGTGAACGAGGATGTCTTCGCCTACTCCAACCGTCATGGTGACGACCGGGGGCTCATCCTCTTCCATAACCGCTATGGCCGCACTGCGGGGTGGATCAAGAGTTCCACCGCCAGGGCCGAGCGGATTGATTCGGGAGAGACGATCCTGCGGCAGACTGAACTGGGGCATGCCCTCGGAGTGAACGCCGATGGACGGCATTACTACATCTTCCGCGACTATGCCTCAGGTCTGGAATATATTCGTCATGGCAGGGAGATTGCCGAGAAAGGGATGTTCGTGGAGTTGGAGGCCTACGAGTATCACGCTTTCCTCGATTTTCGGGAGGTCCGCGACGATGACTACGGTACCTGGGGCGCGCTCTGTTTCGGGCTTGAGGGCAGGGGAGTGCCGAGTATCGACGAAGAGGTGCAGCTCATCCGCTATGCTCCTCTCGTGGAACGGTTCCGGGACCTCTGCAAGCGTCTCGAAGCTGAACCGGCGGCGGCGATGCCCAGTAAAAAGCCCCCGGTGGCATTGAGGGAAGTACTGGAGGCCTTTCTTGAAGAACTCGATGCGGTGGCTGGGGCTGCCGGGCCGGTGACGGCATGTGCCGATGCCATGCTGGAGCGACTCGACGGTCTCCCCAAGCGCTTGAAAAGCTTGGTAAAAAGTGAGGCATGGAGGGGGACCCAGAATCTGCCGGCAGGCTCTGCGCGGTGGCTCCTTTCTCTTCTCATCATCATCCACGAGTCAGGGCGGCTCGGTGGCGATGATGCGGAATACCTCTCCCGTTCGAGCCAATGGTTTGCCACCTATGGACTCCGGAGAGCATTGGCCGATATCGTCCGGGAGACCGTCGGAAAAGATGGCGAACCGCTTTGCGGCGATGCCGGGCGGATGATTGCCCTGGCCGATATCCTTATTGGCCATGCCGGCCTGGATGAGCTTCTGGGTGGTCCGAAGGGGGGCGAGGCCGTTCAGCGGCTTTTCTTTGACCGGCGGGCAAGGGGATATCTCGGCGTTCACCGCGGCGGCATTGTCGAGTGGTTCGTGAAGGAGCCCTTCGAGGAGCTTCTTTTCTGGATTATGCTGCTGGCTGTAGTTACGCGGGCGCCGCTGGAGGGTGAGGCAGCCGATCCGCTTTCTGCATTGCGGGTGCCGGGGGATTTGTCTGCTTTGGCGGAAGAGGCAGGCTACCGGGTTTCAGCATTCCTTGCCCTCCTGAATCCAACCGCCGAACAGCCGGAAGAGTGTGCCCGGTAAATGCAGTGTTGCAGCATCGAAGTGAAGCTTGACGGCGCCCCGGCGGGACGCCGTTGCTGTTTGAGGACTGGTCAGGAGGATAAAGCCTGATGGGACTGTTTACCGGGTTGCGACGAAAGCGTCTTGCCGGGCGCGAGTTCCCGCCGCAGTGGCTCGATATTATCGAGCGGAACGTTCCATTCTACTCCATGCTCTCCCTGGAGGACCGGCGGGAACTTCTCGGGCATGTCCAGGTATTCCTCTCGGAGAAATACTTTGAGGGGTGTGGTGGTGCCAGCGTGACCGATGAGGTGCGGGTAACCGTTGCCGCTCTGGCCTGTATTCTTCTTCTCCACCGGAAGACCGGCTACTACCCGCTGCTTTCTTCCATCGTTATCTACCCCGACGAGTACGTGGGGGAGCGGCAGCTATGGGATGAGGCGGGAGTGGTTACGGAAGGTCCGGAGCCTCGCGTCGGCGAATCGTGGGGACATGGAACGGTGGTGTTGTCGTGGAAGGATGTCTTGCTTGATGCGGCATCCCCCGACGACGCCTACAATGTGGTGTTTCACGAGTTCGCCCATCAGCTTGATCAGGAAGAGGGCATAACCGGCGACGAGGGATTCCT
Organism: uncultured Geobacter sp.; assembly: GCA_964490805.1. Lineage (GTDB taxonomy): Bacteria > Desulfobacterota > Desulfuromonadia > Geobacterales > Geobacteraceae > Geobacter. The sequence continues at coordinate 125,341 of CAZBEB010000007.1, forward strand.
GCCGGGGTTACCCCGGGGTGCACGGTGGCGGAAGGTGTTTGAAGATGAGTATGGACGGCTTATGGCTGACGATGCGGCGGGGCGCCGGACCCTCCTCGACCCCTATGGGGCGGAGAGTCCGGCTGAATTCTTCGCAGTGGCTACGGAAACCTTCTTCGAGATGCCCGGTGAAATGAGGAGACAACATCCGGAACTTTACGAAGCCCTCAGCCAATACTACCGTCAGGACCCGGAGTCGTGGGCCCGGTGACCTGCTGCCGACCGGGGAGACTCAGTTTTCGGCCACCTCGATCTCAATGTAGGGGGAGAGGTTCGGATCGCTTGCGTGGCGCAGAGTTACTTCCGTGGAAGTAAGCTTGTTGTTGATATAGTTGTAGCCCGAAAGGACGATAACCTGGGCGGAAGTCTTGATGCCGAATACCTCGGCCGGTGAGGCTGAACTGTCTGTGTCCCCGGCCACGATTACGGTCCGGTGGGTCTCCTTGAGTTTTTCGTCGAAGAACGCCTCCACCTCCCGCAGATCCCCTTCCACGGAATAGATAACATTGCGGCGCTCGTTGTCGTTCTGGCGCACGAGCCGCACTTTAGAGCCGGGATAGCGGCCGGTCTTCGGTTCGGGAGCTGCTGGCTCCACCGACGGGATGATTTCGATCCGTTGCCACGATTTGCCGAAGTCGTCCCTCAATGGTATGGAAAGTTCATTGATCGAGACGGTGAGGGGCATGAGGGGGAGGTTAGTTTGCGGATCCCTCGCGATTCCTTCCGAAATCTCAATGGTGCCGGGCGCCCCCGTAACAGGGCGGGTGATGGTGATGGCTGCGTCGATTACAGTTCTGTCCCAGGCAAAGTCGCCGTAATAGGCGGCACCGTAGATGTTGATGCCCCGCTCTTGCAGGCCCTTGTTGAACTTGCGTACGGTTCTCCCGTTCAAAATGTAGTCGGAGGTGAAGGTGAGGAGTCTGGAATCTCCTTTGCCCTCGCTGATTTTTGCCTCACGGTACGAGATGGATGGGGCGAAAATCTGGACAAGATGTTCTTTCTCCGGCGAAGTTTCCTGCGCTTCTATCGTTAGATACCCGTTTCCCTGTTCAACAACCGGCAAGTCCTGGGTCTGGGCCTGGAGCGGTAAGGCTGCAAAGACGGTGGCGAGAATCAGGGTGAGTTTCGCTCCATTCATGAGCTTTGTGTGGATCGACACGGAATGATCTCCTTTGGGTTCAATCTTTCATGGCCTGCCGAAGGGTGGTGCGATGAGAGAGTGCTAATTTTGCATATATCGGGAAAAATTTCCAGAGTTTAGTGCCGCCATCAATGGAAAACTGAGTCAAGATGCTGTAACCACTGAGGTAATGCTTGCTCCAAGGCTAATGTAAACAGGTACAATACCTTCAGTGACAGTGCCGCGTCAAGGGATTAGAATAATTCATCCGTATGCAGAAACAGCCCAAGAAAGTATCTTTTTATACACCCCTTGCCATTGTTTTAAAATGTAGCAATTTCAGGTGGTTGTCTGGATTGAGAAGTGTCGGTGCTCCCTTTGGCGTATTAAAGCTTGTACATACTTTTTATACGGTACTTCACCTTTTTATAAAAATGAAGAACAGGCTTGTATTTAAATAGTACCGATTTTACAGCATGTTATATATAAAATGCCGGTCGAATTCAGTTCTGGCATGAGTGCTGCTTTATAAAAGGCAAGATCATGAGAATTAGTTTAACCGGGAGGACGCCATGAAAACTGCACTCGCCACCATAATTACCCTTGTTGCCACCTCTACAGCCTTTGCCGCCAGCGGGGCGCAATCAGAGGACAGTGGACTGCTGGTAGCGCTTTTCCTCGGAGTCGGCGCACTGATTGTAGCTTTCCAGTTGCTGCCGGGCCTTACGCTGTTCGGATCCATGATGAAGGGATTGCTGCCCGGCAAGGATATGAAATCCCGCCACTGAGCGTTAGAGTGAGAGCTGCCCGCACGTCACCTGAGCGGAAAGGGGAACTCATCATGCAAGAGCTACTTATCGCGGAAAAGGATCCGGCCACCCGTCAGCAGATGGCCGAACACCTCATAAAAGAAGGCTACGCGGTTACCGTTACCGACTCCATTCCCAATACTCTCTCCACCATTCTCAAAAAGGTAACGCGCGTGATTCTGCTTGGTGCGAAGTTCGATGAACTTCCAACGCTGGATCTGATCGATCTGTTGAAAAAGTGCAACCAGAAGCTGGCGATTATCCTGGTGGCCGATGAGCTACCGTTGCCGCTTCTACGCAAGGTCCGCAGCAGCGGGATATTTTACCACGCCCTCAAACCATCCGGGCCTGAGGATGTGGAAGAGATATGCCAAGCTGTCAGATGTGCCTTCGGCAGCGGCATGAAAGGCCATGCGGCGCGGTAGTCGACAGTTATCCGACCGGTTCGCTGAACCATTAGAAAAAGGAGGATGTCATGAAAAGCTCAACCCCCATCATAAGCACTTTGGTACTGCTTCTCGGCTCCGTCTCGACGGCTTTTGCGGCCTCCGGTGCACGGGAAGACAACAGTGGCATCTTCGTCTGGATATTCCTCGGATTCTGTGCCCTGATCGTGGTCATGCAGCTCATGCCGGCCGTGTTCATGATGCTGGGGATCGCCAAAGGGCTGCAAAAGGAGTCGCCCCAGGAGCATAAGGCAACGCACTAGTCTGTTTTGGCAGGTACTTGACGGCAAAAGCCCGACACTGATGGAGAAAAAGAGGCTCAGTAATGCAACGGGCCGGCCACCTTACAGATGGCTGGCCCGTTGTTTGTTGTTGCCCGTCTGGCGTCGGAAATTTTGTCGGCACTGCAACCTTAATATGTTATAACCAGCAAAATTCGCTTTTGTCAGGGTCAAGGGGAGGTGTAATGTCCGTGTCGCCTGTGGTCATGCTGACGGCTATCGGCTTGATTCTCGGCCTGATTGCCGGTTTTGTCATGCACCGGGCCGATTTCTGCATTGCCGGCATGTTCAGGGATCTGTTCCTCTTTCGCTCCGTCGCCAAACTGCGCGTCATGGTTCTTTACGTGGCAGTGGCCATGGCATTGTTTGAAACGGCACGGCTATTGGGCCTGCTGCCGCTCTACCCGTTTCCGATGCTGGGTCCGGCAACGATTGCCGGCCTTTTGGGAGGGGTTCTGTTCGGCATCGGCATGGTGCTGGCAGGCGGGTGCGTTGTCGGCACTCTTTACCGCCTGGGGGCCGGGAGCCGCGTCAGTTTCATCGCTTTTGCCGGTCTTATAATCGGCAGCGCTCTGTATGCCGAGTTTCACCCCTTCTGGAAGTCCCTGCTAACCGCTACTACCCTGTTTTCCGGCAGCATCACCATCCCCCAGTATCTCAACCTCTCACCGACTCCCCTGGTGTTCATTTCTATCGTCCCCCTTGGCTGGCTGCTGGCATTATGGTGGCGGCGCGGTCAACTTTCGAGCAGGCTCTACGCCAAGGGAGCATTGCATCTGTGGCAGGCGGCTCTGCTGCTTGCCGTCATCAGTCTTGCCTCGTATCTGCTGATCGGCATGCCTCTGGGAATAACTACCGCTTACTCCAAAATCGGCGCCATGGGAGAACAGATTCTGTTTCCGGAACATGTTGCCAAGGTAAGTTATTTTGCAACACAGTCCATTTCATGCCGGAATCCGCTGACCGGCATGATGTTTGAGGGGGGGCCGGGGCCAGCCATGGATTCCATCGCCCTGATCCAGTTTCCGCTCATTGTCGGCATCATACTGGGGGGGGCGGCTTCCGCACTTTCGCTTGGCGAATTCGCTGCCCGGCACCCTGCTCCATGGCGGCAATACATCTCTGCGGCCGTGGGGGGGGTGCTGATGGGGTTGGCCTCGCGCATGGCTCCGGCCTGCAACGTCTGGCATTTAATGGGGGGGCTGCCTGTTTTGGCTTTTGCCAGCATTTTTTTTCTTGCGGGGATACTGCCCGGCGCCTGGCTTGGAGCTTGCATGCTAACCAGATGGGTAGTACGCTGATAACCATGCTTGGAGATAAACCATGACTTCCGCTGATCCTGCCACTATCGAATTCGACATTCGGGGACAAATCTGTCCATCCACTCTGCTCACGGCCCTGCGGGAAATCAACAGGCATGCTCCTGCCTTGCGCAAGGGGGAGACAACTCTACTGTTTCTGACCACCAATCGTGACTCCACGCACACCATTCCCGAGTCGGCGGAAAATATGGGGTTCCGTGTTGAAGTGATTTCCCGCGACGGCTATTACGCCATCAGGGTGTTCGGTAATGAGTAAGCTTCAATCGCAGACAACCGGCATTGCCGTCGTCGTCGACCCTGACGAAACAGTGACGGAAATTGCACGGCTCAAGGAAGAAAATTTCCGGCTGCGCTCCCGCCTTGCCGGCAAATGTGGTTACATCCGCAACAAGGTTGACCAGATGCTTAAGGTCATGGGGACCCTGCCGCTTCGTCCCGAGGAACTCGACGACGATACCTTGGTCGAACTGGATCCCCTGGGCATTCTGGTGGATTCCTTCGCCCATGTCCTCGACCATCTCCACGAAACAAACCGCGAGCTTTCCGAAAATCGGGAGTTTCTCCAGACAATATTTTCATCCCTCGAATCCGGTGTCATGCTGATCCGGGAGGAAGACCATGTGATCACGGACGTAAACCAGACAGCGTGCCGCATCCTGGGCCGGTCCCGTGAAAACATCATTGGCCATGTCTGTTTTTCGTTCATCTGCCCGGATTGCAATGGTTCTTGTCCGATGAAGGATATGAATCTGCGGATCGATAACGCTGAACGCATTATTCTGGCGGAGGACGGCCACACTATTCCGGTGCTGAAAAGTGTTGGGCGGGTGGCTTTGCACGGTGTTCCGCACTTTGTTGAAAGTTTTGTCGATATTGCCGCCCAGAAAGTGGCTGAAGGAAAGATTCTGGCCCTGAACGAAGAACTGGAAAGGCGGGTGCAGAAGCGCACGGCGGAGTTGATACATGCGAACCGGGAGCTGGAGTCGTTTTGCTACTCCATATCCCATGACCTGCGGGCACCGCTGCGGCATATCAACGGCTATATAAACATCCTCCGCGAGGATCACGGTGAGCGGCTGGATGCGGCCGGACTCAACTACCTGCAACGGGTCGATGCCGCCAGCAACCGGATGGGCATGCTTATCGACGACCTGCTCTCTTTCTCGCGCATTGCACGCACGCCGGAAAATCCCGAGCAGATAAACCTGAGCCAATTGGCCCGAGAAGTTACGGTCATGTTCCGCGAATCGACGCCCGAACGGGATGTGCAGGTGGATATTCAGGATGGCATGATTGCCTACGGGGATCCGTCACTCTTGAATATGGTGTTGCAGAACCTGATCGGCAACGCATGGAAATTCACGGCCCAAAACCCTCAGCCGCGCATATCCTTCGGCACGCAACGCCAGGGGGGCAGGGACGTCTTTTTTGTGAGGGACAACGGAGTCGGCTTTGATATGGCGTATCAAGACAAGCTCTTCAAGGTTTTTGAGCGACTGCACAGGGAAGATTTCGAGGGGACCGGCATCGGCCTGGCAATAGTCAGCCGGATAATTCACCGTCACGGAGGAGAAATCTGGGCCGAATCATCTCCCGGCAGGGGGGCGACCTTTTACTTTACCCTGGCCGCCCCTCACCATGGCCAGATGTAACATTGCAAATGATTATTAAAGGTTTAGAGGCCGGGTTCCCCCGGCCTTTTTCTTTATCGTGCATCAGCATGCCCGGGATTGACAACATTTCATGGAGGAGTATTATTCTAAGCCGAGAAAACACAACAGGAAAGGAGGAGTGACAGCAGTAGCTAAGATTAGTAACAAAATTAAGTTTCAACCGAACATCAGAAAGGAGTAGAAAGGATGAAGATTAAGACTTTGATTCTGGCTGGTTGTATGTGTATGGCATCGGCTATCCCGGCTGTTGCTGCCGGTCCCTATGTTGGCTTTGGCGGCGGCTTGTCGCTCAATCACGATTCCGACCTCGAAGTTTCCGGTTACTCCGGTTCAGCAGATGTGGAGTATGACCCCGGTTACGGTTTCAACGTAGTTGGTGGGTATGATTTTAACCCGATCCGGCTAGAGGCTGAGTTCGCATACAGAAATTCAGACGTTGATGAAGTTGAAAACTCCAGCATTTCAGATACGGAAGTGTCTACCATGTCGTACATGATAAATGCATATTACGACATTAAAACGTTCAATTCCCAGATTAAACCGTACTTTGGTGTCGGTATGGGCCTTATAAACGGCGAACTCGAAGTGGATGGTTATGACGAGGACGACACTACCTTCGGTTACCAGTTCACCGCTGGTGCAACCACCGAAGTTGCAAAAAACGTCAACCTTGATCTTTACTATCGGTTCCAGGGAGCACCGTCGGATTTTGAAAAAGACGGTGTGGAACTTTCTTACAATAACAGCAGCTTCTTCGTAGGTTTCCGCTTTGGTTTCTAAGTAATAGATCGCCTGAAGCTCAGACACAGGCTACCCGAAAAGCAAAAGGCCTCACGGTTGATATCGTGAGGCCTTTATTCTTTCTGGAGCCACCTGCCGGAATCGAACCGGCGACCTACTGATTACGAATCAGTTGCTCTACCATCTGAGCTAAGGTGGCGAATGAGGAGAAGATAAATACCGTACTTTGCCGGTCAAGTCAACGGCTAATCGGCCGGTTATCTGCCGGCGCCCCGCTGCTTTTCCATGGCGTCGTCCATGACTTTGTAGGCGCAGAACTCACCGCACATGGTGCAGGCGCCGTGGTCGGATACACCCGATTCCTCCCGGAACCTGCGTGCTTTCTCCGGGTCTAGCGAGAGGTTGTACTGCCCCTCCCAGTCGAGCTTCTTGCGGCACTTGGCCATGGCGATGTCCTTCTCCATGGACCCCCTGACCCCTTTTGCAATGTCGGCGGCGTGGGCTGCGATGCGGGAGGCGATGACCCCTTCCCGGACGTCTTCGACGGTCGGCAGGCGGAGGTGCTCACTGGGGGTGACGTAGCAGAGGAAGTCTGCGCCGGCCGAGGCGGCGATGGCTCCGCCGATGGCGCAGGTGATGTGGTCGTAGCCCGGAGCGATGTCGGTGACCAGAGGTCCGAGGACGTAGAACGGCGCCCCGTGGCAGAGGCGCTTCTGGAGGAGGATGTTGGCCTCGATCTGGTTGATGGGCACATGGCCCGGCCCTTCGATCATGACCTGCACCCCGGCGGCCTGGGCCCGCTGGGTAAGCTCGCCGAGGAGAATCAGTTCGTGGATCTGCGCCCGGTCGGTGGCGTCGGCCAGGCAACCGGGCCGGAACCCGTCTCCCAGCGACAGGGTCATGTCGTAGGCCTTGGTGATTTCCAGGAGCCGGTCAAAGTGTTCGAAGAGGGGGTTTTCGCAGTTGTTGTAGGCCATCCACTCCACGGTGAAGGCGCCGCCGCGGGAGACAACATCCATGAGCCGTCCTTCGTTTTTCATCCGCTCAACGGTGGAGCGGGTCACACCGCAGTGGACGGTGATGAAGTCTACTCCGTCCTCGGCATGCTTGATGATCCCCTCGAAGATGTCGTCCACGGTCATGTCAACGATGGCTTTTTTCTTGGTGCGGACTGCGTCCAGGGCCGCCTGGTAGAGGGGGACGCTGCCGATGCAGGCGCTGGTCTCGGCGATGATGGCGCGGCGGATTTCGTCAACGGGGCCGCCGGTGGAGAGATCCATGATGGCATCGGCGCCGTGGTGTACCGCCACCCGTGCCTTCTCCAGTTCCTTGGAGATGTCGGTGTCATCGGCGGATGTGCCGATGTTGGCGTTCACCTTGGTGCGGAGCCCTTTCCCCACGGCCAGGGGACGGCCGTTGCCGTGCTTGATGTTGTGGCAGATGATGATGTTGCCGGCGGCGATTCCCTCGCGGATGAACTCGGGGGAGACCCCTTCGGCCAGGGCGGCTTCCTTCATTTTGTCGGTGATGATCCCCTGACGGGCGTATTCGAGCTGAGTCGTTGCCATGTGCTGATACTCCTTGCGTTGAATGAACGAAATTGTTTTTACCGGTCCCTGGTCCCCGGTCCCCGGTCCCCGACTTCTAATGCGGCCAGCAGGTGGTTCACCGGGCCATGTCCCTTGCCCAGTGGTTGGCCGAGGCGAATGGCGGCGGTGACGAATTCTTTTGCACGGCCGACGGCTTCCCGGAGCGGTTCCCCCTGCGCCAGATACGTGGCGATCGCCGAAGAGTAGGTGCAGCCGGTCCCGTGGGTGTTCTTGCTGAGGATGCGGGGAACGGTGAACCGATGAAAGGCTGAGCCGTCGAAGAGGATGTCCACAGCGTCCCCCGCCACCAGGTGGCCCCCCTTGACGAGGACGTTGCGGGCGCCGAGCCGGTAGAGGCGCCGGGCAGCTTCCTGCATGCCTTCTTCGTTGGAGATAGTGAGACCGGTGAGCCGTTCAGCCTCGGGGATGTTGGGGGTGAGGAGGTATGTGCGGGGGATCAGCCGGTCCTTGAGGACGTTGATGGCGCTCCGGTCGATGAGGTGAGCGCCGCCTTTTGCGATCATGACCGGATCCACGACTACGATCCGCTTCTGGTATTCGACCAGCTTGTCGGTAACCTTGGCGATGATATCCGCCGAGAAGAGCATGCCCGTTTTCACGGTGTCTACGGCAATGTCGGACAAGACCGCGTCGAGTTGGTCGCTCACGAAGAAGGGGCTCGTGCCGTTGATGCCGGAGACGCCCCTGGTGTTCTGGGCGGTGAGGGCGGTAATGACCGACGAACCGTAGCTTCCCAGCAGCGTGATGGTCTTGAGGTCGGCCTGAATGCCGGCTCCGCCTCCCGAGTCGCTTCCCGCGACGGTGAGAACCGAACCACGGGGATAGGCCGCGTTGCGGTTGAAGAGAAGGCTTATTTCGGCCGCAGCCATGGCCGGGTCGTGGTGGGAGAGGACTGCCGAGATGACCGCCATTGCGTCGGCGCCGGCGTCGATCACGCGGCTGCCGTTGTCGCGGGTGATTCCGCCAATGGCAACGATCGGGATTGAGATCCGGTCGCGTATGGCGGCAAGCCCCTCGGGCCCCGCCAGGTGTTCGATGTCCTTGCTGCGGCTGGGGAACATGGCGCCGAAGCCGATGTAGTCGGCACCGGCCGCCTGGGCTGCCAGGGCTTCCTCGAGGGTGTGGGTCGAAACCCCGATGAGCTTCCCCTGTCCGAGCTCGCGGCGCACCGCGCGGGGATCGCCGTCGTCCTGGCCGAGGTGAACGCCGTCGGCCTTCAGCTGTCGTGCCAGTTCCACGTCGTCGTTTACTATGAAGAGCACTCCCCGCCTGCGGCAGAGTTCACAGAGCTCCTCCCCCTGGGCGAAGCGCTGCGAGCGGTCCCGTCCCTTGTTCCGGTACTGGACGATACGGGCGCCGCTGTCGATGGCCGCTTCCACCCGCTCCATGAGACGATCGCCATGGTCGGTGACAAGGTACAGCCCCCGGATGGCCGAATCCTGCTTGTCGCGGTTTACTACCAGCCGGAGCGTGTGACCGTTGCTGCTCATGCTCTATATTTCTCCCGTGAATCCGGTTGATCCCGTAAAACCAGCCGGTGGCCGGCGGCAGGGGCAAACAAAAAAACCGTGACAGTGGTCACGGTCCCAGAACTCAAAATCAATGGCGAGGTTTCTGGCCGCTTCCCTACGCCGGCATTACCCGGATCAGGTGGTAAGGGTTCGGGCAGCGCCCGTCTCAGTTCTTGAAGAACTCCCCCAGCAGGCTTTTTTTGTAAACAAAGCTAAACGAATTTTTCCGTTAAGTCAACGGATTTAACCCTTTGGCGGGGGGACCATTCCGGTGGCAGCCCGATGTCCGGATTTACAGGTTCATGCTTTACAGCAACGGGGAGAAGTGATAGGAAAAGGGCATGGAAAGCCGCCCTACCATTGCCGAAATAGACCTCGCCGCATTGCGCGATAACTTCTCTCTGGTGCAGCGCACCGTTCCCCCCGGCTGCGGGCTCCTTGCAATAGTCAAGGCCGACGCTTACGGCCACGGTTTCATGGACATCTCCCGCGAACTGGAATCCCTCGGAGTTTCCGCCTTCGGTGTGGCGTTCCTGGCCGAGGGGATTCAGCTGCGCAAGAGTGGCATCGACCGGCCGGTCCTGATTCTCGGGGGGGTCTATCCGGGCCAGGAGCGCAAGTGCGTTGGATTCAATCTCTCCACTGCCGTCTTTTCCCTGGAGCAGGCGCGGGTTCTGAATGACACGGCATCCCGCCTGTACCGCAAGGCCAAGATCCATGTGAAAATGGACACCGGCATGGGGCGACTGGGGGTTTCCGCCGCCGATGCCCCTGCCTTTTTCCGGGAACTGAGGGAGATGCGTTCCGTGGAACTGGAGGGGATTTTCTCCCACTTCGCCTCTGCCGACGAACTGGACGATGACGGCCGCCGTTTCTCGGAGCGCCAGGCAGCCGTATTTGCCCAGGCGGTGGCCGAGGCGCGGGCGGTGGGGCTCAACCCCCGTTATGTCCACATCGCCAACAGTGCGGCGGCATTCGGCATGAACCTGCCGTTCTGCAATCTGGCCCGTCCCGGTATTGTGCTCTACGGCGCTCTTCCTTCGGGGGATTTCGAGGGGAAGCTGTCTCTTCGCCCCATAATGAGACTGCGGAGCACCGTGGCCATGCTCAAGTGGGTGGAGCCCGGTACGAGCATTAGCTATGCCCGCCGCTACACCGCCCCTGACCGGCGCCTCATCGCGAGCGTCCCCGTGGGCTACGCCGACGGCTACAACCGGGCGTTGACCAACCGGGGCGAGGCGTTGATCCGGGGAGAGCGCGCCCGGGTTGCCGGCACCGTCTGCATGGACTGGATCATGCTCGACGTAACCCATATCCCAGGCGTGGCCGTGGGTGACGAGGTGACGCTCCTGGGCTGCGACCGGGAGGGTAACTGCGTTACGGCTGAAGAGTTGGCTGCCTGGGCCGGAACCATCCCCTACGAGATTTTCTGCGGCATCAGCAAGCGGGTGCCGCGGGTTTACCTGAATGCTACACGGTGACAGATTCCGGGACCTGTAATTTATGACCAGACAGAAAATCAAGCTGACATCAATGGTTAAAGCTGCGGGCTGAGCGGCAAAACTGGGCCCGGCGGGCCTGGAAGACGCTTTGAGCGGCATCATTGGCAAGGGGGACGATGCGAACCTCCTCGTGGGGCCGGAGACTGCCGACGATGCGGGAGTCTACCGGATAGGGGCGGGGCTTGCTCTTGTGGAGACGGTGGATATCATCACCCCCCTGGTGGATGACCCGTTCACGTTCGGCCGGATTGCGGCGGCAAACGCACTTTCCGACGTCTATGCAATGGGGGGGCGGCCGGCCACCGCCATGAATCTGGCGTTCTTTCCCGCCTGCTCGCTGCCGGGGCAGATCCTGGCCGACATCATGGCCGGCGGCCTGGATGCGGTGCGCGAGGCCGGAGCCTGCCTTGTGGGGGGGCATACGGTGGAGGACCATGAGCTGAAATACGGCCTTTCGGTCACCGGCCTCATCAATCCCGAGCGGATCGTGCGCAACAGCACCGCCCGCCCCGGCGACCGGCTCATCCTCACCAAGCCCTTGGGGACCGGGATCGTTTCCACGGCCATAAAAGCCGACATGGTTTCGCCCGGTGTCGTTGATGAAGCGATTCGCTGGATGACGGCGCTGAACGCCGGGGCCGCGGAACTCATGCTGGAGTGCGGGGCGTCCGCCTGCACCGACGTCACCGGTTTCGGCTTCATGGGTCATGCCTGTGAGATGGCCCGGGGGGGCGGTGTGACCCTCGAAATCGGCCTCGATAGTGTCCCCCTCATGGGAGGGGTCATGGACCTGGCCTCTGACGGCCTTGTGCCGGCGGGCTGCTACCGCAACCGGGATCATTACGCTCCCTTCGTCTCTTTCCCCGCCGGCGCAGACGACCGGATGCTTCCCCTCTTCGACCCCCAGACCTCCGGGGGGCTTCTCATGGCCCTTGCCCCTGAATCCGCCACTGCTTTCCTGTCGGCGGCAGCCGATCGCGGCTTGTTTGCCGTCGTCGTCGGGGACGTTCTCCCGCAGCGGGAGTATGCCGTTGTCATCGTCTGAACGGCTTGTCATTGCCGTTGATCTCGGCACCACGACCCTCGCCGCTTCGCTTCTGGATGCGGTAACCGGCGCGAGGCTGGCAGTTGCCGGCAGTCTCAATCCCCAGAGGGAGTTCGGAACCGACGTGGTCTCGCGGCTCGATGCCGCCTGCCGCTCCGATGACGCCCGGCGCCGGATGGCCGGACTCGTCCGCGGGGAGATACGCCGCCTGGCCCATGAGCTTCTGGATGGCGCCGGGAAATCGCCGGAGCATCTTACCGCCACGGCGGTCGCCGGCAACCCTGCCATGGAGCATCTGCTGCTGGACCTCCCGGTCAACTCCCTTGCGTTTCCCCCCTACCGCCCCCTTTTCACCGCCGGCAAAACCGTTCCCGCCTCTGAACTGGGCTGGGACCTCCCGGCGGAAGTGTTCCTCTTTCCCCTCCCCGGCGGTTTTGTCGGCGGCGATACCGTCGCATTCCTCCATGGTGTTCCCGATCCCCGGTCTCCGATCCCTGGTCCCCGCCTCTATCTGGACCTGGGGACCAACGGCGAGATTGCCCTGGAGTTCGACGGCAAGCTTTTCGCAACCTCCGCCGCGGCCGGCCCTGCCTTCGAGGGTGGAAACCTTGCTTGCGGTATGGCGGCGCTTCCCGGAGCCATCAGCGGGGTGGCCCTGGAAGGGGAACGGCTGCTCCTCACCACCATGGGGGGGAGGCCTGCGACCGGCATCTGCGGCTCCGGGGTTATTGCGACGATTGCGCTCCTCCTCGCTCAGGGGATCATCGACCCGACCGGACGGCTGCTCCCTCCCGAGGAGATTCCGTCCAGCCTCTGCAACCGGGTGATGGCCGTGGGCGAGGAGCTTGCCTTCGTGCTCCATCGCGACGCCACGCGAACGGTCCTGCTTTCCCAGGGGGACATCCGCCAAGTGCAGTTGGCCAAGGGGGCGATCCGGGCCGGGATGGAGGTTCTGTTGGAGCGGGCGGGCGTCGGCAGCGGCGATGTGGCGGGCGTGGTCCTGACCGGATCGTTTGGCGCGGTTCTCGATCCGGCCACCCTAAAAAGCGTTGGAATCTTAACGGAAAACATGGTACAAACAACGAGTTTCGTGCGGGAAGGGACGCTTCGCGGGGTCGAGCGGGCGCTCCTTGAGCCCGGCGGGCTTGCGGCGGTTAACCACCTTGCGGAAAAGGTCCGCGTAATACCTCTTTCCGGCACCCCCGCCTTCGAGAAGCACTTTCTGCAGCAGATCAATTTCCCCCAATTTCGTTGAACTTCCGCCACGGAGACACAGAGTCACGGAGAAAAACTGAGAATTAAAAATCCGGGGTGAACGAGTGAGGCGTGGATTCGAGTCCCGTCCGTTGACGCTGTTTTCCCCTTTCTTTTATTCTTGTTTTTCTCTGTGACTCTGTGCCTCTGTGGTTAATTCGCTTTAAGGAGCATGCAAACCATGGCAAAAATCACACGGGCACTCATAAGCCTCTCCGACAAGTCAGGCATCGTCGAGTTCGCCAGGGAACTGGCCGGCTACGGCGTAGAGATTCTTTCCACCGGCGGCACCGCAAAGCTGTTGCGGGATTCCGGCCTGGCGGTGAAGGACGTATCCGAGCACACCGGCTTTCCCGAAATGCTGGACGGGCGGGTGAAGACCCTTCATCCGAAGGTCCACGGCGGGCTTCTCGGGATGAGGTCCAACCCCGAGCACGTGGCAACCATGAAGGAACACGGCATTCCCCCCATCGATATGGTCGTGGTGAACCTCTATCCCTTCGAGGCCACCGTGGCGAACCCCTCCTGCACCCTTGAAGATGCCATCGAGAACATCGATATCGGCGGCCCCACGATGCTTCGCTCCGCGGCCAAGAACAACGCCGATGTGACGGTTATCGTTGATCCGGCCGACTACCGCACGGTGCTGGACGAAATGAAGGCATCAGGCGGCTCCGTGGCGAAGGAGACCAACTTCCGCCTGGCGGTGAAAGTCTATCAGCACACCGCCGCCTATGACGGTGCCATCTCCAATTGGCTCGGCGCACGACTTGGCGAGGGGGTTGCCCAGTACCCCGATACGTTCACCATCCAGTTCAAAAAGGCCCAGGAGATGCGCTATGGCGAGAACCCCCACCAGTCGGCCGCCTTCTACGTGGAGAGCCGGGTGCAGGAGGCTTCGGTGGCCACGGCGCGCCAGCTCCAGGGGAAGGAACTCTCCTACAACAACATCGGCGATACTGATGCGGCCCTGGAGTGCGTGAAGCAGTTCGACGAAGCTCCGGCCTGCGTCATCGTCAAGCACGCGAACCCCTGTGGCGTGGCCATCGGGAAGAACCTCCTGGAAGCCTATGACCGGGCCTACTCCACCGACCCGGAATCGGCTTTCGGCGGCATCATTGCCTTTAACGGCAAGCTGGGTGGCGAGACGGCCAAGGCCATCTGCGACCGGCAGTTCGTGGAGGTGATTATCGCTCCGGAGGTTTCCCGCGAAGCAATCGAGGTGGTGACCGCCAAGAAGAACGTCCGGCTCCTGGAGTGCGGCATGTGGCCGGCCCAGCCGGCTCAACGGCTGGATTTCAAGAGGGTGAACGGCGGCCTGCTGGTACAGGATGCCGACCTGCTCCTCTCCGCCGAGTTGACGGTTGTGTCCAAGCGCCAACCAACGGAGCAGGAGATGATTGACCTTCGGTTCGCTTGGCGGGTGGCCAAGTTCGTGAAGTCCAACGCCATCGTTTACGGCAGGGACGGAATGACCATCGGTGTGGGGGCCGGCCAAATGAGCCGGGTCAACTCGGCTCGCATCGCCGCCATCAAGGCGGAGCACGCCGGGCTCGAGGTGAAGGGGGCGGTAATGGCGTCCGACGCATTCTTCCCCTTCCGGGACGGCATTGATAACGCTGCCGCAGCGGGGATAACAGCGGTAATCCAGCCCGGCGGGAGCATGCGTGATGCCGAGGTGATCGCGGCGGCCGACGAACACGGCATGGCCATGGTATTCACCGGGATGCGGCATTTCCGGCACTGAAAAAATAACGAAAATCCGCCACGGAGGCACGGAGACACGGAGAAAAGCGATACGAGCATTCTCTGGGTTCTATGTGACTCCATGGTGGACGTTTAAGGAGATTTTTATATGAAAGTACTCGTTGTCGGCGGCGGCGGGCGGGAGCATGCCCTCGTCTGGAAGATCGCCCAGTCCCCCCTGGTGGAGAAAGTCTACTGCGCCCCGGGCAATCCCGGTATCGGCACTATCGCTGAAAATGTCCCCCTGGCGGTGGATGATCTCCCCGGCCTGCTGGCCTTTGCCCGAAAGCAGGAGATCGGCCTCACGGTAGTGGGCCCGGAACTCCCCCTTTCGCTCGGGATCGTGGACCTCTTCGAGGAGCAGGGCCTTCTGATTTTCGGTGCCCGCAGAAACGCGGCCATTATCGAGGCGAGCAAGGCATTCTCCAAGGACCTGATGAAAAAATACGGGGTCCCCACGGCTGCCTATGACGTGTTCACCGAAATAGAGCCGGCGGTTGCCTTCATCGACAGGGTCGGTGTTCCCATCGTCATAAAGGCCGACGGGCTCGCTGCCGGCAAAGGGGTTATCATCGCCCAGAACCGCGACGAGGCGGTGGCAGCCGTTACCGACATGCTTTCCGGCAACTCGTTCGGTTCCGCCGGTTCCCGGGTCGTGATCGAGGAGTTTCTCGTGGGGGAGGAGGCCTCGTTCCTTGCCTTCACCGACGGGAAGGCCATAATTCCCCTTGCCAGTGCCCAGGACCACAAGGCGGTTTTCGATGGCGACAAGGGGCCGAACACCGGCGGCATGGGGGCATATTCGCCTGCGCCGGTAGTAACTCCCGCAATTCACGACTTCGCCATGACCGAGGTTATGAGAAGGACCGTGGACGGCATGGCTGCCGAAGGGCGTCCCTATAGAGGGGTTCTCTACGCGGGGCTCATGATCAACGGCAACGATGTGAAAGTACTGGAGTTCAACGCCCGGTTCGGCGATCCCGAATGCCAGCCGCTCCTCATGCGTATGAAGTCGGACATCGTGCCGGTCCTTCTCGGCGTGGCACGCGGAGATCTGTCCGGCGTTGCCGTCGAGTGGCAGGACAAGGCGGCCGTCTGTGTCGTCATGGCGGCCGGCGGCTACCCCGGCGACTATCGCAAGGGGGACGTTATCCTGGGGCTTGAAGAGGCTGCGGCAGTTGACGATCTCTATGTTTTCCACGCCGGTACTGCGGAGAAAAACGGTGCAGTCGTCACCTCCGGTGGACGGGTGCTGGGGGTTACCGGCCTCGGCGCCACGGTGAAGGAGGCCATTGACCGGGCCTATGAGGGGGTTGGGAAGATCAGTTGGGATGGTGTCCAGTTTCGAAACGATATCGGCGCCAAGGCTTTGAAGCGCTAGAGGAGGATGTTGAGATGAATGATCCGCAAGTGCTTATAGTTATGGGAAGCGATTCGGACGTTGCCATCATGGAAGAGGCGGCGAAGGTGCTTGATGGGTTCGGAGTAGCATGGGAGATGCGGGTAGCCTCGGCGCACCGCTCGCCCCAAAAGGCGGCAGCGCTTGCATCGGGAGCAGCGGGAAGAGGGGTCAAGGCAATTATCGCTGGCGCGGGCATGGCCGCCCATCTGGCAGGTGTTATTGCCGCCGATACGGTTCTGCCGGTGATTGCCGTGCCTATTCCCGGCGGGGCACTCAACGGTGTCGATGCTCTCTACGCCATGGTACAGATGCCGGGCGGAATTCCGGTGGCCACCATGGCCATTGGCAAGGCCGGAGCCAAGAATGCCGGACTTCTGGCGGTCCAGATCATAGCCTTGGGGGATTCTGCTCTCACCGCGAAACTTCAGGCATACAAACAGTCCATGGCCGATGAAGTGGAAGCAAAGGACAGAGCGCTTCAGGAACGTCTGGGTAATGGTTAGCTTGGACACATTAAACACTGGTAATTGCTGGGTTTAGGCTCGGTTGTATACGGTTTTCCCCTTGACAAGAAGGGGGCTCCGGTATAAGTTTCTGGCGGTTTTTACCAAAAGCTTCGAGCAAAAAAGGGGGTAAATCAATGAAAAGAATCATCGCTTCTCTCGCCCTGACCGTTTTCTGCGCCGGTTTCGCCTTTGCTGCTGACGAAATCGTTTTCAAGGCCAAGAACGGGGATGTGAAGTTCCCGCACAAAATGCACCAGCAAGCGGTTGGCAACTGTAAGAAATGCCACGAAAAGGGCATCGGCAAGATCGAGGGCTTCGGCAAGGAGTTGGCCCACAGCAAGGGGTGCAAAGGCTGCCACGAAGAAATGAAAAAAGGGCCGACCAAGTGCGGCGAGTGCCACAAGAAATAGTATCTGAGTGGCGCCGGTAGTGATACGGCATTTGAAAAGGGGGTGACAAACTTGTTGTTATCCCCCTTTTTTTAGGTTAATTCCGTGTTAGAAAAAATTAAATATTTGTTTTTTTACGATAATTTTGGTTATAATGAGAAACGCCCGCAAGGACGTTTTTTTGATTAAAATACATAGGAACCCGGGAGTATTACGTTGACAACCAGCAATCGCGGCTTTTTGCAGACCCTGTGGGATTTTTTCTGTTCTGTCAAACTCGCCATTTTCCTCCTCATCTTGCTGGCGGCCACTTCGATAATCGGCACCATTATTCCGCAGGGGACCCCACCCCCTGAATATCTGCAGACGATTAGCGAGGGGAAGTACAAGATTTACCAGGCCCTGGGCTTTTTCGACATGTACCACTCCTGGTGGTTCATCCTTCTTCTCTATCTCTTTACGGTCAACATCGTCGCCTGCTCCATAAAGCGCCTGCCGCGGGTCTGGAAGATTATCTCCGAGCCGGTTCTGGTCATGGATGACAGCTTCGAGAAAACCCTGAGCCTCACCCATGAT
Source organism: uncultured Geobacter sp. (assembly GCA_964490805.1). Taxonomy (GTDB): domain Bacteria; phylum Desulfobacterota; class Desulfuromonadia; order Geobacterales; family Geobacteraceae; genus Geobacter. Next base: position 143,313 of record CAZBEB010000007.1, read on the forward strand.
GTTAAAATGAACGGTGATGCGGCTTCGCTCCGGGACAAGATGGCCGCTTTCCTGAAGGGTGAATTCTCTGAGCCGGTGATTACCGAGCGTGATGGCGAGTACCACCTGTTTGCCCAAAAAAGCCCCTACAGCCGGCTGGGGGTTTATGTTGTCCATCTGAGCATCGTGGTCATCTTTATCGGGGCGCTGATTGGTTCTTTCTTCGGGTACAAGGCCTATGTGAATATTGTCGAGGGAACCGGCACATCGGTTGTCTACAACCGTGCGGGACAGAAGCCCGTTGATCTCGGCTTCACCGTACGGTGCGATGATTTTTCGGTTTCATTTTACGAAACAGGTGCTCCCAAGGAGTTCAAGAGTCTGCTGACTGTCATCGACGACGGCAAGGTTGTGATCGAAAAGCGGCCGACCATTGTCAATGATCCGCTCAGCTACAAGGGAATAACCTTCTACCAGTCGAGCTACGGCCCGGCGGGCGAAGAGGGGTTCTATCATTTCACGGTTCGCGAGCGCAAGGGAGGCGAGCCTGTCCGGCTGTCGCTGCATCAGGGTGAGCGGAAGCTCCTTCCCGATGGTTCTTCAATGCAAGTGCTGGAGGCTGCCCAAGAGGTAAGCCAGTTCATGCCCCAGTTCAACGGCGCTGCTGCTCGCATTGAAGTTACCCCCAAAGGGGGAGGTGAGCCCCAGGCGTTCGTTGTTTTCAAGAATTACCCCGAGTTTGATGCCCAGCGCGGGGCAGATCTGATTTTTACCTATGATGGATCCGATGAGAAGATGTTCACCGGCCTTCAGGTGGCCAAGGATCCGGGGGTGTGGGTCGTCTGGACCGGCTGCTTCCTGATGGTGGCCGGCTGCTGTATGGCATTTTTCATGTCCCACAAGCGCGTCTGGATCCGGGTGCGCAAAGGGCAGGTAACCCTTGGCGGCAGCGCGAACAAGAACCAGCCGGGCTTCCAGCTTGCCTTTGATGCGCTGGTCGAAAAACTGAAACAACTGTAACGGGGCGGAGGATCTATTAAATGACCAGTTCAATGCTGTTCAATATCGCTACTTTTTCCTACTTGATTTCAATGCTAGTTTTCTTCACGTTTCTGGCTGTGAAGAGCAAACAGGTGGGATTTTTCGGAAGTCTTGTGGCGTATTTCGGATTTATCGTCCATACGGCCGCAATTATTCTCCGGTGGAAAGAATCCTATGATATCGGCATGGGCCATGCCCCCCTGTCAAACCTTTATGAGTCGGTGGTATTCTTCTCCTGGACCATTATTCTTATCTTCGGTGCCATTGACCTTAAGTACAAGTACCGGGTTGTGGGGGCGTTCGTGGTTCCCTTTGCTCTTATGGGAATGTCCTGGGCGCAACTGGGGATGGATAGCGGCATCCAGCCGCTGGTGCCGGCGCTCCAGAGCAACTGGCTTCTCTACCACGTCATTACCTGCTTCCTGGGCTACGCCGCATTCGCGGTAGCCTGCGGTATCTCCATCATGTACTTGATCAAGGCGGGCAAGGATGAGCCGGCAGGGGGAGCCCAGGCCGGCGGGATAATCGCCATGTTCCCTTCGATCAAAATTCTTGACGATTTGAACTACAAGGCGATTATTATCGGCTTCCCGCTCCTTACCCTGGGGATCATAACAGGCGCCGCCTGGGCCAACTATGCATGGGGCACTTACTGGAGCTGGGACCCGAAGGAGACCTGGTCCCTCATCGTCTGGTTCATTTATGCTGCGTTTCTCCATGCCCGCTTTACCCGCGGGTGGGTCGGCAAGAAGGCGGCGGTTCTGTCTATTGTGGGTTTTGCCGCGACTATTTTCTGCTACCTGGGGGTTAACCTCCTGCTCTCCGGTCTTCACAGTTACGGAGGGGGGTAGGTTCCCCGGTTGGATATTCCTTAAGCCCGGCCTGCGATACTGCGCAGGCCGGGTTTTTTATGCCCGGCACCATGACGGCAGTTATTTTGCATTAAATGGGAAGCGTGGATTGCAATTCTGCGATAATTTCACTAGTGTATCCACGAAATTACTTATCGGAGCCGGGCTGACGGTCCTATGACAGCATCTTCTCTTTTACTTTCCGTAAGTACAACCGCCTTTTGGCTATTGCTGGCATGCGGCTTCGCTGAGGCGGCTTCGCTGCCCGGAGTGCCGGACGGCTGCAATACACGCTGTCACAAGAGCAAGGTCCGGGAAATGTTCGTGCATGGCCCCGTGGGCTCCGATGACTGTATCGCGTGCCATAATCCCACCGGGCTGGAACATCCGAAGCAACCCGGGGCTTTCCGCCTGATTGGCGAGGGGGCCAAGTTGTGCGATGTCTGTCACGAAAGCAAGGCAAGCAAAAAGGTGGTGCATCCCCCTGTGGCCAAAGGGGCGTGCCTGGATTGCCATGATGTGCACCAATCTCCCTACCGCATGCAGCTCAAAGCCGATGGGGTCTCGCTTTGTTTCGGGTGCCACGATGAGGAGAAGTTTAAGGCAAAACAAGGACATGCTCCGGTTGCGGAAGGCTCCTGCCTTAAATGCCATGACCCCCATCAGTCGGACAACCCTGCGCTCTTGAGAGAGAGTGGCGCGGGACTCTGTTTTCTCTGTCATGACAAAAAAATGACTGAAGGTGTGTCAATTCACGGTCCGGTAGCCGCAGGCGAATGTACCGCCTGCCATGCACCCCATGGCTCGCCGTTCAGCAAGATTCTGAAAGCGGCATTTCCGGAGAAGTTTTACCTCCCCTATGCCCAGGAGAACTTTGCTCTCTGTTTCGAGTGCCACACAAAGGATCTTGCCGAGGATCAGCGCACCGACACTTTGACCGGTTTTCGCAATGGCGACCGCAACCTGCATCAGCTCCACATCAACAAGCCTGACAAGGGGCGCTCGTGCCAGACCTGCCACGATGCCCACGCGGCGCAGCAGCAGCGGCTCATCAAGGAGCGGATTCCCGGCTTCGGAAGCTGGGAGATACCTATCCGCTACACTAAGACCGATACCGGAGGCACCTGCGTGGCGGGATGCCACAAGCCCAAGTCCTACGACCGACTCCGGGCTCTTATAAATCCGTAGGTGATGTGATGGAGGAACCATGTCCCGCAGGGGAATAATCGGAATAGCGGCGGCAGTGCTGCTTGCCTCGGCAGCTACGGCATTCGGGGCGGTTACTTTCATCTACCCAGGACCCAATACCTGGGTTACAAACTCAAAGCACCTGATTCTGAAGTTGAACAGCACCGAGGTTACCGGTGTGAAAATCGGGGTAAACGGTATTGTCAGCGACCTTCTCATGGTCGGCTCGCCGGAGTACCGGCGCGCTTTCCAGGATATCCTCATCGTGCAGCCGGTGTGGGACAGGGGGCGCAATGAAGTGACGGTGGAAACATTTATCGGCAACAGCCGGGCTGAGACCGTTCAGGCTTCGGTGTATTTTGCGCCCAATGCAGAACAGTCATCCATCCCGCCGGAATTCAAACCGTATCCCTTTCACCTGCCGGAATTGGAGGCCCGCTGTGTGGGGTGCCACGAGATGGCCCCCTCGTCAGACCAGGCCCTGAGCACCCTCACCAAGGAGAACCCTTGTATCGGCTGCCACCGGAAGATACTGGACGTTAAATTCGTCCATGGCCCGGCCGGCACCTATTCCTGCGGCTATTGCCATAATGATAAGGCGCCGCAGCGATATGCGGTTACCAAGCGGGAGGCAGCCCTCTGCAACGAGTGCCATAGCGACAAGTCTGCCGAGTTTGCGAAGCGGAAATATGTCCATGGCCCGATTGCCGGCGGGATGTGCGAGGTCTGCCACGATTCCCACGGCAGCGCCAACTATGCCCAGCTCAAGGCCCCCATCAACGAACTCTGCCTGTCGTGTCACGAGTCCATCAAGAAGACTCCCCACGTGGTGCGCACCACGACTGGTGCGGGGCACCCGGTCAGTGGCGTAAAGGACCCGTCGGCCCCCAAGACCGGCCGTGAGATGTCGTGCATTTCGTGCCATAACCCCCATGCGAGTGATGTGCGGTATTTCTTTGTCAATAATGCCGACGACCGCTTGCTGCTGTGCCAGATGTGTCATAATAAATAACATTCCATTCTCATGGAGCGAGGAGAAAATATGAAAACATTCCGTAGCATCAGCAGGCTTATTTTGTTAACGGCCATGGCGGCGCTTTTTGCTGGTTGTGCCGGACAGCAGGTGCAACATCAACGCTACTTCTGGCCGCCGCTCCCTGAGCGCCCACGTCTCGAATGGACTGGGGCATACAGCAGCGAAAACGACTTCCCGAAGGAGGGTTTTGCCGCGTTTTTAGAAAAGGTGGCGGGTGGTGAGGACGTGATGGGCCTTATGAAACCCGTTGATATCTATTCCAACGGCAAGGGAATGGTCTACGTTGCGGATCCGGGACTCCGTGGCGTCGTGGTGTTCGACATGAATGAACGCCGGGTGGGGTTTCTCGGGGGGGATAGTGCATTAAGCCAGTTTTCCATCCCGGTTTCAGTTGACGGCGACTCCCAAGGAAATATTTATGTGTCGGATGCGGACAGAAACCGGATCCTGGTTTTTGACAGTAATGGGGCTATCAACCGTTTTATCGACACAAAAACCCGTGTGCAGCGTATCGGTGGCATCGCTCTTGACGAAAAACGTCAACGGATACTGGTGGTCGATACCCGTGGACATCAAATAGTCATCTTCGATATGCAGGGAAATCTGATTACGACCATCGGCAAGCGGGGAGCGGAAGACGGTACCTTCAACTTCCCTGCGGCAGTTACCGTTAACCATCTGGGAGAGATCATTGTGGCCGATGCCATGAATGCCCGCATTCAGATTTTTGACAATGATGGGAAATTTCTGCGCAAATTCGGTCAGCGGGGAGACGGGCCCGCTGATTTCCAGATAATCAAGGGGGTGGCGGTTGATTCTGAAGATCACATCTATGTCACTGAGGGAAAGGGGCATAAGCTGATTATATTCGGTACCAATGGTGAATACCTCCTCACCGTGGGAGGGCTTTATTCTTCCATAACAACCGGCAAGCAGGCTCCTGGCGGCTTTGTCATACCCCAGGGAATCTGTATCGATGATAAGGATGTGGTTTACGTGGTTGACCAGCTTAACCGCCGTTTTCAGGTTTTTCAGTACATTTCGGATGCTTTCCTCGGTCGCAATCCGATTCCTGGTGTCCAGGGCGGTGCCGTGAAGTAGTAGTTGACAGTTTATGTTGCTTTGAGCCCCCGGCACTATCGTTGCCGGGGGCTTTTTTGTGGCCATCTCGCCGGCCGCGAAAGTTGTGCTGGGACAATTTTTGCTATAAAACCGGACGTTCTGGCGAGAGTCAAAAGGATGTCACGCTAAATAACGTACCCACTCGCCGTCGAAATATTCGTCGGCTTGGCATTTGGCTAAGGACATCCAGAGATGTTTTGATGGGAAGTATGCAGAAGTCCGTTGTTTTTATTTGTGTTAATGCTTTGCTGTTGTAGTTGGCGTGCAGTTTGCAGTGTCTTAGGCGAAACTAAGTATAGATTTGTTTGGATAATCAGAAACATAGCACCCCATAAGGGAAAGGAGAAGACGATGAGAAGTGAGGCAAGGATAGGATTGGCAGTGGTGATGCTTATGGCGGCCGTTGGAACGGCCTCGGCACTCTCCATCAAGAACTCGAAGCATGACTTGAGCAAAGATGCAACGGGCGTAACGTACCAGGCAACAAACACCGACCAGATCTGCGTATTCTGTCACACCCCCCACAACGCGGTTCAGAATATTCCCCTGTGGAACCGCACCAACCCCACGGCAAGCAACTTTACCCTGTATTCATCGAGCAGCATGAACAATAAGCCGGTGAAGAACGGATTTACTGCCGACTCCATCTCGCTGTTCTGCATGAGCTGTCATGATGGCGCCACTGGCCTTGGTTCTGCCGTACACAATGATCCGAATGGCATCGCAATTACCATGGATGCATCCGGCTCGGTAATCAGTGGCGATGCCAACCTGACTACGGATCTTCAGGATGATCACCCGGTCAACTTCCTGGTTACGGCGGCAGATATTTCCGCAGACGGGAACCTTGGTTCACTTGACACTGCCACTAACCCGCCGACCATGAAAACGGCGGATGTAAGCAAGGGTCTCCCGCTCTTCAAGTCGGGGCGCGGCGATACAACCCTCGAGTGCGGCAGCTGCCATGCCGTCCACGACAATACTAATGCTCCGTTCCTCCGTACCACCATGGCAGGCAGCAAACTCTGCCTCGGCTGCCATAAGAAATAAAGCGTTATTTGAATGGAGGGTGGACCCCCGGTCCACCCTTTTTTTGCCTTTTACCCTCTGACAGGGCTCCAGATACGATGCCCTCCGATTTTATGGCTATTATCCTATGATACGTAGCTTCCTTCACATAGGCCTCCTGGCTCTCTTGCTCATTTGCGCGGCAGCGCTCGGAGCGCCGTCGGCCCTTGCGCAGATATCGGGCGAGGCTGAGCTGGGGTATACGCGCTATGATGCCGAAGTGAACGGGGAGAAGGCTGTCGAGGGGAGTTCGTTCTACCATCGCTATTCATTGATGTACCAAACGGCGGGCGAACTCTACCGGGGAAGGGTCGGAAGCTACAATCTTGCCCTGGGTTATGAGTGGGGTTCCTTTGATACCGATGTAAAGTTTAACGGTCCCCAGACCGGGATGCTGGCCGATGACAATCGCTCCGTCAGTGCCGGGCATCTCCTGTATCGGGGCGAAGTGTTCCTGGATCCCAAGGAATTGCCCCTCAAGCTGAGGGCATACAGCTACGACCTGAACCGGGTAAATCTCTACCATGATTATACCGCTCTGAGCGGAAGAAATATCATCGATTCGCAACTTGTTTCCGACCTTAGTGACGGTACCCGCATAACCAGTGGCGCCACGCTCCTCCTGGGGGTTAAAAGCGGACTGACCAACGGTTACAACGCCATTTTCCGGCATATTCCCCTGGTTATGATCGATTACCGGGACGATATTGTCAGTGATAAGAAGTCCCTGACTCCTACCGATACGCGGATGCGCCGCCTGGCCTTCGTAAGCCTCAACAAGCGCGACAACTGGTTCCATTACCGCACCACCGACTATTCCGACAGGATTAATCCGGATCAGTCCTATGAGGAGACTCAGATACAGCTTGGCACCGTTGACCAGGCGCTGACGAGGCGCTGGATAGATCTTACCAACTGGCTGAAGATCTCTGCTGATGGGTTATTCACCAAGCACGACACCAATACGCCGGTCAACGCCTTCGAATCCTACGAGGTGAACCTCTTTGCCATTGCCAGTCGCAGAAACTGGGATGCGCGCACCTTCTCCAGCTTCTCGCGCCTGCTGGACAGGGGGGGGATTACCCTTGAGCGGACCATACCCGTTTATGGCAGGGGGGTCCTTGGCTCCGGTATTGAGTGGATGGGGAATCTCTATTCCAACGAGCAGAGGATAAGAGAGCCTGACGGCAATGTGGTGAACAATTCCAACTACAGCGCTTCCCTCCGTGCCGACATGCTGAGACGCTCACCGTTTACCCTTGCGGTTATTGCCAAGGGGGAAACAAACGACACCTATGGTTCGAAGCTCATGTCTCTTGAGGGGGGGGTGGAAACCGCGAGTACGGCACGGTTCTCCCGGGACTACAGCGTGGCGGGAAGTTACACGGTCAAGTATTTTGATTCCCTCGATGATTCCGGCGGAGGATATTTGAACCAGAACCTGAACGGGCGTGTTGCCTATACAGCCTCTCCCACGTTCAGGATAGATGTGACTGAGGACCTGTCTGCCGCCAGCGGCAACAATCCCGGAAACTTCAGCAACTCCGCCATCACCGTAAACAGCGGTTTTAACGGGGGGGATGCCCTTGTTCCCGGATCGGTTTCGTCGTTTCAGCGCCGCAACAATGACATTAATGAATATGTCCGCTCCGTCACGACGGTGAATACCTCCTGGTCTCCCATGCCCCGCATGTCCATCGGTTTTTCCGTGAGTGAGGATATCCTTACTCAGTCCGGTGGAGATACCGACTACCTGACCACGCTCCGCAATACTATTGACTATAGTGTGTCCGCCTTCCAGGCACGGCTACGGAACAGTTATAACATAAGGATGCTGGACGGAGAATCTCTTGACTACGTTGAGAGCTATGGTACGGTCGATTACCGGCCGAATCGCTATCTGGATGGCCTGCTCACCTATACCTATAGCGTTGGGGATGTGGATAAGCATACGACAAGCAAGTTCATCGACCTTAAGGAGCGTCTGGGCTATTCGTTCTATCAGCGGGCCGGAGCCGGCAGGAAACTGTTGGAACTTTATGAGGAGTTCACCTATAATCGCACCCAGAATAGCAATGGTGCAACCAACACCACGCGCCGCTTTACCCTTGGAACCCGTTATTTCCCTCTGCGCAGCCTGTATGTGGGGGGGGATGCCCGCTTTTCGCTGCTGGACCCTGCTGGTGTCACCGAACAGCTGTACACCGGCGTGATTGGAGTCAATTTCCGCAAGTTCCAGGCAAATCTGGAATATTCCTACGGGCGCCGGAATGATGACGACAAGCAAATCGAAAAAAGAATTGCCGCCAATGTGAAGAAGCTGTTCTGACCGAGTCGCCTATTCCCGCCTAGCGTATGTGGAGACCGGGTTAATCCCGGTTTTTTCTTTTATCATCATGGACGATTCTCTTACCTTTACCATCATCATTCCCGTGAAACCCGCAGGCGAGGTGCGTGCTCTCGAGCGGCTCCGGAAGAGTGTGGACTACCCCGCTGAGCGTTTCGAAGTTCTGGTAGCCGAAGGGCGGAGGCCTAGCCGCCAGCGCAACATGGCCGCAGCAGAGGCCAAGGGCGAAGTGCTTTACTTCCTGGACGATGACTCGCTGACTGAACCCGGTTTCCTGCGCCGCGCGGCCCGGCACTTTTCGGATCCGGGCGTGGCAGTCGTGGGGGGACCATCGCTTACCCCCGAAACCGATACTGTTTTTCAGCGATCAGCCGGGATTGCCTTATCCTCACTCCTGGGAGGGGGCGGGGCACGAAACCGTTACCGCAAGACCGGTGGTGCGCGTCCATCGAGCGAACGGGAGCTGATACTCTGTAATCTGGCGGTGCGCAAGGAAATATTCCTCACCATGGGGGGGCTGGACGAGAGACTTTATCCCAACGAGGAAAATGAGCTGCTGGACCGTATTGCCCAAAGCGGGCTCCGCCTCTTTCATGATCCGGAGCTGGCAGTGCACAGAAGCCAGCGTCCAACGTTGGGAGCGTTCTGCCGCCAGTTTTTCGGCTATGGCCGTGGCCGCGGGGAGCAGACCAGAATTGCCGGGGTTCGCTCGGTGATAGATTTCCTGCCGTCGCTGTTTCTGGCGTATCTTCTGGCGTTGCCGATGGTGCATACCCGTGTGGCGTTGCTGCCGTTATGTGCCTATGGCCTTGCGGTGCTTGCCTCATCTCTTGCGGGTGGGGCACAGCAAAGGCTCTTTGCTGTCATCCCCCGGCTCACGATCCTGTACCCGGCGCTTCACATCTGCTATGGCCTTGGTTTTGTGCAGGGCATCCTGTCTCCGCGCTTTGCCCGCAATGAGGGCCTTGCGGCCGATGTTACGCTCCGTTGCGCGAAGGCGCTTAACGCCCCCTGGGGGAATTGCTTCCGGGAGGAGCTGTGATGCAAGAGTTCAATCTGTCCCGTAAAGGCATCTTGTTGCTGTTCCTGCTGCTGGTTTCGTTCACGGTATTCGGCAACACCTTTTTCAACCAATGGACCTATGATGATCTGCCGGTAGTCCTGCAAAACCCCGATGCTCATTCCCTTGCCGGTTTCCTTGAAAACACCCGCCACGGCCGCCCCATGAGGGAGTTGTCCTACATCCCCGAGCACATCCTGTTCGGAGAGAATCCTGCCGGCTACCGCATCCAGCAACTGGCCTGGCATGGGGTTAACGGTTTCCTGCTGGTTCTTGTCTTCAACGTCTTGGGGGTTGAGCTCCCCTTTGCCCTTCTAGGTGCGCTTTTTTTCATGGTTCATCCCCTGCAGTCCGAGTCCCTTGCCAATATCTCCCATCGCAAGGAGTTGCTGGCGCTCTTTTTCTCCCTTGCCGCGATTCTCTGCTACCTACGGAGTTTCTCTACCCGGGGGATGAGGCGACTTCTGCTGTGGGGTGGCGCTCTTGCCGCCTATGGCGGCGCGCTCCTGTCCAATGAGACGGCGGTTACGCTCCCCCTGGTGGCGCTCCTCTATGAATGGCTCATGGTCGAGCGCGAGAGCAGGGTGCTGTGGCGCAAACCATTGCTTACCTCAGCAGTCTGCCTCCTGGTGGGGGCGCTGCTCCTCTATCGTTTCCGGTGGATTTTCGCTGCGGATCAGCTGCTGACGGTCTATTCCAAGAACAGCTTCGGCGCATCCCAGAGCTACATACCCCTCTTCATGGGGGCAATGAAGGCCTTCGGGTTCTATCTGTACAAGATTGTCCTGCCGGTGGGACTTGCTCCCGAGTACCATTTCAACCTCTCCGAAAGCTTATGGCAGCCGTGGGCGTTACTGTCGCTCTCTCTATTGGGGGGGGCGGTTGCCCTGGCGGTGTCGATCCGCAGGAAGCTCCCCCTCGTATCCCTCGGTATCTGGTGGTTTCTGGTTTTATGGCTGCCGATTTCCAATCTTCTTCCCGTTGCCTATCTCGCGGCTGATCGCTATATGTATCTCTGCCTCCCGGGAGTCGCCCTTGTCGTGGCCGTGCTGCTGCAGCGATGGCCAAAGCGGGTGTTCACTGTCGGAACGGGGCTGGTACTGGTTGTGTTTGCAGGGCTCACCGTGATACAAAACGGGTATTGGCACGATGAACATACCCTCTGGCGGCACGCAGCCAAGGTGAACCCTGATTCCAGCTGGGTTATGGAGTCGGCCGCCTACAGTTATTACCTGAAGGGTGATTACGAAACGGCCCGGACCTATGTCCGGGAGGCGTTGCGCCTGAACCGGTTCAATACCAAGGCGTACCTGGTGCTGGCCCGGGTAGAGGAAGCACGGGGGGATCTCGCCGAGGCCCTTCATAACTATGAATTCTTTACAGAGGTGGGTGCGGTGGAGTATCCGGATTTGGTTTTGGAAGCGCGTGGGAAAATCCCGCTCTTGCGTGAGCGGTTGAGACTGGTGGAGCTTTACCGGAAGAGGATGGGGAGCTCTGGGGAAGGCGGTGGCCGGTGAGGGGGAATGCGGAAGGCTCGCTGACGGGACTCAGCATTGTGGTTCCCATCTACAATGAAGAGGAGAACATCCCCCCGCTCTACGACCGGGTTACCACTGCCCTGGCCGGTACAGGGATCGACTATGAGCTGATCCTGGTGGATGACGGCTCCAGCGATGGCTCTTTCATGCTGTTGAAGCAGCTTGCGGAGAATGACCAGCGGGTGAAGGTGATCCGCTTCCGCCGCAACTTCGGCCAGACTGCGGCCATGTCCGCCGGTTTTGGCGTGGCCAGGGGAAAGGTGGTTGTTCCCATGGATGGCGACCTCCAGAACGACCCGGCCGATATCCCCATGCTCCTCTCGAAGATTGACGAGGGGTACGACGTTGTCTCGGGCTGGCGCAAGGACCGCCAGGACACCTTCATCAACCGCCGGCTCCCTTCCATTATCGCCAACGGTCTCATATCCCGCATGACCGGGGTCCACCTCCATGACTATGGCTGCACCCTCAAGGCATACCGCCGCGAAGTTCTCGACGGGGTGAACCTCTACGGCGAGATGCACCGCTTCGTGCCGGCCCTGGCCTCCCAGGTGGGAGCGCGGGTGACTGAGCTGCCGGTGCGGCACCATCCACGGCTCCACGGCACCAGCAAGTACGGCATCTCCCGCACCATGCGGGTGGTCCTCGACCTCATGACGGTGAAATTTCTCCTCTCCTACTCCACCAAGCCGATCCAGCTTTTCGGCAAATGGGGCATCTATACCATCCTTGCCGGATTCGTCACCGGTGGCCTTACCCTCTGGATGAAGCTTTTCGAGGGGATGAGCATGAACCGCAATCCGCTCCTGATCCTCACGGCGTTCCTCCTTTTCGGCGGGGTTCAGTTCATCGCCCTGGGGCTCCTCGGCGAAGTGAATGCCCGGACCTACCACGAGTCCCAGGGCAAGCCCATTTACGTGGTCAGGGAGAAGATCAACCTGGATGAAGGGTAGAGGGGCACGCTCGTGAAGATTCTCATGCTGGCTCCCACGCCGTTTTTCGCCGATCGCGGGTGCCATGTCCGGATTTACGAGGAGGCCAGGGCGCTCATGGCCTGCGGGCATGAAGTCCGGATCGCCACCTACCACCTGGGACGCGACATGCCCGGCATTGCCACTGACCGCACCGTTCGCATCCCGTGGTACGGGAAGCTATCTGCCGGCCCCTCCTGGCATAAGCCCTACCTGGACATCCTTCTCTTCTTCACCACCCTGCGCGCCGCCCGGCGGATGCGCCCCGACCTGATCCATGCCCACCTCCACGAGGGGGCCTTTTTCGGTGTCTTCCTGAAAAAAATCCTGGGTATCCCGCTTCTCTTCGACTGCCAGGGGAGCCTCACGGGGGAGCTGGCCGACCACGGCTTTGCCCGGAAAGGGTCGCTCCTCTACCGCTTCTTCGCGGGGCTTGAGGGGTGGATCAACCGCAACGCCGATGCCATCATCACCAGTTCCGGCGTCGGGCGGGATGATCTCGTGGAGCGATGGGGGGTCCCGGCCCGCAAGGTGACCGCCCTCATGGACGGGGTGGATACGGCGGTTTTTCGTCCCTATCCCCGGGGCGAGGTTCGCCGCAGGCTCGGTATCGCGCCCCAGGTGCCCCTGGTGGTCTTTCTAGGGGTGCTCAACCGCTACCAGGGGATCGATCTCCTCTTGTCCGCCATGGTAATTCTCAAGGCGAAGGGAAGCCCGGTCCGTTTCCTGGTCATGGGATTCCCTGATGGGGGCTACCGGGAGAAGGCGCGGGAGCTGGGGGTGGACGATATGGTCACCTTCACCGGCCGTATCGACTACGGCAAGGCGCCCGCCTACCTCTCGGCGGGGGATATGGCCGTGTCGCCGAAGATTTCCCTTACCGAAGCCAACGGCAAGCTCTTCAACTACATGGCCTGCGGGCTCCCCACCGTGGTGTTCGATACCCCCATAAACCGGGAGATTCTTGGTGATGCCGGCGTGTATGCGCGGTTTGGCGATGCCGCCGACCTGGCCGACAGGATCAAAGCCCTTGCCGCTGATACTGAAGAAAGAGACCGGCTCGGTCAGCAGGTTCGCGACCGCGCCGAGAAGGAGCATTCATGGCGGGCCAGGGGGGGGGAGTTATCCGGGATCTACCGGCGTCTTGCCAACCCGGCCGGTACACGCTGAAATCAAGAGCGTTCATAATATGAACATATATGTTGCCATTTTGCGTTGTTTTCGGTAGTGTTCATTTTATGAACGACGATGTCGAAAAATCTTTAGATTCCTACCGTTCCTTCCAGCTTCTCTCGGAAATTGCCGGTGAGGAGCCCCTTTCGCAGCGAGAACTCTCCCGCCGGCTCGGCGTTGCAGTGGGGCTCGTTAATTCCTACCTGAAGAACCTGGTGGCCAAGGGATATGTGCGGGTGAAGAACTTTCCCCGCAATCGCTACGCCTACCTCCTCACTCCCATGGGGATAGCCGAAAAAAGCCGGCTCGCCTATCAGCACCTGAGTTATTTCACCAATCTCTATACCGTTGCCCGGCAGGATTACCTGACGCTGTTCCAGTCTCTCAAGGCGGAGGGGGTGACGCAGGTGGTTTTCTGTGGTGTGGATGAGGTGGCGGAGATCGCCTATCTCTCCCTCCAGGAGGTGGGGCTGGAACTGGTCGCGGTTTTGGATGACGATGCCGTCGGTGAAAGGTTTTTCGGCATGCCGGTAGCGGCTGTTGCACAGGGCGTTGAGCCCGGTTCCGATGTTGTAGTTATTTCTTCGCTCAAACGGAAGGAGCACCTTCGGGGGCTTTTGGAGCGGGCCGGCGTGCAGAAGCGCAGCATCCGCGCTGCCGGTGAAGGGGTACAAAATTGACAGAGTGCTGTACCAGGGAGGTTGCATGAAAGTTGTTATTCTTGCCGGCGGGTTGGGGACGCGCCTCAGCGAAGAGACGGTGGTGCGGCCGAAGCCGATGGTGGAGATCGGCGGCAGGCCGATTCTCTGGCACATTATGAAGATTTACTCCCACTACGGTTTCAACGACTTTGTCATCTGCCTCGGTTTCAAGGGGTACATGATCAAGGAGTATTTTTCCAACTACTTCCTCCACATGAGCGATGTCACCTTCGACATGCGGAACAATTCCATGGAGGTGCACCAGCAACACGCAGAACCGTGGAAGGTGACCCTGGTGGATACCGGGATGGACTCCATGACCGGCGGACGTCTCAAGCGGGTTGCGCCATACCTGGAAAATGAGACCTTCATGCTTACCTATGGCGATGGTGTGGCCAATGTGGATATTGGCGATCTGGTCCGATATCACCAAAGCCACGGCAAACCGGCAACGGTGACTTCGACTCAGCCGTCGGGCCGCTTCGGGGCACTGAACATGGGCGAGGACGGCACAATACATTCTTTCCAGGAAAAACCTGCCGGCGATGGTTCCTGGATTAACGGCGGTTTCTTTGTCCTGGAACCGGCGATAATCGATCGCATTGCCGGAGACGGGACCGTCTTCGAGAAAGAACCGCTGGAGGGGCTTGCCCGTGACGGCCAGTTGATGGCTTACCGGCATGGCGGGTTCTGGCAGCCGATGGACACCCTGCGGGATAAACAGCACCTGGAGGCCCTCTGGAACAGCGGGCAGGCGCCCTGGAAGGTTTGGTAAAGCGTCAAGAGAGGTGAAGAGTGACGGATAATTCTTTCTGGCAGGGAAAACGAGTTTTTGTGACGGGGCACACCGGCTTCAAGGGGAGTTGGCTCTGCCTGTGGCTCCATACTCTCGGGGCCGAGATTTTCGGCTACGCCCTGGACCCGCCCACCGACCCGAACCTGTTCGAATTGGCGCGAGTTGGGGAACTGGTCGATTCGTCCGTGGCCGACGTGAGGGATCTTGACCGGCTCAAGACGGAAATGTGCAAGGCTGCCCCGGAGATAGTGATTCACATGGCGGCGCAGCCGCTGGTGAGGGATTCGTACAAGATTCCGGTGGAGACCTACGCCGTCAATGTCATGGGGACGGTTCACCTGTTGGAGGCAGTGCGCGCCTGCCCGAGCGTCCGGGCCGTTGTCAACGTCACTACCGACAAGGTCTATGAAAACCGTGAATGGGTATGGGGATATCGCGAGAACGAACCGTTCGGCGGCTATGATCCCTATTCAAACAGCAAGGCATGCTCTGAGCTGGTGACAGCAGCCTATCGCTCATCCTATTTCAATCCAGGGGATTATGGCAAACATGGGGTCGCGCTTGCTTCTGCCCGGGCAGGCAACGTCATCGGCGGCGGCGATTGGGCCACTGACCGGCTGATTCCCGACGTCATCCGTGCAATCCTTGCGGGAGAACCGGTCAGGATTCGCAACCCCCGCGCCATCCGCCCATGGCAGCATGTGCTGGAGCCTCTTTCCGGGTACCTGTTGCTGGCGCAGCGGCTGTACGAAGAGGGGGTCAGATACGGCGAAGGGTGGAACTTCGGCCCCGATGAGAAGGATGCCCGTCCGGTGGAGTGGCTGGTCAGGCACATTTGCACCCTTTGGGGGGATGACGCTTCCTACGGGATCGACAAGGGGGACCACCCCCATGAGGCCCATTACCTGAAACTCGACTGTTCCAAGGCCGGCGCGGAGTTGGGTTGGAGACCCCGGTGGAGTCTCGATGCCGCCCTTGAGAGCATTGTTTCATGGACCAAAACGTATCGCGATGGTGGAGACCTTAGGAGTGCCTGCCTCGCACAGATTGAAGCATACGAATAAGGCCCGGCAGGACTGCCAACCGCTCTACGGGGGCTGATTATATTGAGAGGTGTACTATGGATTGCAGATTTTGCAGGCAGAAAGATATTTTCAAATTTCTTGAATTGGGAACCATGGCGCTGGCCAACAGTTTTCTTACCGCCGATGAACTGGCTTTGGTGAAGGAGCCCGCGTACCCGCTCGATGTCTATTTCTGCGAAGCGTGCGGCCTGGTGCAGATAGGCTATGCGGTTCCGCCCGATGCCCTCTTCAAGGAATATATCTATTTTTCATCGACTTCGGACCTGGTGCACCGCCATGCAGCCTACCTGGCGCAGAGTTTCCGGAAGCGCTTCGGGCTCACTGAGGACTCGCTGGTTGTGGAGATTGCCAGTAATGACGGCACGGTTCTCAAGTATTTCAAGGAGGAAGGGGTCAATGTCCTCGGGGTGGAGCCGGCTGGAAACATTGCCAAAGTGGCGGTCGAGGCCGGCATCCGGACGCACAACGATTTTTTCCATGCCGAAACCGCAAAAGCCCTCAAGGAGTCCCACGGGGTGGCGGATGTTATCCTCGGCCGCCATGTCTTTGCCCATGTTCCGGAGATTCACGGCTTTGTCGAAGGGCTCTGCGCACTTCTTGCCCCAAGCGGTGTCGTGGCCATAGAAGCCCCGTATCTCATCGACTTTGTGGAAAAGAACGAATTCGATACCGTCTACCATGAGCACTACTCGTATCTTTCGGTGCGCGCCATGTCCAATCTGTTCGAGCAGTACGGCATGGAGTTGTTCGACGCGGAGCGGGTTGCGATACATGGGGGATCGATCATCTATTTTATTGGGCGTAAAGGGGCGCACGACATCAGCCCCAATGTTTCTCAGCTGATTGCATCGGAAATCGCCCGTGGGCTTGACAGGAAAGAAACCTATGTGGCCTTTGCCCAACGCTCTGCCGCCCTCAAAGACGACCTGCTCAAGCTCCTGCACGAGCTGAAGGCGTCCGGCAAGCGTGTCGCGGCTTACGGTGCCCCGGCAAAAGGGAACACCCTGCTCAATTACTGCGGCATTTCCACCGATCTGGTGGAATACACCGTGGACAAAAGCCCCTACAAGCAGAACCTCTACACCCCCGGCACGCACCTGCCGGTCTATCACCCCGACCGACTGGCCCAGGACATGCCGGATTACGTGCTGCTCCTTGCCTGGAACTTTGCCGAGGAGATACTGGAACAGCAGGCCGAGTACCGGCGGCGGGGAGGAAAGTTCATCGTGCCGATACCGGCGGTGAGGATAGTTGAGTGATATTTATCGAGACTGCACTCAAAGATGTCTGGATCGTCGAACTGCAACAGATAAAGGACGAACGCGGTTTTTTCGCCCGCAGTTTTTGTCAGGAAGAGTTTGCCGCCCGTGGCCTTAAAACCGCCGTGGCTCAATGCAATGTCTCCTTCAACAAAGAGAAGGGAACGCTGCGAGGCATGCACTTTCAGCTCCCCCCTAAGGCTGAGGCCAAGCTCGTGCGCTGCACCCGCGGCGCCATCTACGACGTCATCGTCGATTTGCGACCCGAATCGTCCACCTACTGCCGATGGGTGGCTGTGGAACTCACTGGGGAGAACCGCCGTGCGCTTTATATCCCAGAAGGTTGCGCTCACGGTTTCCAGACGCTGGAGGATGACAGTGAGGTTTTTTACCAGATGTACGAATTTTTTGCCCCGGAGTCCGCTGCCGGAGTCCGCTGGGACGACCCCCTGTTTTGCATCGACTGGCCCCTGAAAAATCCGGTGATTTCGGCAAAAGATCAGTCATACCCTGATTTTGTGAGGCCTTTATCGTGAAGATACTTCTGGTCGGGAAAACGGGCCAATTGGGTGGCGACCTGATCCGGAATAATCCCGGTCATGATATCTTCGCCCCCTCGCGGGATGTTTTGGATATCGGCAATCATGAGCAGGTGGAAACGATTATTGCCGATCAGAGACCCGCAGCCGTAATCAATACGGCGGCGTTTCACAATGTGCCTCTCTGCGAAACGGAGCCGCTCAGCGCCTTTCAGATAAACTGCGTAGCGGTTGGAAACCTGGCGCGCATCTGCGGCCGGCTGGGAATTCTCTTCGTCACCTTCAGCACCGACTACGCGTTCGGCGGCGAGCGGCGCACGCCGTATCGGGAGGATGATAGTCCGGGACCTCTGCAGATGTATGGCATTTCACGGGTGGCGGGAGAGTTCGCTGCCCTTGCCGCTGCTCCCCGGCATTCGATCGTCATCAGGACCTGTGGCCTCTACGGCCGCTCGGGGGCCAGATCCAAGGGGGGGAACTTCGTCGACAAACGGCTCATCGATGCGGAAACCTGCACGCGGCTGGAAATGGGGTGCGACCAGGTCGTGTCGCCTACCTCGACCGATGATTTGAGTAAGGCAGTGTGGCAATTACTTTCGCATCCGGAGTTATCGCCTGGAATTTACCATTTGGTGAATGAAGGGGAATGCAGTTGGTATCAATTCACCAAGGCTATCTACGAACTCTCGGGATTACAGGTGGAGGTTGTTCCCGTTGATCGCGGGGGGATGAGCGGCGAGATGCGCCGGCCGCTCTATTCGGTACTTGCAAACACCAAGGCTCGAAGGATGGGTATCACTTTACCCCATTGGCGTGACGGGCTGGGGCAGTACCTCGGTGCACCATGAGCATTACGGACGAAATCTGCGTTGTCCATTTAGTGCGCGCCTGTAACGGAGTAGAGCCGCTTCGGCGCTTTCTGGACTCCTATCGCAACCGTGCAGCCGGGCTTCCCCACGAACTGCTCTTTATCCTCAAAGGATTCCGGCGAAGTGTTGTGCCGGCCGAAATCGGGATGCTTCTGGATCAGGTGCCGCATCGCAGCATCGTCGTGGCCGATCGGGGGTTTGACATAGAGCCTTATCGGGTGGCTGCCATGCAAGCAACGCAGCCGTATCTCTGTTTTTTTAACTCGTTCAGCGAAATTCTGGCGGACGGATGGCTTGAGAAGCTCTACCGGCATGCTTCCGCGCCGGGGGTGGGGATTGCCGGCGCTACCGGATCATGGGAAAGCCTGCGCTCCACCTATGAGAACTCCTGCCGGGAACGTCAGACCATGTTGCCCCACAAATGGGTGCTCAGGGGGATGGAACTCAGGAGGCTCAGGGACGCTTTTCCCCCGTTCCCGAATCCGCATCTGCGGACAAACGCCTTCTGTATCCGGCGGGACCTGTTTCTTGACGCGGTTGGCAATCTGAAGATAAGGGACAAGATGGCAGCGCATCGCTTTGAGAGTGGCAGGGATGGACTGAGCGGCCGGATTGTATCAAAGGGATTATCCTTGTTGGTTGTGGGGCGGGATGGGACAGGGTTCACCGTCGGCCAGTGGCCACAGAGCCTGACGTTTCGGTTCGGCAATCAGGAAAACCTTCTTGTGGCCGATAATAGAACCCGGCACTATGAAATGTCCGGCGAAAGCGAGAAATCTCTTCTGAGTTCTCATGCATGGGGCATGTTTGCCCAGTGATGGGGGGGGTATGGGTATTTTCCGTAAACTGATGCCGGGAAGTGTAAGGGACGTGCTTAATCGCAGGCGGCTCAGGATGAAATATCCGGGGCTTCTGATCGGCAAGCGTTGTTATGTCGCTGATTCGGATCTCGGGAAGACCGTAAATATCGCATCGGATGTGACATTGCTTTCCTGCCATGTGGGGGACTATACCTATATCGGCCCCGGTTGTGTCATGAGCAATGCCACGATTGGCCGCTATTGCTCCATTGCCCCCCAGGTTTACATCGGACTCGGGACCCATCCATCCCGGAAATTCGTTTCTACACACCCTTTGTTTTATTTGCATCGTCCGGCTATGGGCTGGACAATTGCGGACCGCGATTACCTCGCTGAGTTTTCGCCGACCACGGTCGGCAACGATGTGTGGATAGGCCTCCGCGCCGCAATAGTTGACGGAGTGACGATTGGCGATGGTGCGATTATTGGCGCCGGCGCGGTTGTAGTTAAAGACGTGCCCCCCTATACAATCTGGGGCGGAGTTCCCGCACGCCAGATTCGCGAGCGGTTTTCCCGTGAAGAGGCCGAATTCCTTATATCCTTTAAGTGGTGGGATAAAGACGAGGATTGGTTGAGAGAGAACTATCATAAGTTGCACGATATTTCCGCTTTGATGAAAGATGGTATCTGATGGGAGCCCTTTTTTCGGGAGGGAAAAAACTGACATTCCGTGCAATGGCGGAGATGCTGGGGCTTCTCGTTACCGCCCTCGGCATGATATACATCAGCCGGGTTGTCGGCCCTGAGTATATTGGCTTCAGCGCCACCACCAGCGCCGTCATAATCCTTTTGGGAAGACTGGCTGACGGGGGGCTTACCGCATACGCTTCACAACTCCTGGCCCGCGACGACGAAACCCTGCCGAGACTCCTGACGATCATTACCCCGCCCAAATTTATTGCCGCCATTGTATTGGTCCTGGTGACAGTCGCCGTCATCGCCTTTGCGCCGTTAAACGAAAAACTGAAGTATTTTCTCAATGCGACAGTTTTGATGGTTGTCCTGGAGTCGTGCACTCCGGCGTGGGTCTTTGTTGCTTTGGGGCGGATCAACGCTTCTTCGGTAATACGCATTGCCCAGAGCATCCTCTATGCGGCAGCCATTGTCATTTTCATCCGCCACCCGGATGATTGGCGCCATCTGCCTTACTTGACCCTGTTTAATTCCGGGGTCAACTTCGTGCTTTCAGTCGTGCTCCTTGCGTATTTTCGCCTCAATTCGCTGGACCGGCAATTGTTTGATGGAAATTACCTGAAGCGGTTGGGCCGGTTCTACCGGGAAGGCGGGCACTTTTTGAAGGCAGATCTTTCCGGCTATGTTTACACAACTTCCGACCGCCTGATCCTCTACTATTTCACCAATCCGCAGACTGTCGGAATATATGAGGCGGCTTACAAGCTCATTAACCCGTTTTATTCGATTAACGGCGTTGTTACTCCAACATTTTTCCGGGAACTTGCACAGAGTTTCAAAAACGGGGATATTGGCAGGGTAATGACGAAATATGTGTTTATCATGTCGATCTTTTCAATACCGCTCGGGTTCTATCTGTTCTATTTCTCTTCGTTCATAGTGCATGAGGTCTATGGGCCCCCCTTTGCTGCAAGTGCGGACAGCCTTCTGATTCTAGGCTTCGTGATAACGTTCGGCTTTACCAGCGGGATCATTGCGCAACCATTTTGCGCCTGGAACATGCAGCGGGAGTTCGGGTCGTCGGTTTTCTGGGGCAACGTCATGAATACGATCCTGAATTTTACGCTCATCCCGTTTTTCGGCGCCGTCGGGGCTGCAATTGCCACCCTGGCGGCCAAGGTGATGGTGACAGTGGTCAGCTACGGCTATTTCCGCCGGGTGACCGATTACCCCATCGTGTCAGATTTCGGCTGGTTTTTCCTTGCGTCCCTGATACCGTTGGCGCCGGTTCTGTTGTTGGCGGGTATGACCGACAACGGGTATTTGCTGACAACCGTTTACGGTGCGCTCTATTTGGCCACGATTTACATCGTCTACCGGCGTGTTTTCAAAGAGCGCATGAGAGGCGCGGAGGCATCGGGATGATGGCGAACTCCGTTTCCAGAGGACTAGTAGGCATACTGATTCCCACATACAACAGGCTCCCCTTTCTCGAGAAATCCCTGGCGTCGGCCCTTAATCAGACTTGCCGGGACGTGGAGGTGGTAGTTATCGATAATGGCTCCACGGATGGTACTCCAGGCTATATGGCGGGAATCGATGACCCGCGCGTGCGTTATCTGGTGAACGCCCGGAACCTGGGGCTTGTGGGGAGCATAAACAAGGGGATCAGTCTCATGTCCGAGGCTGTGTCCTGGTGCACGATTCTCTGTGATGACGATTTGCTGGAGAGGGAATATGTGGCGGACATGTGCGAGTTTGTGGAGAGCCGCCAGGATGTCGGAGTGGCCTATGTTCCCCTGACCTTCATTGACGCCGACGGCAAGCCGGTGCGCAGGGGCATTGCGGGGCCCGAGACAGAGAGCGCCTGGTCCTATCTGAAGGCGCGATCGAGAAACAGGCGGGAAACTTACCTGACAGGGGTCTTTTTTTCACGCAAATCGTTCGAGGCCATTGGCTGCTATCCGGCCTTCACTACCGGTATGGCAACGGATGATGCATTCATCTTCCACTTGGGTGTGATGGGGGCGTTGGTGGGCTGCAACAAGAACGCCGAGGCCTTCGTCAGGCTCCACGAAGGCTCGGAAAGCGTGTCTCTGGCTGGCGGGCTCCTGAAGCATTTTCAGGCCCTGCTTGATTTCCGGGATTATTGCTGCCGGGTTGCCCGTGATAATGGTTTTTCAGAGAACGAAGTGGCGCAGTGGATAACGAGCAAGATCAAGCTCTGGCTGAACTCTGAGCTCATCAAGGCAATTCGCGCAGGCATAGAGGACCGTTCAGGGAAACGAAAAAAAGAGGCGCTCGACGAAATCCACAGGAGCGAGGGGCGCTTGAAAGGCTATCTCTCACTTCGCTTTCGGGCCGACTTGTACTTGTATGAACGTTTTGATATTTTCCTGGGAAAGCACAAATGGTACTTCGCACTATGGCGCATCATCACGTGGTAGTTCTGCCTGTCACAGATTTGAACGCTGGCCCAACCCGGAGACGCTAACGTGAAGATTCTCCTCGCCACTCCCTTTCCGGCCATTCCCGGCGCCAGCGGCGGCGCCACCGCCGTGTTCAATCTCATCAAGCGATTGGCCCAACATCACGAGGTGGTCTACCTTACCTTTGCGCGGGAGGAAGACGTCCTGCAGACGGCAAAGCTGGCTCCCTACTGCACGGAGGTCATAACGGTTCCCTTCCCCGGCGGTGAAATGATTTCCTCCCGGGAAAAGATGGTGTACCTCCTGCGCCGGGGGCTTCAGAATATCATTTCATTCCTCACCCTGACCCCCGTCTTTGCCGTGAAATGCAAGAGCCGGGTCATGGGGCGGGTACTCCGGGAAACTATCGGCAAACATAACCCCGATGTGGTGCACCTCTGCTTCCCCCAGATGGCCCAGTACGTTGCCCTGTGCGGCGGAGTGCCGTCGGTCATGGATACCCAGGATGTGGCGGTTGTCTCCGCGTATCGCCGGGTGCGGATGGCCTCAAGCCCGGTGGCCAAAGGCTATTTCTTTCTCCAGTGGCTTTTCTGGCTCCGGTATGAGACAAGCCATTATCCGCGCTTCGGCAAGCTTCTGACCCTCACCGGGCAGGACGCCGCCGCCCTTCGTGTTTTTTGCCCCGAACTGGATGTGTATGCCGATGCCGTCGGCGTCGATATCTCTCCGGTGTCTGGGACCTCGGAAGTCGAGGGGAAACGGATCGGATTCCTGGCCAGCTTCGGCCATGGGCCGAACGTGGACGCGGCCTTGTTCTTCCTGCGCGAGATTTTTCCGCGCATCAGGGAGCGGGTGCCCGGCGTTGAGTTTCTGGTGGCCGGCAAGAATCCGCCTGCCACGCTCCTTGAGACCGCGGGCGAGGGGGTTCGATTCGTGGGGTTCGTGGACGACGTCACGCGTTTTTATGCCGGTGTGGACGTGGTCGTGGCCCCCTTGCGCTGGGGCGGGGGGATAAAGATCAAGGTGCTGGAGGCCTTGGCCTGTGGCCGGCCGGTGGTGGCCACCTCCGTCGGTGCGGAGGGGATCGCTTCCCCTGGGGATGGTGCGCTCATGGTGGCCGATGAGCCCGGTGATTTCGCTTCGTGCGTCTGCAATCTCCTGAACGATCCCGAACTGGCGGGGAACCTTGGGGATCGGGGGCGGGAGCTGGTGACACGGCGATTTTCGTGGAATCGGGTAACCGATGACCTGGGGCGAATCTATGCCGCCTTGGCCCGGGGGGCGCGGTGAAGGTATCCGTCATCATCCTGAACTGGAACGGCAAGCGGTTTCTCGATGACTGCCTCACCTCTCTGGCTGCCCAGACCTTCCGGGATTTCGAAACGGTCCTGGTGGAAAACGGCTCAACCGACGGATCGGCCGACTATGTGCGGGAGCGTTTTCCCTGGGTTAAGCTCCTGGCCCTTGACCAGAACCTTGGGTTTGCCGAAGGCAACAACCGGGGGCTCCTCGCCTGCACGGGGGAGTATGTCGTAACCCTCAACAACGATACCCGGGTGGAGGCCGCGTTCCTGGCGGAACTGGTGGCGGCGGCCGATGCGGACCCCGGCATCGGCATGGTGGCGGCAAAGATGCTCAATTTCCACGAGCCGGGATGCCTCGATTCCGTTGGCATCGGGGCGGCTACGAACGGCCTGGGTGGCAATATCGGTGTAAACGAGCGGGATGCCGGGCAGTATGATACGCCCGCGCCGGTATTCGGGCCGTGCGCCGGCGCTGCCCTCTACCGTCGGGCCATGCTGGATGAGGTCGGTTTCTTCGATCCGGACTTTTTCGCCTATTATGAGGATCTGGATCTGGCCTGGCGAGGCAGGCTGGCGGGGTGGCGGTGCGTGACCGCTCCCTCTGCCGTGGTTTACCATATACATTCCGCCACAAGCGGCAAGATGAGCCCTTTCACAGTTTACCAGGTGCAGCGGAACAAGTGGTACGTCATGATCAAGAACTGGCCCGCTGCGCTCCTCATGGAGCGTTTTCCCCGCATCCTGCTCTATGATCTTGGCGGCATTGCCCTGGCGGTCATCCGGGGGAGGGGAGGAGCTGCGCTTCGGGCGCGCTTCCATGTGCTGCGGAACCTGCCTGCACTGGTGCGGAAGCGTCGCGGGGTTCGAGCGCTGCGGAGAATCTCCATCACGGAGGTCGAGAGCCTTCTGGTGCCTGGCGGCTCGCCATTCCGGACGTTCCGGCGCAAAATGGGGGAGGGGTGATGAAGATCGTTTTCCTTGCGCCTTTCGGCATTCGCCCCAAGGGGACGGTTATCGCCCGCATGCTCCCCCTGGCGGTGGCGCTTCGGGAATCGGGCCACTCGGTTGTCATTGTGGCGCCACCGTACACGAACCCCGAAGATTCCGGGAAGACTGAGATTGTCCGGGGGGTTACGTTACGTAACATCACCCTTGGGCCGAAAAGCAGCGCCTTGGCCGCGCCCGTCCTGGCCTGGCGAATGTTCCGCACAGCGCTGTCCGAAAAGCCTGATCTGGTCCACCTGTTCAAGCCCAAGGGGTATGGCGGCCTGGCTGCGATGCTCCATATCCTGCTGCGGCGTGCCGGTATGGGACTGCCGCCCCTTTTTGCGGACACCGATGACTGGGAGGGGCGTGGGGGGATGAATGACCTCCATGGCTACGGGAGAGCGGAAAGGGTGCTGTTCGCTTTTCAGGAACGCTGGATACTCCCCCGTGCCGACGGCGTCACGGCGGCGAGCCGCACCCTCCAGGGCCAGGCGTGGGGGATGGGGATCCCGCCTGAGCGAACCCTCTACCTTCCCAATTGCGTTGAGGACGCCCCGGCAGGCAGCGGCGCGGCTGCCAGGGAGAAACTGGGCATTCCTCCGGACGCGCCGGTGGTGCTCCTTTACACGCGGTTCTTCGAGTTCAGCCAGGAGAAGCTCCATTTCCTCTTTGCGGAGATCTGTCGGCGGGTTCCGCACGCCAGGTTTCTGGTGGTGGGGAAGGGGCGCAACGGCGAGGAAGCCCTCCTTGTTGAGGCGGGCCGGCAGATGGGGTTTGCTCCGGCTCTGGTCATGGCGGGATGGGTGGAACCGGAACAGCTCCCCGATTATCTGGCGGCCGGGGACCTGGCCATCTACCCCTTTGCCGACACCCTGATCAACCGGGCCAAATGCCCGGCCAAGCTTACGGAGTTGCTGCGGGCAGGCGTGCCGGTGGTGGCCGACCGGGTGGGGCAACTGGCGGAGTACATTAAACCCGAGGTATCCGGCATCCTCTGCGATCCGGACGATTGGCAGGAGATGGCGGATCAGGCTGTCGGACTGCTGAACTCTCCGGAACGGGCCCACACTCTTGGAATCAAGGGGAAGGAGTACCTGCTGGGGGAATTCAGCTGGAGCGATTTTGCGGACAAAGTGCACCATTTCTACATGGAGTTGACCAGGCGATGACCGAACGGCGAAAAGACTTCCTCATTGTGACCACACTTCTGGCGGTACTGATTCTCTTTTTCGCCAGGATTCTCTTTACCGACCAGATCGTTCGCGCCCCCGACATCATAAACGAATTCTACTGGTGGGCGAAGCACCTGAACGATGCAACATTGGGGGAACTTTTCAAGGAGATAAGCCTTCGGGCGGATTGGGACCCGCTGACAAATGGTGGGACAACGACGGGGGGGGGGACCACTTCGCTCCACTTTTTGCTGGACCAGAAACTGATCCTCAACCTGTTTCCGGCTCCATCCAACGTGGCATGGTTCATGGTCCTGCACCTCTTCTGGGGGGGCGCCGGAGTCTATGCGTACTGCCGGCTCATCGGCGCGAGCCCCATAGCGGCCTTTTTCGCCGGACTGGTCTTTGCTCTGGCGCCGGAGAACTCCTCCCTCATCAATGCCGGCCACGTGATGAAGATCGCCACTATTTCGTGGGCCCCCTGGGCGTTCTGGTGTCTTGAAAAGGGATTCCGCACGAATCGTCTCATCTGGTTCATGGCCACCGCCGTTGTTCTGGCCTATCAGTTTTTCAATACCCACTGGCAGGTCGCGTTTTATACCTGTCTCGTCATAGGGGTGTACGGGGTGGCCCGGCTCATCGGCGTCTGGGCGGCTGAACCCGGAAAGCCTCGGAGGGAGATTGCCCGCCTGATGGGGCTCAACCTGGTGACGATGTTCTTCTTTCTTTCCACGGTTGCCATTTCCCTCGCCCCCCTGGCGGACTGGTCAAAGGGAACCAATAGAGGCGTGCAGAGCGGCGCCAACCAAGGTAAGGGGGGACTTAACCGGGAAGAGGCGATGCTCTGGTCTCTCCCTCCCGAAGAGGTGGCGGCCTTCGCCATCCCCGGCTTCTTCGGCCTGTCGCGCCAGGAGGCGGGGGACAACCCGACGAACATCCGCTCCTACTACTGGGGGCGTATGGTGTTCACCCAAACGGTCAGCTATATGGGACTTCTCCCCTGGTTGCTGGCGCCGCTTCCCCTCATCTTCCGCAGGGACAAATACACATGGCTTGCCGCGGGGGGAATCATCGGCGGCATACTCTTTTCCATGGGGAAGTACACTCCCTTTTACCAGTTCCTCTACGACTACTTCCCCGGAATCGACCGGTTCCGCGTGCCCAAGATGATGATGTTTATCCCGGTCATGGGACTCGGAATCATGGCTGCCCGCGGTATCGACATCCTTCGTGATGAGGTGGCCCGGGGTGACCGGAAATTCCGCCGTTACCTCACAGGGCTTGCGGTCTTTGCATTCGGTCTTCTTGCTGTTTTGGGTGTGGAAGTTGCCGGCAAGGACCACTGGATATCCTCCTTCTACCAGCTGCTGGCCCAGCCCACCCGTTACGAGCAGGGTGCTCATCTGGTGCAGCAACGATGGGATAACCTTGTGCTCGAAACCGCCATCGCCGCCGGATTGGCCTTTGCCATCGCCGGAGTCATCATCGGATTTACCCGAAAGCTCATTCCGGTCCGGGTGCTTCTTGCTCTGCTCCTCTTTCTCTTTGTCGCCGATGTCTGGCGGATAAACAGCAAATTCCTGTTCCTTGTTCCGATGCCGG
This sequence comes from uncultured Geobacter sp., assembly GCA_964490805.1. Taxonomy (GTDB): domain Bacteria; phylum Desulfobacterota; class Desulfuromonadia; order Geobacterales; family Geobacteraceae; genus Geobacter. The sequence goes on from CAZBEB010000007.1 coordinate 170,923, forward strand.
CAAAAGTGAAAGGGGTTATGACCCCTGCCATGGAGTTCGTTTCCAAAATGCCGGAGGGATACCGCGTCCTCCCCATGGACGGCAGCGATCCGATGCAGTACGTTGCCAACAGGATTCCCGTCATGTTCACCCCCAACCCGGTCCAGCAGCAGCGGTGGCAGGACTATCTCGATGCGTTCTCTTTCTCGTCCGCCATGCCTGATATGATGAACGTGCGATATCTCGTTTACGGCAAGGAGCAGTATGATCAGGAACAGGCGCTCCTTGGCAGTCGGTTCACTCCTGTATTCACGTCTCCCGACGGGAGTAATGTGGTTCTCGAAAATCGCTCCGTCCTCCCCAAGGGATGGCTCGTGCCCTCGGTGGCCCTGATTTCCGACTCCCGGCAGACCCTGGCGATACTCCAGAATCCCACGTTCGACCCCCGGCGGCTTGCCCTCGTGGAGACTCCGCCGCCGCTCTCCCTGCTGGCGCCGAATACTCCTCTTACCGGCGAGATTGGTGCTGTGCGTCTCGAACGGTACGAGGGGAATCAGATTGATATGGCCGTCACGGCAGAGCGGAATTCGCTGCTTGTTCTTGGGGAGAAATATTACCGTGGGTGGAAGGCCTTCGTGGACGGGAAAGATGCTTCCATCTACCCCGTTAATCACATTCTTCGCGGCGTTTATCTCGCACCAGGCACCCATCGGGTGGAGTTCCTGTTCGATCCCCTGCCTTTCAAGATCGGCAAGTATCTTACCCTGACATCGTTTGCCCTGTTCGCCGTCATGATCGGGCGCGAGTGGTGGCTGCGCAAGCGGCAGGGGAGAGCTGCTTGAAAACTGAGGAGACCGTAGACGAACTGAAGCGTTATGATTTGCGAATTATCCAGGAGCGCCACGGGTACCGTTTCTCCCTTGATCCGCTGCTGCTCTGTGCGTTTGCCGCCCCGGCAGAAGGGGCGCGGGTTATCGACCTGGGAACCGGCAGCGCCATCATCCCCCTCGTGCTCGCCCGCCGCACCGAGCAGGCCTCCTTTGTGGGGGTTGAACTCCAGGACGGCATGGCAGAGCTGGCGCAGCGCAATGTTCAACTGAACGGGCTTGCCGACCGGATCGACATCCTTCGGGAGGACGTCCTGGGGCTTCGGAAGCGTTTCCCGGTTTCCTCCTTTGACTTGGTGCTTTCCAATCCCCCTTACCGCAAGCGGGGTACTGGGAAGGTGAGCCCCAAAGTGGGGCGTGACGATGCCCGTCATGAGTCTACAGCCACCCTCGCCGATTTTCTCGCCGCTGCCAAATATCTGGTAAAACCGGCCGGCCGCATCTGCTTTATCTATCATCCGGCGAGGCTCCCCGAGCTTTTTGCCGAGGCACATCTACAAAAACTTGCCCCCATGAGGCTGCGGCTCGTGCATGGAACGGCCGAAGCCGAGGCCCGCATGGCAATGGTGGAATTTGCCAAGGGGCGCCGGGCGGATCTGGTGGTGCTCCCCCCCCTGGTCGTCAGGGATGCAGGATTGGATTATACCCCGGAAGTGGCGGGAATTATGGAAGTGTGATGCCTTGGATGCTGGGCAGACCGGCGGCCACCGCTTACAAGGAGGGACTATTCTTCCGGTGCTGTCGAGGCGAGGTGTTTCGCCATGAGGCGAGAGATAATCTCGCGAAGTTCGGGATCTTCAATTGATTCGGTCTCCGACGCAACCATTTCCTGCTCGGCGCCGGTCAGTTCCCGAGGGGGGGGCCGGTGGTCAACGGGGGCTTCAGCGGGGGGGGCTGGCGGACCTGCCTTGAGATAGATGTCCCGCACCACCTGGCTACCGAGGAGAGTATTCAGTTTTTCGATTATTCCTCGTTTCAGGAAATTCAGTTGCTGCATCCAGGGGGCATTTGTTACTGCCACTGTTAGCGTGCCGTCGCGAAACCCCACGGGACGCGCCAGGGATGCGATCCGGTCTCCTACTGCCTCATCCCAGAGGAGCCAGATTCTTCCCTCTTTCAGGCGCCGCTCCGCAGGCTTACCTCGCAGGGACTCAGCCAGCAGGTCTGCCACAGACCGGGGCCGCGGCATGCGGGCGCGAGTTTCAGCCATTACGCTGCCGCCTCCGGTACAGTATGCCGCCGATGATCTGCCCGGCCACGGCGCCTCCGAGCGTCAGGGGGATGAATTTCCAGCTGAAGCCGGATTTGATGCGGAGGTAAATTATGAACGGGATAGATATGTGGACGTAGAAGTACCAGCCGAAGGTGAACTTCTCGTACCCTTGTCTAAGGTAGCCGCAGGGAAGGTTAATGATGAGGGCTAGTAGTATAAGTCCGAATATCATCAAAAAGGGATGCATTGTCCACCTCTTGCGGCATGGTACGTGATGAGTTCTCTTTTTGTCAACGGGCATGATTTGTTGCAATGACGCTGCCGGCCTGTATTATTGCTGCACATGAGAGGAAAGAGCGGATTATGGTTAGAGATGGGGATTGTGTTGCTATTTTTCATTCAATTCATCGGGTTATGAAGGCTGAAAAAGTACTCAAGGGACACGGGCTTCCCGTGCTTCTAATCCCTGCGCCACGGGCGCTTCATGCCGATTGCGGCCTTGCAATCAGGTATGCTGCTGCCGACCGGCAGACCGTTGAAGATATCCTGAAGACGGAGGGGCTTTTGCCGGAAGAGATTCATATTCATTCTGGCGGTAAGTATCTCAAGTCTGCTTGACGGATGATGGCGCAGTGGCACGCGTTATCGTAATGTAGTGAAAATGTTTTTGCTTGACACTCGCTTGCTGCCTCATCTATAGTGAACCTCTTTCTTAATGGATACGTGCGCCCTGTGGGCGCTTTCGCCGCTTTTGCGGGTATGATGGAATAGATGTTCGAAAACCTTTCAGACAAACTCGACAACCTCTTTAAAAAGCTCCGCGGTCAGGGAGTAATGACTGAGGAAAACATCAAGGAGGCGCTCCGCGAAGTGCGGTTGGTCCTGCTTGAAGCCGATGTCAACTTCAAGGTCGTCAAGGATTTCGTCGAGAAGGTTCGTGAGCGGGCTGTCGGTACCCAGGTTCTGCAGAGCCTTTCCCCTGGACAGCAGGTCATCAAGGTTGTGCAGGAAGAGCTCGTTGCCCTCATGGGGGGGAGCGAAGACAATAGCCTTGATCTTGCCGCGAAGCCGCCGGTTGCTATCATGATGGTTGGCCTCCAAGGCTCCGGCAAAACCACCACCTGCGGAAAGCTGGCACGGCTTCTCAAGGGACAGCGCCGCCGCCCGTTGCTTGTGCCCGCCGATGTCTATCGGCCGGCCGCCATTGAGCAGCTCAAGACCCTTGGCCGCCAGCTTTCGGTGGAGACTTTTGATTCCCGGGCCGATCAGGACCCCGTAGATATCTGTCGCGAAGCTCTCCGCTACGCCACGCTCAATGGTTTTGATACGGTGATTCTCGACACCGCCGGCCGCCTTCAGATTGACGAGTATCTCATGAACGAGCTCGTCCGGATCAAGGAAGCGGCCGACCCACGGGAAATCCTTTTCGTTGCTGACGCCATGACCGGCCAGGAAGCGGTCAACGTTGCCACTGGCTTCAATGAGCGGCTCGATATAACGGGAGTGGTCCTCACCAAGCTTGACGGCGATGCCAAGGGGGGCGCAGCCCTCTCCATCCGTGCCGTTACCGGCAAGCCGGTTAAGCTGGTCGGCCTCGGCGAGAAGCTCGACGCCCTCGAGGTGTTTTACCCGGACCGTCTCGTTTCCCGTATTCTTGGGATGGGCGATATTCTCACCCTTGTAGAGAAGGCCCAGGCCACGTTCGATGTCACGGAGACGGAGCGGCTTCAACAGAAGCTCAAGAAGAGCCAGTTTGATCTGGAAGACTTCAAAAGCCAGCTCCAGCAGATCAAAAAAATGGGTTCTCTCGACTCGATCCTCGGCATGATTCCCGGAGTGGGCAAGGCCATGAAGCAGATGCAGGGGGGCCAGCCTTCGGAGAAGGAGCTTAAGCGAATCGAGGCTATTATAGATTCCATGACCCCCGGTGAGCGGGCTAATCACCAAATCATCAACGGCAGTCGCCGTATGAGGATAGCCAAGGGGAGCGGTACAACGGTTCAGGAAGTGAACCAGCTTCTGAAAAGGTTCACTGAGGCCCAAAAGGTGATGAAGCAACTCCAGAAGATGGGGCCAAAAGGGTTGATGCGCGGCATGAAGGGGATGGGTAAGGGGATGTTCCCCTTCTGATCTCCGAAAGTGATTCCGAACTGTCACTGAAGTGACATACAAATATACACACGAAAACGCTCGACGGTAAGAGACCGTGAGAACACCAGGAGGAAGAAGATGGCTATTAAAATGCGTTTGGCTCGTGCAGGGGCGAAGAAAAAGCCCTTTTATCAAATTGTTATTGCCGATGTACGCAGTCGTCGTGATGGACGGTTTATTGAGAATGTCGGAACCTACGACCCGAACCAGAATCCCGCTGCCGTGAAGTTTGAAGAAAGCAAGGCCCTTGAGTGGCTCGGCAAGGGGGCTCTTCCCACCGACACCGTAAAGCAGATGCTCAAGAAGGCGGGTCTTTGGGAGAAGTTTACGACCAAGCCTGCCTAACTGTATTCTGTAACGCTGCTTCGTTCCCGGTCCGCCGGTCATTCCCATTGCAGAGGTTACCGACATGAAAGAACTTGTAGAAACCATCGCAAAGGCGCTTGTGGACGACCCAACCCAGGTGAGAACCACCGAGGAAATGGAAGAGGATACAACAGTCATCAAGCTGACTGTGGCCAAAGAGGACATGGGACGAATCATCGGCAAGGAGGGCCGGACGGCAAAGGCAATCCGGACCTTGCTTAACGCAGTGTCCACCAAGGATAACAAGAAAGCTGTTTTGAAGATCGTGGAATAATGATAAGTAGCACCGATTTAGTGTTGCTCGGCAAAGTAGTCGCAACACACGGCATAAGGGGGCAGTTGGCAGTAGTCCCCTTTTCCGGTGAATTTGATACGATACTTTCCTTAAAGGAAATCGCGCTTAGAGGGCCGGAAAACCGTATGGAGACGTTTGCGGTTGACCGCGCGACGGTGCATAGAAGCCGGGTTCTCCTTACGCTGAAGGGCTTTGCGAATATTAACGAAGTCCTCCATTTGGTGGGGCGCGAGCTCCTGGTGCAAAGGGATCAGTTTCCTCCCCTTGACGAAGGAGAATTCTACTGGTGTGACCTGATTGGCCTTTCGGTGACGACCACGGATGGGGAGCCCCTCGGCCGCATAGTGGAAATCATGGCCACGGGAAGCAACGACGTCTATATCGTCAGGGGAGTAGAGAAGGAATACCTGATCCCCGCCCTTGAGGACATAGTTGTCAACGTGGATTTAACCCAGGGAACCATGACCGTAAGCCCCCCAGAGGGGTTGCTTGATCTATGAAATTAGATATTCTGACCCTTTTCCCGGCTATGTTCGAGGGGCCGCTTACCGAGAGCATTATCCGGCGCGCCGTGGAGAAAGGTCTCCTTGATATCCGGCTCCACCAGATTCGAGACTTTGCCACTGACCGGCATAAGGTTGTGGACGATGCACCCTATGGCGGTGGAGATGGCATGGTCATGAAGGTTGAGCCGATTGCCGCCTGTCTGGAGGCAGTCAAGGCTGACCGGCCTAAGGCGCGGGTGATTCTCACCAGTCCGCGTGGCCGTCTTTTCGATGATGCTGCGGCACGTGAACTGGCACAGGAACAAGAAATAGTTGTCATCTGTGGCCGTTACGAAGGGGTTGACGAGCGGGTGCGGGAACTTTTCGTGGATGACGAGTTTTCCATCGGCGATTTCGTCCTCACTGGCGGTGAGTTGGCTGCCATGGTCATGATTGATGCCGCTGCCCGCTTTATCCCTGGTGTCCTCGGGTCGCCCGGGTCCGCCGAGTCCGACACGTTCTCCGATGGCCTCTTGGAGTATCCTCAATATACGAGGCCTGCCGAATTTCAAGGGGTTGCGGTACCGTCCGTACTTTTATCGGGAAATCATGCCGACGTTGCACGCTGGCGTCGCCACAAGGCTTTAGAGGAAACTCTCCAGACGAGGCCTGATCTTCTTGGAAAAGCCGTTTTGGACCGCGACGACCAACGGTATATAGCTGAACTTAAAGGGGATGCTTGCAGGTGAGAGAGGCGCTTCCGGTCAACTCAAACGTTAGCGTCGCACTTATTCATTACCCGGTTTACGACAAGAACCGGCAGGTTGTCTCTACTGCGGTAACGAATCTTGACATCCACGACATTGCCCGGTCCGCCAGGACATTTGGCCTGTCGCGCTATTATGTTGTGACCCCTGTTCAGGGGCAGCAGGAACTTGCTAAAAGAATTGTGCGGCACTGGCAGGAGGGATGGGGAGCCACATACAATCCCAAGCGCAAGGCGGCCCTTGATCTGATAGAAATTATCGCATCTCTTGACGATGCAATTGCGGATATTCAAAGGCGTTCCGGCCGGATGCCGCGGCTTGTTACCACTGGTGCCAGCCAGCATCCACGAAGCACGCGGTTTGCAGGCTTGCGGGAACTCATGACTGATCGTGAACAACCGTACTTGCTTCTCTTCGGTACCGGATGGGGTCTTGTGGAAGAGGTCTTCGACAGGGCTGATATGGTTCTCGAGCCGATCCGTGGGGTAGGAGATTACAATCATCTTTCCGTAAGATCAGCTGCGGCAATCATTATGGACAGGCTGTTCGGGGCGTCCTGATACCCCCGCGCACAATACACGAAACTAGTATGCGTTTACGCACATAAGGGAGGAAGTAGCACATGAACACAATCGACATGCTTGAACTTGACCAGATGAAGAAAAATATCCCCTCCTTCAAGCCGGGGGATACGGTGAAGGTCCACGTAAAAATCGTGGAAGGCGACAAGAGCCGGATCCAGGCCTTTCAAGGTGTGGTTATCGCCCGTCAGAACGGTGGGATTCGCGAGTCGTTCACCGTTCGCAAGATTTCCAACGGAATAGGCGTAGAAAGGGTATTCCCCCTCCACTCCCCGTCCCTTGATGCCATTGAGGTAATTACCCGCGGCCATGTTCGTCGCGCCAAACTGTACTATCTGCGTAAACTCAGAGGTAAGGCTGCCCGGATTCGCGAGAAGAAATACGTGGCTGCCCGCTAACGATAAAAAGCCCCGCTCTGCGGGGCTTTTTCATTTACAGGAGTGCGCCGGTGAGTCTGCCGCTGTTTGCCGAAATGGACGAAATGTCGCTCTGGATGTTTGAGCAGCTTGCGTTTCGCAGGGGGTTCCGCAATGTCGCCGGAGTTGACGAGGCCGGGCGCGGCCCCCTTGCCGGGCCCGTGGTTGCGGCGGCGGTTATTCTCCCGCGGAATGTGGACCTCCCGGGAATTGACGATTCCAAGAAACTTTCTGCCGCAAAACGTGAGGAGCTATATGTCTTGATCTCCGAGCGTGCCTTGGCCGTTGGTGTTGGCGTGGCTGATCACGCGTGCATTGATCGTATCAATATACTTCAGGCGACACTCCATGCCATGGGAGAAGCTGTCGCACAGTTGACGGTCTCCGCGGACTTCCTCCTCATCGACGGTATATCCAATATTCCTCTTAACATTCCCCAGAGAACCATCAAAAAAGGAGACAGCGTCAGTATTTCGATCGCTGCTGCATCCGTTATAGCAAAGGTCACCAGGGACCGAATGATGGTAAAGTACGATCAGCAGTACCCTGGTTACGGCTTTGCAGGGCACAAGGGGTACGGCTGCTCTTCCCATCTTGCGGCAATAGCTGAACTTGGCCCTTGCCCCATTCACAGGAAGACATTCCGGGGGGTCAAAGAACATGTCGCGCCATAATATCTCCGTGGGGTGTGAAGGTGAAAACCTGGCTGTCGCGTACCTGGAGCGGCAGCGCTACCGGATTCTTGAGCGGAATTTCCGCTGCAAGGGGGGGGAGATCGATATTGTCGCCCGTGATGGAAAAGACCTTGTTTTTGTAGAGGTCAAGACGCGGAAAACAGTTTCCTACGGCCCCCCTCAGCTTGCCGTTACGCCTTTCAAGCAGCGGCAGATATCAAAGGCTGCCCTGACGTGGCTTGCAAAGAAGAGGGAGCAGGATTCATGCGCCCGTTTCGATGTGATTGCCATAACGTTCTCTGGTCAGGAGCCGCGGATAGAGCATATTACAAATGCTTTCGAACTCACCTATTAGCTGGGATATGACGTTGAAAAGGCTACGGCGCTGTGTTACTTTTGACCGAAAAATTGGGGGCTCGTACCGTGGATTTCACCGTTGCTCTGGCACAGATAAAACCAAAACTCGGCTGCCTTGCCGAAAATCTCATCATTGTTGAATCCGCAATTGAGCGCGCCATCGCCGAGCATGCAGATCTTATTGTCTTTCCTGAACTTGCGCTAACTGGTTATTTCCTCAGGGATTTAGTGCCGGAAGTCGCCCTGCCTCTGGATGCCCCAGAGATTCTTCGCCTTAAAGAGCTCTCCCGGCATATTGCCATTGCCGTTGGATTTGTTGAGGTTTCTGACGATTATCGCTTCTTCAACTCCGCCGTTTACCTTGATGGTGGAGAAATCAGGCACATTCATCGCAAAGTATATCTCCCCACCTACGGGCTCTTTGACGAGCAGCGTTATCTCGCCCGGGGTGAGCGGTTCCGCGCGTTTGACACCCGTTTCGGTCGTGTCGGGATGCTCATCTGCGAAGATATGTGGCATCTTTCCGCCCCCTACATTCTTGCCATGGATGGCGCAACGACCATTTTGTGTCTTTCCAGCAGCCCGGGACGTGGCATCAGCGATGATGAGAGCCTGGGTTCGACCGTTGCCTGGCAGAAGCTTACTTCCACAACGGCAATGTTCCTCAATTGCCGCGTCTTTTACTGCAATCGCGTAGGCTTTGAAGACGGCGTCAACTTTTGGGGCGGATCGGAGGTTGTGGCGCCATCAGGCATGGTTACCAAGCGGGCGCAGTTGTTTGACGAAGATTTGATATTTGCCCCTGTAGACGGGGGAGAGTTGCGCCGTGAACGGATATTTTCCCCAATGATGCGCGACGAAAGCTTCCCCATCACCATGAAAGAACTGCAGCGCATTGAAAAAGAAAGGGATTGCTGATGGGGAGCGTTAACGTAAAGCTTCTACGCCGGATTCTTGTCGGCTTCATTAGGGAGGAAGTTACTAAGGTTGGGGTGCACAAGGTTGTGCTCGGCCTCTCCGGGGGGATAGACTCCGCCCTTGTTGCGTACCTTGCGGCGGAGGCTCTGGGGCCTGAAAACGTCCATGCCTGTGTGATGCCATACAAAACCAGCAACCCGGAAAGTGAAGCCCACGCGAAACTTGCTGCGCAGGACCTCGGAATTCACTCTCAGGTCATAGAAATCACACCGATGATCGATGCCTACTTCTCTCGTTTCCCCGAGGCCGACGGCATGCGTCGCGGCAACAAGATGGCCCGGGAGCGGATGACAATTCTTTATGACCATTCGGCAGCCCTGTCAGCCCTGGTTCTCGGCACAAGCAACAAGACGGAACTCCTTCTTGGCTACGGTACACTGTACGGAGACATGGCAAGTGCCCTCAATCCCATTGGTGATATCTACAAGACCCAGGTCTGGCAGCTTTCCGAAGAGATGGGCGTTCCTCGGGAAATCATAGAGAAACAACCTTCCGCTGATCTCTGGGCCGGGCAGACCGACGAGCAAGAACTTGGTTTTACCTATAAAGAAGTGGATAAGCTCTTATATTCCATGGTCGATTTGCGGATGACCCGGGAAGAGTTGATAAAGAACGGCTTCGATCCGGCCTTTATCGATACTGTTTCAACCCGGATACAGAACTCCCATTTTAAGCGTCGCCTGCCGATCATAGCCAAGGTTTCAAACCGAACCATCGATCGGGATTTTCGCTATTCACGCGACTGGGGTAAATGACAATTACCGGCACACTTTATATTGTAGCAACACCCATAGGCAACCTTGAGGATATAACGTTTCGGGCAATTCGTATCCTTAAAGAGGTTGAACTCATTGCAGCCGAGGACACGCGGCATACCCGTAAACTGCTTACGCATTTCGGCATCAGTAAGCCTCTTACCTCATATTTCGACCATAATAAGCACATCAAGGGAGAAGCAATACTTTCCAGGCTTCTGGGCGGGGCCTCTGTTGCCCTTGTGTCTGATGCCGGCACGCCCTGTATTGCCGATCCAGGATACCAACTGGTGCGGGATGCTATATCGAGAGCCATTCCTGTGGTGCCTGTACCGGGGGCATCGGCCGCGGTGGCGGCCCTGTCGGCTGCAGGGCTCCCAACGGATTCCTTTACATTCATAGGCTTTCTGCCTAACCGGCAAGCAAAACGGCGTGAACAGCTATGCTCCCTCAAAGCTGAGGAGCGGGTGATAATATTCTATGAAGCGCCAAACCGTCTCATGGCAACCCTGGATGACATAAAGGAAGTTATGGGGGAGCGTGACCTGGTTGTGGCCAGGGAATTAACAAAAATCCACGAAGAATTCGCCCGTGGGGCAACATCCGACGTCATTGGCTGTTTTTCTGGGCGGCAGGTGAAGGGTGAAGTAGTCATCCTCGTTGCGCCTTCAAAAGCAGATGAATCCCAAAACCTGGCAGCAGGAACCCTTGGTGAAGTCCTTAAGCGGTATCTATTCTCTGAGGGGCTTTCAGTAAAAGATGCTGTCAAAAGAGCAAGCGCTGAGCTGGGTTGTAACCGTACTGAAGTATATGCCGAAGCTTTGAGGATCAAGAATACAATCAATGCGGCTGGATAGCTAAGGCTTAAAGGTTGCCGGCGGTCAGCGTCGGCTCGTGAAGAGCATAAAACATGTGTCTTTGAAATTTGTAAATTCTAATACAAAAATCGCTTGACCGACAAGGTAAGGTTTGTTATAAACACGTTTCCTTTGAACGGGGACGGGAGCGAGCGAGAAGAAAAAAGCTCTCGGGCAAAAAAAGATGTTGACATACAGCGAGA
>CAZBEB010000008.1:0-48771 GCA_964490805.1 uncultured Geobacter sp.
TTTCAATTTCCGATCAACCGGTAAGGTGGGTCAATTTTCGATTGCCGTTGACAACCAGTGGAATGAACTATGTTTATTCTCTTTTGGCGCATACTACAGAACTCATCCCATCCAAATCCGATACTTTCTGACTTCAGCTGCTTAACATCAAAATCGAGATGTTTTCCAAGCTCTTTAATTCTGTCTTTCTGCTCACTCCAACGATGATTAGCCTCAAGCCAAGTAACACTACCAACTTGGTTGTCATTACAATACTCACGGAATCTGAGTTTTTTTTCTTCATTCCAAACCAGAAAAAAACCTTTAGAAATTTCGCCATTTTCAAGCTTAGAGTACTTATATAATTCAACAAAAATACCAGCAATGAGATATTCAAATAGCGATATTGATGAAACAACTAGGCTTTCTGAGGATAATCTTAGATATGTAATTTGATGGGATTTTAAATCACTTTGATTTTTAATGTCCCCGATTGAGTAAAGGTCTTCAAACCCCTTCTTTTCCTTCAAGTCCCTGCTTAGCTCATATGGTCCAATGTGCTCGAGTAGTTTTCGCATTTCAAGACCATATTGGACGTATCGATGTAATCCAATAAGATAATGAGCTTCAAAGCTTGATTCAATAATGGATCGTAAAGTTCTTCTTAACTTGATTGACATGCTATTTATTTTCCTCGTTCAACTCGTTATTACTAGGTTTTCCTATATAGGAAACATGTTTCCTATATAGGATGCTTGTTTCTTATATAGGAAACCCCAATGGTATCCTATATAGGAAACTCATAGCCTCTTGCGTCCATCCATGTATTCCTCAGGAATCCTCGTCTCAAGCTCAGTGCCACGAATCAATCGATACGGTACAAGCCATAATTTTGCCTGAGCGTCCCATTTCGCACGAGCTTTTCGCAGCTTTTCACGCAACTCTGTCTCGCCGAACTCCACCTTAATCGGAGCTATGTCGCCATCGAAAAACCGGGACAGATTTATTTATCTCTAATCTTCCTCGGTCGTCCCGGCGCCCGATGTTCCAGCCGAATTCCTATCTTTTCCGCTATTACAGATGCAAATTTTTCGTCTCCTATCGGATGTGCCGATTGAACTGCCCGCCTGATTCTCTCCCATTCACCCTCAGGCACGGAAGACAGGACCCACTCAGCGTATTTCCTATGTCTCGTGGGTTCATCTTTTCCAAGATCAAGGTAAAAGGGGTCTGGATCTGGAGGGAAAAGAGCGGGATTACCTGTCTTGGCGGAATAACTCGACCACCGGTACATGTTCGGTGCTCCCACTATTACTGCTCGTACAGGGTTCATTTCCACATATCTGCAGCACGCCATCAGGTAGCTGTCTTTACAGACAATGCTCGAGCGATACCGCCCCTCCCACAATGTCCCCGTTCGTCGCTCAAGACGATTAACGTATCGCGTCTGCCGTGCAGCGGCACCCTTCATCAGGAGCGCAAGAGCTTCCGTGTCATTGCCAGGATCGACAATGAGATGAACATGGTTTGTCATCAGGCAATACGCGTACAGTTTGCAACCCAACTTCGTTTTGAGTTCGAAGAGGTTTTCGAGGTAGTAAAGGTAGTCGTCATCAACAGCAAAGACAGGGCTACGGTTATGACCACGGTGGATGATGTGGTGGGGGTAATTGGGAATGACGAGTCGGCCGATACGTGGCATGAAAAGGTTATGGCACTAACATCTTTAATGAGCAATTAATAAATCTGTCCCGGATTTAAAAGGGGGGAGCGGCACTGGGCGGTTGAATGTGCTTCGCCATCGCGCTTCATCCCGATGCCTGCTATACTTCCCCCCATGGCCCACGATTCCATCTCTATCAAAAACGCCCGCCAGAACAACCTGAAGAACCTGGACCTCGACCTTCCCCTGGGGGAGCTGATCGTCGTGACCGGCGTCTCCGGCTCGGGGAAGTCGTCCCTTGCCTTCGATACGGTCTACGCCGAGGGGCAGCGCCGCTATGTGGAGACTTTTTCTCCCTACGCGCGCCAGTTCCTGGATCGGATGGACCGCCCGGCGGTGGACCGGATCGACGGCATCCCGCCGGCCATCGCCATCGACCAGACCAACCCGGTCCGCACCTCCCGCTCCACCGTGGGAACCATGACGGAGCTGAACGACCACCTGAAGCTCCTCTTCGCCCGGGGGGCGAGGCTTTTCTGCCGCGGCTGCGGCCGGCCGGTGCGGCGCGATACGCCGGAGAGCATTGTGGATGAGCTGCTGGCGCGGGACGGGGGGGCAAAGGCCGCTGTCCTCGTCACCTTCCCCGTGCCGGTGCCGGCCAACTTTTCCGCCGACGAGGTGAAGGGGTTCCTGGCGGGGCAGGGGTACACCCGCATCCACCGGGAGGAGGAGGGGATTCTGGAGGTGATCCAGGACCGCACGCGGCTCGCCCCCGAGAACCGCTCCCGGTTGGTGGAGGGGATGGAGGCGGCGCTCCATGTCGGTCACGGGCGGGTGCTGGTCTATCCCCTGGGGGGCGACGGCGTGCCGGGGGAGCCGTGGCGCTTTTCCTCGGACCTCCACTGTCCCGACTGCGACATCTCCTACCACGATCCGGCGCCCCACCTCTTCTCCTTTAACTCGCCGGTGGGGGCCTGCGCCACCTGCCGGGGGTTCGGGCGGGTGATCGGTATCGACCACGGACTGGTGATCCCGGACGAATCCAAGACCCTGGCCGGCGGCGCGGTGAAGCCGTGGCAGACTGAGAGCTACCGGGAGTGCCAGGACGACATGATGACCTTCGCCGCCAGGCGCGGTATCCCCACCGACGTGCCGTGGCGGGAGCTGACGCCGGAGCAGCGGGAGTGGGTGATCGAGGGGGAGGGGTCATGGGAGGACGGGCTCTGGTACGGGGTGCGGCGCTTCTTTGACTGGCTCGAAACCAAGAGCTACAAGATGCATATCCGGGTGCTCCTCTCCAAGTACCGGGCCTACACCCTCTGCCCCGCCTGCGGGGGGGCGCGGCTCTCCCCCGATGCGCTCCTGTGGCGGCTGGGATCGAAGGCGGAGGCCGACCGGGTGCTTCCCCCGGAGGAGCGGTTCCGCCCCGAGGGGGTGGAGTTGGACGATGATCTGCTCCGCACTCTTCCCGGACTCACCATCCACGATGTGATGCTCCTCCCCCTGGACCGCTGCGCTGCGTTCTTCGCCGACCTGGCGCTGCCGGCTCCTCTGGACGAGGCGGCGGAGCTGCTCCTGCGGGAGATCCGCGCCCGCCTCGGCTACCTGGGGGCGGTTGGGCTCGGCTACCTGACCCTGGACCGCCAGTCCCGCACCCTCTCCGGCGGCGAGGTGCAGCGGATCAATCTGACCACGGCCCTGGGGACCTCTCTGGTTAACACCCTCTTCGTGCTGGACGAGCCCTCCATCGGCCTCCACCCCCGGGACATGGGGCGGGTGATCGGCGTGCTGCGGCAGTTGCGGGATGCCGGGAACACGCTCCTGGTGGTGGAGCACGACCCCCAGGTGATGCTCGCCGCCGACCGGCTGCTGGATATGGGGCCGGGGCCGGGGGAGCGGGGAGGGGAGGTGGTCTTCTTCGGGAAACCGGGGGAGATACTTAGGGAGACGCGGTCGCTCACGGGGGAGTATCTGGCGGGGAAGAGAATGGTTGCCGCCGGCATTTCAAGTCCCCCTTTGCGAAAGGGGGATTTAGGGAGATTTGAACGGGGGGAGACGCAACGGGAGATAATGCCGGTTCACCCCTTCCTCGAAATCCTCGGGGCCGCCGCCCACAACCTCACGGGGATCGATGTCCGCATTCCCCTGAACCGGCTCGTCTGCATCACCGGCGTTTCCGGCTCGGGGAAGTCGACCCTGATCCAGGATGTCCTCCACCGGGGGCTTCTGAAGCTGATGGGGAAGCCGACGGAGCCGCCGGGGGCCCACGTTGCCATCCGTGGCGCGGAGCTGATCGGCGACGTGGTGCTGGTGGACCAGTCCCCCATCGGCAAGACGACCCGCTCCAACCCGGCCAGCTACGTGGGGGCCTTCGATGCCATCCGCAAGCTCTTCGCCGCCGACCCCCTGGCAAAGGAGCGGGGGTACACCACCGGCACCTTCAGCTTCAATGCCGGTACCGGGCGCTGCCCCACCTGCGGCGGCAACGGCTTCGAGCACGTGGAGATGCAGTTCCTCTCCGACGTCTACCTGCGCTGCCCCGACTGCGACGGCCGCCGCTACCGCCCCGAGGTGCTGGAGGTGCATCTCATGCCGGCCGGGGAGGGGCGCCCCGTCTCCATCGCCGACGTCCTGGAGATGACCGTGACTGAGGCTGTGGCCTTCTTCGCCGGCCAGAAAGATATCCTCCGGGGGCTCGAACCCCTGGAGGCGGTGGGGCTCGGCTATCTGCGCCTGGGGCAGCCGGTGCCGACCCTCTCCGGCGGCGAGGCCCAGCGCCTGAAGCTGGCCGGCCACCTGGCCGGGGTGGGTGGGCGGAAACGCTCAGGGGCGGGAAACCTTTTCCTCTTCGATGAGCCCACCACGGGCCTCCACTTCGAGGATATCGCCCGGTTGCTGGCCGCCTTCCGGCGGCTCCTGGAGGCGGGGGACTCCCTGGTGGTGATCGAGCACAACCTGGACGTGATAGCCGCCGCCGACTGGCTCTTGGACCTGGGGCCCGATGGGGGCGATGCCGGGGGGCGGGTAGTCTGTACCGGTACCCCGGCAGAGGTGATGGGGTGCCCTGAGAGCCATACCGGCCGGGCCTTGCTGGAGTATGGCGAAGAGCTGGCCGCCCTGGTGCGGGAATCGGCCCAAGGGGGAGCGGAGGCCCTTCCCGCCGTGGTGCCGGACCGCGCCATCCGCATCGTCCACGCCCGGGAGCACAACCTGAAGAACGTCTCCATCGCCGTACCCAGGGACCGCTTCACGGTCATCACCGGCATCTCGGGGAGCGGCAAGTCCACGGTTGCCTTTGACATCCTCTTCGCCGAGGGGCAGCGGCGCTACCTGGAATCCCTCAACGCCTACGCCCGCCAGTTCGTGCAGCCCGCGGCCCGTCCCGACGTGGACGCGGTCCTCGGCATCCCCCCCACGGTGGCCATCGAGCAGCGAACGAGCCGGGGCGGGCGCAAAAGCACCGTGGCGACACTGACGGAGATCTACCACTTTCTCCGGCTCCTCTTCGTGAAGCTCGGGGTGCAGCACTGCCCCGACTGCGGCATCCCCATCACCCCCCAGACCCCGGACGCCATTGTAGCCCGGCTCCTGCGCGACTTTCGGGGAAAGCGGGTGGCGCTCCAGGCGCCGCTGGTCACGGCCCGGAAGGGGTACTACACCGACCTGGCCAAATGGGCCACGGGGAAGGGGTTTACAAGCCTCCGGGTGGATGGCGTCATGACCCCCGTGGAACCGTGGCCGCGCCTCGACCGCTTCCGGGAGCATGACATCGACCTTCCCGTGGGGGAGATCATCGTATCGGCCAAGGGCGAGGGGGCGCTGCGGGAACTGCTGGACCGGGCTCTGGCCTTCGGCAAGGGGGTGGTGCGGGTGGTGGCGCAAACCGACTCCGGCAGCCAATCGAAGGCGGATTTGCTCTTCTCCACGTTACGTGCCTGCACCTCCTGCGGCCGCAGCTTCCCCGAGCCCGACCCCCGGCTCTTCTCCTACAACTCCCGCCACGGCTGGTGCCCCCGCTGTTTCGGCACGGGGCTGGAGATCCCCGGCTTCGACGCGGAGCAGACCGGCGAGGAGATCTGGTGGAACGACTGGTTCGAGGGGGAGGAGCGGACCTGCTCTGCCTGTCGCGGCGCCCGCCTCAACCCCGAGGCTCTGGCGGTCCGTTTCCGGGACCGGAACATCGCGGAATTGACGGCCCTCACCGTGACCGGGGCGGCGGCGTTCATGGGGGATCTGGGGCTGGAGGGGCGGGAGGCGGCCATCGCCCGGGACATCGTTGCCGAGATCGGGGCGCGGCTCGCCTTCCTCGGCGAGGTGGGGCTTGGCTACCTCTCCCTGGACCGGGCGGCTCCCACACTCTCGGGGGGCGAGGCCCAGCGGATCAGGCTGGCGGCCCAGCTCGGCTCCAACCTGCGGGGGGTCTGCTACATCCTGGACGAGCCCACCATCGGCCTCCACCCCCGGGACAACCGGATGCTCCTGGATACCCTCCGGAAGCTGGAGGGGAAGGGGAACACCATCGTGGTGGTGGAGCACGACGAGGAGACCATCCGCCGGGCCGAGCACGTCATCGACCTGGGGCCCGGCGCCGGGGTGAACGGCGGCCTCGTGGTGGCCGAGGGGACCCTGGAGCAGGTGATGGCGGCCCCGGATTCCCTCACGGGGCGCTACCTGGCCGAGCCCCTGCGGCATCCCCTGGTGGAGCGGCGTCCGGCCCCGGCGCCCGAAGAGCCGGCCATTGAGGTGCTGGGTGCCACGCTCCACAACCTGCGGGAGATCGACGTCATCTTCCCGCTCCGGCGGCTCGTCTGCGTTACCGGCGTTTCGGGGAGCGGCAAGAGCACCCTGGTGCGTAACGTCCTCCATGCCGGGCTCCAGGGGCTCCTGACTCACGGCAAGGGAGCCCATGCCGCGGCCGGGTGCCGGGAAATCAAGGGGTGGGAGCAGCTCACCCGCGTTCTGGAGGTGGACCAGACTCCCATCGGCAAGACCCCCCGCTCCTGCCCCGCCACCTACGTGGGGTTTTGGGACGCCATCCGCAAGCTCTACGCCGGCACCACCGAGGCGCGGCTGCGGGGATACGGCCCGAGCCGGTTCTCCTTCAACGTGAAGGGGGGGCGGTGCGACGAGTGCGAGGGGCAGGGGGTGAAGACCATCGAGATGAGCTTCCTCCCCGACGTGAAGGTGGCGTGCGAGGTGTGCGGGGGCTTGCGCTTCAACGCCGAGACCCTCATGGTCCGCCACCGGGGTAAATCCATCGGCGATCTTCTGGCCATGAGCGTGGACGAGGCGGTGGAGTTCTTCGCTGCCCACCGGGCCATTCTTCACCCGCTCCAACTCCTGCAGGACGTGGGGCTGGGGTATCTCACCCTCGGCCAGCAGAGCCCCACCCTCTCCGGCGGCGAGGCCCAGCGGATCAAGCTCGTTACCGAGCTGGCCAAGGCGAAGCCGGCGAAGGATGCGCTCCGGGTTTCGCGCATGGCGCCCCACTCCCTCTACATCCTGGACGAGCCCACCATCGGCCTCCACATGGCCGACGTGGAGAAGCTGGTCCGGGTCCTCCACCGGCTCGTTGAAGCGGGTAACTCGGTCATCGTCATCGAGCACAACCTGGACGTCATCGCCGAGGCCGACTGGCTCATGGACCTGGGGCCGGAAGGGGGTGACGGGGGCGGGCTGGTCGTGGCCCGGGGGACGCCGGAGGAGGTGGCCCGCATGGGGGCTCTGTCCCACACGGGACGGATTCTCGGGGAATTTTTGCGGGAGCGGGGCGGAGGGGGCTGATGGGGTATTCGCTCCTTGCCGACGGGGTGGTCGCTGTCCATGGGCTGTTCGTCCTCTTCGTGGTGCTGGGGGGGGCAGATAGTCCTTGGGCTCCTGGAGGTGGTCCTGAACCTGGCGGTGTATGGAGTGATTCTTCGCTACCGCAGGCGCGAAAAGAACGGTAAAATTGTTTGATGGGGAGAAATTCCGTGTTCAACCACGACGACACTACGCATACGGGCGGAAAGGGAAGGATGATGGCGATGCGGTTTCTGCTGGCCGCGGTGCTCTCCCTCCTGTGCGTCGTGTCGGCCCTGGCGGCCCCGGATGCCGTGGACCGGCATCGGACCATCATCGTGGGAGGCGACCGGGACTATCCCCCCTACGAATTCATCGATGCCGACGGCAAGCCGGCCGGCTACAACGTGGAGCTGACCCGCGCCATCGCCGGGATCATGGGGATGAAGGTGGAGTTCCGGCTGGGGGCCTGGTCGGAGATGCTCTCGGCCCTCAAGAGCGGCCGGGTCGATGTGCTCCAGGGGATTTCCTGGTCCGAGGCCCGGGCGAAACAGATCGACTTCACCCCGCCCCACACCATCGTTTACCATGCCATCTTCGCCCGGCGCGACTCGCCGCCGGCCGCCACGCTGGAGGACCTGCGGGGGAAGAAGGTGGCGCTTCACCGGGACGGGATCATGCACGAGTACCTGGCCGCCCGGGGCTACGGGAAGGATCTGGCCCTGACCCAGACCCCGGCCGACGCTCTGCGTCTACTCTCCTCCGGGGGGTGCGACTATGCTGTGGTGGCCATGGTCCCCGGGATGTACATAATTCGGGAAAACCGGCTAACGAACGTGATTCCGGTGGCCCGGAGCATTGCGGCCCAGCGCTACGGCTACGCGGTGCGTCAGGGGGATGCGGAACTTCTGGCCCGCCTCAGCGAGGGGCTTGCCATCCTCAAGAAAACGGGGCAGTACGATGCGATTCACGCCAAGTGGCTCGGGGTGCTGGAACCCCGGCCGATACGGTGGCAGGAAACGGTCAAGTACATCGCGGTGGTGGTGGTGCCGCTACTCCTCATCCTCGGCGGCACGGTGCTCTGGTCCCATTCGCTCCGCCGGCAGGTGGCCCAGCGGACCGAGTCTCTCTCCCGTGCCCTGGAGGAGGTGCAGTTGAACCAGCAGCAACTGGTCCAGGCCGACAAGATGGCGGCCCTCGGCATCCTGGTCTCCGGTGTGGCCCACGAGATCAATAACCCCACCGGGCTCATCCTCCTGGATGTCCCGATTCTGCGGAAGATTTACAATGATGCGGCCCCTATCCTGGAGGAGCGGTTCCGGGAAGAGGGGGACTTCACCCTTGGCGGCCTCCGCTACTCCCGGGTGCGGGAGGAGGTGCCCCGGCTCCTGGACGAGATGCAGGACGGGGCCAAGCGGATCAAGCGGATTGTGGAGGACCTCAAGGATTTTGCGCGGCGTGACGACGTGGGGGGGAAGGAGCTGGTCGATATCAACGGCGTGGCCCAGGCGGCGGTGCGGCTGGTGGATACTTCGCTGCGCAAGGCCACGACCCGCTTCACGGCCCGCTACGCCCCGGAGCTGCCCCAGGTGCTGGCAAACACCCAGCGGATCGAGCAGGTTGTGGTGAACCTCATCCTCAACGCCTGCCAGGCCCTGCCGAACCCGGAGCGGGGGATGGAGCTGGAAACCTCCTTGGATGAGGAGGGGGGGCGGATCATCCTCAGGGTGCGGGATGAGGGGAGCGGGATCGCGCCGGAGAACCTTTCCCGCCTGACCGATCCCTTCTTCACCACCAAGCGGGAGAACGGAGGCACCGGACTGGGGCTCTCGGTTTCAGCGGGGATCGTGAAGGAGCATGGGGGGACACTCTCCTTCGAGTCGACGCCTGGGGAAGGGACCACGGTTACGCTTTCTTTGCCGGTTGGTTCCTGAAATCCGCTGTCAGTGGCGGTCGGGAGGCGGAGGGCTTGCTCCGAAAAGAGCCCAAGCGTCACCGGTTGGTTTTCATGCCGGGGACTCTGCTGTTTTCGGCGCTTTCCCTCTGAATAACGCCCGGTGGTTTTTTGCGGGGGCTCATTTCTCCGCAAGCCCTCAGCCCCCCTCCGGGGACCTTTTGCGGTGGGGCGGACGAACAAAACCTGTTTTGATCCGGAGTATTGTGCCATGACCGAAAACCTCTACCCCGCCTTCGGCATCCTCCTGGTGGACGACGAGCCCGCCTGGCTCCGCTCCCTCTCCCTGACCCTGGAGTCCTCTGCCGGCATCACCAACACCATCCTTTGCCAGGACAGCCGCCAGGTGCCGGGGCTCCTGGACGGCGGCGGCATCGGGCTGGTGCTCCTGGACCTGACCATGCCCCATCTGTCGGGGGAGGAGGTACTCAAGGAGATTGCGGAGCGTCACCCAGCCGTGGCGGTCATCGTCATCAGCGGGCTGAATCAGGTGGAGACGGCGGTTCGCTGCATGAAGTCCGGTGCCTTCGACTATTTCGTAAAGACCGATGAGGAGGACCGGATCGTCGGGGGGGTGCTCCGGGCGGTGCGGATGATGGAACTGCAGCGGGAGAACCGGGAGATGTCGAGCCGTCTCGTGTCGGGAGAGCTCCGTTATCCCGAGGCCTTTACCGGTATCGTTACCGGCGACCGTTCCATGCTGGCACTTTTTTCCTATGTGGAGGCGGTGGCTAAGAGTCCCCAGCCGTTGCTCATCACCGGCGAGAGCGGGGTCGGCAAGGAGCTGGTGGCCCGCGCCGCCCACCGGCTGAGCGGCTGCCGGGGAAAGCTGGTGACGGTGAACGTGGCGGGACTCGACGATACGGTGTTTGCCGACACCCTCTTCGGTCACGTGCGGGGCGCCTTCACCGGCGCGGAGCAGGCGCGGCGCGGCATGGTGGAGGAGGCGGCCGACGGCACCCTCTTTCTGGACGAGATCGGCGACCTCAGCATCCCCTCCCAGGTGAAGCTCCTCCGGCTCCTTCAGGAGGGTGAGTATTTCCCCCTTGGCAGCGACCTGCCCAAGCGGCTCCGGGCCAGGATCATCGTGGCCACCCACCAGGATCTGGCTGCCAGGGAAGGGACGGGGGCCTTTCGCCGCGATCTCTACTACCGGCTCCGTACCCACCAGGTGCACGTTCCGCCCCTTCGGGAGCGGCGGGGGGATGTCCCCCTGCTGCTGGATCATTTCCTGGAGGCGGCGGCCCGCGACCTCGGCAAGAAGAAGCCGACCCCGCCCCAGGGGCTGGCCCAGTTCCTCTCCACGTACAGTTTCCCCGGCAACGTCCGTGAACTGAAGGCAATGGTTTACGATGCCGTCAGCGTTCACCGCGACCGGATGCTATCCATGGATTCGTTCGTGAAGGCCGTGGAGCGCTCAGCTCCCCAGGCCGGCGGAGCGCCGTCCCACGCGCCCCGGCAGAATCCCTTCTCCGGGTTTGCGGAGCTTCCCACCTTCAGTGATGCGGCGGGGTTTCTGGTCATGGAGGCTCTGGAGCGGGCAGGCGGCAACCAGACCCTGGCCGCGAGGCTCCTGGGGATTTCTCAGCCGGCGCTATCCAAGCGGTTGAAGATGCTGAAGGGGTAAGGGCCAGGCAGGCCATGGACCGGCGGGGGCTGAACCGTTATAACCAATGGTTATAATGATAACCATTAGGTATAACTCTGTATAAGATATTGTTATTATTGGGTTTTATGGCTCGTGTCGTGCGCCTCCATAACCTTCGGTTATGGAGGTTTGCTTTTTGATGAGGTTTGAAATAAAGAAAAAACATAATTATTTTAAGGTGTTGTAGGTTTTGCGCCCCTTGGCATCCTCCATGCTCAGAAAAGATACGAAAACGTTATGAGCAGTCGTGCTCAATCGATCCTTTCCCAAAAAGCATGGAGGTGTACCATGGCGATGTTCTGGATTCAGTTCATCCTCGTTCTCGGCGCAGTACTCATCGGCATCCGCAGGGGAGGCGTGGCCCTGGGCCTTATCGGCGGCCTCGGCGTCTCCCTTCTGGTGCTCGGCTTCCGCACTTCCCCCTCGGAGCCCCCAATTGCGGTCATGCTCATCATCCTGGCGGTGGTTACCGCCTCGGCAACCCTCCAGGTGGCCGGCGGCCTCGACTACCTGGTGCAGCTCACGGAGAAGCTGCTGCGGGCCCACCCCAAGTACGTGACCATCCTGGCTCCCCTTTCCACCTTCTTCCTGACGGTCTGTGTCGGCACCGGCCATGCGGTCTACGCCCTGTTGCCGGTCATTGCCGACGTGGCCATCAAAACCGGCATCCGTCCCGAGCGCCCCATGGCCATCTCCAGCGTTGCCTCCCAGATGGGGATCACCGCCAGCCCGGTGGCCGCGGCCGTTACCTTTTTCCTCGGGTTCGCAGCCAAGGCCGGCTACCCCGTAACCCTCATCGACATCATCTCCGTAACCATGCCGGCCGGCGTCATCGGCCTCCTGGTGGCCGCCGCCTGGAGCTTCAACCGGGGCAAGGATCTGGACAAGGATAGCGAGTACCAGGCCCGTCTCCAGGACCCTGAATTCCGCAAGTCCCTTGAGGTAAACGTGACCACCCTGGACAAGGAAATCAGCAAGACCGCCAAGATGTCAGTGGCCCTATTCTTTGCCGGTGTCGGCACCATCATCCTGTTTGCCGTGTGCCCTGACCTGCTCCCCCTGAACGGCGAGAAAAAGCCGGTTCCCATGACCACTGTCGTCCAGTTCGTCATGCTTGCCTACGGCGCCTTCATCATGTTCGCCGCCGACGTGAAGGCCAAGGACATCGCCCATTCCAGCGTCTTTACCGCCGGCATGATTGCCGTGGTTTCCATCTTCGGCATCGCCTGGATGAGCGATACCTTCATCTCCGCCAACAAGAAGTTCCTGGTGGAGAATATCGGCGTCATGGTCAAAATGGCTCCCTGGACCTTCGCCATCGCAACCTTCTGCATCTCGGCCTTCGTGAAGAGCCAGGCCGCCACCCTGGCCATAACCCTTCCCCTGGGGCTGGCCCTGGGGCTACCGGTCCCGCTGCTGCTGGGGCTCGTGCCGGCCAGTTACGCCTACTTCTTCTTCGCCTTCTATCCCAGCGACCTGGCCGCCATCAACTTCGACCGCACCGGCACCACCCGCATCGGCAAGTACCTCCTGAACCACAGTTTCATGCTTCCCGGCCTGATCGGGGTGAGTGTTTCCACTGTGGTCGCCTATGGGATCTCCCAGATGATTTTCTAAATGAACCGAAAATATGTCGCGGTGTTAGGGGGGGATAATTCTCCCCCCTTTTTAGTTTTCAGGGACGGGATGCGCCATGACCATTGCCGCTCAAATGGAAAGAGACGGCAGGTAACGGTTTCCGGCGGTGACAACGGTGTTGTAAGCGGTTCCGGGCGGGGGTGGTATACTGTTGATTAAGGACAGGCAACTTCGGGATAAGGAGGTGGCGTCATGCCAATGGATAAAACCTGGTATCCCCTCGATGAGGCTGCGGCAAAGTTCGGCGTTCCCGCGGCACGTATTCTTTCATGGGTTGAAGATGGCCTTGTCCGGGCCGAGGAGGAAAAGGGGAAGGTCGTCCGGGTGAACGGGGACGACCTGGAACTGAAGGTGGAGGAGTTGACCGGACTCTGATTTCGACAGGGTCTCAGGCATCAATGCCCAGGGTGCGGAGTTTCTCGAGAAGGTTTTCCCGGCTGATCGGCTTCATCAGGTAGGCTTCGCACTGATTGGTGAAGGCGGCCATGACGTTGTCGCGGTCCTTGAGGGCCGTGGTCATGATTACCTTGGAGGGAGGGAATATCTCCCGCTCTTCTTCCATGGCGCGGATGGTCCTGAGGACTTCGTGGCCTGTCATCTCCGGCATCATTATGTCGAGGCAGATGAGGTCGTAGGTGTCGCTCTGGTCGATTGCCGCGGTGACGAGGTGCAGGGCCTCCGGGCCGTCGGACGCCAGGTCGCACTCGCCCAGGGGGGAAAGGTAGGCATGCATGAGCCGCCGGCTTGCCGGGTCGTCTTCAACGATCAGGGTTTTCATGGGAACTCCTGTCCGAGGTTTTTCCCTTCTCCCAGGTGCCGCTCAAGGAGGGGCAGGAAATCTTCCCTCGTTATTGGTTTGATGAGGATGTCGTCAAAGCCGGCGTCGAGCAGCGACTGCTGCTCCCCGGCCATGGCGTGTGCCGTGTATGCGATGATGGGGAGCCGGTTTCCGCTGTCTTCTATCCCCCGGACGGTTCGGCAGATATCTGTTCCGTCCAGGTCGGGCATGCCGACGTCGAGGAGCACCAGGTCGATGGTTTCACGATTGGCGAGGAGGTAGGCGAGGCCGTCACGGCCGCTTTCCTTTTCGATGAGCAGATAGTGCCCGCCGTTGAGCATGGCCCCCACAAGCCTGCGGTTCATGAAGTTGTCATCCACCAGAAGAATGGTTCGTGTGCCGCCCATGATACTTTCCGTGCATGCCGCCGGTTTTATATACCTTTTTATATATCGGTTGCCCCAGTCTCAGTCTTTAGAAGATTTTTACCGGTAATCGGCAGGATCACTCGGAACAGGCTTCCCTGGCCCTCTCCGGGGCTTTCCGCCCAGATCGTCCCGCCATGGAGTTCCACCAGTTTCCTCGTCAGCGAAAGCCCGAGCCCCGTTCCCTCGAACTTGCGGGTTGCCGATCCGTCCGCCTGTATGAACGGGGCGAATATCCGCTCCAGGTCCTCTTCCTTTAAACCGATGCCGGTGTCGCTCACTGTAATTATGAGGCATTCCGGCAGGGGCGAGGCCGGAAGGGGTGTTCCCTGCGGCAGTTGGAGCCCCTCTGCCGCGGCTACCGAGAGGGTGATGTTGCCCCCCTCCGGGGTGAACTTCACCGCGTTGGTCAGTAGGTTATATATGATTTGCTTAAGCTTCCGCTCGTCGGCGCGGATGGTGAGTGGGACTCCGGGGGCCACGAGCTCGGTCAGACGGATCCGGTACCGCATGGCCCGCTCCCGCACCAGTGTCAAGGTTCCCGCCACCAGCGGGCGGATCTCTAACTCGTCTGCCTCCAGTTCCATCCGGTCGGCTTCAATCTTCGACAGATCGAGAATGTCGTTGATAAGGGAGAGGAGGTGGCGGCTTGACTGGAGCACGTAGCCGAGGAATTCTGCCTGTGGTTCGTTGATCTCGCCGTAGGTGCGGCCCAGGAGAACGTCCGTGAAGCCGATGACCGCATTGAGCGGGGTGCGGAGCTCGTGGCTCATGGTGGCCAGGAATTCGCTCTTGGCCTGATTTGCCGCTTCGGCCGCCTTCTGCGCCGCCTGCAATTCCAGAGTCCGCTCCCGGACCCGCTCCTCCAGGTGCAGCATGTTGTATCGCAGCATGGTCTGGAGCGTCGTGCTCTCAAGGGCGTAGGCGCAGGTGTAGAGTACTATGGAGAGGGCATTGAGCGATGGGGCGTCCATGGTGGCGGAACTGCCGGCGAGCAGCCCGGCGAACATCCCCCGGACCTCGGAACGGGTGGCGATGACGTGCAGAAGGAGGGTCTGCTCGTCGCGGGCAACCGCCATGACGGGCTGGCTCCGGTTGAGAGCCCAGGCGAAGGTGCCGTCCATGATTTTGGCATTGATTTCGGCTTGCAGTTCTTCCCGGCATTCCGGCGGTTCGCAGGTGGAAAGCTCGAAGCTGCCGTCATCCCTGCTCTCCAGGCACCCCATTCCCCTGAATGGGAAAAGCCGGCGAAGCTGGGCCAGGGTGGCCTGGAAGATGGCTCCTGCGCTGTTTGCCCGGCTGAGGTCTGCCTGGAAATCGCCGCTGGACGCCAGCATATCGAGGATCGAAACGTAGCGCAGGTTCGATTCCTCGAGGTAGCGCACCCTTTCTTTCTGATTTTCCAATGAACGGGTTTCGTGCCTGTCTCCGGTCATGGCCACTCCGTGAGGATGGCAAAGGTCTCCTCAAGCTGGGGTTCGGCCTGCCTTAGTATTGTGCCAAGCATGTTCGGCGGGAGTCCGATCCGTTCCCAGGCCGATGGGACGAGGGGCGGGACGAGCCTCTCGCCGCTGAACCCCAGATCCATAGCATGGCAGATGATGCCGGCCACGTGAATTGTCGCCGTTTCCAGTGGGAACTGACCGGCAGCATCGGGGTTATGGTGGCAGGCGACCGGTTCGGCAATGTTGGCGGGTATCTTCCATTTGCGCAGGAGCGCCCCTCCGACAGTGGCGTGGTCGAAGCCGAGGCGGTCCCGTTCGGTGAAAACGTGGAGGCTCTGCCGCTCGCTGCTCTCCATGAGCATTTCCCGGACCGTATCGGGTATCGATGTGCACATGACCAGCTGCCCCACATCATGGAGCATCCCGGCCACGAAGAAGCGCTCCACATTCAGTTCCCGGCGCCAGGTGGCGATGGTGCGGGCGATGATGCCGCAGGCGATGGAGTGCTTCCAGAAGGAGGCCATGGTGATGAGCTCCTCGGGGATTCCCCGGAAGATGCCCATGACCGATGCGGCCAGGGCCAGGTCCCTCAACTGCTGGGTGCCGATTATGGTGACCGCCTTGTTGATGGAGTCGACCTGGGAGTGGTAGCCGAACATGGGGCTGTTGGCGAGTCTGAGGATACGTGCCGTGAGCCCTTGGTCCTCGGTGATGATTCGCGCAATGTCCGCCACGGAGCTGCGGGGGTGGTTGATGGTCTCGGTGAGCTTCTCGTAGAAAAAGGGGAGCGAGTAGATGGTGTTCGTATTGTCCAGAAGATGCTCAAGGGTAATGGTATGGCGGTTACGGGATGGCATTGAGGACCTTTCGCAGCGCACTCAGGCGGAGGATTTCGCGCATTGCGGGGTGCTCCAGGTTCGCGTGCCTGAATAGGGGGTAAAGGGTTTCCTCCGCCGCCGCCAGCGCTGCGGGATCGACCTCGGCGGGAAGCGCCGGGCAGGTCTCGCCATCGACCCCATCGATGTCTGCCTCCGCTATTCCCCAGGTGCGGAAGATCATCAGGTGTTTTTCGGTCAGTGCCTCGCCGGGGCCGAGAAGTATCCGTCCAGTCCTGTCATGCACCTCGGCTGCCAGGACCATGCCGACGGTCAGGTTGTCTAAGGGGACCATTCCCATGGAATCGCCTTGCGGTAAAGAGGGTTGCGCTGTGTGCTCTCAGGCGCGATCAGCGGTCACTTTACCGTATCGGCGGCGTGATACGATACTTGAGGAAAGAATCCGGCGTGGCGTCGTGTACCGATAATTCCTGCAGTTTCAGCTTTCAGGGAAGAGGGAAGACGAACGTCTCTTCCCCGTATCCGCTTGCCTTGTAATAGGCGGTCATGAAATCACGGTGCCGCCGGGCAACCACGTAACTGAGACCCGTGGCGGCGACCGCCTGATTCAGCAGTTGCTCCTCGCCGAGGTCGGGGTTCTTCTTCCTGGCCGTTTCCAGGGCCTGGGTGACGGCCAGCCCAGCACCGAAGGTTACCTTGTCGGGACGGTAGAGGCGAGGGCGGTCTATGGTTGCTCCCGTCTCATCCTTCTTGCCGATGACGGCATTGGCCTCCTCCATCTGCTTCAGGGAGGGGACGCCGTAGCGGAGCGTCACTTTCCCCCGGTGCCACTCCACCTCGGCCATGGAGCAGACCGGGCATTCCACTCCCGGCTTCAGCGTCAGGGTAATCCGTTCGGCAGCGGGGACCGTTCCCTTCAGTTTCCGCAACATCGCCAGGGCCGCTTCCTTCAGATCCGGCCAGTCGCTGTCAAAGGCGGCAATCCCGATGCCCTCGACGGTTTTTCCCTTGTCGCTGAAACTGACGTTCCGTACCTCGAAGCCGACGTCCTTTTTAACCATGCCCGTGACAAAGGGAGCCTCTTTGGCGGCAGGGGATGGAGCCGGGGCGGGGGTTCCCTGCTTCGGTTCCGGTTCGAGCCAGAGGCCGATCTTCCAGGCAAGGAAGAGGGCGATGACGAGGGAAATGATGCCGGTTACCAGTTTGTAGGTTCTGCCGTTCATGGGATTCGCCTATCCAGTTGATGAGCTCCCGGTGCTCTGCTCAGAGTGCCCGGCATCCGGTCCTCCTCACTATGTTTGCCAGAAAACTCATAATTCAAAGGGTACCGGCAATGGTACTAAAATGCAAACGGGGTGGGGAGAAAGCGGCATAACTCCTTGACAGTTTTTGTGCAAAGCTGTTACGGTCATCCATTATCACCAGCTGTTCCCGGATGTCACGATAATCGTAAGCCCCGGAATTAACCGGGGCTTTTTTGTTTCGAGGAACGCAGAAGGAAGGATTTAATGGAATTCACCCAGTTCAATCTTCACCCACAGGTAGCGGCCGGCGTTACGGCGGCGGGGTACTCGACCCCCACCCCCATCCAGGCCCAGGCCATTCCCACGGTAATGGCGGGGCGCGATGTCATGGGGCTCGCCCAGACCGGCACCGGCAAGACCGCCGCTTTTGCGCTGCCGATACTGCACCGGCTCTCCCAGGGGGAACGGGGCCGCGTCCGGGCCCTGGTCATCGCCCCCACCAGGGAGCTGGCCGAGCAGATCAACGACAGTTTCATCACCCTGGGGCGCCAGACCCGCCTGCGGAGCGTCACCGTCTACGGCGGAGTCAACGTAAACCCCCAGGTGCAGAAGCTGAAGGCCGGCGCCGAGATCGTCGTGGCCTGCCCGGGAAGGCTCCTGGACCACATGGCCCAAGGGACCATCGACCTGTCGCATCTGGAGGTACTCGTCCTGGACGAGGCGGACCAGATGTTCGACATGGGCTTTCTCCCCGACATCCGTCGGGTGCTGAAGCAGCTCCCCCCCAAGCGTCAGACGCTCCTCTTTTCGGCCACCATGCCCATCGATATCCGGGCACTGGCCCAGGAGATCCTGAGGGACCCGGTCACGGTGCAGGTGGGGACCGTGGCTCCGGCGGTCACCGTCACCCACGCCCTCTATCCGGTGGAGCAGCATCTGAAGACGCCGCTCCTGCTGGAACTTTTGCGCCACACCGATACCGAATCGGTTCTCATCTTCACCCGCACCAAGCACCGGGCCAAGCGCCTGGGTGAACAACTGGAGAAGGCCGGCTACAGGGCCGCGTCACTTCAGGGCAATCTCTCCCAAAACCGGCGCCAGGCGGCCCTGGACGGTTTCAGGGACGGCACCTTCCAGATACTCGTTGCCACCGACATTGCGGCCCGGGGTATCGACGTATCCCAGGTGTCCCACGTCATCAACTACGACATCCCCGACACCCCCGAGGCCTACATTCACCGCATCGGCCGCACAGGCCGGGCCGCCCGCAGCGGCGATGCCTTCACCATGGTGACGAGCGAAGACACGGCCATGGTGCGCACCATCGAGCGGAAGCTCAACGCATCCCTGGAGCGCCGCACCGTAGCCGGGTTCGACTACAGCGTTCCGGCACCGAAAAAGGATACCGAGTTCGCCCGTCCCCCCCGTCAGCCGATGCCATCCCGCCGACCCTCCGAGGCGAAGAAAGGGAGGGGCGGACAGGGTGCATCCTCCCAGCAGGGAAGCGCCAAGCCCGCCGAGGGAAGACACCCCCAGGGGCAAGGCGCCAAGGCGCACCCCGCCCGCACCGCCGGAGCCGGCGGCCAGCGCATCGGCCAGCCGCGCCGGCCCCGCTGAACAGTGGGTTCGTAACAAAAAGAAAAAAGAGGGGGAAGCTGTTCCGGCGGCTTCCCCCTCTTTTTTTGCTTCAAGCGTGTCTAGCGCTTCACGGGACTCACCGGTTGAGCAGATACCTTCCCACCCAGTGCTTTGAGAACTGGTAAGCGGTGCGGCCGCAGCGTTTCTTCTTGTCGTGGGACCACTGGATTGCGTCGAGCCTCAGTTCTTCCGTCCAGGGAATCTCCATGTTGCGGGCGCGGGCCTCCCGCGCCACGCACTGGCGGACTGCCTCCAGGTAGCGGTCCTGGGTGAAGACGTGGAACGGTATCCAGAGGCCGAACCGGTCGGAGAGGGAAATTTTTTCCTCCGTTGCCTCGCTCTCCTGCAGTTCACCGTCCACCATTTTCCAGCCGAGGTTGTCCGATTCATATTCGGGGAGGAGATGGCGGCGGTTGGAGGTGACGTAGATCAGCACGTTTTCCGGGGCGGAGTAGACCGAACCGTCCAGGGCGCTCTTGAGCATCTTGTAGGTCCGCTCCCCCACGTCGAAGGAGAGGTCGTCGCAGAGGAGGATGAAACGGTAGGGCTCGTTTTCGACGGCGGAGAAAATGTCTGACAGGAAGATCAGGTCTTCCTTCTCCACCTGGATGACCCGGAGCCCTTCGGGGGCGTACGCGTTGAGCAGCGCCCTCACCAGCGACGACTTGCCGGTGCCCCGCGAGCCCCAGAGCAGGGCGTTGTTGGCCGGAAGCCCCTTGAGGAACTGGCGCGTATTGCTGACCATGATTTCCTTCTGCTTTTCCAGCCCCAGCAGCTCGTCGAGGGTGGTGGTGTCGGTCATGGTGACCGGCTGCAGGAAGCCGGAAAAGGAGTGGCAGCGCCAGCTGGCGGCGTAGCAGGCGGACCAGTCGATGGGCTTCACCGCCTTGGGGAGGAGCATCTCCACGGAGCTGAGCACTCGTTCTATTTGGGCTACGACTTCGGGCTTGATATTAAGCATGGGCATCTCTTTCCGTAGGGGACCTGTTTACCGTTTACCCGTTTTCGGCTGCCGCACATGAAAGAAAAGCCCCCGGACGCATGGCAACCGGGGGCTTTTCCTGTTCAGGGATGGGGTATTACAGTCCCAATTGCTTGAAGAAATCATTCCCCTTGTCATCAACAAGGATGAAGGCCGGGAAGTCCTCTACCTCGATCTTCCATACCGCTTCCATGCCGAGTTCGGGGAAGTCGATGCACTCGACCTTCTTGATGTTCTCCTCGGCCAGGACTGCGGCCGGGCCGCCGATGGACCCCAGGTAGAAGCCGCCGTGCTTCTTGCAGGCGTCGGTCACCTGCTGGCTCCGGTTTCCCTTGGCGATCATGATCATGGAGCCGCCGTTGGCCTGGAGAAGATCCACGTAGGAGTCCATCCGGCCGGCAGTGGTGGGGCCGAAGGAGCCGGAAGGCTTGCCTGCCGGGGTCTTTGCCGGTCCGGCGTAGTAGATCGGATGGTTCTTGAGATAGTCGGGGAGTGGTTTGCCGCTGTCGAGAATCTCCTTGAACTTGGCGTGGGCTATGTCGCGGCCCACCACGATGGTGCCGGTAAGGAGCAGCGGTGTGGAAACCGGGTGCTTGCTCAGTTCGGCGAGAACCTCTTTCATGGGGCGGTTCAGATCGATTTTGACGCCGTGCCCATGCTTGCCGCGGTATTGCTCGGGGATGAGCCTCCCCGGGTTGCGGTCCAGTTCCTCAACGAAAAGTCCGTGCTTGGTGATTTTCGCCTTGATGTTGCGGTCGGCGGAGCAGGAAACCGCCATCCCCACGGGGCAGGAAGCGCCGTGGCGGGGCAGGCGGATGACCCGGATGTCGTGGGCGAAGTACTTGCCGCCGAACTGGGCGCCGATGCCGAGCTTGTAGGCTTCCTGGAGAAGTTTTTCTTCCAGTTCCAGATCGCGGAAAGCGCGGCCGTGCTCGTTGCCGGTGGTGGGGAGTGCATCCAGGTATTTGGCTGAGGCGAGCTTGACGGCTTTCATGCAGGCGTCGGCGCTGGTTCCGCCCACGACCACGGCGATGTGGTACGGCGGGCAGGCGGCGGTGCCCAGGTATTTCATTTTGGCAACCAGGAACTGGACGAGCTTCTCGGGGGTGAGAAGGGCCTTGGTCTCCTGATAGAGCATGGTCTTGTTGGCGGAGCCGCCCCCCTTGGCCATGAAGAGGAACTTGTAGTAGTCGCCGTCCACGGCCTGAATGTCGATCTGGGCCGGAAGGTTGGTACCGGTGTTCACTTCCTTGTACATATCAAGGGCTACGGTCTGGGAGTAGCGGAGGTTCTCCTCGGTGTAGGTCTTGTATACCCCTTTGGAGAGGAATTCTTCGTCACTGCCGCCGGTCCAGACCTGCTGGCCCTTCTTGGCGACGATGGTGGCGGTGCCGGTATCCTGGCAGAGGGGAAGCTCGAAGTTGGCGGCAATTTCGGCGTTGCGCAGGAAGGCCATGGCCACGCCCTTATCGTTTTGGGAAGACTCCGGATCGCGGAGTATCTTCGCCACCGATTCGTTGTGCTCGGGGCGGAGCAGGAAGGATACGTCCCGCATGGCCGTGTTGGCCAGAACGGTGAGCCCTTCGGGATCTACCTTGAGGACTTCCTTGCCTTCGAAGTTTGCGACGCTGACGTACTTCTCCGAGTCGGGAACCTTGTAGTACTTGGTCTCATCGTTTCCGAGGGGGAAAGGTTCCTGGTAAACAAACGGCTTGGTGGACATACATGCTCTCCTTTCGTGTTGGGTATGAGGAGTTTTTTGTATACAGTATGCAATGGGCAATCTTATGTAATATTTTTCATTTTGTCGAGAAGGAAGTTCAATAAAGACAAAGGGCGTTGCAGTCCGGTTGCGAATGGTTTTCCTTCTGGTATATACAATAAGGATATCATGACATTACGTAATATCTGATTCATTCTGGGACTAAATGGGGAGGAATGGCAAATGAAAATGCAGGAGATCAAGGAGATTGCAAAGCAGCGCGGGGTCAAAGCTGGCAATTTGAAGAAGGCGGAGCTGATCAAGGCCATTCAGCGGATGGAAGGTAACGCCGATTGTTACGCTGAGGGGAAGGCTGCAGCCTGCGGACAGGACCAGTGCCTGTGGCGGGACGACTGTGACTGAAGCCCCGCGACGGCGGGAGTGGAATAGGGGCGGAGCGGGCCGGATGGTCACTCCGCCTTTTGTTTCGGCGCCATGGCTCGTCAGGCAAAATCGTTGACCCGGTGGAGCGCGCGGGGTATAGTGATTCCTCTCCGAAACTCATCCAGCATTCATTCCCAAGGCAGGCCATGTCCGCAGTCGATCTGAGAAAAGTTCCCCCCCAGAGCCTTGAGGCCGAGATGTCTATTCTCGGCGGGATTCTCCTCGAAAACGAGGCGATTAACCGCGCTCTGGAAATTATCGAGGCCGACGATCTCTACCGGGAGACCCACCGGAAGATCTTCCGGGCCATGGTGGACCTTTCCACCCGCAATGAGCCCTGCGACCTCATAACCCTGACCGATACGCTCAAGCGGGCCGGCGAGCTGGACGAGGTGGGGGGGGCGGCGTACCTGGCCACACTGGTGGATTACGTCCCCACGGCCGCCAACATTGCCTACTACTGCCGGATGGTGAAAGAGAAGTCCATCACCCGCCGCCTCATCACTGCGGCCACCGACATCGTCACCAAGGGGTACGATGTGGAGACCGGGGTGGAGGAGCTTCTCGACACGGCCCAGAAGAACATCTTCGAGATTGCCGACAACAAGCTTCGCCCAGCTTTCACGCCGGTTGGAGCCATTCTCAAGGATACCTTCAAGCACATCGAGACCCTCTACGAGAAGAAGGAACACGTCACCGGCATCCCCACCGGTTTCTACGACCTGGACGAGATGACCGCCGGCTTCCAGCGGGGGGATCTCATCATCATTGCCGGCCGTCCCTCCATGGGAAAGACCGCTTTCGCCCTCAACATCGCCCAGCATGCCGCGGCCCACGCCAGTACGCCGGCCCCGGCGGCCATCTTCTCCCTGGAGATGAGCAAGGAGCAACTGGTGATGCGCCTTCTCTGCTCCGAGTCGCGGGTCGATGCGAGCCGTCTGCGGACCGGCCATCTGGTGGACACTGACTGGCACAAGCTGACCAGCGGGGCCGACAAGCTCGCCAAGGCGAAGCTGTACATCGACGACACCCCGGCCATTCCGGTGCTGGAGATGCGGGCCAAGGCCCGGCGCCTCAAGGCTGAGCATGGCCTGGGCCTCATCGTGGTCGACTACCTGCAACTCATGCGGGGCTCCAACACGGAATCGCGCCAGCAGGAAATATCGGAGATATCCCGCTCCCTCAAGGCCCTGGCCAAGGAGCTGGACCTGCCGGTGGTGGCCCTGTCGCAGCTTAACCGCTCCCTGGAGAGCCGCACCGACAAGCGCCCCATCATGAGCGATCTGCGGGAATCGGGAGCCATCGAGCAGGATGCCGACGTGATTATGTTCGTCTACCGGGATGCCGTCTACTGCGACGACTGCAAGAAGCGGGACGGCTCCTGCACCAAGGAGCACGACAAGGATGCCGAGATCATCATCGGCAAGCAGCGTAACGGCCCCATCGGGACTGTGAGGCTCCTGTTCAACGGTCAGTTCACAAAATTCGAGAATCTGGAGAAACGTCATGACTACTAGTATTCATCCGACTGCCCAGATAAGCCCCTCCGCCATCATCGCCGACGGCGTGGAGATCGGCGCCAACGTCATTGTGGGGGATCACTCCTCTATCGGTGCCGGTACAAAAGTTATGGCCAACGCCGTTATCGGACCATGGACCTCCATCGGCGAGAACAACGTCATCCATTTCGGCGCCATCGTGGGGCACGAGCCCCAGGACTTCGGCTACAAGGGGGAGGAGAGCTGGACCTTTGTCGGCAACGGCAACATCATCCGCGAGTATGCCACCATCCACCGTGGCAACCGGCCGGGGACAAAAACGGTAGTCGGCGACAACAACCTGTTGATGGTCAGCTCCCACGTGGGACACAACTGCGTGTTGGGGAACAACATCATTCTGGTCAACGGAGTGCTCCTGGCCGGGCACGTGACGGTGGATGACCGGGCCATCCTCTCCGGCAACTGCGCGGTGCACCAGTTCTGCCGCATCGGGAAGTTCGCCATGATGCGGGGCATGTCCCGCGCTACCCGCGACATCCCCCCCTTCTGCATCAATGATGACACCAACACCGTCAGGGCACTGAACATTGTGGGGCTGCGCCGCAACGGCTTTGACCAGGCCCGCATCCGGGCCATCAAGAACGCCTTCAAGCTCCTCTTCCTCTCGGGGCTCAATATGCAGAACGCCCTGGCCGAGGCGGAGCGCACTCTCAATATCACCGATGATGTCCGCTACCTCCTGGACTTCATCAAGAGCGCCAAGCGCGGCGTCTGCTTCGGCCGCGGCGTGATCGTGGATGTTGAAGAAAAAGAGTAGGGGCGAATCTTGTATTCGCCCCGTTTGCGCCTCATAGGAATGGGCGATCACGAGGATCGCCCCTACAATACCCTGAACCAAGGAATCTAACATGACCCAATACACACCACTTGCACAGCTTCCCGAGACCGCCGGCTACGGCAAAGGTGACGTCTTTGTCCTCTTCGGAGAACTCTTCGGCCGGGGCTACGCCAACGGCATCGTGGACGAGGCTAAAAAAGCCGGCATGACCATCATCGGCGCCACCGTTGGGCGCCGCGACAACAACGGGCCGCTCCGCTCCCTCACTCCTGAAGAGCTTGCCGAGGCCGAGGCCAACCTGGGTGGGAAGATTATCAACGTGCCGCTGGAGGCGGGGTTCGACCTGGAGCCCGCCGCCGACGGCCTCTCACCCGCCGACCGCCTCAAGGGGGTGAAGCCCGACACGGTGGTGGAGACGAAGCTCGACATGGCCGCCATCGAGGAATCTCGTCAAAAGGGGCTCGCCCGCTTCCGGGAGAATCTGGCGCTCTTCGTGAAGGAACTGGAAGGGCTCATCCCTGCCGGGGTCAATGTCCTCGTCGCCCACACCATGGCGGGGGGGATTCCCCGGGTCCGGACCCTCATGCCGATTCTGAACCGGGTATTCAAGGGGCAGGGTGACCGCTACCTGGCGTCGGGC
The DNA here is from genome assembly GCA_964490805.1 of uncultured Geobacter sp. Taxonomy (GTDB): domain Bacteria; phylum Desulfobacterota; class Desulfuromonadia; order Geobacterales; family Geobacteraceae; genus Geobacter. The sequence goes on from CAZBEB010000008.1 coordinate 25,135, forward strand.
CCCTTCTGGAATTCCGATGTGGGGCGGCTCTGCTCTCTCTCCTTCGACGAGGTGACCGCCGACACCTTCGGTGCCCTCATTGCCGCCACCGCCGGGCTCCGGAGCCGGGTGGTGGGGGCCGGTTCCCGCATTTCCTATTCGGCCTACGGCTACCACGGCTGCGCGGTGCTTATCGGCGGCGAATACCGCTGGCAGTCCTACACCCCCTATCTCCAGGGTTGGGCCAAGATCCGCCTGGAAGAGGTTGCCACGAAGGCCTGGCAAGGGGGGGTGAAGGCTACGGTCTACAACTCTCCCGAGATTCAGACCAACTCCAGTGCTCTCTTTCTCGGGGTGGAGATTTCCCTATATCCGCTGCTGGCGGCCCTGCGGAAGGAAGGCGGCGGACCCGCGGCTCTGGCCATAGAGGATGCCTGCCGGGGGCTCATGAAGGAAGGCGAAACAATCGAATCCCTTCTGGAAAAGGCCGAGGGCTACCTGTCGTCGCCGGTTCTGAAGCCCTTCGGGACCTATGAAGAGTGGCCCCACCACAACACCGCCGAGCAGGCGGGCTTCATGCTCACCGTCTCCGAGGAGCTCATGGCCATGAGTGCCGATCCCAAGAACATAGTTTGCGCCGAGCTTTCGAAATCGGTGTTCCAGGCGGTGGGCCGCCTCATGTTCGATCATTCCTGGAACCCCCAGGCGCCGGTGCTCTGGCTGAACCACAACATTATCGCCCGGCGGCTCATTGCCTGACCGGCCGGCAGCAATTGCCGAGATACAAAAAAAGAGCCGTCCCAACCATGGGGCGGCTCTTTTCGTTTCGGCGGCTAACGGTGCGCCTATCGCACCAGTTTCGACAGCTTCTTGAACTCCTCGGTCCCCGCCACCCGCAGCAGCTGGAACAGGGCCGCTTCGGTGGAGGTTATGACCGCGCCGGCTGTGGCAGCGGTGTTGAGCCCGATCTTCCAGTTTCCCTTTTTGCGGCTCATGACGGCATCCTTCACCAGGTGGACGTGGTACCCCCGCTCCCGCAGTTCAAGTACTGTCTGGAGCACGCAGACGTGGGTCTCCATGCCGGTGACGATCACCTGCTTGCGCCCCAGTTCGGCCAGGCGGTTCTGAAAGGCCGGGTCGCCGCAGCAGCTGAAGGTCATTTTCTCGAAGGCCGCCCCCTCGAACTTCTCCCGCAGCTCCGGCACGGTGCAGCCGAGCCCCTTAACGTACTGCTCGGTGGCCACCACCGGGATGCCCAACTCCCGGGCCGCCTCCAGGAGGATGGAGGTGTTCTTTGCGAGCTGCTCCAGTACTTCCGGGTCCATGGCCGCGCAGAGCTTCTCCTGTACATCGATTACGACGAGTACCGCCTGATTGCGATTGAGAAAAAACGTGTCCATTATGCCCATCTGGTGAACCCTCCTTTCAGTCCCTTCTGATTTCGATGCCCAGTTCCTGAATCTTTTTCCGGAGCGTGTTGCGGTTGATGCCGAGGATGTCGGCTCCCTTCACCTGGTTCCCCCTGGTTTTTTCCAGGACAAAGCGGATGAGGGGCCGTTCGATCTGCTTGAGGACCAGGTTGTAGATGTCGCCGGTTTCCATCTTGTCCAGATTTGTGAGGCTCGCCCGCAGCTTCATGTCCACAAGGGCCTCCAGCGACAATTCATCGGTGGCGGCGCTTCCGCCGGCCCGCTGGATGCGCAGCCCCGGGAAGTCCGCGGGGATGAGGAGCGGGTCGGAAGAGAGGATGACGGCCCTCTTGATGGTGTTTTCCAGTTCCCGGACGTTGCCGGGCCAGGAATAGGCGGTAAGCAGCGCCATGGTCTCGGGGGAGCAGGTTTTCCCCGGAACATCCAGTTCGGCGCAGGTCTTGTGGAGGAAGTATTCCACCAGAGCCGGGACGTCTTCTTTGCGCTCCCGCAGCGGCACCAGCTGGATCGGCACCACGTTCAGGCGGTAGTAGAGGTCTTCGCGGAACTGCTTGGTGCGGGCCAGTTCCTCAAGGTTCTGGTTGGTGGCCGCCAGTATCCGCACGTCCACGGAGATGTTCTGGCTTCCGCCGGTGCGGGTAACCTCCTTTTCCTGAAGGACCCGTAATATTTTGGCCTGGAGGTCCAGGGGCATGTCGCCGATTTCGTCAAGGAAAATGGTGCCGCCGTTGGCCTGCTCGAACTTGCCGAGCTTGCGCTCCACGGCGCCGGTGAAGGCCCCTTTCTCGAAGCCGAAGAGCTCGCTTTCCAGCAACTCCTTGGGGATTGCCGCGCAGTTGAGGGCGATGAACGGCTTGCCGAACCGCTTGGAGTTGAAGTGGATGGCCCGGGCGATGAGTTCCTTGCCGGTTCCCGACTCCCCCTGGATCAGTACCGTCACATCGCTGGGAGCCACCTTTCCGATGGTCTTGTAGACATCCCGCATGGCCGGCGAGTTGCCGACGACGTTCTTCTCCAGAAGATAGCGGTCCTTCAGTTCTTCCTTGAGGATCGACATCTGGGAGGTGATTTCTCGTGCCCGGTTCACCTTTTCGATGATGGCGTCGATCACGTCCAGATCGAAGGGCTTCGTGATGTAGTCGTAGGCGCCCCGTTTCATGGCTTCGACGGCGTTTTTCATGCTCGCCTCGGCGGTCATGATTACCATGAGCAGGTCGCTTTTCAGCTCTTTCACCCGGTCCAGGAGATCGAGCCCCGAGATGCCGGGCATCTTGATGTCCAGGATTGCCAGGTCGTAGTCGCCGGACTGGATGAGGCGCAGCGCCTCCTCCCCGTCGCGGGCGAGGTCAACGGAGAATCCCTTTTTCCGCAGGGCCTTGGAGAGGACCCAGCGCATGCTTTCTTCATCGTCGGCAACCAGAATGCGGTGCAATAACATATAAAACCTCGTGAATCCGGGATCAGGGTCCGGCTGCAACCAAAGGCTTTTAGCTTCGGTTTTCCCGGTCCCCGGTCCCTGGTTACTGAATTAAAGGCAGCATCACCGTGAAGGTGGTTCCTTTGCCCGGGGTTGACTCTACCTTGAGCATCCCGCGGTGTTCCGAGACAATTTTCTGGCAGATGGCGAGGCCGAGCCCCGTCCCTTTCGCCTTGGTCGTAAAGAAGGGGGTAAACAACTGCTCCAGCTGTTCTTGAGGGATACCCGGTCCGTCGTCACAGATGTCGATAGCCACCATGCGGGAGCGCCGTTCACCCTTTTGGGTCATGCTGTAGTCTGAGATGACCCGGCTCGCAACCCTGACGAGCCCCCGTTCTTCCACCGCCTCCACGGCATTTTTGATCAGGTTCAGGAACAGCTGGGTGAGAAGCCCCTCGTCGGCCAGGATTGGCGGGATGCTCGGGTCGAACTGCTGCTGGAAGGCAACGTTCTTTCCATCGGCAGCCCGCATCCGGAGGATTATGATGTCCCCCAGTATCTTGTGGAGGTTTACCTTGGATAGCTGGAGCTTGCGGGGCGATGCCAGCGCCAGGAGTTCTTCCACGATCCGGTTGACCCGGTCCACTTCCCTCACGACGATCCGGACATTGTCCCGCAGCTCGCTCTCCGGCGGGAGTTCCAGTTCAAGGAGCTGGGCGGCCCCCTTGATTCCCCCCAGGGGATTCTTGATCTCATGGGCCAGGCCTGCGGCCAGGGTGCCCAGGGTGGAGAGGCGGTCGGCGTGGCGCACCGCTCCTTCGAGCTCGCGGATGTTTGTCAGGTCCCGCAGCATGAGGATGGTGCCGATGGGCTCGCCATTCCGGAGCAGGAGCGGGAACGTGGTGGCCCCAACTGGCGTAAGCTGCTTCGCCTTCCTGATGACGATGTTCTCGTGGTCGGAGATCGTCATGCCGGTGACGGAGGTCTTTTCGACCATTTCCAGCAAAATTTCCTGGCTGCCGAAAAGGGCCGAGAAGGGGTGGCCCACGGCCTGGCGCCGGGAGACGGCGGTGATTTCCTCGGCTGCCGGATTCATGAGGGTGACCCGCCCCGCAAGGTCGATGACGATGACTCCGTCGCCGACGCTGTCGATGATGGTGGCAAGGAACGCCTCGTTGGTGCTTTCAGGGCTCATGGCGCCTCCGGAGAGAAGAAGCGGTGCAATGCTTCGAGAAGGGCGCCTTTGCCCTCGATAATGTTGACGGCTTTGCGGAACTGGGCGGCACCGGCAAGCCCGTGGGAATACCAGCCGAAATGTTTGCGCATCTCCCGCAGGGCCACCCGTTCGCCGGCTAGCTCCGTAAAGAGCTCCAGGTGACGGAGTGCTGCGCTAAGCCGCTCTTCCGGAGCTGGTGCCGCCGATTCGCCCCCCTCCAGCAGCGCGAGGGCCTGGCGGAATATCCACGGATTTCCAAGGGCGCCCCGGGCCACCATGACGCCGTCGCAGCCGGTCTCGGCCAGCATGGCGGTTACATCGGCGGCCGTGAACAGGTCGCCGCTGCCGATGACCGGGATTTTTACGCTCTGCTTCATCATGGCAATCTTTTGCCAGTCGGAGTGCCCCTCGAACATCTGGGAACGGCTCCGGGGATGGAGGGTGATGGCGTCGCACCCCTCTTCTTCCGCAATCCGGGCGATCTCCAGGAAGTTTGCCTCCTCACAGACCCAGCCGCTGCGTATCTTTACGGTGAGGGGGAGTTTCGTGGCCCGCCGTGTTTCCCGAATTATGGCCCGAACTTTGGCCGGCTCCCGCAGGAGGGCGCTGCCGGCCCCGGTGCCGACCACTTTCTTTACCGGGCATCCCATGTTGATATCGATGAGGTCGCCGTGTGCCTCGACCATTCGTGCTCCTTCGGCAAGGAGCCGAGGGTCGTCGCCGAAGAGCTGGATGCCGAGGGGGCGGTCTTCCGGCCTGCTTTGCAGAAGTTCGAACGTTTTGCGGCCCTCACGCACAAGGCCGTTTACGCTCACCATCTCGGTGAAGCAGAGGCTTGCCCCTTCATCCCTTGCCAGCAGCCTGAAGGGGAGGTTGGTAATCCCGGCCATGGGGGCCAGGATAAGGTTGTTTTTCAGTGTCAGAGAGCCGATGGCCAAGGGTTTGAGCATTTATGGTATCTATTCGTGAAGGCGATAACGTGCTTAAAATTTAAGCATGGTAGCATGGGGGACGAAAAAGGCAAGTAAATTCTCTGTGAAATATGGAGCATCAGTTTGCTGGAATTGACATTCGTTGCGGCGGGAATTACCCTTTAAAATCCGGTGGTAAGAGATGAAGGGGGGAGCCCATGGAAATCGTTGGCGGCTTCATGGTGATGATGTGGATACTCGGCCTGTTTCTGACAGTGGTCTGGCTCATAATGCCGTTCGCGGTTTTTGCGCTGAAGGGGAAAGTTGAGCAGAACCGAGCGCTTCTGGAGTCCATCGACCGGCGACTTGAGTCCCTTGAAGAACGGCTGCGGGAGGGCGGGAGGTCGTGATTATTCTTCCGCAGTCTTGCTGAACACCTCGGGAAAGACGTCGTAGAGCTCTTTTCCCATGTTTCGCTTCACGTAATTGGCGAAGTAGTCCACTACCTTCGGGTCGAACTGGCTGCCTGCCCCACGGCGCAGTTCGCCGATTGCCTCGCCTATGTCAAATCCCTTTCGGTAGGGGCGCTCCGAGACCATGGCGTCGAAGGCGTCGGCAACCGCGACTATTCGAGCCGAGAGGGGGATGTCCTCTCCCTTCAGCCCCTTTGGGTAGCCGGTGCCGTCGTACCGCTCATGGTGATGGAGTATGGCGGGCAGAACGTCACGCAGTTGCGCGATGGGGGAGAGAATGGCGATACCTTTCTCCGGATGGGCCCTCAACGGCGGGAACTCGTCTTCGGAGAGGGCTGCCGGCTTTTCCAGTACCGCCTCGATTACTCCGATCTTCCCGATGTCGTGAAGGAGTCCGCCGAGCCGTATCCGCTCGACCGTTGTTTCGGGAAGCCCCATTTCCTTTGCGATGCGGGCCGCAATGTGCATGACCCTCTCCGAGTGCCCCTTGGTCCAGGGACTCTTGGCGTCGATGGCGTTGGCAAGGCTCGCAATGGTGTTGATGAAGAGGCTCCGCATATCTTCGTAAAGCTGGGCGTTTTCCAGGGCGACCGCCATCTGTGACGCGATTTTCTCTATGGTGAAGGTTGCTCCCCGGTCGAATGCCCCCGCCTCGGTATCGCCCAGCATGAGCACCCCTTTAACCTCGTCCCGGACCATGAGCGGTATGGCCATGAGTGAGCGGATGCCCATGGAGAAGAGAGCCGCGTCCATGTCTGAAAGGCAGTTGGTCTTACCGGAGTAATCGGTGCCAGTGCTCCGCCCGGTGCGGTATGCGCGCCAGGCGGCAAAGCGCCCCCGGGGAAGCCTGGCGCCGGCGTGCAGGATTTCGGGGACGGAAAGCTCTCCGGCGTAGGATGCCGTGACGGTCAGACCGCTTCCCTCCACTTGGAGAATCGCAACGAATTCGCAGCGGGTTATCCGTTCCACGTGCTCAATCGCCGTTTCCAGAATCTTTTCCCGGGAGAGTGACGAGGAAATTGCCTTGTTTATCTCGTCGAGAGTCAGGATCACGTCAATGCGGCCCGCGAGATCCAGGGCCATGTCAAGGGATTCGTCGAAGATCTGGATGTGGGAGACGACGAGAGCGGCATGGGAAACCATGTCGCGGATTACCGCCACTTCGTCCTGGGAGAACGGTGGGAGTTCCTTTGTCCGGGCAACGAAGACCGCGCCGATTACCTGGTTGCGAGCTATCATCGGCACCGCCAGCAGCGTCAGGTTGCGGAGAAGCTTCTTTAATTTCGCCGGGAGGAGTTCCGATGCGGAAGGGTCGGTGATGAGCAGATGCTGTTTTTTGTTCAGCATCCCCTTGAGCAGGGGGATTTTGTCAGGGGCGAGGGGCATCTCCCTGAACACGGGGACAAAGCGGGAGTGGAGGCCATAACTGCGTGCCGGAGCGAAATCGCGTCGCTCCCGGTCAAAAAAATAGACGGCAATCCAGCGGCTTTTGACAAGCCTCTTGAGGAGCCGGGACAGGTCCTTGACTACCTCGTCAACGTCGGCAAGGCCACTCAGCCGTTCGCTTCCTTCAATGACGGCGTTGAACGTGTCTATCATGGTGCGCACCTCTCGTTGTAGTTTGCCATCAAACACCCCATATGTCTTGCCAAAAATAGGTTTTTTTATTATTCTGCCTCATTCCTGCGGCGCAGGTGTACCGACGTGGGGCTTAATGCCGGCTCCGCCGTCGGGCGGCTGCATCTGTATCAGAATTAAAACCGGCGGTAACAGGATGAGAACGAAGGATGGCGCCATGGGAGCGCCGTCTCTGTTTTAGGAGGAATCTGCATGGGGCTTCTGGATGGCAAGAAGGCGGTAATTTTCGGTATCGCCAACGAGAAAAGTATCGCGTGGGCCATTGCCCAGGCTTTTAAACGCGAGGGGGCCGAGCTGGCCGTAACCTACGCCAATGAAATGGTGGCAAAGCGGGTGATCCCCCTTGCGGAGAGTGTGGGGGCGTCGCTGGTGCTCCCCTGTGACGTGCGGGATGATGCCGGTATCAAGCAGGTTTTTGCCGAGATAGGCGAAGCCTGGGGTGGGATCGATATCCTCGTTCACTCCATTGCCTTTGCCGGCAAGGAGGAACTTAAGGGGTCGTTCCTCAATACATCCCGTGAAGGTTTTGCCCTCGCCCTCGATATCAGCGCCTATTCCCTTATCGCCCTGATGAAGGAGGCCCATCCTCTCATGGAGGGAAGGCAGGGGAGCGTTATGGCTCTCACTTACTATGGCGGCCAGAAGGTTTTCCCGAACTATAACGTGATGGGGGTGGCGAAGGCGGCCCTTGAGATGAGCGTCAGGTATCTGGCAGAGGCGGTGGGCGCCGACGGTATCAGGGTCAATGCCATCTCGGCCGGACCCCTGAAAACCTTGGCGTCGTCAGGGGTTGGCGGATTCAACCAGATTGCCGGCCATGTGGCCGAGAAGGCGCCGCTTCGGCGGAACATCACCCAGGACGAGGTGGCCGGGGCGGCAGTTTACCTGGCGAGCTCGCTTTCAAGTGGCGTTTCCGGCGAAATTCATTTCGTGGACAGCGGCTATAATATCATCGGGCTTTAAAGGCGGAGAACTGATATCAAACAACTGCACGGCAACCTCATTGGCCTGAAACCGAACCAGATTGCTTCGCTGGAGCGGCTTTACCGGCGCCGCGTCCCTGCCGGCGAGCTCATCACTGCCGAGCTGGCGGGACGGATGGTGGAGATTTCGCGGGAAATCCGGCGACAGGTCGGAGTCCTCGTTGATCGCCATGGGGCCGTGGAGTATGTGATTGTCGGTGACGAGAAGGGGATTTTCATCCCCGAGCTTTCCGACTACCCACTGGGGCGCCGTCTGCTGCGGGGACTGCGCTACATCCACACCCACCTCAAGGGGGAGTCCTTCTCCGAGGACGACCTGACCGACCTGGCGCTTTTGCGCTTCGACCTGATGGCGATCCTTCAGCTTCACCAGGATGATCGCCGGACTGCCATCCAGACAGCCTTTCTCACTGCCGGCTCCGGCCAGCCCTATCGAGTGGAGGCGTCCGAACCCCTCGCCACCTTCCGCATGGATTTCGGCTCCATGGTTTCGCATCTGGAGCGGGAGCTGGAAAAATCGGTGGCCACCGAGGCCCGCGAGGTTGCAGCGACCGGGGAGCGGGCGATTCTCATCTCCGTCACGCAACAGTCCCACGAAGAGGCCGACGACTCCCTTGACGAACTCAGGGAACTGGCCCGCACCGCCGGGGTCTCCGTCCTCGATGCGGTTGTCCAGCGCCGCCGCCAGTTCAACCCCCGCTACCTCATGGGGGAGGGGAAGATGCGGGAGGTGGTGATCCGCGCGCTCCAGCTCGGGGCGACGATCCTCATCTTCGACCAGGAGCTCTCCCCGGCCCAGGTCCGTTCCATTTCGGAGATGACGGAACTGAAGGTCATCGACCGCAGCCAGCTCATCCTCGATATCTTCGCTCGCAGGGCCACAAGCCTTGATGGGAAGGTGCAGGTGGAGCTTGCCCAGCTCAAATACATTCTCCCGCGCCTCACCGGCAGGGGGGTGCAGATGTCCCGCCTAATGGGTGGTATTGGGGGCCGGGGGCCCGGCGAGACGAAGCTTGAGACTGACCGGCGGCGGATTCGCGACCGGATCGCCAAGCTGGAGCGGGAGCTGGACGAACTTTCCCGCGGCCGGCAGCAGCGCCGTCAGAAGAGGGTGCGGGCCGGGCTTCCCATCGTTTCCATCGTCGGCTACACCAATGCCGGGAAATCGACGCTCCTCAATGCGCTCACCCGGAGCCGGGTCTTCACCGAAAATCTGCTCTTCGCCACCCTTGATACGTCTACCCGCCGCCTTCGCTTCCCCAGGGAACGGGAGGTGATCATCACCGATACGGTCGGCTTCATCCGCTCCCTGCCCCAGTCCCTCATGGGTGCCTTCAAGGCGACCCTGGAGGAGCTTCAGGATGCGGATCTGCTGCTGCATCTTGTGGATTGTGCTTCCCCCCGCGTGGAAGAACAGATTCAGCAGGTGGAGAGGATTCTTGAGGAGTTGAATCTGGCCGGAAAGCCGCGAATTATGGTGTTCAACAAGGTTGATCTCCTGCCCGATCTCAAGAAGAAAAATCCCCTTGCCTTCATGAAAGTCCGCCAGCTCTCCCGGCGTTTCAACGCCATCACCGTCAGCGCTTCGGATCACGCAAGCCTTGAACCCCTCCTCCAGGAAATGGAGCGCCGTTTCTGGTCTGCGCCCCCCCAACCTTGACACTTCGACCCTAATCGCCTATACTGCCGACTTCATCCGGCACCGACTTCCCACATCCGGCCACTTCGGCCATGCGCGGAAGGTATTCCATGAAAAAAGCAGTAATCCTTCTTATCATAAGCATCCTTCCGGTTTTCCCCGCCCTGGCATCGGAATCCCGTAACTCACCCCTGATGGAGTTGGCTGCGCTGGGCAGTTCTTCGCTTCCCGACCTCTCCGGGGTCCTCCCCCTGGGAGCCGACTCACGGTCGAAGGGAACCCGCAGATCCGCCCGCACCGATCAATCCCTGGGGGACCTGATCGTTATCGAGGACCAATTGGCCGCCGATACCGATTTCGAGTTGACGCTCCCCGAGGGGCCGCTTCCCGATTCCGACATTCCTCTCACCCTTAACGACCAGGTTGAGTACTTCATCCGCTATTACCAGACCTCCGGCCGCAAGTCCTTTGCAAAGTGGCTTTCCCGTTCAGAGCGCTATATCCCCATGATGAAGGAGGTCCTGAAGAAAAATGGCCTCCCCGAGGATTTGGTCTATCTTGCAATGATCGAGAGCGGCTTTACCCCCCACGCTGTTTCGGTGGCGAGTGCCGTGGGTCCGTGGCAGTTTATCTCCGGCACCGGCAAGCGCTATGATCTCCGGATCGATCAATGGATCGACGAACGGCGCGACCCGCTGAAGTCGACCGTGGCGGCAGCCTTGTACCTGAAGCAGCTCTACGCCATGTTCAACAACGACTGGTATCTTGCTGCTGCGGGATACAATGCGGGAGAGAACAAGATCCTGCGGGCCATCGACCGGTACAACACCCGTGACTTCTGGGAAATATCCAAGGGGTCGTACCTCAAGCGGGAAACCAAGGAGTACGTGCCGAAACTGCTGGCGGCTGCCATAATCGCCAAGGAGCCGGCCCGCTACGGTTTTGCCGACGTTGCCTACCTCCCTCCCATCGAGTTCGATACGGTTGCCATTCCTGCGCGAACGGACCTGGAGGTGGCGGCGAAACTGATCAACATTGACTACAAGACGCTCAAGGAACTGAATCCCGAACTGCGCCGCTGGTGCACTCCGCCGGACTATCCCGGCTACGAGTTGAAGATTCCAAGGGGGAGCAGAAGGGCATTCGAGCAGGCCTACGCCCAGCTTCCAGAAGATCAGCGCTACACAGAACGTATCGTGTACACCCGTTACCGGGCCAAGCGAAAGGATACCCTCGCGGCCATTGCCCGCCGTTACGGCACTACCCCAGAGGCCCTGGCCGAGGTGAACAAGCTGAAGGTGACCGCCAAGGTGCGGGGCCGGACCCTCCTCGTGCCGGTGGCAGCTGAAAAGGCGCCAGAGGTTCAGCTGGCGAAGGTTGGAACCCCACGCCCGCAGGGGACCAAAGGATTCAACAAGTATTACACCGTGAAAAAGGGGGACACCATTGCGTCGCTTTCAAAAAAATTCAATGTCTCGTCACGCATTCTCACGGCCTGGAACAATTTGAAGGGGAAGATAGCGCTTCGCCCCGGCAAACGGCTTATCGTCGCCAAATATGTGGAAAAGAAGGGTTCCATGGTTCCGGTGTCCGATGACGATAACGGATAACGACTTACGCCCTGCTCAGCACGAAAGGATCTAATATTCTATGTACAATTTTCTGATCTCCGGCGGCATAGCCCTTGTCGCAATCGTCATAATCTTCATCGCCGCGGGCTCATCGGCCTGGTGGTGGGCCATTCTTGTGGGGCTCATCCTGTTCGGCGCTTCATTTCTCCTCATCTCCCGGATTATCATGAAGAAGATTCTGGCAATCATGGAGACCGCCAACCGCGACATCCAGGCCCAGCGGGTGGACAAGGCGATACGCGAGCTCAAGGAGGCCTTCAAGTTCGGCAAGTGGCAGATGTACGTCACCGGGCAGATCAACTCCCAGATAGGCATGATCTATTACCTCAAGCGGGATTTCTCCACCGCATTCCCCTACCTGGAAAAGTCCTTCGCCAAGAACTGGGTGACCATGGGGATGCTGGCCATCAGCTACATGAAGCGGAACAAGCGCGATAAAATGAAGGAAACCTTCGAGAAGGCGGTACAGTGGACCCCGAAGGAGTCTCTCCTCTGGGCGCTCTACGCCTACTGCTGGACCGAGTGCGACGATATCGGCCAGGCAAAAGCCGTGCTGGAGCGGGGTCTCAAGAAGATTCCCGGCGACGAAAAACTGAAGGCTAACCTGGAGTCGCTCCAGGAGTCCAAGAAGATGAAGATGAAAGTCTACGGAGACATGTGGCTCCAGTTTCACCTGGAGCGTCAGGGTGTCGTCATGAAGCAGCAGATGGCGGCCATGGGTGGGATGAAACGGCGGGTGGTCAGGAGATAGCCGTCGTTGCCGGCATGCAAATAGTGTGAAGTGAGGGAAAGGGACGGGGTTGCGTCCCTTTTTCCATTTTGATTGGTGGTAAGTGCATGGTTGATCTCCTGAAAACTCTTGCCGTCCTCATCGCCGTGGTCGTCATGGTACGCCGCAGGTGGCACCTGGGGGCGGTCATGGCCCTGGGGGCGGCGCTCCTGGCGCTCTCGTACCTCACTCCGCCGCTCCGGTTCCTGTCGGGGGCCTGGACCGCCCTTACCACGGACAGTGCCCTGGACATGACGGCAACTCTGGTTTTCACCATGATTATGGAGAACATTCTCCGCACGACCGGCACCCTCCGCCGGATGGTGGCGAGCCTTTCGGAGATTCTTCCCGACAGCAGGCTCATCATGGCTGCCATGCCGGCCATGATCGGGATGCTCCCTTCTCCGGGAGGGGCTGTCTTTTCGGCCCCCATGGTGCGGGAGGCTTCGGCCCATCTGACACTTTCCCCCGACCAGAAGGCCTTTATCAACTACTGGTTCCGTCACATATGGGAGTACGTATCTCCCCTCTATCCCGGCATCATTCTGGTGGCGGGACTCTCCCGCATTCCATTCCAGAAGATTGTCCTGGCGAACATCACCTATTCCGTAGCCGTGATCGTCCTGGGTGTCTTCTTCTGCTTCCGGGGAGTCGATTCAGCCCCCGTGCCACAGGGAGAGGCGGTCGGCAAGCGGCGGGCCCTTCGAACCTTTGTCATTTCGGTGGCGCCGATTCTGGTTACGCTCGTTTTCGTGGTGGTGCTGGGGGTCAATCCGGTGGCGGCCATGGGTGGGATGACGGTCCTCCTTTTCATTGCTCACCGGTATGGACCGGGCAGAATAGCGGCGACGCTACGGGAGAGCGTTTCCTTGAAATCCCTGTCGTTGATCTTCGGGGTCATGATCTTTCAGGAGACCCTGAGACTTACTGGGGCGCTGGATGGCATCTCGCATTTTTTCGTGGCGAGCGGACTGCCGCTGCTATTCATAATCACGGTCATTCCGTTTCTTGCCGGCGTCATGACAGGGCTCACCGTGGCTTTCGTGGGGATTACCTTCCCTATACTGATGCCGCTTCTGGGAGGCGACATCCCCTCGCTGGGGCTACTGTCCCTGGCTTTCGGCAGTGGTTTCTCCGGGGTGATGCTCTCGCCGGTTCATCTCTGCCTCGTTCTTACGCGGGAATACTTTGAGGCTGACATGGGGAGAGTTTATCGCCGCCTCTGGATTCCTCAAGCCTTGGTGCTTGCGGCTGCCGTAGTGCCGGTGTATATTTTTTCCTGACCTTGTGCATTGCGCTGCGTTGCGCATTGCTGTTGTTTTCCGGACCTGAGGAGGTTTCCATGGCAAAACGGATTGCGCTTTTCATGCTTATGACGGTCACCAGCCTCATTCTTTCGGGATGTCTCGTGGCTGAGAGCAAATATTTGAAAAAGGCGGAGGAGGCCGATGCCCTCGGGCGGGAAGCCGCCACACTCCAGGAAATGCATCGCGAGCTTTCAGCCGAGAACGGCACCTTGAAGGCGCAGCTTGCCAGGACAAAGGAAGAGGCCGCCGTCCTGGCCAAGGAGAAGGAGAAACTTTCCGCCGACAACCGGGAGCTGGATCAGGTTCTCCGGTCCAAGACTGATTCCCTTTCCCAGACCGTTGCCGACCTGAGGCAAAAGGTGTCGGATCTTGAAGCTGAGAACGCCCGGCTGAAGGAAGAGATTGCGGCTACCCAGAAGGCCAGGGAGGACAAAGTCCGCCAGGTGAGCAAGACCTATGAGGACCTTCTCGACAGCATGAAAGGGGAGATTGCCCAGGGTCAGGTAACCATTTCGGAGCTCAAGGGGAAGCTGACGGTCAACATGGTTGACGCCATTCTCTTCGATTCCGGGGAGGCGGAGGTGAAGCAAGGGGGCATGGACGTGCTGGCCAAGATAGTCGATATCCTGAAAGGGGTCCAGGATAAGATGATCCGGATCGAGGGGCACACGGACAACGTCAGGATCATCGGCAACCTCGCCCGGCGCTTCCCCACGAACTGGGAGCTTTCCGCGGCCCGCGCCATCAATGTGGCACGCTATCTCCAGAACCGGGGCATCGATCCGGCGGTCCTGGTGGCGGTGGCCAATAGTGAGTACCGGCCGGTTGCCACCAACGACACCGGCGAGGGAAGGGCAAAGAACCGCCGGATCGAGATTGTCCTCGTCCCCACGGACGCGCCTTGACCAATACTGAGAGGATCACAACCCTTTAGTCATGAAAAAGAAGACACAAAAGAACGAACCGAAACCGAAGGAGTTTGCGGCGCTTCCCTTTGCAGCACTCAAGGGATTGAAGACCGATGACGGTTCATCCAGGGAGACGGTTCCGGTCAAGGCGCCCCCCGCAGCTCCGGCAATAACTGCGGCCGAGACTGACGATATTTCACTTTTTCTCCGTGAGATGTCGGACGTGCGGCGGATCAGCACCGGCACGGAACCATCAAGGAAAAAAGATGCCCGGAATGCGCCGCAACCACCAGAAAAGGCGGAGGCGGCGGAGATCCGCCGGCAACAGGAGGCCGAAGAGCGCCGGGCTTTTGCCGCTGCCATAAAGAACCTGCGCCTGGATGTCACCTTCAGTGACAACCTTCCGGAAGGCGAAGGGGAGCATAACCGTCCGGCCAGTCGCCTCCGTCAGTTGAAGAATGGTCAGATTCGCATCGGCCTTGAGCTCGACCTTCATGGCCTCACCCGCGATGAGGCGCTGGAGAGCCTGGGGCATTTCATCTCCAGCGCCCACCGGCTTGCCCAGAAGGCGGTCCTGGTTATAACGGGCAAGGGAAACAATTCCCCTGGAGAGCCGGTTCTTCAAGGGGCCGTCCTCTCATGGCTCCGTGAGCGGGGAAAAGGAGTTGTGGCTGAGTTTGCCCCTGCACCACGGGAACTGGGAGGCAGCGGCGCAGTTGTGGTCTTTCTCAAGACGCCCGGCAAAAAGGGTGAGTAAGGGGAATCATGTTTGGTTTTTTCCGAAAGAAACCCGCGGAGCCAATCGAGTTCGACAATGCTGAGGCGGCCTTCGACTATGCCTGCCGCAACCTGGAGAACCTGATACTTCTGGAGGCGGTCATTCCGGCCTTTGTCGAGGAGCGCCGGGGTACCAGCGCGGAAGGGGAGCAGCTTTTCCTTATCCGCCTGGCAAATCGCGAGGGCGGTAAGGTGCTGGAGGCCTGTACCCTCAAGGAATCGCTCCGTTATCCCGAAGTTGGTGACCTGGTCGGTTACCGGGTGGTAAAGCTGGAGCCTGAACTGCCTGAGCCCTTTGGGCTTCTCGGTTTCATCGCCTATCGGCTTGCCCCGGTTTATGTCCCCGGCAGGGGTTGGCGGATCGCTGAAAGCTTCGTGCCCGACAACATAAAACCGACATTGCGGATGTGACTCCCAATGATCAGAATCCTCATCGAAAATCCCCTTCTCCTCCTCTTTGCCGTTGCCGCCATAGGATATCCCCTGGGACGCATAAAGTTCCGCGGGTCGAGCCTGGGTGTGGCTGCGGTCCTTTTTGTCGGCCTCGGTGTCGGGGCGCTTCATCCCGAGCTGAAACTCCCCGAGATTGTCTACGTTCTGGGGCTTGCCCTCTTTGTCTACACCATCGGGCTGGCCAGCGGGCCGGCCTTCGTGGCGTCGCTCAGGCAGGATGGGGTGCGGAACAATCTCCTTATCCTGTGCGTTCTCGCGTTCGCAACAATGCTCACCGTTGCGGCCCAGCAGTTCCTGTCACTGCCGGCGACAATCACCGTGGGGCTTTTCGCCGGCAGCCTCACAAATACCCCGGCCCTTGCCGGCGCCCTTGAAACCATCAAGCACCTGGTACCACAGAATCTCATGGAACAGCTCCTGGCCGAGCCGGTGGTCGGGTATTCCATTGCTTATCCAATGGGGGTTATGGGGGTGGTGCTGGCCATAAGCCTCGTCCAGAAGCTCTGGCGGATCGACTATGCCGAAGAGGCGAAGCAGTTCAAGATCGCCGGGGTTGTCACCGAGGCCCTGAGATCGAAAACCATCCGGGTGACCTGGCCCCTGGCGGGGCGGCAGACGGTGGTGGAGCTCTCCCGCCAGCAGAAGTGGGACGTGGTTTTCGGCCGTATCAAGAGAAACGGGGAGTATCTGCTGACGGGGCCGCAGATTCGCTTGCAGCCGGGGGATCTGCTGCTGGCGGTCGGGACCGGTGCGGAACTGCAGCGGGTGGCAGAAGTCCTCGGCGAGGTGAGTGAGGAGGAAATCACCGCTGACCGGAGCGAGTTCGATTACCGGCGCATCTTCGTTTCAAATCCCCGGGTGGCCGGCCGGCGGCTGGGGAGCCTGGAACTTTTCGAGCGGTTCGGGGCCACGGTGACCCGGGTCCGGAGGGGCGACGACGACTTTCTCCCCCATGACGACATGGTTCTGGAACTGGGGGACCGGGTCAGGGTGGTGACAAGCCGGGAACGGATGGGAGAGGTGACGGCACTGTTCGGCGACTCATACCGCGCCGTTTCGGAAGTGGATATCCTCACCTTCAGCCTGGGACTCGCCCTCGGGCTGCTGCTCGGCATCGTACCGATTCCCCTGCCGGGGGGGGTGACGCTCAAGCTCGGGTTTGCAGGGGGGCCGCTTATCGTGGCCCTTGTACTGGGAACCATCGGCCGCTCGGGGGGGATGGTCTGGAGCCTTCCCTACAGCGCCAACATGACGCTCCGCCAGATCGGGCTCGTGCTCTTCCTGGCAGGCATCGGCACCAGGGCCGGCTACGGCTTCGTCTCGACCCTCTCCAACGGGGGAGGTTTTACCATCTTTGCTGCCGGGGCGGTGGTGACGTTCACCGCGGCGCTGGCAACGCTTCTCATCGGCCACCGGCTCCTGAAAATTCCCATGGGAATCCTTATCGGCATGGTGGCTGGACTCCATACGCAGCCTGCCGTTCTGGGCTATGCCCTTGAGCAGACCGGCAACGACCTGCCCAATATCGGCTACGCATCAGTGTATCCGGTGGCCACCATCGGGAAGATTGTCGCTGTTCAGGTGCTGTTGACTCTGCTCATGTGATTCCAGTCAGCAGACCGGGTATTTCCCCGCCGCCAGTTCCATGCAGAATCCGTTGATTCCCGCCAGTCTCCGTTCGATAATCTCCTCGGCCCGCGTGGCGACGTCTCCGGTCAGTTTCCCTTTCTTCATGAGAAGCTGGGCCGCAGCCATGAGCGGTCGGTCGATGGGGGTCCCAATCCTGCTCAGGAGAATAACGTGGGCCTCCTTCACCCCCTCCAATTCCTCGCAGATTTCCCGGGCCAGTCTATGGGACAGGACGTTGTAGATTTTCCCCACATGGCTCACCGGATTCTTGCCGGCGGCGGCCTCGGTCCCCAGGGGGCGTCCCAGGGCGATGATGCCGTTGACCCGGTTTCCGCGCCCCACCTGGCCCGAGTCGGCGTCTTCAGCCGAAGTGCCCAGAAGGCTCAGGTAAACGCCGCCAAGGCCCCGCCCCGGTTCGTCAAGGGTGTTGAGGCTGGCCTGCTTCCGGCCGAAGCCGGGGATTCCGGTCAGGAATTCGCCGATCTCCCGTTCGATTACCTTCTTCCTGGCAAAGTATTCCCCTTCCGATTCGATGAAGCGCGCCAGAAGCGGCATCGCCACAATCAACTCCAGATCGTTGCCCGAGCGCATCCCCATGACCTTGATGTCCTCGCCGGTTTCCGGGAAACGTTCCTTGAATTCGCGGGCATTCAGATGCTGCTCCAGGGAGAGGACGGCGAGTTCAGTGGGGGAAAGGGGCCAATAGCCAATTGCCGCCGAGGTGTCGTTGGCCGCCATGACTTCACCGGGCCTCGCGAAAATGTCGGTGAGTTCCTCCGAGCCCTGGGCGAGTACCACCCGGAAATTCACGTGCAGTTCCGGGTCAACGAAGCGGAGGTTCTGTCGTAGCCACTCCCGTGCCGCGTCCACGGCGATCGTCTCCGCCGGGATCCGCCGATCGCCCACGGAGAAAGTGGCCCGGTCGCCGATGATGAGTTCCATGGGCCGGGTTACGCGCCCGCCGCCAAACCGCTTTTCAACGCTTCCGGCGGCGAGGAGGCTCTTGTCGATGTTATGGTGCAGGATGCGGCCGAATTGCCGGAGGTACTCCTGGGACAGGGCTACAGAGACGGCGTCCATGGCCGCGTCGCAGATGAAGTCGGGATGCCCTTTCCCCTTCCGCTCCACGATTTCCACCTGCTGGTCCAGTATTGAGTTTCCCCTGAATGTCTCGATGGTTATCATGGATAACACTGTACCATGTCTGCGAGCGATTGCATGGGGACCGGGGCATGAGAATAAAAAAACCGCCCATCATCAGCAGTGGCTCAGTGCTGACAGTGGACGGCCTGGAAACCGTGGCGTGCCCGGTTATGCCGGGACTCTTGCCTGCCGTTCCCTTTTTTGTGCGCCCGGTGGCGAACTCAACAGGGCGTTTGCGGTGGCACAGCTCTGAAAAAGGATGATCGTGGCGCAGAGGCTGAAAAAGATCCAGATGAACACGCCGGTCAACCCCTCCAGCGGTGATAGTGCAGGAGAGGTGAATTCCAGAATGAGAGCATATGCGCTGACCATTGGTTTTGTCATATTGTTCCCGCAGGCTCTGATCTATTCAATGTCGTCGCCTGAAGTCCCCAGGCTGGATCTGGCGCAGGAGCAGATGCTCCTTGCCATTGATACAAACAACAGCATCCCCGGCACCAGTTGGCTGAGAAACGCAACGGTTCCGAGGGCGATGAAAAGCACCAGCAGGAATTCTTCAAAGTAGAAACCCTGCATCAGAAGCGTCGAAGAGGCGTCTCCGAGGTTATGAGCACTAATTGCCAGATAGTCAGGCGACATGGTTGGTCTCATTTGTTGTTGATTTGTGACTGAAATTGAACGATTCCTATATTTGCACCAGGCGTACCAATGGTGAGATGTTTGGGGCAATAATGGTAACAGTTTGATTTAGCGCTGTTATTTGTGATGTGTGAATTTTGGGGCAGGGGTGAGAAGATGGGCGGTGTATGTTTTATTTATACATATTCGCACCATTATTGAGGTGCCAAGGGGGGGAAGGGAGGTTTCAATCCTTTTAACCTGGGGAACTTTATCTGTTTTTACATAAGGTGTATGTTTGCATTATACACTTAGTGGTTGAAAAGCGGGGCTTCCTGGGAAGCCCCGCTCACTGTGGCAAGATGTGCAAATTTGAATGCTAAGGTGTTTCGGAGGACTCTTCCTTCTTCTTGCGCGGGGCCCTTTTGCGCTTGGGCAATTCAGCTTCCGGTGCAGGTGCTGTCGGTGGTGTCTCCGGAGATTCGGCTGCCGCCGCAACTTCTGCTTTCTTGCGGGGCGAACGTTTGCGGACCGGTTTTGCCGGAGGCGTTTCGGCCGACGCCGGTTCTGCCGGCATCTCCACGGCAGCCGGGGTTTCGGCGGCATCGGCGACTGCGGCGGCACTCTTTTTAGCACGCGGAGCGCGCGGTTTCTTCGGCTTCGGTTCTGCCTTTTCGGGGGCAGATTCGACGGAGGCGGGAGTGACCTGGACCGGCTCCGGTGCTTCAACGGGAGCCTCCTGCGGAGTTGCGGTTTCAACGGCAACCGCCCCTTCCTCATCCCTCTTCACGCTACGGCGTTTGCGCCGCCGCCGTTTCTTTTTCGCATCTTCGGCCGCCGGCTCTTCCTCTTCCCCAACTTGCACAACGTTTTCATCGCCCGTTTCGGCTGCCGCGTCAGGGGCTGGGGTCGCTTCGTCGGTGCCGGCTTCGGCCGATGGGCTTTCAGCGGATTCTTCGACACGGGGCTTTTTGCTCCTGCGCCGCCTGCGCCGCCGCTTCTTCTTCGTCTCCTCTCCCGGGGGAGTCTCGGCGTTCGTCTCGTTATCCTGAAGCTGCTCTTCGGCTTCCAGCTCGACAGCGTCCTCTTCGTCGTGCTGCTCTTCGTCGAGGGGCTCTCCGCCAACAAGGGACGGAGCCTGAGCTTCATCTCCCGTTGACTTCTTCCTGCTGCGGCGGCGCTTGCGTTTTTTCCCTTCCGTTCCCTCCAGGGGCGCGCCTTCTTCGGCCTCGCTGGATTTGCCGGTTTCCCCAACTGCTTCGGGCTTCTTTTCCAGCGGTTCCGTTGGCTCTCCGTGATGTTCAACGTGGGCCGGCTTTTCCCGTTTGACGGTTTCAAGCTCCAGTTCGTTCATGAGGAAGGAGGTCCGCCCCTTGACCGTGACCACGATGTCGTAGTCGTCCTCGATGCGGGCCAGTTCCCGTTTTTTGCGGTTCAGGAGGTAGTAGGCCACCTCCAGGGGGAGCCCGCCGTGGACCTCGGCCACGGTCCCCTTGGCGGCGGCGGCGTGGACTTTGCGGAGGAAGGAGAGGGCCATGCTCTCCACGTTCTTTACCTTGCCCCGGCCGCTGCAGTGGGGGCATTCGAGGGTGCTGCCCTGCTCCAGGGTCTGCTTGATCCGCTGGCGTGACATCTCCAGCATGCCGAACTGGGAGATGCGCCCCACCTCGACCCTGGCCTTATCCTCCTTGAGGGCCGCCTTGAGGACCTTCTCCACGGCGGCGTTGTGCTTGCGGTCCCGCATGTCGATGAAGTCGAGGACGATAAGCCCCCCCAGGTCCCGGAGCCGCAACTGCCGGGCCGCTTCTTCCGCCGCCTCCAGGTTGGTCTTGTAGGCGGTGTCCTCCACCCCCTTCTCGCCGGTGGTCTTGCCGGAGTTGACGTCGATGGAAACCAGGGCCTCAGTGGGCTCGATGATGAGATATCCCCCCGATTTGAGGGGGACTTTCTTTTCGTAGATAAGATCGATCTGCTCCTCGATCTGGTAGCGGGAGAAGATGGGGCGCTTCTCCGTGTGGAGCTTCACCAGCTTCTCGTACTTGGGCATGGTCTGCTTGAAAAAGTCCCGGGCCTCTTTGTAAACTTCCTTGCTGTCCACGAGCACTTCGTCGATTTCGGCGGTGAAGTAGTCGCGGATGGTCCGGATGACAACGTTCATCTCCTGGTAGATGAGGGCCGGAGCCTTGGCTGCGGCTGCCTTTTCCAGGATCGAATTGTGGAGGTTGAGAAGGTTCTGGAGGTCCTTGTTCAGTTCGGTTTTGGTCTTGCCAAGGGCTTCGGTCCGGACGATGTAGCCGATCCCCTCGGGTATCTCCATCTGGGAAATCTTTTCCTTCAGTTTCTTGCGGTCGCTCTCGCTCTCCACCTTGCGTGAGATGCCGGCGGAATCGCTTCCCGGCATGAGCACCATGTAACGCCCCGGAAACGACATGTAAGTGGTGAGGGCCGCCCCCTTCATGTCACGCTCGCCCTTTTCCACCTGGACGATGAGTTCCTGCCCCCGGCGGAGGATTTCCTGGATGCGGGGGCGGCGGTTGCGGTTCTCGGTAGGGACGTCGTCGCGCCACTGCCAGAAGGAGGGATGGATCTCCCCCATCTGGAGGAAGCCGAGCCGCTTGGCCCCGATATCCACGAAGGCTGCCTGGAGCCCCGGCTCCACTCTTACAACCACCCCTTTGTAGACGTTGCCGCGGGTTTGTTCGCTCCCCGCGATCTCGATGTCCAGATTGTCCAGTTTGCCGTCTTCGACGATGGCAACGCGGGACTCTTCCGGATGCATCGCGTTGATGAGCATCTTTTTTGCCATTGATTCCGTTTCCTTTAGGTGGGGAGCAGGGAAACCCCGCGCCGCTGAATTTCCGGACCCTGCCGGCATGGAGCCGGGGCCCGCTATATGATGTTCGAAGCTCCTGAACTAATCAGAAAGGCTTTGAAGTCGCGTAAAATCGCTAAAGTATAGCAGAGTTTTTTGGCTTTAATAAGAAAAAACTGGCTTTAACGGCCATTTAGGCAGGAGAGAAGATTGACAAGGCTGTTTAGCCCCTCCTACAATGACGTCATCTCACAGTAACGGAACGGAATTCCATGCTCCATCTCAAGAATCTTTCCAAAGACTTTGCGGGCAGGCCCCTCTTTACCGGTATCAACTGGCACCTGAAAAAGGGTGAGCGGGTGGGCCTCGTGGGGGAGAACGGCGCCGGCAAGTCGACCCTCATGAAAATAGTTGCCGGGCTCGTGGAACATTCCGCCGGCGAGCTGATCTTTGCCAAGGGAGCCACCGTCGGCTACCTCCCCCAGGACGGCATCGTCACCCGGGGCACGGGGCTCCTGGCCGAGGTGATGACGGCCCTGGACGACCTCCAGGAGATGGAGCGGGAATTGGCCGTGCTCACCCGCCGCCTGGAGGAAGTCTCCCCCGACGACCCGGAGCACGATTCCCTTCTGGAGCGCTACGGCCATCTCCAGGAGGAGTTCCGGCTGCGGGGGGGCTACGCCATGGAGGCGGAGGCGTGCCGGGTGCTGGACGGCCTCGGTTTTCTCACCACAGACCGGGGGCGCGACTGCGGCGAGTTCTCCGGCGGGTGGCAGATGCGGATCGCCCTGGCGAAGCTTCTGCTCAAAAAGCCCAACGTACTCCTGCTGGACGAGCCCACCAACCACCTGGACATCGAGGCCCGCAACTGGCTGGAGGGGTACCTGTGCGAATATCCCCATTCGGTCATCCTCGTCTCCCACGACCGGTTCTTCATGGACCAGGTCTGCCACCGGATTACGGAGGTCTGGAACAGCGTCCTCACCGACTACCACTGCTCCTACAGCCGCTACCTCGTCCAGCGGGAAGAGCGGGTGGCGGCCCTGCGGGAGGCGAAGCGGCGCCAGGATGAGGAAGTCCAGAAGATCGAGGACTTCATCAGCCGGTTCCGCTACAAGGCCGATAAGGCGTCCCTCGTCCAGTCCCGCATCAAGCAACTGGAGAAGATCGAACGGATAGTTCTTCCGCCGGAGCGCAAAAAAATCCGTTTCCGCTTTCCCGATCCCCCCCCCAGCGGCCGGATTGCCATGGAGCTTGCCGGCGTGGTGAAGGCCTACGGCGCCAACGTGGTGCTGAACGGCATCGATCTCACCGTGGAGAAAGGGGAGCGGATCGCCCTTGTGGGGCATAACGGCGCCGGAAAATCGACCCTCATGGGGATCATGGCCGGCAAACCCTTTGAAGGGGGGGAGCGGGTCGTGGGGCACAATGTGGCCCTCGACTACTTCGCCCAGGACCAGGCCCAGGTCCTCGACAGTGAAAAGACAGCCTACGACGAGCTTCTCGCCGACGCCCCCTTTGCCATGGTGCCGCAGCTGCGGGACATACTCGGCGCCTTCCTCTTCTCCGGCGACGACATCCACAAGAAGGTGGCGGTCCTCTCCGGCGGAGAGCGCAACCGTCTCGCCCTGGCAAAGATGCTTCTGCGCCCCTCGAACCTGCTCCTCATGGACGAGCCCACCAACCACCTGGACCTCTTCAGCAAGGACGTCCTCCTTGATGCCCTCAAGACCTTTGCCGGCACCGTTGTCTTCGTCTCCCACGACCGCTACTTCATCGACGGCCTCGCCACCCGCGTCGTGGAAGTGGAAGGGGGACAGCTCACCAGCTACCACGGCGACTACGAGTACTACCTGGCCAAGAAGGCTTCGGCCGATGACCAGGCTTCGCCGGTCCCCGGTCCC
>CAZBEB010000008.1:48871-155767 GCA_964490805.1 uncultured Geobacter sp.
CCGGTCCCCGGTCCCGGACTCAAATCTCCGGTCGCCGGCCCCGGCTTCCCAGATTCCGGAGTCAAAGGAAGAACGGCTGCGGCAGCGGGAGGAGGAAAAGTCCCGCCAACGGGACGAAAAGCGTCGCCAGAAGCGGCTGGAGGAGCTGGAGGCGGCCATTGCTGCGGAAGAGGAGCGCCTGGCTGAGCTGGAGCAGCAGATGGCCGACCCGGCGTTCTTTGACGACCTGGAGCGGGCCCGGCAGGGGGGTGAGGAGCATGCCGCCCTGACGGCACGGATAGCCGGATTGTACGAAGAGTGGGAAACTGCAGGCGCCGGGTGATTGGGGGACGGCTCCCGGCGCATATCCCCGCAATAAACCTCAACTCCCGCGCCGTTCCTTGACAGTGGCGGCTTCAGCGGCTAATCTCATTACTGTACCCCCGTAACAGACACGAGCCCTGTTTCATCCGAGGACCCGAACGCCATGTCCGAATCCGTGTCGATAACAATACCTTCCGTTCTGCCGGTCTATCCCGTTCGGGAGATCGTGGCTTTCCCCTACATGATCTTCCCCCTGTTCCTCAAGGATGAGGAGTTTGCCGGCTTTGAGGAGATGCTCGGCCCCGAGCAGTTCGTGGTCCTCATCCGTCCCCGCCAGGAGACTGCTCCCGGCGCAATCCCTCAGCTGTTCGAGATCGGCACACTCTGCAAGGTGAACCAGATCCACCATCTCTCCGAAGGGGGGGCAAAGGTGGTTCTTGAGGGGGTTACCCGGGTCCGGGTGACGGATGTGGTGGAGTTCAACCAGCACCTTCAAGGCCATTGCGAGCCGATCCACGAGTTCGTGGAGCGGTCCATGGTCTCCGAGGCCCTGGTCCAGAGTCTCAATGCCCTCCTGAAAATCGCCCTTTCCTACGGCCGGCCCCTTCCCGAGGATGTCATGAAGATGATTGATCTCATCGACAATCCGGCGCGGCTGGCGGATCTGGTTGCCCTCTACGTTAATCTCCCCCTGGACGAGCAGCAGGGTATCCTGGAAGTTATCGACCCCCTGGAACGGCTCAAGAAGGTCTACATGCACCTGACGAGCGAGGTGCAGCGGCTCCAGGTGAAGGGAGAAGTCCAGGCCGAGGTGACCAAGCGGGTCGGCAAGAGCCAGAAGGAGTACCTGCTGCGGGAGCAGATGAAGCAGATCCAGGAGGAGTTGGGGGAGGAGGACACCCGCGCTGCCGAGATGACCGATCTCAGGAAGAAGATTGACGCGGCCGGCATGCCCTCGGAGGTACGGAAGATCGCTGACAAGGAGCTGAAGCGGGTCGAGCGGATCAACCCCGCCTCTCCCGAGTACACGGTGTCCCGCACCTATCTCGACTACCTGGCCGGGATGCCCTGGAAGAACTCCACCAGGGACAACCACGACATCAACCAGGCCGAGACGGTGCTGGACGAGGACCACTACGACCTGAAGAAGGTGAAGGAGCGGATTCTCGAATACCTGGCGGTCCGGACCCTGAGGGAGAAGATGAAGGGGCCGATCCTCTGCTTCGTGGGGCCGCCGGGGGTGGGGAAGACGAGCCTCGGCAAATCCATCGCCCGGGCCCTGGGGCGCAAATTCATCCGCATGTCCCTGGGGGGTATGCGGGACGAGGCGGAGATCCGCGGCCACCGCCGCACCTACATCGGCGCCCTTCCCGGTCGGATCATCCAGGAGCTATACCGCTGCGGCACCAACAATCCGGTTTTCATGCTGGACGAGGTGGACAAGGTCGGCCTCGACTTCCGGGGAGACCCGGCCAGCGCCCTGCTGGAGGTGCTGGACCCGGAGCAGAACAACACCTTCACCGACCACTATCTGGACGTCCCCTTCGACCTTTCCAACGTCATGTTCATCACCACGGCGAACCAGCTGGACCCAGTCCCCGCCGCCCTCAAGGATCGGATGGAGGTGATCCGGCTCTCGGGCTACACCGACGAGGAGAAGGAGAAGATTGCGGTCCGCTACCTGGTTCCCCGGGAGATCGAGGAGAACGGCCTGGCAAGCGCACCTCCCGCTTTTGCCGATGACGCCCTCTTCAAGATCATCCGGGATTACACCCGGGAGGCTGGGGTGCGGAACCTCCAGCGAAGCATCGCCTCGGTCTGCCGCAAGGTGGCCAAGGAGATCACCCAGGGGAAACCGCCGCGGGAGACCATCACCCCGGCGGTGGTGGAGGAGTTCCTGGGCCCCCGGACCTTCTTCAACGAGGTGGCCTCGGAGAAGGACCGGGTCGGGGTCGTCACGGGGCTCGCCTGGACCGAGACCGGCGGCGACATCATCTTCGTGGAGGCGACCCGGATGAAGGGGAAGGGGGAGCTGATCCTCACCGGCTCCCTGGGGGATGTCATGAAGGAGTCGGCCCGGGCGGCCCTTTCCTTCGTGCGGGCCAACGGCGCCGAGTGGGGGGTGGAGGAAACCGCCTTCACCGACACCGATATCCACATCCACGTGCCGGCGGGCGCCATCCCCAAGGACGGGCCGTCGGCGGGGATCACCATGGTAATCGCCATCGTGTCGCTCCTGTCGGCCCGGCCGGCCCGGCGCGACGTGGCCATGACCGGCGAGATCAGCCTCACGGGGCGGGTCCTGGCCATCGGCGGGCTCAAGGAGAAGGTGCTGGCGGCCCGTCGCGCCGGGGTGAAAACCGTGGTGGCCCCGGCCCGCAACCGGGAGAACCTGGAGGATATCCCCGATGATGTGAAAGGGGAGATCGCCTTCGTTTTCGTGGATGACGTGCGCGAGGCGATCCAGACGGTGCTGCAGCCGACATGAACCCGGAACGTACCGTAAAGTGGTTCCTTCTGGAACTCCAGGCCTACTTCGCCCTGGCGGCCCGGGCCGTCGTGCGGATTTTCCGCAGGCCTTTCTACTATCGGGAGTTCGTCACCCAACTGGACAAGATGGGGGTCGGCTCCCTTTTCATCGTCTGCCTCACGGGGCTCTTCACCGGCATGGTCATGGCGCTCCAGGCCCTCATCCAGCTGAAGCCCTTCGCCGCCACCAGCTACGTGGGGGGGATGGTGGCGGTAACCATGGTGAAGGAGCTGGGGCCGGTCCTCTCGTCCCTTATGGTGGCGGGGCGGGTCGGCTCGGCCATCACCGCCGAGCTGGGCACCATGGTCGTCACCGAGCAGGTGGACGCCATGCGGGTGGAGGGGACCGACGTCATCACCCGGCTCGCCACCTCGCGGCTCAAGGCGATGCTCGTGGCCATGCCGCTATTGGCTGTAATCACCGATGCCCTGGCGCTCCTGGGGGGATTCGTCATTGCCTCCGGCTACGACATCAATATCCTGATGTACTGGAAATCCCTCTCCCAGTTCCTGGTATTCCAGGATATCATCGAGGGGGTGGCGAAGCCGTTCGTCTTCGGCTTCCTCATCGCCACCATCGGCTGTTACGTGGGTCTCAACACCAAAGGGGGCGCCGAGGGGGTGGGGGCCGCGGCCAAGCGGGCGGTGGTCGTCACCTCCATCATGGTGCTGGTGTGCGATTTCTTCATGACTAAAATTTTCATTGTCTTCAGGTGATAATGTGACTGACGCGCGGGGCATACGGATGGACCAGGTCTCCTACACGGTGGGGGGGCGGCGGATTCTGGACGGTTTCGACCTCCACCTGGAGCCGGGGGTGAACCGGACCATCCTCGGCATGAGCGGGGCCGGCAAGACCACCATCCTGAAGCTGATGCTGGGACTGTTGCGGCCCGATGGGGGAACCATCTCCATCAACGGTACCCCCATCGGGGGACTCAGGGAGCGGGAACTGATAGAGGTCCGGAGGAAGATCGCCATCGTCTTTCAGGGGGGGGCACTTTTCGACTCCATGACCGTGGGGGAGAACGTGGGGTACCGTCTCCTGGAGGAAGGGCGATTGTCCGAGAAGGAAATCGAGGGGATCGTGCTGGAGAAGCTCTCCTTCGTGGGGCTGGAGCAGACCATCGACCTCTACCCGGCGGAGCTTTCCGGCGGCATGAAGAAGCGGGTCGCCATCGCCCGGGCCCTGGCGGCGGATCCGGAGTACATCTTCTTCGACGAGCCCACCACGGGCCTCGATCCCATCGGGGTCTACAACATCCGGAACCTGATGCTTCGGCTTCAGGGGGAAGGGAAGACCACCCTCATGGTGACCCACGACCTGGAAACCGCCTTTGCCGTATCCCGGCGGTTTTCCTTCCTCCACCATGCGCGGCTCGCCTTCGAGGGGACGGAGGAGGAGATGAAGCGGTGCGAGCTGCCGGAAATCCGCGAGTTCCTGGCCCCCACGGACCGCTCCCTGTTCTCTTACGACACCAACAACAACCAAACGGAAAGCAGAACCCTATGAAACGAAGCGATAACGTATCGTGGTCCCAGCTCAAGGGGGGGATCTTCATCCTGGTGGCCCTGGCTTTATTAGCCGGCGGCGTGCTCATCATGGGGGACAAGACCAAGTTCTTCGTCCCCAAGGGGCGGCTCTCGGTCATCATGACCGATGTGGCGGGGCTCAAGGTGGGTGCCCCGGTCTGGCTCGCCGGGGTTGATGTGGGGATCGTGACCCGCATCGAGTTCGAGCGCCCCGAGGCCACCAACGAGGTGGAGATCGTCCTGGAGGTGGACCGGGAAGCCCTGAAAAAGATCGGTGCCGATTCCGCCGTGACCGTCAAGACCCGGGGGCTCCTGGGAGAGAAGTACGTGGACATCACCCCCACCCGCTCAATCGTGGCAAAGCCCGTGGAGCGGCTTCAGGGGACCTCCATGCCGAAGCTGGACGACGTGGTGCAGAAGGCGGCCAGGGCCTTCGACCGGGTGGATGCCATCGTGGCCAAGACCGAGCGGGGCGAGGGGACCCTGGGGCGTTTCGCCAACGACCCGAAGCTTTACGACAGCCTGGTGCGCCTCACCGCCGAGCTGGACGCCGTTGCCGCCTCCGTCAACCGGGGGGAGGGGACCCTCGGCATGCTCAACAAGAGCCGGGAGCCCTACGAGAAGCTCATGAGCATCCTAAACCGGGCCGACAACACCCTTACCGACATCCAGTCTTCGGAGGGGACCATGAGCAAGCTCCTCCACGACCGGGAGCTCTACGACAAGCTCGTGGCCGTGGCCAGCAAGGCGAGCACCGCCGCCGACGAGGTGCGGGAGCTGAATCGCAAGCTCCTTTCCAAGGAGGGGACCCTCGGCAACCTCATGGCCGACCGTGAGGTCTATGACAAGGGGCTCAGTCTCATAAACCGGGCCGACGCCTCCCTCAAATCACTGGAAGAAGTCACCGCCCGGCTGGAGCGGGGCGAAGGAACCGCCGGCAAGCTCCTGTCGGACCGGGATCTCTACGACCGCCTCAACCGGACCGTGGAGGATCTGAACCTCCTGGTGAAGGACATCAAGGAAAATCCCAAGAAGTATGTGAAGTTTTCGTTGTTTTGAGGTTGATGAATATCAAATGCTATGCTGCCCGTGAAAGCGGGTGCACTTGTCGAACCTTCGGGGCCAGCTCTTTTTCCGCTGTCTTCAGGTCATAGCTGGTTTGCAGGTTCATCCAGTAGATCGGGGTCTGGCCAAAGGCCTTTCCGAATAGGAGTGCCAGTTCTGCGGTGACAGGACGTGTGCCCTTGATTACATGCGAAACTCGCATCGGCGACACGCCGATTGCTTGCGCAAAAGCGTTCTGCGAGATGCCAAGCTCATCGAGAATTTCTTTCAAGAACACTCCGGGATGTATAGGAGGAAGGCCATTTTTTGTCGCCATGAGATTTCTCCTTAATGGTAGTCAGTTATTTCAACCTCAGTTGCTTCGCCGTTGGCGAATGAAAAACATATCCGCCACTGGTCATTAATTCTGATGCTCCATTGTCCTGACCTGTTGCCGGATAGAGATTCAAGCCTGTTTGACGGCGGCATCATCAAATCTGTAACATCGCGTGCGCTGTCCAACTGAGTTAGTCGCATAATCGCGCGAGTAATGATTTCCGGAGGGAATTTCCTGGATTTCCCCGTCGCAAAGAGTTTTTCCGAGTCCTTGTTCGCGAACGATGTAATCATGGAGAGAGTGTAAACAATTTGTTTATATGAGTCAACCTGGGAAAAGCATGGAATACGGGTTAAACTGAGGGCGGCGGACATGCACAATTGACAAAAGTAAAATGTGTAGGTCTGACCTCGTGGGCTTGCTCACTGATCCTGGACAACCTCAAGGTTCATCACTTGACACATTTGGTGTGTGCGGTGGCAGTGAACAAGGGTTGATGTCCGGCAGCAAACCCGATATCTTTACCTTATTTACGAAGAACCGGATTGAAAAGGACCAGGAGACCGTGACCCACAAGACTGATGCCATCTATGCGGCACCTCTGCAGAAAATGATAGATTTTCAATTCGATGAACGGGTTGTCGCAGTCTTTCCCGACATGATACAGCGCTCGGTTCCCGGCTACGGCATGATCATCTCCAATATCGGCATCGTTGCTGCGAAATACGCCCAGGCCGGGAGTCACTGCTATGATCTCGGCTGTTCCCTCGGGGCGGTCAGCCTTGCCATGCGCCAGCGGGTCACTCAGCCGGACTGTGACATTATTGCGGTGGATAACTCCCCGGCGATGATCGAGCGCGGCCGTGAGCTGCTGGCCCTCGATACGCTGCCGACCGTGCCGGTGACCATGATCTGTGCCGATCTGCAGGAGGTCGCCATTGAAAACGCCTCGGTCGTCGTCCTCAACTTCACCCTGCAGTTTATCCCCCCGGCAGAGCGACTGGCCCTGATTGAGCGGATTTATGCCGGGCTCAGGCCTGGCGGCGTGCTCATCCTCTCCGAGAAGATCGCTTTCAGTGAGCCGGGGCGACAGCAGTTCCATGAAGAGCTGCACCACGATTTCAAACGGGCCAACGGCTACAGCGATCTGGAGATCAGCCAGAAACGGTCGGCGCTGGAGAAGGTGCTGATCCCCGAGACCCTTTCCTGCCACCATGAGCGCCTGCAGGCGGCGGGCTTTTCTTTCTCCGATCTCTGGTTCCAGTGTTTCAACTTTGCCTCTCTGGTGGCGATTAAATGAATTGGTACGACGCTCTCTTTCCGCACCTTGCCGCCATGGGGCAGGAGCGCTGGGCCGAGCAGTTGCGGGTTACCCTGTCCGAGAGTCAGCTCCTCCAACGGTACGGCGATATGCCGGGGTGGCTGAGCGCGCTGCAGGCGCTGCCGGAGCTGAGCCCATCCCGGATTGCGCTGCAGGACAATGTCACCATCGGCTCCGGCGCCGATCTCGGCGCAGTCACCCGCGAAGAGCTGATCGCCGGGCTGCAGGCCTTTCACCCCTGGCGCAAAGGCCCCTTCAGTTTCTTCGGCATCGAGATCGATACCGAGTGGCGCTCCGACTGGAAGTGGGAGCGCCTGCTGCCGCACATTCAGCCGCTCGCCGGGCGAAGAGTCCTGGATGTGGGGTGCGGCAACGGCTATCATGGCTGGCGCATGCGCGGCGCCGGCGCCGACTTCGTCCTCGGCATCGAGCCCTTTCTGGTTTCGGTGATGCAGTTCCAGGTGATGCAGCGCTACCTGCGGGATCCCCGGCATCATGTCATCCCCATCGGTATTGAGGATGTCCCGCCGAATCCGGCCTGCTTCGACAGTGTCTTCTCCATGGGGGTCCTCTACCACCGTCGTTCTCCCCTGGACCATCTTCTGGAGCTGAAGGGCTGCCTGCGCTCCGGTGGGGAGCTGATTCTGGAGACGCTGATTGTCGACGGGGGGCAGGAGGCGATCTTCATGCCGCCGGGACGCTACGCCAAGATGCGCAATGTCTGGTTCCTTCCGTCGATTGCGGCGCTGACCCTCTGGCTGCAGCGCTGCGGCTTCACGGAGATTGCCTGTGTCGATGCCACCCGCACCACCTGCAAGGAGCAGCGGGCGACTGAGTGGATGCGCTTTGAGTCGCTGGCGGATTTTCTCGATCCGGATGACGACGGGAAGACGATGGAAGGGCACCCGGCGCCGCTGCGGGCAATCTTTACCGCAACGAAGCCCTAGGGTTCCGCCTTCGCGACAACATCAGTGGAAACCATCGCCCGGCAGTACGGCTGTGTTGACTTTGCACAGGTATCGGACAACGACGTGCAGGTGCACCGTGCCGCCCAATGGAGTATCCG
Organism: uncultured Geobacter sp.; assembly: GCA_964490805.1. Lineage (GTDB taxonomy): Bacteria > Desulfobacterota > Desulfuromonadia > Geobacterales > Geobacteraceae > Geobacter. The sequence continues at coordinate 57,005 of CAZBEB010000008.1, forward strand.
GGTTCAATAGAGTGAACGAAACGAGGTGCTGATGAAAACGGTAAGATTCGTTGTCTGCTTCATGGTGATGCTCTTCTCCCTGCCCGCCTTCGGGGCCGGGCTGGAGGAGCGGGTGCGGGAGCATACCCTGAAAAACGGCATGAAGCTCCTCATGGTGGAGCGCCACACTTCCCCCACGGTGGCTACCTGGATCCGCTTCCGGGTGGGGAGCGTGGACGAGCGGAGCGATGAGCGGGGGATTGCCCACCTCCTGGAGCATATGCTCTTCAAGGGGACCAAGACCCTCGGGACGAAAGACTACGCCGCCGAGAAGCCGCTCCTGGACAAGATCGAGGCGACGGCCCAGCTCCTGGTGGCGGAAAAGGCCAGGGGTGATAAGGCCGATGGGGCGAAGGTGGCCGAGCTGCAGAAGAAGCTCAGTGAGCTGGAAGCCGAGGCGGCGAAATTCGTCATCAAGGAGGAGTTCGCCGAGATCTACGCCCGCAACGGCGGCGCCGGCTACAACGCCTTCACCAGCAAGGACGGCACCACCTATCTCATCAACATGCCGGCCAACAAGCTGGAGCTTTGGGCCGCCATCGAGAGCGACCGGATGCAGAACGCCGTGCTCCGGGAATTCTACACGGAGCGGGACGTGGTGATGGAGGAGCGGCGCCGCTCCTACGACACGGAGCCGGGATCGAAGCTCTGGGAGAATTTTGTCGCCGCCTCCTACCACGCCCATCCCTTCGGCCAGCCCATCATCGGCTGGATGTCCGACATCGAGAACCTGACCCGCACCAAGGCGGAGGAGTTCCTTACCCGGTATTACAAACCCAACAACGCCATCGTGGCCATCGTGGGGGACATCGACCCCGAGAAGACCATCGCCCTGGTGGAAAAGTACTTCGCTGCCATCCCGCCGGGGACCCCGGTGGGGCCGGTGGCGGTGGTGGAGCCCCGGCAGCAGGGGGAGCGGCGTCTGGAGATCGTGGCCGACTCGGAGCCGGAGCTCCTCATCGGCTTCCACAAGCCGACCCTTCCCGCCGCCGATGACTACGTCTTCGACGTCATCGACATGATCCTGGCCGACGGCCGCACCTCCCGCCTCTACAAGACGCTCGTCGTTGAGAAGCAGCTGGTCACGGAGGTTTCCAGTTTCTCGGCGCCGGGAAGCCGCTACCCGAACCTCTTCGTTATCGCTGCCACCACTCGGGCCCCCCACACGGTGGCCGAGGTGGAGGCCGCCGTCTACGAGGAGCTGGAGCGCCTGAAGAAGGAGCCCGTCACCGAGCGGGAGCTGCAGCAGATTCTCAACAAGCTGGAGTACGAGGAGAGCCGCCAGATGATCTCCAACGGCGGGCTTGCCCGCAACTTGACCGAGTACGAAGCGGTGGCGGGCATCTGGCGTTACCTGATCGAGCACCGGAATAAGGTGGCGAAGGTTACCCCCGACGACGTGATGCGCGTGGCCCGGACCTACTTCACCAGGGAGAACCGGACCGTGGGGTTTATCACGAAGAAGGCCGAGAACTAGAGAGTAACGGGGACAATCCATGACCATCGTGAAACGATTTGCACTCATCATTCTTGCAGTACTGCTGCCCGTCATTGCTTTCGGGGCCGAGGCGAAAAAGGCCGATCCCCGCACCATGACCTTCGCCCCCCTCTACTTCCAGGTGCCCAAGACGGAGCGGGTGGTGCTGAAAAACGGCATGGTCGTCCATATGCTCCCGGACCGGGAGCTTCCCCTGGTGAGCCTCTCCGCCTACGTGAACGTGGGGAGTATCTACGAGCCGGCCGACAAGGCGGGGCTCGCCGGCATCACTGGGGCGGTCATGCGGAGCGGCGGGACGAAGGAGCTTTCTCCCCAGGCCCTGGACGCGGAGCTGGAGTTCATGGCTTCGGCGGTCGAGTCGGGCATCGGCGCCGATGCGGGCACTGTCTCCCTCACCTGCCTCAAGCGGAACCTACCCCGGACCCTGGAGCTCTTCGCCCAGGTGATGATGACGCCGGCTTTCAGTGAGGACCGGGTGGCCCTGGCCAGGAAGCGGACCATCGAGGCCCTGCGGCGCCAGAATGACGACTCCAAGGCCATCGCCGACCGGGAGATTCAGCGGGCCATCTACCCCAACCATCCCCTGGGGCGGATTCCCACCATCGAGACAGTCACGGCCATCACCCGTGACGACCTGGTGGCGTTCCACAAGCAGTACTTTCATCCCAACAACGTAATCCTCGCCGTTTCCGGCGACTTTGACAAAAAGGAACTTGTTGCCCTCCTGGAGAAGACCTTTGCCGGGTGGAAAAAGGAAGCTATCGCCTTTCCCGCCATCCCCGAGCCGGCCAGGGAGGTGAAGCCCGGCGTATTCCTGGCCCGGAAGGAGGTGCCCCAGTCGGCCATCCGCATGGGGCATCCGGGGATCGACAAGAACAATCCCGATCTCCATGCCATCCGGGTCATGGACTACATCCTCGGCGGCGGGTTCACCTCCCGGCTCATGACCGAGGTTCGCTCCAACCAGGGGCTTGCCTACAACGTCTACGCTTCCTTCGACATCGGCCGGCGCTTCATCGGCACCTTCGAGGCCGAGACCGAGACCAAAAGCGAATCCACCGCCAAGGCTATTGCCCTCATGAAAGACATCATCGCCGGCATGACGAAGGAGCCGGTCAGTGACGCCGAACTGGCCCTGGCAAAGGACGCCATCGTCAACTCTTTCATCTTCGGCTTTGCCCGGGCCGACGTTGTTGCCGCACAGCGGGCGCGGATCGAGTTCTTCGGTTACCCCGACGGGTACTTGGAGAACTATCGGGCCGGGATTGCCAGGGTCACGAAGGAGGACGTCCTCCGGGCGGCGCGGAAATACCTCAAGCCCGACAAGATGGTGATCGTAGTGGCCGGTGACGACAAGACTTTCGATAAACCCCTTTCCACCTTCGGAACGGTGGAGGAGATCAAGCTGGATAACGGAACCGAGAAAGGAGAAAAATGATGGCAACCTGGAAATGCAGCAGCTGCGGCTTCACCAAGGAGGGGCGGTGCAAGCCCCAGAAATGTCCCCAGTGCCAGGAGAAGGGGAACTTCGAAAAGCAGGATTAAGAGTGAATGGGGCGGCCGCAACGGTCGCCCTTTTTTATTGCCAATGGCGGGGGAATACCGGCGGAGCGGGACAAGACCGCGCCGGTGGCCCGAATTGTTGCCGGAGTGTTATATTAGATTGTTTTTACGTTATTTTTAGTATAATTTGTTTTTTATAATGTTGTGTGGTGCCGCTTCTTCATGAGGAAGATGCGCAAGATTGCCCGAAACAAGGTGCTGTGGGGGGGCGGAGGCAACCCCTGCGGGCTTCCATGAGGTATCAGGATAAAGGTTTCCATGACCAGAGCGTTATCCATCAAGCAGAAGTTCATCGCCATGATTGTGATCCTGGTACTGCCCACCGTAGCGATTTCCTTTTGGCACTATTTCGATATCGTAAAGAAGCAAACCGTTGAGGTTGCCCACCATAATCAGGATCTGGCCACAAGCGTTGCCGCAAAGCTGGATGGCCTCATCGTCGAAACCTTCAGCCTCATCCGCACCGTTTCCACTCATCCGGCCGTTGTCTCGGGGAATTCAGCCGAAATGGACCGCCTGTTTGCGGAACTCCTCCCGTCGTTTCCGTTGCGGCTCAATATCCTTGCCGCTGACCTTCAGGGCAACAACATCGGCAGCGCCGTGCCGGACCCGCAGGTGAGATCGCTTAATTATCTGGACCGCGAATGGTACTGTCGGGCGCGCAGCGGCCTGGAGGTCGTTGGAAACCTCCATAGTTCCAAGCTGTTCAAGCGACCGGCGGTCATGATCTCCGCTCCCATCCACAACGAAAAAGGTAAAACGGTGGGGGTTATCGGTGTTCCCCTCGATTTGCGGAAACTCAGCGCCGTCATGGCCACTTCCTGGCACAAGCCCCCTCAAACATCCCTTGTCGTTGTGGACAGCAACGGTATGGTTCTGGTCGACACCGAGGAACCGGGGGCGGTGGGGAGTAAGTTTTCAAGGAGATTGGTCCCTTGCACCATTGCCGCGGTTGAGGACTTCCACTATCACTGGATCGACAGCAAGGGAGCAGAGCGTCTGGTCAATGTCGCGCCGGTTGACGGCCGGGGCTGGACCGTCATGGCCACGATCCCCCTGTCCAAGGCCAGGGAATTGGCCCTGAGCATCAGCAGGGTATCCCTGCTGGTTTCGTTCAGCGCCGGACTTATGGCAATGATGCTGGCCTGGTGGTTCGGCAGGACGATGATCCGGGAAATAAAGGAACTGCTTGCCGGCATGGGCGAGATAGAGCGGGGGAACCTTGACTACTCCATGAAGCTCTCCGGCACCGCCGAACTGGAGCATGTTGCCGAATCCTTCAACGAAATGGCGGAACGGCTGCGGGGCAGCGAGGCGGAGTTGCGGGCTTTGAACACTGAGCTTGAGCGGCGTGTCGTTAAGCGAACCATCCAACTTGAACATGCCAACAGGGAGCTGGAATCATTCAGTTACTCAATTTCCCATGATCTGAATGCCCCATTGCGACGGCTTGCAGGATTCAGCCGGGTGCTCCTGGAGGACTACGGTGAGCGCCTCGATGATGAAGGGCGGCGGATCGCCGAACGTATTGAGCATGCTTCCCAGCAGATGGCGGACATGGTGAACGGTATGCTCAACCTCTCGCGACTGAGCCGTGGGGATTTCAATCGGCAAACCGTTGATTTGAGTGCGATGTCCCGTGAAATCCTGAACGGTATTGCCGGTTGTTGCCCCGAGCGCCGGGTTCATTTCGACATTGCCGATAATATTCAGATTGATGCTGATCCGTCTCTGCTCAGGGTACTTATGGAGAATCTCCTGGGGAATGCCTGGAAGTACACGAGGACGCGGGAACAGGCCGAGATTTCCGTGGGGGTCCTTAATCAGGGGGAGCAGAAAATCTTCTTTGTCCGTGACAATGGTGTCGGGTTTGATCTGCCCCGTGCCGACAGGCTTTTTACCCCCTTCCAGCGCATGCATCGGGAGGAAGAGTTCGAGGGTGACGGCATCGGCCTTGCCACGGTTCAGCGGATTGTTCATCGCCATGGTGGGCGCGTCTGGGCTGAGGCTGCCGTGGACCAGGGGGCAACTTTCTTTTTCACGCTTGAAGGATGATTGTGGCCGCTACTGAGACGCCGCGGCCGCCGCTATTGCTTTATCCGCCGTGGAGTTCGTGGCTCTTGTGCAGATAGTAGGAGTAATCTCCCTCGTAGACCCGCATCTCGCCATGGTCCACCTCGAAGACCCGGTTCACCAGGGAGCGGAGGAAGTGGCGGTCGTGGCTCACGAGGACCACGGTGCCGGCGAAGTTCCGCAGGGCATCCAGGAGGATCTCCCGGGAGCGGATGTCCAGGTGGTTGGTGGGCTCATCTAGGATGAGGAAGTTCACCGGCCGGGCCAGGAGCGTGGCCAGCACCACCCGGCTCTTCTCGCCGCCCGATAGGTTCTCGATCCGCTTGTCCACGGCGTCCCCCGGGAAGAGGAATGCCGCCAGGAGGTTGCGGATGACGCCGATGTTCGCCAGGGGCATGGCCTCCTGCACGGTTTCGAAGACGGTTTTCTTCGGGTCCAGCACCTCCATGGCGTGCTGGCTGAAGTAGCCCAGTTCCACGTTGGCCCCGATGGCCACGGTGCCGGCTGTGGGTTCCGTCTGCCCCGCCAGCACCTTGAGAAACGTGGACTTTCCCGCCCCGTTAACCCCCACCACGGCGATCTTGTTGAGCCGTCGGATGATACCCGATACGCCGCTGAATACCGGCTTCTCGCCCCCCTCCGGGGTCTGCCAGACTTTAGCCAGATCGTTCATCACCACCACATCCTCGCCGCTGCGCGGCGGTTCGTTGAACTCGAAGCGGACCACCCGCTCCTCGGGGGGAATCTCGATCCGGTCGATCTTCTCCAGCTTCTTCACCCGCGACTGCACCTGGGCCGCGTGGGAAGCCCGGGCAGCGAAGCGGGCGATGAATTCCTCCTCTTTCGCGAGCATCTCCTGCTGGCGCCTGTGGCTCGCCAGGAGCTGCTCCCGGCGGATCTCCCGCTCCCGCTCGTAGAAGTCGTAGTTGCCGCCGTAGGTGGTGACGATTTTGTTGGCCACCTCGATAATGCGGGTTACGATCCGGTTCATGAAATCCCGGTCGTGGCTCGTCATGAGGAGCGCCCCGTCGAAGTCGTTGGCAAGCCACTCTTCCAGCCAGATGATCGATTCCACGTCCAGGTGGTTGGTTGGCTCGTCCAGGAGGAGCACGTCGGGCTTGAGGGTGAGGATTTTCGCCAGGGCGATCCGCATCTTCCAGCCGCCGCTGAAGGACTCCACCGGGTGATGGAAGCGGTCGGGGCCGATGCCGAGGCCGGTGAGTACCGTCTGGGCGCGGGTATCCAGGTCGTAGCCCCCCCGGTGCTCGAACTCCTCCTGGGCCGCGCCGTAGCGCTCCAGAAGCGCAGCCATTTCGTCGTCGGATTGGGGTTCGCACATGGCGGCTTCCATCTCTTTCAGTTCGGCGGCGAGGCGCATCGTCTCGGCGGAGCCGGCCATGACCTCTTCCAGGGCGGAGCGCCCCGACATATCCCCCACATCCTGAGAGAAATAGCCGATGGTGGTCTTCTTGGCGCAGGTGATTTCCCCGGCGTCCACTTCCTCTTCGCCGGTGATGATCCGGAAGATGGTGGTCTTGCCGGCGCCGTTGGGGCCCACGAGGCCGGTGCGGCTGCCGGGGAGTATCTGGAAGCCGGCGTCCCGGAACAGGACCTGGGCGCCATGCTGTTTGGTTATGTTGGAGAGATGAATCATGGGATCGAGCTCCCGTGCGTGGATTGGAAAAGGAAAGCTGTTAGCACGGGAGCTCGGGGGTGAGCAACTAAAAAGTTGCTAACGGTCAGTCTTCGCGGTGGAGGAAGGAAAGTTCCTTGCGAACCTGGTCGGGATTGGCCGTGTTGAGCTCGACAATGTTGCGTAAATGGATCATGGAGTCGATGTCAATTTTCAAAAGTTTGACGCCAAGTAACGGTTCGCGGAGATGGGCAACTTCCGCTTCAAACTCAATTACTATGTCCGAGTTTGAGAGGGCGATGGCAACGGTGCAGGCGTCTCCCCGCTGAATTTCAGGGAGTATTGGTAGGTTGAGTAATGCACCTTTTAGACTGATATCAACGACTTCGGCGTCGTGACGTTCCCCTCCGAACGCTACGGTGGAACTGGTGGCAAAGGGGACCCGCTGGAAATGCCTCTGTTCTGTCACATCCATCTTGTCTCCTCGTGTGAAGTAGTTGAGAAGTTGTTATGCACACATTGTGCCTTGATATGGGAGCTTTCAAAAAAAGGCGGTTCCCCTCGGGAACCGCCTTTTGGGGGATATCAAGGGGACGAAATTCACTTGATATCTGAGGTGCAGAATCCGCACTTGGTTGCTTTCACGGGGACTGCCGACAAGCAGTAGGGGCAATCCTTGGTGTTGGGCGGGGCTGGTGCCGGCTCTTTCTTCATGCGGTTGATCTGCTTGATGACCATGAAGATGACGAAGGCGATGATGATGAAGTCGATCATCGTGTTGATGAATACGCCGTAGCTGATGACCGGCGCGCCGGCGTCCTTTGCTGCCTTGAGGCTGTCGTAGGGCGTGTCGGAGAGGTTGATGAACAGGTCGGTGAAGTTCACCTTTCCCATCACCATCCCCAGGGGGGGCATGACGATGTCGCTGACAAAGGAGGTGACGATCTTGCCGAAAGCTCCGCCGATGATGACACCAACCGCCAGGTCAACAACATTCCCCTTTACTGCGAACTCCTTGAATTCCTGCATCATTCCCATGGCATAACCTCCTTGTTGATATGGTGCCGCTTAAAAATATTAATGAATATATTAACAGCCGTTGCCGCTCAAGTAAAGCCGGTACATGAGTATTGTTGCACGATATTATTTACCCCAGGCCGAATTGCTGGAGTACGGCAACCGGTGCCTGGTCAAAACGGGAGAACTCCATGGTGAAGCTGCCGCGCCCTTTGGTGGCGCTTCGCAACTCGGTCATGTAGCCGAACATTTCGGACAGGGGCACCAGTGCCCGGATTATTTCGGTGCTCCCCTGGGAGACAATCCCCTCAACGCGTCCCCTTTTCTGCTGGACCGAACCGAGCACTTTGCCGGCGTACTCGCCGGGAGTGATTATCTCCAGATTCATGAGTGGTTCCAGAAGGGTGGGGGCGGCGTCGCGGGCCGTGTGCATGAGCCCCCGGCCGGCAGCGGCCCGCACCCCTGTCTCGGTGGTAACGCCCGGTTCCACCGGCACGGCGGTCACCCTCACCTCCAGGTCGGTGAGGGGGTAGCCGGTGACGCAACCGGTGGCGGCCCCCCGTGTCAGGCTGTCGGTGATGATGCTGTGGAGCTCCCGGCTGATGCCGAGCACCTCGGCGGGAGGCACGACTATCCGTACACCCTCGCCACGGTGCAGGGGGGCAAGCCGCAGATGCACTTCTCCCCCCTGGACCTTGCCCTCGAATTCGGTCCGGAAAACTTCCTGCCGTTCCGCCGGCCGTGTGATGGTCTCGCGGTAGACCACTTGGGGGCGGCCGGTTTTAACCTGTACGCCGAACTCGCGCCCGAGGCGGTCGGTGACCACCTCCAGGTGAAGCTCTCCCATGCCGGTGAGGATGGTTTGGCCGGTCTCTTCATCCTCGTGAACCCGGAACGTGGGGTCCTCCCACTGGAGCTTCTCCAGGGCCGGCAGCAGCTTGTCGCGGTCATCGACCCCCTTTGGCTCCACGGCCAGGGCTACCACCGGCTCTGGTACGGTGAGCCCTTCGAGGATTACCTTGTGGGCCGGGTTGCAGAGGGTGTCGCCGGTGAGGACCTCCTTGAGCCCGGCAACGGCCACGATGTCGCCGGCCAGGGCTTCGTCGACCTGCTCCCGCTTGTGGGCATGCATTCGGAAGAGGCGCGCCGCCTTTTCGAAGCAGCCGCGGGTGCTGTTCCAGAGGGCGCCTCCCGCCTTCACGGTTCCGGAATAGATGCGCAAGTAGGAGAGCTTTCTCCCCTCGTCGGACTGTACTTTGTAGGCCAGGGCGCAGAGCGGCCCCGCCGGGTCGCAGGGGAGCGTGTCAACGATATCGCTGTCGGGGCGTTGTCCGGTTACAGGAGGGACGTCGCGGGGTGAGGGGAGGTAGGCGGCAACGGCATCGAGAAGGGGCTGGATTCCCTTGTTGCGCAGGGCCGTTCCCATAAATACCGGAAAGATGCGGCAGGCTATGGTCCCTTTCCGCAGGGCGCCGCGGATGCGTTCCGGCGTGATGGGGACCCCTTCGAGAAAGTCGGCGAGGATGGCGTCGTCGAAATCCGCTGCTGCTTCGATCATGGTTTCGCGGGCCGTGCGGGCTTCTTCGGCAATTTCGGCCGGAATGGGATGGCGTTCGACGGTGCGCCCCTGGTCGGCTTCGCTGAAGGTGATAAATTCTTCCGCGATGAGGTCAACGACTCCGGCGAAGGATGCCTCCGCTCCCGACGGAATCTGCAGTGGCACCGGCCGGCCGCCGAGTTTCTCCTCTATCTGCCGGATGGTCTCCCGGTAGTCGGCGCCGACACGGTCCATCTTGTTGATGAAGCAGATGCGGGGCACCCGGTAGCGGTCGGCTTGGCGCCAGACCGATTCGCTCTGGGGCTGCACCCCCTCCACGGCGCTGAAAACGGCCACCGCTCCGTCCAGCACCCGGAGGCTCCGCTCCACCTCGATGGTGAAGTCGATGTGGCCGGGGGTGTCGATGAGGTTGATCCAGCATCCTTCCCAGCGGCAGACCGTGGCGGTGGAGGTGATGGTGATCCCCCGCTCCTGCTCCTGGGGCATCCAGTCCATGACTGCTTCGCCGTCGTGCACCTCGCCGATCCGGTGGGATTCTCCGGTGTAGAAGAGGATCCGTTCCGATACCGTGGTCTTGCCGGCGTCGATGTGGGATATAATGCCGATGTTGCGGATGGAGTCGAGGGGTGGGTGCTGCATGGGGCCTCCGGAGGCGCGCGTGTTCGAATTAGTATAGCCGAGGAGCGCTGCCAGGCAAGGATTATTGCAGAGGCCGGAGCGGATGTCATGCCGGGGATGCCGGATAAAGAAGTTTACGGAGGCAGGTCATGAACGTGGTGAAAATAGTTATGATGGTGCTGCTGTTGGCGGCGCCGGGCGTGGGATGGGCTGCCGATCTGGGGATAGTGCGGCTGTCCCTGGTAATTGGCGAAGTGCAGGTTCAGGCGCAAGACGCTGACGAGTGGGTGCCGGCCGTTGCCAATATGCCCCTGGCCGGTGGGGACCGCATCTGGGTCCCGGAGGGGGGGCGGACCGAGATCCAGATACGGGGCGGGTGCTACCTGCGCCTTGATGCCGGCGCCTCGCTCGATATTGTGGCGGCCCGGAATGAGTCGTTGCAGTTCTATCTGGCCGAGGGACGAGCCTACATCAATAACCGCAAGGGCGGAATCAAGCGGATACAGATGGATGCACCCGATGCCTCGGCCGGGATAGCGGACAACGCCATCGTCATGGTCGATGCGGATTACAATGGCAACATCGGCGTGCCGGTCATTCGCGGGCATGCCCTCGTGGACACGGAGCGTGGCACTATCCGCGTACCGGCGGGGAGTTCGCTGCGCGTTGCCTATGGAGGCGAGGCGGAGTTCGCCCCCCTCGATCCTCCGGATGAGTGGCTGACATGGAACAGAAACCAGGATCGCCGGCTGGAAACCGCAGCTGAGAGCCTCCGTTATGTCCCTGCCGAGCTTGAAGACTATGCCTATGACCTGGATGATTACGGCCGCTGGCACTATCTGCCGGAGTACGGATATGTCTGGGCGCCCCGGCTGTCCCTTTCCATGGGGTGGTCGCCCTACCGTCAGGGCCGGTGGGTCTGGGTGAGGGGTGACTATGTGTGGGTATCCTACGAACCGTGGGGATGGGCGCCCTATCATTACGGCAGATGGACACACACTTCCCGGTTCGGCTGGTGCTGGGTCCCCCCTGCCAGGGGCGCGGCCTGGTGGGGTCCCGGTTACGTGGGGTGGGTCCATACGCCGGAATCGGTGGCCTGGGTGCCGCTGGCGCCGGGGGATGTCTACTACGGTTACGGGAACTTCGGGCCCCGTAGCGTGAATATTGCAAATGCGGCCGTCTCCCGGTCTGCGGTGCGTCATTACCGCAACCTCAATGTGCGCAACGCCGTGACGGTGATCCATAGCGACACCTTTATCAAGGGGAAAAAGCAGCACGTGGCGGTACGAGGCAATCTTTTCACGGCACGCGTCGGGAGCGTCGGGCCTCCCCGCTTCAGGCCCGAGCGTGAGACGAGACGCCCGGTATTCAAATCGATACCGGCCGTCAAAAGGCCTCCTGAGCGACTGAACCGTCCGAAGCGGCATGATGTCCGGGATCAGCGGCGGCATTTCCCCGAGGAGAAAGGGGCGGTCATTACCCCAGGGCGTCCTGCCGGAGAGATGCCGGTTGTCCGCCGCGAAGCTCCAAAACAGCCGGTAGTGAAACCAGCGGCCCCCGCGATGAGAAACCGGGATATGCGGGGTGCAAAGCCGCCTGCTCCGGAGGTGCGTAACCGGGATCGTCAAGGGGTGACGGTCAAAGGGGATCGCGGCGATGATCAGGTGAAACGGAGACGCAGGCCCCGTGATGGGCGCACGATGACCCCGCCAGCGTCACCTTCACCGGCAACGGCATTGCCGGCGGCGCACGATAACCCGCAACCGGCGGTCACGGTTCCGCCAAATCCGCAGCCAAAAGGGAGCCGTCCGCCTCGCCAACGGCCGGCGGCTGTAATTCAGCAGACTGGCAGTGCTGAGGGGCGGACTCCGGGCCAGGGGGGTGAGAAACGGGAGAAGGGTGAGCATGGTATCACGGCCGAGCCGGCCTCTTCCTCCGTAAAGCCGTCTGCAAGCACCCCGCAGGGTGAAGAACGAAAAGAACATAAATGGCGGGAAGAGTGGAAAAAAGAAGGGGGACGATAATCCCGCGAGTTGCTTGTGGAGGAAGCGAAAATCTGCATTGTTGATAATCTGTGTTACCGTGATGTTTCTCGTGTGAAATTTTCTCGGATTGTGCTTTAATATAACCAGGACAACAGGTTAGCCTTCAGCACAAGGGAGGTGTAAACCATGAGAAAACACGAGATGCTTTGCAACGTTGAGGATGCACAGACTATCCACTGCCTGACGGCCAATGCGACCGTTTCCTGCAGCAAGTGCGGAGTGAAGGCCCATAATCCCGCCGACGTCTGCGACCCGGTGCAGCTGCATGACGCGGGTGAGTAAGTAGTGAGGTGTTTTATAGCGAAAGGAAAAAGCCCGGTGGAACCGGGCTTTTTTTGTGTGGTGCGGAGGTCTTGCCCCCTTGATTTATGCGGCCTTTGCCGTAGATTCTGCTTCGTACTGTTCCACCAACTGCAGGTAGTGCGCCTCGAAACCGGCAGCCGTGCGTGATTCTGCCGCCTGGTATCCCGCAATGATCCCGTCTCGCGGCCCCTCAGGGATGACCCGCTCCGCCAGGGGATAGAGGATGGTATCCTCCTTGTCGATGTGCTCCCGGAGCATGGTCAGGTAGGCTAAGGCGTTCTCTGCCAGGTCAGCTGTGCGGGAGGCATCGCCCGCCTCCGCGGCCAGTGCTGCAGCTTCCATGGCCTTCACGTACGCCCGGCCCCGGTCGTGCTCCATGAGCATGGCCGCCACGGGGCTGTTCTCACGGGGCATGCCGTTGGCGATGAGGGCCTCGAAGAGGATGTCCTCTTCCTTGGCGTGGTGGAAGCGGTCGGCGTAGTTGCGGATGAAATCAACCGCGTCCCGGTAGAATTGGTAGTTGGTGTAGCTCCCCGCAGCGGTGCGGGGAGCGTTCCGCTCCAGGAGGGCCAGCATCCGGAGGATCAGCCGGTGCTCGTCCACCAGGGCCTGGGTGATGTCCCGTTTCATGACTAGTTCCTCCTCTCGCCGTCAATGCCGATGATGATCGTTTCCAGGGGGATATCCTTCCCCGATTTTGCCAGGGCCTGCTGCACCATGATGTCTAGGCCGCGGCAGCAGGGGACTTCCATGATGGCAACGGCGATGCTCTTCACGTCGTTGTCCCGGAAGATGGTGGCCAGCTTCTCCACGTAGGTGCCGGTCTCGTCCAGCTTGGGGCAGGCGATGGCCAGGGCCTTGTTCTTCAGGAGATCCTGGTGGAAGGAGCCGAGGGCGAAGGCCACGCAGTCCGCCGAGATGAGGATGTCGGCGTTTTTGAAGTAGGGGGCCGACGGTGGAACCAGGTGGAGCTGGACCGGCCACTGGCGAAGCTCCGACTGGGGCTTTGCGGTGGTTTCGGGGGTAACGGTTTCTTCTCTTTCGATGACGCGAGCCATGCTGCCGGGGCAGCCGCAACCGAGATTTGCCATGATTTTGTTCTCCTTTTTTGTGAGTGTGCGTATGGACCGTTGTTTGATTCGTCTTTTCTTTATGACTAAGCAGCTTTCCGGGTCAGGAAGCCGTTAATCTCCTGTTCGATCCGGGCCTCGTCCTCTTTGGATAGGCCGTGGATGGAGACCACATCCTTCAGGAGGCAGATTCCCACTTTGCAGGTGACGCAGCCGATGTCGTAGCGCTGGAGGATCTCGCCGATTTCCGGGTATTTTGCTATGACATCCTGGATCGCCGTGGTGCCGAGATTGTTTTTCAGTTCCATGGTTTGCCTCCTTCGTTGGTGATGGTTGTACCTTACCGCCATTCCCGCAAAAAAATTATGATGTGGGTCAAAAAACAGTGGTTCTTCGGCTGAATGGCAAAAAGTGTGAAAATGCCCGGAGAGCTTGCGGTGACGGGGGATTATGAAATGCCGCCGCTTCCAAGGGGAAACGGCGGCATAGTATCTTCTGGAGATGATTTTACGGGGAGGGATGAATCAGCGTTGCAAGGAGCGGCCGGGCCGCTGGTTATCAGAAGCGCCTGCGCCGCCAGATGGCCAGTCCTGCCAGGCCTGCGCCCAGGAGAACCATGGTGCCCGGTTCTGGGACGACGGCAGCCGAAACGACGGTAGCCGTGGCGTCATTGATGGTGTCGGGGTAAAGCTCGTTGAAGCCTGAATCGGACATGAAAAGCGGGTTGATGATGATGTCGCTAACCCCCTCTGCCATGCCCGTGAAGGTAATGTCCGCAAGATTGAACGTCCCCGATTGACCGTTGGTATTCGATATGGCATCTAGCCACAGGACTCCGTCTTCAATGTAGTCTAAAAAAAGAGAGTATTCGGCATCGTCCGGCGGATTGCCGAGACTGGGGTAGAAATTGGCGCTTTGGAAAGCAAGGACGGCCTGGTCGAAATAAATATCCAGGGAATAGTAAACAAGGGAGGTATCGAGGTCCGAAACCGACAGGGTGTAGGTCGCATTTTCGCCCACCGCAAACTCCTGGGATTGGGGCGTCAGGGACAGGGAAAAGGCGTGGGCCATGGACCCGAACATAAGAAACGAGGCAATAAGTAGCGACAGCAGTGTTGATTTCATTAAATTCCCCTTAAAGTGTGTACTGGACTTTAAACCTAACAATAGGCGTGCCAAATTGTAATATTTCGATATTATTGTGTTTTGTTTGTAAGGACAGTTTTAGGGTTGAATGTTTGTGTAAGGGATATCGACAAGAAGTGTAAACAGGATCGACGCAAGAATGGCGCGGGATGTGTGGCAAAATGTTCGCGGTGTCAGGCACTCTCGATGAAGAGTAGGGCAGGGTCCTCCAGATAGGCGACCACTTTGATGAGAAACTGGGCCGCGTCAGCCCCGTCGGTGACCCGGTGGTCGAAGGTGAGGGAAAGTGGGAGGATGCGGCGGATGGCAATCTGCCCCTTGTGGATCCAGGGGCGCTGGCTGATGCGGCCGAAACCGAGGATCGCCACGTCGGGCCAGTTGATGATGGGGGTGGCGAAGACCCCCCCGAAGTGGCCGTAGTTGGTGAGGGTGAAGGTGCTCCCTTTCAGTTCCTCGGGAGCGATGGTCCGGGTGCGGGCCTTTTTCCCCAGTTCCTGGATTTCCGCCGCCAACTGGATGATGCTTTTCCGGTCCACGTCCCGGATGACCGGCACCATGAGGCCGTCGGGGGTTTCCACGGCGATGCCGAAGTGGTAGTGGCGCTTGAGGACGATGGTCTCGGCCGTGTCGTCGATGGCCGCGTTCAGGTAGGGATGCTCCCGCAGGGCGTGCTGAACTGCCTTGATGAAGAAGGGGAGGAAGGTGAGGTGCGCGCCCCGGGCTTCAACGGCCCCAAGCTCGCGCCGGCGCAGTTCCCAGAGTTCAGTGATGTCCGCCTCCTCCATGCCGGTAACGAAGGCGGTGTTCCGCTGGGAGGCCATGACGTTGCGGGCCACGGCGCGCCGCACCCCCCGCAGGGGTACCAGTTCCACGGGGCCGAAGCTCTCCGCGGTTCCGGCCGGGGCCGCGGAGCCCTGCCGGAGATCCTCGGTGGTGATGCTTCCCTGGGGGCCGCTCCCCTGGACCTGTGACAGGTCGATCCCCTGCTCCCGGGCCAGTTTTCTGACCATGGGAGTGGCGATAATCTCCCGCTCTTCTTCCGCTTCGGGGAGTTCCCCCACGATACCCACCGATTTCGGCCGCTCCGGCGGCGCTTCCCCTTCTTCCACGATGGCCAGGAGCGTTTCCCCCACCCGGACCGTTTCGCCCTCATGCCGCGCCAGCAGACCGACCCGCCCGCCACGGGGGGAGGGAACCTCCACCACCGCCTTGTC
This sequence comes from uncultured Geobacter sp., assembly GCA_964490805.1. Taxonomy (GTDB): domain Bacteria; phylum Desulfobacterota; class Desulfuromonadia; order Geobacterales; family Geobacteraceae; genus Geobacter. The sequence continues at coordinate 72,782 of CAZBEB010000008.1, forward strand.
GGTCTCCACTTCGGCCACGGGCTGGTGTTCGCGGATGGCTTCGCCTTCCTTTACGAGCCACTTTCGCAGTTCAGCTTCGGTAATTCCTTCACCGAGATCGGGGAGTTTGAAATCGAAGGGCATGGGGGCTCCTCAGTAGCGCAATACCTCGTCCAATGCCGCCCGGATCCGCTCCGTTGACGGGAGATAGGAGTCGATGAGCTTCGCCAGGGGGACCGGCACGTCGGAGCCCGCCACCCGCATGACCGGCCCCCGGAGGTGGAGGATTGCCTCCTCCGCCGCGGTGGCGGCGATTTCTGCGCCGAAGCCGCCGGTGAGTGGGGCTTCGTGGACGATGACGAGGCGGCCGGTCTTTTCCACCGAGTCCAGGAGCGTCTCCCAGTCGAAGGGGGAGAGGGTCATGGGGTCGATAACCTCGGCGTCATATCCCTCAACGGCTTTAATGGTCCGCTGGAGCATGCTCCCCCAGGCAACCACCGTGACGGCGCTCCCCGGAACGGCTATGCGGGCTTTTCCCAGGGGAAGGGTGTATTCCCCCTCGGGCACCTCTTCCTTTACCATACGGTAGAGGCGGGTCGGCTCCAGGAAGAGCACCGGATCGGGGTCGCGGATGGCGGCGGTGAGAAGCCCCCTGGCGTTGGCCGGCCCCGATGGGACCACCACCTTGATCCCCGGCATGTGGCAGAAGAAGGCCTCGGTACTTTCCTCGTGGAGTTCCGGCGCCTTGATGCCGGCCCCGTAGGGGGTGCGAACCACCAGCGGTGCCGTGAAGCGCCCCCTGGACCGGGTGCGGATGCGGGCGGCATGGGCGAAGAGCTGATCCATGGCGGAGTAGATGAATCCCATGAACTGGATCTCCGCCACGGGGCGGAGGCCGTAGGCCGCCATCCCCATAGCCGCGCCCACGATGGCCGACTCCGACAGGGGGGTGTCGATGACCCGCTCCGGTCCGAACGCCTCGAAAAGCCCCTCCGTCACCCGGAAGACCCCCCCGTCCCGTCCCACATCCTCCCCGAGGATCACCACCCGGCCGTCCCGGGCCATCTCCTCCCGGAGGGCGAGGTTTATGGCTTGAACCATGTTCAGTTGGGGCATGCTTAAGCCTCTTCGCGCTGCCTTTGTTGTCGGGGTGTCAACTCCCCGCCGGCGAAATCGAACATCTCCCCCGGCTCCGGCGGCGGTACCGATTCGAACCGCCGCACCGCCTCGTCGATTTCACCTTCAGCCTTTCCCTTCATCTCGGCGGCGTAATCCTCGTTCCATAGCCCCCGCTTGGCCAGGAATCGCTCGTAGCGCACGATCGGATCCCGCTCCCGCCATTTCTCCACGTCTTCGGGGGGGCGATAGCGGCTGGCGTCGTCGGAGGTGGTATGGTCCGACATCCGGTAGGTGAGGCATTCAATGAAGGTGGGGCCGCCGCCGTTTCGGGCTTTCTCCAGGGCTTCACGGGTAGCCCGGTAGACGGCCAGGACGTCGTTGCCGTCCACCTGGATGCCGTCGAAGCCGTAGGCGATCGCCTTCTGTGCCAAGGTTTGGGAAGCTGTCTGTGCGGAAAGGGGTACCGAGATGGCCCATTGGTTGTTCTGGCAGATGAATACCGTGGGGAGTTTCAGGACCCCCGCCAGGTTGAACCCTTCGTGAAAATCCCCCTTGGAGGTGCCGCCGTCGCCGAAATAGGCCACGACGGCGATCCGGTCTCCCCTGACCTTGGCGGCCAGGGCGGCGCCGGCCGCGTGGGGGATGTGGGTGCCGACTGAGACGCAGATGGGGAAGATGTTCATGCTGTCGGGGGTGCGCAAGCCCCGCTCGTCCCCTCCCCAGTACTGGAAGAGCTGGTGGACTGGGTAGCCGAGGGTGAGGTGGACCCCCATCTCCCGGAATGAGGGGAAGACCCAATCCCGCTCGTGGATGGCGAAGGCGCTTCCCACCTGGGCCGCCTCCTGCCCCAGGACCGACGGGTAGGTGCCGATCCGCCCCTCCCGCTGGAGGGCCAGGGCGCGCCCGTCGTAGGTGCGCGTTAGGAGCTGCAGGTAGTAGATGCGGCGCAACTCATCCCCCGAGAGTTCAGGGACGAGGGTTTCGTCGGAGGTCCCGTCCGGCGCGATGATTTCCAGGCGTCTGACGGAAAATGTGGCGAGAATAGATTCGGGCATGGGTAAAGGGTAGCGGGAAGCGGTCCGGAGTCAAGGGGAGAGGCTTTAAGGAAAGATGATGGATGGACTTGGTGGTGCCGGCGTCATCCTGCAGCCATGTTTTGGAAGATTGAGGCGTACATGCCGACCTATCTAGTAGGGGGCGGTGGCTGATAAATTGGTTGAGTTTAGTGAGTTCTGAATAATTTTTTGGTATAAAAAGTGTATAAAATGTTGATGTAGCGATGTTTTTTGGGAAGTTGTTGATAGCAATGATAAAAAATCCGCCTGATTCTTAGAGGTTAACGTCAAGTAGTCTGATGGTGAAATTTGTCATCGCTCAGTCAAATGGCTGAGCGATTGGTGCGATCTTTTTTGCCATGTGCAGGGTCTTGCCATTGAAAAGGGGGACTACGCATGATGACGATGTCATGGGAGGTGCGCAGCCGTTTACTCCTTGCTGCCGTCTTTATCGTTGCCTCTGTTTCTCCTGAAGCCTTCGCTGCTTCGATGGCCTGTTACCAGTGCCACGGCAGCTTCGGCGACTATCGTCCCCTCGATTCCGCTTTCCGCGCCATAACAACCGGCGGTTTCGCTGGCAATCACCGTACTCACATGGCCCCGCCGGCCTCGCCAGCCGCCTGCAATGCCTGTCATCCCGGCAGTTCATCCTACACATCTTCCCATCGTGACGGTTGGATCAAGGTGGCGGGACGCATTAACGACTCTTCCCTTGTGACCCCTTACCGGAATTCAACTTCGGCTTTCAGACAGAGCTATTCCCCCGCGCCCGGCAGCTGCAATGCCGTGAACTGCCACTTCGAATCTCCCACTCCTGCCTGGGGGAGCAGCCCATCGGGGACGACCTGCTCGACCTGCCACGGCGCCCCGCCGTCGGGGGATGCCGGCAACGGCTACGCCGGGGGGGATGCCGGCAGCCATGGGAAGCACGCTGCGTATTACAGCGGCGCCGGCAACTGCGTTAAATGTCACGTCGACCACACCGCGGAGCCCCGCCCCTTCGCCCATGCCACCAGTGGCGGAAAACGTGGGCTGTTGGTGACTGGGAGCTATTCGGCGGCCTTTGCGGCCATCACCGCCTATCTGCCGAGCCGCGCTGCGGTGCACCGGGAGAACTACGGCACCTGCGACAATACCTACTGCCACGGGTTCACCATGAGCCGCTCAGGCGACAGGAATGGCGGCACCAACACAGTTCCAACCTGGGGCGATGCCTCGACGGCCCAGTGCGGGTCCTGCCATGGGGCGACATCCGCAAATCCTCCCCTGCGCGGCAGCCACAAGACCCACGTTTCGGCTGGGCAGGCCTATTTCACCCCCGTGAGCGGCGGCAAACCCGTCCCTCCCAGTCCCGCGTTTTATTACCTTTACGGAAGGCAGATTGGCTGTACCGTCTGCCATTCGGACTATGCGGGCGTCCATGTGAACGGCAAGGCCGACTGGCGCTTTGATGCCGCCGCGCACCCCCTGCTCCGGGAGGCCCTGTACCGTGGAATGACCAGCGGGTCGCTTGCTCCGGTCCCCAGCACCCCTTCGGGGCAATGCACCAATCTGTACTGCCACAGCATCGGCCAGAGCGCCACCGGCGGCGCCCTCAGCGGCCAGCCGGGAGAGTACGCTTCGCCAACCTGGGGGAACGTGGATGACGGCCGCTGCGGAACCTGCCACGCGGCGGACAATATGCATGCGTATGTGTACGGCGGCATGCCCCAGGCTACCCCCGAGATTTCTTCCGGCAGCCACACCAAACACCTCCAGTCGCTGGGCGGCACCCCCGGTGGGGCTGACCGGTGTGCCCGCTGCCACAACTATGGGGGATCGGATACCCTCAACGGATGTGCGTCCACCTGCCACAACAACGGCGCCCTTCACGTGAACTACCGGATCAATGTGGCGTTTCCTCCCATGTATGGCGGCACCGCCTATACCGGCACCGAGCAGCCGGGAGACGGCTACGGGGGCTGCTCCGGGATTTCATGCCATGGCGGCACCTCTGCCCAGTGGGGCGCCGGAGCCTGCCTCGACTGCCACTCTGTGGCCCAGGGAAAGCGGGTTGCCGTTACTTCACAGTTCAGCGGCGGTTCCCATCATGTGCAGGGTGGAGCCACCAATTCCCACTGTTACCAGTGCCACTGGGAGGCAAACGGAAACGGCACCATCAATGCCGCCTACCATGGCGGAGCGGCGAGCCCCGGCGCCCCGGTCGATCTGGTGGTTTACGGGGCCGGTTCCCGGCCGGCATCATACCAGCTAACCGGGACGGCGACCGCCGTCCAGTACACGGCAAACGGTTCGCGGGGGGAGATCCGGAAGGTGAGCACCCACTGCCTTGGGTGTCACCGGGACGAAAACAACGCCACCGTCCCCTTCGGCGACGGCAAGACTCCGCGGCAGTACGCCTGGGACGGGACCAGCGTTGCCGCCCGCTATTCCCAGGCCGCCACCACGGCATGGGGGAAATACACCTCTGCCTCCTATCCCAATGTCGCCAAAAAGAAAATTGCCAAGGCGCTCTCGGCCCACGGCAATGCGGGGGGAAACGAGCGGGGCTGGAACACCGCCAACGGGGTTGACGGCGCAATCGCCAACACCAGCGGCGCGGAAGGGGTCCAGTGCTACGACTGCCATAACTCCCACGGCTCCGCCGTTGCCGGGATCACCAGCCGCTATTCGAGCGCCACGGGCCGGAACCGCGGCGGGATACTCAAACAGACGGTCAGGGGGTTCGGCGGCTATTCAACCACCTACGCTCCGACTGCCGGCGGTTCCGCAGGCGAGAAAAACTACCGCAATCCCGGCGCCAGCCTCTGTCTCGACTGTCACCTCAGTGCAACGCCGAAACAGGCCCTTGCCTTCCGTGGCTACACGACTCCCTGGGGTTACACCTCCACCTATGGCGCGAGCCAGGCGATCCTCGGTTACTGGGATTCTCCCTTCATGACATCGGGAATTGACGGCTCGAAACAGCGGTATGTCTATAAGCAGCAGAGCCTGGTGAAGGGAGGGCATTTCGGCTCCTCCGCTCCGTTGTCAGCCTCGCCGGCATCGGGCATCAACGGCCTCTGCACCCCGTGCCACGACCCCCATGGCGTGAGTCCGACCCTGGGGGGCGACATGCAATACGCCGTGCCATTGCTCAAGGGAACCTGGGTGACCTCCCCCTACCGGGAGGATGCCGCGCCCCAGTGGAATTCCCCCCAGATTGCCAGGAGCTGGTACAGTACCTCCCCCTATCGCATCGATCAGAACAGTTTCGGTGCACGGCCAAGCGATGCGGTTGCCGCCGGAATCAGAGAGCCGGACTCCCGGTTTGCCGGACTCTGCCTCAGCTGCCACGGCAAGGGGAGCCTGACGGACGGCGTGACCCACACCTGGAAGAGCAAGGACCGGATCCACGAAGCGGTGAAGGGGTGGAAAACCGCCAACGGGACCATCAAGCATACCTATACCTGCTCCAAGTGCCACAGCCCCCACACCAACGGGGTTCTCCCCCGCCTCATGGTGACCAATTGCCTCGATAACAAGCACAAGGGACGTCTTGGGCTGAACTACGCTCCGGTTTTGCAGGGATCAAGCTCGGGCGATTGGGGGGAGGGGAGCGGCCACTTCCCCGGAAGCTACAGCAGCTACGGTGACAGCAGCCCGGGGAATTATCCCTCCTCCTGCCATGAAGGGAACACCGGCAACGTGAACGACCAGGGCTGGAACGTCGTGACCCCATGGGCCTACGAGCCCCCCATTACCATAGCCAGCGGCCCGACAGTCTCGAACTATACGGCCAGCTATCTGTCGGGTGCGGGGGTCACCGTCAGCTGGAACACCAATATTGCAGGCAATACCTATGTGGATTACGGACTCACGGCAAGTTACGGATCGACGGCTGGAACGGCCGACCTGGTGAAAAACCATGTCCAGGTGGTGAATAATCTCGAAAATCACACCGCGTACCACTACCGCGTCCGCTCCGTTTCCTACTCGGGCCGCTCCATCGCTTCGGCTGACCAGTCCTTCTCCATATCAATCCCGCCGACCGTCCCAACGCCCGAGCCCCGGGCCGATGCGCTCTGCTCGTCCTCCTGCGCCGCCACCCTCCAGTGGAGCGCTTCCCAGGACATCCCCGATAACGGCCCCGTCGAATATTACGCGGAAGCGGACACGACGAGCGCCTTTAACAGCATCAACAGGAAGAACTCCGGCTGGATCAGCGGGACGAACTGGACCCCCTCCCTGCCGACGGCAAATACCTGGTACTGGCGGGTCAAGGCCCGGGATGGCGAGCACCCGGAGGCGGTATCGGCGTGGTCAACCGTAAGCTCCTTCCGGCTGACCACCGCTTTGCCCCCGCCCGCTTCTACCATTGTCAATCCCGGCAGCCGTGGGTATGCGAGCGACTGCGTCAATCCGGTGCCGGTCGTACTTGAATGGACAGCGGTGGCAGCGCCCGATGCCGATCCCGTGGATTATAATGTAGAACTGAACGGCACCTTGCAGGGATGGCAGGCCGGCACCAGCCTGACAATCCAGGCGCCCCCCGAAGGGTATTTCACCTGGCGAGTGCTGGCCCGGGACACCATCCACCCCGATGCCATCTCCTGGTCGGCGGCGGATACGTTCGGCGACGGAGGCGGTTGCTGGAGCGGGAGCTGCCCGCTGGTCTTCGCTTCGGACGGTTCATCGTTCCGCTATGTGACCGACCTGCAGGGGCCGGTACTCGGCCTCGGCTCTCCCACTCTGCGCAAGGACGTGGGGATCTTCCAGCCGATCTATACCGTCCTCTACGGCCTGGCGGCCGACGGGAGCAACGAGTATCGGGTGAAAGTCCGGGAATCGCTGCCGGAGATATCCTATCTCGACGAGATCAGGCTCCTGGCCGTCGATTATCCCAAGGGGTACCAGATCGAAACGTCAGGGGGAGAGAACACCTACCACTACGGCTACGTTAATCCTTTCCGCATCTACACGGTGCGGAATCCGGTCCTCCCCCTGTCGGCCACGGACAAGCAGGGCAACGACATCCTCGGCCGGCTCACCGCGGTGGACGACAACCCGGCGCCCCTTTCGGCAGACGATTCCCTCGATTATTACACCCTGGACTTCGGCCCCATCGCCCGGCCCGAATATGCCAAGCTGCTGATCGACGGCTGGTCCGTCTACGGGGTGAAGAAATTTGTCACCAATCAGATGGTTCAGCCCTTTGTGGAAGTGGTCGATCAAGACGGGAACTGGGCCAAGGTCAAATCCTTCGGCACTCCTGCCGGCGACCTGAAGACCATGGTGGTGGATCTTTCGAACTGCTTCCTCAGCCAGGATCACCGCATAAGGGTTCATGTCGGGGTGCGCACGGCGAATCGCTGGCTGATGGACCGGGTGCGCCTCGATGATTCTGCCCCCGGTGTGGTCACGGTGCGCGAACTGCAGCATTCGGCTGGCACTCTGCTTGAGGAGGGACGGGCGGTCAGGGATATGAGCACCATGCAGCATCGGATGATTGCCGAGGACATCAATCTTCCCCTGATCCCAGGGGCCCTCGGCTACGGGCGGTTCACCCGCCTCGGGGATGTGGGCGAGCTCCTGGCGGCCCGCGATGACAAATATGTGATTATGCGGCACGGCGATGCTCTGGAGCTGAGATTCCCGTCGCCGGGAGAGCCTGCGGAAGGGATGAAGCGCGGGTTAGTGCTGAAGGGGGAGCTTTACTACAAGGTCTTCGACAACAACAATGAAGTGGAGCCGATACCGTACCACGGCATGCAAAGTTACCCCTATGCGCCGCCGGATACCTATCCCGCCGACGGGGAGCACCAGCTCTACCTGCAGCAGTACAATACGCGGGAGTACCTGCCGTAGCGGGGTGCGCCGGCGACATACAGCGAAACCGAGGGGGGGCGGATGTATCGCCCCCCCTCGGTGTTTAAAAATGAGTGCATTTATGGACGGCGTGAAGTTCTTTCGGTATCATGAGGGTAACGTCATAAGCCGGACAGTCGTAACAGAAATCTTACTCAATAGCCTTGCGCCGGCGCTTAACCCAGCAGAGCCGACTAGGTTCGTTCCTGGCTTCGCTGGCAGATAAACTCCCCGTGAGACGGGCCTTCAGGAAGAGCTGAATCGTCGTGCGTATTGACATGGTTCCATGGTGGGTGCTATTAGAGCTAGTTCGTGAATGGGTGTTGGTTCCGCGGAACCGGAACGGGAGAGACGAGCTTGAAACGGGTGTTCATAATCGGGTGCGGAGATGTCGGGAGACGGGTGGCACGGCTTGCCATGGCCGAGGGGGCTGAGGTGGCGGCACTCGTCCGCTCGGAGGAAAGCGCCGCCAGACTGAAAGATCTGGGCATCAGCACCGTGGAGGGGAACCTGGACGATGCCGCATCCCTTGTAGGTCTCCCCACACGGGATGCCGTTGTCTTCTACTTTGCCCCCCCGCCCGGTGGAGGGATAACCGAACCGCGGGTTCGTGCCTTCTGCGCCGCCATCAGGCCGGGCGACGAGCCGGCAAAGGTAATCTATCTCAGTACCAGTGGCGTTTACGGCGACTGCGGCGATGGGTCGGTCACCGAGGAGACCCCCGCCAATCCTCAGACTGCGAGGGCGAAGAGGCGCTACGATGCCGAAATTGCGGTGCGTGCCTGGGGGGAGGACCGGGGCGTTCCAACCGTCGTTTTGCGGGTCACGGGCATCTACGGTCCGGGGCGGCTTCCGCTCCAGCAGTTGGCAAGCGGCCAGCCGGTACTTCGGGAGGAGGAGGCATCCTTCACCAACCGCATTCATTCGGAGGACCTGGCCCGAATTTGCCTGGCCGCCGCCGAGCGGGGCGAGAACGGCGACATCTTCAATGTGAGTGACGGCAATCCCGGCACCATGACCGAGTACTTCACCGCCTGCGCCGACGCCCTGGGCTATCCCCGTCCCCGTCAGGTGACCATGGAGGAGGCAAAAAAGGTCATGACCCCTCTCATGCTCTCATACGTCACCGAGTCGCGGCGGATGGGCAATGCAAAGCTGCTCCGGAAACTGGGGATTACATTGCTCTATCCGACCTTGCAGGAAGGTCTGAAAGCGAGCGTTGGCCGTTAAAGGGCGTTGGAGAAGGAGAGGGGCGGACACCTACTGGAGATAGGACCGCTTTGCCATCACCTGGCAGATGAGGAGTAACTGACGGCATTGGGGCGAGTCATTGTGCTTCTGGATGACCTTCCGGACCGACAGCAGGTCGCGGATTACGGCTTCGCCGTTTTTTACCAGCTGTCGTGCCCGTTTATCCTGCCGCACGTAGGGGGCAAGGAGTTCCAGGGCGTTGGAGATTTTCCGGCCGGCAATGACCTGGTCTTTGAAGCTTTTGAACTGACCCGTTTCCAGCTGATTGCGGGCAGCAGCAACCTCATTTTCAAAATAGCCGAGTATGCGGTTATAGATGGTGTCGATCGCCATGATGCCCTGCCGGAAAAATCGGTGTGCCATTGCCGGGATGAAACTAATAATAAGCCAGTTAGATAATTCATCGGCAGCCCGCCGTTTTTCTTTAGGGTTAAAATTGCTTATTATATTGACTCTGCGACACTTTCCGGAGTTCGCATGGTGGAAGATTTTCAGATTTCAGGTTGACATTCCGGCAGGTTGAGGGCTATTAATATGCGCTAATTCACCCGCCTGAATCGGTAATTTTGTGGGATGAGGGGGCCGGAATCTCTCAGAAAGGGACTGATATCCGATGAGACAGGGACTGTACAGGTTTGGTAAGTTAATACTTGGAGCTGCATTGCTGGGGGTTATCTCGGCGGGGGCTGGAATCGCGACCGCTGCGGAGCCGGCGGCAGTCAAGGCTGAGATGGGAAAACGGTCGAGTACGCCGGTGGCGACAGTCCAGATACCGAAGCAGCCGGAGATGTTCGCATCTGATCCGCCTCCCCTCACGGCAACCCAGTGTGGACAGTGCCACCCCTCCGTTTTCCAGGACATCAAAAAGGAAGGCGGGCGCCATACCTTCACCTGTCAGGGGTGTCACAAGAGTTTCCATAGCTACAGCCCCCGGAAGAATAACTGGGACGAGATTATGCCCAAGTGTTCCGATTGCCACACTCCGGCAACGGTTGCCCACGCCCAGATATTCAACCAGTGCGCCGAATGCCATACAAATCCCCACGCAATCAAGAACATGCCCATGAGCCAGAAGCTCCTGGCATCCTGCGCCACCTGCCACGCGGGGCCGCCGGCGGAACTGAAGCAGTTCCCCAGCAAGCATACAAACGTCTCCTGCGGCGACTGTCACACGCGCCACGGCTTCATACCGTCCTGTAATATGTGCCACAAGCCCCACTACGAGGGACAGGAGTTCAAGACCTGCGCCAGCGAGTGCCATCCGGTTCACAAGCCGAAGGAAATCAACTACAAGAAGGACGTTGGCGCCCGCACTTGCGGAGCCTGCCATGCCGAGATATACGCCACCTGGACCAAGACCCCCAGTCGGCACGCCAAGGTCAACTGCGCCGCATGCCACACTAAGCACGGCTTCATCCCACAGTGCACCGACTGCCACGGGTTGCCCCACAGCAAGCCGCTCCACGAGCGGTTCCCGAAATGTCTGACCTGCCACCAGGATGCGCACAACCCACCGGTGCGGCAGCGCTGACGGCAAACCTCGCGGGGGCCTTCTTCGGTAAAGGGGGACCCCGCACTGCTATTTGATTCATGATTTTCTTTCAGGGAGGATGCGTGAAGCTTCAGCTAGGCTTTACCTTAGGGGTGTCGATACTGGCCGCCGCGCAACTTATGGCCCCGGCGACGAGTGCTGCCGCCGATCTCGGCATCACCTCCGACACCATCGTCCGTCTCTACGAGCGGGATGACAGCGGTGGGCGGCAACGCTCCCTTCTGCCGTTTTACGAGTTTCTCCGGCTTGATTACACCGCTCCGAAAACTCCGGGCCTGTCGCTTCACGCGTACGGATGGGGACGGGCGAATCTGCGGGATGACTTCGGCAATGCCGATGATACCGCCGACGGAGAACTCCTCTATGCGTATCTTGACTACCTGGATCCGAAGAACCGTGACTACCAGGTACGCGCCGGGCGTCAGTACATCTTCGAGGGGGTGATGCGGGAGGCAATCGACGGCCTCTACGCGAAGACCGATCTGCTGCCCACGGTTACCGCTTCGGCCTATGCCGGTCTACCCGTCAACCTGGAGGATGAAAAGGGGAGGGGGGGCGACTGGATCTACGGCGCCCGTGTTGCACAGGGGATTCCCGGCCGCTACGACGTGGCACTGGCCTACAAGCAGACGCTGAATCACGGTTCCACCGATGAACAGCTTGTGGGGGCCGATGCCACACTGCTCCTTCCCGCAAATATGACCCTTGCGGGGCATACAACCTACAATCTCGTCACCGGCGGATGGGGAGAGCATTCCTACGAGCTGCGGCTCCCCTTCAAGGCCTTTGAGCTTCGACCATTCTATCAGCGCTACCGGTACGAGGATTTTCTCAACCGGCGGGCCGGTGGCTCCGCACCCTTCCGTTACATGTCCCAGCTTGGGGAAAAGGTGGATATCGCGGGAACCGAGGCCTTCTGGTACCCTGCGGAAAATATCGAATTCGGAGCCCGCTACAAGCATTACGAGTATGACAGTCGCTACGGTTCCGCCAATATGTACACGGTGCTGACCGCCATCAGGCGCAAGATATTTTCCGAGGTGGGTGGCGAATTCGGCCGGGTTGAGGGCGACATGGCCCAGAACCGGTACTATCTCGGCAGGGCCTACGCCTATTGGGATATTGCCCCGCTCTTCGTTACGGCGGACGTGGTTTATGTGAACTATGACGAGGGAGATGTCTGGAGCATGTACGGCGAAGACAGTGCTTTCTTCGCTTCGTTCGGCGTGGGAAGGAAGTTCCTCGACAAATCCCTCAACGTGAAGCTTTCCCTGGATTATAGTCGGGATCCCTATTTCGACAAGGATTACCGCGGCACCCTTGCCGCTTCCTACGCCTTTGGCAAGTGACGGCTGAGGACGGAGCACCCTATTATGAAAAAAAGCATACTTTTGACATTTCTTGCGGTGGGGCTTCTGGCCACGCTCCTTGCGGCGTGTGTCTCGACTCCGGCCTACCGCCTGCCGGCCAAGCATCCGCAAATTTATGAACTGGGCGAACGCCGGGAGTTCTGCACCAAGTGCCACGGCTACAAGAAAACGCCGGTGGACTTCGAGCGCTACAACCATACGCCGCTCTTCACCGAATCCCATCGCCTGGTGGCCTACCAGGACCAGCGAATCTGTGCCCTCTGCCACGAACAGAGCTTCTGCAACGACTGCCATGTGACCCACACGGAACTGAGACCGTCGATCAAGAACCAGACGGAAAACTACCGGCGGATGCAGCACCGGGGCGAATATCTCTCCCGTCACCGCATCGACGGCCGCCTCGACCCCACCTCCTGCTACCGTTGCCATGGCAATCCCCAGTCGTCGCAGACGTGCCGGCCGTGCCATGGGTAGCGGAATGAGACTATTGCGCGGAGTCAGTATGCGAATTTCCTTGCTTACCATGGTGGCGGTTGCGGTGATACAGCTTGGCGGGTGCGGCGGCGGCATGAATTCATCGAATTCAGACGCGCCGGAAGCTTCTCAGGCCCATGAGGCGGTGTGGATTACGTACCACCGGGATTCGCTGTTCAATTTTGATACTACGAAGCAAATACCGACCATAGATTCTAACGGCTTTGCTGTGTATAGCAGCGGCCAGGCGATCATCAACGAAAACGTAACCCAGTGCCGTATATGTCACGGCCCAACGCTGGCGGGTTTCCGTGAAGGCTACAAAGGTACGGATTGTCTGAGCTGTCATGTACTTGACCCAGTCAAATACCCTGTCCTCTGTTATTCGTGTCACGGGCGTCCGCCGGTGGTGCCCATCCAGACGTGGATGTCAACCGCCGGCCGCAAAAGCCATCTGGAAGATCCGGATTTTCTGGCCTTCGTTAATAATGTTGTTGAAAGCAAGAAAAATGGCGCACCAATCCACCAAGAGCACAAGGCATTACCCAAGTCTATCCGGGATAGCAAGACTGCTTGTTTAAAATGCCATGGGATTCCAGGGACGGGGAGTACTGTTCCACCTCTTGGTTCTGGGATCAAAGACCCTCATCATAACAATGATTTATATGATGAAATATTTGCAGCTAATGGTATTTTCCCCTGTTTATATTGCCATGGATTAAATCCTGACGGTTCAGGGGGATATGATGTCACTCCCAACCGCAACTGCACGACCTGCCATGGTGACCTTACTCAGTAGGTGCCGATATTACGGGGTGGCTGGGTGCCACAGGAGCCTTGGTTAAGGGCACAATGTATGCATTTGGTTGTGCTATCTACGTGGGTAAGAGGATGGCTAAAATAATGGCGGACCGATCAGCACAACAGGGTATTGAAGGATTCGAAGGCTCCATCGCCGGTCTTCCGCTCAGCGACGTAATCCAGTTGAAGGGGCATAACCGCTTCTCCGGCGCCATTTCGGTGGAGTACCGTAAACGGAAGGGGATGATTTTCTTCCGTGACGGCGACATCATTCATGCAGAGCAGGACGGGGCCGCCGGCGAGGAGGCGCTTTACGAGATTCTCCGCTGGCCCGGCGGGCGTTTCGCCATTCAGCCGAAGGTGACGACCACCGTCCGGTCCATTCAGCAGTGTGTCAGCTATCTCCTTATTGAAGCCCACCGCATCATGGATGAGGAAAATGCGGGGATGCGGCCCAGGGGGGGGGCTGATGGTGGCGCGCCCCGCAAGATGAGCGTTATCGCGGAACGGTTGCTCCAAATCGCCGGTGTTGAGTACGCAGTGCTCCTCAGGAAGGACGGCACCCCGGTCGAGGACGAGAGCGACGATGCTAAAGCCCTTGCCGCCAAAGGGTGCTACCTGTCGCGTCTCGGCAACAGGCTGGGGGACATCTTCGGCCTCGGTGGAGTAAAATCTGCGGCAGCGCACGCTAAAGGGGAACAGCAACTTCTCTTTGATGCGAAGAACCACTATATTTCCATTTCCGTTGAGCAGGAAAGCTCGCTCACCCAGGTTGAGTCGGATATCCGTGCTTCCTTTGGGAGCAGGAAATAGCGGACTGGTAGAGGATAGACGATTCACATGGACGCAATTCTCCAAAAGCTCAATGCTGTTCCCGGCGTGGTCGGAAGCCTCGTCTGCGGTCATGGGGGCGTGCCCGTGGCCTGCGCATTTCCTCCCCTGTTCGATACCGCAATTATCGAGGAGGTCTGTTCTGCCGTTGCAGATCCCGCCGACGGGGTCGTGAGTGCTGCCGGTTCCGCTGAACTCATTGATTTTCGCTATGGGGACGGGCGAATCGTCGTGAAGCCCCTCCATGATGCCTTTGTGCTGCTGCTCTGCACCAAAAAGGTAAACCTCGGGGAGTTGACCATTTCCCTGAACGTGGCAAAAGCAAAGCTCGAGTCATGCATGGCGGCCCCCCAGGCGTCCCAGTCAAAGGGTGTTGCCGGGGTCTCCCACCTGTTGGAACTGCCGGTGTGTCATCTTGCCGACAGGACAAAGGGGAGCTCCTTCGAGCAGTTTGGCATGGCAGCATTGACACCGGCCACCGCCACGCAAATTTCTTCCTTTTATAAAAGCGAGCCCTTTAAAAAGCTGAAACTCACCAACAGGGCCAATGGGTCTGTCGGTGTTTTCCCGGTCATGATTGTTAATGAGAGTGACTCATCCTACGACGGGAAGATAATACTCTGCGCCGCCATCGAGAAAAAGCTCGAGACGTTGCCGGGTGATAGCCTGCTTGTCGAAATTCCGTAACTTGCTTCGTTAAAAATATTCCCGCCTGCATATCATCTTTAACCCCCCGGCATGTCTCAAAAATCTAAGGTTGCCTTAGCTGGAAAATCGGGTAGAGTGTACTAGGTGGGATTCCCGCCATGGTGTTATTATCCCTCCTGCAGTTCTCCATAGACAAAATGGTACGAAACTAACGTCTCAGAGGTCTGTCATGTTTGCTTATGATCAATCGCTGTCTATTGTCGAAGCCGATGAGGCC
This sequence comes from uncultured Geobacter sp., assembly GCA_964490805.1. Classification (GTDB taxonomy): domain Bacteria; phylum Desulfobacterota; class Desulfuromonadia; order Geobacterales; family Geobacteraceae; genus Geobacter. Next base: position 87,986 of record CAZBEB010000008.1, read on the forward strand.
GATGTCGTCGCGATCCATCGTTCAACGGAGTCTTTGACCGTATCCCCGGAAGGTCTTTCCCCTCGTCCGTGCAATGCTTATGTCTGCGTCATCCAGCGAAAGGGAGTGATTCGGGTTTATGTTGTTCTCGAGCATGCGGACCGGAAGGGGAGATGGGTATTTACCGCGCCGGAGAGTGCCGGGGAGGGTGATGGGCATCTTCCGCTGCTCAAGGAAGGCCTTGCGTTTGCTAATTCCCTCGGTTTTACGCTGCATGAGGTGAATCTCAACTACGGCAAGGCGATGCGCGAGGTCGTCATTCGTGATATCCCGGTAATTCGTCGTCCATCAGCGGTTGAGCCGGTGAGCGCTGAAGCACCGAAGGGGGCAGCGCCGCCGGGTGTGCCCGCGCCCTCCCCGGGAGAGATGACGAAGGAAGTTCCTCCGGAGGAGAAGAAGGGGTCGGCTCCTCCCGTGGAGAAAGCGCGTGAGGCGAAGCCATCTCCCCGGGACGAGAATGAGGCTAAGGTTCTTGCCGAGCGCCTTGCTGCCGAAAAGGCGGAAGCGGAACGGGAATCTCGGGAACGGCTTGCTGCGCTCAAGGCAAATATTGATCTTCTGGTCTCGGAACGGCAGGCGCAGGACGCCGCCCTTGCGGTCCAGGAGGAGGAGCTGCAAGGCGAGATTGCCCGGTTGACGAAGGAAAAAGAAAAGGTCGAGCGCGAACATGAAAAATCGACTGCCCCCCTGAAGGGGACGGTTGACCGCCTTAAGGGAGAGCTGGAGTCGCTGGGAAAGGGTGCCTCCGCGGCGGTTGCGTCTCTCCGGGACGAAATCACCTGGCTTAAGGCCGAAAAGGACAAAGCCGGAGAGGAAACTGCGCGGGAGGAGGATCGGCTTCGTGCCGAGGTGGCACAGCTGACCGCCGCACGGGACAAAGAGGAGCGCGCTGCCGCCAAACGGGTCGAATCCCTCAAGGCGCAGCTTTCATCACTTTCAGAAGAACGGACAAGGTCTGAGGAGCAGAGGGCGGCCAAGGTCAAAGAGCTTGAGGCCGAGGTGGAGCGGCTTACCGCCGAGATGTCGGCGTCCGGGAAACGGGCCGCTAAGGACATCGCCACATTGGAGTCTTTGCTGGAAAAGCAACAGGCAAAAAAGGAGGAAGCCCGCAAGTCGGCGGTTGAGCGGCTCGTTGCCCTGGCCGCCGAGGTTGAGGTGCTGGAGGCTGAGCGGGAGGCCGTCGAACAGATCCTTTCCCGGAGAGGCGGCGGAGAGATGGCCGAAGCGCTGGCGCGGGCTGAGGCGGAGGTGGCGGCTCTTCGGCGCGAAGTGGAGAGGCTTGTGGCGGAAAAGACCCTTGTCGAGCAGTCTGCCGCCGCCCGTCTTTCGTCCATTCAGGCGGAAGTTACCCGCCTGGCTCCGTCGGCAGAACCCCCCGCTCCGTCGCGCCACGGGCGCGTGCAAAATGTCAAGGATGAGCCAGTCAAACCTGTGCCAGATAAGGCAGAACCGGTTAAGCCGGCGCCGGTCAAAGAAGAACCCGTTAAACAACGGCCTCCTGCGCCTGTTGCTGCCGCAGCGCCGCCGGCTGTTTCCACTTCAGGCGAGTGGGGCGATGAGGTTGCCTCTGCCGTGGAGGAGGCCCTTAAAGAGGGAGAAACCGATCCCTTCAGCTTCATGGGTGGGGGGGATGATTTTGTTTCCTTCGGTGCCCCAGGTGGAGAGGGGAATTCCGGTGCGGGCGTGGGGTTCAACCTCGACAAGGCGCTGGATATGATTGAGTGCGGCAACCCGTCGGAAGTCATTGAAATCTACAGTTCTCTCAACGTGGTGAATATTACCCCCGCAGGACGCCCTCCCCAGCCATGCGGTGCCTATATCGTCGCCCTCAAGCGGGGGGGGCGCTTCCGGGTCCACGTGGCATGGAGCCTGACGGTGGATAATTCAACGCTTGTCTACTCTCCCGAGAAACAGCCTGCGGACGCGGCGGAGTGCTCCCGGGTGGTGGGGGATGCTCTGGGTTTTGTGGAAACCGTCGGCTTCATGATGGATTCGGTAAAACTCAATGCCGATCCGGACAAGCGGGGGCGGGCTTTGTCAAAGATTCCCGTCCTCCGCATCAAGGGTTAGCCTGCGTTGACAGCTTCCTGGATAACTGCCCTTGCCTTATCCCGACAACCATGAAGTCTTCAGAACGGGGGCTTGCCCCACCGGTTTTTCTGTTTACACAATCTTCCCGGTTCGCTAGAGTTGCCGGATTGATTTCGTTACCTATCCATGCAAGGAGGAAAGTCGTATGAAAGCTGTTCTGCTTAAGGGTTTCGGCGGTCTTGATGTGCTCACGGTGGGGGAGGTTGAGAAGCCGAAGCCGGCTGAGGGACAGGTTCTCGTGAAGGTGGTGGCCACCTCCATCAACCGCCCGGATCTTGTGCAGCGGGAGGGGAAGTATCCGCCTCCGCCGGGGGATTCGGAGATCCTGGGGCTTGAGGTTTCCGGCACCATCGAGGAACTGGGGCCCGGCGTGACCGGCTGGCAGGTGGGCGAGAGGGTCATGACCCTGGTGGGTGGCGGCGCCTATGCCGAGTATGCCGTTGCCTACGCCAGCCATCTGATGCGGATTCCCGAGACCATGAGCTTTGAGGAAGCGGCCTGCGTCTGCGAATCGAGCATTACGGCGTTCCTCAACGTATTCATGATTGGCGGCCTCAAGGACAACAATACCGTGATCCTCCACGGCGGCGGCGGCGGGGTCAATACCGCCGGTCTCCAGCTTTGCAAGGCCCTTGTTCCCAATACCAAGATCATCGTTACTTCCCATCCGAGCAAGATGGAGCGGGTGAAGGGACTGGGGGCCGACCTCGTCATCGACTTCACCCAGACCCCCGATTTTTCCGAGACGGTTAAGGAGTTCACCAACAAGAAGGGTGCCGATGTGATCCTTGACCATGTGGGGGCCAAGTACCTGGCGCCCAACATGAATTCCCTGGCCTACGCCGGGCGTCTGGTCATCATCGGTGTCATCAGCGGCATCAAGGCCGAGCTGAACCTGGCCCTAATGATGGTGAAGCGTCAGCAGATCATCGGCTCCGTGCTCCGGTCGCGGCCGGTTAAGGACAAGGGCGATATCGTTGCCGAGTTCACCAGGACGGCGCTGCCGAAATTCGCCGACCGGACCATCGTCCCGATCATCGAGAAGGTGTTCACCATCGACCAGGTGGTGGAAGCCCACCGGATGATGGAAGAGGATAAACATTTCGGGAAGATCGTACTGAAGATTTCTTAGCAGACACGAGAAGGGGTACCGGTGACGGTGCCCCTTCCGCTTAGGAAGAGGAGGCAGCCATGACGGCACCGCAGTCAGTCAGGGACCTGGACCTGAAAAGCCTCGCCAGCCGCACCTTTCATCCCTCGCCCGTGGCATGGGAGGACCAGGTGCTCTACTTTCTCCTGCTGGACCGTTTTTCCGACGGCAAGGAAACCGACTGCCGCGACAACAGGGGACGGCTGGTTAGGAAAGGGGGGACGCCCCGCTTCAGGCCCGGCGATGAGGGAAACGCCATCGGCACCGAACCCGAAGCGTCCGTTTGGCGCGAGGCGGGAAACTCCTGGTGCGGCGGAACCCTTAAAGGGCTCACGGGGAAAATGGGGTATCTCCGGCGGCTCGGCGTGACCGCTGTCTGGGTGAGTCCAATTTTCAAGCAGTGCTCCTTCGTTTCCACCTACCACGGCTACGGCATTCAGAATTTCCTCGATGTGGACCCGCACTTCGGCACCGCCGGTGATTTGCAGGAGCTGGTTCGCGTTGCCCACTCCAATGGCATCTATGTTATCCTCGACATCATCCTGAACCATGCCGGCAATGTCTTTGCCTATGACCGGGGATATACCCCCTATGATGGTGCGACGGTCTATCCGGTGGAGGGGTTTCGTGCTGCCGACGGAACGCCGAACCTTCCCTTCGGCCCCATCGACACCGAGGCCGGCACCGATTCCTGGCCCGACGGCGCCCTCTGGCCCCGGGAGCTGCAACGTTTCGATGCCTTCACCCGCAAGGGGTACATCCGGGACTGGGACCGCTACCACGAATACCTGGAGGGGGATTTCTTTGATCTGAAGGATATCCATCTGGGGGATGGGGAGGCCGACTCCTTCCGCCCGTCGCCGGCGCTCCTGACGCTCTGCGACGTCTACAAGTACTGGATTGCCCTTTCCGACGTGGACGGGTATCGCATTGACACGGTAAAGCACATGGGTGCCGGCGCGACCCGCTTTTTCGCTTCGGTGATCCATGAGTATGCCCAAGCCATCGGCAAGGAGAACTTCTACCTCATAGGAGAGATCACCGGCGGCCGCGCCAATGCGTTCGAGACCCTCGAGACCACCGGCCTCAACGCAGCTCTCGGTGTGGACGACATCCCGCTGCGGCTTGAGGATCTGGTGAAGGGGAGGACGAACCCCCTTGACTACTTCGATCTCTTCAGAAACTCGCTCCTGGTACGCAAGGAGTCCCACGTCTGGTTTCGCGACAAGGTGGTGACGGTCATCGACGACCACGACCAGGTCTGCCGCGGCGCCAAGAAGGAGCGATTCTGTGCCGGTGCCCCCATGTGGCGCAGGCTCGTACTCAATGCCCTGGCTCTGAACGCCACAACCCTCGGCATCCCTTGCATCTACTATGGCACAGAGCAGTCATTCGACGGCGAGGGGGGCGATGACCGGTATCTCCGCGAATGCATGTTCGGAGGGCCCTTCGGAGCTTTCCGCACCCGAGGGGTCCACTTCTTTGACGAGGAAAACCCGGTCTACCGGGAATTTTCGAAGATTCTCGCCCTGCGCAGGAAGAAACAGCCTTTGCGCAGAGGACGCCAGTATCTGCGCGAGATCTCGGGGGACGGGGTCAATTTCGGCCTCCCCTACGTGATTGGGGGAGAAATCCGCTCGGTGGTCCCCTGGTCGCGCATCTTCGATACCGAGGAGATGGTGCTTGCCATCAATACCGATGTTGACGCTCCGCGCACCGCCTGGGTTCTCGTTGACGGGAGCCTCCACCGGGAAGGGGATCGCTTCAGCTGCCTGTATTCAACCGATTCGACCCAGATTCGAGGAAAGACCATTGCCCGGCGGGTTAATGACGCCATTCTGGCGATCCGGGTGACAGTGCCGGCCGCCGGCTTCGTGATGTTCGAACGGTGCTGACTCACTACTTGGTCTGCCCCGGAATTATGGCCCATAGTTTGCTGTTTGAGTTGGTTGGGGCGTTCAGAGCCCGATTTTACCTGGGGAGAAGCGCATGTGGACCGATGATTTGACAGTGGGTATCGATGAAATTGACAGTCAGCACAAATCGCTTTTCCTGCAACTGGAGAAGCTTCTGGATGCATGTGTTGCCGGCGGGGAACGGGAAGAGGTGCTGGCCATGCTTGACTTTCTTGATAATTATGTGGTGACCCATTTTGCCACTGAGGAGGGGCTTCAGCGGGAGCATTGCTATCCGGACTATGAAAAACACCGACGGGAACACGAAGGTTTCCTGCACCGAATCAACCTGTTGAAGGAAGAAATAGCCACCTCCGCACCGTCCCGGGACTTTGTCCTCAGGGTAAACCAGACACTCATAGATTGGCTCAGATCACATATTCTTACCGTAGACAAGGCAGCGAGCGAATTTCTTCTCAAGAAAATGGGCCGTAACCCGATATAGTTAACCACGGGAGGCGATAGCCTCCCAGTTATCAGACCGAACGGTGGGGGAAGGTATGCCAGAATTTTCAGATGTACCGCGGGATATGGATGTGTTGGATTCTATACTGTCCAAAGAGACTAAGAACGGGTTCCTGGTGGATGTGCGCCTCGTGAAACGGCCGCGCCAGTACGAAGCGGCTCTCTTTCTCAATGGCAAATACAAGCATGGGCCGCCGGTGCCGCGTCCCCTTGACAACCCTTCTACGGACGCGACCCACTGGATGGGGGTGCGCCCAAGCGTCGGGTTTACCGAGGGGGAGGCCGAAACGATTACCGACGAGATCATGTCCCAGAACCGGCTCCGTCGCATAACGTTCACAGACCGGTGGGGCAAGGAATACGAGTACGACTAAGGGTTTCGACGGTTTAGCCATAAAAAACGGGACTCCGGCGCATGGCGCTGCCGGGTCCCGTTTTTTTGTTGTCTTCCGGCAGATTACCGCACCGTAAAGCTGGTTTCGCGCCGATCCTTTGCCGTGGCGGTCTTCACCGTTGAAATCACCTTGTAGGTCCCTTGCTTCGCGTCCTGGGGGAGAATAATGGGGATGGTGAAGGTGTAGGTGCCGCCACTGTGGGTAACCATGGCCTCGGGATTGCCGACGAGATCGCCTTCATGGTAAATCTCGACGGATTCGGTCAACGCCACCTGTTCGCTGGTTGTCGGAGTGAGGAGTGCGTAGGTTGACTGGACCTCCACCCTTTCTCCGGGTTTGACGCTTGCGGGGATGGTGGACACGTTCTCAAGGCGGACCATGGTTCCCGATGAGGGTTGGACATTGTATCTGGCTGAGGTTTCTTCAGCGGTTTGCTTTTTGTCGATGGTGTAGTTGCCGATGACTCCGCCGATGAGGGCCCCGGCCAGCCCTCCGAGCACCGCCCCCTTGGTCCGCGACCCTTCTCCTGCCAAAATCGCTCCTGCCAGGGCACCGGCGGCGCCGCCGTACCCCGCCCCTTTCGCCGCTCCTTCATGTTCCTTCGGTACGGTGACGCACCCGGCAATTCCACCCAGCGTGAATGATGCCAACGTCAATAGTGTGATCAGCTTGATTCCCATGGTGTCCTCCCTGGCTCTTGCAATGCCGTGCAGAGTGAATAATGTCGACGGACTAAGTATAGCGGGAAGGGGGACTAGTGCAAGGGGGGGGGATCGACGGAGTGAGCGGCGGTATCAGGAGCAGACGCGGTTGCGCCCGCTCCCCTTTGCCCGGTAAAGCGCCTGGTCGGCTGCCTTGATGACGTCGGATGGGTGCCGGCGGTCGCCGTTGTTTTCGGATACGCCGATACTGACGGTAACCGAAACGGTGCTGTTGCCGCGACTCGACCCGTGGCGGAGTTTTTTCCCCTCCTTTGGCGAGTTCGGGCGATCGGAGCTGCGCAGGCGCATTTGGTAGTCCGCTATGGTCCGGCGCAGTTCTTCCAGGCTTTCGATAATCTCGTCACGACCCTTGCGTGGGAAGAGGATGGCAAATTCTTCGCCGCCGTAGCGGTATGTTTTGCCGCCTGACCCCACACTGCGCAGCTTTGACGCCACCATCCGCAGAACCTGGTCACCTACGTCATGACCGTAGGTGTCGTTGAACCATTTGAAATGATCCACGTCGACCATGGCAACGGTGTAGCGCCGGCCGAGCCACGTGAGCTGCTCGTTGAGTGCCCGGCGTGAAGGCAGCCCCGTCAAGTCGTCCTTGAAGGCCATATTGTATGAGTCTTTGAGAACACCCAGGGTGAGTATGGCTGCTGCCGTAGTCATGAAAACCGGCGTGAGGTGGTCGGTTGCGATGCCGTTACAGGCGACCGTGAAGGCCGCCATGACCCCCAGAAGGCCGGCGTCGATGGGGGATTGGCTCTTGATGGCCCTCGCCGCAACCACAATCCCCCCGAGGGCAATGACCGGCAGTGCCGGTTGGGGAAGGATGAGCCCGGCCAGGATCTGGTTCTCCGTAAACCTGCAAGCGAGAAACTGCTGCACCGCCACATGTCCCGGCTCAACGGCCCATCCCACAAAAAGGGCCTGGAGCCCCAGAAAGGTGAAACGGAGGCGGCCGGCAACGGTGACGATCCCCCGTTCGCGCATGAGGGAGAAAATGGCGATGTTCAGCGGAACGAGAACGCAGGCCGACTGGAAGAGCACCGTGGCGGCTATTCCCGCCGGCGCTCCTCTTAAATGCCCCTGAAAGCTCCAGTAAACGGCGGACAGCACGAGAAACATGAAGAACGGTCTCCCGCGGTGGAAATAGAGCGAGAGCAGGAGTCCCATGGCAATGATCAGGTAAGGAGCGGAAGGGAGAAGTGCCAGCTTCCCCGAAGGGAGCATGGCCACCTGGGGAAAAAACCAGATTGTTGCTATGATGAGCCCTGTGGGAATGAGAAAAATAGTCAGATTTTTCATTGAAAGAGCATGCACGCTGCAAAGGCTCCTTATCGATGGCTCTTAAGCAATCGTATCGGAGAAAAATGAGAAAACTTTAGCCAATATTTTCTTGGGAAAAGAGCGTCATGGAGTCGATGTCCAGTGCCACGAGGCACCCCATGCCGGGTTTCTCCGGGTATGCGCATCCGTTGTCCAGGACTATCCGGTCGGTTGCGAGCCCCCGCAGTATTTCAGTCCGGTTCATGGGGGTGTGGCCGCCGATGACGCGACGGCCGCCTGTCAGCTCCTTGCGGACTTCCAGGGAGCGGCTCCATAGCATCGCCTCGGTATCGGCAAAGGGGTTGGGAATGTCGAAATTGAGGCTTGCGTGCACCAGTACGAAGTCCGGAAGAATGCGGTAATAGGGCATCTCGGCCAGGAACCGGCGGTACTTGAGGGGAATGTCGCAGGCGTCCTCCACGCCGAAACTGTCAAGGGTTGCGCGGCCGCCGTTCAGGATCCACATCCTGAAGAAATCGCGGTCGCTGCAACTGTTGAGAAACATCTCCTCGTGATTTCCCCTGAGAGGGAAAACCCGATATCCCTTCATGACGAGCCCCATGAGGATGTCGAGAACCTCACGGCTGCGGGGTCCCCGGTCTATGTAATCCCCCAGAAGGTACAATTCGTCGCAGCGCTTCAGGCGGATGACCTCACGGAGCAGGCGATCCAGCGTCAGGGCGCACCCATGGATATCTGGGATGACGAAGCGGCGGGAGAGGCTGTTTTTATTCACTAATATACCGGTGATAAGTAAAATTCCTTCGACACAATAAATATTTATACCATGCCGGCCCCTCTCAAGTAAACCTTGCAGTCGTCAACCTGCATTGATGGCCAGGTTGACGGTTTTGGTTTGAATGTGTTACAAAAGGTATCTGCTGAAAGGAGAAACAGTGTCGAAGAGCTTTGCCGAAGAACTGGAGATTCTGAAAGCCCGGGGGCTTCATCGGAAGATGCGCCGGATTGCCGGGAGCCAGGGGAGCAGGGTTGTCGTGGATGGGAAGGATTCGCTTCTTCTCTGCTCCAACAACTACCTCGGACTGGCCGGCCACCCGCGCCTGGCCGAGGCGGCGATCAGCGCCGTGGAGCGCTACGGCACATCCAGCGGCGCCTCGCGGCTCGTCTCCGGCAACATGGAGCTCCACGCCCTTCTCGAAGAGCGCATCGCCCGCTTCAAGGGGACCGGGGCCGCACTGGTATTCAACTCCGGCTATGCCGCCAACAGCGGCATCATCCCGGCCCTGGCGGGGAAGGGGGACGTGGTCTTCTCCGATCGGCTAAACCATGCCAGCATCGTGGACGGCTGCCTCCTGTCCCGTGCCACCATGGTCCGCTATCCACACAATGATATTGCCGCCCTGCGGCGTCTGCTGGAGCAGCACCAGACCGCCGGGCGCCGCCTCATAGTCACCGACGGTGTTTTCAGCATGGATGGAGACCTGGCCCGCCTTAGGGAGCTGGTGGAACTCAAGCGGGAATTCGGCGCTCTTCTCATGGTGGACGATGCCCATGGTACCGGGGTTTTGGGCGCTACCGGCCGGGGGAGCGCCGAAGTGCAAGGGGTCCTGGAGTCGGTCGATATCCACATGGGGACTCTCGGCAAGGCCCTCGGCAGCTTCGGCGCCTACGCCGCCGCTTCTGAGGAGATCGTCGACTACCTGGCTAACCACGCCCGCAGTTTCATCTTTTCAACGTCTCTTCCCCCGGCGGTTCTGGCTGCTTCCCTTGCCGCCATCGATTTGATCGATTCTCCCGAAGGGGCAGCACTGCGGCAGCAACTGGACCGCAATGCCATATTTTTCCGCGAAGGGCTGAGTGCCGCCGGTTTCGACACCATGGGGAGCGAAACCCAAATTGTCCCTCTGTTTGTGGGGGGGGCCGAGCAGACCATGGCGTTCACGGCGCGACTTCTGGAGGAGGGGGTCTTTGCCCAGGGGATAAGGCCCCCAACGGTGCCTGCCGGGACCTGTCGGCTCCGCTGCACCCTGATGGCGACCCACACGGAAAATGACCTTGCCGGTGCCCTCGAGCGCATGGCCAGGATCGGTCGCGAACTGGAGGTCGTCTGACCTATGCCGTTTCTGGAAACGTCCGGCAATGTCAAGCTCCATTATGAGGAGGCGGGTGAGGGATTCCCGCTCGTTTTCATCCATGGCTGGGCCATGTCCGGAAGCGTATGGGCTTACCAGCGCCCCCTCGCGGAAAGATTCCGCGTCATCAATCTTGACCTGCGGGGGCACGGGAAATCATCCCCCGCGTCGGGGTATTCCTTTGGCGATTTCGCGTCCGATGTTGCTCTCCTGTTTGAACGGTTGGGGCTCCGCCGTGCTGCCCTGGTGGGGTGGTCCATGGGTGCCCAGGTTGCACTTGAGTCAATCGCGCTGCTGGGAGATCGTGTCGCTGCGCTTGTTCTCGTCGCCGCAACTCCAAAATTCACCGCTGCCGATGGGTGGCCCCATGGCCTTCCCGCCACTGAGGCCCGAGGGCTCGGCCTGCGTCTCAAGCGTGATTACGATGGGACGCTGGGCGCATTCTTCCGGCGGATGTTTGCCGAGGGCGAGCTTACCCGCGACCAGTACCAGGGCATCGTCCGGGATATCGTCGTCCCCAGGCCCCTCCCGGATCCCGCAGCGGTTCAGGCCGCGCTGGCAACCCTTGCCGAAGGGGACCACCGCTCCATCCTTCCCTCCATCACCTCTCCGGCTCTCGTAATTCACGGCGAGCGGGATTCAATCTGCTCTCCCGACGCCGGGCGCCATATTGCAGATGCCATACCCGGTGCGCAGTTCCTCGTAATGGGGGAGGGGCACGCACCGTTCCTTTCGCGGCCGGAGATGTTCAACCGTAAGCTCAGTGAATTCATTGCCGGGGTGATCGGCCGTGATTGACCGTTCCAAGGTGCAGCGATCCTTCCACCGCCAGGCATGCGAGTACGACAATCATACCGTTGTCCAGAAGAGGGTCGTGGCCCGGCTTCTCGATATCATGTCCGAAGAGGGGGAGACCCCTTCGCGGATTCTCGACGTGGGAACCGGCACCGGGCTTCTTGCGCGGCATTTGGCTGATCGCTACCCGGATGCATTCCTCTCGTGCATCGATCTGGCTCCGGGCATGGCGGTTGTGGCCCGGCAGCGCCTCGGCCGGCGGGGCCTGGTGGCCGTAGCCGATGCGGAACACCTTCCATTTGCAGGGGAAGCCTTCGATTGCGTCGTTTCCGCCTCCACCTTCCAGTGGCTCACCACCCTCGATAACGCTTTCGGGGAGGCATGGCGCGTGCTCGCGCCCGGAGGGCGCTTTGCCTTCGCCCTTTTCGGCCACGGCACTTTCCATGAACTGAAAACTTCGTACCGTGCTGCTCTGGCTTCATCTGGCCGTGCCGGAGAGGACCGAACCCAGCGCTTTTTCCCGGTGGATGAAGTGAGTGCTGCGATGACGCGGGCCGGATTCGCGGCCTGCCGCGTCCTATGCGAGGATGAGGTCGAGCGCCATCCCGATGTGCCCATCTTCCTTCGTGCCGTAAAACGGGCCGGCGCCGGCAATGCTTCGCCACTTCCTTCGCGGGGGCTTGCGGAGCGGCGGGTGATGGTGGAGATGATGCGGGTTTACGGGGAACTGTTCGGCGACGGCGACGGGATACCAGCCACATATTCAGTTATCTATGGGGTGGGAGTTAAGGTGCCCTGAAAAGGCTGTTGAAAGGTATTGACGCAAAAAAATCCCCTGCCGTGGCAGGGGATTTCTGGTTCTTGTCGAATGGGTGGAGCCGGTTAGCCGAGAACGGCGATGAGCTTCTTTGCCAGGGGATGAACCACGGTGTAATGCACTTCCACCCCATCCCTCTTTCCTTCAATTATCCCTTTGTTCTTAAGGAGTGCCAGGTGCTGGGAAACGGTTGCCTGGGGAAGGCCGAGGCATTCCCATATATGCTTAACGTTGCATTCCCTTGTGCAGAGGCCGGCTACGATCTTGAGACGGACCGGATGGCCGAGCACCTTGAAGATTTCAGCTTCATCAGAGAAGTTCCTGTTGACGTCGAAGTCCATGAGTCCAGTCCTGTGGGGCGGGGCCGTGGCGTTATCCTGTAACGTGCACCGCTCCTGTTTTTAATAATAATCCAGATATATTTATATTGTCCCAAACCACGCTTGTCAAGGAAAAGGTGCCATTCAGGAAAACAGTTTGTTGCTGAAATGACACGCGGCCAGATGTTCTGAAGCCTTCTCTTCCAGGGGGGGGCGTGTAGTGGCGCAGACCGGCTCCGCGTAGGGGCAGCGGGGATGAAAGGGGCACCCCGGCGGCGGGTCGAGGGGGGTGGGCGGTTCTCCGTTCAGGATGATCCGTTTCTTTTGAGGTGTGGAGGTCACTTGTGGAACGGCCGAGAGAAGCGCCTCGGTATAGGGGTGCCGGAACCGGTTGAAAATATCGTCGCTGCGGCCGGTTTCGACGATTCTCCCCAGGTACATGACCGCCACCCGGTCGCTCAGGTGGCGAATAACGGAGAGATCGTGGGCGATGAAGAGATACGAAAGCCCCAGGGTCTTCTTCAACTCGTCCAGCAGGTTGATTATCTGTGCCTGGATGGAGAGATCGAGGGCCGATACCGGCTCGTCGGCAACGATCAGTTGCGGGGAGACCGCCAGTGCGCGGGCGATGCCGATCCGCTGCCGCTGACCTCCGGAAAACTCGTGGGGGTAGCGGTTGATCTGCTCTGCCGATAGCCCCACCATTCCCATGAGTTCCAGTACCCTCCCGCGACGTTCCCCGTTGGGCACGAGGCGGTGAATCGCAAGGGGCTCGCCGATGATCTCTCCGACTCTCATCCGCGGATTCAGCGATGAAAAGGGGTCTTGGAAGATCATCTGCACTTCTTTGCGGAAGGCCGCACGCTCATCTTTCGACGCATCCCCCAGATTCTTGCCCCGAAAGCGTATGGTTCCGCCGTCGGGTTCAAGGAGTCCCATCAGGATTTTTCCCACGGTGGACTTGCCGCATCCCGATTCACCCGCAAGCCCCAGGGTTTCGCCGGGACGGATCTGTAGCGTCACCCCGTCAACGGCTTTAAGCGTCTTGCGGGGGGCAAAGGGAGTTGGCCTCACCGCAAAGGACTTTGCGATATCTTCAGCTTCGATAAGGGGAGTTGTCATCGGTATTTCCAGCACCGGACGCGGTGCCCCGGCGCGATTTCCCTGAGTTGTGGCTGTTCGTGGCCGCATTCCCACCGTTTATCGGGGCAGCGGGAGCAGAAACCGCAGCCGGGGATCTCTTCCAGAAGGCTTGGGACATGGCCGGGTATTGTCTTGAGTGGGCGGCCCGGCTCGCTTCGCTGGGGGAGGGAGGCAAGCAGCCCCTCGGTGTAGGGGTGGAGGGGAGAGGAGAGGAGTTCGTGAGTCGGTCCCTCTTCCACGATCCGTCCCGCGTACATGACGAGGGTGCGATCGGCCCGCTCGGCCACTACGCCCAGGTCATGGGTGATGAGCAGAAGCGCCATCCGGTTTTCTTCCCGCAACCGGTCCATTAGTTCCAGTATCTGTGCCTGGATGGTGACGTCAAGGGCAGTGGTCGGTTCGTCCGCGATGAGGAGTCGTGGTTTGCAGGCGATGGCCATGGCGATCATAACCCGCTGGCGCATTCCGCCCGAAAGCTGGTGGGGATAATCGTTGAGCCGATCGGCAGGGGAGGGTATCCCCACCTGGGCCAGCAGCTTTGTTGCTTCCTCAAGGGCTTCATGCCGGGAGAGACCACGGTGAATGATCAACCCTTCCGCAATCTGCCTGCCGATGGAAAAAACCGGGTTAAGGGAGGTCATCGGCTCCTGAAAGATCATGGCGATCCGGTTCCCGCGGATGCGCCGCATCTCGTCTTCGCTGAGGCGGAGGAGGTCTTGCCCCTCAAAAATGATTTCGCCGGACGCGATTGCTCCCGGTGGGAGAATGAGGCGCAGAAGCGACAGCGCGGTGACGCTTTTGCCGCATCCCGATTCTCCAACTACGGCAACCGTTTCCCCCTCGGCAACGGAAAAGTCGATGCCGTTCACTGCATGAACGTCCCCCTCGGCAAGGCGGAAACGGGTGGTAAGTCCTCTGACGGTAAGAAGGTCCGGCACGATGGAGATTCCTGAACAGGTGATTTGTAGTGCGTCGGTGCGTTGCGGCTCAGGGAGCCTTTATACCATGAGCGGAGGGGAGGGAGCAAATCGTAATGCGGATAACGGGCCGGGTGGCCGGATTAAAAGGTGCGGACGCTGTAGCCGCTGATGGGGACCACTTTCCGTGACTCCCGGGGAAGATTCTCCCGGTTGAAGGAAAAACCGAAGATGCCGCTCTCGATGAGTTCGACGAAGTGCGGCACAAGCTCGGGATCAAACTGACTGCCGGCATGGTCCAGCAGCTCCTTGACCGCCGCTTCAACCGGAAGTGCCTTGCGGTAAGGGCGGTCCGAGGTCATGGCATCGAAGGCATCGGCTATGGCCAGGATGCGTGATTCAAGAAGCATTTTCTCTTTGGCGATGCGGTTGGGGTAACCTCTGCCGTCGAAGCGCTCGTGGTGCTGGCCGATGCAGATCCGCACATCCTTCAGGAAATCGATGGGTTCCAGGATTTTCATGCCGATGACAGGATGTTGCTGAAGGGCATGAACATCTTCGGGCGAGAGCTCCCCCTCTTTGTGGAGCAGGGTGAGGTCGATGCCGATCTTGCCGATGTCGTGGAGAATGGCGGCCCGCTCTATTACCTTGAAACGGTCTGGAGTAAGGGAAAGTTTTCGGGCCAGCTCCACTGAGTACCGGGTTACCCGTTCCGAGTGACCGCGGGTGTAGCTGTCGCTTGCCTCGATGGCGGAAACGAGTGCCTGAATCGTGTGGAGGTAGGTGGACTGCTGCTCATCATAGAGCTGGGCGTTCTTGATGGCAATGCTTGCCTGGGCGGCGATCGTGACCAGGAGTTCAAGTTCCTCGGCGTTGTAGGTGGAGCTGTCGCGCTTGTTGACAACAGTGATGGTGCCGATGATTTCGTCTTTGACGAGAAGCGGCGCGCAGATCAGGTTCTTCCGTTCGTACCCCAGGGCGCTGTAACGGTCAAACTGGGGGAATTCGTTGATGTCGGGTATGAGGAGAGGGGTGCGGTTTTCGATGACCCATGTCGAGACGCTGGAAGGCTTCATCGGCATGGTAGTGGCGGCTTCATCGGGGATTTCGTGCCCCTTGAGGGTGGTGACGTGGAGGTCCTGTCCCGACGGGTTGTAGAGGATGATGTAACCGATCTCCGCCTTTAGCGTCTTGACAGTCGTTTCCACGATAAGATCGAAAATCTTTTCGCTTTCCATGGTGGAGTTGACGGCAAGCCCGACCTTGTACAGGGTTGAGAGTCGGTCCACCGCTTTACCCAGGTTGGTGTTCTTGTCTTCCAGTTCGCTTGCCAGGTCGGCTATGCGGTAGTTCGCCTCTTCGATTTCCTCGATTCTCTCCTCCATGCTGACGTTGAGGTTCTCTATCTCCCGGAGTTGATCCTCGAGTTTTTGGTTCATGAGGTGCATTTCGTGGTGGTGGGCAAGTTTCGACTGGGTCAGGGCCAACTCGCGTTCGTGACTTACGGCGGTATCCATGTAGTAGCGGAGTTTCTTTGCCATCATGTTGAAATTCCTGGCAAGGGCGCTCATCTCGGTACTGCTGTTGAAGTCGGCCTGCACGTTGAAATCGCCTTGTTCAACCCGCTGCATTAACGAGAAGATCGTGTTCAGGGGGCGGTTCACGTACGTGTTGATGAAGATGAATATCGTAAGGAGGATGAGCAGAACCAGTGCAACCATCGATATGGTCATGAAAAGTTTGTCTTGGTCCAGATACGACTGCAGGTAGTCGATGGAGAGGTCGATCTCCAGGGCTCCGAGAAGTGGGGTGTCGGCGCTGTGGCAGGCGTGGCAGGCCGGCTTGTTGTAGATAGGGGCGATGCTCCTGAAAATCTTATCGCTGTTCGGGGTTGTGATAGGAGTTATGGCAATTTGCTTGCCGTTTTTAAACATCTCGAGCTCGTCAGGGGTGACCTGAAAACCGATTTCCCTACTGATGGCGGAGTTGAGAATGAGACCTCTTTCGTCGAAAATGCGGAGGTTCCGGATTCTTTCCCTGCTCTTCAATTGGGCGAGAATATGCTGAACCTCATCGGTTCTGCCACTCATCATCACATTCTCGATGGTGTGCTGGACCGTAGTGGCAAGAAGGACGGCATTCTGGGCCGAGACCTGCATTATCAGTCGCTTCTGGTGCTGGTACTCCAGAAGGTTGACAATGAAGACGAGCACAACCACAATGAGGGTTATCGTCCCGAGTATTTTAACTTTGAGTGAATTCATTGGGTCAACTTGCCGAATGCCCTGTGCTGAGGCCGATATCCAACGGTGCAGTATTTGCCCCAGTTGGTCTTATGGCGTTATGCGTCAAAAAAATGGAAGCCTTCCGCCTTCGTTTGAGGCATTGTTGCAAGTGGTTTGCCCGCCGATGGGTACACCTGTACAAAGCGGCATGAATAGCGGGTTCCGCCCCCTAAACGCTTGACATTGAATTGGTCTGCACCTATGATTACCATCCGTTGCGACATGGGTCAATGTGCATGTTTTATAAAGGTTAAGCAAATCAGTTGCCAAGTTTTGTATACCAAAAGGGATGCTTCTTCCATCTCTTTGTTTTTTTTAGCGGTGTTGCCGAAAGTTTTTAATCGGAAGGTTGTCCCGTCACAGTGAGGCATCTGTTTGCCATAGCAGCTCTTATTCTGCTGATTGCGGGAAGCGGTTCAGCTGCGCCTCTTCCATGGCAGGATAGTATCCGGGTTGCCCTCATCAAGGGTGCTGACAGCGTCAGGGTCGATGGTGACGGTCTGCTTGCGGCCGATGGGAGGGGTGAGCCGCTTCGCCTGGCCTTTCCCGCGCAAGTGAGGCGCGCAGGAGGGTATCTTTCCGTAAGCGGACAGGTCATTGACCGGCTCACCGTTGCCTCGCCATCCACCATGCTGGTCAACGGCAAGCGTTACCGTGGCGCCATTGAGATCATCCCCTTTGACAAGGGGATTCTGGTCGTGAACGAGCTTCCGCTTGAGGATTACCTGGTTGGCCTCATTAATTGCGAGATTTCGTCCCAGTGGCCCATCGAATCAGTGAAGGCTCAGGCTGTGGTGGCGCGAACCTACGCTTACTATCAGAAAAGAGCACGTGCGGGGGCCTTGTATCATCTGGAGTCGTCGGTCCTGGACCAGGTCTACGACGGGTGCGAGATTGAGGATAGCCGTGCGGCCCGGGGAGTGCATGAAACCGCGGGAGAGATACTTGCCTATGGCGGGCAGCCTATCCAGGCATTCTATCATTCCAACTGCGGCGGCCGCACAGAGGTGCCGGAGAACGTATGGGGAGTTCGCCTTCCCTATCTTTCAAGCGTGGATTGCGCATACTGCGCCACAAATCCGGCAATCCGCTGGGAATATTCTGTCCCTCTCCGGAAACTTGAGACGCTTCTCAAAGGGGGGGGCGTCCAGGTTTCGGGGCTACGGGATGTTCGTGAGGGAAAGCGGAACGACAGCGGCAGGCTCGTCGACCTTTCTCTTGTCTCTGCCGGGGGGGCGACGGTCGTGACGGCGGTTAACTTCCGGAAGATTGTTGGCTATACCGCCATCAAGAGCACCAATTTTACGGTCAGGCTTGCGGCTGATTCGGTCCATTTCGCGGGCACCGGATATGGGCACGGGGTGGGCCTTTGCCAGTGGGGAGCAAAACAACGGGCATCCGACGGTTTCTCCTACCGGGAGATTCTTGCCTACTACTATCCCGGTGCATTGCTGGGTAAAGTTCAGCCGGGGCAGGGTGTCGATGCGCGTTGACGATTTCAGCTTCGACCTTCCTCCGGAGTTGATTGCCCAGGAACCGCTCGAGCGTCGTGACGCAACCCGCCTCATGACGGTTGACCGGTTGCGTGGAGAGATCGGAGAATTTCCTTTTCGGGAAATTACCCGGCTTTTTCGCCCTGGCGACCTGCTGGTTGTCAATGACACCCGCGTGATCCCGGCGAGGTTTTTCGGCGTCAAGGAGAGCGGTGGCCGCGTTGAGGTTTTTCTGGAGCGGAGGCTTTCCTCAGAAGGAGAGCAGTGGCAGTGTCTTCTCCGCTCTTCCAAGCCGTCGCGGACCGGAACCCGCATTCTGCTCCCCGGGGGGGTGACGGCGGAAGTCCTGGGACGTGGCGAAGGGGATACCTGGCGCCTTTTATTTACACCGGTTGCCGGATTCGACGAGTGGATGGAGCTGCATGGGGCAATGCCTCTGCCTCCCTACATAAAGAGGAGTGCGGCCGACGCCGACCGTGAGCGCTACCAGACGGTTTTCGCCAGGCACCAGGGGGCCGTTGCCGCGCCGACAGCCGGTCTTCACTTTACTCCAGAGCTACTGGAGGAAATCGGGGCGCAAGGGGTCGAGATTGCTCCCCTGACCCTTCATGTGGGGCTCGGTACTTTCATGCCGGTCAGGGTTGAGAATGTTGAGGAGCACCAGATGC
Source organism: uncultured Geobacter sp. (assembly GCA_964490805.1). GTDB lineage: Bacteria > Desulfobacterota > Desulfuromonadia > Geobacterales > Geobacteraceae > Geobacter. The sequence goes on from CAZBEB010000008.1 coordinate 106,648, forward strand.
ACCGGGAGCGCTTCAGTATTTCTCCCGCCACTGCTGCTGCGGTCAATTTCCGGAAGAAGTCCGGGGGACGGGTGATTGCCCTCGGAACCACGGTGTGCCGCACTCTGGAGCATGCTGCCGGCGATGATGGAACCGTAACGGCAGGAGAGGGGGAAACCGGCATTTTCATTTATCCGGGTTACCGGTTCAGGACGGTGGATGCGCTTGTCACCAATTTTCACCTCCCGCAATCGACCCTGCTCATGCTCGTCTCGGCCTTTGCCGGCAAGGAGCTTCTCTTCAGGGCCTACCAAGAGGCTGTGGCGCGGCGTTTCCGTTTTTTCAGCTACGGCGACGCAATGTTTATCTATTAAGCCGCTAGCCGTCAGCCGCTAGCCGCTGGAAACCAGGGCGGATTTTGATTCACTTCAAACTCATAAAGCAGGATGGCAGGGCTCGCCTCGGCTCTCTGACAACTCCACATGGAACCATTGAGACGCCGATTTTCATGCCGGTGGGCACTCAGGCCACCGTGAAGGCGATGACGCCCGAGGAACTTACGGCCATAGGTGCCCAAATCATCCTGGCTAACACTTACCATCTTTACATCCGGCCAGGCCATGAGCTGATTGGACGAATGGGGGGACTTCATCGCTTCATGCACTGGGACCGGCCCATCCTGACGGATAGCGGCGGGTTTCAGGTTTTCAGCCTGAACGATTTGCGCAAGATAAGCGAGGAGGGGGTGAAGTTCCAGTCCCATCTGGACGGTTCCTATCATTTTATCACTCCCGAGTCTGCAATCGCAATTCAGGAGGCCCTGGGGAGCGATATTGCCATGTGCTTCGACGAATGCACTCCCTATCCCGCCACCCATGACTACGCCCGTCGCTCAATGGAGATGACCACCCGCTGGGCAAGACGCTGCAAGGATGCCAGAACGAGGGAGGACCAGGCTCTCTTTGGCATTGTCCAGGGAGGAATGTACCGTGACCTCCGCGAGCAGAGCGCTGCGGAGCTCCGGGAGATCGGTTTTGACGGCTATGCCGTGGGAGGTCTTTCGGTGGGGGAGGAGAAGGAGCTCATGTACGAGGTGATGGAGTACGCCTCTCCCATGCTCCCCGATGATCGGCCCCGTTATGTGATGGGGATCGGCGCACCCGAGGATCTTATTGAAGCCGTCTGGCATGGCTTTGATATGTTCGATTGCGTGATGCCCACGAGGAACGCCCGCAACGGGATGCTTTTCACCTCCTTCGGGCGGGTGAACATCAAGGGTGCCGCATATGCCGAGGACACCGGGCCCCTTGATCCGGAGTGCGACTGCTATGTCTGCCGCAATTACAGCAGAGCCTATTTGCGGCACCTGTACCGCTCGGGGGAAATTCTTTCCTCCCGGCTGAATACGTATCATAATCTGCATTACTATCTTTCCCTCATGGCAAAGGTGCGGACCGCCATAGCCGAAGGGAGGTATGCCGAGTTCCGGCGTGAATTCTACGCAAAGAGAGAGCTGAAGGGGCAATCGTAGCGATTGCTCCATAATAAAACAGGGGAAACCATCGGTTTTGCCCCAGTTATAAATCGTTCGGAGGTTATACAATGTTCGGAGTCGCTTTTGCCATGGCCGCACAACCTGGAGGAGCCCAGCCCGGTGGCGCCATGGGCGCATTTCAGGCAATCCTGCCCCTCGTTTTCATGTTTGCCATTTTCTATTTCCTGCTGATCCGCCCCCAGCAGAAGAAGGCCAAGGAGCACCGCGCTCTGCTCGACTCCCTTAATAAGGGAGATCAGGTGGTTACCGCCGGCGGAATTCATGGTAAAGTCAGCGCCATAGACGGTGATGTCGTTCTCCTTGAGATTTCCACGGGAGTAACGATAAAAATCTCCAAAGGCTACATCGCAAACCTGAAGAAGGACTAGGCCCTTCCGGGTCTGAAAGGAGTTTCGCGCATGCCAAAGGGGCTTACCTGGCGTTTTGGCCTAATACTGTTGTTCATTTTTCTGTCTTGCCTCTATCTGACTCCGACGTTCGTTTCACCTCTTCCGTCCTGGTGGACGGGGCTTCTCCCCAAGGACAGGATCAACCTCGGCCTTGATCTTCAGGGGGGGACCCACCTGGTGATGGAGGTGGAGATACAGAAGGCGGTGGAAGGGGCACTCGACCTTATCGCGAGCGATCTTGAGGACAGCCTTTCCTCCAAGACGATCCGGTTCAAGAAGGTCGGGCGGATCTCGTCCGACCGGATTCAGCTCACCTTCTACGATCGGGGTACCGCCGACACCGTCCAGAAGATGGTTAAGGAAAAATATCCGACTCTTGAGCTTGTTCCCCCCTATGATGAGGGCGGATTTGTAAGTATGCAGCTGCGCATGGGCGAGAAGGAAGCCCAGGAGCGCAAGGATCGCGCCGTGGCCCAGGCCCTGGAGACGATTCGAAACCGTATTGACCAGTTCGGTGTTTCAGAGCCGGTCATTGCCCGGGAAGGGCTCACCAATATCGTGGTCCAGCTCCCGGGCATCAAGGACCCCAAGCGTGCCATCGAGCTTATTGGCCGCACGGCACGCTTGGAGTTCAAGCTTGTTGAGGAGGGGATCGACCCGGCGACGGCGACACCGGGCACCATTCCCGAGGATGCGGAGCTTCTCATGGAGAAGAAGACCGATCCCACGACCGGCGCCGTGACTGAAATTCCTCTCGTGGTTAAGAAAAAGGCCATGATTACCGGCGATCTTCTCACAGATGCCCAGGTGAGGATCGATTCCCAGTTCAACCAGCCCTATGTGGCAATTGATTTCAACTCAACGGGGGCCCGCCTGTTCGACCAGGTGACCGCCGCCAATGTGGGGAAGCGTTTTGCCATAGTGCTTGACAGCAACATCTACTCCGCGCCGGTTATCCGTGAGCGGATCTCCGGGGGGAGCGCCCAGATCTCCGGTTCGTTCACCGAGAAAGAAGCCGCCGACCTTGCCATTGTGCTTCGGGCAGGTTCCCTTCCCGCTCCGGTCAAGATTATCCAGAACGAGACGGTCGGTCCGTCCCTTGGTCAGGATTCCATCAACAAGGGGCTTCTCGCCGGCCTTGTGGGAATCGGTCTCGTTATTGTATTCATGGCACTCTATTACAAACTCTGCGGCATTGTGGCCAACTTCGGCATGGTGCTTAACGTGGTTTACCTCATGGGGGCGCTGGCTGCCCTGGGAGCAACCCTTACATTGCCTGGCATTGCCGCCATCGTTCTTTTGATAGGAATGTCCGTTGACGCCAACGTACTCATATTCGAGCGGATCAGGGAGGAGCTGCGCCTCGGGAAACCTCCCAAGGCTGCTCTGGATGCCGGCTATGATAAGGCTTTCCTTACCATCATGGACTCCCACGTGACGACTCTCATTACGGCGGCCGTTCTCTTCCAGTTCGGTACTGGTCCGGTCAAGGGTTTTGCCGTATCGCTGAGCCTGGGGGTCATCATCAACCTTTTCACCGCTCTCGTTGGCACCAAGTCGATATTCGACCTGGTCCTGTCGCGCCTGCATGTCAAGCGTCTGAGCGTCTAGGGGGAGTCCATGGAAATTATCGGAAAGACACATTTTGATTTCATGGGGAAGAAGAAGATTTCCTTCGCCATATCTATAGTCATAGCCATTCTCGGCATCATCGGCATCGTCCGGATTGCAATGGGGACCGCCAACATGGGGATTGACTTTTCCGGGGGTACCGCCATTCAGCTCAAGTTCTCCCAGCCGGTGCACATCGACCGGGCCCGGGCAGCTTTGGCAAAGCACGGCCTCAAAGATGCCAACCTTCAGGAAGTCAAATCGGGGAACAAGCTGCTGGTGAAGATCGGTAAAACCTCGCTTCCCCAGGGCAACGCCGCCGAGCTGATTCAGGCTGCCTTCCAGAAGGAGTTTGCCGGCAATGCCTTCATTGTGGAGAGCTCCACGGAGATCGGACCTGCCATTGGGGATAAGCTCCGCAAGGACACCCTGGTCGCAGTGGCAATTTCGCTGATTGCCATTGTTATTTACATTGCCTGGCGGTTCGATTTCAAATTCGGGGTGGGCGCTCTAGTGGCAACCCTCCATGATGTTCTTGCGATGTTTGCGGTTTTCTTGGTGCTGGACAAAGAGGTAAACCTCCTGTTCATTACCGCTGTTCTCACCATCGCGGGATATTCGCTCACCGATACGGTCGTCGTATTTGACCGTATCAGGGAGAACCTTCACAAAAACACGAAGGATTCTCTCGAGTCGATTTTCAACTTCAGCATTAATGAAGTTCTTTCCCGGACAATCATCACTGCGCTTACCACATTTCTGGCCGCAGGGTCTCTTTACTTCTTCGGCGGAGAAGTTATTCACGACTTTGCCCTTGCCCTTGTTGTCGGCATTCTGGTTGGTATCTACTCGTCGGTATTCGTTGCAAGCCCCATTGTCGAGTTGTGGGGCCGCCGGATAAAGACCAGCAAGGCGTAAAGGCGGGAGGAGACGATAATGAGCAAGGAAACGGTACTTTATGTTGTTATTGCGCTTCTTGTCGGCATCCTCGGGACCGTTCTCGTGACGGGGGTAGCCAACAAGCAGAAGGCGGCGCCGCCTGCCGCCGGAATCCCGGCCGGCGGCGGTTCCCCCGTGGATTACCAGCAGCGCATCACCGAGGCTGAGAAAATAGTTGCCGCTGATCCGAAGAATTTGCAGGCCTGGGTGCAACTGGGGAATGACTATTTCGACACCGACCAGGCAAAGAAGGCCATAGATGCCTACGGCAAGGCGCTTGAACTCGATCCCAACAACGCCAATGTGCTCACCGACCAGGGGATCATGTTCAAGCGGGTCGGGTGGTTCGACAGGGCCATCGCAAACTTTGAAAAAGCCCAGCAGCTAGACCCGAAACATTTGCAAAGCCTTTACAATCTCGGGGTCATTTACATGGCCGACCTGAAACAGCCAGCAAAGGCGGTGAAATACTGGGAACGCTACCTGGAGCTCGATCCAATGAGTCCGAATTCCCAACAGATTCGGTTAATGCTGGATGAGGCCAAGGGGATGGGGCAATCGTCACCTCCCCAGGGTAATGTTTTCTCTAAGTGATACAGTGATATTGAATTCCCCGCTCCGGCGGGGTTTTTTCTTTAGTAGTGTTGTGCGGGGGAAGAGATGAAACCGGTAGCCGAAAGACGGAGGATGATTCGCGAGAGTGACCGGGAGTCCGTATCCAGGATTGCCCGGGAGCTTTCGGTTTCACCTATAATTGCCCGGTTGCTGGTAAATCGGGGGATAACCGACAGTGCCGTGGCCGGCCGTTTTCTCTCCCCTTCGCTGACGGATGTGAGCAATCCGTTTCTGCTCAAGGGGATGGAAGAGGCTGTATCCCGTCTCTGCGCGGCGCGGGAGCGCGGAGAGACGGTCTGCGTCTACGGCGATTATGATGTGGATGGAGTCACCTCCACGGCATTGTTGATTCATTTTTTCCGTGCGGTAGGCCTGCGTTGCTTCTACCATATTCCCAACCGCCTGGAAGAGGGGTATGGCCTGTCCGAGGCTGGGCTGCGGGCTGTGGCCGAGCGCGCGCAGGTTGTCGTCTCCGTTGATTGCGGGATAAGCGCCGTTGCAGAGGCTGAACTTTGCGCTTCCCTGGGGCTTGACCTGATCATTACCGATCACCACACCCCCGGTTCGCTTCTCCCCCGGGCCTGTGCCGTCATTAATCCCCTCCAGCCCGGATGTCCATTTCCGTTCAAGTCTCTGGCCGGCGTCGGCGTAGCTTTTAACCTGATGGTGGCTCTCCGTGGCCGGCTTCGCGAGGAGGGGGCATTCGCAGGCCGGAGAGAGCCGAACCTGCGTGAATATCTCGATTTCGTGGCCCTCGGGACCATCGCCGATGTTGTCCCTTTGACCGGTGATAACCGGATTTTCGTGAAATATGGGCTTCGGGAACTCTCAGAATCTCCCCGTGCCGGAGTGAAGGCCCTCAAGGACGTGGCTGGTGTGGCCGATGCCGTGGGGTGCGGCGCCGTAGGCTTCAGGCTTGCCCCCCGGCTCAACGCTGCCGGCAGGCTGGAGGATGCGGCGAGGGGGGTAGAACTCCTTCTTGAGGAAGATCCGGCCCGTGCTGCGGCCATTGCCGCGGAACTGGACGCGAGCAATGCTGAACGCCAGGCCATTGAGGGGCAGATTCTGTCCGACGCCCTTGACCGGATTCAGAACAATTCGGCCATGACGGGCAAAAAAAGCATTGTTCTTGCATCGGATGCGTGGCATCCGGGAGTTATCGGGATCGTTGCCTCGCGGATGGTTGATCTCTTTCATCGGCCCACGGTTCTCATTTCGCTTCAGGATGGCAATGGGCGCGGATCGGGACGCAGTATTCCGGGTTTCAACCTCTACGATGCCCTTGATGCCTGTGCCGGGGACCTCGTGAAGTTTGGCGGGCACCGCTATGCCGCGGGACTTTCCATTGACGGGGCATGCCTTGAAAGTTTCATTGCCCGCTTTGAGGAGGTTTCCGCAAGCAGATTGTCTGCCGAAGACCTTGTGCCGGTGCTGCGTGTGGACGCGGAGCTTTTGCCCGGCGAAGTGACCCCGGACCTGGCGAATGCCATAGCTTCCCTTGCACCCTTCGGCGCCGGCAATCCTGAGCCGCTGTTTGTATTGCGGGGTATGGAGATGGCACAACGGATACCGCTCCGCGGCAATCATCTCAAGCTGCGTTTTGCTGTGCCCGGGGGGATGCTAGATGCTATCGGTTTTAATCTTGCCGGGAAGGTGGGCGGCCTTTCCGGTGCCGTGGATGTCGCCTTTACGCTGTGCTGGAACGAGTGGAATGGCCGGAAAAATCTACAAATGAATCTTAAGGATATTATGCAGCCGGGGACAGGTGCTGAAAAATGTTGAGGGAAGAGCGTTTCAATAGGGCTGACCGGATAATCGCGGTCGGGTTCTGGTTCAACGCGGGGCTCATGGTCATGAAGCTCCTTGCGGGCTATTTCGGGAAGTCCGATGCAGTCTTTGCCGATGGTTTGGAAAGCGCCTGCGATTTTGTGGCAATCCTTGTGACGATGATCGCTCTGAAAGTCGGCCGTCAACCATTTGACCCGAAACATCCCTATGGACACGGCAAGGCGGAGAGTATTGCGGCAGTTATCGTTTCTCTGGTAATTTTCACAACCGGCTTCGGTATTTTGATAAAAGCCATCCACACTATTGTCGATCGTACCTATCAGACCCCGGATCTGATTGCGGTATTTGCGGCGGTGTGCACCATTGCCGTCAAGGAATGGCTTTACCGCTATTCCATTTCACGGGGGAAGCGCCTTGAAAGCCCCGCTTTGACGGCGGTGGCGAAGGATCATCGCAAGGATGCCGTAACATCGGTAGCCACGCTGATCGGCGTTGGCGGGGCCTATCTCGGAGCAGGCGTCATGGACCCGCTGGCGGCGGGCCTTACGGCGTTCTTTATCTTTCATATCGGATACGAAACCTTGGCGGGGGCAATACACGATCTGATGGACGGGAGCCCGTCGGAAGACTTTATCCGCGCTTTGACGACTTTGGCCGAGGGGGTGAACGGCGTCGAACACGTCCACGAAATCAGGGGGCGGCGTTCGGGCCAGTATCTCATTGTCGACCTGAAGCTCGACATGGATCCGGACATGACCGTAAAATGCTCCCACGACATCGCCACCACGGTCAAAAGGCTTATCTTCGAACAGTTTCCCAATGTGGGGGACGTAATGATTCACATAAACCCCCATGATGAAGAACATGAGGATATGATTCGGCTATAATTAATAGTGATAGAGATGCCATGGAGTCCCTGTTTTTGATGACGCTCCGAAATTGGTCCTGAAATTGCAGAGTTCCCGTCGGTACTTGCCTGATTTATAATCTAGATAGCTGTTGACATTGAAAACATGGTCATGTGACTATCCCATTCCAAGGGAATACTAATGATCACCATCCTCTTCATTTCAGATGACCCCCGGGTCGCCGATCTCATTGCCAGATTTCAGCCTCAGCTCAGAGGCCGGATGAGACTCTCACACGATTTCGATCAGGGGCTCAAAGAGGTGTTCGACAACAGGCCCTCTGCCGTCTTCATTCAGGGAGACATCACGGGAATTTCCGGCGAAACCGTGGCGCGTCACATAAAGACCCTCCTCCGCGGGGAGGCGCCGCGTATTGTGCTGATGCACTCAGCGCCCCTGGCGGCGCAAGGTGCGAAAAAGTGGTTCGACTATTCAGTTGATTTCTCGGTTTCCCAGGACGAAATTGACGAACAGTTCAAGTTGCGTTTGATGGAGATTGCTCCCGGCCATTGGCAGAAAGATGATGTTGAGCAACCCGGTTCACCGGAAGACGTTGCTGTGGTCAATGGGGAGGATGCTTCTATCCCCGGTCTGACGCATTCTGCTGAATCCGAACCTTTCGAGTGGGAGAGCGCCGGCAATTTCGAACCTCCTGCGGAAGAACTGCTGTATTCGACGGCGAATCCATTTCCTGCAGTTGAGGGGGATGACGCCCCGCTGGATGATGTTCAGTCGGTTCTGGTTGGCAGGGGTATAGAGGCCGGAGCTTCGGATGTGCCATCGCATTGTACCCTGCCCAGCGAAGTGATGGCCACGATCATTGAAGAATCGGTAACCACCCAGTCTGCCTTATTGGAGCCGCATCCTTCGTCTCCTTCCCCGGTAATTTCTTCGCCAATTGTGCCCCCTCGTGTCGAAAAGCCAATCCCTGCTTTTTCGCCGCCGCCCGTTCCCCCTTACCGGGAGCCGGTGGTTCCCGCTGAACAGCCTGTCGCGCCCCTTTCCTCCTTTAGTGCAGATGCACCTTTGGGGGGTAGCGTGCGGGATGCTGTTCCCCCGCGCACCACGGAGCGTGGCGGGGCGGCGGGGAGGCGTCTTTCCCTGTGGGCTGCCGCCATCGTGCTGCTCCTCATCGGTGGGGTGGTGGGGGGGATTCTGCTGTTGAAGGGAGAAGATGGCAATGGCAACCCTGCATCCAAGCCCGCGGTCAGTCCGGCAAAACCGCACCGCGAATCGTCAGCGCCGGCGCCTGTGGGCAAGGCTGCTCCTGCCGCTGGACTCCCTTCATTTATTCCCGCGTCCGGAAAGGACCGTGGATTCGGTAAGACCCATCCCGGCTGGGAGCGCTACCGCGGCCACGGGGTGGAATACCGTATCTTTCGCGAAAACGGCCGGTTGAAAGCGCTTCAGGTACTTGCCCTGAACGGTAAAGCTATACCGGAATCCCATATTGCAACGATTGTCAAAAAGCTGACTGGAAGCGAGACCCGCACGGTATTATCCCAGTCGAAAAAAGGGGCATACCGGAGGGAAGTACTCAGGGTTGCAGGGAATGGAGAGCTTGTTCTATACCGCAAGGGAAGCGGTATCCGCGGAGGAGTCATAACATTTGACTGAGATCTGATGTCGGCGGTTTTCTGAATTACAAATCCGGAATTCTGCATTGACAGGTGGGGAATATTTCCCCATCCTTTATAAATATTTGATATTACTTATATCTGAAAACGGGAGATGCAATGATAGCTGCCCCTACTCGACAAGCGGTTGCCATAGCAGTTGCCGCGGTTGCCTTTTGCATTGTGCCGCCGCAGGCGCGTGCCTTGGATCCCCGCTTTGATCTCGACCCTGATGTGCTCGACAAGAGTGCTGAACCGTCCGCCGGCTACAAGCAGGGGCGACCTGTTCGCAAAATTAGAAGTTCTGCCGCCGGGATGTCTGACTATACCGTCAGGCCGGGCGATCACATTTTCAAGATTCTCATGAAAGAATATGACCTCTCCAATGCAGAGGCCGAAGCCCTTATCCCGGAAGTGAAGCGTCTCAACGGGATCTCGGACATCAGGAGGCTGCAGGTGGGGCGGTCGCTCCGCATTCCGCTGGCTCATCGACGCGAGCAATTTCCCATTGCCGAAAAAGTGCAGCCGAAACGGCTTCATACTGCGTCCGGCCGTGCTGACGGCAGGCCTGTGCCGGCAGTTTTGGTCGCAGGCGGTGACGAAAGGCCAGTGGGCCATTCCATGCGGATGATGAGTCTCGCCTATAATCAGGAGCCGGCAAACCTTGACGCAGTTCGTCAGGCCTGGAGCGGCCTCGTTTCTTCCCAGCCGGTTGATTCTCGTCCAATTTCCATCGAGGATGCGAACTTTTCCCTGTCACTGGATCCTGAATCCTTTCCTTCGTTTCCGGCAGCCGATGGGGGAAGGGTGCTTGTGGATGCCGAAGGCAAGATTCCGCCTCTCGTGAGAGCACTCATCGAGGGGAAGGACCCGTCGGTCCGCATCGTTTCCGAGAGCCCCCGCAACCGCAAGCGTTTTATGGCTTCACTTCTGGAAAGTGCCCGTCTTTATTCGGTGGAGGACAATGTATCCCTCTCGTTCGGTGCCGATCCCAAGCTGACAGTTAATGCCGATTTCAAAATTGAGAAAACTCCTGAAAGCGTCCTGAGCCATGACGTTGTACTGATGAACGTCGAGGAGTACCGGCGTGGCATGCCGTCATCCCTGGTTCAGTTCCTCCGGCGCGAAGGGTTCCAGGTGGTAGAGCCTTTCCCCGGCAGGGAGGGCGCCTCGCCGCGTGGCGGTCAGACCCTCTACCAGATTACGGCCCATGAAACCCGCGGGATGGTTGATGGACTTTTGAGGGCGCTCAATGTCCGCTACGAGGCGGACCGCAGTGTTGAGCTTTACGGGATGGCTGACGGGGGGCTCAAGCTTGACGTGCGGGCCGACCGCTACTTCGAGGATGGTCGTGACCGCTACGTTGTGAGCTATTTCGACGGCGATCCGGTTTCCTATACCCTCACGAGGCTTCTGGAAACCCGGGGGTATCGCGTCGTTGTCCTTGATCCGAAGGATGATTTCCGTAAGGTTTCGGAAAAAATCCTTTCCAGGCTGCGGCTGCCCGGCGTGTTTGCCCAGCACGACCTTTTTCAGTACCGGGATGCACCCTACGGCATCCGGATGTCGGGGGTACGCCTGCGCGGCCAGGGAGCGGGAGGCGAAACAGTGTTCCTCACCAATGTGGAGCTCGATCCGCTTTTCAGGGATATCCTCGACTACAACGGCTATTCGGTCATTTCCTACTAAAAGGAGTTCCCCGCTTCCATGTCTGCCAAAAAGGTCGGCGAGATACTTGTTGAAAATCGGCTGATTAGTGAGGATCAGCTCCGGGAGGCCCTTGAGCTTCAGAAGGTGTTCCCCGATCAGCCCGTTGGCAGACTCCTCTGCAAGCTCGGCTTCCTTGCCGAAAATGAGCTTTCCTATATCCTGGAACAGACCGGCAAGCGCCAGAAGCTGGGTGACATCCTCCTGCGCGAGCGGCTCATTGACCAGGAGCGGCTTGACCAGGCCCGCGCCGTTGCCAAACGTGACGGCATTACGTTTGAGAGGGCGCTGCGCAAGCTCCGCTTCGTGGAAGAGGAGCCCCTTGCCAAGGCCGTGGCGCTCCAGTACGACCTCTCTTTTGTGCACATCAATACCCTTGAGATAGAAGCGGAACTGGCCCGCTACATAAATCCTTCCTTTGCCCAGAAACAGCGGATCGTTCCCATCTCCAAGATCGGCAACACCATTACCCTGGCGATGGCCTATCCGATCAAACTCCAGGAGCTCAAGGATTTCGAGCAAAGCATCCGGGCGCGGATAATTCCGGTTATCGCCACGGAGAGTGAGATCCTCAAGGCGCAGCAGCGCCTGTATCGCACTTCTGCCGGCACGGCAGCGTCTTTTGATGAGGCGGACCTGGAGATTGGGCCGGGGAGCATTTCGGAACTCCTGGGCGCCAATGTCGAAGACGAACCCGACATCGAGGATGAAGTCAAAAAAGTATCCGAGCGGGACAGCATCATTGTGAAGCTCGTCAACAAGATTATCTTCGATGCCCACCAGAGCCGCGCTTCGGACATTCATATCGAGCCCTACCACGGAAAGAACGACATTGTTGTCCGGATGCGGGTGGACGGCCGCTGCAAGGTCTACCAGCGCATACCGTACCGGTACAAATACGCGATCCCGTCCCGCCTCAAGATTATGGCCGAGCTTGACATTGCCGAGAAGCGTAAGCCCCAGGACGGCAAGATCAATTTCAAGAAATTCGGTCCCCTTGACATGGAGCTTCGCATCGCCACCATGCCCACCGCCGGCGGATTGGAAGATGTGGTGATCCGGCTCGTCAATACCGGCGAGACCTTCTCCTTCGACAAGCTGGGACTGACTGACCGGAACATGCGTATCTTCAGCGAGGGGGTGACCAAGCCGTACGGTCTGGTTCTCGTGGTGGGACCTACGGGGAGCGGTAAAACAACCACGCTCCATGCGGCAATTTCCCGGATAAACAGCCCCGAGGTGAAAATCTGGACCGCCGAAGACCCGGTGGAGATTACCCAGAAGGGGCTGCGTCAGGTGCAGATCAATCCGCGGATCGGGCTCACTTTTCCGGTGGCGCTCCGTTCGTTTCTGCGGCTCGACCCCGATGTCATCATGGTGGGGGAGATGCGGGACGAGGAGACCGCATCCATTGCCGTGGAGGCTTCCTTGACCGGGCACCTGGTCCTTTCCACGCTTCACACCAATTCGGCTCCTGAAACCGTAACGCGCCTTCTGGAAATCGGGCTCGATCCCTTCAGCTTTTCCGACTCCCTTATCTGCATTGTCGCCCAGCGCCTTGCCCGCCGTCTCTGCGAAGACTGTCGCGAGATTTACCGCCCCGAGAAGCAGGAGCTGGCGGAGATTATCGAGGAATACGGCGAAGAGCAGTTTGCCGCCACCGGCCTAGTGGGCAACGAACTCGTCCTGGCCCGTGCCGTTGGTTGCCCTTCCTGCGGCCAGACCGGCTACCGGGGACGTCTCGGCATCCATGAAGTGCTTGAATGCACGGACGGCATGAAGAGCCTCATCAAAAAACGGTCTGAAACCGAGCTTATCCGGCGTCTCGCCATGGACGAAGGCATGACTACGCTTCGCCAGGACGGTATCTTGAAGGTGTTCCAGGGACTTACCGATATTTACGAGGTCCGGAAGGTCTGCCTCAAATGATGTTTGTGTAAACCAGAAAAGGTTTGCATTTTTGCCCCCTTTTCGATACAGTACCCCCTCCACGGCTTGTCCGCTTACTCCCCACCGGATGGTCCCATACGCACAATGGATACCCTTAAAGAGTTGCGTCGCGATATCGATGCCATTGATGATCAGATTCTGGATCTCTTGAACCGTCGCTCCACGCTGGCCATCGAGGTCGGCAGGATCAAGGCGGGGGAAAAACGCGATTTCCACGCTCCGAGTCGCGAGCGGGAGATCTACGAGCGGCTCACGGCCAAAAACCCGGGTCCGTTCCCGAGTGAAGCGGTCCGAAGCGTTTTCCGCGAGATTATCTCCGCGTCCCTGTCCCTTGAGGCGCCGATGAAGGTTGCTTTCCTGGGCCCCAAGGCGACATTCACCCATCTTGCCTCCATGCAGCACTTCGGCCTGTCGGCGGAACTGGTCCCCCAGAAGTCGATCCCCGCTGTTTTCGAGGAAGTCGGCAAGGGCCACGCCCTCTATGGCGTGGTCCCCGTTGAAAATTCCACCGAGGGGATGGTCTCCCACACCCTCGACATGTTCATGGAGAGCGAACTCAAGATCAACGCCGAGGTGCTCCTGGAGGTCTCCCATGATCTCCTCTCCCGCACGGGCCGCCTTGAGGATGTGAAGAAGGTTTACTCTCACCCGCAGGCCATAGCCCAGTGCCGCAACTGGCTCGAAGAGAACCTGCCCGGTGTGCCGGTGGTGGATGTGGCGTCCACGGCGCTGGCCGCTCAGATCGTCGGTGAGGATTACAACGCTGCTGCCATTGCCAGCGAATTCGCCGCAACGCTCTATGATCTGAAAGTGGTGCGCAACAGGATAGAGGACCAGGTCAACAACTTCACCCGCTTCCTTGTGGTGGGGCGGAAAATGGCCGATCCCTGCGGGGACGACAAGACTTCCCTCATGTTTTCCGTAAAGGATGAGCCGGGCATTCTCCACCGGATGCTGGAACCCTTTGCCAAACGGGGGGTCAACCTTTCCAAGATCGAGTCGCGCCCCCTCAAGAAAAAAGCCTGGGAGTACATCTTTTTCCTCGACCTGTCCGGGCATGTCTCCGACCCCGTGGTGGCCGATGCGGTTCAGGAACTGAAGAATTACTGCCAGTTCGTGAAGATCCTCGGCTCCTATCCCCGGGCGAAATAACCGTTGAGAGCCATGCCCTTGATCAATAGGTTGGCAATAATAGGTGTTGGTCTCATCGGCGGTTCCCTTGCCCGCATTTTGCGTGAGCAGGGGGAGGTCGGCGAGATCGTGGGCATCGGGCGCGGTGAGGCGAACCTGCGCAGGGCGGTGGAACTTGGGGTCGTTGACCGGTACTCCCTTGATCCGGTAGTAGGCGTAGCCGGGGCCGATCTCGTCTTTCTGGCAACGCCCGTTTGTTCCATACCAGCCATTACCGCCGAGATTGCTCCCCATCTGGCTGCCGGTTGCGTGGTGACCGACGGGGGGAGCGTCAAGGAAGAGATTGTTTCCGCCTGCGAGCCGCTCATGCCGCCGGGAGTCCATTTCGTCGGCGGGCATCCAATCGCCGGCACCGAGCATTCAGGGGTCGAGGCGTCGTTTTCTTCGCTCTATTCTGGAAAACGTTGCATTGTCACCCCCACGTCGCGCACCTGCCCCGATGCCCTTGCCAAGGTCGTGCGGATGTGGGAGGTTGCCGGCTCGGAAGTGGTGGTTATGGGCACGGAGAAGCATGACAGGGTGGTGGCCGCCATCTCCCACCTGCCCCACATGGTTGCCTATTCCCTGGTGAATGCCGTGGGAGGGTATGACCGCTTCGATGACAACATCATTAGATACTCCGCCGGCGGTTTTCGCGATTTTACCAGAATAGCCTCGTCGGACCCGGCCATGTGGCGGGACATCGCCCTCATGAACCGGGAGGCGGTTATCGAAATGATGGATCATTTTGCCATGTATTTTGCGCGTCTTCGGGAACTTGTCGCAGGGGCTGATGGCCCTGCCCTCGAACGCTTCTTCCGCGAATCGAAAGAGAGCAGAGACTCAATATTGTAGGAAAGGCAGTTCCTTAATCTCACCCAAGGGGTTATTAGTGCAGAACTATGCCGTTCGGCCGGTCAAGGGGATCCGTGGCGAGATCGCTGTTCCCGGAGACAAGTCCATATCGCACCGTTCCATCATGCTCGGCTCCATTTCCCGCGGTGAAACAACCGTGCGCGGCTTTCTGCGGGGCGAGGACAATATTGCCACCCTGAACGCCTTCCGGGCCATGGGTGTTGCCATCGACGATGACGGCGAGACTCTGCGCATTGCTGGAAAAGGGCTTCGCGGGCTGTCGGAGCCAACTGATGTCATAGACTGCGGCAATTCAGGGACCTCAATGAGGCTCCTGACCGGTCTTCTTGCCCCCCAGCGGTTCTACTCGGTTCTTTCCGGCGACCAGTACCTGCGCCGCCGCCCCATGAGGCGGGTGCTGGAGCCCCTGGCGCGCATGGGGGCATGCCTGTATGGCCGGGAGGGTGGGGAGAAGGCGCCCCTCGCCATTATCGGCCGGGATCTCGCCGGGATCAGCTATGCTTCGCCGGTGGCAAGCGCCCAGGTTAAATCGGCGCTCATGCTGGCCGGACTTTATGCCGACGGGGAGACGCGAATTTCAGAGCCGCATCTCTCTCGGGACCATTCGGAGCGGATGTTCCGTCACTTCGGAGCCGATGTCGAAACCGGCCCCGGCGGAGTTGTCGTCCGCAGCGGCAGGGAGCTGGAGGGAAGGGATATCGTGGTTCCCGGCGATATCTCGTCTGCCGCCTTCTTCATGGTTGCGGCGCTCATCGTGCCCGGATCCGAGCTTCTCATCCGTGGCGTGGGGGTGAACCCGACCCGAACCGGCATCATCGATATTCTGACCGCCATGGGGGGCTCCATTGAACTGCTCGACCAACGGGAGGTTTCCGGTGAGCCGGTAGCTGATATCCTGGTCCGGTCGTCGCGCCTCAAGGGGATCGAAATCGCCGGAGAGGTTGTCACCAGGGCCATCGACGAATTCCCCGTAATCTGCGTTGCCGCTGCCAATGCTGAGGGCCGCACCGTTGTGCGGGAGGCTCGGGAGCTCCGCGTCAAGGAAACCGACCGCATCGCCGCTATGGCCACGAACCTGCGGGCGGTGGGCGTTGCGGTAACGGAAACCGAAGACGGCATGGACATCGATGGCGTGGAGCAGGTCGCCGCAGGCGCAGTGGAAAGTTTCGGGGACCACCGGATTGCCATGTCGATGCTTGTTGCTGGACTTTCGGCTGCGGGAGAGATTGCCGTCAGCGACACTGAGTGTGTCGCCACATCGTTTCCAACGTTCTTCTCCATTCTCGAGACGGTTGCGGTTCGGTGAGCATCGTGGGAAGGCAGGGCCTTATCATCGCCATCGACGGGCCGTCCGGCGCCGGGAAGAGCACCATAACCAAGCGACTTGCCGACCGGCTCGGTTATGTCCATATCGACACCGGAGCCATGTTCCGGGCTGTTGCCCTGTTGGCAAAGCGGGCAGGAGTTGACACCACCGATGACGAGGCCCTGGTGCGGCTTTGCAGCGGCATCGAGATCGACTTTCTGAGGAACAACGGTTGCTGCCGGGTCATCGTCAATGGCGAGGATGTGACGGAAGCCATCAGGACTCCGGAAATAAGCGCCCTCACTTCAGCGATTTCTGCCCGGAAGGTGGTGCGGGACTTTCTCCTGGTTCTGCAACGGCGCATGGGCAATGCTGGTGGCGTGATCCTTGAGGGTAGGGACATCGGTACCGTGGTTTTTCCCAACGCCAACGTCAAGTTTTACCTCTCGGCTTCTGTAGAGGAGCGGGGAAGGCGTCGCTGGCTGGAGCTGAAGGCCAAGGGTGAGAATGTCACCCTGGAAGATACCATAATGGCTGTGGCGCAACGGGATGAGCAGGACTCGGGGCGGGAGCATGCCCCGCTCAGGCGTGCCGATGATGCCATAGATGTTGATTCCACTGGTCTCTCCATCGATGAGGTGATCGCCCTCATGGAGGGGATAGTCCGTACAAAGGAACAGGCCCATGGCATTGCCGGCGCCTGAGCTAAGAGCCAAAGATCTTCGAACTACGGGAGTTCTGATCATATGGAAATAATCCTGGCCAAACGGGCCGGTTTTTGCTTCGGGGTCAAAAGAGCCACCCAGATGGCTTTCGAGTCGGCCGAAAAAGGGGGGAAGACATTCTCTCTCGGTCCCATAATCCATTCGCCCCAGGTGGTGAACCGTTTGGAGGCTTTGGGAGTGAAGGTCCTCAGGGAGCTTGATGAGATTTCTGACGGGACCATCATCATCCGTTCCCATGGCGTGACGTCCGAAGAACTGGAAGAGGCGCTGCGCAAAGAGCTTGATGTGGTCGATGCCACCTGCCCCTTTGTCAAGAAGGCCCAGGAGAATGTCAAGAGCCTGTCCGAAGCCGGCTACGATGTGGTGGTGGTGGGGGATGCGGACCATCCCGAGGTCCAGGGGATTGTGTCCTATGCAAAGGGGAAGGTCTATGTGGTCGGTTCCGAGGATGAGGCGGCACGTCTCCCGCGGATGAAGAAAATCGGCATTGTCGCCCAGACCACCCAATCCTTCGAAAACCTGGAGCATGTAGTTCTCGAATGCCTTCGCAAGGGAGGCGAAATACATGTGTTCAATACCATCTGCGATGCAACCGCCGTGCGGCAGCAGGAGGCAACGGCCCTTGCCCGCGATGTGGACTGCATGATCGTTATTGGCGGCTATAACAGTGCCAATACCAAACGGCTTGCCGAACTCTGCGCCGATATCCAGCCCCGGACCTACCAGATCGAAACGGCTCAGGAGATTGATCCCGCCTGGTTCTCGGAGGTCAACAGGGTGGGAGTGACTGCCGGAGCGTCGACACCGAAGTGGCTCATCGACGAGGTGATAGATCGGATCCGGGAGATTGATGGTGCTAAAATTAGTTGAATTTTCAGATAGATATGTGCTATTTTCGCACATCCAAATCCACAAACGAGTCAGGGAGGTCAGTTTTAATGAGTGAAGACAAGGGGATGAAAAACCGCAACAATATGACGATCAAGCGATTCGTCGATGTGGAGGAGGATGCGGAGCATGGTGGATCGGGAGAGTTCGCCGAACTTTTCCAGGAGAGCATTAAGCAGCATCGCGTAGGTGAAGTTCTGGTCGGCAAAGTGGTTCATATCAGCAATGATTTCGTTCTGGTCGATATCGGCTACAAGTCGGAAGGATATATTCCCATAGACGAGTTCCACGACGAAGAGGGAAACCTCACCGTGAAGGTTGGCGATGAGGTAAAGGCTCTCTTCGAGCGGAAGGAAAACCAGAAGGGATATGCCGTTCTCTCCCGCCGCAAGGCAGAGCGTTTGGCTGCCTGGGATGTCATTGACGAGGCCGGCGGCGAAGGCGGCGTTATCGAGGGCAAGATTACCGGAAAGGTGAAAGGCGGGCTCACGGTTGATATCGGCGTGCAGGGCTTTCTGCCGGCATCACAGGTCGATCTTCGCCCCGGTGGTAATCTCGATAAATATATCGGCATAACCGACAGGTTCAAGATTCTCAAGCTCAATAAAAAGCGCGGCAACATCGTTCTTTCCCGCCGGGCACTCATGGAAGAGGAGCGCGAGTCGGTACGTTCGGAAACCCTCTCCAATCTTGCCGAAGGGCAGATTCGCGAAGGTGTGGTCAAGAATATTACCGATTATGGGGCGTTTGTTGACATCGGTGGGGTCGACGGCCTCCTCCATGTGACCGATATGTCCTGGGGACGTCTTGGGCATCCCTCAGAGATGCTTAAGCCGGGCGACAATTTGAGCGTCAAGGTTCTCAAGTACGACCAGGAGAAGGGGAAGATTTCCCTTGGACTCAAGCAGGTTACGCCTGATCCCTGGATTTCGGTGGAACAGAAATACAACCAGGGTGACCGTGTAACGGGCAAGGTGGTAAGTCTGGCCGATTATGGCGCGTTCATCGCCTTGGAAGATGGGGTCGAGGGACTTGTCCATGTTTCCGAAATGTCCTGGACCCGCAGGCTGCGCCATCCCTCCGAAATCCTCACCGTGGGGGATGAAGTGGAGACGGTGGTTCTCGGCGTAGATATGGCCAACCGCCGCATCTCCCTCGGCCTTAAGCAGGTTCAGGTGAATCCCTGGACGCAACTGGAGGAGAAATACCCGGTTGGCACCAAGCTTGAGGGGCAGATCAAGAGCATTACCGACTTCGGTGTTTTCATCGGCATCGAAGATGGGATTGACGGTCTTGTCCATGTTTCCGACATCTCCTGGACCAAGCGGATCAAGCACCCCGGCGAAGTCTTTACCAGGGGGCAGACCGTTCAGGCAGTGGTGTTGAACATCGACCCCGAAAATGAGCGGCTTTCCCTTGGCATCAAGCAACTCCAGCTCGATCCCTGGAGCGAGATTCCGGTCAAATATCGTCCCGGCACCCGTATCCGCGGCAAGGTGACTTCGGTTACCGACTTCGGTCTTTTCCTTGAGATTGAGGAAGGTATTGAAGGACTCATTCATGTGTCTGAGCTTTCCCGCGAGAAGGTGGCTTCTCCCAAAGAGTTTGCCAATGTCGGAGACGAGCTTGATGCGGTGGTGCTCAGTGTTGACGAATCGGAAAAGAAAATAGCTCTTTCCGTCAAGTCGCTCCAGATGGCAGCCGAAAAGGCTGAGATTGAGTCCTACATGCAAACGCAGGGAGAAGCCACATCCAACCTCGGCGAACTTCTTCGTGAAGGGCTTCGGAAAAACGGTGACGGAAACGACTGATCGCGCAAGTGCTGTTAACGTGAATGAGCATGCGCCCGCCGGGTATGCGTCCCCGGCGGAACTTCCACAGGAGGGGGCGGGCACTTGTGCCTGGCTCACGGAACTATGCAGCAAGGAGTGCACGAATGACAAAAAGTGAACTGGTTGAACATTTGGCGGAGAAGAATACCTGGCTGACCCGCAAGGACTCGGAGATGATAGTTAATCTCGTCTTCGACAGCATCAGTGATGCCCTTAAGCGGGGAGAAAAAGTCGAGATTCGCGGATTCGGCAGTTTCACGGTCCGTGAGCGCGGTGCCCGTGAAGCGAGAAATCCCAAGAGCGGAGATGTGGTGAAAATCCCCGCCAAGAAGACGCCGTTCTTCAAGACCGGCAAGGAACTTCGCGAACGGGTCAACATCAAGGAAGATTAGGTTCGCTTTGCCCGGATGGTGGAATTGGTAGACACAAGGGACTTAAAATCCCTCGGCGGCAACGCTGTGCGGGTCCGAGTCCCGCTCCGGGCACCAAGTAAAAACGGTAAGTTGTGGAGCGAAGAGCCCGATATTTTTCAGAATATCGGGCTCTTTGCTGTTGTTTTTTGATAACGCAAAAACAGCTAGTTGCATACTCTTAACTGTTTTTAGCGGTTCTCGACCGTTAACAAACCGTCAACAAAAACAGCGTACCGGTATGGCGGAAATTATTAGGCATTCCGCCTCCTATCCTAATGCAGCGTTACCACCCCAGAATAGCAACATAAGACGCGGCGCCCTCTACTTCGGCAAGGAACTGCTCTTTCTGCTCTTGCGCGTAAGCACATCTATGGGGAACAGTAGATATTACTTCACCATCCCTCAATATCTGATTCTCCCAACAAACATTTACTGCATTTTGTTCTATCAATACTTCTACTGATTTGAGAATTTTTTGTTCTGTGAGTGCCATTTATTTTATCTCCCTTAAACGTGATATATGCCTGACACGGTAATAGTCCCTGCCGCATCCATAGACACTTGCAGCGCTGCACCGCCTGCCGAGTCTTGTGCATATAGGCGGACGGATGTCTCCCCACTCGCAATTAATGCCATTAATTGTTTACCTGTACCGTATGAAATACTATCACTCAACGCAGCAAGAATATTCTGACTGCCAAAGGAAGTAATGTGTGCAAAAGGCAGCCCTACCAGCAACATTGCGCCTGTTCCGGTATGTGCAGACCACGCCAAACGCACGTTTACAACCACTCTATTGCCTATTCTGGTGTATGACCCATACTGCTCACTATACGTTCCGGTGCCTGTGACCGTCCCTCCAATAACAGTTGGAGTAAATGTTCCCTCTTCATACCAATCTAGAACCTTAGCAGCAGAGTTAGCAGTGTTGCCAAGATAGATGCCATTTACTGTTTGTAACTTGGCGTTGCCGTCTGTTGTATTAGTGACTGTGCTGCCAATTAGAAAATAACCGCCAGTTGGCAGTCGAGCTATCTCAACTCCACCAGCATAGAATTCTATCCCATTAGGATTAACTAGACTGGTAGCCTCTCTAAGGGTTATAGACCCCCCAGTAGATGCTGAAGCTGTAGTGCTACCTGTAAGTAGTAATCTACTGCCGGCTAGTGTATTCAATACTGCAGGAGCAGAACCACCTATTTTTAGGGGACCATCAATTTTAGCACCACCATTTGTTTGTAGAATATCTGTTCCATTATCTGTTGTAGCGCCGATAAGTACCCGTTTATTAGCATTCACAACCAAAGCATTGGTGTTTACTGTGAGGGTATCCGATAATGTTGTAGCCGATTTAGTGGCAGCACTGTTTCCCAGGGCGATTACCTCATCCCAGTTGCCGTCCATTTCGGCATGGGTCAGCGGTGCACCCTTTATGGATCGCTTAATCACCGCCATAATCCCTCCTTATGCCAGAACCGTGAATTTCACGGCGTCGATTTGCGTGGTTGAGCCTGGTGAATGGCCGGCTTCGATAATTTCGCCGGTTATCGAGCCTGCAAAGCCCAGGGTTGCGGCGTCGCTGAATTTAAGTTCTGAGTGTTCGAGGTATGTTTCGAACTCATGGAGCCATTTCCGGACGGCATAGCGGGTCAGATAGAAAGCTCGCACGTCGTCGGCCATGGCCTGGGTGGTGATGAAATCAAAAAGAAATAGCTCCGGGCGCTCCCGTTCGCCGTAGTTGGCGATGCTGACGGCGTCGTTGCCCTTGGAGGTGCCGCTATAGGCATCGTCCCCTGCTGTCTTGGACCAATCGCGATCAAAGAGGAGATTGATTTTATTGATGATGTCATCGTAGGGCGCTTTGCGGCGTCGATACACGCGGCGGCCGTCTCCGGTTATCCGACATGCGGGGATTGTTTTGACCGGCGTAAGGGCATCGGGGCGGACGATCAGTTGTGCCGTTCCGAGCTCCATCCTGAACCAGGCACGGCACTGGAAGGCAATAGTGTTCAGCCATTCCAGGGCTGTGCGGTATTCGGTGATTGCTCCGTTGATGGCGTAGGATGCCGGGAAGGCGCCCACCTGTTGGAAGCTGGTGACGTCACAGTAGGTGGAGAGGAGATTGGAGACGACATCACCAGGGGCCGTGACGTTGCGGACGACGTCGCAGAGAATTATGTCACCCACGAGGGTATTTGCTACGGAGTTGCCAGACAAGGTAACGGTTCCGGATTTAGTTACCGACCCATCAAGAATAACAGTACCCGACTTCGACACTGAACCAGAGCGGGTGACGGTACCAGTCTTTGATACTGCCCCAGAGCGGGTCACGGTGCCGGATTTGCTTGCCGACCCCGACTTCGTAACCGAACCGTCCTTGCTGACAGTGCCTCCTTTAGAAACAATCACCGTACCGCTACTAGTGCCGCTAAACTGGATTGTGCGTGAGGCGGAATCAACCTGCAGAAATGTATTGCCCAAGCCGCTGCCGTCCCTGC
Organism: uncultured Geobacter sp.; assembly: GCA_964490805.1. Taxonomy (GTDB): domain Bacteria; phylum Desulfobacterota; class Desulfuromonadia; order Geobacterales; family Geobacteraceae; genus Geobacter. The sequence continues at coordinate 129,413 of CAZBEB010000008.1, forward strand.
AAAAAACATCCAGCGTATCCCCGGTAATCCCACTCGTTAGTGTAAATTCAAAAGACATTTTTTCGCCGCTGATAATGGACGAATAACTTTTTATCTGGGTAGACCCGAGCCAGATTTCTACCGTCAGGCTATTGGCAACTTTTTTTGTGACTGTGACGTTGAACGTGATTTGCGAACGCGTTCCGGAGGTGGCTGCAAAATTCACACGCCAATAAACCCCGCTTATGCCGTTAAAATTGCTTGTCACTATGCCGTTTTGTACCGGACAGTTTGACGCAGCCTGGCTGTTGGAACTGTTATAAGTATGACTGTGGGTGCCATTACTCAGGGAAATGGTGTCACTAAGGGTAATACCATCCGTTACGCCAATACCGTCAACCACGCCAATCCCGTCAAGAATGGCGAGCAGGTCATCTACCCCTATCCCGTCCGTTATGCCGAGACCGTCCAGAATACCTATTTCATCCAGTATACTTAGAGTGTCGCTGATGGATACACCGTCGTTTATCAATAGGGCCACGGCCTGCTGTATCGTGACGTACCCCGGAACCGTTACAACCGCCCGCCCCTCATAGCCGGCTAACTGGTTCCCGGCAGTGCCGAGATAGCGGGTGCAGACGGCAGTGATGTCCACTTCCGCTTCACCCACCCGGCCATACACCTTGGGGATGGCGTCCAGGGCGCAATCCGCGACCACGTAGACAAAGCGGTTTTTCCGCTGCCACGTTACAGCCCCCATCAGGTGGGATGCCGCGATAGTGCCGTTTACCCCGCGCTGAACAGTGAGTGTATCCCCGGATATGCCCTGTATCAGCATCTGCTCATCATCTGCCTGGATAATTTGCCCTACAGCGAGGCCGGTAGCGTCGGAAACCGGGAAGCTTGTGGCTGTTGACGAGATGTTGGCAGGAATGCTCGTCTGTATACCGGCTTCAAGAGCCAGCGCCGGAAGCCTGGATACCGATCCGTAGGGGATAGGGATAATCCTCCCTACATCGTCGGGATCGGCGGAAGGATACGCAGTGCGGTCAATCTTGGTGCCGATGTATTTGCCAAGCCGGACGGTCTCATCCTCAATGACGAGGGAGACAGTGGTATTGTCCGGTATCTCGATGTTCTTCACATAGCCCCGAAACTTCATGACCGGCGGCGAGGCTACGGGGTCCTGCCCTCGGAACCAGAGATAGAGCTCCGCCGGGTTGGCCTCCATTACATATTCAGTGGCGAGGGTCTCCATACTTGGGGTTGAGTCCGGGGCGATCAGGCAGGTAAGGGAGAAGTCCGAGACCCGAATTTCACTCAGGCTATTGCTGATCCCCTCCTGTACCGAACCCCAGGCGGCGACCCATGGTTTAGTGGTAATGCCTCCTTCCCACGAGGCGATGCTGATGGTCATGTCGCTGAGGTAATAGTTTACGCCCCCCACCGTGAGCTTCAGAATCCAGACCGGAGCAGCGCCGGTAACGGAATCTTTGCTATATCCGGCGGAGGGAGCAGCCCAGGCGGTATCCTCTTCAAGGGAAAGTTCTACGCGGTGCCGGGCCGGCCCAACTTCCTGATGCTCGATTTTGCCGATGAGTCGAACGGTATGGACGGCGCCCTCATGGTCATACCAGGTGAACTGTGTCTTAGCGCCTCTGACAGTATTGGTGCTAAAAGAAAGGAGAGCCTCCAGAACCGGGGTCGATACCCGAGGGAATACCAGCCGCCGGGACGTCCGGACGATGGCACCCTTGTCGTAAATATACTGGGTGCCGAGGGAATCGCGCCCTTCGACCTGGAAAAGCTCGGGAGCATCGCCCCCCTGCCGCAGGGGAGGAGTCTCGAATTGTACGGTGACGGCACCGGAAACAAACGCATTAATCATGACACGACCCTCAGGGAGGTTGTTACTTCGTAAGCATCGTAAGCGCGTTCGCGGATCTCCGGGAGCCGGGAGGACGCAAAACGCACAGTTACCCGCAAACCATTGATCTCGATGTAGTCAAAGGCAACGGCCATACCCCGCGCGGTACCCAGCCACCACGAGAGGAGCCGATCACGATCAAAGCGGCTCATCCGGTCCCATGACAATTCAATAAGAGAGTCTTTGGCCAGATAGTCGTGAACGATGGCTTCCGCAGCGGCAGACTCTGCCCGCGGCTGGATAAGCCCCAGCGATTTGCCGGGGCGTTCCGGAGAGCGGCCAAAGTATAGCGCATCGGTGGTGCCGAGCAGGAACGCCACGGGGCTGCCGGGGAGGCCGATATAATCATCGGCCACATAGTCGAGCTGATCGACGATGTATCCGGTATCGCCCATGGGCTAGATCTTCTCCTGGCATGCCACGATTATGATGCCGTCTCCGGGGCCATCAATGTGGTCCGGATTGGTGTTCAGCTCCATGGTGGCAGCAGATAGCGTTTGCAGTATTTTCATGCGATCGGCGCACTTCTCTTTATGGGGGCAGGCGGGGCAGCGGTTCATGTCAACAGTCCACATGGTATGGTCTCCTTTTATGCCGCCCGGAACCGGGGCGAAAGCGCCTGGAGTTCGGGCAGGATTTTCCGGGCAATCTCCCGGGCGGTGTCGGTGGTTTCGTTGCCGCCCTGGATGGTGACGTTTATGCCGCCATCAATGCGGATAACGGTCCCGTCGGCAGAGCGGGCGGATTCTTGGCGGGTTTTGACTTCCTCCCCCTGATGTAGTTGATACAAGCCGGTGCGGGGGACGTAGCGGGTGCCGATGGCGTATGAATAGCTATAGGAACCAAAGGGAGCATTTGGGTCGGCAAAGCTTGTGCCGCTATCGGCAAGGGTACCGTCAGCCCAGTAGGTCTGCCCATTGTAGATATAGTAATCGCCATAGTCCTTGAAATACGGAGCCTGCTCGCTGTACCCGGCCTGTCGGGTCGTACCTCTCGTGAGTGCCTCCAACTGATAGAGCTGTTCAATTCCCCGCGCCTCAAAGTTCACCGTCACGGTCTGACCATTTAGGTTGCGGAGCATGGTGTCGAGGTCCTTGATCTTGCGCTCATACTGCTCCGCTCGATCCATGGCAGCCCGGTGGGCGGTTTCCAAAGTTGATTTTTCCTGCTCAACCATGGATATCTTTTCGCGGTAGGCCGTTTCAGTGGCTTCGCGCAAGCGCTCCATAGCCACTTGTGATTCTTCAATCACTTCGGCCTGTGTCACTATAACGTCACTTCCTACTTTCACTTCGTCGGTCAGGGCGGCGTACTTCTTGATAAGCTCTACCGTACCCCGCTCCCGGTCGGCAGGATCAGAAATTTCAGCCAGCTTTGCCTCTTCTGCCTGGAGCTTCTGAACAACGGCCTGGTATCGGTCATAAGCATCAAGATTCGGATCTAGCTGCACGCTCAGCTTCGAGGCCCGCTCTTTCTCGATTTCGGCGATCTGCTCCCGGAACGATTTTAGCCCGTTTTGCAACGCTTGTAACTCTTGGCTCTTGGCGCGGATCGTCTCCATGACTTTGGAGGCATAGGCCTTTTCGCCATCCAGGAGGGTTTTCCACCGATCCTTTTCGACCTCGATTATCTCTTTAGCCCTGTCCTTGTACCGTGTCGCGTTAGTAGCCGCATCGTTGGTGGTGGCGGCCATCTTCTGCACGGCGCCGGCGGAAGCAGTGATTTTGCCGGTGAGGATATCGGATACGGTCCCCAGATCCCCAAGGCCTTTATCCTTCAAGTCTTTGGCGGCAGCAAAAGCGGCATCGGCATTCAGCCGCCATTCGTCCATGGCGGCCTTACGCCCGAGCATGAAATTTACCCCTTCGATAACCTTGAAGATCGCGCCGGACAGATAGAGAGCACCGGCAGCGGTCAGATTGATAACTCCATACACTGCCGTCAGCGCTGCCAGAAGTCCACGGCCCACCGTCTCCCGCAGGTTTTTCATGCGGGCCTCAAAGCGCTGCATCTTTTCGGCGGTGGTGTCAGCAGTGACCCCCACCCTCTTTATGATCTCATCCCCGGCCTTGAGAGTAGCATTCATGAACGCTTGCTTCTTCTCCGCGTCGGTCAGTTGATCGGCGCTCTTGCCGAGGGTGGAGGCGTACTCTTTGTATGCCCTTTCCTCCTGAACGATGATGCCGAGGTTATCGAGGATCATTTTGCTACCCCTGCCCACGGCAAGGGCAATGTCATCGAAGGATTTAGAGACGCTTTGGCCGGTAACACGGGACGATGCTCTAGCGATCTCCATCAGCCGGGATAATTTGTCGGCAGGGATACCGAGGAGCATGGCCGTACCGGCCTTTTCAATAAGGTCTTTAGTGGCAATGGTTTCGCCGGAGACCCGTTTGAGGCTCTCCACGATTTGGTCAGCCGCAAAACCATGGGATGCAGCCAAGTTGGCGAAGGATTGTCGCTGCTGCATTCCTTCGGCGGCCTGCATGGCGAGGTCCCATCCCTGGGAGATAGCTACCCATGCCGCACCGATTGCAGCCGCAGCGGAAAGCCAGTTGGCCTTGAACTTCTCAACAAGGCCGGTACGTTTGCCGAATTGGTCGGTATCGATCTGAACAAGCTTATCCGCCAACGCCTTTTCTGCCCGCGCAAGCTCATCCTGGGTGGCCATGCCGGATGTCTTGATCTGGTCGTATGCCATTTCCGCAGCCTTACGCTTGTTTTCGAAGGTGGTGGTGGAGACCATGCCGAGTTGGTCGAAATCGCGCTGTAGGATACTGGCGGTTTGTTGGCCAGTGCGCTGCAACCTTTTAATCTCTTCTTCGGCCTTGGCTGCACTGGCGGATATGAGGAATCTAACGTCCTTCGCCATCGGGTTTGTTCTCCTTCACGACATCCTCAATAAGTGCAATGAGTTCCAGATCTTCAAGAGTGGCGTCGAACATTTGACAGACGGTACCGGCGTCCACCGTGGGATGGAGCCTCACCAGGAGTCCCCGCAGCTCCAGCGCCCGACGGCCGGCCGGTAGAAGCGGGGGTATCAGGCATTCCCGCCCGGTCTCGCAATCGGGAGTTACTCCGTCGGTATCGAATGCCTCCCTGCATGCCTCGCAGCTTACTCCGGGGTAGTCCCTGACAGCGGCGAGGTGGTCGAGGAGTTTTTTCTTTCCGCCTCCTTTTCTGCCGCCAGCATCCGTTCCAGCGACAGCGGAGCGTCCATGACGAGGATCCGGAACTCGGTACACTCTTCGACCAGGTAGTCGATGTTTTCCGGGATGCAAGGGAATGGCTCTCCGCCGTCAGTAACTCCGCGCCAATCAAGGACCACTGCACGGGCCAGAAGGGAACGGAACATCTGCTCGTCTCGCTCTTCGCGCCGTTGGCGGGTCACAGGGTCTACCTTCACTTCGGTGGCTTGCTTCGAGATGGCGTCAAACTCCCGCTGGGAGACGTGCCTGGCGAGAACTTCAACCCCATCCATCATAGGTAGCCATACTTTTAAATCGTTGTTCTTAAGCCTGCGGACATCCATTGATTACTCCTTATCGCTTCGTTTTTCCCGGTCCTTGATTTTACGCCAGCGGATTGGCGCTGCGCTTATTGGTGCCGCTCAGCCAAAACGGATCGGTGATGCCGGTCATGCCCGCAGGGGCAGCGACGGCAGGTAGTACCAAAAATTCCACAGGCTCTTTGATGATGCCGGCCTCGTCAACGACATCAACGCTCTTCATCATCAGGTGCGGCATCTGGATCTTGAAAGACCGGTAGGCGGTGCCACCGATGAGCTGGCCAGTAAAGGTGATGTCCATCTTCTTACGGACATCATTGCCAAGATCGTTCAGCCGCGTGACCGAGGCGTGCCGGGGGAACTGGAGCTTAAGGGTGATTTCGGGGCTGCCGTCGTTGGTGGGCTCGTCAATAACATCCTGGGCATTGCCTGCGAAGGCCGTTTTGTACTGCCCATATACCCCGGCAAGCTTCCGCTTGGCGGTAAGCTCGAAAGAGCTTGGAGCGATAGCATCACCCTCAGCAAGGGCGATGCTTCCCTGATCGTTCATCCTGAACACACCTTGGCCGAAGTTTACCCGGTTGCCGGTTTCGGGGATGGTGACGGAATTGAATGTGACAGTGGTGTTGGTGGTTGAGTTGGTGACTACGTCGTTGCCGATGCAGTTGGCAATGAGTTGCAAAGGCTTGCCCACTTCGCCTTTCAAGGTAATGCCGGTCACCTTCATTGACGGGGTTTCTGCGATGTAGTTCTTCATGTGCTTGGCGAAGGTGGCAAACAGCCCATCGGTGTTCACGGCCCACTTGTAAATGTAATCGTAGGCGGAGGCAAATCCGACGTTTACGGTAGGCGCTCCGGCGATCCCCATAAAGAGGGCCAACAGCAGATCGCAACCGTCATAGCGCAGATAGAGGGGAATATCGCCCTCGACCTTGACGGCTCCGGGGGTGGCTCCGGCGATAAAAAATTGCCCCAAGGAATCGTCAATCTCTACGGCGGCATCGCGTTTGATGCCGGTAGCCAGCGAGAGAAAGCCGTCGTTGACTCCGCACGCTACCGGCGTGTTCCAGGTGAGCGCCTTTTTGAGGGCGAATTTAAGTTCACTTCCTGCTACTCCGAGCATTATTTAGTCCCTCCCTTTTGTCGTTTCGGTTCGGGCGGCTGTTCCCAGGGAGCGAGCCAATCAGGAGAGGGGCGCTCGAAGAGCTTTCCGGACCAGTCACGCTCCTCCATGGAATACTCTTGGCCCTCCACAATTTCGGCACGTAGGCCGGGGTGATAGCCGGCGGTGATTTTTGCTTTGACGGTGATGGTCGCCATTTGCGGCTCCTTTACTTGTTGTTGCAGCGTTCGGCCGCTTCCAGCAGCGTGGCGGCTGCGGAGTCGGTAAAGAGCCAGCCATCAAAAGGGGCGGGCTCACCTTGCTTGAGTTTTGCCGTCCGGGCTTCGTTCAGCACTATGGTCTGCTTCGGCCCGGAGCAAGCGGTCAATGCGGGTGGAAACAGCATCGGTATTGCCATTAACCAGATCATTCCGCCCTTGCTGTATTGCCGCATCGCCTGCCTCCTGTGCTCGTTTTGCCTTCGCTTCGACGGAGTAGTAATCGCGGAGCCAGAGGGAGATAATCCCCCCGAGACCCGCTATTATCTGGAGGATGGCGGCTGTCACTTGGCAGTGTCGGCGGTAAATACGGCCACAAGCCCACCGATGGCGGCGCCGGCGGTGGCAATGGCTTCGGTCTGCTCAGGCGTCAGGGCAATGCCTGCCGCTGTAACGACTGCGATAATACCGAGCCAGGTGGAACGCTCTTTAAGGCGAGAAGTCAGAAATTTAAGCATCGAGTGGATCTCCTTTATTTTTGGTTTATGCGGCGGTCCGTGCGTCCACGAGGATGGTTTCCAGCCGCACGGCATAGCGGGCGATTCTGTCGGCACAGTCAATCCCGTTGATGATGCGGCGGGCGTTGACGTAATCGGTGCTGTGATCGTTCAAATACTGGCTGAGGCGGCGCCCGGTAAACGAGCCGTTGCGCATGCCATAGCTCATGATCTGGTAGGCGACGCCCGGCTGCATGACCAGCTCGGGCTCGTGCAGGAAGTCGAGCCCGAATACTTTGCCCATGGCTTCGTAGTTGGCCCGCCAGGTGAGTTGCACGTATCCCCGGCCATAATAGACCTTACCGGTGTCCGGATCGGGCAGCCCGTAGGGGCGACCGACTCCGTGACTGTATTCGGCAATCGGCTGCATGGTCCTCGCTGTTTCGTGATAAACGGTAGCCAGCATGTATGCGGCCCAACGAATATCAGTGATGCGGATATCCGCCTCAATATTCCCGATAATCGATTCGAGGCCATCCACCTGGGATTGGGAGAGCTTGCCAAATGCCGCCCGGAATCCCTTGAAAAACTTTGCGCGGTCGAACATCATTTTTGAGGCTCCTGGTGGGGGCAGTGTTTGCATTCTCTTCCACGGCCATGATGGCCGTATTCGCGCCAAACGGGGCAGTACCAGCTCATCGGTTCGGCCGCTCCGTCGGGTCGTAGTAGCGCCGGCCTCCTGCGTGGCGCTCCTCGCATAGCCGGTCAGCGGTTTGTTGGGCCGCCTCGATGTGGCGCATTCGGCTGAATAGCTCACTCTGGTTTTTTATCAGCCAGAGAGCAATGCCGGTCAGGACGGTGTTCAAAGCTGCCACAAGCACGCCGATGATCTGCCACATGGCGTCCGCGTGTTCGCCCATGCTGGCGGTGTCTCCCGCCTGGAGTTTAACCGTGGTTGCCGATACCAACAGGGCTGAGGCTACGGTAATGACAAAAGCAAAACGGTGGCGCGGCAATGACGGCATTACATTTCTCCCCAGGGCGTGACATAGAACAGCGTGAATTCAGCGGAGACGTAACTCCAGTACGAGTCCGCTCCGGCATTAACCTGGGCTGCGGATTTATATCCCTGTAACTCTTCTACGGTGCCGCCGAAGTCTCCGGCGGCGGTGATTGCCTTGCGGAGATCTTCTTTGAGGCGTTGTCCCTGGATGCCACGTTCATCATCCAGGATGTATGCTTCGATCCGGACGGGTAGAAAATTGTTCTGCTCCCCCAGGCACGCCGGCGTGTCTCCGTCGTAGCCGCTGGACAGCTCTCCGGGGAAATAGATGATGCATGGGTAGAGATTTGCTTCCGGTGCCTGTTCGTATTCGAGGTTTTTGAATACGTGTGTCCCGGCGTCGGTTTGGTAGCCATTGCCGATCAGGACTCCCCGCAGACCGGTTTCAAGGACGTTGAGGATGTTCAGTTCGGTACTCATGGGGCCTTCCTGAGAAGTAATTTCACAAAGCCGCTGCCGTCCTGCTCCGGCAGGGGGCGGGACGTGTAGTTGAGGCCATCGACTGTGTAGGTGTATTTTGCCGACCGGTCCAGGGTGGCATAGACCGCGGCATCAATTTGCAATGTCAGCACGGAGGAGCCGAGCTCCGCCTCGCCCGGGGACGATACGACCACTTCAAATTGTGTAATCCCCCTTATGGTATCAACCAGCGCTCCGTTGAGCCTGACCGGGATATCCCGGCCGAATTCCTCGAGCAGCAGCGCCCGGTCCTCCGTGGTGAACATTGGTTATTGCTCCGCTTTCTTGGCTGCGGCTGCGGCCTTTTTGCGCTCAGCCCTAAGGGAGCGCTCGCACTCTTCGGCGCGGCCTGCGGCCACAAGGTAGCGGGCATCATCTTCAGAGACATCCGCACCTTTGCCGACAAACAGGACATCTCCGGGGAAAACATCTTTGGAGCCGCCCCCTTGTGTGCCGACAATGGTCGGTTTCTTGATATCAATCGCTTCGATCGCTGCCATGGTTTTATTCCTCCGGATTGAGTTAAAGTTGCAGGGGCGAGAAACCCTCGCCCCTTATTTGGTTGTGGATTAGGCCGACTTGGCGTCTTTAATGGCCGCGAAGGACTGAGCCCTCAGGACCAGGACGTCCGCCAACAGGTTGGAGGTGATCTCCACCATCCCCTGCTTCTTGAGTCGATACGGGTCAACGATAAGCTCCAGGGCGCCGTACTCGCCAATGACGAGGTCGTTCCAGTTGCCGAACAGGATGGCGGAGAGGATGCCGTTACTAAGACCTTTGGTAAGGCCGGACGGAACCTGGGTGGTTGCCCCGGCCCGGTAGCCGTTCATTTCGCCGAAGCCGTTGGCGCCCTTTTCCCAGATCGGATCACCATTGGTGTTGGCGAACTTCTGTGTGGTCTTGAGCTTGCCGCGCATCGTCGGGTTGGTGAGATACCCGAGGGTGCCGAAATCGGCATTATCGACAGCCACGTCGGTTTCGAGCCCGACGATGTGCTCCCAGGTGGGAACGGCGCCGTCCGGATCGCCGCAAACGACAATGCCGACGCCGGAGGTGTTGAGCACGCCGCGGGGCTCACTGCCGACGCCAGAACCGGAGATGGCTACCTTGTCGAGTCCCAAGGCGTTGACCCGGCCCAGGTCGTTGCGGAAGAACCCTTCGGCATCAAGGGAGGTTTGGGCCATGAAGGTGCGGGAGTAGGCGAGGGTTGCCATGGCCTGCTTCGGAGTGAGGCCGATGGAGCCGAAGTAGTTGGCAAGGTCGGTTTCGCCCACGTCGGTACCGCTGTTCTCAGCCACCCAGGAGAGCACCGCCGTAGCGAGCTGCTTCGGGAAGGTCACCGTGCCGGAGAGACCGGAGAGTACCTGTGCCCCCATGGCCCGCACAAGCATCTTCGCCCGCAGGATCTCTATCAGCGGTTGCAGGTAGGTTGGGACGGTGGCGCCACCGGAAGCGGCGGTGAGGGTGGTAGCAGCCGTGGCGATAGGCGCCCGCAGCGACGTGGGAACGAAGAACCCCGAGGTGGAGCGGCCAAGCTTGCGGCCGATCTCCTGGGAGACTTCCAGCTCGAAGGAGCTGCCGCCGTCCAGGGCGGTCATGCAGCCGCGCAGGACTGAATACTGTGCCGATTCACGCTCATTGAGGACCACGTCCGCAGCCGAAGGGATGACGTTCTCGGGGTTGACGTTGAAGCGCTCCAGGATCGACCGGGAGAACTCGTTTACGTCCTTGCCGCTCTCGATGAACTGACGCTCCAGGTCATCGAGGCCATCGACCCGGCCCCGGAACGGTGCTGCCATGGCTTGAATCTCCTGGATGCGCCTGCGCTCTGCCGCGCGCTCCTGGTCAGGGGAAAGGGTTACGACGGGGGCCTGCACACCGGCGGGGGTGTGGGAGCGCCCTTCGCAGGCCGGGCACTTGCCGTCTACCATTGCTGCACCACATTTCGGGCATTTCATGTCTGTACTACCTCCTTGATCGCGTTCGTTGGTGTCGTTGGTTACTGCGTATATTTCGATTTCGCGGGGCTCCGAATATTGCATTTTTGAGCGGCCTACCCCCACTGACGTGTCCGCCGGCATGGAGACAATGGAGATTTCGAGCGGTTCCCAGTCAATAGCCCTGAGCACGTCGGGCGCTCCATTCTTCCCTTCCTCTTCGAGCATGTACCGGTAAACGTCGTAGGCAAAGCTCACGTTCTGTCGGATCTCGTCCTTGACGTCCTGGAACACTTCCTCGCCCCGGGCGCTTTTGCTGAACCGGACGATCGCGCGTCCTTTCCGGGTCGCCTCGTCGATCCACGCCTTTTCCACGACGCCAACCTGATCGCCGCGATGATCGACCAGTACCGGCCCGGCGGCGTTGATCCGATCAAGACGGACTTCGCCTGGAGCGTGCCCCAGGACTTCAATGCCGAACCAGCGGACCACATCGCGGGTTTCACTGGAGAACGAAATTTCCACAGTGCGGGCTTCCGCATTTATGGTTGAGCGGTCGAAGCGGAATTCGCGGACTTGCGGCCCCTGAGTCTTGACCGTCCTGGCAAGTTTTCTAAGCTGTGATGGCAATGGTTTCCCCTCCTTTCTGTGTGTTGCCGAGCGTTACCCCGTATGTTTGCTGCAACTGATCTTCCTGCTGTTTCTCCTGATAGAGGTCTTCTATGTCCCCTCCCTTCTCGGCAACAATGGAGGTGGCGGTGGTGAGACCGGCGTCCTTCTCCTTGATCTTGGCCGTTACGTCCTTGAGGGGGTCGATCCAGTCCCAGCGCCGGGGCTTCCAGGCGGCGGCGTCGAGATAACGCGGCATATCCAGCGGCGAGATGTTGCAGTTGCCGGAGACGATCGCAAAGGGGAGCCACTCAGGGAAAACATCATCCAGGAGCCACTCACAAAGCCATGTCTGTATGATTTTAAAAATATCCCGATCTTCTAGGGTGCCGCCCCGCTGAGAACCATAGTTGGCATCGCTGCGGTCGTTGCACAGGGAGTGGTAGCTCATGATGAAGCCGGAGGCGACGCCCCGCAGCATCCGGGACATGAAGGGGTCATAGTTCCCGGCGGGGTGCTGCGGATCCCACGGTTTGAATTTGTAGCCCGAGGGGAGCTTTTCAATGGTGAACGGGTCGAACTCGGAGAGAAGTTCTTCTTCGGTTTCGTCGCCCTCGCCATCGTATTCGTCATCAGCTTCGGCGTTGTGGTCCACCTCGTAAAAGCCCATCTTGGCGGCAGCGCCGTAGGCGGCGGAGACTTCGGCCTCTTCGTACCGGTCGATTTTGCGCAGCCGGCTCATGGCGGCGTGTCCCCAGGGGAATCCCCGTGACTGCCGCACAAACTCGGGGGCGTGAAGGTGGATGATCTCCTCCGCCGGAATCCGCTCGTGGGTGCCGACGGTGAAGCCGTAGAGATAATCGCCCGGATGGTTCTTCAGGAACCAGTGAGCGACCGGGGCGTCCCAGGAGTCGAATTCGACTCCCATGCGGACCTTGTTGCCGTTGGCGAGGATGGTGTTGAGGTTCTCGTCAACGAGATCACCTTCCAGGAGCTGGAGGGCAAAGCGGAATGCATTCCTGTGGCCCTTGACCTTGCGGATAAATACTTCGCCATCGCGGGCGGTGGTCTCCAGGGCGATTTTGAGGAAATCAATAAAGGAGAGCTTACGGGTGACTTCGCAGTTGCCGCGCTTACACCACTTCTTCCAGGCCTTTTCAACCCGCTTGTTCCCAACGGTATCAAGCAGACCATCGGACCCCTGGGCTTTAACCTGGAGAGTTATACCGGCGTGGCCGATGACGTTGGCCTTGAGCAGCGTATAGAACCGCTTGGCATACTCGTTATTGTAGAATTGTTCGCGGCTGCGGTTGCGCATCTGCCGGAGGCCGGTACGGAGCGCCGAATCAACGTTATACCCGGCGGGGTTCCATGACTCGGAGAGGCGGTCGGAGGTGCCGGCCTTGAACATCCGGAAGCCGGAGGGGCGGGGCAGAGTGCGCGGAGCCAAGGCTCTGCGGGCTGTACTGGCCACTTCTTCCATCTGCCGCTCCAGTGCTTCCGGTTGAGTTTTTCGCGCAAACCATCCGAGCATGGTCACATCCTGTACTTGATAATCCGGCCGGTTCTACGGCCCGCCTTGACAGCAGCCCGCGCCCGTTCGGCTCTGACTTCGTTGCGGTATTGCTGCCGAAGCTGAATCAGTTCGGCCACGGTCATTTTCACAATCCGTTTGCCGTCGAACGATAATTCCTGATCGCCCCGGGTGGCCCGGCCTTCGATGACTCGCTCAATAGCTGCCAGGACCCGCTCGGCGTGGGTGCTGCCGTCGTAACCGGCAGCGGCCGTAACCAGGTCGGGGTTAATCGTAATGCGGCCGGTATGGCAGGTGACGCGGGTGCCGTCGGGTTGTTCGTAGTAGCCGGCCCACGAGTAAGCACCGGCAGCGTAAGCCGCGCTGGTGTTGCCGGGAATGTCTATGACGTGGTAATCGCCGTCGGGAGCAGAAACCAAATTTATGGCAGCGGGGCCGCGCAGGGCGTATTTCAGGACCCAGCCGGCAGAGGGGAGGTAGTCCGCGTTGTAACGCGTCCAGGTGATGTGATCCCCCGCCGTGATTTCCGATGGCTCGTTCGTCATGGGGGGATTGTGAAGGAAACCGGATTGTGTTTCTAGGTCGCAAACCGACGCAAACCGACGCAAACCGATAAAAAAATTTTAACAATGCATTTATTTTGAAAATTTATCCGGCTGGATGATGCCGTTGCGGATGTAATCCCATACGGAGCAGGCAATGATTCGAGTGCCCTTTCCACTTGGCACCTTGCTTGGATTATGGGCGAGGAGTTGTCCGGCAGCCAGCAGATCGTAGAGGGCGTCTTTTTTGAGCCCAGTAATAGCCATGGCCTCGGGAAAGCTGAAGAAAGCTTTGTTGCCGTACCGCTCTTTCATTTCGGCGATCAGGATTTCAATGGATTCCATAACAGTTGCCCCTATCCCTTCAGTTTTGATGCAAAGCCGCTTCGCCGTTTTTTGACCATCTTCTTTTTCTTCCGGGCAAGGGGAGCAGTGACAACGTCTCCCGTGGTTGCCGCTTCATCGTCTATTGCGGTTTCGTTGGTACCCTGGACATCCTCTCCAAGCGACGGCGCCGCCAGCTCTGCCGCTTGCTCCCGCAGATCCCGCGCAAGCTTTTCCATATTCGGGTTGAGGATGCCATAGACCGCCAGGTTATAAGCTTTTAGGTCGAGGCCCTCGTTCCGGTGGTAACCTTTGCGGACCCGATAGTATTTGACCGGGCGGCCGCCGGTATCGCGCTTGTATGCCGGCTCTTCAGAGACAAGCTGCCGGAAGAACTCGAAATCATAGGTGCGGGGGAAGTGCTGGTAGTAGGGGCCCGGCTCTTCGGCGGTGAGCCACTCGAAGATGCTGTCCTTGGCGGTTTCGGTGCCGATCATGTAGAGGGGCACTTTGTGGGCGTTGTTGGTTGAGGGCTTACCTCGTAGAGGCTTGCCCGGAATGTGCCACCCCTTCAGGGCGTATACGCGACGGCGGCGGCCGTGGCGCTTAACGAACTTGTAGGCCATGTCGGTATGGTGGCCACCGATATCGATTCCCAGACCGGCGATCCGGAGCGCAATGCCTGACTCATGGAGGAAAGTGCGGTAGAGATACTTCTCTTCCAGTTCCTGCCAGGTCTCTTCCCGTGCCGGGGAGCCGGTGATGACGTCCTTGAGGATGCCCCAGTTCTCCCGCTTCTGCCCCCATCCCTCAATCTCGATCTCCAGGCGGTTGCCCTGGACGTCAACGGCGGCGGTGACGAGGCAAGCGGCCATAGGGACTTCCCACACGGCGCCCTTAGGGGCGTACTCTTCGCGCCGGTCGTAGAGGTGCTGCTCATCGAGGGTTTCGCCCTCGGCAGAGGTGGGCATGGGGAGAGCGCAGTCATCGCACCAAAATTTTTCGGCGTTGCTGGGAGCATCCCCTTCTTTGGCGTGGGGATCCTGCTGGTAGCGGAGGTAATCGGCGACGATGTCGCTATGGCGTACGAACCGGCTATAGAAGGCGGGGAGGTGAAAACCGATCACTTCGGGGTGCTCCGGGATGGGAGCGGCCTCGACACCCCCGCAGCGAGGGCATACGCCGTCACGGAGCTGCATATCGTTGCAGGCGGCGCAGAAGCGCCGGGGCTGCCAACCGTGGTGCATGGCTTCGCGAACAGCGATGTCGCGAAGCGCTTCGTCCCATTTGCCAGTGCAGGACTCGCACTCGTACCAGGCATCACGGGTCATTTCGATTCGCTTGGGATCGGTAACTCCGTCGGTCCAGCGGTATTGCCCGAACACCATGGGCTGCTCATGGCCGCAGATGGGGCAACGAACGTTGTAATCGTAGATGATATGGGAGGAATTGAGGTCTTCCCAAATGGGGCCGTCTTCTACGGAGGGTTTAGATACGGTGACGAGCTTGTATTCGTAATTGTAGGTTCTTAGGCGGGCGCGGGCCAAGTTGATGGAGCGCCTGCCCACAAGGTCCGCTTCGTCGATCTTGCCGTACTTGATGGGCTTATTGGAGAGGATGGCATCTGAACCGGCCCAACCGAAATACGTGGTGACGCCGTTCCGAGTCTTGATACGGGTGGTACTGGTATCGTCGGGATTGCGGCTCTTGATGGCCCGCAGCGGGGCGCAATCGTCGTACATGGGCTGGACCCGGTCGAGGGAAACGTCCTTGGCGGTGTCCCGTGACGGCATGACGAACAGCGAAGGGCCTGGATCGTAATCGACATCGAAGCCGTGAGTGTTATACATGAATTCGGTTTTGCCGAGCTGCGACCCGGCGGCAACGCGGATTTCCCGCACCCACGGCAGGGAATAGCAGCAGAGAGGGAACCAGAAATAAGGGGCGTTCTCGTGCCGGTAAGGACCGGGAACGGATGATACCTGAATGACACGGTGCCGCTCGGTCCAATCGGCGGCGCCGTTGGGGAGAGGCTCTTTCATGGCGAGCGCCCGATCTTCGCCCGGGAACCAGTCAAAATTCCGCAGGGGAGGAGCGGGGAGCCATGGATATGCAGTGGTGGTTGCCGTCACTGATAATAGCCCCGGCGGCGGTTAGCCGCTTCGGCAACGTCCATGCAATGAGTGCTGTATTTCCAGATAATGAAATTGACGATCCATCCCCGGTACGCCTTGCGGGTCGATTTCGTGCAGTGATGGAGCGCAAATTCTTTTCCGAGAGTATCGAGCCAAGCCACTACAGACGGCTTTTTGAGTATTTCATTATCCATGTGGCTGCGGGTATTGTTCGTCTGTTTATACGTGGTTGCCATAGTTTGCTCCTTTCTGCTTATGCAGTGTGGCGGGCTGGGATAATCAATGGTTATGTATTTTGATGATCCTCATCCCATTTTGCATCAGCGAGTTTTTGCCCCTGACGGACGCACTGCTCAAAATGTTGCCAGTTTACCCGCTTATCCAACGGACGATCACCGACAAAAACGAGCTGTACGCCTTCTTTGTCATGGGCAAAGTACGCGATTGTCCATTTGTATTCGCCATTTTGCGCCCATAGACAAATATGGTGGTTTGCCGTCAGCTCCAGAGGGTAGCGAGTCGGTTGTTCCAGTGGATGATAATAGCGAGTATTCTTTGCCGGCTTGGTCAGCTCATCCGCCAAAACATAACCAGCAAATGCAGCGGGGTTCACCCCTTCGTTGCACCTGCATTGCAGTGTTGACGTATCTACCGTTGATTTACACATATTCCCTCCCGCTGATTTGCAAACCCGTTAGAAATCTTTTCCCGCTAAAATCCTGAATGCCATTGCTGCCAGGTATGGATCTTGTCCGTTTCCAATGGCTTTAAGTCTGTCCATTTGGGCGGCCACTGCATAAGGATCTCGTTTGACTCTGCTGTAATCATCTTGTTCAAGCATCGCGCCGATTGCTCCTGTATATTGCCGTCTGCGTGGTTCTTCCTCACAAGCGACGAAATACGGAGAAAAGTCCATGCCTTCCAACATTGCGCTGTCGGCCTTAAAAGCGACAATCCAGATTCTCTCGCCTTCACATATTGAACCCGCGGCTGATGCCCCCATAACTCCGTAGCGTCCCACATACCCCAAGGCGGCAAGGTCTGCAATGACTCGTACCCCCCCCCTAACAGTGAGCATTGGTGAGTTTTCCACGAAAACGACTCTCGGCAAAACCTCGCCAATGATTCTGTCCATTTCTTTCCATAGCCCTGATCGTTCCCCCTCGATGCCTGCGCCTTTTCCGGCAACACTGATGTCTTGGCAGGGAAAGCCCCCCGAAACCACGTCAACAACGCCTCGCCAAGGTCGTCCGTCAAAGGTGCAAACGTCATCCCATACAGGGAACGGGTCGAGAATGCCGTCATTCTGTCGCTGCATAAGTACGCTTGCGGCGTATGGCTCCCGTTCGACGGCGCAAACTGTGCGCCATCCAAGCAATTTGCCGCCGAGTATTCCTCCACCAGCGCCCGCGAAAAGTGCCAACTCATTCATATCACCATCCTTTGAAAACTATGGCTTGCGCCAAGCGGGAAAATATTTCTAACCAAACGCTGGAAGCGGATGCTTCGCACCGTTCAGCTAAAGCCGTTATCCTCTAATCTCGTTTTTAGTCCGCAACTCATTTGCAATCATCCTGAGCAACATATTAGGATGGCCAAACCTAGTAACAATGTGGCGAGACTCTTGCTCTTTTGGGTTGCCGAACCACCGTGCCAGATCTTCGAGCTGGCGAACTACCGGCCCAATATCGACCGGGAGGGGATAACCAGCCGATGCAGCGGAAGCCCCTGGACACGTTTTGCAATCCTGCCCCACCATCTCTGTTTTTTCGCACCTGTAGTCACATTTCATAAGTCCTCCGCTGATCTGCAAACCCGTTAGGCAGGTCTCTCCGCCGGTTAAATTTTTTACGCACCTTGCGTATTTTTCTTGTTGACAATACGCACAATGCGTATTATAGTTATCTTAACGATGCAGCACAACTCAAGGAGGATGCCATGAAAAAACAATACGTGATCTGGAGCGGCGAAGGCGAACTCGGGACCAAAGAAATCAAAACGGCAACGGACCAAGGAATCAAACGCATACTCACCAAAGAGCGGTGTCACGGCGACCGTTGGGCCTATGCCGCAGAGTTGACCAACAGCGACCTTGATTGCTGCACGATGGTTAAAGAGCGCAGCATTTACTGAGTTCCACCCACCCCGAGCCAGGCGGGTAAACCGGGCAAGGAGACCAAAGAATGAGACTGACCACTGACCAAAGTATGTCGAGTTACGGGATGCCGATCTTTGTTGACGACCAGGACAACCCCCTTGACTATGCCGATGGCCTCCGAAAACTCCGTAAGGCCAAAGGCTGGAGTGTTGCCTATCTTGCGGGGCTCTGCGGAGTGTCAAAGCGCACCGCAGAGGGGTGGGAGCAAGGTCGTTTACCGTCAAAGCCTGCATTAATAGCCCTCTCTCAATTTCTCCACGATTGATCTAGCCTGCCCAACCAGCGCGTCCACGGCGATCTCCCTACGGTCTCCGCGTGACGCGCTAGCCGTTATGACTCAACCCGCTCCATTGCCAGTCGGTCATTCCTGCTGGTCTCAGAATGTCCGTGTAGTGCTTTGGTCGTGCCAGCATGTCGCGGTAGAGCGCCATCTGGTTTGCCGCGTATTGCATCGGCTCGCCTGGGCTCTTGCTTTCCCTTGCGTGCAGTCGCCACCATTTGGCCGTCCATCGGTAGCACTCCGGTTTCGGCGTCTTCGCTGCCATATCTCCGGCGTAGGCCATAGCGTGGCGCAAAGTAGTCTGTCGTTTCAGGCCCAGAGTCATAACCCGTCGCTCAACCCCGTTCGCTTTGCTCACTGGACGCCCCGCGATGAGGCTGCGGGTCGCCGGTTAGCTTTGCGTTATGCACACGCCTCGATGATCAACAGCAGATATTTGCCCTCTGCACCCTGTAATTCTGCGAGGAGGTCATGCCCACCGATGACTGCTTTTTCGTCGTATTCCATAATGGTATACTCGCTGTACGCATCCAGAACGAAATTCAGTTCATCGACATTGCCGCCAATAGTTTTCAGAATCAGTGCTTCCGTTGCTTCTTCCTCGGTGATTTCCTTGTCTGCCAGAAAGTACCGAACGAATACTTTGTCGCCTTGCTTGAAATCGTCGTTCATATCGTCAATGAGATGTGTTTCGCCGCATTGTAAACACCCGTAATCGTCAATGTTCAGCCGTCCAGAATATGTTTTCCTCATCTTCGTATCCTCCTGTGATGTGCATAACAAGCGCTGTGCAGCAGACCGAAAAGGCCCGGCTGCTGACGCTTGATCGTTATGCGTTCTGGTGTCCGTTGCCGTAGAGGTAGAATCGGCGGCAAAATAGTTGCTCTGAGCATTGCGACTGTTTGCCCGTATCCTGCCAATCCAGAATGACGATCCCCTCAAAATAGTCATTGACTTTGCACACCTTGTCCCGGCCATCCTTGTACAACAGCCCCTTGCGGATTCTGTCCGTGGTGCGTACCGTTTCACTACCAAATCTAAATATTTCCACTGTTTCCTCCGTGGCCCGAACGCATAACCAAACGTTCGAGCCGTTGTACGGCTCAACTCAAGCCCGTTATGTCACTCTAGTTCATCCGCCTGTTCATCCAGCAGAACTTCACGCCCCATTTGATAGCCAGCTTTCCATGCTTGTTTCAACTCCGTCAGGTACGGCAGAGTTTTCCAGCGCGGAGTATCATCGATGGTGTTGTTTCCGAAGGTGGCTTTTGCCCAATCTTCAAATAGTTTTTCTGGCATTATTCTTTCTCCTTTGCGCGGTTGCCCTGTTGTTTCTTCGTGTCCCCGTGTTGGCGACATTGTAAACAGCATGATCCTCCAGCGGAGCGAAACAACCGGGTAGCGTTGTGCCGTCTCTGCCCGCCACGGAGTAGGCCACTGTCGGCTGTGTTTCCGGCGAGACGCCAGCCAGGTCACAGAGCTCCCGGTAGGAGATAGTCGGGCCGGGTGCAACGCAGCGGAATCGACCGTTGACGATGATTGGCATCCCTTTGCCATGTACGTTTACTGCCGATCCGAATGTTCCAGTATTGGTGCTCATTCCGTTTTCCTCTCTTCACGTAAGGCTGTCCGGGCCTTTTCGCACCAGAGGCAATTACATTCCACCCGCGGGCCAAATCCGGACATGAAGTTTTTCAACTGCCGATGCTCTTCAATATAGGCTTCCGCGACCTCCTCCAGAAGTACAGTCCGTGCGTCACTCATCCTCGCCCACCCGGATCGGTCGGGCGTATCGGTCCATTGCCGCATCTACCAGCCCGACGCCGTAGGCGATGAGGGCCGGGGCCTTCTGCGGATCGCCTCCCACCATTCGGATGATTTCGACGGCGCCGGCACGGAAGATGTTTTTCAGGTCGCTGCGCAGGTAGACGATCCTCTTGGCGTGCTCAATTTCGACGTCGGATTTCTTGATGAGTTCTCCGGACGTCTCCCGCAATTTCATTTCCCGTTGCAGACGGTCAGCGCGGATCCTGCCGACCTCCTCCATGATCTTCTGCTCTTGGAGAGATGGACCGGCAGCAACGGTGCCGGGGGTGCCATCTTCTTTGCGCAGATGGAGACGGGCGTATTCGATGACGTTGGCCGGCCGGAAGGTGCCGTCCGGTTCAGCATGGAGCTTCCCGCTGTTGATATCGTCGTACAGCTTGGTCTTAGCGATCTTCCAGTTATCGCCCTGGAGGTATTCAAGGACTTTCGTTACGCCATCGAAGACCGGCTCCGTCGGCTCGGGTTCGTGCCGGGCCTTGAGGAATTCGGCAAGGGCGTCCTCGGCCGCCTTGTGGGCTTTGCGGTTGGCGACGGTGGGGCGCTTAAGGGCGAGTTCATACGCCGTGCGCGCCGCGGCTCTGAGGCGCTCTTCTTCCTGGTCAAGGTCGGTATCGGTCATTTCTGCTGCCTCTTCTCATCTTGCCGGGACTTCCATTCTTCGGCTTGTTTCCAGAATTCGGCCATGTTGACCAAGATGCGATTGTTGAGGGTATCAATCGTGATCCTGATGTTATCGGCCCGGTACATGGCCCAAAAGTATCCTATGGCGAAGCCGAGTATTGTGCAGCCGATTTCACTCATCGCGTCCCTCGCACAGGCCGGGACTGCACGATAACCTTGCCGGTGCCGTTGCAGAGCTTGCAGCCTTTACCTTCGCATGATGGACAGGTGACTTTTTGCATAGGTGCCTCCTTAAAATAGGGACAGTTGCTGCGTGGGCCGGATTAACCACCCGTTGCGGCATGACCACTTCAACCCGCTCATCCCATCCGCTGTGATCGCACGGCAGTAACACAAGGGCGGATTGATCATCCTTGTATTTGATGACGATATCCTTAGATGTCTTTTCCAGCGATCTGAGCGCATCGACCAGAAAGGCCGGGGATATCCGCATTTGTAACGACTCTCCACCGACTTCAGCCGGGACCAGATCCATGGAGCGGCCGGCTTCGTTCTCGGCACTGATCAGGATGTCGCCACTGATGCCATCATCGCCCTGTTTGATGTCGAGCATGATGCTGTCAGCGGCGGACAGGATATTCACCCGCTCGACAATAGCTGCGAGCTGCCCGGCTTCGACCACGCAGCAGTAAGGGTAGCCGGTGGGTATGACTCGACGGAACGCGGGATAATCACCTTCCAGGAGCCGCACCAAAAGCGATATGCCCCGCTGGATAAATGTGAGATCGTTGTCCCGGAGATATACGCCGGTGTTCCCGGTGTTTATTTTTTTCAGTTCCGCCAGGGCCTTGGCCGGGATGGTGATGCCGTTGGCGAAAGCCGTGCCGAATCCGGCTTCATCCCGTTTCCCGGCAACGGCTAACCGGGCTCCGTCAGTAGCCGCGGCTACCAGGACATCATTTTCGGCCCGCAGGTGCAGCCCGCCCAACAGATGGTTTTTCCCGCGCTTGTCGAGGGCGTGGGCACACGCGGCGTGCAGCTCGGGGACCAAGTCCCCGGCACAATAGAAATCGGCGACACCGTCGGGAAGGACGATGCTCGGGAAGTGCTCGTCCGGGTCAACACAGGGAATGATGCCCTCGTAATCGTTGCACACCACTTGGAGCCGCAGACCGTCAAGGGCGCTGAGGTCGATAAACGCATCCGGCAGCGACTTCACCAGGGCGGATAATTTGTGTGCCGGGACGCAGACCGTGCCGCCGGCTTCGATCTGTTCGTCGTCGTGGAGTTCTATTCCAGAGACGATACTGATGTTGAGATCGGTGGCACCACAGGTCACACGCGGGCCGCCGGCACACAGGAGAAAGTAGGGGTGCATCCGCCCAACAGCTCCCTCGGCACGGTTGAGGAGATACTGTAGGTGGTGCTGCCGCAGCCGCACCTTCATCAACGCTGCCGGTTCTATGTTTCCCTCTTTGCTCATAAAATCCCCCTCTTAATTGTTCCAGTCATCTCTTCGCCCCTCCCCCTCCGCGCCGCGCGCCCTTTGTATCCCTAGGCTATACGGGCAAGGCAGGTGTAGACGCCCTGAACACGGCCAAGTGCCGTTCGGTGAGCTCTACCCGCTCCAGCATGTCCCGCACACAGCCGGCGGACTTGCCGAGTTGCCGCGCGATGTCGGCCGGTTTCCGGTCCGAGCAGGCCAGGAGCAGCAACCTGACGAATTCCTCCGGCTCCCATGCGGTACCGGCTAGGGGCGTGACCGACCTGGGGCGAAAGGTGCGATCGCACGCCCGGCAGTAGGTACGATCCATGGCATCGAATGCAGCAAGCGCCCGCTCGCCCGTGATCGGAGCCCCGCAGGCCGGGCAGACTACCCCGCCCGGCAAGTACCGCCGGACGATCCAGCGCCAGGCGGCGGGACGGGATACTATGTCAAGGATGTCTTCGAGCTGCATGGCGGTACCTTTCTTGCTGGATTTACGGGAGGTTCCGAAATTCCGGATCTCGAAAAACTTGAATCACGCGCGAAGTCTGCGCGCTCGCTCGCCCGTTGGGGGGGTACCCCCCTCCGGGAGGACCCGCGATTGGACCCGCCCGTTGGGGTGGGTCGCCGAGTTGGACCCCACATCTTGTGTGCAGTCACCGTGCTCCCCGGTTGAGGTAGAACTCCAGCTCGTGCCAGAAGACCCGCTCCAGGTCCTCGTCGATCTTGCGGACGATGGCGTCGTTGATGCCGACCTGGTGGAACATAGAGGCCACGGAGACGGCGCTCTTGACCAGGATGGGGTAACGGCTCTTGCTGGTGCGGGTGAGGATGCCGAGGTGGCCGCTCTTGAAGCGCTGGAAGAACGCGCTCTTCAGTTGGGTGCGCTGCCCCTTGAGCACCTCCACCTCCACGCCCTGGAACTTGCTGGCCCGCTTCCTTATCGTCACCTTGGCCCTGGTGATGACCCGGGCCCCGCTGAACTGCCTGGCGCTGAAATAGGAGAGAGATACCGACTTCCCGCCAATCTTCAGTTCCGCCTCCAGGTTGTTGATCCGGCCCGTGAAGAGTTCCAGCCGCTGATCAAGGACTGCCTTCGGCACGTTGTAGAGCTTGCGGATCTCTTCCGAGGTGAGACTCCTGGCCGACTTCACAACCTTGTTCATCGTGCTCCGGATCGCCGCCTTCACGTCCTGGATCGTCTCTTCGGTGGCCGCGTCAAACGCTTCCTCGAACCCCTGGAACCAGAACCGCATCAATGCACCCCCTGGCTTGCCTGCATCTTCTCCATGAGTCTGCCGATCACCTCAGTGAAGGTATCCAGGGCCAAGGGCTTGGCGTTCAGTTCAGCGCAGAACTCCACATAACCGAGATGCAGCGCCGCCATCGATACCACACCGCGCAACCCCATTGGCGCCTTGACTATGAACGCCGTCAGCACATCGATATCCTCATCTGAAAACACGCTCTGCTTTAGCATTGTCTGCCCCCGCTGTCCGGCTTGTCCGGTTGGTGTCCGGATGTTTCGGTACCGACCGGACACAATTTATTCAACCATTCCGCTACCTTATTTTATTTGTCCGGCTTGTCCGGATAAATAACAAATCCCAAGAGGATTTATACAACATCGTGCAAACGCTCCTTAATGATACGCACGCGTGTGCGCGTACATGAGGCAATAGAAAATCCCCCGGACAAACCGGACAAACTCGCCCAATCCGCTACCGTAGCGCGTTTACAATGTCCGGTTCGTGTCCGGTTGGCCCAAATGAACCGGACGGAACGGACATTGCATTAGCCGCTTTCACGGTCGGCACGACCCTTGCGAACACTCTCATGATCGGGCCTCCGGCCGGGGGGGGGCGGGGGAGGAGTCGCAAACGTCAGCCTCCAGCTTTTCGTCTACAACAGTGAACCCCGTATAGGCGTTCTTGCGCTCGGTTTCACCGAGCGAATTAATCACAACGTCTTTCTTGCCGTCCTTTATTGGGATATCGAGGTCCCGCAAGCACTTGAGGAATTCCTGCCGGAACATGGGCTCGCCAAGGGGCATCAGGTTCCACGACTTGCAGCGCTTCACGTAATCCTCGTACACCGCCGCCTTCACTTCCTTGCCCGCCGGATCGCGTTCAACGTGCCGCTCGATGTAGTAGAGCACGTTATTGTTGACCTGCTTATAGTCGTGGATGCTTGCAGCCATCGAGACGGTCTCCCTGAATCCTTCTTCACGAAGCATGACCAAACCCATCAATGCCCAGGCAAAAATCCCCGGTAGCTCCTCCAGGAGCTTATCCTTCAAGAAGATATCGGCCGTGCCGCCCTTCACGAACTGCCCCTCGAAGCGGATAATCATTATCTTGCGGAAAAATCCGTCCGAGTTGTCCAATATCTTCGGGAGGCGGTTCGTAGAGTAGACCAGCTTGCAGAACGGCACGAAATCGAACGGCGTCTGGTTCTTGAACGAGGCGCTGATCGGGTCCCCTGACACAATCGCCTTGATCTCCTGGGACTGCATTGCTTTGGACTCAATCTCCGTACTCATGTTGATGAGCTTGTCCACGAGCCGCGATAGGTAAAATTGATCCTCCAGGCGGCCCATGGGGATGTGAGAACAGTTGTTCTCCCCGACCAGTGCCCGCAGGATATTCATAAACGTAGATTTACCGTCGCCGCCCGGCCCGAACAGGATCAACATCTTCTCGTATCGCGTCTCGCGGGTCAGACAATATCCCGCAAACTTCTGAGCCTCCCTGGCTGATCCGGAGTCGCTGATCCACTGCTCCAGGCACCGCTTCCATGTCGGGCAATCCGGCACATTCTTCGGGTCGAAATCAATGGGCAGCATGTACGTTGCGTAACAGCCCTTCTCGTGGGGAGAAAGTTCTCCGGTCCGGAGATTGAACATCCCACTCCGCAGACAGATCAGGTCCTCGTGATCGTTCAGCCGCCGCCCGGCGGGGAGGGTGGAGAGGTCGCGAATCATGTTCGCCACGTCTGCCGCCTTCGCGCTGTTCCCTTCGTCCTGCAGCATGGTGAGCGCCTTCGAACGGATATAGGAGAGGTCATACTGCTCCCAGAATCGACCCTCCCAGCGGTACACCAGACCGGTCAGAGGGTCGGAGACAATGTCCACGTCCTCCATGATCGCCTTGGCCAAGAGCGCCGGCATGAATTTACGGCCCTTGAAAAAGCGCAACACGCCCGGGTCTATTTCCGGCTCCTGGGGAGGTTCCACCGTCATGGCATAGGCAAGCAGATCATTCAGATCAGCCACGCTCCGGCCGTGCCGCTGAAACCAGTCCGTCAGATCCTGACCGTGATTTGTTGGGTAGTGGGGGGGAGACTTAATCACTCACTTTGCCCCATAAGCTCAGGCCAGATAATCACCCTTACGCTCTTCGCATGCACCGCAATCGATTCCGCCGCCTTCATGGCGCCCTTGTGCCCAGCCTCATCGGCGTCGTAGCAGACCACCACATCGCGCCCGGCCAACTCCTCGCTGAATTCGTCGAACCATGTCCCACAGCCCGCCGTCTGCGTAAACGCATTCAACCCCATGGACAACGCGCATATCGTATCCGGCTCACCCTCGCACAACCAGAGAGTGCCTTGCTTCCATGCCGAGGGCGCCGGGAAGAGCCGCGCACGGCCGTAATCGTTCGGTGTTGCCCCGCAATCGGCACAGACCTTTTTAACCGGCGCACCGCAACTCTTGCAGACCCGTTTGCCCTTCACTCTCGCCGCCGGCCCGCCACACTTCCCGCAGATTTCCTTCCATGCGCCACCACAGGCAGGGCATTTTCCGTCGAACCAGGAAATAAGCTTAAACCGTTCCGCCCCCGGCTGATAAAGCCGAATATTGCCCAAGCCCCCCTCCGGCGTCCGGATCGGGATCGCAATCCGCTTATTGCCCTTCGCATCCGTCCACTCACGCAAATCCAGCGCGCTGATTACCTCCGGCGCCCAACCTCGTGCCGTGCGCAGGTTTGCCACCGTATTTACCGGGAGGGGAGGGAGGGCCGCTAAATCCTCCTCCGGCACAAGCACCTCCGGGAGACGCTGTTGACGCCATCCAGAACGATCAACAACGTCTCCCTCCGGCACAAGCACCTCCGGGAGACGCTGTTGACGCCATCCAGAACGATCAAC
>CAZBEB010000008.1:155867-160513 GCA_964490805.1 uncultured Geobacter sp.
CTCCGGGAGACGCTGTTGACGCCATCCAGAACGATCAACAACGTCTCCCTCCGGCGCTCTCGCCTTCGGCCGGCGGGGCGTGGTAGTCGAATCCTCCACGAACTCTTTTTTGAACGCTACAAACCCATCACCATGGGCATCAAGGCCGTTCAGCTCGCACCACAGTTTAACCAGATCGCCGCCGGCATCGCAGGACCGGCACTTGTACCAGTCCCCGGCATAATTGTAGGCGAAGGAAGAGGATTTCTTGTCCTGGTGAATCGGGCAGCAGCCGTGCAGCACCGAGCGTCCGGAATAATCCTTCTCCACCTCGAACAGGCTCTCCGCGATCTCCTTGCACCGTGCCGAGCCCAGTTGTTCCAGTGCGTAACCCATCAGTACAACTCCCCTTGCACTTCCTCGACCGGCGGACGGGCGGCAAAGATTTCAAATGCTTTCTGAGACCGCTTCGTGTAACGCTCCAACGCCCTGGCGAACCCGATCGGGTCCTCATCTGACACCGATTTATCAAGTTCCTGCTCCGACTCTCTCAGGCAGCGATACACATCGGGCCGGTTCTGACCGAGCCACTCCAAGGCTCCGGCCGGATAGATAGACGACAGCAGGCTTACCGCATCGCATATGAGTCGTTCCGCCCGTTCGCGGTCAAATGCAACTACCGGCTCTACCGCCTTGTGTGCCGCCAACCCTGGGATGTTTGCCAACAGCCCCCCTGACATATCTACCCCCTTGCCGCCTTGTAGATCTCCATCATGCCGCTACCCCTTCAAGGCCCCGGCACCACCGGGGCGTGTAGTCCAAACATTCCTCTTCAGTACCGTACACGTAGCGGCCGATCAGCCACCTGTGGCAAAACTCGCCCATCTCACTGCACCCATGTTTTTTGCACGACTCGCACGGCATGAGCCACCTCGCAAAAAAACCCGCCGGGAAGAGGAGGGTAACTCCCCGGCGGGTAACCGCCACCTTAGCGGCGGGCAACATATTGGGGATAAACCTCCCCGTACCACGAGCGGACAATTTCCCGCTTCTGTTCCTTGGTCAGCGCATAGGTAGATACCTGCTGCTCTTCCTGCTCCTGCTCACAGGCCGCAACCGCCAGCAACGCAATAGCCGCTACCAGCAATAGCGTGGCAACAATCATTTCCCGGGCGCTCCGGCGCCGTTCGTACGATCTCCGAATCCTGTTCGTGTAAACAGTCATGCCGCCCTCCGTACACGCCGCACCGGGCGGGCCTGATTGCTTTCCTTGGTAAGAAACGCCTGCACATCGGCCACGTACACCCGCCAGGGAGCATCCGCAGACGAGCGGAACGCCGGGATCTCCTCCCGCTGCACCCGCTCCAGGAGCCACGGCTTCTTCACATGGCAGATTTCGGCGGCCTCGGTCAGCGTCAACAACGCCTTGGGGGGCCTCACCAGCGGCAGCACCGCCGCCAGCATCGACCGCAGTTCCACCAACTCTTTCTTTACCGCCGCCAGATCGTCCATGGCCTACCTCGTGAACCTTTTAATTCCCTTCCCCTCTCTGGTATAAGGGGAGGTGCGAAGTCACCAAAACACCAGAGGAGGAAGGGAAGATGTGGACTTTCAAAACCCGCTACGGAACCCTCAAAATCATGCAGCTCAGAAACGGCCGGTTCGGCCTCTACATGAACGACGAAATGCTAGGGTCCTACCATTCTCCCCATGCGGCCGCCGATGATGTCCATATGTGCTCAACCGGCTGTTGGGAATGGGACCAGCAACTCACTGTCGTGAGCCCTTGCGACCTGTCAGAGTGGCAGTCTCATCAGAGATAGCCTCGCCAAGAGTCTCAATCAGATGACGAGCCGAATCGGCATCGATTGCCAGCCGCACAATCTCCCCCGAAGCGGTACGGAGCCCGATGCCGATTCGGTCCCGGCACGGGCAAACCGTTGCCGTGGTATTTCTCCATTCCGCATCCTGATAGTCTGCTGGCAGCATCCTCACCCCTCCGTCCCGGTCCGTTCCGGCACATGGTGTCCATGGGCCTCGCACTTTCTCTGCTGCCGTTCGTACACCCGGTCGATATCCTCCCGGGTATGCAGGCCAGAGAGGATCAACTCGAACTCCAGCGTCTCAATGGCCCGCTTCACGTCCACCACCTGCTCCAGTTCCATCTCGAAGATCTCCTGGTAATCGGGGCGGTTGCGGAAATCCACGTCCATATACCGCTCCGCCAGCCGGTCAGCCGCCTCGGCCGCCTCCAGCATCTCCTTGCGCAGGCGAGACACGATAGTCGCCGGATCGCGGCGGATGTTGTTCAGGTCAGGGAAGAGTTTCAGCATGACGTGCTGCCGCACCGGGCAGATGTCGCAGTGGTGGATCAGGATCTCCGGAGCGTCGAGGGCATCGGAGATGCGGATGAGGGTGCGAGGATCGGGGGAATTCTTGAGCTGGTCACTCTCCCAGATAGAAAGTGACGCACCTGTCATTCCAATTGCAGAGGCTAACTCCGATTGTGTGACCCCTCTTTTTTTCCTGGCAGCGACTATCTTTTCACCTAATGACATAATGGCTATCTCCATTAGCTTGTTCCTATGGCTGTAGTTGTACTTAGAAAAAACACAACTGTCAATACAAAATATTAGCCTGAAGCTAAGATTGGGTGCGTTCTGCCCCCTATTTATAGGTGAAAAACCTATTTGTATTCGATAGTTTAATTTTTATCTAAGTTGTTTGACGGCACCTAATTATTGTGAAATTATTTACACATGAATATCGACAAGACAGATATCGGTGCACGCATCAAGGTCGCCCTGGAAAACGCCAAGGTGAGTCAAAGAGATCTGAGTCGAGCACTGAATATCACTGAGCCTTCTGTCTCGGCATACACCTCCGGCAAATCAGAACCCTCGGCAAGCGGCTTCGCTACAATTTCGGAACTTACAGGTGTGTCGATTGACTGGCTCATCACTGGCAAAGAGCGCCCCCCGAAGTCGGAGCCAAGGGCCTCCGTCTACCCTTTGGGCGAAGAAGACAAAAACGCACTCACTGCCGCCGAAAGCCTGCTCAAATGGCGAGGCCTGGAAGACCGCTACGCTGTGACTGAAGTGCACCCCCCGCAGACCACGGAAGATCGGCTCAACCAGGAAGAGAAACGCCTCCTGGAAGCGTTCCGCCAACTGGACCGGAAAATACAGGAGGCTCTGCTGATCCAGGCAGAGATGACCGCCGAGGGGTTAAAGAAATCCGCGAAAAAAGAGCCGCACGGCGGCGGCTTGATGGAAGCGATTTAAAAACTGAATTGGTCAGACTTGGCTGGAAGGTGTTGAGCGTGTTGAGTGGACTGGGCATTGCAAGAGTTATAAGCCAATCGGAGGGAACATGCCTGAGTTAATTGTTCTGGTTGTCATTGGTTCCATAGCGTTGGGCGGGTATTTATTGTTGAAACCCAAAGGCTCCCGCACAGCATCTCAGCGCCGCTGTCTGGCCTGCGGATATCAAGGCAGCATGAAAACATGGATGGGCAACAATAGCGTCCCCCAGCTAATTTCCCTGATTTTGCTTTTTTGCTGGGTTGTCCCAGGGATTATTTTTATTGCCTGGGCATGGGGTAAATACAAATGCCCCAACTGCGGAACAGTCGGAAAAAACGCCCCTGCAGAACCATTATCAACACCAATAAAACCCGCCGATAACTCAGAGAAGAAATGTCCTTTTTGCGCAGAGATTATCAAGAAAGAAGCCATCGTATGCAGATGGTGCGGCCGTGATATCGACTCAAGGCAAGAAGAACAAAAAGTATATGTAATTGAATGAGCGCCAGATGAAGTGCCTCCAAGTTATCAGCACTATGGCATGCATCATATTAGCTGCCGAATCTTTTGCCATGGCAACCCACTTCAAGCTAGAAAAGGAATACCAACAAGCATGGTGTGACGATGCCGGAGGCCAATCAGAATACGTTCTCGATAATAAAATCCGCGTTGATTGTATAACCAATGAATATGCTATTGAGTTTGATTTTGCGCCTAAATGGGCTGAAGCGGTTGGACAGAGTCTTTATTACGCCATAATAGCAAACAAAAAGCCGGGCATAGTCTTGATCTTGGAAAGAGAAAGCGACGAAAGGCATTTCCAAAAACTGGAAACGGTGGCTGCGAAACATGGCGTGACGGTGTGGACGATACGATATCAGAAGGGATTTCATGCTTACTGAGGGTGAAAAGGGGACAGTCCCTTTTTAAAAGGACAAAAAAACGCCCCAAGCGAAAATCCTGGGGCGTCATGGGCAACGTGATGATTTAATTTGGGTGGTTATTATTCGCGTGCTTTCGAGAAACCAGAAAGGCGCTAACGACGCCTACAAGTCCGCCGCCGCCAAAGAGAGACCCAGAAATTTCATGTTCCGTAGAAATCAGAAAAGTGCCTGCGGCGAGGAACCCGATACAAACCACGAAGGCAAAAATTTGCCCGATCAGTATTTCGCGGGGGATAGAGCTCTGGATTTTAATTTCGGCCTCTACCGCCGCGCGTTCAAGTTCGTGCCGGTGGGCAACTTCGTTTTCATACGTCTTGATAATTCGCTCTGCTGCGCCGGGGCAAATATCATCATAGCCGGAAAGTGTCAACGGCAATCGAAAATTGACCCACCTTACCGGTTGATCGGAAATTGAAAA
>CAZBEB010000009.1:0-155607 GCA_964490805.1 uncultured Geobacter sp.
GCTCGCTGCCCTCACGGCCCTGCAAGAACTGGATTGCTCCGGGACCCAAGTTAGCGACTTGACTCCGCTCGCTGCGCTCACGTCGCTGCAAAAGCTGGATTGCTCCGGGACCCAAGTTAGCGATCTGGCCCCGCTCGCTGCCCTCACGGCCCTGCAAGAACTGGATTGCTCCGGGACCCAAGTTAGCGACTTGACTCCGCTCGCTGCGCTCACGTCGCTGCAAAAGCTGGATTGCTCCGGGACCCAAGTTAGCGATCTGGCCCCGCTCGCTGCCCTCACGGCCCTGCAAGAACTGGATTGCTCCGGGACCCAAGTTAGCAATCTGGCCCCGATCGCTGCCCTCACGGCCCTGCAAGGACTGTATTGCTCCGGGACCCGAGTTCGCAACTTGATTTCGCTCGCTGCGCTCACGGCGCTGCAAGATCTGTATTGCGACAAGACCCGAGTTCGCGACTTGACTCCGCTCGCTGCGCTCAAGGCCCTGCAAGCGCTAACTTGCACTGAGACTAAAGTTCGCGACCTGGCCCCCCTCGCCGATCTCACGGCTCTGCTAATACTGGATTGCTCCGGGACCCGAGTTCGCGACTTGACTCCGCTCGCTGCGCTCAAGGCCCTGCAAGTGCTAATTTGCTCCGGGACCCGAGTTCGCGACTTGACTCCGCTCGCTGCGCTCACGTCGCTGCAAAAGCTGGATTGCTCCGGGACCCAAGTTAGCGATCTGGCCCCGCTCGCTGCCCTCACGGCCCTGCAAGAACTGGATTGCTCACACTGCGAGATAACCCAAATTTCCGAAAATTTCTGGAATAAGCCTTCACTGGCAAAAATTTTTCTTTTCGACACGAAGCTACCAGGCATTCCCAATGATGTACTCTCTCAGGATTATTACGAGAACTGCTTAAAGTCTTTCCGCGCCCATCTTCGCGATTTGGAAGAAGGGGCAGTGGCACATCCAGATGTCAAACTGATGGTTTTGGGCAACGGTCGCGTGGGAAAGACGCAGATCTGTCGGCGGCTGCGCAATGAGGATTATGACTCAACCGTATCCTCTACTCATGGCATAGTGGTGTCATCAGCCTCTTTGCCTGATTCGGCTGGAAATGAGTGGACGAAGTTGCAGATGTGGGATTTTGGTGGGCAGGACATCTACCATGGTACCCATGCTCTTTTTATGCGTACACGGGCGGTATTTCTACTGGTGTGGTCTCCCAAAATTGAGAACACCGATACACACGTACACGGTAGTATGATCTTTCGTAATCGCTCCTTGAATTTCTGGTTGGCTTATGTGCGGCATTTTGGAGGAGAAGACAGTCCGCTTCTGGTGGTGCAGGCCCGCTGTGACCGCCCCGAAGATGATGCACGTCGCCTTCCCGTTCCCGACGAAGCACTGGTTGATTTTAAATTCTGCAATTCTTTGATGCACTACAGCGCCTTCAACAACCGTGGCCGAGCAGCTCTGGATGAGGCGCTACGGGAAGCAGTGACATGGCTTGGAGAACACCAGGGAAAGGCATTGATCGGTGTTGGGCGGCTGCGTGTCCAGCAGCGGCTGGAAGCAATGCGGGAAGCAGACTCGAAAGTTCCGTTGGGGGAGCGTCAGTACCGAACTTTATCTCAGGAGCACTTCCGGCAAATTTGTGATGAAGAGGGTGGCATCAGCTCACTCGGCTGTCTTCTTGAATACTTTCACAACACCGGCCTCGTCTTCTACCGAAAGGGTCTCTTCCACAACCGCGTCATCCTGGACCAAGGCTGGGCACTGGAGGCAGTCTACGCTGTTTTCAACCGGGAAAAGAGTTATGAGCATCTGCGCTGGGAAAAAGGACGCTTCACCCGGGCGCTGCTGGAGCTACTAGTCTGGGAGAATTACAGCAAAGAAGAGCAAGAACTGTTCTTGAGTCTTATGGAAACTTGTGGCGTCTGTTTCGTGCACCGCCAAGGCAATGTGAAAGCCGAAATAGAACCCGAGTATATTGCTCCCGAACTTCTGCCGGAGAAAGCTGAGGTAGAGAGAGAGCTGGAAGAAAAATGGGATCCACAGGCTCCGAAGGAGGAAGTGAAGTTCGAGTACGAACTTCTCCACCCTGGACTCTTATCAAGCCTCGTGGCCAGAATTGGCAGTACTGCGGGAATCAATGGCTTGTACTGGAAGGGCGGAGTCTGTGTGTGGGAGAAAACCACCCGCAGCCATGCATTGATAGAACAGGAATGTATAGACGACTGGCGAGGTGTCATACGGATTCAGACCCAGGGAGGACAAGCTTCAACTTTATTGGAACGACTCTGGAAGATATTGAACGAAAAGCATTCCATCTATGGTATCCGCTGTCGTGAATTTCCTGACATGCGTCCAGTGCACAGGCCAGCTTCCTTCCAAACTTGTGAGCCGGAGGTGACCGAAGCAGCTCTCCAGCTGGAGTTCGCTCAGGAGCCGGCTACTGTGCGAGAGTTCTGCGTATCATACGCTTGGGGCGACCAAAGTCCAGAAGGCAGGAAACGCGAATGTATCATCGACCAGCTCTGTGCTGAAGCAGAAAAACGTAGTATCCGCATCTTGCGAGATAAGAATGTGTTGGGTCTTGGCGAGCGTATCTCGAAGTTCATGATCCGCATCGGCCGCGCCGATCGCGTGTTTGTGATTCTCAGCGACAAGTACCTGAAGTCTCCATATTGCATGTTCGAGCTCTTCGAAATCTGGCGCAACAGCCGTTGCGATGAAGATGATTTTGTTAAGCGGCTGCGGGTGTATACCCTGCCGTCCGCAAAAATTTTTTCACTGATGGGACGACTTGAATACGCAGCTTATTGGGAAAAGGAATTCGATAACGTGGAGGCAATGCTCAATAAGCACGGCGTTACGATTTTGGGCGCTGCAGGTTTTAAGAAATTCAAACTGATGAAGGATTTTGCCGGCCATGTGGGGGATATTCTGGAAACTTTGGCTGACGTGGTTCAGCCGCGGTGCTTCGAGGAACTGGTACGATATGGGTTGGATGCGGAGTGACTACCAATGTGTGACGGAAATCACTAAGCTTGAAATGGTTAAGATTCTGGGGGGAAGGTCAAAGGCAAGACACTTTGTCGGGCAAAGACGGGGGGCGTTAGCCCCCTAAAATTGAACGGGATGATAAAAAACCGTAACCGGTGCGAACGGCTCTTGTGCTGGTTTATAGTGACAGGGACGACTGGTCTCGTTGGTACTCCACTTATCCATAACTGTGATACGACCCTTTTGTAATTTTAAGTTCAAAAGTTCATGCCCCAATTATTTCCGCCGTTTGATTTTCTTCGGGACGAGTGCCCACGTAAATTGGACCTCAACTCCACACGGCCCGCATGCAGCTGCAAGTGCCGTTGATAATGCGACAAGAGCAGCGCCAATTGCCAAAGCAAGCGGACCCCCTAGCATAGTAGCAATTCCAGTTGCAGGAACTTCTCCCATCGTAATGTTCAAGATCATATCCTCGCTAAGATACACAGTAACACCCCACCAATGGTTTTCGATTCTATTGGCGTTGCACGGCACCCCACGGCGTGAAGACGCTTCATCTTCTGCTGGAAATACGAGCGATGATAGATCTATTTGGTCAAGCGATATTTCCTTTTCTCGTACTAGTCTATTTACCACCTCAATTGATTTCTCGAGTTCAAGCTTCAGAAGCGGAGGTAACTCCTTGTTTGATTTAAGTGCAATAGTTTCATTGAGTATTTCTACTTCAACTTTGACAATCTTTGTTTTGTTACACTTTGTCTCGGCCATGTGGTCACTCCTTTTTAAAATTTTGAATTTGCTTTGGTCAACCCTACTGCATTTAAGAATATTGAATATTACTTCGGCCCACGGTAGCAAGGCGCACCAGCAAAGTGTATCGAATCAGCGGTGTCCAATTGTCTGTTTGGCGACTCCTCATTCCTAAATTCACAGAAAATGTAAACGATACTAGACGGGATATAAGACAAACCATGAACCGAGTAACATTAGCTCCAATCCATTCACAAACTTGAAATTTTAGTTGTAAAAATGTAACCTACTGTAATCATACGGTAATAATTATAATTTTCAAATGACACCATATAAATAAAATCGACACAATTCGAAAGCAGCTTCAAACCGGCGCGTCCCTTGGACCTCACCGCTATCCTGGAATTCGACGGCCCCGAATCTACTCATTCCGAACTGGTTGCCATCAGGGACATCAACTATCAGCTGATTATTAGAATTTGTCCTCAATATCATGAAGGACATTTTGACGAGCCGAGTGCATTATTGAAGCAATTAAAATGGAGAGGAAATTATGGTCAGAGGTTCTATCTTGTTGGTGCTCACTTTATTGTGTCTGATTGTACCTGTGGCATATGCGTCAGACTCCACGGGGCGTAACAGTAGAAATTATGGCAATCGCATTGACAAAGCGACCGCGATTAAAATTGCCGTACAGGAGTGGGAGCGGATTTACGGCAAGGCTAAGATTGAGAGTGAAAGTCCATACCATGCGGTCTTTAAGAATGATGTCTGGTATGTTGCCGGCAGCCTTCCTGATGGCCGTAAAGGCGGAGTAGCTGAGGCGGAGATAAGAGCGGGTGACGGCCGAATCATCAAAATCCGGCATGGTAAATAAAAAATTCAACAAGGATATAAAGTGCATATTGCCCTCCCCTCCCCTGTTTGTTTATTTTGGTATAATGTGAATTAACTTGCTAAAAGGGAATAACCGCGTATATTGGGATAAAGTCTGAAAATAGGCAATAAGCACCAATAACGCAAAAGGGGGAGATATGGCGAGAAAAAAAGAATTGCGTGTAGATCTGGAAAACCCGCGCACTCGGGAAAAACTGGCTTATATCACCTCGCAGTACCCAGGCAAAACCACTCAGGACATTCTTGATATGGCAATTGATTGCCTTTTCAGGCAAGAGGCTGAAAACATCCAGAAGAACATTGCGCGTCTTATGGGAGAAACAAGCGATTAACGGTTTAAAGGGGTATTGTGGCAATTAATGTGCAAACAAATCTGAAAAGGGACATAAAAGGCTTAAAGCGCCAAAATGCCCCTTAATTTTTACCTCCATCCGTACACAACCGGGCGGTTATGTACGGGTTTTGTTGGAAGATGACTATCGAGCGAGACAATAATGGAGTCTGCGTAGAGGTCTCAAGATCTATGATTAGAAAACAGGCCATCGGCTACATAAGGGTTTCGACCGAGAAGCAGGCGGAGGAAGGAGTCTCTCTCGATGCACAGAAAGACAAGATCCGTGCTTGGTGCGACATGCATGGCTATGAGCTAGTAGCCATTGAGGAAGACGCCGGCGTCTCGGGCAAGTCGATGAAAAAACGTGAGGGTCTGAAGCGTGCCATGGACAAAATAGGGAAGGGCACGGCACTGGTAGCCTATTCTTTTAGCCGTCTTGCCAGGTCGACGCGAGATCTTCTTGATATTGCCGACCATCTGCAGAAGAAAGATGCTGACCTCGTGAGCATCTCAGAGCGGATAGACACCTCCGGTGCCACCGGCCGGCTGGTGTTCACGATCTTGGCGGCACTTGCTCAATTTGAGCGTGAACTGATTGGCGAGAGAACCAAGTCTTCCCTCGACCACAAGCGCAGGGTAGGGGAAGCTTACTCTGCGACGCCTTTCGGCTTCGACCGTGTTCTTACAGGGGTTGAAGGGGAGAAGGCAAAGCTCGTTGAGAACTCAATTGAGCTCTCGGTCCTCAACGACATGAAAGAGATGAAGGCTCAAGGGGAATCTTTGAGAGGCATTGCAGCCAGGTTGAACAGACAAGGTGTCAAACCGAAGCGAGGAAAAAAGTGGTACGCTTCCGCGGTGAAAAGTGTACTTGAACGGGAGAAAAGTGTTCGGCGACCCAAATAAGACAGGGGTCCTGAAAATAAGGCTTCCATATTTCGTTTCTGAGCCGTTTCCCCGGCCTGGCGAAGGGGTGGAGTAGGGCCTGATTCGGCGAGGGTTTAATTTGTGGAGGGCAGGATGATAGTTTTAAACTGCCAAGTTCTGACCGATCAAAAAATGGATCAGGCATTTACCACCATCCGAGAAATAGCGGCAAGAAACAAAATCAAAGTTAGCCTACCAATACCTGGGAGGCCATAAGAGGAAACGGCTATGGGATTTGTGCCTCCTACTTTTGAAGAGTGGTCTGACATCAAGAAATTGACGGAATGGGCCAAAAGACGGCAACAGGAGAAAAAGTTATTTGGGATCGTTACCGTTGTCTTGTGCTCGATATGTGCGACGGTAGTCATTTATGCATTAATTACGAAGTGTTAGTGGATCATATTCCCTGGGAGAAACGTCATGCAGCGGTTTAGCGATCAGTTACTGCGTTACAGCAAGCGTGTAGTACGCCGGGAGAAATTCCTTCTTTTCAATGCGCCGGCAGAGGTCGTCGCTAAAGAAGAGGCGTTGATTGAAGAAGCTCGAAAAGAATTGAATGCGGTTGACCTTGCCCAGTGCAAGGTGGCCATCGAAGAAGAGGTCATATCGTCGGTTGCGCTCGACATAGATAGCCCAAGTTGCGGGAATTGCCTTGGTAGCAATAGCTTGGGCCAATGCGTAATTGCGAAGGAGATGAAAGCCTTCGAGGAGGTCCTTAAGGGCACATCCGATGAGATTCAAAAGGAAAAGGCTTCAGAAAGGTTGATAGACGTCTTGGACTCCCGGCAGATTATGGAGGACGCCCACCTGAAGTGCAAAAACTATCAGGTAAACGACGAACTCTTCAACGCAGTCATGGAATCATCAAGACCGTTG
Source organism: uncultured Geobacter sp. (assembly GCA_964490805.1). Classification (GTDB taxonomy): domain Bacteria; phylum Desulfobacterota; class Desulfuromonadia; order Geobacterales; family Geobacteraceae; genus Geobacter. Next base: position 6,774 of record CAZBEB010000009.1, read on the forward strand.
ATCTCCAAAATAGTCGATAAGTTTGGAATCAGACAAGAGCAGGTTGAGTTGAGACTCCGGGACAAGTTGAACAAATTTGCACAAAAAGTTCTCCCCACGCCCACTGGTAGAACCCATTGACGCGCGGAATACCGGAAGGAGGAGTGATGAGGTTCGCCCGAAGGATGAACCAAAATATCTGATAGTCGAAATAACCGGCAGGAGGTTACCCATGAAGGTCATTATTGCGGTAGTGGCTATAATTTGTGTGGCGTTCAGTGTGTACGCAGATGAAGGGGCAAATGTCTTTCTGCAGGCGTACTCAACAATTGATAAGACTGGGGGGCAAGTATTATCTGATTATAAACGGCACGTCGAAGCTAACTGCCAAAGGGATGTATCGATGGATGAGCTGCAGAAGTTTCAAGGGGAGAAAGAGTTTGCCCACTTGTCAGGCTTGCTGACTCTTTCCGATACATCAAATCCTGACTACCAAAAAGTAATTTCTTCTATTCCCTGTGAATAACGATCTTGGAGTGACATGAAATGGAGTTGTTCGAGAAGCCGGGTTCTATTATAGAGCCAAACTGGGTGCCCCTGGAAGAAATGATCGGGACCAAGTGCGCTGAGTACATGTACATCGCGGGATATCAGTTGGAGGACGGTACCTTGGTTCATACCTACAAGCACATCGATAGCCGCAAGTACATCAACCTGAGCAACGACGGCCGAGAGTGGCTTTATGGTGACGACGGATATCATGAGATCGCAGATTGTCGCTGTGGAGAAGCATGACCGGTAAATCTAACGTCATACCTTTTAGGGCAAGAAAGGCCGAGAAACCTCAACTGCTGGATATTCCGGTCCCGCCAACCCTCGAAGAGGTAATTTGTTATCCGGGGAGTGAACGGTACGTGGCCCTTTGGTGGACCCGCTGCGGCGAGGATATCGTTTATGATGATGGTTATCGCTTCGGAACCGGCTACTCTTACGGCTGGCTGGCATTCGCCAGGCACCCGGCAGTATCCCCTATTTTGTCCAGGTTGGACTACGTGGACTATGATTGCGGGGATCGAGTTTCTACGGAGAGATTGTTATTGGACCGGTACCAGCGACGTTTAACCTACGGGCAGTCAAGCCTGGTTATGGAAACCATGCGGAGTGAAAACAACGTGCCGGTACACGACGGCCCACCGCTCGAAATGAGCAAAGAACAGTTGGATGCAATCGCTGCTGCGTTCAGAGACAACCAGGCTGTCTCCAGCCAGGAGTTTAAAAGGAGGATTGCTGAGCATAACCGCCAGATCAAGCAGATGCTGGTCTGGCTCGATTGCGCAGCCTCACGGATCGAGTGATTAATGGGATTTGTTAACCTTTGGCGAGAAATTTTTTTAACTGTTGGATATCACACCATACGCGGGGTGAGCGCCGGTCTGGGGTTTGCTTTCTGATGCCTGTTCGGAATAATAAAAAACTTCATATTGCGGGATTTACAATAACAAAAATAGTTATAGTTCAATCTTTGCCATCAAATGAAATGCAGACTGGTCGCATTTTGCATGAATATATTAAAGCCCAAATTAATGAGCACAATGAAAATATCCCCGCTGAGCTCCTGACTTGTGCAAGTGCCCACGAATTTTTACAGATTTTGCAGGATCTGAAGAACGAAGCAGAATACATGCACCAAATTCCGCTGCTACAAGTGGAATGCCATGGAGATGATTTTGATGGGCTTGTATTTGCTGACGACAGCTTTCTTACGTGGCCTGACCTGTCTAGTGCTTTAACAGATTTAAACCGTGCTTGCGGTTTCAACCTCCTCGCTATCTTTTCAGCATGTTATGGAGGGTATTTTCTCAGTCAAATGGGAACAATGAGTCCTGCCCCGTGTTGGGGAATGATTGCTCCAACGCACCAAGTTGATCCCGGCGAGGTTATGCAAGTAATTCGTATGCTTTATTTAACATTCCTAAAGGAAACTGATTTAGGTAAAGCTATTGGAAAAATCTCTAAAATTCGGATGAATGAAGGTCGCTGGTTTGGACAGTCAGCTGAACTGTGGTTCGAGAAGTTAATGGTTGGGTATATTGAAGAGCATTGCACTCATCAAAAGGTAAGGGAGCGTGCAAAAAAAGTTTATCGCGAAACACTTAGACAGGGCAAGTATCGGAGCATCGGCAATATAAAAAGATGGTTCAAACAAAGGCATAGACATGCCTTATTACATGAATACTTCGATCTTTATTTCATGATTGATGCAATACCCGATAACCGTCTGAGGTTCAGTAACGCTTACACACGGCTTGAACGCAAGATTTCTGAAATGCAGAGTCAAGGGCGGTATGTCCTCTAAAATTCAATTACGATTTACAGAGGTTTGTTTATGACCGAAAAAGACACACAACTTGTCCTGGCATTCCTCGAAGAGTGCCAGGAACATGGTGCTGGTTATGCTCAGGAACGTCTATGGCAGCGCTGGAAATTCACCAAGTACCGGGTGAAGGACGTAAATAAAGCTGTCGAAGAAGTAGAGAAGCAGATAGAGCGGAAATACAAGACCGAGCGAAAAGGGTATTTGGCTGTGATCACGCTTGGCGCCATAGCTTGTCTCGTGAACCTGGCGGTCGTTGCAAATCCGCGGCTGCCTGATTCTCTCCGGCTTGTGTTCTGTTTCATCATGCCAGCCGCTGTTGTTTTAGTCCGCTCGTACTGGCGACACCTCAAAGAAGTCGGCCAGCGTCGCAGTCAGACAAGGAAAGATCTGGAAGCTCTCCACTCTGCTTTTGGAGGACTGTTTCAGATATGAGGCTTACCGACGAACAGAGAGCGGTTGTCGAACACCAGGGGAATGCCCGGGTTAATGCCTGTGCTGGTAGTGGTAAAACCTCGACCTGTCTTGAATACATCAAGGCACGCCCCCAGGCAAATTGTCTCTATTTGGCGTTTAACTCTACAGTCAAGGCTGAGGCGATCAGGAAGTTCAAGAAGGCCGGGCTGAAAAACGTAACGGTCCATACCGCTCACTCGCTGGCCTACCAGTCAGTGGTGTCGGGCAAGAATTATGAGCTGCATAAGGGTGGGAACCTTCGTCCTTACGATGTCACGGCATGGTACAAGCCGGCCGTAACGTTCAAGGATGAGCTTGAGTCGTTGATTTTTGCTAAACACGTTTGTGATCTCACGAAGGCTTACTGCAACTCTGACAAGGAGAAGATCCATCATCTCGATTACTATGGCATGGTGAAGAATTGTCCCCACTCCCGGGAATTCGTAGGGCGCTATCTTGACGAGATAGAGGACGCGGCCGACGATATCCTCCTGAGAATGTGGGCCGGACAGCTACCTATCACCCACGACTCATACATTAAGAAGTACCACCTCACCTCCCCTGACCTCTCAGGATACACCCATATCCTTTTCGACGAGGGACAAGACTCCAACCCGTGTCAGTTGGCTATTTATCTGAACCAGCACCGGTCTACGAAAGTGATTGTCGGAGACACGCATCAGTCGATTTACGGATTCAACGGAGCGATTGACAGCCTTGCCAAGGTCAACTTTCCCCTCTTCCGCCTGTCGGCCAGTTTCCGATTCGGTGAGAGCATCGCAAAAACTGCAATGGAAGCACTCTACCTCAAGAAGCTCCTGGGAGTCTCCCTTGACGGCTTCACGGTGAGCGGGCTTGGAGGGGGAAGTGACTATGGCCTGCCCATCCAAGCTTTCGTGGCCAGGAGTAACTTGGGACTTCTGACCGAGGCGATAGAAATTGTTGTCGAGAAAAACAGGAAAGCTGCGTTCGAAGGAGACTTAAGCTCCTACACGTTCCTTTCGGGGGGAGCTTCGATTTTCGACGTGCTGAACCTCTATCTTGGCAAGAATGAAAGAATTCGAGACAGCTTCCTGCGGAAGTTTGAGAGCTACGATGAATTGAAGGAATATCAGGCGGGGACCAAGGATCAGGATCTGGGGTTGGTCATGAACCTTGTGGAACGTTACAGGGGCAGTCTTTTCCCGCTCATCAAGGAGCTCAAGGAGCGTGCTGTCCGGAAAGAAGAGGCTGAATATCTCTTCAGTACCGTCCATCGAGCCAAGGGACTCGAATATTCAACCGTGCGGCTGTGCAAGGATCTGATCACAGGAGAGAAGATCATGCAGAAGCTTGCAACGGCCACGAACGATCCAAGCAAGCCGATTGATAAGGCGGCATTGGTGGAAGATATAAATGCACTGTATGTAGCAGTAACCCGGGCCACCAGGGCGCTTTACTACGATTTCTCAATTTTGCACAATTCTGAACAAAACTCTTTTTGTCATAAACAGGGAATGAAACGTAGCCTGCTGTTTGAGCCGAAGTCTTCACGGAAAGGTTAAGTCATGTGCGGTCGTTTTACCCTTACGCTTCCACCGGAACTCTTGGCTGAGATAATCGGGGAGATTGAACATGCCCGCATCCAGCCCAGGTACAATATTGCCCCGACCCAGCAGGTAGCGGTGATCCGACAGGACAATGATGGTCGGCGACACCTCGCCTATCTCCACTGGGGCCTGATTCCCCCATGGGCCAAGGATGCCACTGTGGGCAATCACATGATCAACGCCAGGGCCGAAACGGTTCACGAGAAGCCCTCCTTTCGTCATGCTTTCCGTTCCCGCCGTTGCCTCATTCCTGCCTCGGGCTTCTATGAATGGCGAGCCGAGGGGGGAAAGAAGCAGCCACTCTATATCCACATGATAGATAACGGACCCATGATCTTTGCTGGCCTTTGGGAGAGCTGGCGCTCCCCGGAAGATGCAGTCATTGAGTCATGTACCATTATCACCACAAGCAGTAACAGCCTTATTCAGCCCCTCCATGACCGGATGCCGGTCATCCTCGACAAACCAGGGTGGAAAACCTGGCTCACTCCCGATGCTACCCGCGAGCAACTGACCCCACTCTTCCACCCCTTCTCTTCGGACCTTCTCACAATGTACCCGGTCGGTACCGGGGTTAACAGCCCCCGGAATGACTCACCAGAGTTGATCGAGCCACTTCAGTAGTCCCCAACCGAGTAGTTACGGCCATGCAGGGGACCCATCTTGACAGGTCACTTTAGTGGTGGTAGGTTGACAAATGTAATGGTTGTCAAACGTGAACCAGGGGAAGCCATGCACGAAAACCTCACCCCACGGCAGCAAGAAGTGCTCACCTTCATCGGCGACTTCATTGACGCCAACAGCTACCCGCCGTCAATCAGGGAGATCGCCACGCACCTCAAGGTGAGCGGCACCCTGGGTGTCATGAAGCACCTGGAGGCCTTGGAGAGCAAGGGGTACCTGCGGCGGGAGTCGGGCAGTTCACGGGGGATCGTGCTTCAGGGGCGAAGCCAGGCGGCAGCCTCGCTCCCCGTGGTGGGGGTGGTGCGGGCAGGGATGCCTCAGCCAGCAATTGAAGACATAGAGGAGCACTTCGCCATCGATAAGGGCGTGGTTAGGGGGGGGACGTTCTTCTTACGCGTGAAAGGGGACTCCATGATCAATGCTGCCATCACCGACGGCGACCTGGCCCTGATCAGGCCTCAAGCCACGGCGGAAAACCGCGATATCGTGGTTGCCATGATTGACGGCGAGGCCACCCTCAAGCGTTATTACAGGAGAGCGGACCATATCCGCCTCCAGCCCGAGAATCCCAACATGAACCCCATTATCATCCGGCAAGGAGAGGGAGAGGTGACGATCATCGGCAAGGTGGTCGGCATCTACCGGCCCCTGGAGTAGCTTGTCATGGTCCGGGTGGCACAGCAGGTAAAGGTGGCAGCGGTCTTTGCGCCGGGAAGCCGGATCAGGCCCGTCTGGTTCGAGTGGAACAGAGAGAAGCATGCGATTACGGAGACGACTTACTTCTGGCAGGACCGGACCGGGGATGTCACGCGTCTTCATTTCGCCGTCACGGACGGCAGTTCCCTCTATGAGCTCTCCTACAACACCCGTGATCAGAACTGGACCCTCGACGCAGTGGAGGCGGCACCGTAATGGAGCGCACCATCCTCCACATTGACATGAACGCCTTCTTCGCGAGCGTGGAGCAGCAGAGCAACCCGGCCCTGCGGGGGAAGCCCATCGCCGTTATCGGCTCCGGCCGGACCGTGGTCACTACCGCCTCCTACGAGGCCAGGGCCTACGGAGTAAAGACCGGCATGACCAAGTGGGAGGCCCAACGGGCCTGTCCCCATATCATCTTGGTGGTCGGCGATAACCGGAAATACACCTGGACCTCGACCCAGATCAACCTCATCTTCCGCAATTACACCCCCCTTGTCGAGACCTTCTCCATCGACGAGGCCTTTCTTGACGTAACCGGCTCTCTCAAGCTCTTCGGTTCCGCCGAGACCATCGCCTACCGCATCAAGGCCCAGATCAGGCACCGCTTCGGTCTCACCTGCTCCGTCGGCATCGCCCCCAACAAGCTCCTCGCCAAGCTCGCCTCGGAGATGAAGAAGCCGGACGGGCTTACCATCATCCGGCCGGGAGAGGTGGCCTGCATCCTGGAGACTGTTCCCATCGAAGACCTCTGTGGCGTCGGGAATAAGACCCGCAAACAGCTCAACACCCTCGGCATCCGTACCTGCGGTGAACTGGGACGTTTCCCGGTGGATATCCTGCGGAGGAAGTTCGGGGTGATCGGGGAGCGATTGGTGTCTATGGGGAGAGGTGTAGACGACTCCCCCGTGGTTCCCGTGGAGGAGGCTGAAGAGGTGAAGAGCGTCGGCCACTCCATGACGCTTGACAGGGACATCTCCGACCGTCGTGAAATCCTCAAGTACCTTCTCCAGCTCTCCGAGATGGTTGGGCGGCGGGCACGGAGGTATGGTGTGGCGGGTAAGACGGTGCATCTCGCGATCCGGTTTGCTGACTTCTCCACCGTCGGCAGGCAACAGACGCGGAGCAAGCCCACGAACGCCACTGACGAAATTTACGAAGAGGCGGTGAAGATTCTGGACACCTACGATCTCCAGCAGCCGGTGCGGCTCCTGGGGGTGAGAATTACAAACCTGTGCTACCAGCGGGAACAACTGCCGCTGTTCGAGGCGGAGAGACGGAAGGCGCTTGCGACCGGGGCCATGGATGCGGTGAACAACAAGCACGGGGATTTTTCCGTGACCTTCGGGAGCCTGCTGGATGACGAGGAGAAGGGGTCGTTTGTGATCTCGCCGGCATGGCGGCCGGATGGAATAAGGAACGTTAATGTCAAGTGATTGATTTGATAAATGGTTCTCGGATTCGTGTAGATTTGTTGATGCAAATTAAATATAGTTAGCCTTCTGTAGCATCTGAATATCTCGCATTCATAACATCAAAAGGCATTTTCCCACACCATGGAACGTAACCTGGAACAGCGCAACGACGACCGCATCCCGTTCAAGGCTCCTGTATTCCTGAACAAAAATGGGAAGCGACTTTTTGGAGAGGTTGAGAACATCAGCCAGACAGGCATGTATGTTTCTGTAACCGGCAATCATGCCCCGGGGAATATGCAGAGGTATCTATTTTACTTCTCAGAGGCTTCGCAACGCTCACGCTGACCCTTCCCGGCCGCATCGTCCGACAAGGGCACGACGGCATCGGATTCAAATCCGAGTACGTCGACCCGTCCAACCTCCTGTGTTACGCTTCTCTTCTTAACCTGTATCGCAAGGACTCGCCCCAACTCATGGAAGACGTTCTCGGATACAGCTCTAATCTCCTCTGTTAATCGGCATGGAATAATAGAAAAGCCGCCCATCTCTGAGCGGCTTGCCTTCTGTGCGGTCATTTCGCCTTGGTGACTTTCTTCTTCGCTGGCGTTGCCTTCTTCTTTTGAAGATTGGCCATCCTCACCTCTCTTGCCTTGGCAAGATTGTCACCAAGGCCCCTCTCCTGAGCTGCCTTCCTTCTTTCCTCGGAGAATGCCTTGGCGGCGAGTGGTTGCTTGCTGGGGATCCCGAACTGCTTACGGTAGTCGCGAGGTTTCATGTCGTGGGCAGTCGTCAAGTGGCGGGTCAGGGTCTTCATCCCCCCCTTTCCGCAGATCATGCAGATCACTTCATCCTTCTTGAACGCTTGGCGGATGGTGAGAGTGGGCTTCTGCTCTTCAGTTACTGGCTCTCCGGTAGGTGCTCCAGACTCAAGAACTGATAGAGCAGCATGAACTTTCTTGAGCTCCTCGAGGATTTCCTCACTCGAAAGTGAAGTGGCTCCTGCGTGTGCAGTGACGATTTGTGCGGTCATTTCGAGAATACTTGCCATTGATTGCCCCTCCAGAACGTGTGGTGTCAGACATGATTCAATTATACAAATAAAGCTTCAGAATCAGATAACACAGTGGCTAAATAAGAACAAGTTTTTGAAGTGCTTTATATTATCGGTTTCTTGACATGTTCATCGTTCTCTCGTGGAACATAGTTATGTTGCAGAAAGTTTGTCGTGTTATTGATACAAAATGAGCGTTGTCATGGAAAGTTGTTGTAAACGACTGTCTAATTTCAATGAGAACGCCCAGTGGCAACCGGATGGTGCCACCTTGGCCATTCCTTGCCCGTTGACTCCTGACTCGCGATAAGCGGCAGAACTGTAGACCAAACACTTCTGGTTGTGATGAAACTGAAGGCCATACAACTTGTTTCCTTGAAAGAATGTGGCGCTTCGGTTAGGTTACTAATTCTAAAATTTACTTTAGGGAAGTCCCTTTCATGAACCACCAAACCCTTTCCTCCTTCATCTGGTCCGTTGCCGATCTTCTCCGTGGCGATTACAAGCAGTCAGAATACGGTAAAGTCATCCTCCCCTTCACGGTTCTCCGCCGTCTTGACTGCGTACTCGAAGTTACCAAGGATCTTGTCCTGGCCGAATACGCCGATAAACAGAAGGCCGGACTGAATCCTGAGCCATTCCTGCTGCGCAAGGCCGAGCAGAGCTTCTACAACACATCCCCCCTGGATATGCGTAAGCTTATAGGCGACCAGGATCATATTCGTGACAACCTGTTCAGTTATATTCAGGCCTTCTCCCCTGCAGTGCGTGACATATTCGAGCGGTTCGACTTTCACACTCAGGTCGACCGTCTCGCCAAGTGCGGGTTGCTGTACCTCGTCACGGAGAAGTTCACCCAGATCGATCTTCATCCTGAAGTGGTCGCAAACCACAAGATGGGCCTAGTGTTTGAGGAGTTGATCCGCAAGTTCTCCGAGATTTCCAACGAGACTGCCGGGGAGCACTTTACTCCCCGCGAAGTCATCCGCCTGATAGTCAATCTGATCTTCATAGAGGATGACGAGATACTCTCCAAGCCCGGCGTAGTGCGGACCATCTATGATCCGACTGCCGGTACCGGCGGCATGCTTTCCGTGGCCGGTGAATACCTGGAGGAGCATAATCCGCAGGCCCGCCTGACAGTGTTCGGCCAGGAACTGAACGGCGAATCCTACGCTATCTGCAAGGCCGACATGCTGATCAAGGGGCAGGATGTTGCCAATATTGTCTTTGGTAATACCCTCTCCGAAGACGGTCATTCTCACCAAAAATTTGATTACATGCTGTCCAATCCCCCCTTTGGTGTGGAGTGGAAGAAAGTCGAGAAGGAAGTCCGCAAGGAACACGAGCAGCAGGGGTTCAATGGCCGCTTCGGCCCGGGTCTCCCGAGGGTCTCCGACGGTTCCATGCTTTTCCTGCTGCACCTGGTCAGCAAGATGAGACCGATCTCTGAGGGTGGCAGCCGTTTCGGCATCGTCCTGAATGGTTCTCCTCTCTTCACTGGCGCTGCCGGCTCCGGAGAGTCTGAGATCCGCCGCTACATTTTGGAGAACGACCTATTGGAGGCCATTATCGGCTTGCCGACGGACATGTTCTACAATACTGGCATATCCACTTATGTTTGGATCATCAGCAACCGCAAGCCAGACCACCGCAAGGGGAAGGTGCAGTTGATCGATGCCTCCTCTTTTTGGCAGAAGATGCGCAAGAGTCTCGGGAGCAAGCGAAAGGAGTTGTCAGAGGAGCACATTGCAGAGATCACTCGCTTGTTTGGAAATTTTGAGGAGGCGAGCCAGGACGGCAAGCCAGTCAGCCGCATATTCGACAACAGTACCTTCGGATATAGAACCATTACGGTTGAACGTCCCTTGAGGGATGATCAGGGCAATATCGTTCTTGGTAGCAAAGGGAAACAGAAGGGGAAGCCCCAGCCGGACAGCAGCCTTAGGGATACCGAAAATGTGCGGCTCTCAGAGGACGTGAACGCCTACTTCAAACGGGAGGTGCTGCCCCATGCACCGGATGCCTGGATTGACCTTGAGAAGACGAAGATAGGCTACGAGATCCCCTTCAACCGACATTTCTATGTGTTCCAACCGCCCCGTGAATTGTCCGCAATAGACGCTGATCTCAAGCAGTGTACCGACCGGATCATGGAGATGATCAAGGGGCTGTCGGCATGAACACACTCCAGGCAGAGCAGACTTTCACAGAAGTCATGCAGCTGATCGAGTCCGCCCGTAAGAAAGCCTTTCAGACGGCGAACAGCGTCTTGGTTGACCTCTACTGGCAGATTGGCTCACACATAAGCCGTAAAATCGAATCTGCTGAATGGGGCGATGGCGTGGTGGAGCAGCTTGCCGAATACATTGCCCGTACCCAGCCGGGATTGCGGGGGTTTACCAGACCAAACTTGTTTCGAATGCGGCAATTTTTCGAGGCCTACCGGAATAGCCCAAAAGTCTCACCACTGGTGAGACAATTATCCTGGACCCATAACCTCATTATTCTAAGCCAGAGTAAGCGGGAGGAAGAGCGAGAATTCTACTTGCGCATGGCCATAAAGGAAAAGTGGAGCAAACGAGAGCTCGAACGGCAATTCCGCTCAGGCCTGTTTGAACGCACTGTTCTCCATCCTGTAAAAGTCTCGCCGGCGGTGAGACAAATTCATCCGGGCGCTCTTGACGTCTTCAGGGATTCATATCTGGTCGAGTTCTTGGAGCTACCGGTGGGACACGACGAGCAGGACCTCCATCGTGGGTTGCTCCAGAAGTTAAAGGACTTCCTTGTCGAATTGGGGCGTGATTTCTGTTTTGTTGGATCAGAATTCCCATTGCAGGTTGGGAAGCGAGACTTTGCGCTGGATCTGTTGTTCTTCCACCGCGGTCTGAACTGTCTGGTGGCAATCGAACTGAAGGTGGGGCGTTTCGAGCCTGAGTATCTGGGGAAGCTGGAATTCTACCTTGAGGCCCTAGATCGAAATGAGAAAAAGCCACATGAGAACCCGGCTATCGGCGTGCTGCTATGTGCCAGCAAGGATGCCGAAGTGGTGGAGTTTGCACTCAGCCGTTCGTTGTCGCCGGCCATGATTGCGGAGTATCAGACCAAGTTGCCGGACAAAAAGCTGCTGCAGGCGAAGCTCCATGAGTTCTACCTGCAGAATCTGGCTGTGGAGGGCGATCAATGAGCTTTCCACGATACGAGCGATACAAGGATTCTGGGGTGGAGTGGTTGGGAGAGGTGCCGGAGGGGTGGTCAATTAAGAAGTTTCGGCATTGTTTTATAGAGAGCCCAGAAAAAATTGAGCATGAAATTGTCGGGGAGATGCTATCAGTTTCAGGCTATCGGGGCGTTGAGGTGAAGGAGTATGATGACGAAAATCGCCGCCGTACAGATGAGGAGTTGGTTGGTTACAGGATAGTTCGTCGAGACCAGCTTGTCGTAAATACAATGTGGCTCAACTTTGCAGGGCTAGGGGTTTCGGAGCATGAAGGCCACGTCAGCCCGGCATATCGCAGTTATTGGATAAATAATAACTTCGATAAACGATTCGTGCATCACCTTATGCGCAGTGAGCGCTACGTCAAAGGTTACACTAAATTCCTAACAGGGATCCGGCCGAATTCTCTGCAAATGAGTCGTGATGACCTGATGGATTTTCCGATATTAAGCCCTACCACATACGAGCAAAAGGCAATCGCTGTCTTTCTCGACCGCGAGACCGGCAAGATTGATGAGTTGGTATCAGAACAGGAGCGTTTGATTGGGCTTCTGAAGGAGAAGCGCCAGGCGGTGATCTCCCGCGCTGTGACCAAGGGACTGAACCCGGATGCGTCGATGAAGGATTCTGGGATTGAGCTGGGTGAAGTGCCAGAGGGGTGGGAGGTAACGCGGTTTTCCAGGTTATTGAGAAAGATTGAGCAAGGCTGGAGCCCAAATGCTTCAACTGACCCCTGTGAAATTGGTGGATGGGGGATCCTTAAATTAAGTGCGATCAAAAACGGCAGATTTAATCCGAACGAGAATAAAAGGCTACTTAACGAAAATGAACCTGATACTTCCATAGAAGTCAATATTGGGGATTTGTTGGTAACTCGCGGAAATACTCCTGAACTTGTCGGCGACGCGTGCGTTGTCTCCAATACTGATGGTTACCGTCTGATGCTTTCAGATTTAATTTACAGAATTCATTTGAAATCCCATATCAACCCTAATTATTACAGTTACTTGTTGATCAGTAAATATGGACGTTCTCAGATAGAGCCAGATGCTCGTGGTTCAAGCATGACAATGGCGAAAATATCACAAGGGCATATCAACTCTTGGATAGTGCCTGTTCCCCCTTACGGCGAACAATCTACCATCGTCTCTTTCCTCGACGCCGAAACCGCTAAAATCGACTCCTTTATTACCGAAGCTCAAAAGGCCATTGATCTGCTCAAGGAGCGCCGCAGCGCCCTGATCTCTGCTGCAGTCACCGGTAAAATAGACGTGAGGTGTTCATGACCGACCTCCACAAAGAATTCCACCTCGAATCCGAAATTTGCTCCCATCTAGCCGACAATGGCTGGTTCTACGCTGAAGGTGATGCCGCTCAGTATGACCGTGCCCGTACCCTCTTCCCTGCCGACTTGGTCGCCTGGGTAAAGGTGACTCAACCCAAGGCATGGGAGACACTTGAGAAGAACCACGGCACAGCAACGGAGGCCACCCTGCTCGATCGAGTCCGGAAGCAGCTGGACGACCGGGGAACACTGGATGTCCTGCGCCATGGGGTGGAACTCCTGGGAGTCCGTGGCAAGCTGAGCCTGTCCCAATTCAAACCGTCCCTGGCCATGAACCCTGACTTACAGGCCAAATACGCTGCTAACCGGCTGCGGGTCGTGCGCCAAGTGCGCTACTCCTTGTCCAACGAAAACAGCATAGACCTGGTACTGTTTCTGAATGGTATCCCGGTCGCCACCGCAGAGCTGAAAAGCGACTTTACCCAGTCCGTAGAGGATGCAGTCGACCAGTACCGCTTTGACCGCAATCCGAGACCGAAGGGTCAGGCGTCGGCAGAACAGCTCCTGGAGTTCCCCCGCGGGGCACTCGTCCATTTTGCCGTCAGCAACTCCGAAGTCATGATGACCACACGTCTTCAAGGACCGACGACGGAATTCCTTCCCTTCAACCAGGGAGACAACGGAGCTGCCGGCAACCCGGTCAGCAGCACCGGTCACGCCACCGCCTATCTGTGGGAACAAGTCTGGCAATGTGACAGCTGGCTAGAGATTATCGGCCGTTACCTGGTCACCAAGCGAAATGATAAGAAGCAGGTCGTTTCCATCATCTTCCCCCGCTACCATCAGCTGGATGTCACGCGTAATCTACTTCATAAGGTGCTTGTAGAGGGGCCCGGGCAGAAATACTTGATCCAGCATTCTGCAGGTTCCGGGAAGACCAACTCCATAGCCTGGACTGCCCACTTCCTCGCGGACCTCCACGATACCGACAACAACAAGCTCTTTGATTCAGTCCTGGTAGTATCGGATCGTACCGTGCTGGATGACCAGCTGCAGGAAGCTATCTTCGACTTCGAGCGCACCAAAGGAGTCGTCGCTACCATCACCGGCGAAAATTCCAGCAAAAGCGGCGAGCTGGCCGAGGCACTGTCTGGTGGCAAGAAAATCGTCGTCTGTACCATACAGACCTTCCCCTTTGCCTTGGAAGCGGTGCAGGAGCTGGCGGCCACTCAAGGCAAGCGTTTTGCGGTCATTGCCGACGAAGCCCACAGCTCCCAAACCGGAGCAGCAGCAGCCAAGCTCAAGACTGTGCTTTCAGCAGAAGAGGCCCAGGAGCTTGAAGAAGGTGGCGAGATCAGCACTGAGGATCTTCTGGCTGCCCAGATGGCGGTACGGGCTGACAGCAGAGGCATAACCTATGTTGCCTTTACAGCCACTCCCAAGGCCAAGACCCTTGAACTGTTCGGACGGAGGTCTCGACCAGATCAGCCGGCCGGCAAGGGCAATCTCCCCCTGCCCTTCCATGTCTACTCCATGCGACAGGCTATTGAAGAGGGTTTCATCCTCGATGTTCTCAAGAACTACACCCCTTACAAGTTGGCCTTCAAGCTGGCCAGCGGCGGCAAGGAGTTCAACGACAAGGAAGTTGAACGTGACGAAGCTCTGAAAGGGATAATGCGATGGGTACGGCTTCACCCGTACAACATCAGCCAGAAAGTACAGATCGTGGTGGAGCATTTCCGCGAGAACGTGGCGCCGCTACTGGAAGGCAGGGCCAAAGCTATGGTCGTGGTTGCCAGTCGGGTAGAGGCGGTGCGCTGGAAGCTGGCCATCGAAAAGTACATTCGGGACAACAAGTACCAGATCGGCACCCTGGTGGCGTTTTCTGGCGAGGTCAGTGACAAGGAATCTGGCCCCGATCCCTTCAGCGAAACCTCTAAGACCATGAACCCAAACCTGAAAAGCAGTGACCTGCGGAAGGCCTTTGATACGGACGAGTATTCCATCCTACTGGTCGCCAACAAATTCCAGACCGGTTTTGACCAGCCCCTGCTGTGCGGCATGTACGTTGACAAACGTCTGGCAGGCATCCAGGCGGTGCAAACCCTGTCCCGTCTGAACAGGGCATACCCGGGCAAGGACACTACTTACATCCTGGACTTCGTGAATGACCCAGAAGAGATTCTGGCCGACTTCAAAGTCTACTACGACACAGCAGAACTGTCAGGAGTAACTGATCCCAACCTAGTCTATGACCTGCGGGCTAAGCTGGATGCCTCCGGATATTACGATGACAACGAGATTGAACGGGTCGTAAGGGTGGAACTTGACCCGAAGGCTACTCAGGGAGAGTTGTCTTCCGCCATCGTTCCGGTTGCCGACCGGCTTCTCAAGCGTTTCAAGGCACTACAAGCGGCGATACAGGCCGCCAAGGCGGCCAAGGACCCTGATGCGGAAAAGACCGCTCGCAATCAACAGGAGGATTTGTTCCTGTTCAAGCGCAACATGGGTGTCTTTCAGAGGGTTTATTCCTTCCTTTCCCAGATTTTCGACTATCGCAACACCGACATCGAGAAGCGGGCCATATTCTACAGACGTCTGGTCCCCTTACTGGACTTTGGCAGGGAGCGTGATGAGGTGGATCTTTCCAAGGTTATGCTGACCCATCACAAGTTAAAGAGTCTCGGCAAAAGGACGCTGATCCTCGGTACCGGTGAGGCGGACAAGCTCGACCCACTTACCGATCCTGGGAGTGGCGGGATCCATGACAAGCAAAAGGCCTTGCTCTCAGAGATTGTGGAGAAGGTGAACGAACTGTTCGAAGGAGAAGGATTAACCGACGACGACAAGCTGGTTTACGTCAACAATGTCCTCAAAGGCAAGCTGCTGGAATCGGAAACCTTGGTGCAGCAGGCCAGCAACAACACCAAGGAGCAATTTGCCAGTTCGCCAGATCTATCGGGCATGATCTTGTTTGCCATTATGGATGCTTTAGATGCGCACCAGACAATGAGCAAGCAGGCTCTTGATTCCGAGCGGGTCCGCAACGGCCTCCGCGACATCCTCCTTGGCCCGGGCAAGCTATATGAGTCATTGAGGGAAAGAGGGGCAAGGCCATGATCACCACACCACTGAAAATCTACCTGGCCTCACCCCTTGGCTTCAGCCCGGAAAACAACCCGTATCGGGAAAAGATCAAACAGCACCTTATCCAACAGGGATACCAAATTTTTGATCCGTGGGAACAGAAAGAAGTAAATAGACGCATCACGACGGCACTAGCAATGGAGGATCAATCTGAGCGAACCAAGGCCATCAATGATGCCGCTGCCTTTGCCGGCGCCGCCAATGCCGATGGAATACGCTGGGCGAATGTAGTCCTGGCTGTGTTGGACGGTGCGGAGCTGGATTCAGGGACGGCGGCAGAAGTGGGGTTTGGCGCCGGGCTGGGTAAGAAATGTTATGGGCTGAGAACCGATAAAAGGGATGTGGGTGACCTGCCTGGTCTGCCATTCAATCTCCAGGTGCTCCATTTTATCCTCCTCAGCGGTGGCCGGTTGTTCAGGACGATACCGGAAATCAAGTTTTAGTGAGGTTGGAGATGGCTCGACAGAGGACATACGCATTTGAAGATATGATCTTGGTGGCCAGCAAGTTGCCGGGGGGATTCAGAAAAGGGGAAAAATCGTACGCTAAGCCGACAGCAGCGGCCGCAACGGCCTAAATCTGCCTGCACCGATCTTGTCATTGCTGCGCCAGACGTAATCGCCCGTGAGGTTGATGCTCCCAGCCAAGCAGTGACAGGTACTGTAACATCGGGTCGTCGATGTTACGGTGGTAGCGCAATGCGTGTGTAACCCGCTCCAGGTAGACGGTGTTCCACAGAACTATGGCCGCCGTCACGAGATTGAGGCCTCTGGCCCGGTAGCGCTGATGCTCAAAGCTGCGGCCGCGGATTTCACCGTACTCCAGGTACGAGCGCTCTCATCCTCGTGAGGCTTCTGCCCAGTTGCATAATCCGGATGAGTTGAAAACAGACCTTGAAGGGCTTAAGCCTTGGCACTAAGAGTTTATATCTCGTGCGGCCCAGTGATATTTAACGCCTTACAGAACTGAGGGGCGATTGCGGATGTCGAAAAAAATCCATAACAATGACATACTGGGTCAACAAGGTATCAACCTCATAGAGCAGATAGTGCTGGACATGGGATTTATGTGGTACCCGACAGGTGGCGTTGAAGCTGGCATCGACGGCACCATTGAAATCCGCAATCCAGCCACTGGAGAGGTGCTTAACAACATCATTCAGGTACAGAGCAAGGCCACCGGCATCCCTTTCACCTCGGAGACCGAAACCAGTTTCTCCTATACCTGCAAGGAAAAGGATATCGAGTATTGGCTAGGCGGTAATGCCCCGGTTATCCTGATTGTCTCCCGTCCGAAAGACAAGCTCATCTATTGGATGCCGGTAAAGACCTACTTCGACACCCCTGATAAAATCAAATCCAAGAAAGTCGTCTTCGACAAAAAGGCTCATGCCTTCTCTAAGGACTGTGCCTCCGGCCTCATCAACCTTTCTGTCCCTAAGTCAGTCGGGCTTTACCTGGACCCAATCCAGAAGCCGGAGGAGTTGTATTCCAACCTGCTCGAAATAAAGAAGTTCCCCGAATACATCTACATGGCGGATACCACCTTCACCCGCAACAAGGACGTTACTGATGAAATGAAGCGTATGGGGGCGGACCCAAATAGAGAATTTATCCTCAGGAACAATAAAATCCTGAGTTTCCATGATCTCGATACCTATCCGTGGAACAGCCTGTGCGATGTCGGGACGCTGGACAGTTTCGGGGTGGATGAGTGGGCGTTCTCTGACGACATGGACAGGGAAAACGAATTCCGAGACCTTCTGAACCAATCCCTTACGGAAATGCTTCGCGGGAAACATGTCAGGTATTCGAGAGAACATCGGTTCTACCACTTCACAGCCACCCGCAACCTGTCCGACCGGTACTACTCCTACCTGAGTATCAGCAAGAAAACAAAACGAAAGGTATTCTCCGGATATTCCAAACGGAAGGACAGCAACCTGCCTGCTTTCTACCGGCATTCCGCGTTCGCCGGGAAATTTCTGAAATTCGGTGACAAGTGGTACCTGGAAATCAGCCCGACCTACTACTTCACCAGGGACGGGTTCGAGGACTACAAGTTTGCTGAGGACACAATCAAAAAAATAAAAATGCTTGAGCTTAATATGGCAATTCTGGGACAGGTGGTCATGTGGTCCAAGCTCCTTCAACCGGTTCAGGAACCGAACCTTTTTGAAACTTCCAAGACCGACTTCATCGCGTTCGGGGAACTGGTGAAGATTTCATCTGAGTACGGTATAGACGATAGCACCTGGCTCCCGAAAGAAGCACAGGAAGACGCCCCTACCATCGGTAGCGAACAGCTACTGCTAAACGACGTATGAGACCTCATTTCATTATAGAGCCGGAGCTGGACTTCGGAACCGGGCAGCATGTCGATATCAGGTTCGGGCTGATGAACTTCCATCCCCTTGATATCACCAGCCCTATTGCGCCAAAGAACATCAAACTGGGCATAGTTGGCAACACCAAGACCATTGAGGGTGTCATAACATGGCTGGTGAAGTGCCATGAGGGAATACCTGCAAAGGAGAGTAATCAACCCAATCTGTTCCCGCCATTCCCCGGTTTCGGCAGAGATTCGTGCTTCGGCTCGGAATTCATCATCGAGGCGAATTTCCAGCGTCCAATCTCCGCTCGTGACATAGACAAGATTACCAAAGCCCCGACGCACAAGACGATGGTTGAACAGGCGGTGAATGCTTTCTATGCGGAAATCGAATATTTGGTACAAAACCAGTCAGTGGACGTAATCATTTGTGCCCTGCCGCAGGAACTCCACACCGCAATGGAGCAGCAACGGGTCTGCCGTCTGGAAAACAAGTCCGACGATGGCGCGGACTACGAGATTGATTTCCATCACCTGCTCAAATCAAGGGCAATGAGACTCAGAATTCCCATCCAGATTGTCCTGCCGACCACGTATGACGAAAATGCCAAGATCCCTCGCAAGATAAAGAAAGACAGCTTCAGGAGTGTGCAGGACGAAGCCACCAGAGCATGGAACATCCACACGGCGCTTTACTACAAGGCGCGGGGGGTGCCGTGGCGCTTGATTAGGGATACCAGGAATATCACGTCCTGCTTTATCGGGATTAGCTTCTACAAGACCCTTGACCAGAAGCATATCCTGACCAGTGTTGCGCAGATATTCAATGAACGTGGGGAAGGGATTATCGTCCGGGGGGGTAAGGTAAAGCTATCGAAAAAAGACCGGCAAATCCACCTGAGCCATGATGACGCTTTTGACCTGCTGGATATAACTTTGCAGCGGTACCGGGATGAGCACAAAACCCTGCCTGGGCGTGTTGTTCTCCATAAGAGCAGCAGCTACAACGATGAAGAGCTAGCAGGCTTCCATGCTGCAGCAGACAGCAACCGGATTTCCTCCGTTGACCTGATCAACATTTCGGAAGAATCCGGCATTCGTCTTTTCAGGTATGGGAACTATCCTCCGTTGCGGGGAACTTTCCTCAGCCTGAGCGACAAGCGCCATCTGCTGTACACCCGTGGCAGCGTTGAATTCTTCTCCACCTATCCGGGCATGTACATTCCAAGCCCCATACTCATAGAAACGGCAAGTGTGGAACAAACACCTTCATTCCTGGCAACCGAAATCCTCGCCTTGACAAAAATGAACTGGAACAACACCCAGTTCGACGGGGCGCTTCCAATCACCCTCAGGGCTGCGAAGCAGGTCAGTAAAATCCTCAAGTACGTGGGCGACAACGAGGCGATTGAGCCAAGATACAGCTTTTACATGTAGGCAAACAGAGGGAGAGACCTTGATAACCGAACAGTGGCTTGCCGACACCAACGAAGAGTTCAGGCGTGCGGGGATTGAACCGGCTGAAAGACCTTGGCGTTCCATCGAGAAGTACGGAAACGAGACACAAGTGCCGGTCGCGTTTTCCTCGCCTGAAGTTAATCTCATTTTTTCATGGTTTGAAAAAAACCTCGCCCCTGGCTCCCTCAAACAGCGTCCACTATTCACCGGGGTTTTCTTCTATGATGCAGCTTTCTGGGTATTCTCAATCCCCCCGGTTTATGGACGGGTAGCGGTTGAACCCCTGAAATTGTTTGCGACGATGCCTTTCCCCATCCTTCAGAATATAGCAAATGATGCCGCCCAGTTGAAGAGCTATTTTGCCCACTGGTCTGAATGCTTCGATTTCGCTTATGGTCTTTCGAACATCCTCGACAACATCGGGCTTGACGAGTTCGGACGGAGCTTGTTCAGAAGCGGGATAGCGGAGCTTGAAGCGACTATGGCGCAGATGACCCAGCAGATACCGAACACTAAGGCTATTATGTCGTCAAGAATGGCAACGGAGATGTTCCTGAAGTCGTTGCTCGCAATAAAGCGGGGACTACCGGAACGGGAAGCAAGGGAAATCTCCCATCGTCTGGATATGGCAATAGACCGGTGCATCGAAGCTACGGGTAGTGAAGACCTGACGTCGATAAAACTGAAACTCGGCATCTTCCCTGAAATCAGGGGACGTTATGCCGGGGAAGAAAAACCCCTTAGCGAGATCTGGGAAGCGTACAGGTTGTCTCAACAGGTAGCATCCACCGTCAAGCGCCTGATAACCGGTGAGGACGAGCGTCCTGATTTTGGTCTGAACTGAGGACGGCATAAGATGGGGCGAGTCCTCGACTGAAGTCCCGCATAGCACGCGTTCGGCGAGAACTGGGGCGACGGCACCACGTCATCGTCCGATGGCCAGCGCTTCCGTGCAGGAGGCAAGGCAGTTGAGCGCGCGACACAGGCACTGCGAGAAATCGACCAACCTATCGATGACGTGCTGCTGCAATACCTGTCGCCGCTGGGATGGGAACACATTAACCTGACTGGTGATTACGTTTGGCGGCAAAGCTGTAAGGTCGAGGATGGGCGATTTCGGCCGCTAGGCTTCACCGTGAACTCTTAGCGTACGATTTTTTCCGAATTCTCTATCTAGTCGGCCCTGAAAAATCATAACATGCTGATGTTATTGATGTAATTTGCGTTTATTGTGTGATAAAATCGCCAGAAATTGAATCAACACTCTCAAAACCTGGTGATTTCATGAAACCAAAAACAAGCGCCACCGGCCAGGAAGATCTGTTTCGCTCCCGACTCGATCAGATTCTTAACCGCCGGCATCCCCTCTTTCGCCTGGCCAACACCATCGACTGGTCGGTCTTTGACAAGGAGTTCGGTTCCCACTACGTCGCCAAAATCGGTCGACCGGGACTGCCGATCCGTTTGCTGGTAGGGCTGCATTACCTCAAGCATGCCTACAATGTGAGCGATGAGACGGTGGTAGCCCAGTTCATCGAAAATGGTTACTGGCAGTACTTCTGCGGCTTCGAACACTTCCAGCACCAGTTTCCGCTCGATCCGACCACGTTGGTCAAGTGGCGCAAGCGCATCGGCCCCAAGGGGATGGAGAAGCTGCTCCAGGTGACCATCGAGACAGCCAAGGGCAAAGAGTACGTGACCGAAAAAGACCTGGAGCGAGTCAACGTCGACACCACGGTCCAGGGAAAGGCCATCGCCTTTCCGACCGATGCCCGGCTCTACCACAAGGCCCGGCGCATTCTGGTGCGACTCGCCAAAAGGAGGCGGCATCGAGCTTCGCCAAAGTTACGAGCGGCTTGGCAAGCGGGCCGATAACGTAAAATATTTATCCTGTCATTGTGAGATAAGTCTAAATTTACATATCTTTGAATCTGGATCTCCATAAGTCCTGCCATCTCCTGTACGAATAACATGACCGTCAATACAACCCTTAGGAGGAGGTGGCCCTTGTGGATCAGTAGCTATTTCAGATGATTGGTATAACAAACTCAAATTTCTGCTATACCAATCATGGCACCACTCTTTGGTTTTTTTGATACACATGTCGTGTACCCCCCAAGAGTTTGGATTGTTAGGTTCATCTATATATTTCCTTTTACCCGCGCGGCAAACATACTCCCATTCAGCTTCGGTTGGGAGTCGATATCTGGCTACACTAACTGAATTGTTAAGTTTTGCAATGAACTGCTGACAATCACTCCAAGATACAAACCCTTCTGGTGACATTACGTATTTGGTAGCCTGCAAACCCATTACCAAATCCCATTGATCTTTTGTGATAGTGTGTTTTCCAATTTTGAAGTCACGACTTATAGTAACTCGTACATCTGGCTCCAAAGTCTCATTGGTTACACCCATTAAGAATGTGCCTGACTGGATAGAACAAAAGTCAAGGTTCATTTTTGCTCCGTCACCGCACAAGATTTTATCTTGGGTAATAAAGCGTTTAGTGGGTTTCATTTCAGTCACTTTACGGCTAAACCAACCACCTGGTTTCACAATAACTTCTGTCTGATATATTTCCTCTACAGAGCTTCTCGTAATAGCGAATACGTCTTTTGCTTGGATAAGCAGGTTTGACAATTCATTACCCAATTCATCCGTCAAATTCATTATGTCGAAAAATGGTAACTTATGGTCATTTGCCACGAAAGAGGTCCATTTTTGAATGATGTCATTGTTTCGTGCTTCTGTCGAAATTTTTAACCAATCTTGCATTCTGTCTAGCGCAGCTTGTACTTTCGGCAAGGTCTGTCTATATTTTGCAACTCGTAAGTTTTCCAGAAAATTAAGCAGTTGAGTTTCATGTTTCTTAAAGTCACCATCTCCGGCAGCCTTGAGTGTGAAAAATCGGTCTATTTCAATGGCTTTACCCAGTATTGGCAAAGCAGTGTCAACGTCACCAATTGCCATTCTGACTTTAGCAGATTGAAATAATGCTTCTCCCAAATCCGGGATTATTGAAATTGCTTGCTCAGTATAGGATAGAGACTCTTTCAATTTCCCTTGGCAGTAGGCCGCCCATCCAGCTGAGAGAAAAGCTTGTGCCGCCTGCTCTGGGAATTCATTGCCAGCATAACGCGCAGTGGCAAGGAAAGATTGTTCGGCGTCTGACGGATTGACTAATGTGGTGTCACACCCAGCAAAACCTATTTGTAAAGTGCCCTTTAATTGATGGAAACGCCATTCAAGCTTATATCCAGAAGAGGCTTGGTCACCATTTATTGCCTTGTTGAGAGATTCCATACATTCTGTAAAGAGGTCTCTGCGAAAGGCATCACGTGCTATTTCAAAGTGTTCGTAAGCTGCCGATTGCGCGGGGGTCTTTGCTATTTTTGTCAATGTGGACAAGGAATCATTCATTCGGTCAATTCCAGCCAACATCTGGCTGAAGCCCCAATGAAAAGTAGAGTTCAGCTCGCAAATCCCATCCCTGATGTCATGTAGATCATAGGAGATTTGCTCAAAGCCAGACTCAATACTTGATGACATTGACTCCATTGCTTCAATGTTCTCTCTTGCCAACGCTTCGTTAGATGCAATTATTTCGCGGCACTGTCGCGACACTTCCATCGCCACACGTTCTCCTGCACTGCGGCTTGCTGCCGTGAAATCTTTCGCAAAACTTTTAGCTGTAAGATAATCTTCATATGACATCTTGCTTCCATAAACGTAATAGCTCATGTCATTCTCCTTTATCTCTACCATTCTGCTTTCAGATTCAAATCCTTATTGAACGGTTCACGCGCGCGTGTGAACCGCTGGTCTTCCAAAATCGTATATTCTACGGGCTCCTCTCGAATCAGAAAAAATACCGTTCTAAAAAATACGATTAGAAGCCTTCACCTGGATAGATGATCGTATCAAAAAGCCGATTTCTCGGGATAAATGTTCCATTTGGTTCGATGACAGGTTTTCTGCTCAACAAGCTGCAACATTTTCAACACTGCGAACGTATAACGGTATTAGGCACTGGTCAATGAAAAATGGCTTATACTCGCCATAATCACTTCACGTCCATTACTTATGAGTCTCTCACGGCGCACCCCAACGATCTCCAAGCATTGGTTCAACAGGCGGTTATGATCTTTCAGAACGAGGTCTCTTCGGACGAGTCCTCATTCCGGTATTCCAGAGGGAGGCTGGACGCTTATCTAACTTGGGTTTGGGTGGCCACTAGGAAGGAGTAGCTGACCCATGGGTCCTTTTATTGTTCTAATCTGCGGCAGGTGGGCGAAAAAAGGGTTGGGTTTTGACATGTTTCATCGTTGTTACCGAAAATACCGCATAAACTGGGCCCATACTCGAACCAAGGAGGTAACCGTAAAAAACTGGAGCTGAAAACAATTGCACTATTGAAAGTTTCCTTGGTGCATCTCTTCTTTCAAATTTTAGATAAGAATATCTATCGATCTGTTCCCGAACTTTTGCTTTATATTGGGTGCCTAAACCCCTCTTGATGACCACTTACCGACCATGTAAAAAAGGCGGCCACACGGGCCGCCCTATCCCAGCCGAGCGGGTCACTCAGCCGGAAGATCTCAGGAGTTCACAACCTTTTTCTCGAAGATGTCCACAATTTCCACGCACGTTGTCGCTTTGTAGAAACTGCGCTCGAATTCTTCCCAGGTAAGTGTGAACTCCCTACTGTTGATCCTTACTTTGACGGCCATGAATCTCTCTCCTTCCTGTGTGGTGTAGGAGAACCCAAGAGGGCTCCCTGCAACCGCCGTCTTTTGGACAACAGCTCCAGGGAACCCTCTTGGGGGAGAGGTAATGGCCGGGAGGGGGAAAAGTGCTTCACCCCTCCCTATGTCAAATCGCTACCCTCCAAAAAGCGGCAGCGTTTCATCCATTATTGTCAACGGGTGATCAGCCTGCGCTTGATGCGGGCGAATCAGCTGGGCATCCCGAGCGACGATACCGGCGATCCTCTCCGCAGTCTCCTTTTCAGAGAAGGACAAGAGGTCGGATCCCCGGCCGACGGCACGAATCAGATCCTTGCGGAACCTGATCCTCCACCTGCCATCGGCGGATTGAAAAATAGTAAAGATAGGGGGCCTCATCTGTGCACCCCCTCGTAAAATCCTCCGTTCCTCGCAATAGCAACCGGGGTAGCTTCCATGAAGTTAACTTCCCCGAAACGCCATCCAAGTCCCGCCTGATAAGCCTCGAAGGCAATGCACCCCTCACGAAAAACACAGGGGCCTTTATTGCCACATGACTTACATGGATGTTTACCGCTGCCGGATATGGCAACCCAGGCATTGGCCAAGGCGACAACCGGCAAGGCAAGGATCCTTTGCCAGTCAGTGAGCACCGTTCCCGAGATTTCAGATACGGATTTGGAAGAATTAGACGTAAAATCCAGCGAAAGCTGTATCATGGCTTCCTCCGTAGACACTCCTCCCGCACGGGAGTGTCTGGCTTAATACTCCCGGTGCGGCAGGGGCCCTCAGAGGGCGGCTATTTTATTCTGTAGCTACAACTTTCATCGCATCCGCGGTTGCGGAAGGTCTGCTTGCCAACTCACCAACTGAGGCAACCATATGAACGGCAAAGCCCACAGGGTTCACCCAACCTGCGAGGTAGGTGTTGTCTTTCAAAGACACCCACTGAGTATGGCCGCAGCCAGAAAGTAAGGAGCAGAACGTAGAGATAATTAGCAAATATGTCCGTTTCATGACGTTCTCCTTTTGACGCACTCCTCCCCATAGGGAGTGCGGTAAAACGTTCCCCCTACGGTAGGGATTGGCAGCTTCAAGGAGTTGGGATGTTACTGAATACCAATCGCCGCTTCGAGATCCATCAAGACATTGTCCTTATAAATCTCAGCAGTAAGTCCTCTTGGAACAAAATTCAGGACATCGTGGATGTCTTGTTTGTCCAGCAAGAGTGCCCGGCGAGCAGCATCTAGCAGCTTAATGTCGATTTTGGTTTCAGGTTCTTCGGTGTCAGGTCCGGTATCGCCGGTTTCGACTTCAGCAATACGGCGCTGCAGCCAGGAGCTGGTGCCGTGGTACTGAACATCGCCAGCGGTGATGAAAACGGCCGAGCCGCCGAACTCTCCTTTACGCATCTTGTCGCAGGTGTATGCCTGCTCGTGCGTAATGAACTGTAATTCCCCATTGCTGCGCTTGATGACTTCCTGCAGCATGGCGTACAAATCATCCTCCAAAATCTCAGTCTCCACTCCATCAACCTCGATGTACCCAGAAGTGCAGTAGTTCTCGTTGTAGAGGTAGCAGAGACCGTCAGGCCCCTTGTCTACTGAAACACCAAGGGTGTCCAGCAGGGTCAGGTCTGATTCAGTGAAGAGGGTGAAGGGTATTTCGGGTTCGAAGGTACCTTGTGCATAGTTGTTGGCCATGGTGCTGCTCCTTTCAGAATAAAAAGGGGCAGGTCTCCCCGGTCGGGGTGGTTTTGACCTGCCCCGATAGGGTGAGTGGCTTTATCTTTACAAAATCCCTTGTCCCACCATCGATAGATATGTTTCACCGATGATAATGTGATCCAATACCCTGATGCCGAGGAGATCGCCACCCTCTTTGAGTCGATTGGTGATGGCAATGTCTTCATTGCTAGGTGTTGGATCACCGGTCGGGTGGTTGTGGATAAGAAGGATGGCTGCCGCACCGGACATGCAAGCCGATTTGAATACCTCTCTGGGGTGGACGATGCTTTGGTTCAACGAACCAACACTCACCCTGTCGAGGCAAACAACCCGGTTCTTGCCGTCCAGGTGCAGAGTTATGAAATGCTCTTTCGTCTCCATCTGGAGGTCCTTGAACATCTCAAATATCTGCTTCGGGCTTGTGAAGCGAGTGGTTACCCACTCCGGCGCATCTTCCCGTACCACTTCCTTCCGATAGCGGGTTTCGATTGAACGTAAAGTTATCTTCTTCGTGGCCGGCGAGGCCGGTTCGCCGAAGAGATTGGCTATATATGGCATTTGTCTCTCCTATTGGAAGGGGGAGACAAACCCCCTGCGGGGAGAATTGTCTCCCCATGAGGATTGGTTGATGGTTGATAGCTACGACGTGAAGGTCACGCTCTCGCCGTTGGCGGCACGCAGAACCTGGAGTGCCACGCGACCGGTGATCCAATTAAAGGTGCAATAGCTGACTTCCTCCGTCATAGTCCTGATCGCCTCCTCAATGTTGTCAATCGTGAACGGGGCCAGTTGCCGGGCCTCGGTCATTTTCAACTCTTTGATGAGTTTGTCCTTTTTCAGTATGGTGACTAACAAAAGGGCATCTTCGAGCGTGTAGTCGTAATATGGGTGTTTCATATCGCCTCCCCGATCACTTCGCGTTTGTCGTGAACAGCCGGATCGTCAAGAGCCGCAAGGGGTACCGATTCCGTTTCCCACCTGACGTCAGTGTGTTTGTACAACCCTGACCAGTAGAAATCGTCATCGGTGACGTTTAGAGTGTTGCACTCCATCCGTCCCTCGAAGTCGATCAGGAACACCTTTCCTTTGTCGGAGCCGGCGTCCCAATCGGCTGCTTTGAACTCACAGTCGTAGTTAAACTCTGAGACCCTGTAAACTTTCAGGTCACGAACTGCCGCTGACAATGTCTTGATACGTTCAATGATCCTCGCATCAAGGTCAATGATGGCGTAATCCGCGGTCTTAGGTAAAAACTCGCTGTTGCTGTGAACGGGAATAATCAAGCGCTTATGAGATATTGTGTCTGACATGGACTGCCTCCTTGTGATTGTGGGGGCAGTTCCCCGATAGGGGGTATCTGCCCCCCTTCAGGGTTAGGGTTTTCGTGTCAGTAGATCGTGCATGACACCGAACATTGCTTGCGGCAACTCCTCGATGCTGTTCACAACCCTGTTGTTCTTCCAATATGTAGCCACGTCCGGCAGCTCGATCCCAATGGCTGCGATCTCAATGCCGTCCTTTTCAAGGCGTTTAGTGGCTGCTACGGTGTCTGCCTCAATGCCATCCCAGCCGAAAGGCTCGCCATCGGTGACAAGGAGACAGATTTTGCGCTGTTCCGGACGCTGGATCAGCTGCGCCCGGGCGTACCATAATGCCCATGGTGTGGGGGTGTAGTCTCCGGGCCAGATACTGAAGTTCTCTGGTATCGGTTTTTCCCCCCAGGTACAAAGGAGTTGGATAGGGGCTGTTTTCTCCCAATCCATGTCTAAGTCAAATGCAGCAGAAAGTACAGATACCCCACCTATACCCTTGAGGGTATGGTGAAGCGAGAAAGCCGAATCCCTTGCCACGTCCATGCGGTTGTTGGATGCCATCGAGCCGGAGGCGTCAAGCATGATCACAACCGCGGTGTTTATGGAGACCGCTTCTACCCGTTTCCTGAAGATTCGGGGGTCACCGGTGGCCATATTGACAAGCCGATTGACGGCGAGCTTGCGGCCGGTAGTGCCGTAGCGCTCCGGCTGCCTCTTTACTGACTGCAGCATCCCCATGAGTTTTGCACGCATTCTTGAGGTTGCGGTTATCGCACCAGATTCATCGACCAGGCTTGTGTCGCCATAGAACCGCTCCGACCTTGGAAGCTGCGGGATGCCGGCCCTTACTACGTCGGGAACTTCTTTCGACATCCGATCGAGCTCTTTCAGGGCCATTTTCTGCATATCCCCAAAATCGCTCTCTTCCTGCAAAATCTCCTGAATCGTCTCAGGAGAGAGATTGGAAGTGGATTGACCCACTTCTTGGCCGGTTGTAGGTTCAT
Organism: uncultured Geobacter sp.; assembly: GCA_964490805.1. Classification (GTDB taxonomy): domain Bacteria; phylum Desulfobacterota; class Desulfuromonadia; order Geobacterales; family Geobacteraceae; genus Geobacter. Next base: position 35,236 of record CAZBEB010000009.1, read on the forward strand.
CGGTCTGACCGCCAGATGCAGCATCGGTTTGGTCAGCATCGCTGTCAGCATCAGAAGGCTTTGAGTCACCCCCACCGTTGCGGGGAGAACCATCCTCGCCTTCTTCGCTTTTATCTTCCTGGGATTGGGCGCCATCATCCTGCTGACCCCCTTCCCCATTCTGATTGTCATCATCCGTGTCGGACTCAGACGGCGAATCCGAATAGTCCTGGTCATCATAGCTGTCTTGGTCATCCTGCTCTTGTTGCTGTTGCTGCAGATCTTGCCGCTGCTGTTCCTGGTCCTTTTTCTTGGCCTCCTCTTCAAGAAGATTGCAAAGAGCCTTTGCCATCTCTATGGATTCAGCCGTCCCCTCCGTGCCATAGGACATTTTGGGGTACTTCTTGAGGATCGTTTCAGCCAGCGAGAGAAAGCCATCCCCCATTTCAGAAGAGATGATTTCCCTTGCCGAGGCAAGTTCAGGCGTCAGCGACGGAAATCCCAGGAGCTCGACATAGCCGGCTCCAAGAGCGAGAGCGCGAATCGCCGTGTTCAGGTCAGACGGGGTGTAGCTCCCGGCTGCTTGATACCAATTGACGGTTTTTTCAATGTCGTATGCAACGCCAGGGCGGTCCTCGATGAAGTCCCGCGTTTCCCTGACGTCCTCGATAATGTTGGTGAGGTCGTGTTGCAACCCATGTCCCCAATCGCTGGAAACGTCTGTGTAGAGCTTGTGCCCCACTTCGTGGAACCCAAGACCTACTGCAACAAGGCGACCTTCCGGTGTCATAGGCATGGCGGCAATGTTCAGCCGGCTGCCGTCTTCGGTGATGTAGGATCTTTTGCCCCCTACGGTGACCTCTAAGCCGGAATCGCGGGCGATTACCTGGCAGAGGCCTACAAGTTCGTTATCGCGAATCATGAGAAGCCTCCTTAGAAGTCAAATACAAGGGGTGCGCGTTTCTTGGGTTTGAACGATGCCGCCTGTGAACGGAGCACAATCCCTTCCTCGAGAATTTCCTCCTCATCTGCAGGTGCTTCTTCCGCAACTGCTTCAGGTTCGGGTTCAGGCGGCAAGGGACGTCCGATGTTCGCCAGCCTGCGACCAACAAGACCAGCGATCATATCCAGGTCAGAACCGGTAATGGGGCCGGTCTTGGGGACCTTCTCTATTACCTGGTCGATACCCTGGATTGCTTCCGCAATCTCCGGATCAAGGAACGACAAACCTTGCAGTTTGTCCCTCATGGACATAATAGGGCGGAGGGCCTTGCGGGTAACCTCCTTACGTCCAACGAAAGATGCCTCAAAGGCGGTTTTCGCCTGCATCCGGATTTCGTGGAAGAGCTGGCCGAGCAGACCATCGGTTTCTTCGTCCAGTCCTGCATTGTCATCCTCCATCCCTTCAGGCGAACCTATAACTACAGGGGCAAAGTTGAAATGCATGGCCTGATCAATGGTACTGACAGGCTCGATGGCGGCACGAATCACGGAAGCCCACTCGGGGGGATTTTCCGCAATCCATTTGGCAATTTCTTTGTCGTAGTCAGACAGGAGTTTTTCTTTTGTCTCCTGAAACCGTTGCTTGATCACCTTGAGTTCTTCCACCAGACCATCAATGTTCTCTTTTGGGATGGCGAAACCACCCAGAAAGCGCACACCTTTGGCGAGGCAGATCCGTTCAGCTTCCTTCTTGAGGGCGGTGAACGGGTTCAAGGCTTCGGGAGCAATGATTCGTTTCGTGCCGAGTGATGCCAGGGTGCCGGGGGGGAGTTTGTCCGCCTCGATACCATTGGTCGCAAGGTCTTCAGGGCGCAATTTCTTGCGGCCGGACCAGAGCGAGATATTCAGCATGATGACTACAATCTGATTGAGAATATTCATGGGGTTAGTCTCCTTTTGTGTGGTTGCCCGCACGAAGGAGACTACCCCAGACGGGGAAAGAGTCTCCCCGTGAGGGTGGGTTGTAGTGGTGTGTCGTAATTAGAAATCGTAGACCAGTGAGCGCTTGGTTATGACATTCACCGTCGGATCAGGTGCCGATGGCTTCGGTGACGCCATCTTTGCCGCTACGTTGACCGCACTCTTCTGTGGTCGGTTTCGTCCAACTTCGAAATACCCTTCGGACAGCTTTTCGTTCTCCCTGCCAGCGGCGTACTTCATTGCCGCAGCTGGGGTGCCGAACGTTTTTTCTCTGTTCTGCCCTTTGGTATTAAGAGCTCCCCACCGAAGGACAACTTTTGAACCGTATGTTTCAACGATCCAGAACTTGCCTCCTTTGGGGCCAGTGGTCTTTTTCTCTAACTCGACGTAGTAATCTGGCTGCAATATTGCGTTGGAAACGGACACGTAGCACCTCCTAGATAGACGGTGCCGGCACGTTGAAATGCGTCTGCACGAACTTGTGCAGAGCCGCTCGGACGTGCCTGTTGACGCCATTGCCGAATGCCTTGTCAAATGCATGGTAGATCGGTTTGACGTCGGTTCTGTGTCCGCAGATGGCCAGTTTCCTGCCCCACCTGATGAGATCCCGTACCGAGATCGGACCTGGGCAATGTCCCTGGTCGTAAGCGGTGCGGATATCTGCGGCCACCTTGACCATTGCAGTAATTGCCCGTGCGTCCAGATCCTCCAGGTGGCTTTTGATAATCGACTCCTCCACATCGGCCGGAGGGTAGTCCATCTCCCACTTTTCGAACCTGTTCAGGGTGGCAAGGTTGAAGATATTGGTGGACGCATAGATATCGCCCCCTTCCCCGTCGCCTCTCGTGTTTGCCGTAGCAATCATAAGGGTACGGGGATGGGGCTGCGCCACATATCCGTTGTCAAGGGTGACGGGTTTTTTCTCCAGGAGCCGGTGCAGACAGACACCAACTTCGGGAGAAAAACCGTCGATTTCGTCATAGATGATCATCCAGCCTTTTTCGTAAGCCTCGATAAGCAGGCCAGGCCTGAACACGGTCGAGCCGTTTTCAAGCCAGATCTTGCCGAGGACTTCCCCGGGTTCGGCATCCTTTCGCCCGGTGACTATGACAGTCGGAGCGTTAAGGCCGGCACCGAGCTGGATAGCCATCTCGGTTTTGCCGCATCCGGTGGGGCCGGTAATCCAGAGCGGGTCAGGAGATTCCTCTTCCATCCACTCCAGGAGGTCCATGACAGTTTTCTTGTCCCACACGTACCCGATTTTCGCGGGTACCAGCGGGTGCCCCGGTGCAAAGCCGGTGACCGGCATGTTTGAAGCGAGGCCGAAAACGTCCTTGACGGTGAGTTCAACAAGTTTAGCGACTGCAGCAGCCGCACTGATGGTAGATTGTGCCATGTATCTGTCTCCTTTGTTGTTTTGAGGGGAGACAGACCCCCAGTGGGGAGTAGTTGTCTCCCCTGAGGGTTGGTGGCTAATGATAGTTGCGGTCAGAACATTGGTGCCAGAGCAGGCGTAAATAATTGTGTTTCAGGCGCTGGTACAGGTGTCTTGGAACAAGTACATCCGAAATCGCATTTCCGAGCATCAGATGTAGAGACAACCTCGGTGGTGCACCCTTTGGCAATAGCCTCGTCAATTTCTCTACAGTCTTCTCTGGTACAGTCCTTTATCGACTGGATGATTACAACATGCCCGCACAGTTGGCAGCGGACCAGTAACGCATCTTTTCTCATTTTATAGTTCCTTTTTACGTTAGATCGATTTCCAGCCCGCTTCCTGCAGCGCTTCCCTGACATCTTTAAGCATGACGGTCCTGATATCAGGTTCTGCCACGCTGCCGATGACCATGGATGCCTCGATGCGGACAAGAGTTTCCATCATTCGTTGCGCCACAGGTGTAAGCCTGGGCGTTGTCGCATTGAAAATGATTTCCTGAATGGCTGGAAGCAACTCAGGGCTGAACAGTTCTTCAAGATTCCCCCTTCTGGCAAGCATTTTCCGAACATCCGGAATCTGTTCTGCCATGTAAAAGAGGCCCCGCTCCAGCCGTTCGAGACGGTGAAGCTTCTGATGGGTAAGAGACATCTCTATTCCTGATTCCTTCATGGCTTTACTCAGGGAATCAAGTCCAGTCATTGACTTGATTTCATTGAAGGTGCCTCCGGTCCTGAAAAAGCTGTCAGGATCCTGATCATCCGGGAGTAGGCAGGCCGTCACGGCAAGCTCCTCCTTGAGCGCCAGCAATATTGCCCTCTGAAGAGCTTTCCTGCCGGCGGCGTCTCCATCAAAGATGAAGTTGAGCCGCTTGCAATAACGCTTCAATAAGGCTGCGTGGTCCTTGGTGAAAGCCGTGCCGCAAGTGGCCACGGTATTCAGGATCCCCGCCGATTGCATGGCGATTGCATCCATATACCCTTCGACGACATAGGCTTCACCGGTCTCCCGGATCGTCTCGATCGCCTTGTCTATCCCGAAGAGAGTAACCGTCTTCTTGTAAAGTGGCGTCTCAGGGGAATTGACATACTTCAGGATCGTTTTCTTCTGATCGGTCAACCGGCCGGCGAAGGCAATTACCCTCCCCTTCTCATCGCAGATCGGAAACATCACTCGCCCCCAAAAATAATCCTTGTAGGGCTCGTTCTCTTCCTTCTTGATGAGACCGGCTTTTTCAGCGGCCCACAGCGGCACACCTTCCTTGTCGAGATATTCGACCAAGGCCCTGCCACCTTTCGGTGCGTAACCGACCCCGTATTTCTCAACCTCTACAGGTGTGAGACGGGAGTCGACGTATGCACGGGCGCCGTTCCGATTCTCGGCTAGACAATGCTGGAAAAAGGTTTGCGCCTTGACCAATGCTCGCAGCATGGCCTTGCGCTCCTTGTCTTCTTTTGACTCTCCATTTGGAATTGTCACCCCTACTCGGCCGGCCAGGTACTCAAGGGCATCGGGAAACCTGATCCCCTTCAGCTTCATAACAAACGTGGCCGCATTGCCTCCCATGTCACATTGGCCGAAACAGTGCCAAGTACCGCGAGCGGGATTTACCGAAAAAGAAGGAGTCTTCTCGGTGTGAAAGGGACAGCATGCCTTATAGGTGCTTCCAGTTTTAGTAAGAGTGACGCATTCCTCGATCAATTGGACGATACTTTGTCCGGCTTTCTCGAGGATTTCGTCTCTGATTTGGTCAGATATTCTCACGGTCAAACCTCCATCATCTCTGCCGGTATCCCGTGCAGCGCGAGTCTGAATGCTTTGGCAACCGCTCCCATGCAGGAGCTGGAACCTGCGTGGCAACCGATGCCGTCAAGACCCTTGATAACCCGCTCAGGATCCATGCCGCTCCTCAAACCGTAGGAAATCATGCGGCTCATCCCATCCATGACGGCTGATCCGCATCCTCCGGCTTTTCCGAAGCGGACGAATACCTCAGCAGGTTGCCCGGTGATCGGATCCTGGTTGATGGTAACAAAGATTTTACCGCAGTTCGATATTTCGATTATGGTGTGGCCTGTCATGACGACAGACCTCGGTAGTGTTGGGCTCATGACATCCTCCTAGTCGTGATGTGTTTCACGCCGCAGGCGCAACACAGAGCACCCCGACGAGGGACGGATATCGCCCCCAGGGGACGACAGTGCCGCCCCAGGTGGGGGTTTGAGCTGATAAGTCAGTGCCGCCATGCAGAGATCAACCGGGGACGGCCGTCTTCAGCCATCCGGGCAATCAAGGTAACGTGGGCATGCTTGAACACGATACGCAAGGGTTTCTTGTTCAGCAGGCCTGTCGCCAGTGGCAGCAGTTGGAGTGCTTCAACCGGGACATCCCGTTGGAGCATCCTGTTGGCGGCATGAAGGGTTAGAGAGGGTGTTCCTGGTTTCATATCCGCACCTCCTCTTCAGCCGTCTGATTAGAGGGGACGTCGGGCTGTTTGATTGTGGCAGCGGCGAAGAACATCAGGCCCACTATCAGGAAGACGATAAGTCCGGCCAGAATGTTCATCAGGAGTTCCTTGCGGTTATCTTTTTTAGCTTGTTCAAGTTTGAACATTTGATTCAGATCGCGAGTAAGTGCTTTGTCCAGTTCCCTTTCGCGGGGAATATAGTGATTTTTCATGGTCCATTCTCCTATACGCACCCCTTCCCCTGCGGACAGAGGACCCCATCAGGGGGTGCGTTGGTTCCCCTGGTGGGTGGAGGTTGGTTAGGATCAGGCTGCCTTTTTCTCGGCCTTTGCTGGTCTCTTAGCGGTTTTTTTGATTTCCAGTTTCGTGAAGTCAGCCTTTGGCTTGGTGCACTCTTTGTAAACGTCCGGATGCAGCATCTTCAGTTTGTCGGAGTCCACGGTCACCGAAGGCTTGAACGTCGTTACAACAACGTCAATTCCGTCCGATGTCCCCCTGAACGAATCTCCGGTATAGCCGAAGATGTCCAGCTTGAGGTTATCGAGCTTCTTTTCGATCTCCTTCTTTTCCGCAACAAGCTCCTGATAGCGCTTGGCTGCAGCAAGGACATCGGCCGGCAGTTTGACGTCCGGCATCTGGTGCGCTTCGCACGTGCCGCGGAAATCGCAGTATCCGCAGAGGAAACTGGGTTCCGGTTTCAACTCATGACTCACCTGGAGGGCTTGCCAGATCTTTTCCGCCCGAGATTCACTCTCTTTGTAGAGAACCTGCATTTCGGGAGAAGCGCTGTTGTAACCGTTGCACACCTTCCACTCTCCCGCATTGATATCGACGTAGAGGATGCATCCCTCGACGGCAACATCAGCTGGAGATACAAGGCGTACAAGTCCCATCTGAAGGGCCAGTTGGCTCAAGTGTGAAGAGTAGGGGATCTCCGGTATGCCGCCGACAGACTTCATTTCGACGACATAAAGCCGCTTCTGCCCCTTGAAAAGAAAGTCGATATGCACCTTGATGTACGGCTTCTGAGGGTGAACAACTTCGACCTCCTCTTGGAAAGAAGCCTTGCCCGCCTTGAAAATCCTGGCGAAGAGGTCCTGGACGGCGTGGCCGCGCAGGAACCGCAGCAAGGTCTTCTTGTCGTGGGAGGGCTCGTTGATTTTTCCCTGCAGAGACTTGCGAAGGCAATTGCCGACATCGGAGCCGCCAACATACTGCGAACGGTCTCCCAAGTGCTTCGATGTTTCCCTGTTCAGTTCTTCCAGGGCTGTACCAATGAAGGCATTGAATTTTGAGCTCATGGTGTGTTTGTCTCCTTGTCTGGGTTGTACCCGGGCATGGAGACAGACCACCCCTTGCAGGGATAGGTAATCTCCCTGCCGGGTTGAGTTAATGTGATGGTGTGGTGTCAGGAACGGCGCATCATCATATTGTACTGAGGCATGTGGACATACTGGGATATCTCACTCTCCGGAATCGTTTCAGACTTCCAGAAGTCGTTGTGGCACGACGGGCAAATGACCCCGTATTCCGTTTCCTCACATGATGTTACGTCTGTCCCGCAATGTGGACAAAATAGGTGTTGTTCGTTCATGCCACTTTCCTCCGTTTACCCGGTTCGCGATGATAGATACCGAAGAGACTGACTTCGAGCAGACCTTTTTCCTGCATCTCCTCGAAAATCTTCTTCGGAACGTCCCGTTCCACTTCCCTACCCTCTTCTATGAAAATGACACGGAAGAGTTTCTCCAGCACCAAAGGTGCGGGAATGACGGGCTGTGGCGGCACGATCTCTACCGGCGTGATGACGGACGGAGGGGGAGCAATAATGGCAGGACTTACCGCAGGTTCAAAGTTCTCGGCCCTTACCTTGGCGTTCTCGGCTTTGGTCATCCTCTTCAGCAGGGCGCTAGGGTCCTGGTAGTCAAAGCTGCCTTCCTTGAGTGCCTTAGTTATTAGAGCAGAGAAACTCTGATTTCCGCTCGAGCATTCCGCTGGATCAATGTCCGGAGTTTCCCCTTCCGCCAGCTTGGCAACCATCCTCTTCTCCAACGTATAGGCAAGCTGGGCTTCCTGGATTGGCGAGGAGGTGAGATACCAGTAACGGCAGGGCCGGACTTCACCGAAGAGTGCCCGGTGGATGTCGGCAGTGTTCACGCGACGGATACGGCCATCTCCTTGTTCAGCCAACCTGGTGTTGTCGGTGTAATCGTACCAACAAAGGTTGTTGAACTGACTGAGATTTAGTCCCGTTGCGACACGGTGAAATGACACGATGACGATTTGTTTGGTGGTTTTTGTGAACCATTGCACCAGTTTGTTGGGAGCAACCGAGTCGGGGAGAACGTCAATCGACAGGCCCGGATACTTGGCGGACAGAATCCGTTTCAGTGGCCCACGCATATCGACCTTTTGCGTATTGCCGGTATAAACCAGCAACCGCTCCCCACGATCAATCACCCCCTGGACAATCTCGACCAGCTGTTGTTCCTTCTCCAGGAGCTCGTTCACATCTCTCCTGTACAAAGTCCCAAGCAGATAGCCCCGCAAGCAAATCTCATCGTCAGCATGCCTGAAGGTGTCGGACACCCGCAGGAATGCGGCCGTACGAACGCTTGCGGCGGGGAGCTTGTCTTCCGGTGGCAATTCCGCGTCGTCTATGATTTTGTCTATGACCCGCATGCAGTCTTCAACCTCTGCATGGGGAGCACATTTGATGACTTCCCGCTCGACTGGCGGCAGATCGTCGAAGTCTTCCGAATCCACGTTGACGAAATTGGGAAGCGTGTAGATCAGGGCTGCCGGCGAGATCCCCGCAGTGTCATACGTCGTGACACGCTCCGATTCACGGTGACGGTTTCTCTCATCGGTTTTTCTGACCTCTTTGAACGCCCCGAATTTCGTCTGGAATTCGGTGGATGACTTCATATCCCACCCTACTGCCCTCATCTGGACCGGATTGATGCCCCAGACCAGATTGTAGAGGGATTTGGCCATACCGTTCGTCACGGTGGCCGTCAGACAGAGCACTCGCTTTGCTGATGCAGCGAGGCGAATGAACGCGGTACCCTGATTACTCATGAGGTTGGCCGCGTTGTGGGCTTCATCGAAAATAGCCAAGTCGAAGTGAAATCTCTTCAGGTAACGAATATATGGCAACTGCTTGTTGTGGGTTCTGACATCGACTGATTTACCGCGGGCCTCCATGTCCTTTATCCACCCTTTGTAACGCAGGAATGGACGCTTGTTCTCCGGAATGTAGGTGTAGAGCGCCGAGCCGCACATGCTGCAGTGCTCCTTATCGCTCTTGCGCAACTTCTCAGCCGGCCAGCTGCACTCGACGCAGGCCTGTGTGTATTTTATGCCTTCGCTGGTACGCACCTTTGCTGTTTTCGTGACTGTCACGAAATCGGGGTGCATGCGAAGACGGGTGTAGGAAATAATGTAGAGTCCTTTGGGCCGGGCAACTGCAAGTTCCCGCATCCGTTGCCAAGAGTCGATAACGTGGACGTCAAAACCCTCGTTTTTGTATTCATCGACCATCTGCTCAACCAGGTGCGGTTCGGTGACCATGATAGACCGTCTGGCGCCGGTGATATACTTCACCGCTTTCGCGATCCAAGTCTTGCCGGTACCGGTGTTGGCCCGAATGCCTATCCCCCTCCTGCCCGATGCAAAAGCCTTCATCACTGCCTTGACCGCTTCCCGCTGGGGGGCTTTGAGGCCGAGATCCTTCAGTTCGTCGGCAAGGTATTCTTCGTCCTCGCCGATTTCGTGAAGCGGCTTGTACATCTTGGTCAGTTTTCTGAGGAGGATTGTGGATAGCTGCGAGTTGAGATCGACATAATCAAATCCCATCTCCCGGGCTTGTTTCACTTCACCCGTCGCATCCATCAGGAAGGTCTCTACGGTGGGTTTGTAGACGATGGTCTTGGTTTTGGTGCCGGAATCATCGTCATAGGAATCATAGGTTTCTGGTTTCTGGACAATCATGTACTTGGCCAGGTAGTGCGTACCGTTGATGGTTACGGACTCGATCTGACTGTTCATGGCCGCCAGCTGGACAGCGTGGGCTGTTCTGAGTGTGGATGCCGGCAGGATCGATGTGTCGTAGCTGGATGGGTATTGTTTTTCCAGCACGATCCGAGCTGCCTTCTCCAGCCTCTCTTCACAGTCCAAGTAGAACGCGGAAAGATCCTTGCTCTGCAACAGAGGGCGGGCTCCATTGCTGTGCCGCACTTCGACGGTCAGCGAGAGCGGGTTGTCCTTGAAGCAAGGGATTGGGTCCTCCGGCGTGTTGTCCAGGTTGTCATAGTGATGAACGTACCGGGACCGATACGCCAGTGATTCGTTGCTGCCGCTTTTCCTGAGAAAAACGACAACCTGCTTGAAGGCGTCATGTTCCTCCGAGCGAAATGCGTACCGCCAGGAGAAATTGCCTCGCAGCACGGTGAGCATCTTACCCTTCAACTCGTACTCGGGAATGATCAGGATCAAGACCCCGCGGTGCGAAACCATGGGGGCAGCCTTGTCTACCCAGGATACGAGCTCTCCCGTGTTTTTGTTGTACGGGGGATTAAGAAGGATGATGTCGAAAGAACCGCTGTTGGTTGTCTCGAAGAAGGATGAGTTGAGCCTCTGGTCGATGCCGCGAATCTTGTCGAAACGATCGGCATCTAGCTCGACGGCATAGGAAGCGACCTTTGTGTTTTTTGTCTGGGAGAGGTTTGCAGCCTTTTTTGCATGGCGAACCACGCTTTGAAGGAACAATCCTTCCCCTGCACACGGGTCGAAGATACAGACCTGTTTCTCCTCAACGCTTCGCTGGTCCCATCCGAAGTCAACCTTAACCACGGATTTGACCATCTCCACGTCCCTGGGGAAGGTAGGATAGTATCCCTTTGCCAGTTCATTCCCTCTCACGCGAGAGTGTGAATTGACACCTGCTGTTATATCCATGTCTGTGTGCTCTCCTTTTCAGGGGGCAAGCAGACACGGTAATCCCCAGGCCGGGGTTGTGTCGTGCTTGCCCCGGGGGGAATTGTTATCAGTGTTGGTTACTTGGTTTCGATGGTGTTAAGCAGATCAGTCATACGGCACTCCGTTTCTCGCCCCAGGTAAGAGCGAAACCCTGGCATATGAACGGTTCACCATTCTCACGCTTGTTGAGTGCCACGAAAGCCTTGGTTGGCTGGTTACGGTCTGGGCGATTGCGCAAGACTTCCGCAATGGCCTCCTTCATGTTGCCAGCGACAACCTTCACCCATTGATCGGGAGGCAGGCTTCCGTCTGACTGCTGATTAATATGGACAAAATAGGTCATGGCGTACCTCCGTTTTTTCCCTCTGCTGTTTCAACCTCCAAATTGGCAGTCGACGCGGGGAAGCTGAAGCCTCCGTACCTGATACGTTGCTGAACTTCATGTGCGACGTTCTCGATGGTCAGATAGCACTTCTTGACGCCGATTTCCGGTGTCACTTCCTTTGCCAGCCCGAATATGTCCCTGTACCATTCACGATGAACAAACTGTTGCTGGTCCAGGATGCGGGAGTAAATGCCGTAGCATTCATTCTCGCTGTTGCCAATTACGAGACGACTTTCCAACGGAGGAACAAGGTAGAGCCCTGTGTACCCGTTGTCCAATTTGGGGATCATGATCGGATTGGAGATGAACGAGGTATTGACTAACCTCGTGTTCTCCGTGTCCAGTTCCGCTTCGCCGCTCGTGAGCAGCTGCGCGAAGGCCCGGACTTCCTGACTTGGGCCATAGGCTGTGAGAAACACCATATTCCGGCCTTTCATGATCAGGTTTGAGCAAAAAACGGTAGCGGTGGCACGTTTGCCTTTGAGTGATATGGTTGCTGGCATCCTTCCCTCCCCTATCCGATGTAGCAAGAAGCCGTGAGGCCGATTGCAATGAGGAACGAACCTGCCATGGTGCCGGCAATAATTCGTTTCACATCGATAACGAGAGGGTTTTTTTCGACGTAGCCGTAATTGCGAACTACGGGGACTTTGCAACCTTTGACTTGGGTAAATTTGTTCATGGTCATCTGTCTCCTTTCGCGTAAACGCGGCGGGGAGACAGAGCAACCCCGGCCGGGAGTTGATGTCTCCCCGGTAGGGTTAGTGAAGTGAAATAATAGTTTTGTTGCCGTTCAACCTTGTCCATACAAGCCAAACCGCCTTGCCATTGAGCTCATTGGCTCGTTTAGCAAGGGTCGGCAGGACTTCGAAGGTTTCCCCCCTGATTTCGGCTTTGCCGTTGTTCAGGACCAGGAATGCTAACGGCACGCAGCAGCCGGAAGTAATCATCGGTGTCTCCCATAAACAGGGGGAACACCGCACCCATCGAGGGGAAATGGTGTTCCCCCATGCAGGTGGTGATTAAAGAGCCCAGCGTTTGTTCTTGGCGTCCCATTTAAAGCCGTGGTCTTTCAGCCAGGTGCGGGTCGCCGAATCGGAGAATTCTGGGTACGCATAGATCGTCCCATCATCGCCAGTTTCGTGTTTGACGTTCTTGACGGTCAGGTAACCGACAATTTCGTCGTTCGAAACCGGTTCAGCTGAACCCTCTCCACCCTGTTCACTCGAAGAACTGGATAGTTGTGAGATCTGTTGACCCGACTCGCCCCTTGGTGAAGACATCCCTCCAGACGCAGACGATCCGTGGAATGTCTCGTCCATAGTTGTTCCCTGGAGATCATCTTCCTCGAGGTCCTGGGTGAAAATATCCGACGCGGCCGTGGAGGTAAGTGCAGCATCCACCAGACCACGCTTCTTGGCCATTTTTAAGCATGTATTGTAGTTGTCGGCCGGGTTGTCGTGTTCAACCCTCTCGCCTTGCTTGAAGATGTAATACTTTGTGCCGACTTTCTTGGCTGCGAATCCTTTGCCCCCCAATAGCTCCAGTGCCTTTGCGGGATTACTCTCGCGATGGCTCCAATACTCCTGAGGCACAAGTTTACCGGTGTTTTCGATTGGACCGGTGCGGAAGCGATATTTCGATTCCATTGTGCTACAGGAGCCCACACCTGTGCCCAGTCGCTGGCCAGATGTTGCATAAATGGTCACCTTTACCCTGTATTCCCGATGGAAGTTGGGTAGTTCGAGAACTTGAACGTCCAGGTCGTTGGCGAGTCGGAAAGTCAGCATCAACTTCTCGGCGCCCGGTTTCAGGAGGACTTTTTTATCCCCGCAACCGGGAATAGTTCCGTAATGTTCTCCTTCAATCATGACCTCACGCATAACCTGCTGAATGAGGGTGACCTGGTTCTTGATCTCGGTGAGACTGGCTGCGTTAGAGGTGAGGGTAACGGGATTCTGGGTGGGGTAAGGAATTACGTTGGATGATAATTGTGTGTTCATCCCTATCTCCTTTTCTGTGGGTTGTACCCAGCAGAGAGGAGACAGATCACCCGCAAGGGAGTGACGTGTGTCTCCTCCCGACAGGGTGGTTGATGAGTTGTAACTTTAGATAAATAGGCTTACGCCTGAGCTGCTAAGATATTCACCTCCTCTCCTTTCGGTTGCCCGCAATGAGAGAAAGCGCACGGCCCCCGTAGGAGACATGAACCATCTCCTTGACGGGGATTGGGCAATAAAAAAGGCGGTCACTTTACAGTGCCACCCTCTTGTTGCGGGGATATTGTGTACTTCGATTAACGGTGATGCTTTTTCTGGCGCACGATAGCGTACGTTAGGCAACTACCCAAGACCAGCATCACTCCTATCGAAATTAGAACTGCATCAAATGGCGTCATAACATCCTCCTGTTTAAATTTATTTTACTGTTCCTGTCCAGAAAAGCAAATTCATTTTTCATGGCGGCTTGTTCTCCTGGGACTCATCGTCAGCAAAACTATCGATGATAAAACCAAGAATTATGAACCATGTCGACGCAACGAAAGCCAGCATGACCTTCCATATCTGGATATTCGTCATCATTATGCCGGCGATTACACCTCCAGCAAATGTGGCTTTCCCAATATCCCAGAAAAACTTACTGCAATTGTCGATCTGCTTGTTTGTGAACAACTTTTTCATACGTGCCTCCATGACCTGCAAGAGACACATATCCCCGTCCGGGAGATTGTGTTCTCCCAGGTAGGGTAGTTATTCTGCCGCTTATAAGGCTTGTCGCAGATTTTGGTTATAAAAAAAGGCGCTCCCGGAAACCGGACGCACCTTGACTGTTTGTTTTAAGTCGCTCTGCCCGAGTCGACTATGGAACCCGAAGGATTAATTCGGGCTTTATGCACTGAAAGGTCGGCGAACTGCTGCCTATTCCTATCAGTTAATACATCCTCTGCCGAGGGCGCTTCTGCTCAGGGCTTTCCTGGGCAGTTTGTCCGTGTCACCAGAGGCGACAGGGAGTTCCCTTAGAGAAAGGGAGATAAAGAATGAGTAAAGGTTATCTATTCTGACTCTCGGTGTCAAGAGGATTAGATGTTCTTCTTTTGAGGGGACTCTAATCGGAGAGCCCGCTTTACTCCTGCGAGAATGTTTTCCGTGCCGCTCGTTTTGATGAAATGGTCAAATGCCCCCATGCCAATGCATCTCTCGGCAAAATCCAAATGGTCTTGTCCAGTCAGAACTATAACCGGAATGTCAGCATGGACTGGCTTGATATCGGCAAGCACCTGCTCTGCGTTTAAATAAGGCATCGTGTAGTCAAGAATGACCAAGGCCACCGGCACTGAGTCCAGGATGGTGCGCACCTCACGGCTATCGTTGCAAGAAATGACATTATTGATACCCAGTTTGCGCAAAAGGAGCACACGCATACTCACAAGCCATGATTCTTCATCATCCACGAGGAGAACGGGGCGTGGAGGGAACTTGACGTTAAGCATCTATCGATTACCCCACAACAATCGGGAGTGAAATCTTCACCAACATCCCCTTGCCAACATCGGACTCGAAGGCAACTACGCCACCATGGTCCTTGATGATCTTTGCTGTGATTGCAAGCCCAATCCCGGTTCCTCCCCGTTCCCTCTTTGTCGTGAAGAACGGGTCCGTCAAGTGAGGGATTAACGCTTTTGCAACTCCATCCCCTTCATCTTTTACAACAACCACAACCTGACTGGCGTGGTGGTCGGCGGAAGTCGATACAAGGATTTTTCTTGTCGTGTCGGGAAGGGCTTGGCAGGAATTCAAAATTAAGTTGATAAGCACCTGCTCCATCTGATGCGAGTTGCCCCTTACCATGGGAATTGGATCCATGAGAGCAATTTCAAGATTGTCCGTTGAGCTCCTGAGTTTTCGAGAGGTCAGCCTGATCGCGCTCATCACCACATCGTTCATATTGATGTTTTCGTCCAACTCGACCGATTCGTTTTTCGCAAATCTCTTCAGGTCCTCAACGATGCGCTTGATCCTCTGGGCGCCATTGCGCATTTCGTCGATCAGGTAGGGCATCGTCTCATCGTACTCTTTATAATCGAGTCCCCCGAGGGTGAAATCTCCATGTAATTTGTGATATTCCGCCAAAATTTCACGGCTGTCCTCGAAGGCATCCTTAAGGAGGTCGAGATTCAGAATCATGGTCCCGACAGGATTATTGATCTCATGAGCCATATACGAGGCCATGGTTCCGAGTGACGACAGTCTGTTGGCTTGAGTTAACTTTTTTTGCATGGTGTTTTCGGCACGTCTCAGTTGTGATTTGGTCTCTTTCAGCAGTTGCTGAGCTAACTCGATATTTGCCTTATCTCGCTTATCCAGTGCCGTAATAAGCCGATTGATTGCCCCGACCAAGTAAATAATATCTTTATCTCGGTAATCCGTCGAGATGGCATTTGAATCGCCTTGCTCTACAGCCATCATGTCGGCGCTTAACTGCCCGAGCGATTTCGTCAACCGACGCATCATCAGGTATCCCAGGGAGGTCGTCACCATCCAGAGAACTAAGCCGCCAACCATAAGCTTCACAACCAGCGCACCGATTTTCTGCATTCTCACGCCACTGTCCATGTCAACGACGACCTTGCCTAACACCATCTTATCCGAGTTGTTCAGATAATTGGTGTCATGCAGCATTAATTGCTGGCGGAGAACATTCACATTTGCAGTTATCGCTCTCCCGGTTCTTGGCCGTGTGGACTCCTCGAAGAATAGTGCGCCATCTGCGTCGAATACCTTTACCGACGTAATATCCTGGTTATTGAGAACCTCTGCGATTTCCATCCTGACCGAGCTCTTGTCCCGGAAAAGCAGGGGAGTCCTGATTGATTTTGACAACAGTTCAGCAATGATCTTGGCATTATAGGCCAAGTCTTTCTGGGCGGCTTCGTATTCGTGGGAAATGAAGAGCCCCACATGGAGAATAGTCAGCAGGGCCGTCTGAATAGCTACTAGGACCAACGTACTGCGACGGAAGCCCGGTTCTAAGAGTGAAATGAACTTTCCCCCAATATTGCGGCAAATGAGCCTAAGAGGGGGGAAGTATTTGATTTTTTTGAAGGCAGTCAACATGGCGGAAGCGATCTCGGGGCCGGTGGTCCAACCGGATAGGAACTGGACTGCAAAGATTACCTATACTTATCGGTCGGTTGCCATGTAACTTGAACAATTATGGGAAGGATACGTCCTTGCCCTAGCTACAGCCCGCTGGACGCCGACGGACATTGCCGTCACGCAAATTCTCGACTACTTATTCAACCTACCAAAATCATTAAGCAAAGCGAACAGCATCAACGAAATGATGAGACCAACGCTGAGGGCCGTCATCACCCTCTGCACTTTCTCATGAACAGGTTTCCGGCGCACCTTTTCCCACATTGTCATCAAGATGCTTCCACCATCCAGAACCGGGATCGGGAGAAGGTTCAGGGTTACAAGGTTGGCACTAATGATACCCATGAAATATAGAAGCGCCATCAGACCAAGTCGACTCTGCTCGGCCCCAGCCTTGGCGATATAGAGGGGGCCCGCCACGTTGTTCAATGTCTGCGCGGAAAAAAGCTTCAGGAACATCCTGGCGGAGGCCACGATATTGCCCCATGTCATCTTCCATCCCTCGCCGAAGGAACACAACCCGTAACGGAGAGGGAACGTTTCGCCAGCGGCTTTCACGCCGATCACTCCCCTCCCCTCTCGGATCTCCGGCTTGACTAGAATCGTCCTTTCTCTCTGTCCTGTTGAGACGGTAAGCAACACATCCCTTTCCCTTCCTTGGTCGACCAGAGATGTCATCTCAATCCACGTCGTTACCTTTTTGCCATCAACAGCAATCACGCGGTCTGCCGATTTGATGCCAGCCATAGCTGCTGGGTAACCAGACAATACCTCCCCGATTTTAGTGGTCATTTGAGGGATTCCAACAAGAGCCGCAGTAGTGAAGGCAAGATAGGCGAAGATAAGGTTCGCTGCGGGGCCAGCTACAGAAACTACGATCCTCTGCCCTGCCGGCCGCGTCAAGAGGGCGTCGTCGGTCTTGATATAGCCGCCGAGGGGAATTGCTCGAAGCGAGTAGGCCGTCCCGTTTCGTTCCCAACCAAAGAGCCTCGGCCCTAACCCAATAGAAAACTCCGGAACGGGAATACCATACCAGCGTGCAGCCAGGAAATGACCGGCTTCATGAATTAATATGAGCGCTCCAAGAGCAATGATGGATAAGATCATGAATTATCTCACTGAAAGCCTTAGATTTCGTACCGAAGCAACTCAGCAATTTCCGGTTGAGGACGGAGGACAGCCCCTGACTTTGCATCGAAAATCGAATCGAGGATCTTCTGCAAGACCTCACGATGACGGCGCTCATCTTCAGCAATTTCATCAATCAACATCAAAACTGCCCGGAGCTCTCGCGTGGGGGCGGAATCAGAGTGATGTTCTTGGATGTAGATCAATGCATGCTGCAATGCCTCTTTGAGTTGTACAAGGTGCTCCTTTTTCATCCCTGATTTCCCTTCTCCACCCGCTTGATAAATTCCTTTGCAGCTATTCTGAACAGTTCAGCTAACTTTAGATTATGCTTACGGGAAAAATCGGAAAAAAGATTGTACTCTCCATCTGTCATCCCTATGGATAGGCGAGTAGTTCTTTTTTCTTCTTCCGGTAAAATGGGGCGACCTGGCTCTTTTTTCTGCTTGGCAGACATCGTGCTATTCCTCCAGAAAAGTTAACTTCTCTTTGTCTATTTTGAGCGGAATGACCAGACCGGCAACGCAAAGCCTGGCTTGCATCGACGGAGTTTGTCCCACTCCAAGATTCCCAACCACAGCCGATATTTTCGTTTCTCCTCTATCATCCCTGTCGTCTTCTGATGAGAACAAAGCTGGTATCGGTCCATGTGAATGAATGTCGCAGATAAGGCACTCGGTCCCGTTCAGTATTGGCCGCTCGTATTCGAGGTGTCCAACACCCGTGCGAACCGTGCGAAGAGGCCGATAATTGAAATCTCTGCTTGCAGAATCCCAAACGAACCATGCAGCACATTCGGAAGGGAACACCTCTCTGGCATCTGCCAAGAACCTGCCGATAAGTTCAATCGGGAACTCACCGTACAAGAAATCCGCCCGTTTTTCCAGTATGCCGTAAGGCATGGCTACTATGTCCTGTCTCGCCAAAGGCCACACGAGATGCAGCCACTCCATTTTTACCTCAAGCCACAGGCCGTCCGAGGCAGACAGGAACCGTCGTCCGTTTTGCGCCAACGGCTCGAACTCGCCAAACCGTGGGACCATGACTGTCGGAACTTGTTCTTGAAGCAGCAAATCGCGTGGGTCTGTAGCTGTTGTCATGGTTATGCCACCCTCTTTGTAGTGAACTTGCGGGGTTTCCGCTGTTTCTTTGGAATGAAGCGACTCCATGTACCCTTGTCCACAGGCAAGGGCGTCACCCGACCGGATTGCAGATTGACGAACATTCCGTGATTATCAATTCCCCCCTGACGAAACAGCTTCCACAGAAGATCAAGGCCGAAGGCAGCGCAACTCTGGCCGATGAAGAGGTCTTGCCGTTCAAGCGATTCCTGGAGGGAGCAGGAGGGTGTATTGTCCTCAACTGCGTTCTTGTCCATGATTTCGGGGAAAAGTTCCGTGACAGTGGGAAGGCGCATGGGCCGCCTCTTCTTTTCTTCCCACCTATGGAACGGTTGACCGAGTATCACCTGTCCCGTCACCAGATCATTGCCGAAATCCAGCCAGTAAGACACACCGGCATTTTTGCAGTAATCATCTATCTCCCGCCGAGCCGCCTTGGTGTCAACGCACGACATAACTATGTCCGGAGTGAAATTGCGCCTTGGGGCGGGGAAACGGGTAGGTTCAGCAGCCCAATTTAAGCCATAGAAGCTGTTCAGCCGGTGTACCGACAGTACGGCCTTGTTGATTCCGATATCCGCAGGGGAGTACGCCTGACGACCCACGTTGGCCTGTGACACCGTGTCGGGGTCGAACACGGTGACTTCGATGCCGCCAGGGTGGCCGAGCGCCACGATAGCCGTGTGCAGACGGGCCAAACCCGACAAAACGTGCGCCCCTACCCCGCCACAGCCGACCAGCGCGATCTTCACCTGACGGCCAAGAAGTCTGGCTTCTGTGATATGCTTTTTCACTTTTCACCCCCGCTGATCTTCTTGATGAAATCTTTCAGAGTCCCACCCATGGGGACAAGAACCTTGTTGGGGAAAGTCTTGTATTTGCCGTCCAACATGGACTTCCAGAATTGGTAGGGGCCGCTTTTCCGCTTCACCAGTTTCATGGGGATATGGACATTGGGATGAACGAAGTTCGATGAAAAGAAGGCTTCCTCCCATTGGGCCGTATCTTCTACCGAAATGCTTTTCGGAACATCGACAGTCCCACGGCAGATATTGCCGCCGTCCCACACGTTGAAGTATGGAGCCTGAAACAGAGGGGTATCTTCCAGCGGCCTGTCGTTCCCAATGACGGCGCACACTGCCCATGCTCCGCTGCTGTTGATACCGAACACAAGGCCAGGATGCGACACCACCGCCGAACATTCCCCGATGATCTTCTCATTCGTTTTGAAAAACACCCGCCGTGGGGCCGGTTTCACCCACCAGACAAGGGAATCGAGGCCAACAGACAGGATATGGGCTGGAATGTAGCCGCCAACGGCGGTATTGCGGCCAAGCTTTTCCGTCAGTGAGGCCAGCATGGCGACATTCACCGGACTCCCCTCGCCAATGTTCTGATCGCCCTTATGATCGGTGAATATGCCATGAACGGTAGCGTAGGAGCGCCTATCCCCCTCGTAGAGCAATATGGCCCTGCTCAGTTTCATGTTCACATTGTCCTCAAAAGCCGTTTCGATCATCTCTTCATTCCTCCCTTGTGCCAAGCATCCCCAGGAGTCGGTCAGCCCACAGGAGTCGGTCGAAGTAGTGTCCCAACATTGCAAGAGCCTTCCCTATCCCCTCTTTGCTGGCTTGTGCCACGAAAAAACGGTTAAGATCGGTAGTGCCGCACTGGTAATGGTATTCGCCCCAATCGTCCATGATTCTGTTAAACAGTTCACCACCGTCCCATGCGACCCATGTCCCGTTCTGCATGATCGTCACACCTTCCTCGCTGCAATCTTCCGGCGAGTAGGGTGAAAAAGTCCGGTCAACCGATTGCGCCAGCTTGTCCCATGATGCTAGGTGACGGGCAATTCGCTGGATATTCGAGTTGTCATGCTTGAGGAAACGATTAATCCCTTCCGGCTTGTGAATGGACGGGTCGGCAACCCATTTCGGAATATCGGCATGAAAAACCTCTCTGGTTATCTCGATTTCCTCCGCCTCGTCGGACCAATCCCAATAGAAATGATCTGCGGTCTGGTATGCCAGTTCGGGCGTTACGGCGAACATGAGTCCATCAAGGACACGGTAAAGCATGTTCACGGCATACTCCATGAAATCAGGTTCGATCTGGTGAAGGGGCAAACAACGCTCAGAGAGGGTGAAGCAATGGGATTCCCTATAGAAAACCCCGATGGTGAACTGCGCTGCATTAGGCCCAATACCTTCTTGCTCAAGAATCCTTTCATAATCAGCATCCCACACGCCGCATCCTGCGAGGGTATCGCTCACCCTGATAGTCGGGTGAAAATGCCGCACTACCTTTGTTCGGTTGCGACACCAACGAGACAGGGATTGCTGGACGATTTCCATCGTTGAGAGTCCCGCCTCTTCTTCTGTCACCACCCCAAGGTCGAGCAGATGTAAGGCGATGTTGGCAACTGCCATGCTGGACGAGTCGATCACATAGGTCTTGGGAACCCGGCTTGACAGGGTGGGGAGCGTCAGGGGAGTGGTGCGAGTAGTTGCCACGGAGGGAGCAGCGGGTTTGACACCGACTTTTCTCCCCGTTCCAACCCCTTTGCGAGTGCGTGTGAAGCCGTATTCTGATCTTCCGATGGTTGCGCCAAGCATTCGCACTTCTCCCGTCTTTGAAAACTTTTCTCGCCTCTTACCTCTGCTGCCAACCGCTCCCGCAGCATTGCCAGCGCCGTCATGCCTTGGTTCCGACGCTGCGCCTAAAGGAGTATTCCAATTTACCGTTCCGTTCTTCCGGCCCTTCCACAACAGCAGTAGCAAGTTCAGGGTATGCCGCCGAATAGAACTCCTTGACCTGTTCGGCGCTCATGTGTGCGCCAGGGTCATTGAGGGTAACGCCGTTGTACTTGAATGTTCTCTCAAGGGTTTCAATCTTCATGTCTGCTGCCTCCGTCCGTTATCAGAATAATGAAATGTCGTCAGCGCTTGGCTTTGCGGCTTGCTGCCTTGTGGCTGCGGGTCCTTCGGTTTTCTCAATGGGTGTGCTTGCTGCCTGTTTCGCTGGTATGGTGGACTTCTTTGCCGCTTCCTTGGCGGCTTGCTTTGCCGCCTCCATGAAGTTAGTGGTTTCCTCCAGCGTTGTCTCAAGTGACTTTCGGCTGGCGGTGTAGCTAGAAAGCGTTGCCACAAACTTTTCGTCCAGTTCCGCTGGTGAGGCTGTGAGGGCCAGAGGGGTAGACAGGGCGGCGTTGGCTCCATCCTTTGGCTTTGGAAGGACTACAACCCGCAGATCATCCCCCTGCACTGTGATGGTCAGGTGCAGTTCCGTTGAAGTGGCTAATTCGTGAAGTGCTTGAAACATGCTGGACTCCCTTCTATTGGTAGTTAGTTCTTGTTGATCGTTTCGACTTCCCCTAAAAAATGCCCCGCACATCCTCCGTGCGGGGCCATTGCGGGGAGGGACTGCTACCGTATCGCGCTGTGGTGACTGCACGGTATCCTGTCAATAGGGGTTATCTCCCCTCTATTGACCAGATTCATTATTTCCTTCTTGGTCAGGGAGCGACATGGGGGCACATTCATCCCCATCCGCTTCAAATCCCGTTCACGGCAATCCTCGTCGATCTTCCGTTGTTCCTCGTCAGTCAGGAGGATACGACGGGGCTTGCGGAAGTACGGGACGCTTCCCCTCTTGGCGTTTGTGTACTGCGCTGATCTGCTCTTTTTCGGCTTCTCTGCTGTTTTCATGGCTGCTTCATCCTATGCATAGTTTAGGAGTGATGGCACGGTTCCCTCAAACTGGAAGTCGGACTTAAGTATGGCCTGGATTGCTTCCTCTTTTTTCCCTGCCATGACCTTTGAGAAGTCCTTGACTGCGGCATCGAGGCCGACATTCTTGCAGACCGCTTCGATTTCGCTTTTGGTCAGGAGGGAGAGAAAGTCCTGGTCCATCCTCCAATGCTTGCCAAGATCGGTTTCAAGGAAGCCAAGGAGCTTCTGCAAGCGTTTCACTTCGATGGCCCCGACTGCCGAAACGGCGACTGCGGCGAAAAGTTTGTCCTGCTGGTCAGGGTCGAGTGAGTAGGGCTTCTCTGGATGGCCCTCTGCCCTTGCACTGATCGGGTAATCCTCACCGCCGCTGATCTTCCCGAACAGCTTGGACAGGTTCATGTGATCGGCCTTCCCGGCATCCCCTGACAGGAAAAGATCGAGGACAAACGCTCTTGCTTTGTCGAGTTGGGTAGCGAGTTCCTTCTTGATGGCTGGCTCCCATACTTTCTTACGGCGATATTCCTTCACCCTTTCAGACAGTTCGGAAGCCTTCTTTTCGCTCCCCGCCTTCTTGCCACTGGTGGCTGCTTTGGTGGCCTCTGCTGTTGAAGCCCCCTGCCCTTTCTCTTTGGGAGCGACAGGCTGATTTGCCGCCTTTTCGGCCTTCACCCTTTCAGCAACCTTCTTGCGGTGGCAGTCAGCGTCATAGCAGACCGACCTTTCAACTTTCCCTTCCTCCCCAGGAAGTGCCGAAACGGTAGCACCGTAGTTCGCACAGGCCAGACATGCCTCATGCTGTTCGGAGCCGACCCCAAGCCCCCCATCGGCGGTCAGGCTGACGTAAGTGGCAGCGTCACCGACCTCGATGATCTTGACGTTCGGCACTTCTTCGCTCACTTCGTCCCGTATGGCCTCAATGCGCTGGCGGGTTTTGGTCTTGTAGCACTCCCCATCGGTGCAACGACCAGTTTCAATGGACTCGGTGAACAGGGTTCCTTGTCGTTCGGAGTTGTACTTACAGGCCGCACAACCTGCTGTATCAAAGATGGCATCCTTGAAAACCGTGGACACTTTCACCAGCAGGTCTTTGACCTGCTGTACCGTCAAAGCCATGCTTATGATTGTTTGGAGGGCTTTAGCCTGTTTATCCTGCGGTACAGCCGCCAACAGTTCTGCGTGGCCCAAGAGGATGCGCCTTTCATTCAGGGCGTCCATTGCTTCGGGAACCAGATTCAGGAGGGCAAGCCTACGGTTTAGCTTGCTGACCGGCCAACCAAGCTCTCTTGCTGTCTCGTCACGGTCATTGTTGTTCTTGGCGAGTACTCTGCCAGCGGCAACAGCCTCTTCGGTCGGAGACATATTGGCCCGAATGATGTTCTCGATCAGGGACATAGCTTCCGCTTCCCCTTCATCGACCGTGTTGATAATGGCGGGGATGGTGGTCAGTTCAGCGGTACAGGCGGCACGAAAGCGGCGTTCACCGGCAATGATCTGATACTTGCCATCGGCAACCAGATTGACGCTGATCGGCTGGATAACTCCTTTGTGACGAATCGAGGTAATAAGTTCCGACATTTCGTTCGCGTCAAAGTAACGGCGGGGGTTGTTGCCTGTAATAATCTGTGAAAGTGGAATGTGAGCGAAGGTAGTGATGGGATGGTCTGTGACAGTGTGCATGGCTAATTCTCCCTTGTTAAAAAATCAATCACCGTTGATGCAATTATAAGTAAGTAACTTATAATGTCAACACAAATACAACAAAGCCTCTCCGTTTAAATCAGGAGAGGCTCTGTTTTTGAATTACCTTTTTTGCTTTTCTGCGCTACACGTCTGCGGCACTGAACGCTCTATACCATCCTTACCTTTTACTCTCTCAAACATTTGTGTCGCACCGTACATATTTTCTTGAGAAAAATGACCGATTTCGCTTGGTGGCAGCATGTAAATATATTTATACCCTTCCACGCAGTATATATAACCGATTTTGTTATTATTGGCATAGACTGTATCTAATATTGTCGCGTCTTTTGCCTTTGCTGTTGTGCATGTAGCAGTAAAGAGAGCAATGATTAAAACCAATTTTTTCATAATTCCTCCAGTCAATTTATTCAATCCATCTTTGCAGGCATATTCATCATTTCGGCAAACTCTTCAACGCAACGTTCCCTTCCTTCTTAAGTTCCTTCCAGAAATTGGCTTTACCGAATGCGGCTGACTTTCTTCTGTCATCGCCTATATCCCCGCATAGCTCGACCTCTCCAGCTATGATCAACCTACGCACTATCTCCCGTACCGTGTTCTTGTTGGACTTCGTTTCCTTTGCAATACCACTGATGGTGAACTCTTCAGGCCCTTCCATGATGGAAACCAGGATCTTCGTCGTAGTCGGACTCACCCGCTTACGGGAAACCTTCATGGCCTCACTATGCCTTTTTTTTCGTTCCTCAGTAAATCCTGGACGTTTTTTCTGATTACAAACGGGGCAGCATCCTTCCTCAATGAATTGTTGCCTCAGCTCCTCAATGAGTCGGTTCTTGTCTTGTTCGTTCACTTGTTCCTCTCTTGGGACATCAAAGCAATACCTACCAATTCATGCAGCCCTTTTAACCTTATTGCGTGAATGTGGTGCCTTTTCCCCCTTGTTCTTGCACTCCATAGCCAGTCGGGCAATCGTTCCCTGATAATCTTCCTGGGGTTCTGGAGGGGCGTCGGTCCTGAAGGGAGGCCACACTATACCAAGGAGCGGTGAATTATTCCAGAGGCTAAGGGCCTCTTTCACCGTTATGAAGTTGTGCTTACGGTTGCCGCTGTATTCGGCAAGAGTCTGTTCTTTACCGACTATGTAGACATTCTTCCCCATACCCTGCTCGATCTTCACTACAATATCCTGCTGGTCAATGAACACAAGGATGTCACGGACGGTCATTCCATTGAACTCCGCAGGGGGATAATTGTACCACTCTCCGTTCAGGCGTTTCTTGATCTCGACACCCAAAAGCATGTTCTCCTCCTTGTTCATTCAAAACATCAACAGAAAGCGGCTTGCAACGGAAGTCCGTCGTGAAGGTACTGCCCTTTGACTGCCTTCCAGGGCTGGTAATCCTCGAAACTCTTGCAGACCTTGTATATCCTCGCATTGATGTAGCGCTGGTAATGCTTCAGCTTCGCATCGCTCTTCGCGTCATGGACCATCACGAAGGGATCGACCCCTTTCCCGATCAGCTTCCGGACCCGGTACTCATCCTCCTCAAATGAAGTATTGAATCCGGTCAAGACGAAGCACATAAGCTTCCACGGCTTGACGTGTCGTGTCAGGACATCCAACCCATCCAGGACGGAGCGTTCGGCACCTGGCAGGTCCCAGGCGAAGTGCAGGCTCCGCAAATGTCGGATCTGGGACAATTCAACCGCAATTTCATCCGTCATCAGCCGAACGTCGATCCCTTGTGCAAGATCAACGACAAGTTGCCTTTCACGCATCTCTTGGAGAAGCTCTGAGGCCTCCGGCAGCGCCAAGGGATTGTTGTCGAGAAGGACCAGGACGTTGCTACGCGGATTCAGAATGTCAGCTATCTCCCCTACCCTCTTGAATTCCGGCTCTTTCGACGGTATGCAACAGAAAGAACATGTACGCGGACAGCCGACTGACAGGCGGCCGATACCGGCGTCCACCAGCGTCTGGGCCTTGGCCAGCTTCGACTCTTTCTTGCCTATGCCTCGTTTGATCCTCGAGTAGATATGATCGCAAGTGTACAGCGAATAGTCCGGCCGCATTGCCTCCACATCATCTGGAAGCTTTACCGTCACGTCGTAACCGGTCCCGCCAAAACTGATCCTGTCAGCGTACACGCTCTTCAAAAGCTCTGCCGACCGGCGATTCTTCGAGAACAACACCGAACAGAAAACCTTGTCCACCTGCGACTGTGAAAAATCGTTCAAGAAAACTTTGCACCCCATTGCCTTGTAGTAAGCAGACAGCTTCATGAGGGACAAATTAGGGATCTTGGAGTCCAAATCGATAAGTCCAATGCGCATCTCTGTGTCCTTCCCCTGCTTGATACCTACATGGCTCGCAAAATTCATGTTGACACTATAAGCGATTAACTTATAATGTCAACATGAATTCACATCGAGGTGCTGATCTATGAACCAGATGAATTTCTTCGACATCTTTGCACAGACCGTCATCCCCTCTCAGGAAGGTACTTACTTCGTATTTGGGAGGGACGCCTATAAGCGCACCGAAAAGGGCTGGCTCAAACTTGACGTGGTTCTTGGGGTGCCGATTTTCGGTTATCGCAACCTGAGAACCGGTTGGCAGCTCATGCAGCCGGACTACATCGGCGCACAATGGGTACATGTCCCTGCTGAAGAGTTGCCGGCAGTGCTGGCCGCCCACGCCTCCGGCGAAATGGCTTCAATTGACCACATTGTTGGCGTGGATATGAGCAAACACGACTGGAACTGGCGCAAGGCCAAGCGAAGGAGCCAGATCGATGGAGCAGTGAGCGTTGCTACGGCCCCAGGCGGTGGCGAGATTCGCCTGAAAAAGGTGCCTGGTCGCAAGGCTAAGTTCATCTACGAAGTTGATATTCTCAGCGCCGATGGACGGCTTTTTACCCGCAGGGAGTTGGGACTATGGATGGGGATGCTGTTCTTCGGGACTGTGGAAGATGCTCAGCGGGGTGTCATGGACTCCTATGGCCACGACGTTGCCGACACAGTGAGAAAGCTTCGCGATGCCGACAGCGGTAAGGATTTCGGGCCGGACCGCAGTTGGGAGACAACCACTGCCGAAATCATGGCCAAGAAACTTCTCTACGCAAAAAAACACATGCACCCCAGCCCACTGACACCTGAAGAAAATGTACGGCTTCTGGAACTCAATGGCTTACGGAATCTGACAGGAAAGTATTCCTCAGACCAATGGCTGAACCTTGGGCTTGATCACCTCTATGCCGAGCTTGTTGTGAGGTTTCTTGCCTTCGGCGCCATCGATGAGGACGTTTGGAGCGGTGGTCCCACTGAATGGGAACAGGTGTCTGTCGAACGCTGGCGTAAAGGTGCCTATTTTGTCCAGCCTGCCGCTATGAACAAGAAAGGAAGCAAAGGGAGGTATGTGGTCATGTCTCTCTATGGGAGTTCGGCGCCGAAGGTCCGCGGCGTGTTCAGGGACGCTGACCGAGCGATGGCCTCTGTTGACAAACAGGTGCTCACTAAGTCCTTTGCAGAACGCAATCACAACGGCGTCAAGGAGGATTTTGGCCCCATCAAGAGGGAAATCTTTCTCGCAGGGCTCAAGCTGTACGTAACGGCCCAGGAAAAAGAAATGAGGAATGCAGCATGAACGCAATGTCGGCAACAGAAATGGCAAAGCACATTGAGGGACTGTGCGCTGCCCACCAGATCGAGGTCAGCAGCCACAGTCGGGGCGGCAGGGCTTACCGCAGGACACGGCGGGTCGATATCAGACCTGTCAGATCGGCTGTGACCTATGCGGTGGCCCTCCACGAATTCGGCCACATACTGGGGGAAAACCAGACAAGATCGTGTCTTGAGCGGGAGACTGGCCCTTATGATTGCCGTGCGCAAGCATATCTCGACAGAAAGTACCCTGGTCATGTACAAGAGATAGCTAATAAGTGTTTCCTGTAGAGAGCATCCCCATGAAACGTCACGTAAAATTCACACAGAAGCCAAACTGCCACAGTTGCATTGTCGACGCGAAAACGGCTCATACCAGCAGAACATGCATCTGGGGATACCGAAGGGAACCAGCGCTTCCCTATAATATCCCCCAAGAGCCCTGTCCAAAACCAATCACAACCATGGCATTCAACGCTGGAATCAGGAACAGGAGCCCCAACTATGGAAACAAGTGAAGAACTGCAAAAGGCCCTGCAGCTGCTGGAGGCCTCCGCTGATTACAAGGTCCTCCGCCGGCTAGATATCGAGAAGCACCGGCGCCTTACAGGTAACCCTGTGAACGGCAAAGCCAAGATCGGTCTATGTCTGGATACCGAAACGACCGGTTTCAAGTACGAAGAGGACAAAATAATCGAGCTAGGCATTGTAGTATTTGAGTATGAGATGGAATCCTGCGAGATCACCCGAATCATCGGTCGCTATTCAGGGTTTGAGGACCCAGGAATCCCTCTATCGCTGGAGGTAATCAAGGTTACTGGCATCACGGACGACATGCTCGCCGGCCAAGCCTTCGATGATGAAGCGGTGAATGCCCTAGCCAGGCAGGCGAACCTTGTTCTTGCCCACAATTCGCAATTTGACAGGCCGTTCATCGAACGGCGATTCCCATCCTTTGCATCCCTTCCGTGGGCCTGCACCTTGTCGCAGATAGACTGGGCAGCGGAGTTGGTCACATCCCGCACGCTCGAGTACCTGCTATTCAAGTGCGGAGGCTATTTCATAGATGCCCACCGGGCCTATAATGACGCGGAAGGGTTGCTGGGGCTGCTCCTGGAGGACCTACCGGACTCGGGTGCACCAGTATTCAAAACCCTTATGGAGACCGCAAGGAAAACAACTACCAGGATTCATGCGATCGGATCCCCATTTGACTCCAAGGACCTTCTGAAAGAGCGCAACTACCGCTGGAGCGACGGGTCAAAAGGCAAGGCGAAATGCTGGTGGAAGGATATACCTACTGAACAGGAGTCTGAGGAGCTGGTGTTCCTGGGAGAGTCGGTGTATGGAGGAGACACCAGTAGTGTTGTGCTTACTAGGATCAACGCCTACTCAAGGTTTTCGGGGAGGGTATAATCCTTCAAAATGGAAGAGGGAGGAAAAAACGTTTATTTGCACCAAAAAAACGAACGGCCTGCCGGAGATTATAGGTAGAGGGAATATTGCGCTTCCTCCCCCGACTAAATGGGGTTTCCGAGATGGGGCTACTTCGATGAAAGCACTTACAAAAATTCTCGTGTTGATGGGTTGGTCGTCATCGGTTGTCTATCTTTATGCAGGTCCCTCTTTAAGCGGGTATGGGCCCCAAGGTGACTTTCGTCAACTTGCTCTTGCTGGCCTGATAATTTCCACAGGCGCCATGGTGGACCGATCCTTCACTCGTCTTTTGGTGGGGTTCCGGCGGCTACTTCGCGGGCGTTCCCCCCTTCCTGAATGCAAGTAGCCCCCTCTCCCAAAGCCGCCTTCAGTCCCCCGAGGTAGTTGATCCCCCATCGGATGTCTCTTTTGTCCTTCTCGGTCTGGGGGTATCGCTTCTCTATCAGCAGGGTAACCGGATCCACTGTAGCAAAAAGTCGTCGCACCCTGCACTCCGGTCGCCCGGGCGGGCAGACAGAATCGATGATTTCTCCTTTCTCTTCCACCCACAGGTGAGGATATGGCCTTCTATCAGGCGGGGTAAGCTCGCCGAATATGATTCGGCTCCCTGGCCGGCCGAATGCTACCTTCGAGTTGACGATCCGGCAGTTCCCGTTCCCACCGAGGGGTGAGAACCAGAATCCTGTCATGTCCCACCCAAGGGTTCCTTCCAGCCATCCCCATGTTTTCGGAGAGACCTCTTTCAATTCGAGTGGGAGCAGTATTCCCACCACGACGAAGAGAAACGAGTAACCTAGGATTTTGAGGCATTTAGAAATGGTCACTGGCCGTTTGTGCATGTGTTTCTTATCGTCATCCATCACACCAACATTAGTCCCAATTTAAGTACGTAAAAAGTGATCACTGTCAATTACTCCCCTCCCCCACCACCAGAGGTCCAGATATCCACAGAAGTTGTGGATAAAGCAGCAAAGTAAAACGCTCCTGGGCACTTCAGACAAGGCCAGGAGCGTTTTGCATAATATTTCAGCAGAGCATCGTTATACAGTGGCCGCGGATGGTTCTTGAATCGACGCAACCGGCTGCACGGTGTCCGCCTTAGCTTGAGTATTCGGTTTGGCGCTGTAGCCGCGGGGTGGGTCGTATTTTTGGCCGATGGCTTTAGCCAGCTCGATATTGAACTGATTGATCATCTCCCTGATCTCGTTATTGCGTTTCAGGAATCTACCCAAATCATCAATGGTCAGTTTCGGATGCCGGTCAAAGTTGACCATGCGCAAACGGTACATGAGGTAATCTGTAGCGTTGAGCAGGTTGACATATTCCGCATTATCAGACGTCCGTTGCGAGATCACGTTGTAATCCCGATCTGCGGCGAGCCGGAGTTTACGCTCTTTGAAGCTCTCCTTTTTCGGCTCCTCACCCCCATTGCCGTTGCTTCTACCCTTGCCGTTGCCGTTTTTGCCAGCTTGAGATGATTGGTTCTTGTTGTCTGCCATAATTTCCTCCTCATCTGATTTGTTACTTCAGTCTTGCGAGATGATTGGCGATCCCCGGTGAAAATCTTCCGGCAATTTCCGCATAGAGTATGGTGTCAGCCTTTTGAATTCGCTGCTGCAGTACCCCTATGGCATTCGCCTCTGCCAATACCGAGTTGTAGCTTTCCCTTACTGCAACAAGCTTCTCCTGGATCCTCTGCTTGAATTCGTCGAACTGAGCTTGCGTCCCACTGAGCAAACTCTTCTGACATGTGGCAGGATTAGCGCCGTCCTTGGCTCCGGCGGCGGACGTATTGATGTGCGCCACGACCTGGGATAGCTGCTGCGCCTTGTCCAAGAGATCGGAAAGCATGTAGTAGGCGAATGCGTTGCCAGCAAGATTGGCCAGCTCCTGAACCGCAGCCCCTTCCATCTTTGTTGAAGCGGCTATCCGCAAGTAGTTGTAAATCCCCGGGGGAACGCTGGCGAGAAAGTTCTGCTCCTCGTTGTCGTAAGCAATCCCGGACTTCATTTTGCCGATGATGCTGTTGAACTTGCCTATTGCATAGCCCTGGAGAGATTTGTTGGTGTCAGTAATCGGAGTGCATACGCCATCAGGAGTATCTTTCTTCTGTGTCTGTCCCACCAGCAACGCGACCGGACTTGCGTTGTCATCACACGATGGGTAGATGTTCGCGACGAACGTGCTGCCCGTGACCGATGGAGGGGTAATTTTGACATCGCCGACGAAGCCCCGCATAAGCGCAATGGTCTCTTCATCCAGATTCTTCTTGGCGCCGACATTAGCAAGGAAACTCCCGCTGCCATAAATGTCGATAACGGACTGGGGGCAACCGGAAATCGCCCCTTCGGCGGTCTGCTTGATGGTCGGCGCCGTGGTCGCCGTGCCGTCAGCTATGGCGGCCTGTTCTGACTTGAAGAGTCCGGTAACCTTTGAGTACAGGTCGCCCATCCCGCTTGAGCTCCAGAAGTCCGCTTGCGCCGAGCTGAGCTCCCCCTGCATCTTCTCACTCATAAGTCCCGAGGCAGGCGAGGCTAATGTGGCGACAAGAGCCTTGGAGGCCTTGCAGTCATCAAGCTGAAGCTGGTTCAGCTTGTCCGCCCAGGAGCCCAGGTCCTTGAGGGTGCCGGATACCTGTTCTGATACGGCTTTAAGAGCCAGGTCGAATGCCGCGGCGGGAGCTGCAGACATGATCCGTTGGAGCTTCTGGACCAGGAACTCTGTGTCCATGAATCCGAAGCCCCCCATGAAGGCATCGATGCCGCCGCATCCCGATTTGATGTTAGGCTTCGAAATGGTCATCAGGTAGTCGTTGCTGTTTTTCCAGTGGGCCTGAAATGACCCCCCCGAGTAGTATCCTCTCGTTGCCCCCTGAAATGACGAGGGCCCCGTAGACTGCTTGCTGGCTAGCCAGTCATCGACCCATCCAGACTGGGCAATGGCGGGAGACATGGCGAGCAGGATCGCCAATACCACAGCGGCCCGTTTTTTCGCGCGTTGTTTGATATTCATGGTTTCCTCCCTTCTCCGGACCTACCTTCCATGGCAAACCTGGTCACTATCTGCGACAGTATGTTCATGCAGATGAACCACACAGCTTTCGCTGCCAGTACTCCTGCACAGATGGTGAGCGCCAGTTTCATGTCTATTCCGTTCATCCTCCCTCCCCTTGCTCGTCATGCCATATCATCGTTTGTTCGACACATCATAACCACCACCCCGCTGGAATTCGTACATGTCGAACTGTTCGGGAGTGACCTCTTTGTTGATCACCCTCACCGCCTTGAAGGTCCGGTCCGTTATCTCGTCTGCCGACGCAACGCCGGCGGTGACCGGGAAGTAATCCTGGTTCCCCTTCTGGATCAGAATGATTGTCGGAGTGATCGAGACGCCGAACCGGGACGCCATGGCCGGATTCTGGGTTATATCGACGGCCTTGACCGTCCAGCCGGTTGCCTGGGTGAACCACTTGAGGATGCCGGCCTGCTCGGTACAGTAGCCGCATCCCGGCTTGGTGAACATCACGAGGGCAAAACTCTCCCGATTAGCGGCGAGCTTGCTCCGTTTCTCCTCTTCACTCATGGTAACCTGTGCAGTTCTGCCGGGGTTGGTAATCGGATAGTCGCCCTTCGTGGTCAATTCGGGATTTTTCTGCCAGGCATAGTCACTGACGGCGGTGAATGCGTAGGCTTTCTTCCTGGTGACCTCATTGACACGCCAGAAGTCACGGACATTCTGCTCGGTAGGCTTTCGGAATGCCCGGGCCCGCATGTCATCCCAAAGCTCGCCGAGGTCCTTTGGATCCATGTCCCACATCTTTTTTTCAGTGATCCCTTTTAAGGACTTGTACTTCCGCTTCGTGGCGGTTTTCGGCTCAGGCTCAGGTTTCTTATCCTCTTCCTTCTTGGGTGGCTCGCGGTCATACCACCACCACCCCCTTCCAGACTCTTCGTAGTAGTTGGCTGTAGCCTGACCTCCCGCACCAAGGGCCAGGAGGACGGCCATCGCAGACACGACTAGACGTTGGAGCATTGCTTGACCTCATATTGTTTCGGCACGATCTTCGTGACCATCTTCTGAATCAAGGAACCCTTGCGGCCGTACATGTCGGCAACAGTCTCGCCGAAGGCAGCGGGGTAGAACGGAATCAGGAACATGGTGACGCTCTTCCCGCTACCCGTAACCGCATTGACCGGGACCTGGTAGTACCCTTCTCCCATGAGCCCGACCTCAACCTTCCCTTGCCTGCCCAACTCCTGAACGGCCGTGTAGAGGAAATCACGACGGTCGGCCCCGTTGGCATCCGCAAGTAGCAGTCTGGTATCCTGGTTACCGGCCACGGCCTTTAGGGAATTCCAGACCAGCCGTTCATCCACCCAGACCATACCGGTGCCGGGATCGGATACCGCCAACCAAACCGTTTTCCCCCCGTTATCGGAGACAATCTTGTCGATCCCCTCATGGACGCCGGCCAGCAGGCGGTCCGAGTCCCACCAGCTAGGAAGGGACATTTCCTTGCAGACGTGGCGCCCCTTCCTGTTGCTCCCCTCTTCATTGGCGTAGACATTTGCCGACGATGCAGGTGGCGGGGCTGCTTCTCCCTGTGCCTTGCCCGGTTTCTTCCTGGACTGCTTTTTATCAGG
Organism: uncultured Geobacter sp.; assembly: GCA_964490805.1. Lineage (GTDB taxonomy): Bacteria > Desulfobacterota > Desulfuromonadia > Geobacterales > Geobacteraceae > Geobacter. The sequence goes on from CAZBEB010000009.1 coordinate 68,988, forward strand.
TTGAGCGTTTTCGGCGGTTGTGGTTTCAGCTGGAGTTGCCCCCCTCCCCTCTTCTACCGCTTCTTCTTTGTTCGGGTTGGACTCAGGAACCATCGACCCATGGGGAGTTCCCTCCTTTCGGTCTATCCAGGCGATCAGACCTTCACCTTCGACGGTCCTGGCCTCACCGTCCGCCGCCTTGAGCTGTTCGGCCAGAGGGCTCCCCGGAACCAGGAAGTGATGGCCCATGATGACCCGGCTGAGCTCGGTCCTATTAGAAAGAGCGGCGTACTCCTGAATGCCGTTCAGGATGTTGGTAGAGAGCGCCGGGTGGTCGCCCGATTTGTAGAGCTTCTGGTAGTACCGTGGTATTTTCCCAAGGTCGTGGCCAAGGGCGATGATCAAGGCGTCAGGGAGCATGACATCATATTGGAACTTCGAAGCGTATTTACGGGCTACCAGCAGTGAGTGCCGCCAGAGTGGTACCCGGGATAGAAACTGATACAGCTCATCGCCCAGATCCCTCTCCGCTTCATGGCTGTTTGCCCTCTCTTCCTTGCCCACAACGGACGGGCAGTCACCGTCCTTGTCGAGAATCTGCAGGATCTTAACTATTACCGTCCGCCGTGCGCCCTTGACGATTGGCCGGCTTGCTACGAACTCCTCATAGAACTGATCTATCTCTGCATGGTCAAAGTGCGGTCGTGTCACCTTTGCGCCATTCTCGGGCGGCTCGTCCTGTTCACGCCACATGAATGCTATTTTCGCGAGCTCTATCTCCTGGTCAACCCACAGCCAGCTGATCTCATCCAATTTTTTCTGCTCATAGTCGTCAGTGGCCTGACGAGGAACCGGCGTTATTTCCTCTGCAGACTCAGGCGGTAGCGGGGGGGTGTCCGGGACCGGCCTGGTCAGGAGCGATTTCACACCAAAGCAGATCCCTGCCCCAAAAACCGCCGCAGCTGAAAGGAAATACGTTGAGGTGTCCATCAGGCTGCCCCCTCCGTACACCCTTCTTCCACGGTAATGGGAGAGAGGAGTGCCGGAGCCGAGGGGAAGATGATCTTCAGCTTGGAGTCGGAAACATCGGTGGTGATGCCCCTCCACCGGCCGTTGTAGGAGGTCATCAGGAACTCACGAGGCTGGAGACTCAGCACATCATAGGACTTGACCGCTTCTTGCTCTATCTCCCGGGTTGTAACCTGGTTTGTTCCGTAGATTCCCGCCAGAACGTTCTTGGTCCCAAAGTGTTTAACCACGTATTCACTGGTCATGGCGTCTGGGCAGCGGAGGAAAATCTTCGTGTTGCAGGTGTTCAGAACCACTTGGGCCAGCTCCTCGTTTTTCATGGCTGCCTTGAGCTGGGCTATGTCCTGAACATACAGGGTTGTCATGACGTTCGCGGAACCGGCCATGGCCGTGAGGTTCTCGAAGCCGTCATAGAGGACGTTGTGTGCCTCGTCTATGTGGATAGACAGGGGATTGTCAAGACGTTGCTTGTTGGAGTTGTAGACACGCCCTATGTGTCCCTGGATCATGGACACCAGCAGCCGGCTCAGGATAGAGGAGGCCTCCCGAACCATGAGCGCTCCGGTGTGAACGACGAGGATGACCCGCTTCCCCTCTTCCAGCCGCTTGATGAACCGGTTTGAGTCTGCTTGGCCGATAATCTTGCCGATGTTGCCGCTGGAAAGAGTCATGAGCGTGGTCTGCAGAGACATGGAAACCTTGGCGAAATGTTCCTGGTCGCTGCACAGGAGATCCTCGATCATGCCGGCAATCCGGACTGCCTCGTCGGAACCGATTCTGACCAGCATCTCCTTGGTTTCCTCCAGGCTCTTCCTGCGGACGCTCTGTCGTATGTGGTCAAGGTTCTGGTTGGGCAGCCGCCCCTCGTGCTTTGCCAGGAGGATATTGGCTGTGATGGCCACGGTGGAGATTGCTGTTGCGAGCTGTTTGAAGAATTCTTCCTTGGACGGCGGGATTGCAGCGGTAATGTGTCCGACCAGCTCGTCGACCATGAAATAGTAGGCCATGGGGTCGATTACCGCGGAATACTCAGGGTAAATGACCGTGACCAGCTGGAGTTCATCAAGCCGTTTCGCCTGTCTGGCGGTTTCGTAGATCTTTGCGAAAAGGGCCTGATCACCTTTCGGGTCAATGCAGACCACGGACTTGCCGCTCAGAATGTCATGCTCGATGAAGTTCTCCTCGAGCCTTGTTTTCCCGACACCGGTTGTTCCCACTACCATCATTCCCCGCCGGCGGTGCTCCTCGGAGAGGATGATGGGTTGAATACGAGTGGGGTTATCCAGGTTCGACCCCGAACCAATCAATAAGGCGTCCTTCACGTCCTCACGATCAAACTTATTTGCAGTTTTTTTACTGAATAATCCGAACACGGTATATATCCCCGGTTTCCTTGCCGACAGTGTTGATGATGTCCTTGGGTATCTTCCGCGCTGTGATGATTTCAGCGGGCCCCCCCGGTATTCGCCGATGACAGATGATTCTTTCCATACCGCTCAGTTGCCGCAGCAGAATCGCCGGTAGCTCCTTGCTGGTGCGGCTCAGTCTGATTCTGACCTTGGCATGACGCTCACTTGCTACCGGAAGGACGCTGGTGACAAACCAGCGATAGACCTTTCCGGCCACGTATTTGTTCCGTTCGTGCATTGGCTGGCAACGCAGAGGGCATGTGCCAATGAGGATGAAGCGGCGATAGTGGTTGTTAAGCTCCATTTCAACAAGCACGCTGCCGTCTGGTTCGTAGCCGGCAACCATCCCCAAGAGCACCTTTCCCTGGAGCTGGCGCAGATGATCTGCTTCATGTAGTGTCTGACGTTTCTGCAGCTCGATTTCGATGGTGTAGAGGACATGGCGGCGCAACTTCCTCCCTATTTTGTCAGGGGTAATCTCGACCGGCTCTCCGCAATGTGGTAACCCCGTCATCTTGAGCCCATCTTGAGTGTAGTGGACGGTAAACGGCATCATAAACGTACGGGAGAGGACTTTCGCCACAGCTAACTCTACCGCCTCCATGACTTCCGTTTGCTTTAGTTCGCTGTAACAGGAAAGAAGTTCATTCGGAATCATGTCCGAAAACTTCCTTCCATGGGGTTGGTTGCTCTGGAGATTCCATCTTCTGGTGTTCGGCCGTTGCCAGCAGTACCGGCATCTCATTCCGATGCTTCACAATGGATTTAAAAATCTTTTGAGCATATCTCCGATTGAGTTCCGGGGTTCGGCTGTTGTAGCAGCCGATGCCCTTCCAGGTGTAACCATAGCGGGATAAACACTGGGAGAGTATCCATGCCCCAGTCTTTACACTGGTGCAGGGGTCTGAAAGGGCCTTCCAGCGCTCAGGCCCGAGGGTTTTCGCCCAGGAAGAATTGATCTGCATCAGCCCGTAATCGTAAGTGCCGTTCTTGTTTTTGTTCACGGCGGCAGGGTTGAAACCGGACTCTACGCTCGCGATGTTGAAGAGAATCTCCGGGGAGATGCCGTACTCCTCCCCTGCCTCCTGGAAGCAGAACCCCCAGGAGGTGACAGGCAACAAGGCCAGCGCCAGTATGATCAGTAGTGTTCGTCTCATAGTCGAATTAGGACTCAGAAACGCCCTCAACTGTAATCTCTGGCGGGGGGTTCGATTATTTGGTGCGTAAAATGGGATTTCTAGTGCGAGATGGCGAGAATGGAGGGAAATTGACGAAGCAGTTCAATCCCCCGAAGGGTAAGGTAGGCCGTAACACTTCCCTTGGCAGCCTTGCGGTATGCCAACAGCAAGTTGTCCCAATCGTGAATTCTTCGATACAGAGAGTCATTCATCGTTCTTGATTTAGGAGGGGCAACCCCTCCCCCTACCCCCAGAAATCCAGAAAACCAGAGGCCAGAGAGATCAGAGGCCAGCAATGCGCCCGGGAGCAACCACTACACGAAAACCGATATCGTCGTAGCTGACGAACGGATTGATCCAGCTGCGATAGGCACAGCGCACACTCCTCTCATTGCTGCCGAAGGAGCCGCCACGCAACACGCGGAAGACCATCTTGTCAGGACTGATGTCTTCACGGCATCATCCTGCCTGTAGGGATACACGCCCTGCGGATTTCTTGATGGTTGACCTATTGCGACACCACCAACAGACTCCATGAACTTCCACGATTCACCGTAAAACCAATCGCCCAGGCCAGCACTAGCATTCCCTCCGCAGAGGAAAATCGCTGCAACCAATGCAAGCAATATTCGGTTTTTCATGCCTTTCCCTTTTTCGGTATAACGGGGCTCGCCCTCACCGGTTGCCGGAGCGCTAGCGGAGGCAGTCCGTGTGCAGGGCGTTGTTATGCATTGCCTCTTTTGAACTGTTCCAGGTACTCTACATGAGTTGAAATAACCACTCTGGAGCAGATTTCGGCAACCAGTACCGCCCTTGCAAAATTTGATTGTGCTTCGTAGGTGCTAACGTTGAGGATTGTTTTTGTATCGGTTATGAAGTGAGCCACTGCATTTCTAAATTTTTTATTCAAAAAATTCTCAAATATCCATTGTATCGATTTTCCAACTAACTCATGCGATGTCTGGACCAGCTCTGGATGCTCAGGCAGGCTTTCTCGAATTGTTTCAATTTGAATTTGAGCCTTTTTTGCTTTTTTGAAGAGCTCTTTTCTCAGTCCTAAGATCCCTTCGATTATTTTGTAGTAGCAAAGGAATTTATAAAAGTCACTAGTGCTGTTCTTCGCCTCTCTATACAAAGCGTAGACTGGTGACAGTTCCATGTGTATATGTCCGACATGTGGATTAACGGTAGCAACTGGGTGAGGAGATATATAATTGATGGAGTAAAGGTCATTTTTAGTGTCGTTAACCCCAATCAACGGTGTCTGGATAGGGCAATTAGCTGTGAAGCTCAAATAATCGATATAGGGAGCCACTATCTGAGCAAATTTGTTTTTTGCCTCTACAAGTGACCTTGCTAAGCATGTGAACCGCACCTGGGCAAGTTCACCGCGGGTATTTTTATGGAACTCGAAAGCTCCGTCGTGCGTGTGGACTTTGGTATGAAAAACGTGCTCCGGCATGAGAAGGTATGAGTCCCCGTCTCCTGGAGAAATAGCTGCCTTGATCCCTTGTGGGTTTTCTACCGTACGGGACAGCTTGGCAATGATATGAAACTCCCGTTCTGAATTGTCTTTCATTCTTGCATCATCGGTACGAGTATCATTGGCAAAGCCGTTGACGATAATCAGATCGCCCTGGATTCCTGGAGGAGCAAGCTTATCGATTGGAATTTGAAAGGGTTCTTCTTTCTTCATTTCTCTTCCTGCATAACGGCGCGCCCCTATGACCCGGCCGCCCAAGATTTTCGGGCTGTCGGCCTCCATGGGGCTTGTTGGAACATTACTTTTTCCCAAATTCAAGACCCTTAGCCTTTCCGCTTAAAACCCCTAAAATTCCCTCTTCCTTCGACAAAAATATCTCCTGCATAATAGAATTCACCTGGCTGGGGGTCGCGCCCCGAGGACACCTTTACCGGGAAAAATGAATTGATTGCTTCATAGTCGTCATGGGCGACCAATCTTGTCTCTGGGTTATGAATATCGATTGATCTGTCGCCATAAAAGAAATGCTCCGACTTGACATAATGTAGCGATCCAGGCGTGAACAACTCCTGCAGGCGACTAACCTCATCCGTATCTCCGTCCTCGGCAGACATTTGAATTTCGGTAAATAATATATCCCCCATGCAATCGACCATGATGAATCCCCCGACGGAGATCTGGTAGTAGGGATTGTCGCCCGCATGGTGATAGGCATCAAAGTCATGCACTTTAATGATGGTATTGAGGCAAATGCCGTCAAGGGGCCATCTCTCCTCTGTATGGGGATGCTGGTCGGCCATTGTTGATCCTTCGAAGGCCTACTGGCCGGATTGTTGTGGGGTGGCCGCAAATATTTTCAGGTTCTTGCACGCCTCACCATGATAGGGCATGCAGACCGGATCAACGAAGACAATGCACTTGTCCTCCATCTCGATCTGTCCGCTTATTCTCCAGGTGGAGCCGATAGCAAATAGTTTCTCGTAGTGTTCCTGCACGTGCCCGGAATCCCGTTTATCCCAGATATAAATCTTCATATCTGCTGGCGCCGAGAAACTATCAAGTCCGATGGCTTCAATGTAGAATTCATAGTTGGGGCCAGGGTGAGATTCTGCATAGGTGACGATAATTACAGTTGACGCATGACCGGAAAAGCAGGGGCTGTCACTCCATTTTTCATTTGTCATCATTGATTATGGCCTCCAATCACCAAGGGATGAAAAGACAGCGTCAACTATGTCATTTGTGGCGCTGTCGCTTTTCTCTCTGCCGAAAATCCTATAGCGGGACAAATGTGGCAGGCAGACCATGGTGATATTTCGATCGGCAATGATGAATTGTGAAACGGAATAGGTCACGTTGCCCCATTCAACCCGTTGTGAGTCTTCCCGCAGCAATTTGCCGCCTGCTTCGACGATGAGTGAAGACATGTGCTTTCGCACGATTAATGACATGCAGACTATGGTTGTAATCTGTGTGCTCAGTAGAAGCTCTTTCCAAAGCTCTTCGCAGAAGGAAATACTTTTGTCTCGTTCCTTCAAGTCCACCCACGACCTGGAGCGAAAGGGACAAAAGTTTGCTGCTAGGCTCTCATCCATCAGTCTTCTAGCATCCGGGTAGTTCATTTTTTTGGCTAGTAAAGAATAGAAAGCCACTATTTGCAGTTGCAAAGGACTCGGGTCGTCTCCTCGCCACTTTTCCACATCAGGGTGATAAGCATTGCCAGCCTCTGTAGTCAGTGCTATGGCTTCCTGTGTGCCTCCAGGGTTTAGACCCATGAAAAGAAATTTCGCGCCCTTGCACAGTGTTCTTCCGGGCGTATAAAGAAAACTCCACCCCTGATCATGTCCCAACGCGCTGTATGTATCGTTAATTTTGACGGCTGCTTGTTCCAGTAATATGTTCAGTCCGTCTAGTTTGTTCGCCTTCATATAAATTCCCCTCTGCCCAACGGGGCCGCGCCTTTCGTTCCTACCTGACGTGCCGCAGCACACCCAGCATCTCATGCACATTGTGGGACATGATCGCCAGGAAGGCGACAAGTCCGACATAGAACACCCCGTAGGTAAGACGCTGCTCTGCGTTGGCCGAGTAATAAGCGATATTCTCCGGGGCTGACGGATCATGGCGCCAGGCACGCATCGCCTGCGGTGCGGCCAGGAAAGCCATCATGACCAGCATGGGGCTTGGGCGGTAGAGAAACAGTGCGGCGAGGATCGGAATTCCCAGCAGCCAGACCCTCGGGCTGAGAATGGCGGTGATCCGGCCGCCGTCAAAGGGCGAAAGGGGGATGAGGTTGAACAGGTTGATGAAGAACCCGGCGTTGGCCAGGGCGAGCAGCAGGGTGCTGTCGTAGTGCCGTGCCAGGAAGTAGCAACCAAGGGCACCGAGAGTCCCCACGAAGGGACCGGCAAAGCCGACGTACGCCTCGGTCTCCACGTCCCGGGGCTGGTCCTTGAGCTCGATCCATGCCCCGACAAACGGGATGAACATGGGGGCCCCGACCTTGAGTCCCCGCTGGCGGGCAGCCAGGTAGTGCCCCATCTCATGGATGAAGATCATCCCCACCAGTCCAACGGCATAGGGCAACCCCAGCACCAGGGCGTAGGAAAAGATCGACAGGAGCATGGTCCCGGCGGTAAGGAACACCTTGCCGAGTTTTCCCGTTACGAGCAGCGCGAGCAGTGTCTTCATGGCTGTGTTCCGGGGTCAGGGATTACTTGAACCGGGGTCGGCGTTCTTCTTGCGCTTGAAAATTTTTGCGAAGACCCCCGTGCCGGCCACGGCCGCCGCTATAAAGACCTTGGAGAACTTAGCCAGGATTCCAGCGGCCAGGGCAAAGAACCCAATCTTTTTCGCGGCGACACCCGCGACGATTGCTCCAAGGCCGTAGGCCGCCACGTTATCGGTGCTGGCGTTAAAATCCTCGTAGCGCTTCCCCTGATTGAACTCGAGGGCGGCTAGAAGATTCTTCACGACTGGCTTCAACTCCTCGATTTTGCTACGGTCGGTCACCAGGTTCATGCTGATGTACCCTTCGCGGCCGAGGGCTAGGGTATTGTAGTTGACCCCCTCCCCCTTCTCGACAGGGCGGCTCTTGAGTTTCGATGCCAGGGACCAGACGAGGCGGTGGGTAGCCTGGTCGTAGGCAGGCTTCTCGACCCAGCCGGTGACCTCGGTCTCGGGGATCCCCTTTTCGCGGCGCATCTTGTTGGTTTCTTCGGTCCCCTTCTTGATGCTGTCGAGAAGCTCTTCAGCCTTCCAGTTGCGGGCGTCGTCGTCCTTGACGTATCCTGATTTCTCGAAGGTCGCGGCGACGAACCACCCTCCCTTGGATTCGTCAGTGGTGATGACCATTCCCAGGAGATCGTCCCCCACGCGGTTTCCCATGGCTTCCAGAAGTTTCTTCGCTTCCTGGGCCGGGATAAAGCCGAAGTCCTTCGGAACATGGAGTGTCGCCTGTTCGGCAAAGGAGATATCAACCGGTCCCTTCTTGAGAGCAGTGGTTGCCGCCTTGGCTGCGGCTTCGAACTCTTTGTCCTGGGCCGAACCGGTGCTTTCGGCTCGCCCTGGGGCAGAGTCTTTCCCACCCTCGGCGGAAAATGCAGGCCCTGCAGAAACAGCGATAACGGCGGCAAGCAGCATGCTCCAGAAAACCATTCCCTTCAATTGCATCACATTCCCTCTTTGATAATTGAAAATCATTGATTCGAGTCGATAATTGAAACGATACTTGCTGATTTCTGTTTTGCAGATTCTATTTCCTCCGGTGTCAAAGATTTCTCAACGACCGGTATCATCTCCTGGGCCCATTTCTTGTCCTTGCTGACCAATAACCAGGTCAATGATTCCAAATGTTTATTTTGATTCGCTAAGTAATGTGGCAAGTACAACATCGCTGTATCATCACCGCTTTTTGCTGCATTCTCAAGCAATTGAATCGCTGTATTTTGGTCAGGATTGACTCCATTACCGTTGAAATACATGAGACCGAGCCAGGCCTGAGCTGGAACATATCCCTTTCCCGCTGCGGACTTAGCGAATTTGAATGCCAGGGCATGATCTTGCACCTTCCCGACCTCTCCTTGGGAGTAATCCCTCGCCAGTTCCAGCTGTGAGAATACATCTCCCTGTTCCGCCAGTATTCGCATTTGTACAGCCTCTTGATTCTTCCGGCCCAAATAGATTTCTTTCCTCGTCAGGCCGGTAAGACCAAAGTTCTTGCGACATTGCTCGAAATCAAGGTCTCCTTGATCCCATACCGCGAAATATGGAGCATCCCCGATTCTCTGAAACAGTTCCCGGCCCACCTCAACATCACCCGCAATGCATGCGAATTTGGCAAAATTGTTGAGGTTGTACTGCGATCCGGGAAATCTCTTTTCCATGTCACGATATCCCTTTTTCATTTTCGCCCAGGATACGCGCAGGTCTTCGTATGAGGTCCAGGTATCCCCCCACATTCCTACCATTAGGCGTGCATACAATTCCCGGCTGTCCGGGTTCCCAGCAACTGCATCAGCTTTATCGATGAAATTGATCCATGAGTCATCATCTCCATGCCATTTGGGAGACAGATAATCCATCGTCGTTGCATGGTATTGAATATATTCCGGTTCCAATCGGACAGCTGCCTGAAAGGTTGCGATATACCTCTCAACAGGCCATCCTTCTGCCTTTCCAATGGTGAGAAGCACATCGTATCTACCAGGGCAATCCAATTCCTGTTGCGCCGGAGGGTCCTTCACAAGGGCATAGGCCTTGGCCATCCGCTCACGCAAAAGTTCCCATCCCTTGGCACTTACCGAAGAGGCATATCCCTCTCCCCGTGCTTCCCAGCCATAACTGAGCCATGCTTCCGCCGCTGCAACCCGCGCAGTTACCGATTGTGGAAATTCATGGCGCCATTGTTCCAAAATCTTGAAGTGCCGGTCCCATTTTGTCGGCCCTTTTCCTCCTGGCTTTTGCAGTGCCCTGTAGAAATACATGAGTTTCCAGTGACCTTCAGGGAATCGTTCTTTTGACTCACGAAGGCGGCCTGCGAGGGCTTCGAGCTCGGCAAATCTCTTCGCATACAGGAGAGCCTGCACATCACGCTGCAGTTTCTTTCTGATTACAGGGCCATCAACCACAATAGGTTGCGAGACGTCGGGTTTTGCTGCCTTTGCAGCAGCCTCGAATCCACTGTTCGGGGCGTCCGCAGACCTATCGGCCTTTGTGAAATTCCCGGGCTCAGCAAGAGCAAAAGACCCTGAAGAAGCAATCGTCACGACTACGAACAGCATCCTCAAGAAAACCATTCCCTTCAATTGCATCACATTCCCCTCAGCAGTGGATTATCAGCCCGAGAAGACGCACTTGTGCGCCAGGCAGATTAGATCCGGCAAATACTCCATACTCCGAGGGATGTTGTCAAGAAGGAACTGATGGCACGCACCTGACAGGACCACATATATGCTACAATTGCGCACATTCGCTCTGTCAGCTCGGCAGCACGAATCTCGGCCTAGTTGGTCATCGAAGGAATGGAGCAGTCATGGGGCACCTCGTTGGGAAAGACATCTTTCGCGAGCTTGGCCGAAAGATTGATGGGATGGAGATGCGGGCACCGTGGAATGAGCGGCTCCACGCGATCCTGAAGGAACTGTACACGGGCAAGGAAGCCGATGTGGTCATCAGGATGCCCTACGGGCTGTCCACCTTTGAGCAGCTGGAAAGGGCCACCGGATATGAGAAGGGCAGCTTGCAGCGAGTTCTCGATGGGTTGACGGAAAAAGGCCTGGTTGTGGACTTGTGGCTACACGGGGCATATCACTACGCCCCAGCTCCCCTCGTAGTTGGCATCTTCGAGTTCACCATGATGAGAATGGGGCCGAATGCCCGCAGTAAGGAATGGGCAAAGCTCTTCCATGACTACATGTCTGGGGATGATTCTTTCCTTGCGGCGAACTTCGGCCATGGCGAACAGATCTCTTTCGTTCGGGCCTTGCCGTACAGCGACGCGGTGAATGCTTCCGACTATGTGGAAATCCTCGACTATGAAAAGGCATCGTCACTGATCGCACATTCGGACAGATTCGCCATCGGGATCTGCAGCTGCCGTCACGAGAAGTTGCATCTTGGTGAGAAGTCCTGCGATGTGCCCCTGGAAAGTTGCACCCAGTTCGGGTATGCGGCTGAATTCATGATCAGGCACAACCTGGCCCGTGAAGTGAGCCGGTCCGAAATGGAAGACCATTTCGCACGGTCAAAGGAGTTGGGCCTGGTGATGGCCGCGGACAATGTCCAGAAGCACATGAAGTTCGTCTGCCACTGCTGCAGCTGTTGTTGTAACGTCCTGCGGGGGATCAGCGTGCACGGTTATCCGAATTCCCTGGTCACCTCCACCTACCTGGCCGAGATCGCCGCAGAGAACTGTGTCGGTTGCGGGAAATGCGCCAAGGCCTGCCCGATAGGTGTAGCGGCTTGCAATCATAATCACTCCGGCGCGCAATCATCGCATTTTACGGCTCACTTTATTTGATTCTATCCGGGCTCTTCGGCTCACATTATCTGCATCTGAGATCGCAATCATAATTCCGGGCTTGCAATCATCGGTAGCGGGCGCATATTTTCTGACAACTGAGGCCATAAGCCAACTGTCTTGGCGGAATCTGGTCTCAATTCTAATGGACTCACTCCGGGAATCGGGGTAACCATCGGTAACCGCAGGAAAACCCGGCACTGGAGAGTTCAAAAGGTCGATTGATATTGATAGCCGTCTACAATTTGGTTCTCAACTGAGAGCGGCCACCTGATACCGAAAACCACAACAAAATCTGGTCATTGCGTATTCTACCCCTCAGGCTGTCTCGCAAACCCCGGCCACCTCAAATGCACCTTTATTTATGCAGCAATGTTGCGACATTAAATGCTTTGCAATATTGATATGTTTTAGTTATAAAATATGCGATTTTCATTGTTTATTAAGTTTTTTTGAGTCGAATCTCGGCTACCCATCGAGCAATCACTCTACTCTGAACGGCGCCACATGCGGCGGGAAAGGTCCATTTTAGGAGGTTCCCAATGTATTCTCGTTCGTTTCGTCTTATTTTGCTAAACATCGCTATAGCGGCTCTGCTGCCGTTACAGGCCACGGCAAGTGACCACAATGACTCGAGGGACAACAGCGTGGAGGATGTGTCCTCGTTACATCCTGTCGTTGCAACTCCTTCAAGGTCTTCCCTGAACACAGCTTCTGCCCCGAATTCCGTATCTGTACCTCGACAAGTCATGGAGTCCACCTCTCCTATTATTGGTGGCACGGTAGATAACGACCCTCGTTGGTGGAAATCCTCGGAACGATTCGAAATATTCGATATTCAGGAGTACAACGAGCAGTATGGCATCGAAGACACGATTGTATTCTACGTTATTGGAAAGTCAGACCAAATGGATGTCACGCAGGAGAACGGGTTTTATATGGCAGGAGGACTGCATAACCTTACTGATAATGCCGGATATATCGCTTCAGTTAAATACATTTCTGACAGGCATGCATGGCAAGTGAAGATTGCTGGTCAAAGAGACAGAGATAAACAATATCAAATCTCAATGCATCTTGTTTGTGGCGGAGGCAACAATAGCCCATGTGCAACAGTGTATGGCAATGGTGCAACTATTAATAAGATCCTTGCCGTTTATTTTCAGTAAAACAAATCTCATACAATCCAAAATTAGAGTAATATAGCACATTGAAATGCCGGTATTGATGAGGGAATAATGTCCGTTTTGTCAAATCTAATCATCAGAATTATCAAGAGCACTTCGTTACAGCTTCTGTTACTGGTATTTTACGCTTCAATTACACTCGCATCTACTGTTCCTGTTTATTATGATGATGGACCTTGTTGGTCATTATCTCCACATTGTCCAGGAGAAGAGTATCTTAGCGATTGCAGTGGCAGTGATAGTAATGGCTATGCTATTTGTCTTTATAACAATTTAGAAGGCTGCTATCCGGGACATCAGTATTGGTGTCCTTATGACTGGTCATATGATATTGCTGATAGTGCATTACTGTCATCAACCACTGCAACGCTCTCCGCTGATTATCTCAAACCTATTACTATTACCGAAGACATTCCGATAAACATCACCGCTACAGCTAGCGGCGCAAGTTATCCGACGCTTTATCAAAATAATTTGTATTTAAATCAATACGATTGGGTTACCAAGGTATGGGGTGGAGATATTTTCCTGGCAAGTGGGACATCGACTGGGACATTCCCCTGGACCTGGGTTCCTTCTCAACCCGGCAGATACAGTATACATGCAAAAGTAAGAGCTAACTACATATGGAACTGGGACGTTAAGTCGCCTTACTATTACTTCGATGTGCGAGCAGCTGCGCCACTCTCAGTAACCACCACCTCATTGCCGGAGGGCAGGATCAATCAATGGTATTCGACAACACTTTTGGCTGCTGGTGGAGTTCCTCCATACACGTGGGAATGTGTTTTCGACAATTGCAACGGCATAGGTCCGGGACTTACATTCTCCTCATCAGGTGTATTGCAGGGGGTTCCCACAAGTAATCCGGGAGTATTTACCGTCAGGGTAAGTGATAGTCAGCATCCTCCTGATACAGCACTAGGTGGCTTTTATCTCAATATTTATGAGCTGCTGACTATCACCAGTCAAGATATTCCGAGCGGCTACATTTACGGGACAACATATTACCCGCCTGGCGGATATACCCTGGATGCTGCCGGCGGGGTCCCCCCCTACAATTGGTCCATTAGTTCCGGCAGCCTGCCTGCCGGGCTCAGCCTCAGTACCTCCGGCGTTCTTAGTGGCATAGTGGGTAGCTGGGGCACATTCAACGTAACAGTCAAGGTAGCCGATAGTAAGGGCGGCATTGCAAGCAAGCCATTCGCTATTATTACCTATCCGCCGATTACCATTACAACCAACTCTCTCCCTAATGGCACGGTCAATAAAGCCTATAGCCAAACCCTAACGGCTACTGGCGGTTATCCCGGAAGTTATTGCTGGTCAGAATCAGGCGGTAGTCTTCCCCCAGGGCTCAACCTTGGTTCAGATGGTGTGCTCAGTGGCACGCCGACGACTGAAGGCAGTTATATATTTACTCTATTAGTAGGAAGCCCTTGTCAAGGCTCGACTGCTACAGCTACAAAGCAGTTTACGGTCAATATAGGTTATCCGCCGATATCAATTGTCACGGCAACGTTAAGCAATGGAGTGTCCGGCACTTGGTACAACCAGGCTTTGAGCGCGACCGGCGGGGATGGAGCATATGTCTGGTCCGTTAGCTCCGGCAATTTGCCGGCAGGCCTCTATCTCGACCCGGTCAGTGGCATCATAAGTGGTGTAATAAACGATGTCGGCAGCTTTGGTTTTTCAATACAGGCAACGGATTCGCATAACACTCCGTCAGCGACAGCATCCTATTCGATAGCGGTAGCAAACGGCGCAATGCAGCATAGCGCCGAAAAAGCGACGGTTCTTGGTTGTGCAAGCAGCCCGTGGAGTCCATTCGGTTCAACCACAAATTTGATGTCGGGTATTCTTGCCCATGATCAGGAACTGTTTTCCACCAAAGGTGCCAGTGCTTTCGGTACTGAGTTTTCGCTCTTCTACAAGAGCCAGCCTGCCTACAACGGGCCATTGGGTATTGGCTGGAGCCACACTTACGATATATCTCTTACAGTAAATACCGATGGTACGGCTGTTCTCCAGGAAGGCAACGGTAGCAAGAGCTACTACACCAAGTCCGGCAGCAGTTATGTATCACCGCCCGGCGATTTTTCCACGCTGGTGAAGAACGGCGACAACAGCTATGACATATCCTACCGTGACGGCCACCGGTACGCGTTCAACAGCACCGGCAGACTCACTGCCATGGTTGACCGCTTTTCCAATACCAGCAGCTTCAGCTATACCAACGGTGACTTGACCAGCATTGTAGACCCGTCTGGACGCTCCACGACTATTGCCTACAATACCGCAACCACACCGCATCGGATACGCGCCGTCACCGACCCCAACGGTAACGTCCATGACTTTTCGTACCAGGGAAACAGCCTCTATCGCGTGACCTATCCGGCGGCTAATGCAGGAGAAGAGCGGGGCTACTGGGAATACCAGTACCATCCGAATGGTCTGCTGAAATCCAAACGTGACCCGAATAACAACATCACCCAGTACAGCTACTATGCCAACCAGCGGATGCAGGCCTCAACCGATCCGGAGGGAATTGTTACCTCCATAGGTCACACCCGAACGCTGATCTATCCGACCAACACCAATGCCATCCGTACTACCACCCTGACCGAAAAGGATGGCGGACAGTGGTTGTACACCTATGATGTCCAGACCGGGGTCATCAAGCAAAAGACCGACCCGAACGGCAAGGTCATAAAGTACTATTACTACCCGAACGGTTTCATAAAGGCCAAATCCGAGCCAAAAGACGAGACCAGCCGGCTCACCACCTTTTTCACCTATGACAGTTACGGTAATGTTCTGTCCGAAACCGAACCGTCGGACATCGGTGCTACTGATCCGGAAACCGTCAGCAATCCAGAGACACTTGGACTGAAAATCATCCGGCGCTACACCTATGACAACGCCAATTACGACCGGCTGACCAGCGTCAGTGATGAGCGGGGCACCACCACCCTGACAACCACCTTTGCTTATACTACGGAAAGCGGCGGCGAGGTTATCAGCGCCACCGCCACACCGGGGAATTACACAACCGTTACCAAGAAGAATCCCAACGGCACCGTCAGACAAATCATCGATGCCAACCTGAAATCTACCACCTTTACTTACTATCCCGACACTCCCGCCAATAGAATTGCAGGGATTGTTGGTCTTTTAGAATCCAGCACCGACCCGGCAGGCATCACCACTACCGTCACCAGCTATGACAAGAACGGCAACCCACTGACTGTAACCGTCAAGAATAGTGACGGAATAGTCAGGCTCACCACGATCCAGCAACATAACACGCTGAATCGCATTAAAGAGTTGACCAAGACTGCCACCGACACAGCTATTCCGGTCATTACTACCAACTACAGCTATGATTTTAACGGTAATCTGGCATCGCTTACCGATGCCGAGAGACACACCACGAGCTATGAGTATAATTACAACCGGCAGGTCATCAAAGTCACCGATGCCAAGCAAAACGATACCGTGTTCACCTACAGCGGTTCCGGGTGCGGGGCTTGCGGTGCCGGGGTGGACAAACTCATCGGGGTCTATGATGCCAACGTTGCCAAAAAGATCCCGTTGGAGAGCCAGCCCCATACCGTCTATCAATACGACCTGCTGGGGCGGCTCGACACCGAAACCGACCCGCTCAACAAGAAACTGCACTACACCTATTACGACAACGGCCAGCTCAAGGGAATCTATGATGCCACCGCCAGCATGCCGGGAACGCTGCTGGCCACCCTTCACTACAACAATCGCGGCCAGCTCACGGACAAGATATTTACCGATGGCACTGCTGAGCATTACACCTATACCGTCAACGGCCAACTCCAGACCGCCGGCAATCAGAACATAAGCTACACCTATGACTATTACATCGATGGCCGTCTCAAGACCGTCACCGACACCACCAACAACCGGCAAATCAGCTACGACCAGTATGACGGGTTAGGCCAGCGCAAACAGGTCACCGTCCTCAAAGGGGCCGGTGCCGACCAGCGGGTAATTACTTACGATTACGATGGCGCAAACCGCCCCTGGCATATCACCTCGACTGCCGGAGTCTTTACCTACCTGTACGATACTCTTGGTCGCCGGGATACACTGACCTATCCCAACGGCATTGTTGCCGATTGGGATTTCGACGATCTGAACCGACTTACCTCAATCAATCACAAAAACGGCGCAATTCCCTTTGCCTCCTTCAGCTACAGCACCATCGACAAGGTAGGAAACCGTATCGATATATCCGGCAGCAAAGCGGAAACGTATGGCTACGATGAGTTGTACCGTCTTCTCACTGTCACCTCCACCAAGCCGGAAAGCTTCACCTTTAACGCGGTAGGCAACCGGCAAAGCGGGCCTACAGCAACGGCAACCGGCTACCAGTACAACGATGCCAACCAGATGACTCAAGGGCAACAGTTTGCCTACATCTACGACAACCGGGGGAATCAGACAACCAAGACCATGCCCGGCGTAACGGACAAGACCTGGACGCGGACGTGGGACTACAATAACCGCATCGTCAAGGAAGAAAAGCTTAAAGGGAGTAACGAACGGCGCACCATTACCTACAAGTACGACCCGTTCGGCAGGCGGATAGAGAAGAAGTTTGAGCAGGTTGTGGACAGTGTTACCGAAACGGAAACGACCACCTACGTCTACGACAACGAAGATATAGTACTGGAAATCTTTACCACTGACTCAGGAACAGAGAAGACCTGGTACACCCACGGACTGGGGATTGACGAGCCCCTGGCATTGGAAAGGCAGATCGACGGCGGGGCCACAAACTTCTATTTCTACCACCAGGATGGTCTTGGCAGCATTACGCATATCACTGATGCTGCAAAGGGCGTGGTGCAGAGCTATGAGTATGAGTCGTATGGCAGGCCGACGGCCAGTGCGGATTTTCGTAATACCTACACGTGGCAGGGGCGCGAATATGAATGGGAGACAGAAACATATTATTTCCGGAACCGGACGTATGACTTTATGGACGGAAATTTTACCAGTCGTGATCCGCTCGGTTATCTGGCAGATGATATCAATCTGTATCGTATGGTTAGCGGGAACGTGACAAACAAGACAGATCCATTTGGCTTGTGGGATAAAGACGACACTATAGGTCTTGGAACTGCCATTGTTGGCTTAATAAACAATGCGAGACAATTACCAAAATCACCAACAGAGGCTGGAATTTGGAGTGTTGACACAGTTGCTAACAAAACCGGGGTCATTTCAGCATTCGTTCCGAGCTCAAAACCCAAATCATATGCAGATGTTGCTATTGGACTTGTAGGAACAGCTACTGCTTTAGCTGGTGAAAGCCCATTAATGGCATTGCTTGCTGGCTATTCACTTGGAAGTGCAATTAACAATATTCCAATTGGAGATTCGACAGTCAAAGATAAGCTATCAGATTTCATTTGGAAGAGGTGTTCTAATGAGTCTAAGTAATGAAATTAAACGAATACCCACAAAAGAGTTTTGGAAAAGAGTTGGATATTGGAGCGCTTTAAAGTGGTCAGGGAAAAAAAGAGACCCCATATCTTCCGATGATTGGCTCCCCATCATGACTTCAGTTCTTATCGGGGCACTTCTTCTGTTCATATTTCTTTGGATTCGTGGTTAAGTCCTCGGACAGACCGTGAGCCTCCGGTGAATACATGCGCAAATTTCATTTATTTGTAACGTTATTTTTATTGGCATCCTTTTCAACAGCCCACGCCGACAACTACTACACCTATGCGACAACCACCTACCACTGGGATGGCACCGCTGAGAATCGCCTTGCCCCGCCAACTGCCGACTATACCAGCACTTATGGTGACGAGGCGAGCGTAACCTACACTCTCCCATGGGCATTCACCTTCTATGGCCAATCCTTCAGCCAGATTACCGCAGATACTAATGGGAACATATGGTTTGGCAACAGCGGGGCGGCTCATTCCTTCAACCTTGCCAGCAATGGCAAAGGGCCGGTCATTGCCGCCTGGAATAATGATTTATCGTCATATCCCAGTGGAGGAGTCTTTATTCAACACACGACCAGTCCTGAAGAACGGGTGGTGGTTGAATGGCAGACCGACACCTACACCAATGAGGGCCGCCGCAAACCCAATACATTTGAGGTAGTTTTGTTCCAGACCGGTTCCATCAGAGTCGATTACAAATCATTTGCCGCGTCATCTACAAACAAGGATTTCGGCTCCGGTATTTCGCTGAATGATGGGGTGTTTAACATCAATCTTACAAGTGGTCAGGACAGTGTTTTTAATCTCGGCGGACGGTCGTTTCTGTTCACTGCCAGTGACAGTACAACCAATGCCCTGAATGTTAATTTTATCGGCAACGGAAAAGGCGTCGTCGCAAGTAATGTTGGAGTGTCTTGGACTGTGACTGCTTCAGCAAATTTACCAACTGGTTCTCAGATAGCTTTGCATGCAACTCCAAACTTTGGCTCTCGGTTTGATGGTTGGAGCGGTTCCTGTAGTGGGACTGGAAATTGTTCGCTCAAACTTGATTCAGATACAACTGCAACCGCGATATTTTCACCAGACACGCCGATGCAACTAATACTTGCTTCGTCGGGTAATCAGTATACTACACTGCAAACAGCTTACAACTCAGTCCAGACAGACAACACCCTTAAGGCCATGGCAGCCTACCTCATTGGAGATTTTACTGCTGGCCTTGATAAATCTATCACCATTCAAGGTGGCTATAATAGTGACTTTTCTAACAATTTAGCGGGGCAATCAGTGCTTTATGGGATAATGACATTAACTTCAGGTACACTAATAATTGATGGTTTGACTATTCAGTAGCTCTTGGTGTTTTGCCTTATTGCTTTTCCTGCATCAGTATTACTGCTAATTCCGGTACCAAGTGCCCCTCAATACCACGACATTTGATGCCTGTTCGGTATCTTTTTATTGGTTTTATGGCAGCAATGCAGCTGTAGTTAGTCGTCCCTGAAAAAGTCTCAAAATGGACTCAGACGGTTTGAAACCACCGGGGTAAGCCCTCCAGTAAGGGCATAAGGTTCAGATCGATGCCCTTGAACCGCTCTTTGAAAAGCCACAAAAGGATAGCTCTGAGGAGCTTCCTGATGTTGAAGCCGCACCCGGTCAGGATGGCGTTGATTTTGTCGCCTTCTTCGCCCTTTAGGTAGTTGCGCTCCATCCGGTGGTCTTGCTTTACGTGGCCGATGATCGGCTCGATGCCGCTTCGGCGGTACCATTTCCAAGCGCCGGCCTTCATGCTCTTCTTTTTCTTGGTGGCCAGATGGATCTCGGTGTCACCGAGTGTTTTCATGGACCGTAGTGTCGACGTTGACTCGCTCCAGGTCTTTTTCGGTCACGTACTCTTTACCCTTGGCCGTCTCGATGGTCACCTGGAGCAGCTTCTCCATCCCCTTGGGTCCGATGCGTTTGCCAACATGGTCGGATCGAGCGGGAACTGGTGCTGGAAGTGTTCGAAGCCGCAGAAGTACTGCCAGTAACCATTTTCGATGAACTGGGCTACCACCGTCTCATCGCTCACATTGTAGGCATGCTTGAGGTAATGCAGCCCTACCAGCAAACGGATCGGCAGTCCCGGTCGACCGATTTTGGCGACGTAGTGGGAACCGAACTCCTTGTCAAAGACCGACCAGTCGATGGTGTTGGCCAGGCGAAAGAGGGGATGCCGGCGGTTAAGAATCTGATCGAGTCGGGAGCGAAACAGATCTTCCTGGCCGGTGGCGCTTGTTTTTGGTTTCATGAAATCACCAGCTTTTGAGAGTTTTGATTCAAGTTCTGGTGATTTTATCACACAATAATCGCAATTTATATCAATAACATCAGTATGTTATGATTTTTAAGGAGCGACTAATTACTGTTTTCAGGGACGACTAGGCAATATTATCCTCTTGGCGTTATGCTGAAAGCATAATTCAAAACTTTGCCTGAAGATACGCCTTCCCCGAGAATTACACGGTTTCATAGTGGCAAGCCGGCGGCCAGCATCTGCTCCCGCAACTCCCTGGCCCGATTCGGCTCCAGGTGGTTGCGAAACAGCGCCTTGATCTCGTCCGGTTTGACGCCAACCAGTTCGGACAGGTCGCGTAGCCTGTAGCCGTGGCGGGTGAGCGTCGGTTCTAGGTCGTCGAGTTGTTTCGACAACACTGACTCGACGATCTCCGCCGACACCGGCTGCTCGCCGGTCTGATAGCCGGCCTCCAGGGCCAGTGTCAGGTGTTGCTCTATCTGGAGCGGTGTGCGAAGCCTAGACGCGAGGAGATCAATGGCCTCCGTGGTGAGGATCGTCTCCGGATTGACGTCACCACCGCAGCTTTGCAGGAGCCAATGAATGTATTCCCGTTGGCTGCCGGCAATGCCATCGAGAGAGAAGACCGTGACCCGGTAGCCGATCTCTTCCATCGTCGGCTTGCGCAGATCGTTACGGAGCTTGGGATGGCCGGCTAGGACAATGGCGAGCTGGCCGCCGCCATCCTCGATCACTTCGATCAGTCGCTTCAGGCCGGTGAGGGTGTTGCCGTGCAGGTCGTGCGCTTCATCCACGAACAGGGCTACAGGGCGCTTCCCCTTCTTCACCAGGTCGCGCAATTCCCGCTCGCGGCGCTCGCCTTGGGTGGGGATGCGAACCTGCTTGTCGGTTGACAGATCGTAATAGAGGGCGGTGATTAACGTCCCCAGGGTAGTCCGGCTCTTCTCCACGGAGAGGGATTTCGACACCATTACCCTGTTATCTTCCCTGAGGGTCTGCTGCAACCGACGCATGGTGACGGTCTTGCCGCTGCCGACCACCCCGCACAGAGCAATCAACCCTCCTTCGAGGATCGCTGCCTTGATATCCCTGAAGAGCTGCCGGTGGTGTTCGGTTTCGTGGTAGCCGGCACGGTTGAACGGTTTGTCGAGGCCATAGTGGTGCATCACGTCAGCCCGCATGAATGCTTCCTCCTTGTGGTGAGTTGCGGAAGCGCTCGCGGATCTGCTTCAGCACGACGTGGCGCTCCAGGGTTTCGCCCAACAACTGGTCGATGAACTGTCGGTCGTGTGCGGAGAGTTTCGTCAGCGGGGTTGCCAGCTCGTCGGCGATCGCGAGCTTTGCAGCAATTGCGTTGGGATAGCACGCATCCGCTGCCGGCACAAGGTCAAAGGGTTGCGTCGGCAGTGGTTCCTGCTCCCGCATGGTGACCATGTTCACCCCATCCTCGCCGGCTAGGGCAGCGATGGGGAGACCTATCTGTGCGGCCAGCTGCTCGATACTGTCGATGCGCTCGTCACTCTTGCTCTTCTTGAACTTCCGGTAGCGATGTAACGGGATCGGACCGGCAACCGGATGGAAGGGTCCGAACCGTTCACCCTGGAACTCCACGTACAGCTCGTTGTCGAACAGGCCCCAGAGCAGGATGACGGTCTCACCGGCGAGTGCGGGCTCAACTTCGTACGACGTACCGTCGATGCTGACACGGGCGTCGATCCCGACCTTGCGCCGCTCCGGTTCGCGGGCAAAGGTACAGAAGCGTTCCCAGCTGCACATTTCCCGGATTCCATCCGGCGGCAGATGGGAAAGCCAATCCTCGAACCGGGAATGGGGCTCGCTGCGATGCCGTTGCTGGTTGTAGGAGAGCAGGTAGCGCTGGAGCCAGAGGTTGGCCTCCGCTTCGTTGTGGGGCTTGTGGAAGTGGTAGAGAGTCTCGTGCGCTTCCTTCACCGTGCGGAACGGCCGCTCGACTTTCCCCGTTGCCCGGGCCGTCACGCGCCGCCCATCCTTGCCGGCCGGCACGTGGGCCTGCCAGTCGATGTCGAGCCGGTCCATCACGTTCTGGAACACCCGACTCTTGGCGATCGGACCGTTGTCGAGGTAAAGCATTTTCGGCCGCCCCTGGAGCGGAAACCCTTCGATCTCCTTGGGCGCCATGGCGTTGAACAGAAAGCGGAGCGCCGCTTCCACGTCCTCGCCGTAGACGCAGCGGTATTCCTGGTAACAGACGCCGCTGCGGTCGTCCACCACACTGAAGAGCATCAAAAGCGGCTGGCCGCGCCCCGCCTCGATCCAGAGCGGCGCTTCAACGTGCTTCAGATCCGACGGGGAGAGGTCAAACTGCCAGCAGTCGTTGCTGTGGTCCGCCTGGAACCGTACCGCCGGCGGCTGCCGGGTGAACCGCTCCTGGTCATACCCCCAGCGCCGCAGATACCGGTTGACCGTTGCCTTGATCAGTACCCCGGTCGGGGCCTGCACCAGCCCCTGCGGGGTTTCGACTCCGTAGCGTTCCAAGAGTTCGATGGCCCGGACAGTGGAGAGATGCCTCCCTTTCTTGTTGGTGGTCCGGAGTTTCAGGGCGGCGATCAGTTCACAGAAGTGCTCCATCTGGCCGGTCGTCATCTTGCGCGGGCGGCCGCTGTCGGAGCGGCAGGCGGCTTTTGCCTTGTGAAGCTCCCTCAGCGCTCGGTATACCGTTGCCGTTGACACGCCATAAAGTTCCGCAACGCTTACCACTTGTGCCTTCCGCTCTCCGTGACGTTGCGGCAGGGCGTCAAGCCGTCGCTTCAGTTGCAGAACCGACTCGACGGGGATTTGTTTACGCTTTTGGGTGGGCATCGTTATCGGCCCCTGCCAGGTAGTTGTAGAGTGTGCTTTTGGAAATGCCCATCATGGTGCAGATTTCGGAGATACTGTGCTGCCGCTCGCGGTAGAGACGCAGCGTCAGTTCCTGCTTCTTGGGGTCAAGTAGCTTGGGCCGCCCCCCCAGCCGACCGCGGGCACGGGCAGCGGATAATCCCGCCTGGGTGCGTTCACGGATCAGGTTTCGCTCGAATTCGGCCAGCGCCCCGAAAAGATGGAATACCAACCGTCCGCCACTGGTCGTGGTGTCGATATTCTCCTGCAAGCTTCTAAGGCCGACCCCTCTTTTTTCCAACTGATCGACCATGTGGATCAAGTCCTTCAGCGAGCGCCCCAGCCGGTCGAGTCGCCAGATGACCAGCGTGTCGCCAGCACGAAGAATTTCAAACAACGATGCCAGGCCAGGACGGTCAGCATTTGCGCCACCCAGTTGATCGGAATAGACCTTGTAGCATCCAGCCTGCTGCAAGGCGTCATGTTGCAGGTGCAGTTTCTGGTCATCCTTTGATACTCTGGCGTAACCAACCAGCATGGAGCGCTCCTGTGCGTGTAGAAACTCGGCTCACTCAAGTATAGCTGGATTTTGTTACTTGGAAAGGATTTGTGGACAAAAAAAGTGCGAATTTTCCAGGAAGAGTGTCATTTTCAGAAGACGATAGCACAAAATATCAGAAGTGAATTGCACCCCAGAATCCATATTTGGTTGACCGTGGGTTGACCGTTTACCACAGAGATCACGAGCATCTCAAAGTCCACAGCGACGATCAGCACTACTTTGAGCACATAGAAAAGGCCACATTCATCGGAGCGTGACCTTTTCTTATGACCAAGGTTTTCAAGAATGTCAAAAGCCTGACAATTTACACCTTCAATACAATTTAGGAGGAGTTATAGGAACTAGGTCCGAGAAGGTGTGAGGGTCGTCTGGGAAAACACGAGACGAGAAATTGGCCAAAGAAGGCGCTCCTATAACCGGGGCGCCTTCTTTGTGCCTGAATGCTAGGAATGCGGAGAAGGCCGCGTTCAATAGCGGGGCGGGCAGCGTCGGACGCACAAAAGGGGTCCGAGATTGGCTTAGTTATTGTTGAGTGTTGATATTGGGGATGTCACCCCACGTTGCAATGAGTGACAGCCTCATCGAGCAATTTCTGAACTTGCGCCATAACGATTTCCGGGAGCTCGATGTTCATGGGGCCGGCAATGTTTTCAAACAATTCGAGGCTCCATTTCCACGACTCGTGATAGGCGGTGCATAGCGCGTCCGGCTCTGCGCTGGCTGTACAGGTCACGTAGCGTTTATAGACAGCTTCGGAAAGGTCCGCCTCCAGAGCACGCGAAGGTGTTGGCCAGTGGTCCGTAGCCCCTTCATGCAAACGAACCAGCTTTAGTAAATTCTCATGTGCTTTGCTGAGTAAGGCCCATGCACGAGCATGCTCCCCGCGATTCAGAAGATTGGCGCCAAAGAGCATCAGGCTGACGAGATTTAAGGCGAGTCCTTTTACTAGGGGCGTACCTTCACGTAAAGGAGGTCCACCCACGAGTACGCTCGCGTGCTGTGACAGCTCGCCTGATCGATCCAGCAAAACGGCCGCATCAAGAGAGGGAAACCACCCATAGCCTTGCCAGGTGGAAATTATTGGCATGTCAGTTTTGCGCATGAAGTGGAATTCACCTCGAATCCCATTTTCGAAAAGTGCTGTGTGATGGCCGAAATCGTCCATAAAGTAAGCAGCAACCGGACTGACTGCATTAAGCCACGAGCGCTGCTCGAAGTCCTCGAATGAATCATCCTGTATGAATACCGCGAACTCGATGTCTGAGAACGCGTCGCCCTCTCCGATAGCAAATGAACCGAACATCAAAGCTGCGACTACTCGTGCATCATCATGGCAAGCTTCTCGAAATTTCTCGATCATTTTCTTCTGAAGCATATTTTTACCATCCTTTCTTGATTCGAATTGGTAAACGTGAGTCTGGTATTGGATCACTTTGCCCAAAAGATGCCTCGGATCTTCGGCCGGCGAACGGGCCGCCGCTGCGCTTCGTCACCGAGGGGGAAGAGCTGGTTTCGCAGGCGCTGAAAGAGCTTGCGCTGTTCGAATGGGGGCAGCTTGAGAACCTCATCCTTCCGCTTGAACGCCCGTCTGACGGCGATCTCGTCGTCCTCCAGATCCTCGGCCGGTGGCTCGAATTCATCCAAGTGGACCATGCTGAATCCCATCATCTGGATCAGGGCAGGTTCAAAATTTCTCATTTGCCGACAAAGTCACCGTCGTCCCTTCCTGCTGCAAGTGCCAGCGTGTTCCGGCAATCCTTGCGAGAAAACGCAGATCATGACTTACCAGCAACAGCCCGCAGGGGCAATCGCGGAATGCATCCTCAAGGGACTCGATGGCCGGCAGGTCGAGGTGATTTGTCGGCTCGTCCATGATAATCAGGTGTGGTCGGCGAATCACCCCCAGCGCCAGCAGAACTTTGCGCAGCTCCCCCGGACTGGCATCGAGGTTTCGAAGCAACCGCTCGGGACGTGAGCCAAGGGCACTGACCACCGTCATCACTACTCCGAGCTGTTCATGGGAGAGTCGCTGCACCGCCGCCATGATGTCGCGTGTCCGCGCCAAGTCGATCTCCTGCGGCACGTAAACGAGATGCTCGTCGGGAACGCTGAGTCGATGCAGGATATGCCGGATGAGCGTACTCTTCCCCAAGCCGTTAGTACCGGTGATGGCAATGCGCTCTGAGCGCATCATGAGGAGCTCGGGAATGGCGAGCCGACGGGAGCCGTCTAGGGCGATGGTGTCCGCCGGAATGGCGAAGAGCCGTTGCCGCGGTGAGGTGGAACCGTCGAGCCAGAAGTTCACCGCGTAGCGCTTCTTCACCTGCAGAGACCGGATGCGCTCCTGCGCATGCGCGAGACGGCCGCTCAACTGGTTGGCGAGACGTCCCGCCTGACCGTCTTTGCCGGAGACCCGAGCGCGATCGATCTTCGCCCGCCCGTCGCTGTCGCCGCAGGCTAGACCACGTTTCGACTTCTTGCGGTCTGCCCGTGATGCTTCGGCATGGCGACGCTGAGCAACTCCGTTCAGCCGCTCCAGTTGTTGCTGCGCCACCTCGCGTTCAGCTCGCAGACTCGCTTCTTCGAGCCTCGCTTGAGCGGCGCCTTCCGTGTAGCCGCCGGGGCGCACCACCGCCTGCGGCGGATCGAGAAAGAGGCATTGGCGACAGAGCAGATCGAGCAGTTCGCGGTCATGGCTCACCAGCAGGCCGATGCCGCGGAAGGCGATGAGCGCTTCCGCCAGCAACGTGTAGGCGGCAAAGTCGATATGATTGGTCGGCTCGTCGATGAGCAGAACGTCCGGCTGCCGCCAGAGGGCGACTGCGATTTGCGTACGTTTGCGCTCGCCGTGGCTCAGCGTTGCCCAGCGATCCGCCCAGTCCTCCCCGATCTGCAGCTTCCCGCGCAACACACAGGCCTCGGCCTCCGTAGCGGAGATGAACTGTGCTAGTTGTTCCGGAGCATCGTCGGTACGCTGCGGGCAGGAAACGATATGCTCGGGACGACTGATCGTTCCCTGCTGTGGCTGCAGATCGCCCGCAGCGAGACACAGCACAGTGGTCTTTCCGGCACCGTTCGGTCCCACAACGCCCGTCCATCCCTCAGGAAAATGAACTGTGACATTCTCCATCAGAGATGAAATCGTGCCGTCGTAGGCAAATGTTATGCGGTGAAAGGCTAAAGACATAGCGGACCTCCAGGGTTTGCAAAAGGCAGAGACACTGGGCGGTCGCATTCCCGTGGAGGTGGATTAACGAAAAAATGCCACGGTCTCCCGCGGCATTTTCAAGGGTCGAGTCACCGAAGCCACCAGAAGAGAATCACAGAAACAGAACGCACCAGTTCCCGGATCGCTCAACGACCCGGCAGTAGAACACGAGGATCTCGTGCGTGTGCGGTTCTGTTAGATTCTCAACGGTGTACCTCCGGTTGGATTGAACACATAGTAGCAGCGCCCGGTGCCGGCGTCAAATTGCAATCTATGCAGCCTCTGCAGCCGCCAATTCGGACTCGAACACTCAAGTTGTTGATAAAATTTTTATGCGGGAGAGCTTTGGGGGAATAAAAAGGCGGTGATAGCGGCAAAAAGGCCGATTCCCATGAGAAAATCAGTTTTTAGAACGTTTTCGAACTTTTTTCACACTTCCTCAGCCAAAAGCTAATTGCGTCGGTCGACTCTCGCCTGGATCAGCTCTTCCCAGCTTATCTACCATCTCATGGGGCTCACACCTCCTACCTTCTGTCTGCTACATGTGTAACGCTCGTGTAGTGCTATAAGTGAAGAGGATACCGGTTGTCCTGTTTTACACCATTTACAGCACACAAACGAGCCCAACCGGGATTCTCAAGTTGGGCTTTTTCTGGAAGTTGTTCTTAATTGGTGGCCTGCTTTGCCTTGAGATTTATAGAACGTTCAGGATGGACGTGGGTAGGCACTTCCCTTGATACCTTAGCGTGCTATTTTTCCGTTTCGTGAGCAGACCTCTTCTTAAAATTCCTAACCTCTGGAGAGTAGCTTCAATCCATCGGGGCGCAGTTCCCCCTTGGGGGAGACATGTCGGTACAGAGTTTGCCGTGTTATACCAAATTCTTTGCAAAGCTCTCCAACCTTCGTTTCTGGTCGTCCCATGGCCGCCATGAGAAGGCGCAGCTTGGCGGGGGTCATTTTGAACGGCCTGCCGCCCTCTCTCCCGCGCGCTCGCGCAGAGGCCAGGCCGGCTAACGTGCGCTCGGCGATCAACTCACGCTCAAATTCGGCCAGCGCTGCGAAGATCCCGAAGACCAGCTTTCCGGCTGCCGTCGTGGTGTCGATGGCCGCGCCGTGCCCCGTCAGCACTTTCAGGCCGATGTCGCGCCCCGTCAGATCATGAACGGTATTGATCAGATGGCGCAGGTCGCGCCCGAGTCGATCCAGCTTCCACACGACTAACGTGTCACCTGGCCGTAGCGCCTTCAGGCAACTCGCCAAGCCGGGACGGTCCTCACGTTTGCCGGACGCCTGGTCTTCATAGAGATGTGCCGGATCAACGCCGGCAGCGGTCAGCGCATCGCTCTGTAGATCGGTCGCCTGGGAACCATCCGATTTCGATACCCGCATATAGCCTATCAGCATGTCGCACCTGTCACATAAACGTTCGATTATGTGACAGTGTGGCTCAGAAAGTACGGAGCGTCAACAGTTGTCACTTAACCCGTTATTTTTTCTAAGACATGCAAAGGGTCAGCCTGGCTCGTAATGTGACAGAAATTCCGGAGGTATGCCCTCCTTGGCAAGCGTGACGCGCAAGCGCTCCAGAGATTCGGGATCGCGCAGCCCAAAGGACGCGAGCGCGAACAGTGAGCGAGCCGTCTCGGGATTGTGTCGCGCCTCGGCGACCGCTTCGTTGAGCGCCTTGACCGCCTCCTGCCAGTAGTTGACGGGTTCCTGCTTTCGCTCCTTTGCGGGCAGGCCGTTGGTGAACCCGATTTGCGGCTCGGGTAGGAACAGTGCAGCCTGTTCCCCGCGCGGACTCACCACTTTCGATTTGATCAGGTCGATGGCGGTGGCCGCCGCCTCCAGCATCAGCAACTGCACCGCCGGGTCCAGAATTTCGTAAGGACGCCATAGCCTTTGCCCGCCGCGCAGCGGATGTCCGCAGCATTCCCAGACATAGCGGACGCTACCGGCACAAACGCCGCAATGCGAAAGCGGGGTGTTTAGCTCATCAAGCAGAGTTCGCAGTAGCCTGAACCAGAGGCCGGCGTGGATGCGCCGGCGCGGCAGCTCGACATAACCCATCGTCAGTGCCTGCCAGGTGCGGCGATCCATCGCCGCAATTGCGTCACTGGCCGTGCGCGGGGCAGCGTCGGTGTTCTCCCAACCGAGAAATCGCCCTGGCACGCCCCAATAGGATTCGAGCCAGCAGCCATGCAGCGGGCAGCTCAGCATCAGGGGCAGCCTCCACGCGAGCAGTACGGACTGGTTCGCCGGATCGTCCAGGCAGAGCGGGCAGGCCCGGTGAATTGGCTGAATGGGCAGCCACGCACGCCAGCTCGTGATCGATCTTGTCTTGCGGTTGCGCCTCGGCAGCAATACCGAGAACTGGAACGCATAGGTTTCCAGTGCGGCCGGAATCTGGTCGTCAAGACTATCCAGCAGCCACGGCACCCAGCCGGCGACGCTCATGCTGCGCAGCCGGTCCAGCTCAATGCCGCTTCGCTGGGAGAGCGCCGTCAGCAGTGACAGCGGCGGTGCGGTGTCCAGGTCATCGATCTGGTCGTGCCCGAGGTCATTCTCCAGAAGGTCGCGCGCGTCCATTTGGTAGCAGGCGGCGACACGATTGAGCCAGGACGATAGCGCTTCGCCTTCCTTGGATGCCGGATGCAGCGGCCAGCGCTGTGTCGGCTTCACATCAGTTCCCGCTCGAACTGGCGTCGCCGCTCGCTGGGGCCGATGTAATCGGTCATGCTGAGCGTGCGGTGGTTCATGGCTTCCTCACCGCTCTCCACGGCGGCGACGGCTGCCGCCATCAGCAGGTGCGCCAGCTCGCCGATGGTGCCCTCGCTGCGGGTGAGCAGGTAGCGGGCCATGTCCGAGGTGGCAATCGAGGAGCGACGCCGCAGCGGGAGCGAAGCGGCGAAGCTGGCTAGCAATGAGCAGCAATCGTCGTTGGCCTCCCACAACGGGAGCATCATCGGCTCGAACCGGTTTTCCAACTGGTCGTCCGAGCGGATCGCCAGGTAGGCGTCACGCGTGCCGACCCCGACCAGCGGGATGCGCAGCTCGTTGCCGAGGAAGCGCAACAGGTTGAGGAATTCCCGGCGGTTGACGCTGTTGCCGGCCAAGACGTTGTGCAACTCGTCGATCACCAGCATGCGCACGCCGACCTTGCGCAGCAACGCCAGCGCCAGTTGTTCCATTTCCGGCAGTCGTGGTCGCGGACGCAATGGCGCGCCCATCGCCGCGAGCAGCGCGACGTAGAAGCGGATCACCGACGGTTCGGACGGCATCTGCACGACCAGCACCGGCATGTGCTCCTGGTCGGCATCAGAGCCGGCCGGATGCGCGCGCCGGAATTTCTCGACGATCATCGACTTGCCGTTGTTGGTCGGCCCAACCAACAGCAGGTTGGGCATGCGCTGCTTGTT
Source organism: uncultured Geobacter sp. (assembly GCA_964490805.1). Classification (GTDB taxonomy): domain Bacteria; phylum Desulfobacterota; class Desulfuromonadia; order Geobacterales; family Geobacteraceae; genus Geobacter. Next base: position 99,612 of record CAZBEB010000009.1, read on the forward strand.
CGGCCACGCATACAGGGTTTCCAGCCGGTTCAACGCTTCAACCGCACCGGGATAGCCGATCCAGCGGTCTGCGCGAATACGCTGGATGCGCTCGTCCGCTGGTAGCCGGGCGAGCCCCTGCGCCGCCGGCAACAGGTGGGATAGGTCGATGATGGGATATTCGTCCACGGCTACCACTCCTCGATCTGGTCGAACGGTTTGGCCGGCGACAGGTTGTCCGCCTGCGAGTCAGCCATATCCGCGTCCGGCGGTGCAGGTTTGACAGACGGTGCCGACGCCTTGAGGTGCTGGCGGCGATCCGCGTCGCGTCGCGCCTTGCGCGTGGCCTTCTGCGCGGTGGTCACGATCTCGCGCATCTGCCCGATCATGCGGAACAGCGCCAACTCATCCACCTGCTCGCGTCCCTGCTGCCGCAATTTCGCCAGCGCCTGTCTCTGTTCCCAGAGGGTGACAGCCGGGTGCGACAAGGTACGGTAGGGGATTTCCAGGTAGTGCTGCCCCTCCGGTTCCAATACCCAGATACGGCTGATGTCGCGCGGGTCGCGCCGGATCAGGAAGGCGGGCAAGCGGTCGCGCCGTGCAATCCACGGCTTGAGCGCGTCGGCGTAGTAGTGGATGTGGTCGATGACGAAGCCGGTGCGGGTCAGCGTGCGCCGCATGATGGGTAGAAAATCGACCAGGAAAGCAGTGGCGCGGGTGACGACGGCCGGTACGCCGGCACGCGCCACGGCCTCAGCCCAGCGCGCGGCCGGCGGCTGGAGCAGGCCGCTGTGCACGGAGCCGTGGTAGGTGCCGACCGCCAACACGAGCCAGCGCTCCAGCTCGCGCAGCGTCAGGGCAGCCCTCTTCTCGGAGGCGTACTCGCCGCGCTGGCCGGGATTGGAGAAGGTCGTTCCCGGCAATTCGTCGTGGATCATCTGCATCGCCGTGCCGATGATCCGTTCCACGATTCCGCCATAATGCGGCTGCCCGAGCGGACGATAGTCCAACCGGATGCCATGCTGCTCGCAGCCACGGCGCAGCGCCTCGCTCTTGAATTCGGCCGCATTGTCCAGGTAGAGCAACATGGGCTTGCCGCTCATCGACCAGTCCATCTCCACGTCCAGCCTCTCCAGCCAAGGCCGCTTGTCGCAGGCAGCGTGCGCGAGGCATAGACCGACGGAGACGGCGGACGGCGCTTCCAACGTGACCACCATGCCAACCACGCAGCGGGTGAACACGTCGATGGCGATGGTGAGGTACGGTCGGCCAATCGGTTGGCGGTCGCGCTCGTCCACCACGATCAGGTCGATGACCGTGTGGTCGATCTGCACCTGCTCCAGCGGCGCGGTCAAGGTGGGAGGCACACCACCGGCACTTTGCAGGCGGCGGGATGCATCTTGGCCTTCCCGGTGGCGAGTGGTCTTGAGTGGGTCGAGGTTGGCGATCCGCAGAGCCACGGTGTTGCGCGCCGGCACTTGCAGCTTTTGCGCCTTGCAAGCCTGCGCGACCTCGCGGTGGAACACCGCCAGGCTGCGCTTCTGCTTGGTCAGGAAGCGCTTTTGCAGCAGCTCGCGGATGATGCATTCGACTGGCTCCGACAGACGCCCCTTGCCTTTCCCGCCTCCGGATCGGCCGCGAGCCAGGTCCGTTACAAGCCCCGCGCCTTGCCGTGCTCGGCGGATCAGGACATACACCTGCCGCCTGGACAGGCCAAGCGCCTGAGCAGCGGCGTCGGCGGCTTCATGCCCGACCACCTCAAGCGCAGCCAATGGCCCGATGATTTCCGTCCGGTGCAGGGCCTGTGCCCATGCCTCGTCGGGCAGGGTCGCCACGCCTTGCTCGGCAATCGGTGATGTGTCTGACGCCATGCCCACACCTCGCTTTGGTGCACACGAGTATTGAGTATAGTCGAGATTGGTGGAGATGACTTCTGATATTGCGGTGTCAGGAGCCGCCTGCACAACGGGAGCAACACCCAGTCAGGTGGTGCAGCTGTCTTCTGAAAACGACAAAGAGAAAAGTCATCAAGCAAGGTCTAAAAAACGAGGGTTTTCTGGAAGCTGTAGTTGCAGATAAGGTGAGCCGGGAAATTATGATTGCAAGCCCGGAATTATGATTGCGATCTCAGATGCAGATAATGTGAGCCGAAGAGCCCGGATAGAATCAAATAAAGTGAGCCGAAAAATGCGATGATTGCGCGCCGGAGTGATTATGATTGCAAGCCGCTACAGATAGGGGCAATTTCAGTGGTTGCCCAAGAACTGGCTGAGATGAGGAGAAAAAAGGAGGTGCGGGTCGATACGTCCATCTGCATCGGCTGCGGTGTCTGCGCCCTTGCATGCCCGACCAGGGCCTGCCGACTGGGGAAACGCGGACAACGGGTCATCCACCCTGAAACCACCTTTGAGCGAGTCATACTGCAGAGCCTGGAAAAGGGAACCCTGCAGAACCAGATTTTTTCGAACCCGCAGGGCTTTAACGAGAAGTTTGCGCGCGCCTTTGTCGGGGCTTTCCTCAACCTTCCCCCCGTGAAAAAGGCCCTCCTGGGAGAAAGACTGCGCTCCCGATTCCTCCAGGCAATGATGGCTGGGGCCAAACGGCAGGGGAAGGAATGGCTGACTCGGATTTGAGCGGAAGGATGCCCCTCCAATCCTATGAGAGGGCAAGGGCATCCCAGAAGGCTCTGATGCTTCTGCACCTATTCCGGTGCAGCAACTACAAGTGCCACACGACCGACGATTCGAAGTTTGTCGGCGTCTGACTTACTGATCTGCTCTGGGGGGATTTCGGGGGCCTTGCTCGGGAAGAGAATGGAACCGTCTAAACGCATCGTGGCTTGTTTGAGAAGAACAGTGCCATCGGTGTTGATGGCATAGATACCGTCGCTAGTGATCTTTTTTACACGCTTATCGATCAGAAAGAGGTTACCTTGGCCGTCCCTCAAAACGACCAGGTTTTCAGGGTCAAGGTTCCAGCTTTGGAGGTATCTCCTGCTGAGCTTAAGCTCATGGACTTCACTGCCCCTCTCATCACGAAGAATCGCAAAATCTCCCTCATCCTCTCGAGTACCCTGGATCGGCTCTTCCCCGAGGAGGAGCCGGTTGAGGTCGATGTATTCCCGCTGAGCCAGGATTAGTACTTCGTTCAGGATGGAGCTGTTTCGGACCTTCTTCATTGAGAGCGCTGCTCGGCTGATGGAAAGCCTATCGGCGACCTCCCCATCGCTTTTCACGCCAAGGAATGTCTTGAGCCTCTCGATCAATTCTGTGGTGGTGAATTCACTCAAACTCTGGCGCTCCTTGTCCTATACGGACAACATACCACGTTATGTTGAATTTTATAACATTTTGTGGCACATTCTCCACACCATAACTAAATCTAATTAAACTGGGCTATTGTTCCGTGGTTTCAAGGCGATTCGTATGAGTGGTGTTTTCCCCGTCAACCCAGTTCTCATGGTCGATGATGATGAAGGATGGCTCAAAAGCCTGTCTGTTCTTCTTAAGCGAAGGACCGGCATCACAAACCTCATCACCTGCAGCAATCCCGAAGTTGTCATGTCGATACTTGAATCAAGAGCAGTATCGATTGTCCTTCTTGATTTCACTATGCCCCGCGTGATGGGGGACCAGGTCCTGACCAACATAAAGGCCAATTTCCCCCATCTTCCGGTAATCCTTCTGACCGGTAGCGACCATGTTGATGTAGCAGTCAGGTGCATGCAGAGGGGGGCATTTGACTATTTTGTGAAGACGAATGATACCGACCGGATCCTTTCTGGAATTCTGCGGGCCATACGTTTGCATGAGATTGCGTTGGAGAACCGCCTACTCAGCTCGGGATTTCTCAATGACATTGGACCTCAGAATGCAGATGCCTTCGCCGGCTTATGGACCCGTTCTTTCAGAATGCTCAGGATTTTCCGGTGTCTCGAGGCCTTTGCTGCATCCTCTGCTCCGGTACTCATCGCCGGTGAGCCCGGCACAGGCAAGGAAACCCTTGCTCGGGCACTGCACGCTTCCGGAGCGAAGACCGGGGAATTCATATCTTGCAGTGTGGCCGAGCATGGAGACTTTCTCCCTGAGGTCCTCTGTGGACGACGACGAAACGGGCTGCTCAGCAAGGCCGAGGGAGGAGCTCTATACCTTGAGGGGATTGAACATCTCTCAGCGTCATCTGAGGATTTTCTGAGCAAGCTGATGGATTCCCCCGAATACTCAGATGCTTCAGGAAGCCACCCCCGAAGGTTCACCGGCCGGATCATTGCGTCCACCAGTGTCCCGCTCGAATCCATTTCCGGAATGAAGCGCTTTCTTCTGCGATTCAATACCCATGTCGTCCAGGTTCCCCCTCTTCGAGAACGTAAGGAGGACCTTTCCGTATTGCTGGACTGCTTCCTTGACGAAGCGACAAAGCATTTCGGCAAGAGCCGCCCTACCCCTCCGCAGGACCTGCTGTCACTTTTGGGTGCCTATCAGTTTCCTGGAAACGTACGTGAACTCAGAGAAATGGTTTTTGAAGCTGTGACTCAGCACAACCATGGAGTTTTGTCGTTCGAACCCTTCAGAGCTAGAATCTCCGCCACATCCACCGCCGAACCCAATGCCGCCCCCCTTGTTCAGTTCACAGGATCCCGCCTCCCTACCCTTGAAGAAGTCCAGGAACTTCTGATTTCTGAAGCCCATCGTCGTGCCTCGGGCAATCAGGGTGTCATGGCTGATCTTCTCGGAATTTCGCGAACTGCTATCAATAAACGCCTAAGACGGGGTAGGGTTAACAAGTAGCCCACTCCCCCCCGTTCCGATCCCATCTTCATCCCCTTGCCTACAATGTGAAAATTTTCACATCCCTTTGTTTATTCTTTCACCTTTGTCACAACATTCGGTTGTCTCGCTGACCAGGTCAATTATATTCGGTCACTAATTAGCTGGTGTGAATTATTTCACACTTCTAATCTTTTACAACTGTCCGTAATTGCGTACTTTATTTTATTGTTAACGATTTGGCCGACCATTTGATTATCCAAAACTCCACCCTCCAATGTGGCACAGAACCTGCCAATCAAGTCCTACTTTAATAATTATGCACTAAAACTAGCTGGCTTGACTGCAACAATTTGTTGTGCTATGCAACGTTTTGTTAATTTCCTATTGGGAGGGGAAAATGACCTTTGACGAGGCGACAGAATGGGTAAAGAGGAACACGGGGGCCATAATCCATAATGCTGAAGACTATTTGCAGTTCACCCCCTACGACAGGGATGACCTAATCAGTTGCGCACACCAAGCAGCTATCACCGCCGTATTCTCCTCGAAAGAGACCAACGGGATTAAGTTCGAAGCACTGTTTTGGAATAATTTCCGCGCGTTACTTCGTGACCTCATTCCTTACCCCCACAACCATCGGTGGAGCAAGTCAGTCCCATCAAACATTTGCGATGATATCGAGAATTTCGCAATTCCGGAGCCCCTGTCGGAACAGGCCGATAATTTTGTTTCTCGCCTCTCTGAATCTGTGTTCTGGGCGGGATACGAGCATCTCACGCCGATTGAAAGACGACTCCTTTACAACCTCCTCGGAATCGGGCCGGCGGGGTACCACACCTATGAAGAAGCCAGCGTTAAACTCGGAATTTCAAAATCTTCCGCATATGCAATGTTCGAAAGAGCTTGTCAAAAGCTCTCAAGAGCATTTTCCCTTGGGCTGTCGTCGATAGATGATCTTCCTTCAACAAGGACAATTTGCAAATTAGAGTCCAGCTTCGACCATCATCAGACCATGGTTGTGTAGCGCCGCAAATCGCCCATGAGGGCTTTTATTGTTATCTTATAGCCACAGGCCCACCTCAACACTAAATGCCAGCAGAAGAGCAGGACCGCATCGTAGTGGCTAAAAAAATGACTGGCAATTGACACTGGCTTATCGAACTGGGTTGATATCAATTGGGAACTAGGGACTTATTCAATGGCAGATGGGACTAGCTGATGACACACTCCGTGTGGAGTAATTGCTTAGATTTAGAATAAATCAAATCTATTTATCTGCTTGTTTAGCGATAAATAAATTACTTATATTTTATCTACGTAAAATACTTTCAATAAAATAATAATAAATTTGCTAATGGGAGACATCGTGATGAGACCCTTTTTTTCACCCAATGGTAGAGCTACGGAGGCAAGGACCAAGTACAACGAAATCATTTGTGAGGCACACAAGAGTGGACTGAGCATAATGGAGATCACCAGGGTAACGGGTGGCACTAATCCCGATTTTTTTTACTCTGTGCTTCGAAATGCAGGCTTAATCAAAGCCATGAAAAGAGGAAGGACCCCCAAAATTGATCTCCCACATCGTATCGCGAAAGTATTTGAGCAAAAAAACTTCTCATTTCCAAAGTGGTGCCATGTTTGGAATTTTTCAATAGAAACCGCAAGAACCGCCCTTGAGGCTGAGCTGCCAAGTGGAGATGCTGGAAAATTTGCCTTCATTCACAAGGCATTCCGAAGAGACTTTCCAGAGAGGTACGCAAACATCTTTCCTGGTAGCGAACTATGTCAGATGCCGGTGATTCGTCTAAAGGCCGGCTTAATACCACCTGATACCGACCAAATAGTATCGATGACATGGAGCAAGGACGGGGAACACTATCTCGCGTCACTTTATGGAGAGGAGGGTATTGAAGGAATTGGTGAGTCTTGGATAGACGCCGTACGAGATCTACAACAGGTATGGTGGATTCACAAGGGCGCAATGCGTCTGACAAATGCAATAAAATCAGTGGTTAGAAGCTCTAACGGTACTCCTGCGTACACTAACCAGGACATCAATTAGTGCACCCCTTAGTATATTCGATTCGAAATGTGTCTCTGGTCTGTGGGGATAAGTTCACTAAGTTCACTGATTAATGCATCAGCAGGTATATCAATCAGTCTGAAAGGGAGGAGAAGATGAAGAAATTTGTGTGTGATCTTGGCTTTTCGTCTGCGAAGTGGATCTTTGGCAACAATAGAGGCAGGGTCATTTCTGTTTACCAAGAGAGAGCAAACGGACAACCACTTCTAGGAGAAGATGCACTCGACAACCCTGGAGGAGTTGCATACATCCGAACGCCTCAACACTTAGTGAAGTATTATCCTATGTTTCTCGAGAAGTGCCTCGATGAAGCGATGGTTGAAGGCGAGGTGAAGGTTGGAGTGGGGCTTCCTGTCCAATTTTATGAAGAGCAACAAAGATCCAAGGGAGGGGCAATCGATGTGCTGGGGGAAACTCTCCTCTCTGAAAGGGTTAAAGAGGTTTTGATACTTCCGCAAGGAATTGGTGGCATAAGGTCATTTCTGATCAGCGAAGGCAGCAAAAAGAACGGGCTTATCCTTGGAGTCGATATCGGATTCAACACCATCATCTACACACTATTTGATCCACAGAGGTCAAAAGTTGTTTTTACCGACACTCTGTACAAGCGTGGAATATCCCAACTTGCGGCAAACTATCTCATGCCAAAGATCGCCGATTTCACCTCCGGGCTGTCTATGACTCCGGTTGAACTTTCAAGATTAATGGAACAGGGATACCTTACCGTTGGCACCGACCGGCATGATTTGATGCCGGAAATAGCAGCCGCGTCCCAAGAATACATAAACAACATTTTGTCAGAAATCATGGAGGACGTAAAAGCGAACCTGAGTATAACCAGGCCCCTAGAAACCGTAGTTTTTTTCGGCGGTGGAGCCACTCACTTGAACGGTAAGATCGGATCCGAGCGGGTAGAAGTTAAAGTTCTCCCTCAACCTGAATATGCCAATGCCCGTGGGTTTATGTCCTTCCTGGAGGGTTAGCTATGGAATATGTCCTCCGAATTGATGTTTCTGATTCGTTGTCGGTAGAATCGTTGGAGAAGGCTCGTAAATGCCGCCGTATGGCTCGGCTCGTCACTGATGCCTTGGCGCATTACGTTCGTACGAAGGAAGGAAAAGCCTCAATCGATATATTGACCAAGGGCAGCTGCCGCAGCGGGACACCCAAAGCAAAAGTTTGTGCAAAGAAGGGGCCGCCAGCAATAATACCGAGACCAGAGCAAGCCAAGGCAGAGACTGTCACAATCTGTGATTTCCTCAAGATCACCCAGAAGAACGAGTCTTCATAGAGGTAACCCTGAGGATCCTGTACAAAAGAGAGCAGAGGAGGACACATGCCTGTGATATATTGCCAGCCTCTGCTCTGTTTGTCGCTTCACCACGTCCAGGTGCTTTCAGCCTTGGAATAACCGCCCCTACGAAGTCGGCTCCTCGCTCTAATCAATTCTCCCGCAGTATCCCTTCTGCAGCCCTTATCCCACTGGCCCAGGCGCCGGTTATGCCGCGAGAGGTTCCGGCACCGTCGCCAATCATATAGACGTTTCTGCTAACCCGAAAATGGCGATCTAAAAAGTCGGGTTTGTTCGCATACATCTTGATCTCAGGATAGTACATGATCGTACTCGGGTGGAGGACACCCGGGACGATGGTGTCGAGCTTTTTCATGGCCGCCCAGATGTGGCGCATAATCTTTGCTGGCACTGCTAGCCCAAGGTCGCCGGCAGTGACCGGACAACTGGGGAGAAACGAATAGAGATCCTCGTTGAAGGCCTCCGCCGTGGAACGCTTCCCCATTCGAAAATCTCCCACCCGCTGCATGAGCGGCTTTCCCCCGCCGATTTCGTTGGCCAGTCTGCCGAGATACACTGCCATCAATTGACCACTTCTGACCGGGTTCTTAAGGCCTATGGTCTTAAGCAGGGCGAAATTCACCAGGTTGTTCCCTGGCTGTTCTTCAGAGAAGGCATGGCCGTTGACCACATTGAACCCCTGATATCGTTCCAGCACCACCCGCGCATGGCCTGAGTTAGTGCAGAAGGTTCGTACACCGTCGGGGAAGAGGAATTTGGGGTCATAATAATCTTTGACGATAGAATAGTTGTTCAGCGTTGTCTCAATGCGAATGCCGACATCAACCATGTTGTCTACGTAATCTATACCCATTCTTTCCATCACTGCTGGAGAAAGCTGAACCCCTTCCGGCCCGGTGCGACGATTACCTTCTTGCCATGCACGGCTTCATTGCCGGCGATGATTACTCCAGTCTCTGTGGCTGCGTCGAGGACATCGGTTACCTCCCTCTCGAGCCAAAATTGCACTCCCCTACTTTCAAGTTCTGCCCTGAGGCGCTGGATCAGGCTACGGCTACGGTCTGTACCGACATGTGCCTGGCGAACGTCGAGGAGAGTGACGCCTATTCGCTCCGCCCGGCGCTCGTAGAGATCCAGGTTATGTTTCTCCTTGATGGCCGGTTGCAAACAGTTCTCCACCTGGGGGAGTAACCGCTCGGCCTCTTCCTTGGTCCAGTTATCGGTATCAAAGCCAATGGGATACGTGTAGTTCTGTTTACAGTCGTTCAGCAGACCACCGGAGCAGATCTTCTCCATATCGATCATGAGAATTGAACATGACGGGCAGAGATTGGTGAGATGAAAGGCGGCTCCTAGTCCTGCTGGGCCGGTACCAACGATGATGGTGTCGAAGTCGAGAGATGGCATGAGAGTCCTCTGGAAAGATCTTTAGTAGGTGGATTATACCTCTTTTAGCTTTATTAATGCGGTTCCATTTCCCGCGTCTATAATGCATTACATACATGCCGTAATCCTTATTGCATGCAATTCATATTGCGTTACCTGTTGTATTATTGTATTACATTACAACATGTTGTAATCATGTATTTGCTATTGCGTTATTGCTTCCCCTGCATTATTACATTACTATTGCACTGCATTTAGGAGGAGGCAAGATGAGACGGATAGCTTTTGTAAACCAGAAGGGTGGGGTCGGTAAAACAACGACGGTGCAAAACATCGGTGCAGGATTGGCTCGCATAGGAAGGCGTGTACTGATTATAGACTTGGACCCCCAGGCAAATCTGACCGAGGGATACGGGGTAAACCCTGATGAAGTCGAAAAGTCGGTATATAACCTGCTCATGGGGACTGACGTACTGCCTTCCGTTGCAGTTAAGATCAACGAGAATCTGATGTTGGCACCAGCATGCATCGACCTCGCTGGGGCTGAGGTCGAATTATTATCGCTCCCAGGGAAAGAGCATAGACTTAGAAAAGCTCTCGAGACAGTGCTTGACTATGATTACATTCTGATCGACTGCCCACCGTCGCTCGGCCAATTAACTCTCAATGGATTGACCGCTGCCCAAGAGGTCATTATTCCGATCCAATCCCAATTTTACGCGTTCAAAGCGCTCAAGAAGCTGATTGAGACCGTAGATATGGTGAAGCAATGGAGCAACCCTGAACTAGAGATAAGCGGGATTGTCGCCACGCTGTATGACGCCAGAAAAAGTCTCAGCAAAGACGTCGTTGCCCAACTCCAAGAATATTTCGGTGACAAGCTCTTCAAGACCTTGATCCGCGACAACACGAAATTGGCCGAAACGCCCGCCGCAGGGCAGGATGTCTTCACGTATGCTGCAAATAGCATGGGCGCATGGGACTACAAAGCCCTTTGCGATGAAGTTGACGCAATGGAGGCACGCTATGTCAGGTAAAAAGAAGCTTGTGAGGGGAGGGTTGGCTTCCGTATTCGGGGGGATCGAACAAAAGACAATATCCGAAAACGACGCGATAAAGGACAATAGCTCGCAACCGTCGCCAATATCGCTCGCTACCACTGAAACGGATACCGGAGCAATTTTAGCGACAGAATCTGCACCCGAAGCGCTTACAAAGGAAGAGTTGCCGTCCAAGAATATTGCTTCAACAGTAAAACCCCATTCAGAAGCACCGAGTTCAGCCCGTTTACCTGACGCACAGAACGATCCCTACGAACACGTTCGCCGTGTTAAATGGCCAATCCTCGAACCAGGAGACCCTTACCTTATTCCAGGGCCGCAGGGTTTTGAAAACTTGAATGCAACGGTGAATTTCCGCCTACCCGCAAATCTTGATGCAACACTGGATGCGCACTGCCGCTCCGTGGGAGCAAGAAAGAGTGCATGGATACGCGAGGCTATCCTAAAATTCCTGGCTGAAGAGCAGCTTGCCCTTCAAAGATCCCATCCAAAAGAGTAGTGCTGATAGGATTCCAGCGATGCATGTAAAAGTATTCGGGGTGGATTCGACCTAGGGGCACCGGTGAAAACCGGATGCCCAGGTTGGTCCTCATTTATTCGGGGAAACTTGTATTATTGTAATACATTATTACATTACTACCCTCAAAAAAAAGAACTTGTCGTTCTCGTTTTAGGCATCATCGTTTACGGCAAGCCCTCATGAACAATAACCTAACTACCCGTGTGTACGTGGTATTTCCAACTATAGGGACAGCGTCTATTCAAACACCACCCCAAGTTTTTCTTTCAGATAGGTCAGGATCTTGACCTCCCTTGGGCCAAAGTAGTTACCCGTTGAAATCTCGCTTATAATTTCCAGCTGCTTCTCGTCAGTCAGCTGGTTGAAGTATTTAATGTACTGATCTTTTTCACTTTCGAACTTCTTCACCTCAATATTACGCTCTTCTTCCTCTTTTAACTTGGACTCCGCTTTTTTCTTCTCGCGCTGTTTGACTGACGAGTATTTTGCCCGCTCCCCGGCAGCAAAATCTTCGTCCAATGCCGTGACAGTATAGGCCTCAACATTTTTCTTAGCTCTTAAGACCGCATAATGAATGTTGGAGCTAACATACTCGAATCCCTTCTCATCAAGTTTCTGCCGTACCAATGCCATGAAATTATCATTATCAATTAATTCGGGAATGTGAGCGATCATTTCCTCCACTTTTTTTATCGCCTCCTCAATAGGAATCCCATCAGCAGCAGTAGTCTGCTCGCTGACAGTGAACTGCATCCCAATGACTTTTCTTCCATCCTTTATGTACTCAAGGTCAATTCTGAGGTCGGTCTTGTAATTGATCTCATCTATCGCCGGTTCAATAACTCGGCGCCGCAGATCAGGAAAATTCTCATATTGTCCTTCATCAAGACCCATCAAGTTACGGAATGTCTTGATAGTCATACGAGGGATAGAAACATTGACATAATCCCGTGCAACTTCGTAGAGAGCCAATGAGTACTTTGAGGTGAGGCCCCTTGTGATTGCAATATTAATCCGAGCATACATTCTGGGATTTAACAGAGCGTTCTTGATGGAAGGCGGGAAAGCATACGATACTTCTCCGTTTACTATTTTCACTTCTGACAACAGTGTAAATGCACCCCATTCTTCCTGCTTGTCCTTCCTAAGAATGTTGTAGTCCACCACTATGGACATCAATTCTTTGAGCGACTCCTGTATATGCTTAGTGTCTTTGATCTGTATTCCTGCCACGTTACGTAGCTTGGCAAGAGGTAAAGAGTACATGTCCAGGTCTGGATTCTCGAGTGCCTGTTCGCGTGCGAAAAATAGAAACGTATTGTAACTTTTTCTTTGAACCAAGGAGATGCGGTTGCTGATTTGCGCGACAGCCGAGTGCTTTTTCAACTCGAAAGACGAATCGGATATGATCGGCACGCCACCAATAGACAGCGGAATCTGGGTCTCGCTCATCAAGCACCTCCCTCATTTTTTCACATATTATGACATGGACACACCCTTTGTCCAGATCATATTGCATGGACAAAATAGGGGGTAATCGTACGATAAACGTGGACAAATTAGGGGGTTAGCATGCTTGGGCCAACAAAGGTGGACAAATTAGGGAATAAGGCAGTAAGCATGATGGACACTTTAGGGACAAATGCCAGAGCATGCCCAGGTTGGATTAATCCTACATATGAGCTACGGACAGATGACAGGCTCATTTTGTATTATGGGCATTTTAGGTGCTGCGTTGCATCCTGTATATGGACAAAATAGGTGCACATTTTAGGGTAGTTAGCCGGAATGGACATTATAGGGAGTGTTCAAACCCCAATAGTGGACATTTTAGGGAACCCGTTATCAACTGTGACAAAATGTTTCCTCGTTTATTTACTTGGAACATGGACGAATTAGGGAGAAGGGGATCAAGATGGACAGATTAGGGGCTAGATGTAGCAATCAGGAGGGGCATCAATGGAGGAAAAACCCTATTTTGTCCATGTAACAAAGATCACACATCCCTATTTTGTCCACCATGTGGATTGCGTTGCTATCGAATCCCTATTCTGTCCACCATATCCCCCTTCAAAACCCTCTTTTGTCAGGGAATGCCCCTATGCTGTCCACCCTGTAGCCCTAATACGACATGGTAACACCCTGATCTGTCCACCTTGTGTCTCCTATCAGTCTGTTATCGTTGTCGTTTTCAGTTCGTAAACGTTTAAATATATGTCTTTTAAAGTTTCTTAAAAATATTAAAAACAACTACAGGGTTGTCGCTTTTCTTCCTTTCTTTCAGATCAATTCACCCGTCTACAGCATTTTTCGTGCATCAAACTCATTCACAACGAAAGAAATTATCACCTTTACCACCCGCGTACAATAGGATTGCTGTGATCTTACTCCCAGCATTTATATCGTCAGAGAAAATCGCTATCCGACAATTTGTGATTTTTTCGCACCAAAAAAACGACCGCTCCGCCAGAGAGTACAGATAGAGGGGACAAATGCGAAAATTTATAGTTATCACGATTGCTGCAATTTCTTTGCAGCCGGCCTTAGTCATGGGTGCAATCACTGAAACGATCAAACATCGGGAATTTGTCTATTCATATGACAATGAAGCCCGAGGTCTCGAGGAAGATACTTTCTTGATATGCACCGATTGCCAGGATAGCCGTCTAAACCCAATCTATTCCCTTTCTGCACGTTACTCCGTTGCCCCTCGAGTGGAAATGCCCTCTGAGGAGCCTTATGAGGCAAAACAGGAAGTCGCAGCTGTCCCTAGCAAAATCCTCGGGACAATCCGTTTCCACTTTAACTCCCATTTGCTCAGTACGTCACAAAAAAGAAAATTGGATGGATTGGACTTGAAACGTAAACGGATCAGACTCGAGGGTTATGCCTGCACTATCGGTCCATCCAGTTACAACGTTAAATTGTCAAAAAAAAGGGCGTATACGATAGCTAAATATCTCAAAAACAGAGGTGTTTCAATATTGGAAACTATCGGATACGGAGAGTCCCAAAAATTCAAAGAGAAAGCGATGAACCGTCGAGTAGAAATCATTGAAGATGTAAAGGAGTAATAAAGGATGAGGAAGCTTATGACGATAACTACAGGCCTTGCTCTTGTAGCAGCAGGTGTGGCTACCACTGGTGCCAATCAATCACCAAAAGATGCGGCAATTGCTGAATTAAAAAAGCAACTTCCAAATCTTACAGCTCCGCAAATTACAGAATCAGAAATTTCTGGACTATTTCAAGTAACAGCAGGAGATCAAGTATTTTACTGGCACCCAAACGGTTTCTTGGTTTTGGGTGAAATATGGGATGTGAAAAAAGGGAAAAGTCTGACAGCCGAAAAAAAAGAGCTGGCTCGTAATGAGAGAGACAAGGCTCTCGGAACTAAAATAGCCAAGCTCCCTATTGAAAAAGCCATAAAAATCGGAAATGGAAAGAATGTGATCATTGAATTCACTGACCCGGATTGTCCTTACTGTCGCAAATCTGATGAGTTCCTATCAAAAAGGGGTGACATAACAAGATACATCTTTCTGTTTCCACTGAAGAATATTCATCCCCAAGCAGCAAGTAAATCAGCATACATACTGTCTCAAAATGACAAAGCCTCGGCTTTGCGAAAAGTATTCGAGGGTGTCTACGACAGATCAGCCGTACCAGAGTCAGATTCAACAGCAAATGAGCAGGTTGAGGAAAATCTGAAAATAGGTGCTGAACTTGGAATCTCAGGAACACCAGTTTTGATCGTGAACGGCTCTATTGTCCGTGGAGCTGATTTGAATCGAGTGAAGTCGCTTTTGGAGAGCAGTTCCTAATCAACAATAAGAAAGGAATTGAAAGAGATGACAATGACGATGAACAAAAGAACCGCAATTCTCACCGCACTGATTGCCCTTGTCGCTACGAGTGCAATCGCCTTCGTCGCACCGGATACTACCGACATCCTGTATCCGGTCTACGATGTGTTTGTTAACAAGCTCATTGCTAACGGCCTGAACTACATCGTCGGATTTATCGGCATCCTTGTCGCCGCATACATGCTCATGCAGCAGAAAATCGTTCCGGGGCTGTTCACAATTATCGGCGGGATTGTCTTCCTCTCTGCTGGGAGCATTACCACGGCGTTCGGCCTGTTGTTTTAAATTCATAACTGCTCTCCAAAGCAAGATGCGGGGTGGGGTGCCACCCCGCTTTTTTCCTTACGATTACAACGGACAACAGGGGAGAACTGATGAGATTCAAGTTTCCAACATATCTGACGCACCCCTATCAAGTTCTTTGGTTTGAAGTCGATGACCTGCTGTTCTTTTTGCTGTCGATCATCGTCGCCCAAGCAATAGGAGGATGGACCTGGCTTGGAGTAGTACTTGTCCCATGGGGTTGTACAAAGCTCAAAAGAAATTACCCCAGAGGGTTCGGAAAGCATGTGCTGTACTATCTGGGGCTGATCAAGATGTCGAATTATCCTGATTACTTCATAAAGGAATTTATGGAATGAACCTTAATCGTTACCTCTCAACAGCATCAAATCTATTTGGTGAGAATAGACTTCTTAAGTTCGTAGTCGTGGTTCTTGGCTGTGTAACGGTTTTCAATACGTGCAGCATGATGAGAGCACAGCAAATGGAAAAAATTGTCTTTGTTCCGACAGTTGTCAACGAAAAGATGTGGATTTCAGGCAACAAAGCCTCAGAAGAATACATAAAGCAATTTACTCGTGACGTCGCGAGCCTGTATTTGACCTACAATCCGGCGAATGTACGACAGAATTTCAACGACCTGCTTAAACTCTACTATCCGTCAGAGTTTGCGGGTGCTCAACGAACCTTGTACGACCTTGCTTCAAGGATAGAAGAAAGCAAGGCCTCGAGCGCCTTTTACATAACAAAATTGTTGAACGATGAAGCAAAACGTCGCTTAGAAATTACCGGCGTAAGAACCATGATCATTAATGACAGTGTAACAGAGCAGGAAACTAAGTATTACGTACTTGAGTATAAGATAGAATCAGGGAAGTTCAGTGTTCTTAGAATAATGGAAAAGAAAGCCTACGAGATAGCAAAGTCTGAGGAAAAACATGAAAATAAATAGAATTCTGTTAACAGCAGCTATTCTGGCATTTCCTTTGATAGTTAATGCTGCGGAGTCTCCCGTTCGCAAGTTCCCCAATCCTCCTATGAAAGCAGGAAAGGGGAACAGGAGCGCAACCATAGTATCGCTCAGAGATGATTCTGGCGAACTAGACGTTAAGGAGACGCCGAAAATTGACAACACTCCAGTTGTTATTCCTCCTGAAACCACAACAGTTGTTCTGATGAACAATGCCGATGTTAACAGAATTGTATGCCCTGTTGATATAAAGGATGTCATTTTTCTCAAAGAAAAAGGCGTTTCTGTGAAAGTTACGGGTAGGGATGCCTTTGTTAACTTCAGATTTGTAAAAAAAGGAGAAAAAACGCTGCATGCAACAGAACCAACAGAGATGTACGTAGTATGCGGCCAGGATACCTACAACCTTGTAATTGTTCCCAAGTCCAACGTTCAACCGCAAACTGTACGCCTCTCAAGTGGCATAGATCAGAAGATTAAGGATAACAGTGAACTTCTTGGCGGCTTGCCTTTCGAAAAGAAAGTCATGCGGGTGATCAAGGATGTGTACACGGACCAGTTAGCTGATTCGTATAGCACCACTGATGTTAAGCAAAACTTGGGTAATTGGCAGGAATTAACCATCATTCACAAGCGCAACGTCGATGTTGAAGGTGAGGGGCTGAGAGTAAAGGAGTTTGAAACGGTTCTAAAGCAAAACCAGGTGCCGTTCAAACTTTCGGAGAAAATATTTACCAAAAAGCCATTCGCTGAGAACCCGGTTGCAGTCTCTCTCGAAAAACACATACTCCGTCCCGGCGAGACTGTAAGGGTGTTCGTCGTAGAACAACGTCAGGAAAGAGCACAGAAATCTCTTTATCGGGACAACGATTCTCTTGAATTGAATCCTCTGGAAGGCAGCTTGGCGATGAGAACCTCTGATGAATCCTCTGGAACTGAGGAGCAGAAACCGGCGGAAAATGATGACACGGAGGAAGCCGACCAATGAGCGAAAAGCTCCTAAAGCGATTGTCCAAGTGGTGGAATGGCCTTCAACCGAAGGAGCGCAAGACTATTGTGCTCATATGTGTCTGCACGGGTGCTTTTTTGATCGCGTTGCTTGGCTGGGCGCAATCCAGAGGAAAGGTTAAGGAACAACTCGCTGCTGCCAACAGGAAAGAGACGAGAAACGATATTCCGATTGAGCCTGGGCTTATGGAAAAGAAAAAGGAACTCGACAGCCAGGCAGAGGTTGAACGGCTAAAGGCACAGATTGAGGCGATCAAGAACGGAGAGCCTGTTGACAGCAACGGGAACCCGATATCAGGTGGTCAATTCGGGGGTTTGGATAGTGTCACTTCGAAGCCTGCAGGAGTAGGCATCGCAGCGGGAATCCCGCAAGTTGCTGGTCGTCCGAACCAGCAATACCAAGCAGCACAATCTGGTGGGGCGGGACAGTCGAGGGGGGGGAAACAGCAATCTGCCGGCATGTCGCTACCACCTCTTCCGCCGGCACCGGCAAACGTACATGTGCCCGCTCCGCCGCTCCCGCCTGGAGCACCTGGGATTCCAATTCAGGTAGAGCCTCCAGCACAGGAATTCGGAGAAATCTCGATCGTGTCTTTCGAAGGGAGAAGTACCGGGGAGAAAAAATCCTATGCTTCTGCAAGTAAAAAAAAAGGGGTAAAGGGGACGGCGG
Source organism: uncultured Geobacter sp. (assembly GCA_964490805.1). Taxonomy (GTDB): domain Bacteria; phylum Desulfobacterota; class Desulfuromonadia; order Geobacterales; family Geobacteraceae; genus Geobacter. Next base: position 117,521 of record CAZBEB010000009.1, read on the forward strand.
TGTATTTGCCTCCTTCATATATGGAAGCGACCCTTCTTTCAGGGGCCTATATACCCACCGCTGAATCAGCGAAGGGCCATCCCATGCCAGTATTGCTTCGTGTAAAAACTCCCGCATTTCTCCCTAATGAAGCGAAAGCGGCAGTCAAAGGGTGCTACATCATTGCCGACGGGCGGGCAAACCTTGCAACCGAACGGGCGGAGATGACAGTGGTTTCCCTGTCGTGTCTTGACAGGAAAGGTCAGGCAGTCATCGATCAGAAGGTGAAAGGCTGGCTCATAGACAGCGATGGTGTTGCAGGGATCGGAGGGAAGGTCGTAGCGAAAATGGGGTCAATGGTTGCCAGATCGCTCCTTGCCGGTTTTTTCGGGGGAGCCGGTGATGCTCTCAAGGCTTCAGCCACAACGACATCGATAAGCCCCCTTGGCACGACACAAAGTATTGATGCGTCGGATGTTGCGTTAGCAGGACTGGGCAACGGGCTATCGGGCGGATTCAAAGAGATACAAAAGTTCTACCTCGAACTCGCCAAGCAAACCTTGCCGGCGATCGCCATTATGCCGTCTAAATCGGTGACAGTGGCGATAAGCGAGGGAACAATGCTTGAAATCAAGCCTGTGAAGGGGATGAAAAGATGATAGTGAGACGTATTCTGCTGATTTCAATACTCGTCGCCTTTGTCAGCGGTTGCAGCATCCTGAATCCCTATGATTCGGAATTCCCTTGCAAGGGTGGCTTTCCCGGGAAGTGCACCAGTGTCAGGAACGCCCATATCGAGTCTTTGGCTGGGCTGGATGGTGGGGAGAAGGAAAGGCGCAACCCGCTTCCCTGTGAGGGGGAGGACTGTCAGGCAATAAAGTACGAGAGGGGAGGGGAACAGCAGGTTGTCGGCGACAGTTTGCTGAGGACCTCTGGCGCAAGTTCGTCTGAGGGCGCCTACAAGGAGTCGTTATACAAAAGGCTCGACAGTCTGCTCCAGGAACCCAAGATGCCGGTTGTGGCCCCGCCTAAGGTAATGAGAATACTCATGCTCCCCTACAAGGGCCAGGATGGCGAGTTTTACATGATGCGGCACCTGTACTTTTTCGTTGATGAGCCGCGGTGGGTGCTTGGCGACAGCATTGAGGAGATTCCGGAATGAAACATGTGTTTTCCATGCTGTTCGGCAAACGCGGGGGGGTGACGAAGAAGGAGTTGAGGAGGCTTTCAGAGAGGGAATCCTTCTCGAAGTACCTTCCCTGGGTTGCCTATGATTCCGAGTCGTACCTTTACCTTCTTGGAGATGACTTCTACGGTTACGCCTGGGAATGTTCGCCGCTCTTTTTTGCCGGCGAGAATACTGTCCTGACCCTTGAAGGGCTCTTTGGAGGCGATCTTCCTCCCGAAGCGGTATTTCAATTCGTTTTGCATGGGGATCCGCATGTTGACCCCTTGCTGGAAGACTACAAGAAGAAAAAATCTCTGGATAGCGATGTTGTCGACCTTGTTACCGAGTCAATAGCGGACTTCTACCGTAAAGGCGCAAACGGTTTGCCGAACATGGCCGGCATACCGACAAGAAAATTCAGGCTGTTCGTATCGGTAAAGTTTCCTCAGAAGTGGGCAGAAAAGGCGGATACCAGGCAAACGTGGTGCATGATCAACGAAATACTATCCGGAGCCTCGCTGCATCCGAAGCCATTGACGCCGAATGTGCTGCTCGATTGGGGCAGACGCCTTTTTAATGACAAGCCGTCGCTCAATAATGACCACTACGATGACAATATCCCGATTCGTAAGCAAATGCTTCTGGGTACAAAAGTTGAGAAGAAATTCAACACCTTGCACATAGACGGAAAGATATTCCGGTGCATTACACCCAAGTCTTGGCCTCAGGAGATCGACCCGTTGCACATCAATAGGTTGTTCGGCGGCATTAAAGGGATGATGAGCGATGGCGAACAGCTGAAGACCCCGTTCATTTACTGCATGTCGGTCCTGATGGAGAACCAGAAGAACAAACTGCATACCAAATGCAACTTCATCCTGAAGCAGCAGGGAGTAGGCTCCTTTGCTCCCTCTCTTGAGCGGAAAAAGGGTGAATACCTTTGGGCTGTTGACGAAATTGAGAGAGGCAAGAAGTTCCTGAGGATCATTCCGACGCTCTGGGTCTATTCAGAGGACGAGTGGAAGGTCAATGAATCCCTGACCCGGGCAAAGGTGATCTGGGAAACCAACGGTTTCGTCATGCAAGAGGACAAAGGCATCCTGGTTCCTTTGTTCATCTCTTCCCTTCCGCACGGTTTCTATAACGTCGACAGCAATGCCAGTATCCTCGAACGGGACTTTATCGCCCCTTCACAGACGATCGCTGCGGCGATTCCGTGCCAGGGGGACTTCTCAGGTTTTGGTACCCCTTCAATGTTGCTTGTCGGGAGAAAAGGGGAGTTGTTCGGCATCGACCTCTTCACCAAAGGCGCAGACAACTTCAATGGATTCTGCGTGGCGGGTACCGGCTCGGGCAAGTCAGTCTTTGCGAACTCCATGATCTTTAATATGAGAGCGGAAAACGCCATTATACGGATTATGGATATTGGTAAGTCCATGAAAAAGCAGGCCAAGATGTTTGGTGCCCGCTACATGGAATTTGCCGAGGACTCGATCGACTGCCTCAACCCATTCACCCATGTTGCTGATGAAACAAGCCTCCAGACAATTGTCCCTGCCGTAGCACAAATGGCCTTCTCCACAGGAGCATCGGTACCATCGGAGCTGGACATGAGCCTTCTCGACATGGCGGTCCAGTGGGCCTACGACAAAGAGGGAAATGACGCCGGCATCACGACAGTTTATCGCTACCTCAGCGATTTTAACTCACTGGTTGGAACGGAGAGCCATGAAATTCGCGAAGCGGCGAAGAAACTATCCTTCAACCTTGGCAATTGGGTCAATGATGGTGTGTATGCGAAGTATTTCAATGGGAAAGCAACATTCAATATTTCTTCTGACGAGATGGTTGTCCTTGAATTGGGACGCATCAAAAGCCTGAGCAACCTCTATAAGGTCGTCACGCAGCTTGTCATCAATGAAGTGGCCATTGACGCTTACCACTCTTCCGGCGGTCGAAAGCGTTTCATCCTGATGGATGAAGCACATCAATATCTTGGGGAATCAAGCCACATCAAGGGGACAATCGAGGGATTCTACCGAATGCTGCGGAAACATACCGCCGGTGCATTTGTTATCAGCCAATCGGTGCTCGACCTTAACAGGTTTGGTGCGGTGGGTGACGTAATCCTTAACAACAGCGCCTACAAGTTCTACCTCAAGAGCGATGACTACGAGAAGGCGCAGAACATGAAGCTGATCGACTACGACAAATTCACCATGGACTTACTTAAGGGCGTAACTACGAACAAGCCGAACTACTCCGAGATATTCATGCACACACCGTTTGGGAAGGGAATTGGTCGTCTTGTTCTGGACCCGTTCTCCTACTATGCCTACACCTCTGATGGTGAAGAAGTTGCTGAGATTGAGTCAATGGTGGACGGGGGAATGTCGTATGCGGATGCAATACGGGCAATGGTTGCTAAGTACCGGAATTAGCCTGGTGGCGACCGTTGCTTTGGCCGCTCCTGCCCTTGCAGGAACCATGGCTGAGGGTCAGGCGGCCGGTGCTTCGGCAGGGGTCACTGTCAAGGGTCTGTTCGGCAGCAAAGACGGGTTCAACGCTAACATCTCGAAGCCGTTGACCAACACGGACACCCCCCTGAGAACGGTCGATGGTTCAACCGCCTTTTCCGCAAATATTGCCATGCCTTCCACTTCCCGGTTTCTGGAGCTCCTGATCCAGCCCGGTGCAACTGGGGATCTCCAAGTTGCTACCTTCTCAACCGACCTGGACATGGATGGAGCGTTCGATTATGTCTTTCAGGTCCCTCGGCCTGTCTCGGGAGTATGCGGGAATGGGTACGTTTCCTGTGCACCAGGAACCTGGTCCAACTGCACAGCGTACAAGTGGACAGCCGACCAGAACGGGCATTTGTCCGATATGGCAGTACCTGTCACCGAACTGGGCGGTTGCTACTGCATCAACTCGTCATGCGGATCGAGCCTGGTCTGGAACAATGCAGGAATCGTCCTCAAGGACCTCGCGGGGGGGGCTGTAGCGGCCATTCAGAAGGCAAACACAGGCTTTATGGTCACCAATGTGTCCGCAACTCCGGTAAGCATCAGTTACTATGGTCGACTGACCAATACAGCCGAAATGAGCACCACTAACTCCACCATGCTTCTCCCCCCACCTGCCGAAGCACAGAATTATTATAAATCGCCGGAAAATCTCTCGGGAACAGTCAATAACCTGGTAACAGCCTCGAACAGTGACCCAAACAGCCTGTACTCACTGTTGGCAAGCTCCCAGGCTGCTAAAACAAGCCAGAATTCAGTTCACACTTGTGACATCACAAGAATTGGCCAGCCTAAGACCATAACGGAAGATATCGGCTATGACGTGAGTTTCTTCGTTGGCTATGACTCAAACGGCAGCAACAAGGAGTGTTTTTGGGCAACGGAGACTTATCAATGCAAGGACATTTTTGAGAGTGAACTAGGATGGGCACATTGCAAGACTACCGCACAATCGATGATATCCACGATTGTTAAAGGTCTCATCCCCAGCGTGGCCAACGTTTCCTGTGTTGGCATGGAAATAAAGTCGAACACCGATCCCGTCAGTCCTCATCCCGGGTGCTACGGGTCTGGTGATAACGCTACCCACCAGTTTCTTCACGTATGGTGTTACACGCAACTCCCCCACGAAGGAGCTGAGATTTTTACCGACCTTCCGCTTCTCCGTGAAAAACGTGACGAGTACACTGAAAGCGTTATCGATGGGTGTTCATCCCTTGCCGAAGACCCTCTCTGCAGCCTCCAGGGGGAGGAGATAGATTCCGTCCAGACCTACCACAATTTCAACTCAACTGGGCTAGCACCGTTGGCAACTTGCCGAACCTTTCAGGGCCAGCTTGGTCCCTTTCAAATCTGCCGCCCATGGTGGACCAAGCAACGAACGTATATGTGCGAAAGCAAGACCCCTTGGGATTTCTCGGCTATCGGCAAGAGGTTCGGCTCAGTACAGACGTCGATCCAACAGAATGGGGCCAGCATTACGTTCAATGATTCGACCCAAGGCGATGACGGTACCTGGACGAACAAGGACGGCATTTCGATGACCATGATCTCGATGCCGGCGGGGGAATCATGCGAGAAGGCCTGCAAGACCAAGGTTCCCAAAGAGGACAACGAGGTGACGGTAACCAGCCTCGGCAGCGTCTTGCGGGCTAACAACTCCAACGCGTTCGATTTCCTTTACAAGCTCTGCGTCAATAACGTTTGCCCGGTCGATCAACCCGGAGAAGAGATCATCTCCGACTGCCAGTGTGGCAGCAGCTTTGTTGAGGCTGCCACGGCAATCCAAGCAATGCGCTTGGCCGGTAAAGATACCATTTGCACCAGTGGCACACCAAAGCCGCTTCAGTAGGCCGAAAATGAGAAAAAGAAAGCAGTTCTTTTCTACCTTGATCAAGCAAATAGTCGTATCAAGCATCTATGCAAGCACACTCTTTGTTGCGACGGGACTGCCACAGATGGCCTTTGCCGTTTCGTGCAGTGACCTGCTGCCCGGGACGTCGATCAAGTACGCGGATGCCCTGGTTCATTTCGTCTATGATGGGACCAAGACGTATGCGATCGCAAAATCAGCTGCTACGGGCTCTCTCGACCTTCCTGACGCCTTTTTTGCGTTCAGTTCGGGGATAGACAGGGACTACCAGTACAACGGGAATGATACGTCCTCCTTGAAGCTTCTCGTCAACAGTGGCAAGTACGGTGCTGCTCGACCGGTTTCAATCGATAGCAAACTCAAGCAGGAGTTCATCACCAAGGAGTTCCTGCAGTTTCTCAGTACAGCCGATTCAGTCAGATCTACCTACATCAATGCCTGGAAGGAGTATGGCCCGAGTGAACCGTTCACCGATATGGCGGGGGGGGACCTTCCTTACACAAACTGGCCCTCAAATGTAACTCCTGATACGTCTCTCATCAGTTCACCGCAGGCCGTGACGATGGGAAGTGACGGAATTTGGAAGAATGGTGAAAATGCACAGAGGATTTCGCAAATTGTAGAATTCGATGGGAAGCTGGATTGTGCTCTGGATTTAACAGAAGCATCCTCCGTTACTCCTCCGGTTCCTCCAACTTTGCCGCCTGCTGACCCCAATGCTATTCAAGAGCTGATCTGCTCTCAGGACCTCAATAAAGATGGGGATATTTCTGCGGACGAGTTGCAAAATTGCATAAAGACACCCCAAGGTGACTTCTGCCCAGTTGGCAGTCTTGATTGTATAGCAACAATGAAGTCCGCAATCTGTCCAGATGGCTCATTGCTGGAAACGACCCGTGATATGTGCCAGGCCGATCCAACAGTAACATGTGGCAACGGTTATACCTGGGACAAAAGTATCGACAAATGCGTCACTGCGCCGCCTTGCATTGATGGAGGTCTGTTCAATAGTACGACTGACCGTTGTGAAAAGGAGGTCAATAACCAGTGCCCTATTGGGTACATCTACGATGCTGCGAGAGACATTTGTTTCATGCCTGTTGATTGTGGGGTGAACGCATCGTTCGTGGCAAGCCGAGACCGCTGCGAGACACCTCCGAAATGGGACTGTTCAACTGGCTACATCTACAACCCGGCAACAACAAAATGTGAGGCGAACCCTTATTGTGCATCGGGAACTTTATATAATTCCGAGCGAAATCGTTGTGAAGCGGATCTGAGTCAGTGCCCAACCGGATATTCTTATAGTTCTGTTCTGGACAAGTGCGTGACTACCCCGACGTGCAGCGGCGTAGGGGTACTGAATCAAGCAACGAACATGTGCGAGGTGACAAGCGCCATTACATGCCCTGGTACAGGATTTGTCTACAACTCATTGACAGGGAAATGTGAGCAGGATCCGGCTTGTTTATCCCCTGGAATTTATGACAAACCCACCAACTCCTGCTTGACGCCCGTGATTTCGACGATTTGTCCTGATGGGTATTCCTGGAGCTCCGCCCACAATGCTTGTATTGCCACGCCTTCATGTGTCGGCGGGACATACATCTCTTCGGTTGATCGGTGTGAAGCCCCCCAAGCCTTAAAGTGCCCAGATCCTACATATACCTACAATGCCGGAACCGGTCGGTGTGAAAAAAGCCCGTCATGCATAAGCGGTTCATACAATGGAACCTACGACCTCTGCATGCAACCTATAACCCCAAAATGCCTGGACGGGTATTCGTTAATCCAGAACAGGAACAGGTGTGAGTATCAGCCTCCGACATGCCCAGTAGGTTACAGTTACAACTCAGTTACTAATAAGTGCGGTAAAACAGCGACATGTGCTGCTGGGACGGTTTTAGATTTGGCTACAAACCTGTGCAAGTCACCGTCACCCTTGCAATGCCTTCGTGAAGAGGGCGACTGGTGCATTATATCGGACATCTCCGCATCGAATTTGTGTCATGAAGGTGGAACCCTGTGTCAAAACAAGGATATTACTCCGTACGCGATAGCATCTTATGTTAGTTGGATCTCAAACGGCAGTTCAGAGGTGGTCAATTTTAATATTCCCAAATTTACAGGTAATTGGGAGTTCGCATGGTCTGCGCCTGACGATGCAAGGGCAAAAATAAACAAAGACAGCACAACTGTTTACTCATATAGCAGTGGTTCAGGAGTGGCCCTGACGACGAAAACAGGGACAAATAGCAACCAATCACTGAACGGTTACGTTGCCGGCGATGACAGAGATGGCAACCCAGTTCTTAAGATCAAAATAAAAGCAATCAGTTATTCGTCTCCCACATGCAATGACGGTTCTGTTCCATTGGAGGGCGTTTGCCAAGCAAACCCAACATGTACTGGCGGGAATTTTGATGGAAATATTGACGTATGCTGGACTAACTACACCAGTGATTGTCCGCAGGGAATGTCTTATGATTCAGCAACCGGATTATGTGTCGCAAATGCATCATGTTCTGGCGGGATGCTTGATGCTGGCGCTAATGTTTGTATTCAGAATGTTACTCCTACCTGTCCGGTCGGTTATTCACTTTCTGGAAGCATCTGCATTGCCAACGCCTCTTGTGTGTCGCCAGGTTCACTGAATGGCTCGATTGATTTATGCGTTGCGAACGCCAATGCCATCAACTGTCCTACTGGTTACACCTATTCTGCCACTTATGGACAATGTTTCAGCACAGCCAATTGTGGCGCTGGCGGGCTCAACGAGTCAACGGACAAATGTGAGGTGTCATTTTCATTGACATGCCCTGATGGTGGGTATGTGCTGAATGGTTCAGTTTGTCAAATATCGCCACTTTGTGAACCTGGAGGTAGCTACAATTCAGCTCTGAAGCTTTGCGACGCGGGCACGAATGTCTGTACAGCACCCTCTATTTTCGACCCAGTAGTGGATAAATGTTATCAGGCCACAAGTTGCGGAACAGAAGGTGGGACATTAAATGTCGCCAGTGATAAATGCGAGGCGGCACCGTCAGTTAACTGTTCCGGTTGGGCATGGGACATGGGAGTTGGCAGTTGCTACTCGCCGCCTGTCTGCGATCTCGGAGTCTACAGCGATGCTGCTAATGAGTGCCAGGCAGTGATTGACCGCGATTGCGGTACTTACACCTGGGACTCAACGTCAGCAAAATGCACCCAGCAGGTTACCTGTCCACAAGATTCCTCATATTCACTTAGCAGTAGCACGAAGCTTGATGGCGTCCTCGATATCTGTGTTGCTGATACAGAGCATACCTGTGTGTCTGGCACGACTTACAATGGGCTCCCAGTTCTTAAATGCGAAGCCGCCCCTGTTTGTGAGGGTGATGTAACCTATGACACCACGTCGAATGCGTGTTTTGTCGGGAACAATACCTGTCCCCTTGGTGAGCAATATACATGCATGGACCAAAACGGCAGGATGCAATGTTCTGCGAACAGTTGTTTTGACCAGACGGCGCCCCCGGGAGGAGAAGAGGAAGCCATACTCGACGAGTCGATGCTTCAGGATGACGCCCGTAATTCCGATGGCACATGTGGCGGTCAGATCATGATCTTCACGGGCAAGCCGTCTCGTTGCAGGCCCCCCGGTCTCAAGGTCGGGTACATGAACAACTGCTGCGAGAGCGAACAGATCATGTCTGAGGACGTGGGGAATACGGCTCAGGCGACGGTTTCGGCAATCAAGACTATGTATGAAATCGGGCAGGTTGCTTATAATACATATCGAATTGCCAATGGTGCAGCTTACACAATAAATGCCGCTGCAGGGACGATCACGGTTGGTGGCACAACTCTATCGGGAGCAGTTGGTGCAGGCGTAACTGCAGGAGCTACAGCTGGCGCAACAACGACGGCAGGTGCAATGATGGCCAGCATGCAAGCTTATGCCGCAGCCCTTCTTAATCCAGCGACGATAGCTGTGGCCGTTGCCGTCATGGTTGCGATGAAAGTGATCATGGGTTCTGGCTGCGACCAGACTGATATTCAGACAGGAGGCCAAGTTGAGTCTAAGCAATGTCACTACGTCGGTAGTTATTGCGAAAAGAAATGGCCCCTCGTCGGGTGTGTCCAGAAAGCAAAAGGCTACTGTTGCTTCAATTCAATGATGGGTCGAATTATCCACGAGCAAGGAAGGCCTCAGCTCACGACATTTGCACCCGACGGAGCATGGGGAAGCCCCAAGGCTCCGAATTGCCGGGGCTTTGTCCCTGGAGAGTTTGAGTCTTTGGATTTCGCGAAAATCAACATGGGAGAATATTTCGGTGAGCTACAGAAGGATATGGCAGCGAAGATCCAAAACGCCCAAGACAAGATAAATCTAACGATCCAACAGCGAACACAGCAAATACAAACCGCACAATGAATTTAATTAAATTAGTTTTCACTATAACTGCCATGGTGTATCTTGCATGTATCCCTGCGATAGGGAAAGAGCTCGTTACCACAGGCAAGACATACCCGATTGCCGAAAGAGACGCTCTGGAAGAGGTGGAAGATCGAGCTCGGTCGGTTGACTGGCAAAGGCATCTCAAGGCAATCAAACCCGCAAATTATCGGCCTGACAATCTTACAAAGTTACCGAGAGCTCGGACAAACAACAAGTTTCTTGTCGATATGAATTATACCCTGGAAAACGACATAGTGAATGATAGGGGGGAATTGTTGTATCCGAGAGGGTATAGGTTTAATCCGCTTGATTTTGTCTCATACAAAAAGACACTGGTGGTAATCAATGGTGAAGATCCGGACCAGGTTCAATGGTTTTATTCGTCGTCATTAGCGGAACGTATAGATGTTTCATTGTTCATTACACAAGGATCTTCGACAGATTTATCGAGGAAGATTAAGAGGCCGGTTTTCTATGCCACGACTCCATTCGTCGGCCGTTTTCAACTGAAGGCGGTGCCTTCGGTAGTGAAGGTAAAGGGGCGGGAAATGGAAGTGGAGGAATTGGTCGTTCAAAGGAGAAAAAGGTGAAATCAAAAAAACTTATAGTTTGCGGAATGGTAGCGTTTTTAGCGGGTTGTTCAGGCCCTAATACAGTCGCTCGTAACGTCGAGACAGCGGCAACTATAAATTCTTTGGCAGGGGTACCATTTTCCGGGGTGGTTGGGCTCACTGCGTCTGCAATTGATTTTTTCTCCAAGGTGGGTAAGCCAAAAGTGGGGAAAGCTTCCCCTGGCGTAATGAAGTACTTGGATACGGCGCCTAACTCTCAACAGATAATAAAATCTGACGGGAGTAGAGAATTCAAATGGCTAGCACGCAGGAAAGACGGAAAGATGATTACAGAACAAACAGCATCCCATCAGTCTTTGGACCATCACGTTGCCTTTTATTTAGGTAGTGAAAGATTTCAGCAAGGGGATTTCGGCGATGGGGGGGCAGAAATCCAAAGACAAAATCTTGAGGCATGGAAGAGGGGCGAGTTAGTAGTAGCGGAGTACGACGGGCCTAATGGGGCAAAAGTTATCTTCGTATCGAATAATAATGAACCCGCTGATGTGATGCTGCCTGAAGAATGGGCCGAGAAATCCAAAGCGCTCAAATGAAATCTCTTGTCCACGCTATAATCGGGTTAGCTCTTGCCTGTTGTAATGCAGCAGCAGCAACCATTAACCCTGTTACCGACGTGTGCTGGCGCTGCATTTTCCCCATTACGACCGGTGGGGTAGGGTGGGGCGACTCTGGCGAACCCCCAGCCGGCAATGTAACGACACCGGCTTGTGCATGCACAGGAACCAGTGGTGTGCGAATTGGCGTCACCACCTCCTTCAACGAGCATGCATGGTTGATCGAGTCCGTAAAGACCCCCTACTATTTCCCTGCACTTGGAGCGGAATTGTCGAATCCATCTCCAGGCTATAAATCCGGCGATTCGCGTGGCGGAGGCGGTGTGGATCAAACGCGCGAATCATTTCAGCATGTGCATCATTACATTTTCCCCGCCTACAGCTTGGTTGGCCTATTCACAGATATGCCTTGCCTTGAGCGGAACGCATTCGATCTTGGGTACATGACAGAGGTCGACGACATGTGGTCGGATGACCTTCTTGCTCTTCTGATCAATCCTGAAGCCTTGGCCTTCGGTAACCCAGTCACCCAGTTGTCGTGCATTGCCGATTCGGTAGCGGCTGCAGTCGGGTATCCGATTGACCCGCTTTTCTGGTGTCTTGGTTCCTGGGGCTCATCGTATCCCTTGACAGGAACGACAGCGACCAGTGATCCAACGACAGCGGCGGCAGCAACGGCGTCACGACTGATTTTCAAACTTGGGAGAGAAGGGGCCCTGTGGGACACAGGGATCGACGAATGCTCGGACCGTGGTGTACTGACACCCTTCATGGTCAAATCCAACTACAGGCTGCAGATTGCCCGACCCGTGGTTGGTAATCAATGTGTCCCCATTGGGCGATCAGCTCTTATTTGGGGCGACGGGAAAAATCCTGTGGTTGGTGGAGCGGGGAAAGCGGACGAATTTCTGTGGGTAGTCACGAGGAGGCGGGTGTGCTGTGTTGGCTACAACGTGACGCAAGGCGTTACGCAATAATCGCAGCTGTACTATCTGTGAGCATGGCGCCAGCCGTGGTGAAGGCAGGCGGCTTTATCGGCACGCCCGATGAGTGTTATGTTGCCCAGAAGGTAGATAAGGCTGCTAAGACCGTGCATCTTGGGGTAGCTGGCAAGTGTCAGGGTAGGGCAGGGCGGGTGTTTGTTGACCTTGATGGAGAGGTTACGGTCTATCGTGACGGTCAACCATGGGGGAAGCAGACGGTTCAGGGGCTGACCATGCCGGATCTCTCCAAAACTCTGAAGGATGCTGAACTCAAGGCAAATGCCATGAGCATTCCGAAAAATCGTTTTGAGCGGGAAATGCAGGTGGAGGCGGCAAAAACTATCGCTGTTTATCAGTCTCCGGCGTACCAGGCTAAAATCGCGGCGGAGACGGAGAGAATTAAACGGGAGATGTTCCATGAGCAGCTAAAGGACCTCCCGGTTGAAAGAGGTGGATTGAAGCAGGAAGGCACGAAAGAGGAAAAAAGCATCGCCGCACCTACTCGCCTGAAGGATGATGAGCGGATTTACATCTTCATTTCCTCCTCAATGCCCCTTGAAACCATTAGGAACTATGCAGCAGCTGTCAGTCGAATGAACGATCCGAAGAAAATCGTTTTGGTGATGAGAGGTTTCATTGGCGGCATGCAGAAGATAGGCCCTACTACGAGCTTCATTGCCGACGTGTTAAAAGAAAAGGCTTCATGTGACCTTACGGTAGGTGAACAGTGTGCGATGGTCAACGCGAACGTCCTTGTTGATCCGATTCTGTTTCGACGTTACGGAATCACACAGGTTCCAGCAACCGTTTACGCGAGAGGGGTGAGGGTGAATATCCCTGACCAGAGTGAGGGTAACGAAGATGTTTCCGTGGGCTCATTCTGGACCGTGTATGGAGATGCTGCTCTTGAATTCAATTTGGAAAAAATTCGCCAGGTTTCGGGGTCTGAAAGCCTCAAGCGGCTTGCATCAAACTAACGTCCTCGTCGTGTTCCTGCTGTTTCTTCGGTTGTATCCCCTGAAATTCTGCATTTCTTTGTATCCCCGTCAAAATACCCTCATTTAATTGCACCAAATAAACGAACAGCCTGCCGGAGATTATGGTAGAGGGACCATTGCGCCCTTATACCATAGACCACGCGAGGTAACAGGGGGGAAAATGCCAGACGTTACTGAAGAAAAGACTGCGCCGACGGTAGCGCCGCAGCCGTCTACACCGTCCGCCTGCGGAGTAACCAGGACAACCGCAGCATTGCTGGCCATTGTAGTGAGCGCCATAACATCCACAGCTTCCGTTGTGGCTTATGATCATTTCTATGCTCAAAAGGTCGTTGCCGTAGACATCAGGACGTTCATTGAAGCCAAAAAGGCAGACTATCTTGCCGGGCGGTTGGATGATGCCAGCTTGAAAGTGGAAATGGACAAGCTTGAAGCAACCGTAGCCTCAATACCGAAGAACAAGGCTGTTCTTATGGGTGACCTGGTGGTGAAGAATGTGGAAATTATCAAGCCTTAGCAAGAGACAGCGAGTCTTTGCAGTTTCCTGCATTGTGGTTGCAGCAATAACGGCAAGTTTCACCCTTCCCCGGTACTTCGTCCTCAGTCTTACGGCATCCCTTCATAAGAGGCTCTATTTGATAGATGATGACACGTCGCAGATCGGGCGTGGGGATTTCGTGTTGTTCCGGCACTCAAGCGTTGCTACCCGCGGGATTGAGCAGACCATGGTTAAACTCGTTCGGTGTGATGAAGGGGATGTACTTCACGTTGACAACAACAAGGTTCTGACGTGCAACGGGGAGTATATCGGCAGGGCCAAAGACACGGCTCTGAACGGGATGAAGCTGCAACACTTTGTCTGGAACGGGAAGGTCCCGGCTGGCATGTTTCTCCCCATGGGAGAGCACAAGGATTCATATGATGGGCGCTACTACGGATTTATTGCAAAAGCAAAAGTGCTGAAGAAGGCACACCCGGTTTTCTGAAAGGATTGGAAATGCCTGTACCGGTACACCAGGAATTACCAGCCATTGAAAAGCTGAATCCTCTCCAGCACATGAGGCCGGAGGATTACACGGCTTTCTGGCAGAAATTGTTCGCCACGGTGCTGCATGGCTTTTGGGCACGTTTTTTCTTTTATTCCCTGCTTTGTGTAGCTCTCTACGTCGGTATCCGACAAAGGAATCCTACATTGGCTGGTGTCTGTATCGTACTGGCGGCAATCATTGCTTACGGGGCGGGGGCGATGGGCCTTTTTCGTTCAATCCATTGGTAGGAGCAGCCTGTGTCGAATAACAGCTCAAATACGCAACCAGATATCATGCCGATGCCGCCTTCGGCGGAGATTCACCCGAAGGGGCTCCTCGAGGCTATTTCCTATATCGACCAGAATTTTGCCAACGAGCTGGGAGGGTGCATCATAAACTCCCGTTTCCTGACCACGAAGCAGCGGATCGAATTCATGGAGGTCGGTTTCAGGAGCTCATTTGCTTCCGGGATGATTTCTGCCTTGCTGACCCCCGTGGCCATTGGAGCCATCGAGCGATACATACCTATCTTCGGCAATGCGAACCCAAACATCATCGACAAGTTCTCAGCGATACTGCTGGCTCTCTGTTTCAGCATGGGATACGCCGCCTTCATCGCCAAGTCCTCAACCTCCTACATCGGGGAGTACACCCGGTCCATGGTGCGCAATCTGTTGGGGGGTATGTTCTTTGGAGCGTTCCTCAAAGCGGTCATCGTTTTCATCGCCTTCCATACGATTTATTTCTTTCTCTTCACCGACAAGAATATTCTCTGGGTGACGTCGAAATTCTACTACGCAAACATGACCACAGAGCAAGTTGCACGCATCTATTACTGGGTCCAAGGATTCAAATCAATCTTTCTTACGTCGGCCTATTTTGTCCTCATATCGTCGATCATCTTTGTGATTATCCCCTTTGTTGCCTATTTCTGGGCGTCCTTGCGCAATCGGCGACTCATCAAGGCCGGCATCATCCGTGTTGAAACCAAGGCATTCTGATAGGAGTTGAAATGGCTCGTTCGATAAAGACAGCAATTATCGTCAGCGTGCTGGTAGCCTTCGCTCCCTCCGCTGCCCTGGCGACTACCATGGAATACTACTGCTACGGCGGATTTGAGCCGATTGTCTCAGCGTTCAAGCTGATTTCGGCCATCTTCGGCAACAACAGCTATCAGGCTCTTTTCTTCACGGTAATTGTGACGGCAAGTACGTTTGCAGGCCTGGGAGCCTTGGCGAAGATTACATCTGGAGGGAATGGAAGCATTCTCGGCTGGACTGTACCCATGCTCCTGGGGATCACCTTCTATATCGCTCTTTTCATTCCTAAGGGTTCACTCCATGTCTACGACCAGGTACTGAACAAGTACGAGGAGGTTGCCAACATACCCAACGGGATCGTACTTGTGGCGGGAGTATTTAACAATATCGAGCGGGGACTGGTGGAAATCGTCTCAGACTCAAGTGCTGTAGGGAGCTTTCAAAGCCAGGCCGGTGGGAAAGGCTTCCTGGGGCTCTATTCAATAACGACAAAAACGCTTTCACCAAAAGACTCCACGTACCTGGTGCAGAATCTTGATGCGTATATTCAGGACTGCGTTACTTTTGCGGTGAATAACCCGTCATCCACCCTCTCGGTTGATGAGCTGAGGCGGACTCCGGCCAGCCTGGCTACTAGTCTCGCCAAGGCGAAGAGCTCGTCTATTTTCACCAAGTATTTTTCCGAAGCGGACAAGCTTGGAGCCTCTGCGACATGCACTGAAGCATGGGATGCCATTTCTGCCGACATGACGCCGGAGACGCTCTCAGGGAACATCGAGTCCACATGTACGGAGCTTGGGTACAACATCACTGATGCTACTCAACTGAGCCAGTGCAGGAAGGCGATCAACGATGCTCAGTCGTGGGTTGGATTGGGGGCACTGACCCTTGATGAATTCATAAAGCAGCAGTTCGTCACGGAGCGTCTCGTTAGTGCATACCAGAGCGGCAACACTCAGCAAGTCAGCAATTACCAGTTCCTGACCAACGTGTCGGGGTCGATGAAGTCATTCAACGAGTTCTATCCCATGTTGCGGGGAGTGTTGACGGCGGTTTCCTTGGCCCTGATTCCGATTCTGGTGATTTTCCTGCCAACACCCATGGCGGGGAAAATTGCCAGCATCATTTTCGGCTTTTTTGTCTGGCTCACTGCTTGGGGCGTGGTTGATGCGATATTGCATGGGTTCGCCATGTCGTATGCGGATAGCGTCTACGAGAAGGTGCGCAACGAAGGCTTAGGGCTAGATGCGTTGTATTTCTTCCCCGACTCGACCGTCAAGGCCCTCGGTATGTTCGGGACGCTCAGGCTCAGTGGGCTCATGCTGGCAACAGCGCTCACTGGCATGCTGGTGAAGTTTGGTGGACACGCAATAACCCAGATGGGGAGTAGCCTTCAGGGGCACGTGGCAGCTGCCGGCGGAATTGGGGCAAGCAGGACAGAAGATGTGGTGGGGCAAGGTCAAGCTATAACAACTCTCACGCAGACATCCCCGGTAACTTCATGGGCAGCGGCAGTGCCCCAGGCAGTTAGGGAAATGGGAGCTTATGGCAACCTTGTTGCTGGAACTGGCTCAGGTATTAAGGCGGTTGGCGGAGTTGCTGAAGCCGGATCAATTCCAAGTTATATGGGAACGCAATCTGGGATGGGAAGGATGGAAACTTCGGGGAACATCGGCGCCGTTGGAAACTGGGGTGTAGGCGTGGCTATTGGACATAGCATGGGCATGTCCGAGGCATCAATGCGCAGTATCCAGGGTATGTTCAAGATGAATCCAGGCGCTTTTGCCACGACAATGCAGCGTTTACAGACTCAGGCAGATCAAAATGGGTGGAGTGGTGAAGAGGCAGCTCATCATTTCATGGCCGGCAAGGTGCTTGAGGACATGAAAGGAAGTGTGATCGGAAACATTGGAGGATTCAATTTCTCGCAAGTTGTTACTGGGGGCGATCAGACTACAGTTGCGGATAAGGGGCTGATGAAGTTGACGTGGGGATCCAACGGATTACTGCAAGATGCGTCAGGATTCCATATGAATTTTGACTACTCTGCAGGAATTGAGGAAGCCTACTCAGCTCGCATATCTGATTCCCGGGCGGAAACAGCCAGTCATCTACAGAATGTGGGCTGGGGGTTCATAGAGTCATGGTCAAATTCAGATACCAGATCTTCTCTTAATTCGATAGCTCAGCGGTCCTCAGTCGTAAGAACAGGTATGAATGAGACATCAAAAGCGGTAGAAACAGCGGTTTCCCAGCTTGCGGAGAAGGCTCAAACCATTACTGATAGCCATGGAAATGTAATCGACAAAGGTAGCGAGGCTTGGGCTGCTGTAACAGCAAGTGCGAAGGCTGGTGTCGAGTTTCTTGGCAGTGGCGGAAATGTTGGTACTGAATTGGGTGGAAGAAAAACTGTGCAGGTAAGGACTTCTGATGGCCACACATACAACATGTCATTCGGAGAGAAGGAATCTCGGCAGATTGGTCAGAGAGCAGGTAAGGTTTGGAGAGACAGTACTGCACGGTCGAAATCTACAGACATGTCTGCTACCGATCAAAGGGGAATCAGTGAAGCTCAGTCTCTCACTCGAACAACAAATGCTCTAGAACAGGTGTCAGCCTCCGAGCAACGGACAAAAGCACTTGAAGAGGCAAGAACCTCTTCGATGCGCATGGCTGAAACGTCGAGGACCGTTCTGGATACAGCTTTTGTCCGGTGGCTTGGCGAGAAGAACGGTGGTGGGGTAGAGGGAGATATCAACGCCGCTAACCAGATACAAGATCTGGCCTCTTCTGGGACAAAAGAGTCCGTTGCGCATCTGAATCAACTTCGCAATCAGTTTATTGCTGAGCGAGGCCTCCAGTTGGATGGTGGAGGGCTGCCAAGTGTTGAAGGGCCAACAGCAAAGATGCCAAACAGAGAAAATGTAATTGGTGTAGCAGCTGATACGGCGGAGAGACTGGAGGGAGCGCAAAACTCTATGCCGAAACCTGTTGATGCTCCGGCGAACCTGCGCAGGCAAATTCAGTCATCCAACCCACTTCAAGGGATAGGCGAGCCAAACACCAAAGGATATCAACGTTATCTTAATGTTGTGAAAGACAATATGGGTACAGTTGGCGGTGAGATGGAAAAGATCAACAGTTCACCCATTTCACCTGATTTGGTTTTCTGGGGCCAAGTTGCCTCGCCCAACGCAAAGGATGCCTCAACCGGATATATTTATGACAACGTAATGCCTTCAGAATTCTTTGATGGGACAGGAAGGAATTCTGCAAATATTATTAAAGGTACGGCCAATGAGGTGGGTGCTGGCGTGGATAGGGCGAATAAAATTGTCGAAGACGCTGTCAGGTCTGTTGTCCCTCCGGCTCCTCAGGGAAATTCGGATTGGGGAGCATATGGTATAGGAGAGGCTATTAATTCAGTGATTCCAGAAGGCAGTAGGAGTGCTTTTATGAAAGGCCTTGGGGCAGGGGCTCCTCCATTCCAGTCGGAGGCAGGAACGGTATTACCATCACAGGGGTTCTCAGTTGCTCAAAAAAGGAGGTAAGAAATTGTGACGTATCCATTCAAGTACATTCAAATGCAAGATGGATATCAGGCGCTTGTCTGGGCCTTGGAGGGACCAGTCAAGGTTTCAAAATCTGTCGATTTGAGGATTGGGGACCAAGGGATAGTGGCGGTTGCCGGGGGGGTGGCTTTGCCAATTTACGATGAGATGTTGCCAAAACTAATTGATTCGCCTCGGATACTCGTAACTTTTCTCACTGATAGTGTGATCGATGTGGGACATGTACTTGTGGAGATGGATCTCCCCAAGTTGTACGAGATGAAAGGGGCTTTGAGTGTGTTGAAACAGAATACTAAGCAGCCGGAAGCGGAGACTTCTGCTGCTTAATCTTTACCTCGGCGGTAATGGGGTGATGTCCGATCGTGTGGATCTGTTCTATAACAGCACCATACCTCTTTGGCCATTCGTTCAAGCTCAAGCCCGGTTCTCTTCCATCGAGTATGAAATCCAGCCGCCCAGAGGGTCCAACAGGCTCCAAAGGCGAAATGGAAGATCCAAAGATTGGCATCAATGATGTTCAGAAAGTTGAGCCCAGCTATGATAGACCACACCGGCGTCAGCACAATCATGACAATGTCGACGAACTGAATTTCTTTATGGGCTTTTTCCCAAAATGTCATGGTAGCTTCCTCCGTCCAACACGGACTTGTTAGAGTTTGATGCAGTATTGACTGAGGAATTTGACGCCGACAGGTATTGATGAATTTGTACTATGGGCAATCACGGTGCTTTGGAGGAACCCCAGGGGATCCAGAAGCAGCACACGTGTAATCTAACCATCCCGAGGTTTCTTTGTCGGATACAAGATCATCTTGATAAGTTGGCCGAACAAATCCCATTTCAACCTTGTGTATCGTTCCGCCCGAGGAACCCGTGACAGAATCATTATGTTTGGTTGTTATTGTTGATTTGTAGAATTTATAAAGTCGCCAGCAAAACCACAATAAGGTCACCGGGATCGCCGCGAAGACAACAATAGGAAGCAGGTTGTAGAGATATTTGGAAGTTCCCATAGAATTTTCCCTCGGTCTTATCGGGGCTCAGGTACATAGAAGCAGACGGCGTTATCGCAAACCTAACGCCGTCTGTTGGGGGTAAACATTGAAGTCATGTCTGCAGAGGTACGATCATCGATGTGACAATGGAAGCGGGCTTCTTTGGCCATTCGTTCAAGCTCAAGCCCGGTTCTCTTCCATCGAGTATGAAATCCAGCCGCCCAGAGGGTCCAACAGGCTCCAAAGGCGAAATGGAAGATCCAAAGATTGGCATCAATGATGTTCAGAAAGTTGAGCCCAGCTATGATAGACCACACCGGCGTCAGCACAATCATGACAATGTCGACGAACTGAATTTCTTTATGGGCTTTTTCCCAAAATGTCATGGTAGCTTCCTCCGTCCAACACGGACTTGTTAGACATTCTGAGGTTTTTTTTTGAAAATGCAAGACAGAAAAAAACAGAGTGTTACGTTTTCCCTGCTTATAGTCCTGGTCGTGGGAGCAAGTCTTCCTTCGTATGCCGCTCAACCTGTCCCCTTTGGACAATTGACGTCAATGCCTGGATGGCGAAAGGATCCTTTTGGCTCTGGCCGCATGCGGTACCACCGCGGATATGACATTGCTGTCCCGATTGGGACTCCTGTCAGTCCTACTCAGTCCGGTACGGTCAGCTATGCCGGTTCGTACAAGGGGTACGGCAACCTTGTTGCTGTGGACCATGGTAACGGATATCTTACGATGTACGGGCACCTCTCGAGGATACTGGTGACAGCTGGCACTCCAGTTACTACCACTACGGTAATTGCGCTTTCAGGGAATACCGGGCGAAGCACAGGTGCTCATTTGCATTATGAGATCCGGCAGTGGCCTGGGGCCCAGGCAGTCCAGCCACCACCAGTTGTGTCGGCCAGCCTTAATGATAAGTGGGTGGAGGATCAATTGGTCTCAAGCCGCAAAGACCACCTGATCGAAACTGATGGTTGGTCCCACGGTTGGGAGTAATTCTAGGAAATGCGCTGGCGTAATCACCAAATAGTCACGGGCCTTGCCGTCTACTCGATGACGGGAGGGTTTCTATCGGCAGGCATTGCGGCGGCCGGCGCCGTGCTCCCGGATGTCCTCGAAATTGGCGGATTAGTAAAGCATCGGTCTATCACCCATTGGCCATATCCGTACCTTGTGCTGTCGTCGCTCATTTTTCTATGGCAATGGCGTAACCCCTCCATGCTGCCTTACCTCTTGTTTTTTCTCGTATTTGGAGTAACTATGCATGTGATGCTGGACGCCCTGAGCAAACACGGGATACCGATCGGCTCATCACCGTCCGTCGGCAAGAGATTGGCGCTTGATCTCTACAAGACCTTCACACCGAGTGAGGAGATTACGGCTGCCGGCCTTGTGGTGATATTTCTCGCCACAGCCTTTTTCAGGGGGTTCTTAAGTGCCGAGCATCTGGGCCTGGAGGTTAGCCTGGTGGCTCAGCTGACGGGGATGTTGATCGGGAGGTAGCCATGGAAACGGAGAACGAACCCTTCCAGGATTACGACATTCGGGAATTGGTATGCATCGTCCAGGAACTGAACAGGAAGAGGTTCTACCGGATCGAGATAGCTCCCGGGCTCTTCGGGCCGCTCATCATTCGTGCGTGGGGTAGGTTAGGTTGTAAGGTCAGGGTGATGGTGGAGCACTTCGATTCATTGGAGGAAGCCCTGGCAGAAGCGAATAAACTGTACCGCTCCAAGAAAAAAAAGGGCTACGGGGAGGTTGATTCGATCGTCGACCAGATGATTCCCGTGCATCCTGTAAAAGTTGTATCGACACGGACCTTTCGGACAAGGGAGGATGAACCCTCTTTGCCTTTGCCCGGTCTACTCTAACGTTCCAGCAGATAGCGGCGATATCTTCACTCCAGCAACGCTCCCGACCGCAGTAAATTAGGCCAAAACCGGGGGCGTGAATTCTTTCCCCTCAGTCGGCCTCAAATCCTCCCCACCTTAACTACTTCTACCATCACTCCACTACTACTACTCGATTTAATTGCACCAAATAAACGAACAGCCTGCCGGAGATTATGGTAGAGGGGTTTTTGCGTCCGCTGTTTGAATGAAAAAAATGATTGGAGATAAGAAACGTGTTCCGCCTCCGCAGTCTACAACTGACCCTCTCACTCAACTCAATCATCTGGGCCGGTATTGTGACGGTGTTCACAGGTTCGATACTCTCGGCGTTCAATATCTGCACAGGAGGTTGTACTGCGGCACACGAATACCGACTGTTTGGACTTTCGTTCGCCACGGTAGGCATCCTCTTTTCGGTGGCACTTGCAGTCATCAACCATTTTCGGAGTAATTCTGTGATCGTCACCGGTGTTTTTGCGGTTCTCGTGTCTGCCGCATCCGGAGCGGAGATTTACTTCCTCCACGTTCAGAAAGAGGAAATTGGGCAGTGGTGTCCAGTGTGCGTCACCATTGCCATTGCGGCGTTCGTTCTCATGGCAGGCATTTATCTGATCATTCACAAGGAGACAAACATGAAGCGGGGTTTCGGTAAATCGGCTCCAGTGCTCGTAATGGCGGTATCCTTCGCACTTGGGCTTTTCATAGCTCTCACCGGTGTCCAGCAACCTGCATTTGCAGGAGAGATGGATAATATCTGGTTCGGGAAGAAGGGGGCGAAAGTCGAGGTGTATTTCGTATCCGATTGGTTCTGTTCCTACTGCAGAAAGGCTGAACCGGCCATCGAGAAAATGGCCCCGAAAATTGGCAAAGTGGCGAGATACACCTTCCTGGATATGCCGATCCATCGGGAAACCTATGAATTCATGCCTTTTCATCTCAGCCTTCTGGTGGGAGAGAAGCGCCATTATTTCCAGGGGCGAAGAGCATTGATGGAGGTTTCAGCCAAAACAAGGGCTCCTGATGCAGGCACAATCAAAAATGCGCTGGCAAAGCACGGCATTGCATTCCAGATGGCAGACTTTTCGACGATCATGAAGCTGTCGACCGAGGTCACGGCAATTCTGCAGGGCAACGGTGTGAGAGTGACGCCTACGGTTTTGATCGTAAATTCTCAGACGAAGGAGAAAAGGATTTTGTCTGGGTCTGAGCAGATCCAAGAGCCGTATGTCCTGGCGGCCATTCGCAATTTAGAGAAGTAGCTGCAGGTTTCGGGATGATGTCCATCGGGTGACGAAAAGGGAGATTCATATGATGAAGAGGATGGTACTGCTGCTGGCTCTCGTTACCTTTGCCTCCACAGCCTGGGGAGAGTCGGGGCAAACATCGGGCAATATGCTCAAGCTCAGGAAACGACCGTCCGGCGAGTCGGTTGCGATCGAGGCTTACCCGAAAGGTGAAAAGGTCGATGTCATCGGAAGGAGCGAAGACGGGAAGTGGTTTAAGGTCAAAGTTGCCTCCGATCGTAAGGTTGGTTATATGTGCGCCGCGTTCGTAAGTCTTGCAGGGCAACGTGAAGTGCCTGCCTCGGTCGAACAGGGGGAGGGCCTGGGTCTTCAGCTGAAAGCGACCAGGACAGCGGGTGAAGCTACGACGCCGGTGGAACAAAGAGTTGCCAATAAGGCCCGTAAGGAGAAAGTGGTCTCTTTGGTGGCCCGGGGCGGAGAGGAAGATATGGGACTTCAGGCGAAATATGAAGCATCCCGCCGCGAGCTTGCAACGGCCCAACAGGAAATCAGCTCTTTGAAGCAGGAAGTTACGAGCCTGAAAAAGGCACTGATATCTTCGGAGAAGACCGTTGCTGAATACCGTCAACGACTCGCGTCAATGGAACAAGTCGTTGATTTCAGGCTTATGTCGCTTGTCGAGGGAAAAGGTGAAGAGGTTGTCTTCACCGGTTTGGGAACCGTGAAGATGGCGGAGCACAACGGACGGGTAATTTTCAAGGTGCCGGCAGAGGTGGCAGAGAAGGCACGGAGTCTCTTTGGCAGAACAAACAGAAACATGTTTGATGGTCTCAAGTGTGTCTATGTGACCATTGACAAAGCACACCTCTCGCTCGAGAGCAGGAAAGGGTGATAAATGGAGATCTGCGAGGGGAGGCGGTCGGTTGACTTCAGTGAATCGTTCCGCGGAATAGAATATCGAGTAAGGGCAACCAGCAAGGAAGAGGGCGTTGAACTTGAGGTTGTCGGTTATGACACGTTTGCGGATGTAATTGCTGCCGGATGCCCGGAACTGGTCACCGATGGGCTCGAGAAAGTTGCTGCCGAAGAATACGAAAGGTGCTTGCTTGAGGCCGTAAGGCGCTTCAAAGGTGGGTTCGAATGAGGCGGTTTGCATTGCAACTACTGGTGTTGCTGGCAACTTCCAGCATAGCCACTGCTGGACAGACAAAGTGCCCTCAGCATTTTCTCGGTGGTCAAGCACCGGATATCCTCAATCCGAAGATGCAGGTCATGACTCATGAGATTTGCTACGGAGGTTATGGCACCATGCACTCTGGAATCACCAAGGGGCCACTCTATTCGGCGGAGTATTTGACGAGGGATCGCATCAGACAAGCCAAGGGCCTTGTTCGAAATAACGAATTTCATCCGGATCCAGATCTTGCGTTCGCCGAAAGAAGCAACCTTTGGGACTTTACTCGGACTGGTTTTGATCGTGGACACATTGCACCCTCAGCAGATATGCCGAGTGAACAATCCCAATATGAGGCATTTTCGCTTGCCAACATTGTCCCCCAGGATCCGGAGAACAACCGGGGGGTATGGAGTGACGTTGAGGGCGTAACCAGACATCTGACAAATCAAAGAGGGGGCTTGTATGTTGTGACCGGGCCCTTGTTCTATGGGAACAGCTTACGGCGGATCAAGGGAAGGGTTCTCGTGCCTACTCACTTGTTCAAGGCGGTGTGGGATGACCGCAGAAGGGAAGGGGGGGCATATCTGGTGGAGAATACCGCCAATGGCCAAGCTCAGAGGATGTCGATTTCCCAGGTTGAACAACTGGCGGTCCTTGATCTCTTCCCCTCTCTCAAACAGGGTCAGAAAGAGCGGCTGATGGCTCTTCCTGAGCCAAAACCCTTCAAGGAAAGGAAAAGAAGGCGGTGAGTATGGCGAACGAAGATATGAGGGAAATTGCAGAGTTTCTTTTGGATGTCGCCCGACACTTGGAGCGGAGCAAGCCTGTTGGTGAATATGCGGCCAAAGCAAGGATGCTTGCCGCAAAGCTCAGTGTTTTCCCGACAGATAAGGAAATGCAGCTTATCCAGCTGATAAGAGAGCGGGGATTAGACCCGATGGAAGAGGTGAATAAATATGTCGCGGAGCACAATATTTCCGTACAGGAATGAAACCGAGGTCATCCAGATCAACGGTTTGACCATCGAGAACCGCACTGACCGGGTTTCACTTTACGGCAGCATCGACTTTACCCTGGACAAATTAGGGCTCGAAAGAGCACGTCAGCTGCTTGAGGTCATGAAGGCAACGGTCGAAGCACTCGAGGCCGAAGAATTACCGGAAATTGTAAATATCAATAAACCGGAAACGGTTACCAATCCATTCGAGTGAAGAGGAGGCATTTTCGCATGAGGCTGTTATTTACGGTATTTATTGTTGTTCTCTCTGCTGTTTCTACTTGTATTGCAGGTGAGTTACCCAAGCATGAAATTTGGGTCTACGTTCCGGTTGAAAACTTCACTTGGAAAGAGACCGGTGACGCAGGCGAGGAATTGTTAAAGGAAGATGGCCCTCGTTTTGGTTTTGGCCTTGATTACCGCTACCGAGCTTTGGCGGGGAAGATGCCCCTTCGTTTCAGGGGAGAATTCGTCTATGGCGATGTTGATTACGATGGTCACACTCAAAGTGGTATTCCCGCAGAAACCACAAGTACCTATCTTTCGTGGAAGGTGGAAGGCGATGCAGCGTGGCGGTTCTGGTTCGACAGGGTAGTTGTGGACCCGATGCTTGGATTTGGCTATCGGGCATGGTCGCGGGAGATTGATGATTCTGGGGTGATAAATCCGGCCACAGGTGGGTTTGGGGCTTCCCAGGGATATACGGAAGACTGGGAGATCATCTATGGTTACGCGGGACTGCGACTCGAAACGAACCGGTGGAGAAATGACCGGTGGGGGTTCTTTGGGGAGGCGTCCGCCAAGTTCCCCGTGTCGGTGAAGAACAACGTCGACGAATTCGGAATTACGGTCAAACCTGGGAAAGACGTCACGCCCTATGTGGAGCTTGGCGGCTGGTTCGATATGGTTCGGATTGCTGCCTATTATGAGCGAATGACCTTCGGTAAATCGCCGTTGTCACCAGAGGGAGCTTACCAGCCGGAGTCGGAGTCGGATATTTTTGGGGTGAAGGTTGGATTGAGGTTCTGAGAAGGCAAGACACATTGTTGGGAAAGGCGGGGGGCGATAGCCCCCTATTTTTTATCAAGGTCGCCAGACCTTCTAAATTGATTCGACACCTGAGAATCAGGCGAGAGTGCCGGTTCTCCAGGAGCCAATGAACTGATGGTAATATCAATAATGTAATACAAAAAATGTACTACATGACAAATATCGTCTTGACATACGCTTTTCTTGATATAAGCTGGAACCATATCAATTAATGGTCAGGAGGTTGCTGATGGCAAAGGACAAGACGCTATCGGTGCGAATTTCAGAAAAAACTTACGAAATTCTTAGGTCGCTTTCGCTGGTATCCAGGGAGAATGTGTCGGATGTCGCCCGGGAAAAAATCGAAGGTGCTCTGGAGTTGCCCGATTTCAGAAAGACGACTGTTGATTACATTTCTTCTCCTAGGCAGAGTTTTACAGTAATTCTGAAAAAATACTTGGAACATGGCACTCTGCCTATCGGACGGTCAGATTGTTTGTTTCTGGCATATAAGATCCAAAGTGAGGCGTATAAGGGTGAATCTGTTAAGGCAAGCCGCTTTCTGGATCTGATTGGATTGCAGCAAAGCCTGTATGCTGATTACCATGGTAGCTTCCCAGATGATCGTTACGTTTTAACAAACCTCAATGCCTATGCAGGAGAAATTGGCCGGCATGATGAGGTGGAAAAGGCGCTGCGATCACTGCAGAACTTTATTGAATCGTGTGATAAAGAAGCCACTTACCCTGTGGACTACATGGCCCGTAACATTATCGCCATGATAGAAGAAAGTACCGACATTGAAGAAGGTAGGTTCAGGAAAACGGTAGCACCATATATGGATACACTCATTACGCTCGCTTCGAGAGCCGTCTATAAGGACGAACCTGGCCCGATGGAGTCTTTTGCCAGTTATTTTTACGAGGATATTTCAATCAACGAGGAGGAAGACTGGTTTTCATTGAGGGTTATGAGTAATTCGTCATCGTTCTGGGCTGTATTGGAGGTCAAGGGTACCCCCGGAATAGTGTTGCCTTTGGAGTATCCGTTGTTTGCGCGGCTAACCGCTCCGGGAAATTTGGCGAGATTACCTCACGCGGAGAATTTTATGTTGCACTTGGCCGCGGGAACACGTTTGTTTATAACGCCTGAACAAGCAGACTCTCTACGACGTGCATGCACCGCAATTCGTTCGCAGAAGAAGTTCAAATCACACGATTGGGTGCTTTCCTTGCTGTATGGTGTAGCCGAGTAATCGCAACCAACAGGAGAAAGTCATGCCAGAAACACGGCTGAAAATATTCATCAGCAGCGTTCAGAAAGAATTAAGTTCTTCAAGGGGTCACGAGTACCCAATAGAAGGAGAAGAGAAATGGTGCTTGCTGTTTCCAGCATCCATGTTGTCTATGTACCCAAAAGAGGGCCCGAAAAAGTTATAGTGGGCTTCGCCCAAAAATAATGAGATTTTGCCATGAGAACATTAACTCTAACAAAATAGACGAATTCAGCCAACCACAACCGACTCTTGTTTCGGGTTTTAAGACACAAGACAAAAGGAGCTGCAATGAGATCAGTTATGTTATTTTTGCTTATCATGGTTATGTGCAGGTCAGCTTATTGTTACAGTAATTGTTATGAAAGCGAAATTGGAAAAGAATATCGGATTATAGATGCTACAACTATATATATGGTTGAAGCAATAGACCGCGGTTGGCTAGGCAAAGATAGAGGGGCAAGGCTAACAGTAAGCAGTGATACATTTTTCAAGATAAAAGCAGTAGCAGAAAATGAAGGAAGCTATCTCATTAATGTAGGATATAGAGATGCCTTTTACATGTGTTCTAGTTTAGTGGCAGACCTTAAATTCAACAATATTATTTCGACAGAAGAAAATAACAGCAATAAAAAGTTAGTTGGCGAAAAAATTTGGATCAAAAAAGAAGTTGTCTCTTTTTTTTACAGCGATGAATCGCTCAATATGGAATTGGTCCTTCCAAAGAGACCCATTGGAGCGGAAATTACTGATTTTAATAAAGGACCTTGGAAAAAATTCTATTACAAAGTTAAATTTGACAACGGTTTAAATGGATACATAGACAAAGACACTTTATATAGTTGTGCTAATAACGGATATATTCTGACTAATCAGTATGATATAGACAGAGCCAGAGCAGAAGAGAGTGCTGCCCAAGAGGCAGAACGGATAAAAGAGCTACAGCGCCAACAAGAAGTCAACCTTGCAGAAGAGCGACAGAAAAAGGAACAAGAAATAGAACAGGCCGAGAAGCAAGAGGCATTACTTAAGGAGCAAACATCTCTAATAAATGAATTGAAAAAAAATGGAATAGTCAAAGGAGCATCTGTCTGGCTGAAAGAGCCAATGCTCGGTATGACTGGCATGACGAAGCTAAAAATAAAAGATATATATTTACGAAACGAAGAATCTGGCTATGGCGACTACAAGTACACCAATAAGTACATAGTACTACTTGTCGAACACAATTCCTTGATTGAGAGCGTCGAATTTCCCGACATTATAGAAAATTTAGCGGATGCATTTTATACTAATAACGTTGGCGCAAAATGGGGGAAAAAGGTTCTATCTGCGATCCAGAATGGCAAAGTGTTTATTGGTATGAATAAGGCACAGGTAATTGCATGTTGGGGACGTCCAATAGATATAAACAGAACTGCTGGATCCTGGGGTATTCACGAACAATGGGTATATGATGGCAACTATCTCTATTTTGAGAATGGTGTCTTGAGATCCTGGCAAGATTAACCTGGGACATTTTTATTTCTACAGATACAGATTGGGACAGGGAAGCTTACGGGATGACCACCTGTTAACGGCAATGTAAAAATGACCCACCTCGGAAATTGAAAATTGACCCACTCTTCCTGATAATCTAGCCGACCTGGAGGGTCGGCATGATCGGAAAGGAAGAGTGTATGGAAGTCAGAATTCTCAAGAAGCAGGGCAAAAGCATCCGGGAGATCTCGCGGATCACCGGGCTATGCCGAAACACGGTCAGGAGGTTTCTTAGATCGACCGCCGAGCGGCTTAGCCGTCAGGAATCCTCATCCTTCAGGGCGGAGAGGATGTCAAGCAGGGGATGGGAATGCTGATTGGTCTACTTTTTTATTTGACTACCAAAACAGGAATTGTTAACAAATATTAAAAAAATATAAAGGTCTGACTTATGCACTGTATTCGTTTTGTGGTTTTGATGTTCTTGTTCTTGTCACTTTGTCTCATGACAGCGTGCGGCGGCGGAGGCGGCGGAGGTACCGCCGGGCCACCAACAGTGTCAGGCGTCGCGGCGACCGGTGTGCCAATCAATGGTACGGTAACCCTTAAAGATAGCAATGGCATAGTGCGAGGTCCCGTAAACACCGATGTTGATGGCAAATTTTCCTTCGATGTGACCGGCCTCACTCCCCCATTTCTTCTGAAGGCTGATTTTTTTAATAAAGAACTTGTCTTGAGCGCCGTTGCTAGTGATCCGTTTTATGTGTATTTACCGGTTTCACTATACTCAGTCGCAACTGGCCCTGGCAACGCCCACATTAACCCTATAAGTGACCTCGCTTTCAAGCTTGCCACAGGCTCCGATCCATCTTCGGTTTTCGGAGCCGCAGGGAGCAAACCTGACACGACAAAGATTGACGATACAAAGCTGAAAAACGCAATAAGCAAAATCAAGAACCTCCTGTCTCCGCTCCTCACAGAGTATGGGATAACCGATTTCGACCCGATCAACGGCGCCTATTCGGCAACTCCCAACGACAAGCTTGACGTCATGCTGGATGTTATATCGATCACGGCTGCAAACGGTACACTCACTATCACAAACAAGCTTGACGGGTCGATACTAGTTTATGGCGATATTTCAGATACATCCACTTTGGCGCTCGACATGTCTAAATCACCAGGAAGTGGGGTGTTGACAGATATCAGTGAAATCTCTCAGCGACTCAATACGCTTTGTTCCATCATGAACCTTGGGGCGGCCCTCACAATAGGCGATACCGAAGGCTTATTTATCCCTAATCCTGACTATGGCACCAGCAGCGGCCATACAAGGGAAGAGGACATGGCGAGCATTGTGGCAATATTCGGGTCAGGCGGGACCAATAGCAACGGCAAACTTCATAGCATTCGCAACGTTCAGTTGTCTAATGACCTGACCGCAAGTTACTCAGACCGTGGTATATCAAAGGCCTACCTTTTGAATTATGATTTCATTTACGAAAATGGGGTTATTGTCCACGGTAACAATGTGACATTTGCCAAGGAGACTTCAACCGGGCTCTGAGTTCATTGGAGATCCCATCGGGGGAAGGAATGTTGGCGGTACAAACTATGGGCTTATTGTTACAAGCGATTCCCCCCTTCTCCCGGGAATATAGAAGCGTGTCTAAGCGTGTCTAAGCGGGTAATGTCAGGCGGGTCGTGGCCGGCCCCGTTGGCAAGAAGGAAAAGGGCATAAAATAGTCGTTCTAGCAATTTTGTTCGGCTTGAATCAGTAAATATGAAAGGCGAGATTATGACTGTAAAAGGTGTACTATTGCGATTCTTTCTAGGATATATTGCGCTATCTGTCATTGTTGGAGTGGTACTCAATGCCCTTAAAATTGATATTGGGAGTGCTGTTAATACTGGCATTATAATCGGCTTAATATATTGGGTTTGCTTGTCGTTCGGCAAAGTAAATGGACGTTATTTTACAAAGCAAGAAAAAACAACTACAGTTATTGGACTCATTTCAATAGATGTAGCACTGCAACTAGTTTTTTCATTGCTAGTCATGACAAATGCCAAGGTCAATATAGGAAGTAATATTCTGGTATTTGCACTTGTGTTTACTGCGGTCCTTCATGGCATTCTCATATATTATCTTGTAGGAGCCTGTAGGAAACACCTTGTCAGAATTAAAGCTATAAATGCCTAATGCGTACTTACAGAGAACAAACTGCAATTGCAGTTTTGGCCAGCATGGCAGCAATGTTGCCAACTACACTGGCGCCCCTTTCTGGCAACGTACTTTGTCCACGGTGCGGGCGTGGAGAGTATCTGGTGGGCTAGATGGTGACCCCTATTTTGTCCACATGGACGGATTAGGGAGCAGTTCCACGTTTGATGTTGACTCTTTACCTGCCTAGCGTTACGCTTAAAGCGTAACGTTGGGAGGGTAATTTAGATGGAAAATCCTTTTGTTTATGGCAGGGTCGTCACTGGCGAGGAATTCTTTGGCCGGACGGAGCTGATTGAGCGGATTCAGAATTACATACGTGCCGGTCAGAACATCATGGTTTATGGTGAGAGGCGTGTCGGCAAAACTTCATTGATTGCCGAGGCTATCCGCCGCCTTGAGCTGCCGTGTCTCAAGGTTGATTTCTACGAGATCCGGACCGAGAGAGAAATGATAACTCGTGCGATACGGGGTATTGAACGTCTTGAGAAGAGTTCGCCCTTTTTCAGTCGCTGGGTGGCTCGCGGAAAACGCGTAAGAGGCATGATAACCCAGGACTTCGATCAGCCGAGTATGGTCCCGAAAGTCCACCTTGAGGGGTACTTTAAGCCTCCTGTCAGCACAATAACGGACCTTCTTGATTACATCCAGGACTTTCATTCGGAAAAACCGCTGGTAGCTTTCTTTGATGAATTCCAAGGGATATTAGGGCTTGAAAACGCTGCCGATATTTTGGCGACAATGCGGTCTGAGATTCAGACCCATGCTGAAACACCTTACATATTCGCCGGCAGCATCAAGCGGAAGATGCATGAAATCTTCATGGATCCGAAGTATCCCTTCTACAAGTCTGCTCTTTCCTTACAAATAGGACCGATTGCATTTGACGAAATCGGGCCGGTTGTCATTGGGCTTTTTGAGTCCGGCGGCCGCAAGATCGAATTTGAACACTTGCGGGGTTTATATGACATGCTGTACGGGAACACCGGCGATTTTCAGCAGCTCTGCAACTCATTGTGGGAGGTTTCCCGACCAGGGCAAACGCTTGACAGGGATGTTATAAGGGATGCTATTGAGTCGGTATGGGAAACTGAGATGTCGGTTTACGCGGCAGTCCGGAAGGCCCTTACGAGCCAGCAAAACCGTGTGCTACAAGCTCTGGCGCAGACTGATGGCAAAGAACCCTTTGGGAGCCATTTTCGCAAGGTGGCAGGAGATATCAGCCCCAGCACCGTTCAGAAGGCGTTATCCAGGCTAGAGGAAATGGATCTGGTGTACCAGCCTGATGAGTCCAAGGACTATCGGTTCTATGCGCCATTCTTCAAGCTGTGGCTCATAAGCCAAGTCGTTTACCCCATGGAGATTCCATAATTTCTCCGGTGAGGAGACTGCCTTCTTCAGGTGGCAGGTGAATCATCCCTCATCTTGTTTGTGTCACTTCGGCACCACATTGAGAGCCAGAAGGGCAGATAGGTGCTCCGTCCTTTCAAATATCGCGTGTGGGCCAACCGCAACCAGGAGCGGGAGCTGGGTATCATACTCGGAATCTACCGCCGGCTGAACTTCAGTGCCGCCAGGCGACCATGCGGCGTTTGCCGATTCGACGGTGATCGTGTGGCCGTCAACAACTTTCACCACCACCCCATCGATGAAGCGTAATGGCTCCTTTGCCCATACAGACAGAGGAAAAAGGATTGTCCACAGCAGGGCAACACCGTAAATCCGCTTCATAACAATTCCTCGAATCTCAATTTTTCAGGTCCACATCCCAGGTCGACTTGTGGCCATCGGAAATGATCAGGCGCTTAAACCCCATGTCCCGGAGGTCTCCAATAATTTCCGCCTCTTCAATGATCGTGGCGGCGAATGACCGGTCCACACCGGACCACTCAATTCGGAGAGTATTGTTACCATCCCCTTCTAAATTAACCTTCGCTCCCTGAAACTTCTTTGCGAACTTCTCCCGAAAGATTATACCGAAACGCTGGCGCTGCTCGGCAGAGACTTCCTGGCCCCGGGGCGTGGTATCGGACAACTGTATTTCGAGAGGGGGAAGCTTCGCTGTCTTGCTTCGCATTCCGAATGCCATGGTTAGCAACAGGACAAGTATACCAACTAAGAGCAGCAACCGTTTGTTGCTCCCCCTTTGTGAAAATCCCGCACCTCTTCCTTCCATGGGCATCTGCGCTCTCCCCGTGTCAGGTCTTTCGTGACCAGGTCAATACGTCATGCTGGCTGCATTGAGGATTCCCGCAGCCAGCGAGAGAACCCCCAGCAGAACCGCCGGCGCAAGTTCCCCGGCAGCAATATCCCGGCACAGGCCGGAAAAGCAGATGCGAAGCGCCAGGAATACCAGAATCTGCACCACCAAGGCGATCACCGCCCAGACCACCATGTCGAGAAGCGATACGCTGTGGGAAATGGCACTGGCAAGGGGTATGACGAACCCGAGGAGCGTCCCGCCAAAGCTGATGGCCGGCGCCACCTTGCCCGCCCGGATCAGCCTGAATTCCGCATAGGGGGTGATTCGCACGTACAGGGCGGTAAAGAGTGCCACCAAGACCAAGGCTGAAAGGAAGTGAATGAAGAAGTCGTTCACTCCGCCCAGCGATTCCGACAATGTCACTGAATCCATCTCAATCCTCCACGAAGTAATGCGGAATGAATCTGCTGCCGTTGGTGGTTATCTCCGAGCGGTCCTCGCGAATGCCGATTCCCGCAGGATCCCCGTCGATCACCCATGATCCGATGACCGGATAGTTCCCCTCGAATGAGGGGAGGGGTGAATAGCGCTGGCAGATGTACCCCTCCCTGCCATAGGTTCCAGAAGTGCCGAGCACCACCCCACCGCGCTGGATTTCCACGTTACCTCCCTCCCGGGAGAAAAGGGGCTTGCGGACAAAATCCCCATCCAGGGGGGAATTGTCGAAAGTGGCCTCGAGGAGATTCGGATGCCCCCCGAAGAGGTCCCAAAGGATTGGGAGGATTCCTTTGTTGCTGAGGACCATCTTCCACGCCGGTTCCATGAGCCGGATATTGGCATCAGCGAGAAAAGAACCGAACTTTTCCCGCACCAACCACTCCCAGGGATAGAGCTTGAAGAGGGTGCGGATCGGCTCGTCCTCGAGGCCGACGAAACGGCGCTCCATGTGGTCCCAGCCGATCTCCTCCATGAACAGCCGGTGCGTGGCGAAGCCCCCTTGGACTGCCGTGTCCCGCAGGTATTCCAGGTTCCCCAGGTCTTCCACGCTTTCGGCGGAACATGCGAAATGAACGGGATCCCGCTGCAGGTATGGCCACCGCTGCCAGAAAGCGATCAGCTTTTCGTGTATGGAATTGAACTGGTCTGCTTCGGGATGCGTCTCCTGGAGCCAGAACCACTGGACCACGCTCGCTTCCAGGAGCGACGTCGGCGTGTCGGCGTTGTACTCGAGGAGCTTCGGCGGACCGCTGCCGTCCCAGGCCAGATCGAAGCGGCCGTAGACCGATGGGTCATCCATCTCCCACGAGGAGATGATTCTCGGAATGAATCTCGCCGGTATGCAGAGGCGGGAGAAGAGGTCCTGCCGGATCACTTCCTCAACCGCCTCCAGGCAGAGGGAGTGGAGTTCTGCCGTGGCCAGGTCGAGGGCGTCGACTTCGCTCCGCGTGAATCGGTAGCATACCGACTCGTCCCAATAGATTTCACCATCAATGGTATGGTAGAACATCCCGACCGACTCGACCCGTTCCCGCCAGTCAGGCCGTGGTTGCACTGCAATGCGCTTCACCCGTTATCCTCCGAAAGAGGCGTGGAATCTTCCGAGGGAGCCGAACCCGTTGCGGCTGACTGACGTTATCCCCATCGCCTTGGTCGGCCTTCCCCCGCCACTGCCGTACCGGGGGCCATAAATGCGCCCACCACCACCGCCACCACCGGAGCCACCGCCGGACGTATCCTGGCATTCCTGGCAGTTTTCCTCCCCCCAGTCATCCACGCAGTCCTGGCGGTTCTTGTAGAGGTACCGGGAGTCCTCACCGTAGCTTGCCACCGCGAGGGTACCCATGAGCACGAGAGAGACCTGGAATGACCGCCTCAGGGGCACCGAAGCCTCAGCAGCCTCTGTGGACACCACGGGCTCCACCGCTTTGACCGCCTTCTCCCAGGCTGAGAACCGGGGGTGAAAATCGCAGAACGTGAGCACTCCCATGAACGTGAAGACAAGAAAATCCAGCATGTTTCCAAAGAGGAAGAGCAGGAGCAGTCCCAGGAATGCCATGCCGTTAGACACCACAGCGCACAGGAACGAGGAATTTTCAGTTTGCTTCAGCTGGTTCTCGATGGAATCTGTTCCAGATGCGCTCCCTGGGGTGGAGAAACTCTTCAGCACGACAAAGCCGATCATGGCCAGGACGATGCACAGCAGCCGGATCGGGAAATGGGGGAGTTGTGGGGCCAAACCGTTAAACCGGTCGGGGAGCA
This sequence comes from uncultured Geobacter sp., assembly GCA_964490805.1. Classification (GTDB taxonomy): domain Bacteria; phylum Desulfobacterota; class Desulfuromonadia; order Geobacterales; family Geobacteraceae; genus Geobacter. The sequence continues at coordinate 153,094 of CAZBEB010000009.1, forward strand.
CGACGGCAAAGAACGCGATGAGGGCGAAGATGACGAAGAAGGCGGACATCGTTCGATAGGAGGTTACCGCCTTGTGGAACGCGACCAGTGCGAGATGGTTGGCACGCGGACTTCCCCCCGCAGTGGCCCCGCTCGTACTGGGAGTTGTTCTTATCTGATAGACATCCTCAACGTATGCCACGATGTCTGAGCTCTGTTCTGCATCTATGAGAGAACAGGGGATCATGACCGATTCGCGGAAATTCTTGATGGACCCGTGGGATACGCTGATGAGATTGTCCGTGACGTTTGCTACCAATGCCCGTGCAGGGAGGACAGTCTTCCCAAGGTAGCCCCTCTTGACGATCCCTTCCGGAGAAAAGGTGACATCGCGGGTCAGAAGGCACTCGCTCAGATACCTCACGCCTAAGACGAACAAGCCCCCTGTCACGATCTGCAGCACGAATGAGCCGTCCGCGAAAAGGATAAACGAGAAGAACAGGGCGAGCAGGAGGTAGAAAAAGGCCTTGGCCTTCGCCCATGGCCCGTAGGAGATCACCAGGGTTTCATCGGTCCATTGCCGAGACGAGCGGGTAATTTTGCTCAGGTTATCCGGTTCTATCGGGTCGAATTCAATTTTTTCAAAAAGCCCCACCCTGCACTCCGTTCAATTTATTTCACGTATTTCTGGATTTCTGATCAACCAACAGTCCACGTTGGTAGCTTTTCTTGGCTCAGTTGCCTGTTTCTACTATGTTGCAATCGTTGCAATCCACTGCGAGTGGTGTGGGAGGAAGTACCTCAATGCCCTGCCGCCACCCGTTCCAGATAGGTCGGCACTGCCTTCTTCGCCACAGCGGCGAGGGATTGCATGAGTTCGAAGGTGACCTGCCTGAGGCGATAGGTTTCCTTGAGTTCTCCGATTATCGACGTCCAGAGATGAGCTGTCATCTCCGCATCGGCGAGGGCCCGGTGAAAGACTCCGTCTGTCTCGAGGCTGAGGTGACTGACCAGCGTCTCCAGCCGGTGGCTTGAGGCATTGCGGTAAATCCGGCGGGCGGCGAGCATGGAGCAGGCAAAGTCCCTGGTCCGTTTTGCTTGATGTTTTGGCACATGGAGGTGCGTAGCCGATTTAATTGGGACTTGAGAAGGATCTGACATCAACTCACCAGAACATGTGCATGACTTTGTACATCCAAGGGCAAGGGACACAGTTAGCCTTGATTAATGTATTATGTTGAATTATTATCTTCGCCGCGTCAACAGTTACTATTTCCATCAAAGAGAGAATAACTTGGGCCAGCGAAACCATCCCCGCGTTAATTTCAGTGCTCCAGCCTTCCTGCAAAAGGGGGGCAAGCGAATATTCGGCGAAGTTCAGAATGTCTGTCGGAATGGCATGTATATGGCCGTAGACGGCAAATTTGCCCTGGGCGAACAAGCGGAAATCTCCATCCATCTCCTAGAGGGCCTTGCTACCATTTCAGTAACGATTCCCGGACGCATTGTCCGACAGGGGGAGGATGGGATCGGCATTGCATCGGACTATATCGACCCCTTCGCACTCTTGAGCTATGAATCGCTCCTCATGCTCAATCGGCACAATCCGTCTCAGTTTATGCAGGATTTTCTCGATTACGACACCAACAACCCCGGTGGTCAAGAGATGCTTGTTGCCGTCGACTATAGCGAAAAAGAGCTGTAGTTGATTGCCAAACTTTCGGATTTCTTTGCGGTATTCCGTGTGGGGAACTAATCGTACTGCCATATGGGAGAACCTACCACAAGACCAAGTGAACTTGGGAACCTAATGGCATTTCAGTCAAAATCCTGAAACGGCCTCCAATTAATACCCAGTAAAGTCAGGGGCGGACTCTAAGTCCGCCCCTGTATTATATTCATGATCACTCGCCGCTATCAGGGAGAGCCGTTCAGAGTGACTTGGGATCATGCAAAATCCGTGATTTCGGATGAATTCAGGCCCAAGGGGTTTCATCCTGAACGGTATCACGTGGAGGAATTTCCATCACGGAAACAAGTGGAGATGCTTCTGGGTAATTAGTAGAGATCCACCTTTCCTCAGATCGCACCCAAACGAAATTGAGTTAGCCAATGGAAAATATACAAGATGGACTCGCCATTGCCCGCGAACGCATTGCCCAAGTAGCCAAAACTCGCACCGGTTTTCTTGATTTGGGGCAGCTTGGATTAACGGTACTGCCGAAAGAGTTATTTCAGCTGAAGCATTTGCGATGTCTGAATCTCGGCTCTGCGATAAAAAATAGTGGGTACACGGTAATGGCCACAGGAAATATTGCACCGAACAATCTGGAATCAAGTTTGTGGCAGCTTGTGGAATTAACCGCTCTTAAAGTCTTGTTACTGAACAATACGCCCTTGACCAACCTGAAGCCCTTGGCTCTGCTGAATGGATTGATTAAACTTGATTGCAGCGTGACCCAAGTTAGCGATCTGGCCCCGCTCGCTGCCCTCACGGCCCTGCAAGAACTGGATTGCTCCGGGACCCAAGTTAGC
>CAZBEB010000010.1:0-155388 GCA_964490805.1 uncultured Geobacter sp.
AGCTCAACTTCAAGTCGCTATTCCCTCAACCCACTTGAAACGTCGAAGAGCCTCAAAAAACAGCCTGGCCCCTTCAGTCGTTTCAGACCAAGAGGATCAGGATTGTGAGGATCGGGTAGGTGATAGACATCATGCGAGCCGATAAAATCCTTTCTTCGGTGCCCCTACGAATTCAATCAAACCTTTCTTCTTGAGTTCGCTGATGTCGCGCTTGGCGGTTGAGAGGGAAACGTTCCAGTGAGCCACCAAATCTTCCGCCTTCGGCTCTGCCCCCCCCCTTAGCTGGCTGAGAAACCATTCCTGTCGTTCATTTACAGGTTCATTTACAGGTTCATCTCGTGACTCTTCAATTCCCGCTCTGTGAAACTCCGGATGCACCGGCAGAATGGCCAGAAAAAACGTCCGGTCGTCATCCGTTTCAAAGATCGGTGGAATTCTGGGGACACCATCCTTATCTCTCTTGAATTAGGTATGGTGACCCCTGAACTCCCCCAAAACTTATCTTGGATGTCCCCGGAACTCTCTGTCCCCGGAACTCTCCGCTGTCTGGTTGAACCCTCAGGGGGGTAGCTAAAGAAGTGGCTCCTTTTCTTTCCGGATAACGTGAATCCTCAAATTACCGTCAGGCAGGCGTTCAGTATAGTAAGACGGGCGTTCTGCAAAAAGACTGCTTATCACAGGCTTAAGTAACCAGTGGCTTACGAAAGTCCCAGTCAATGTTAATACAAAGATGCTGAGCGCGACCGGGTCGGGCGGCACGGGCCAGATAGCACTTCGTACAGGTTCATAGTGATAGCTGACGATACCGAGTCCAAAAATACTAGCAATGCTCAGACATACCGCGAATATACCCGCCCAATATCCAGCCTCGAACACTGCACTGGCCGCAGAGGGTTTATTCGCGCGTGCGCGTGCCCGCATGCGTATCGGCATCGTAATGAACATGAGAGCAAAACTGAAAACTGCCGAGACAACCGCAAGAAGGCCGAGCGCAGCAACCACGCGCACCACTGTCCAGAGTGAACGGTCTAGAGCGCTAGTAGCGATTACAAGTAAAGACAGCCGCGCAATTAACAACACCATGCGAAAGTCAAGTTGAGCAAGTGGCCAACGACGCACATGGCGCGGCATCATTGCGAACTCTACCCCCCAACGAACAGTAAGATAGATAAGAATGATGCCAAGGAGCAGAGGGATCGATGCATCTTTGAGATCGAGCGACATACCAGCCACATCAATGCGCGGATTCGCTAGTGCGAACTGTGCAGTAGACCAAGCGAGGCATAAGCCACAAACGGCGATCAAGTTGCGCCTGGCGACTCGACACGAGTCGGACAGCGAACGGTTTGCGTTAGGGTCCGGCGGGTCGTCTTTTGGGACTTCTGGTGGTGGATCTGGCGGCACATATGAGAAAAAATGACGAAATATGTTCATGTTGCTACTCGAGCCCCTTGAAAGACTTCTTTAGGTCGTTATTGACTTCTGTTCTCTTTTCTCTGTGCTTTATCAGTTCAACTCGCTGTTGGCCAGTTCACGCGCGCGTGCGCGTGAACTGGTGATCTGCCCAAATGGAATATTAATCCTCTGTCCATGAGCCCCGGCAGGTCAGGCGGATAACAATGTCAGTTGCGCACCATGGCATACGGCGTCAATCGTTACCCGCTCACGCAACCGTCCCGAAAAGCGCGCCGACCACTGCCGTGGCCGCCATGGCCAGCGCCCCCCAGAGGGTCACCCGGGTTGCGCCGACGGTGATGTTCGCGCCGCCGGTCCGCGCCGCCAGCGCCCCCAGAAGCGCCAGACAGACGAGTGAGCCTGCCGCAACGACGGGGACGATGAGCTGCTCCGGGCTGGCCAACGTGATGATGAGCGGCAGGGCGGCTCCGCCGGCGAAGGTGACTGCCGAGGCCAGTGCCGCCTGGATGGGGCGCGCGGTGTGGATTTCGGTGAGCCCCAGCTCGTCGCGGGCGTGGGCTGCCAGGGCGTCGTGGGCCATGAGCTGCGCGGCGACCTGAACGGCAAGCTCCGGATCAAGCCCCCTGCCCATGTAGATGGAGGCCAGCTCCTTGAGCTCGAACTCGTGGTCTTCCTCAAGCTCGCGCAGCTCCCGAACCAGGTCGGCCTTCTCGGTGTCGGCCTGGGAGCTGACGGACACATACTCGCCCGCCGCCATGGACATGGTGCCGGCAACAAGGCCTGCTACCCCGGCGATCAACACGTTCCCCCGGGCCGCATGGGCGGCGGCCACCCCCACGACCAGGCTGGCGGTGGAGATGATCCCGTCGTTGGCCCCCAGCACCGCAGCCCGCAGCCAGCCGATCCGCTCCGCGTAGTGGCGTTCGTTGTTGGTGCTCATCCTGTCTGCCTTCCGTCGTCAGTAATGTCAATCATACGCGTGGCCGGCAGCTCCGGCCCTTCCCGGTCACATGGTGCAGTACGGGCGCTCGGCCATCCAGGTGTGGAGCCGCTCTCCCAGCCATCCGTCGAGTCCCCCGGCCAGGTAGAAGCTGGGGATGAGGAGATCATCGCCCGCCGCAATGACCCCCTCGCGCCGGGCCATCTGCGCCAGTGCCGTGTCCGGATAGATCCTGATTCCCATGGTCAGTTTCAGCATGTCAAGGCCGAGGGAGTCGGCAAAGGCAAGGCTCTCCTCCACCGTTTCCCGCGTTTCCCCCGGTCCCCCCAGCAGGAGGAACCCCATGCGGCGGATGCCGTACTTCCGGAGGAGTTCCGACGCGGCCCGCACCTGAGCGCAATCGAACTTTTTGTTGAGGCTTTTGAGAATGGCGGGGCTGCCGCTCTCGAAGCCGAGGCTCACCTCGACGCAGCCGGCCGCCGCCATGGTCCGCGCCAGCTCGTCATCCATGAAGCCGGGATAGAGGATGCAGCGCCAGCGGATGTTCAGGCCGGCGGCGGTGATGGCGGCACAGAGCTCCTTGGCGTACTGGGGGGGGAAATTGAAGGTGTTGTCCACAAAGTAGAAGTGGTCGTACCCGGCGGCCGCGTGCCGGGCGATTCCGTCAACGACCTGATCGATCGAGTGTTTCCTGATGGCGGTTCCTTCGAGGGCGGGGGTCGAGCAGTAGCTGCACAGCATGGGGCAGCCGCGCCGGGTCTGAAAGGGGATCCAGAGATCAGGGGCCGCGTCGGCGGGGATGCTCCAGAGTGAGGGATCGGGGAGGGGGAGGGCGTCGAGCCCCGTCCGCAGGACGGAAGCCCGTTCCACGGGGCGGTCGGGGAGGCAGATGCCGGGGATTTCCGCTGGGTCGCCCCCCCGCTCCAGGAGATCGAGGAGCATGGTGAACGCCGCCTCCCCTTCGCCGCAGATCCCCATGTCCGCCTTCAGGTAGCGAAGCACCTGATCGGGAAAGATGCTGAACCCGGCCCCCCCCAGGACGATAGTGGCGTCGGAAAGGGTCCGGCAGAGGGTGATGGTGTCGCGCACGGCGTCCAGCAAGAACCGTGTGTCGGTCATATGCTGGTTGTCGACGTTGCGGACGGAGATGCCGATGACGCGGGGGCGCACCGTCCGGACGGCGTCCCGGATGAGGGCGCTGTTGTCGCCGCTCCCCATCAGGTCGAGGAGGTGGACGTCATGGCCGGCGTTGCGGACGGCAACGGCCACGCAGTTGAGTCCCAGGGGGAGGGGGACCATGTTGATGGTCTCGGTGTTGGCGGAAATGAGCAGTACGTTCATGGGACTCTCGGTTCCTCCGGGGCACGCATTTACCAAAGCATTCCCCAAGCCAGCCATCCGAGGATCAGCGCCAGCCCCGCCGCGAAGCTGAGGAGGTAGACCGACACCCGTCCGCAGCTCCAGCGCCCCAACCCCTGGCCGGTTCTGCCGATGCCGTCGGCCAGGCGATCGAGGGAGTCGTCGATGATCCCTTCATCCACCCGGCGCCAGAGGAATCCTGCCAGCGCTTCGTAGGGGCGGATGAAGAGGAGCCGGTAGAGGGCATCGGCATACCAGCCGTTCAGAAGGAAGGCGGTGATCCCTTTGGGCTCGGCGGCGGCTGCTTCGATCCGGGCCTGCCGCCGCAGTCCGCCGTAGCGGAGGTGGGCCGCGGCGAGGCCGGCAAGGGCCACGAGGGCGGCGATCCCTTCCAGCACCATTTCATCACCGTGGGAAAGATGGACGGCCCCGTCGGTGAGGGCCGTGGCCAGGAAGCGGCCGAGCCAGCCGTCGGCCAGGAACGCGGGGAGGTTCATGGATCCCCCGAGGAGCCCCAGGATCGCCAGGGGAAGGAGCATCAGATCCATGACCCGGGGGACGTGGTGAACCTCCTGCACCCCCTCGCCCCCGAAGACCAGATAAACCAGCCGGAAGGTGTAGAAGGAGGTGAAAAGCGCCGCCACCAGGCCCAGGGCGAAAAGCCCGCCGTAGAGGAGTCCCCCCTTGGCCCAGACCGCGGCGAGGATGGCGTCCTTGCTGAAAAAGCCGCCGGTGGGGGGAAGCCCCGCCAGGCAGGCGGCCCCGGCCAGGAAGGCCCAGAAGGTGACCGGCATCCGCCGGCGCACCCCTCCCATTTTGAAGATATTCTGCTCGTGGTGGAGGGCGGCGATGACGCAGCCTGCCCCCAGGAAGAGGAGTGCCTTGAAGAAGGCGTGCTCCAGGAGGTGGAAGGTGGCGGCGGTGACGGCCCCGGCCCCCACACCGAGCATCATGTAGCCGATCTGGCTGATGGTGGAGTAGGCCAGCACCCGCTTGAAGTCCCGCTGCACCAGGGCGCAGGAGGCGCCGTAGAAGGCGGTGACGGCGCCGGTGACGGCCACGGCGGCCATGACCACGGCGGAGGTGCTGAACAGGGGGGACATCCTGGCCATGAGGTAGACCCCGGCAGTGACCATGGTGGCGGCGTGGATCAGGGCCGAGACCGGCGTGGGGCCGGCCATGGCGTCGGGGAGCCAGACCATGAGCGGTACCTGGGCCGATTTCCCCATGGCCCCGGCCAGGAAGAGGAGCCCGAGCGCCGTGATGGTCCCCGCGGGGATGAGGGATCCCATCTGGTTGATCTGGGTGATGGATTCGGTCTGGAAGAGCTGGAAGCACCAGACGATGCCGATGCCGAAGGCGGTGTCACCGATGCGGGTGGTGATGAAGGCCTTGCGGCCGGCGGTGGCGTTCTTGGGGTCGTCGTACCAGAAACCGATGAGGGCATAGGAGCAGAAACCGACCCCCTCCCACCCCAGGTACAGCAGCGGCAGGTTCTCCGCCAGGACCAGCACCAGCATGGCGAAGACGAAGAGGTTCAGGAGGGCGAAGAACCGGGCCGGGCTCCCTTCCTCCGCCATGTACCCCACGGCGTAGAGGTGGATCAGGCCGCAGACGAAGGTGATCATCACCGTCATCACCAGGGAGAGGGGGTCGAGATAGAGGGCGATGGGGGCAGAGAAATCGAAATCCGCCAGCCAGGTGGCCAACTCCACCGTCACCGGCGCCCGATAGGCGAAAAAGGCCAGGGCCGCGCAGACGAAGGCCCCCCACACCGCGGCGCAGGCCAGCACCTCGCACACCCGGCGCGGGAGCTTGCGCCCCGCCAGGGCGTTGACGGTGCCCCCCAGGAGGGGGAGCAGGAGTATGAGGGTAAGATAGAGTTTCATTGGTTGTTTGTAGGGGCGATCCTTGTGATCGCCCTTGTGGGCTTATCCACGGAACAGGGCGAATACAAGATTCGCCCCTACGAGTCTTTCAAGGTATTGAACTCATCAGCATCCACCGTTCTCTTGCGTCGGTGGAGGTAGACCACCATGGCCAGGGCCAGGGCCACCTCGGCAGAGGTCATGGCCATGATGATGAGGGAGAAGACCTGGCCGTCGGCCATCCCCCAGCGGGCCGCCCCCCCCACGAAGGCCAGCATGGCGGCGTTGAGCATGATCTCGATGCCGATGAGGAGCATGATCAGGTTCATCCGCCAGACCAGGACGCAGACGAGCCCCAGGGCAAAGAGGATGCCGGCGAGGATCAGGATATGCTCGAAGGGGACGATCACCGCTCCCTCCTTTTGGCCAGGTAGAGCGCACCCACCAGGGCGAAGAGCAGCTGCATGGAGACCACCTCCACCGCCACGCCGTATTTCCCGAAGAGGGCCAGGGCGAATTCCCTGACGCCGACGGCCTTCCCCGTTGCCGTCACCGCCGGGGCGCGGGAGGCGACGAGGGTCAGCCCCGCCGCCACGGTCACGGCGCCGAGCACGAGGGCCGGCCACCAGTCGCGGCTGCCGGGGAGCCGGGCCCGTTCCGGATGCCCCAGGTCGAGCATCATGATCACGAAGAGGAAGAGGACCATGATGGCGCCGGCGTAGATGATCACCTCGAACACCGCCACCACCGGCGCGCCCAGCAGGAAGAAGATCACCGCCAGGGCGAAGAACGAGGTGACGAGGTAGACGATGGCATGCACCGCGTGCCGCTCGGTGATGGCGAGTACCGTGGCGATGACGGTCACGGCCGCCAGTATGTAGAAGAGAGCCTGTTCCATACCTTAGGGCATCAGCCCCCGCACATCCACCGGTTCCTCTTCCCGCTCCCCCGTCCCCCGGGGTTGGGCAATGCCGATGCCGGCGTGGCGGTAGAAGTTGTAGGCCGGATCCTTGCCGCAGCCGTCCATGAGGAGGTCTTCCTTTTCGTAGACCAGTTCCATGATATCCCGTTCGCAGATTTCGTAGTCGGGGGTCATCTGGATGGCAAGGGTGGGGCAGGCCTCGGCGCAGAGGCCGCAGAAGATGCAGCGGGAGAAGTTGATGCGGAACCACCGGGCATGGCGACGCCCGTTCTCCCCCTCGGCCGCCTCCATGGAGATGCAGTCCACGGGGCAGGCGGCGGAGCAGAGGTAGCAGGCCACGCAGCGCTCGCCGCCGTCGGGGTCGCGGGTAAGGACGATCCGCGCCCGGTAGCGGGGCGCCGGGGTCCGCTTCACCTCGGGGTATTCAATGGTCGCCGCTTTCCGGAAGATGTGCTTCCAGGTGACGAAGAGCCCCGTGGCGATAGCTTTGAAATCGGTGATCAGTGCCATGGTTCTGGGGTGCGGGGGCGGCACGCGGTCCGCCCCCCTCCGGCGTCCGGGGTCAGGCGGTGCCTGCCTTGGCCCGTTGGGCTTTTTTTATGAGATCCAGGGTGTCAGGGTGTCCGTTCGCTTCCGCATAGGTCAGGGCCGTATTGCCGAGCTTCATCTTGGCCAGGGGGTCGGCGCCGGCCGTCAGCAGGGTTTCCACGCACTCATTGCATCCGTAGTTGGCCGCCAGCATAAGGGGGGTATGCCATTCCTGGTCCCGGGGGTCCACGTCAGCGCCCGCCTCCAGCAAGACTTTGATGGCCGCCACCTGGCCGTTGGCCGCCGCGTAGTGCAGGGCGGTCTTCCCCTTCTCGCTCTTGGCCTCCATGTCGGCGCCGTGGGTCAGGAGTTCCTTGATCGTTTCCGCGTTCCCTACCTTTGCCGCCTCGATAAGAGGTGTATGACCATGCTTATCCTTCGTATTCACGTTCTCAACCATGACACGTCCTCCTTTGCTGTTTTGCGTGAGAGTTGACATCTCCGGGACAATGACCAGTAGTGTGCGTGTTTCAAGACCGTGATGCGGTTATGCGTTGTACGGACTTCCCGTTCCCCCCTTTCTTGTGAAGATGTTCGAAACCCGGTTACAGAAGCATCAGTACCCAGCCGGTGACCAGAATATTGACCAGGGCCAGCGGCGTCAGCACCTTCCACCCCAGGTGCATGAGCTGGTCGTAGCGGAGCCGCGGCAGGGTTCCCCGCATCCAGATGAAGAAAAAGGCGAAAGCGAGGGTCTTCGCCGCGAACCAGACGAAGGGCGGCAGCAGTGGCCCGTGCCATCCCCCCAGGAAGAACGTGGTGGCCAGCCCTCCCAGGACGATGATGTTGATGTATTCCCCCACGAAGAAGAGGCCGAAGCGCATCCCCGAGTACTCGGTGTGGAACCCGGCCACCAGCTCCCCCTCCGCCTCGGGGATGTCGAAGGGGATCCGCTTGCACTCCGCCGCGATGCTGATGAGAAAGATCACGAAGGCCACGGGCTGGCAGACGATGAACCACATCCCCTCCTGGGCCGCCACGATGTCCGAGAGCCGCAACGACCCGGCCAGCATCACCGTCGGCACCAGGGCAAGCCCCATGGAGAGCTCGTAGGAAATGAGCTGGGCCAGCCCCCGGATGGAGCCCAGGAGCGCGTACTTGGAGTTTGACGCCCACCCCCCCAGGGCCACACCATACACCGCGATGGATGAAAGCGCCATGAAGAAGAGGAGCCCCACGTTCAGGTCCGCCACCTGGAGGGGGATCTCCCGGCCGAAGAGGTTCACCGGCGCCCCGAATGGGATCACCGCGAAGGTGAGGATGGCCGGAATCGCCGCCATGGCCGGCGCCAGGTAGAAGAGCCACGTGTCGGCCCCGGCCGGGCGGAAATCCTCCTTGGTCAGGAGCTTGATCAGATCCGCCAACGGCTGCAGGAGCCCGAACGGCCCCACCCGGTTCGGCCCCTTCCGGTCCTGGATCCAAGCCAGCACCTTCCGCTCGGCAAAGACCAGGTATGCCGCCAGGGTCAGCACCACGAAGAAGATCAGGGCGATCTTGGCCAGGTGGATGGCTATGTCGAGGGCGATGGGTGACATTCAGCTCCTATTGGGGTTGATGCATATAACTCGTCATTGAGCAGTTCACGCATGCGCGCGTGAACCGCTCATCCTCCTGAATGGAACATTTCTACCTGTTCATACCCCACAACCGGACAAGCATGTCCGTTTTTCGCGAACCCACGCCGTGCCATAACGAAACAAGGCCCACATACTCTTCGGTCACTTCATAGATTATGCAGTATTTCACCGGTCCGGAATCGACGTACAACTCTTTCAGCACTACCTGCTGACCGGCAAGCAAATAGGGAGCATCGGTGCCGGCAAAGTTGTTGTCGTACAGGAGGTTTTCCGCCGCTTCAATGCGGTCCAGAAACGCTTCCGCAACCTCGACTCTGTAGCGCTCTGCCAGATTCTCAGCATACCGCCGAACCCTTGCCTGGTATTCCAGCGAACGCTTAAGCGGACGTTTTGCCATTCCGCAACTCTTTCCGCAGGGAGCCGAAGAATTCGTCTCCTTCCGTAACGACAGTGCCCAAGCCGGAACGAAGTTCGTACCACCCCCGTTCAACCGAATCCATGAACTCCTTCTGTTCGTCGGCGTGCCGGACGTACATGCGCAATGAATCCCGGAGCACATCCTGTTCGTTGCGTCCTTCCCGCTGGGCAATCCGCTTCAGGTTCAGGCTGTCGGTTTCATCAAGCCTGAGCCCCAGTTGTCTGTTGCTTCCCATAAATTACACCTCCTTGGTATCATTGATACCAATATACATCACAGTATACCACCATACAAGATTGCCGGTGTTCCAATTAGAGTTTTGCGCAGTCCCGTCATTTCACCAGCCTCACCCCGCCACCTTCCGGATCAAGCTCCCGCAGCAGTTCCCATCGCCCTTCAAAGGGTTCCGTCGCCGCGTCGCCCCCGGCCCGCTCAAGCAGTTCCGCCACCACCCGCCAGGCCGGCCGCGGTTCTCCGCCCGGGGGGGCGATCCGGTGCACCCGTGGCGGATGGAAGGGGGCCGGCTTGTCGGGGGAGGCGTGGTAGCGGGCCGGGAGCCCCCGGATGGGGAAGCCGGGGGCCATGGCTTTGCGGAACCGCTGGGCCCGCCCCTCGTTGTTGACGAAGGTACCGTCCGCCTCCACCCAGGCGGCGGTGGGGAGGACGATCCGGGCCTGCCGGACCGTCTCCGTGGGGAGCCAGTCGGCGGCGACCACAAAGGGGAGTCGGCCGAGGAGCTCCGGCGGGATGTCGGCCTCCACGGCAATGATTCCCTTGACGCTCCCGGAGGTCACGGCTTCTTTCAAGCTCACGGAGCCTTGCTCCTGCGCCAGTATTCCCGCCCCGAAGGCGTTGGGGCCGGGGAGGAGACAGGCGATTTTGGCCTCGGCCCGGGCAAGGAGCTCGATGGCGGCGGGGGTGTTGTTCCTGGTGCCGCAGATGACCACGGGGCGTTCGAAAATCGCCAGGGGAACCTCTTCCAGGAAGCTGAGTTCGATGGCTTCCATGGCGACGGCCCGGGACTGGTCCAGGGTGGCGTGACTTCCCACCAGAAACACCGGGGCCCCATGGCGCCAGGCCTGCCGGGCCGCCAGGAGCATCATGGGCCCTTCGGCCCGGAGGTCCGTTTCGAGGATGACGATGCAGTCCGCATTCCTCACATCAGCCATGGAGGCGGCGTTGCCGCCGGAAAGCAGGGAGACGGCCGCGCCGGTCCGTTCCTCCTCCTCCTGTTCGGTGAAGTAGCAGAGGTGCCCCGCGCCGAGGGCCTCGGCCAGGCGCGCCAGGAGGATGCTCCCCTCCAGCGCCAGCCGCGGCGAGCCGACCACGGCCAGGCTACCGGGACCGTACGTATCCGCCAGCTCGGTGACCCGCAGCATGAGGGCGTCGAGGGCCGCATCCCACGAAACCTCCTCTCCGTCCACCAGGGGCACCCGGGGGCGGGCCGGATCGTTCACGGCGGCGTTGCCGAACCGTCCCCGGTCGCAGATAAAGTGGCCGTTCACGGCGGGGTTCTCCCGGGCCATGGTCTTCAGGAGCTCCCGGTAGCGGGCCGCCGGCACGGTGTTGCACCCCAGCGAACAGTGGGGGCATACCGAGGGGGCCATCTCGTAGTCCCAGTAGCGGGCCCGGAACCGGGCGGTCTTGTCGGTGAAGACCCCGGTGGGGCAGATGTCCACGAGATTCCCCGAGAAGGGGGATTCCATCGTCCCCTCCTGGAACCGGCCGTAGTAGACCCGCCGGGCGCTCCCCATGACGCCGAAGTCGCTCCCCCCGGCGTACTCCTGGTAGAAGCGAACGCAGCGGTAGCACTGGATGCAGCGGTTCATCTCGTGCTGGATGTACGGCCCCAGTTCCTGGTTCACGTGGGTCCGCTTCTTTCCCTCGAAACGGCGGATGCCGTGGCCCCCGGCAATGGTGTAGTCCTGGAGGAGGCATTCGCCCCCCTCGTCGCAAACCGGGCAGTCGTGGGGGTGGTTGGTCATGAGCCACTCGATGACGAGGCTCCGCATCTTCACGGCCTCCGGGTCGGTGGTGGAGACCACCATGCCGTCCTGGGCCGGGAGCATGCACGACATCTGAAGCCCCTTCACCGGGCCGTCCAGCATCTTCACGGCGCAGAGGCGGCAGGCCCCCGCCTTCCCCAGGGCCGGGTGGTAGCAGAAGTGGGGGATCCAGATTCCGACGGTCTTGGCCGCCTCCAGGACGTTGGTGCCGGCGGGGACTTCAACCGGTATGTGGTCGATAATAAGTTTCGGCATATTGTAAGAACCCGCCCCGGAACATGCGGTTCCGGTGGCAAAAATCAACGCCCAATCGGGCAGCGCCCCAAGACGATATGCTCCCGGACCTCGTCCTCGAAGAGCCGCAGCAGCCCCTCCACGGGCCCCATGGCGCCGGGAGCCAGGGGGCAGAAGGCGTAGTTAAGGTACTGCACGTGCTCCCGGAGAATGGCAATGTGCTCCTCCCGTCCCGCTCCCGCCTCGATGCGGGCCAGGACGTCCCGCACGTAGGGGAGCCCCTCCCGGCAGGGGGTGCACCAGCCGCACGACTCCCGGGCGTAGAAGGAGACCAGGTTCAGGGCCACCGCTACCATGCAGGTGTTCCGGTCGAAGACCACGATGCCGCCGGTGCCGAGCCGCGACCCCGCCTTGGCCACGGTGTCGAAGTCCATGGGGACGTCCCAGTGGGCCTTGGTGAAGAACGGCGTTGACGCCCCGCCGGGGATGCACGCCTTGAATTCTCGGCCCGGGAGCATGCCGCCGCAGGGGCCGTCGATGATCTCGCCGAGGGTCATCCCCAGGGGAAGCTCGAAGCAGGCGGCGTTTTGCACCGGGCCGCTCACGCAGAAGAGCTTCATCCCCGCCGCCTCGGTAATCCGTGCCAGCCCCTTGAACCAGGCGGCCCCGTTGGCAACGATGGCCGGGATGTTGGCCAGGGTCTCCACGTTGTTCACGACGGTGGGGCTTCCCCAGAGTCCCTTCACCGCCGGGAAGGGGGGTTTTGCCCGCGGGTTGGCCCGCCGCCCCTCCAGGGCGTTCATGAGGGCCGTTTCCTCGCCGCAGATGTAGCGCCCGGCGGACTGGTGGACATCCACCTCCAGGGAGAAACCGGAGCCGAGGATATTCTCTCCCAGGAACCCCGCTGTTTTCGCCTCGGCGATGGCCCGGCGGCAGTTCTCCGCCGCTTCCTCGTACCCCCGCCGGATGAAGATGAAGGCGTGGGCCACGCTGATGGCATAGGCGGCCAGGGCGATCCCCTCCACTAGGGAATAGGGGTTAGCCTCCAGAAGCACCCGGTCCTTGTAGGTACCCGGCTCCATCTCGTCGCAGTTGCAGATGAGATAGCGGGGGCCGGGGATGTCCCGGGGGACGAAGGACCATTTCTTCCCCGTGGGGAACCCGGCGCCGCCCCGCCCCCGCAGGTTCGAGTCGATCACCACCTGCTGGACGTCGTTGGGGGACATGCCCGTGAGCGCCTTCTCCAGGGCCGCGAAGCCTCCCTCGGAGCGGTACTCGTCAAAGGTGACGCACCGGCCGGGGCGGTTATGTCGGAAAAGGAGTTGTTCCATTACGACCTTTGTTCACCCTTCAGCATCTCCTTCAACACCACCGCATTGTTGTGCTCTTCATCCTTCGCCGCGAAGAGGAGCGTCACCGTCCCCTCGACCGCCAGCTTCCGGAGCCCGGCCACCGGTTCCGCTTTCTCCCCAAGCTCCTGCCGGTACCGCTCCCGGAACTCCTCCCACCGTGCCGGGTCGTGGCCGAACCACTTCCGCAGCTCATCACTGGGGGCGATCTCCTTCAGCCACTCGTCGATGCGGGCCTTGTCCTTCGATATTCCCCGGGGCCAGAGCCGGTCCACCAGGATGCGCCGGCCGTCTTCGGTTGCCGGCTCGTCGTAGATCCGCTTGATCCTGATCATCGCTTATCCCTCCGTGGCGGAAAGCGCCCGCCGCTCCGCCGCCAGGATCTCCCCGGCCTTCTCCGGTGTCACCCGGCCGTGGAGGGTGTCGCCGATCATGAGGGTCGGCGCTTCGCCGCAGTTGCCGAGGCAGCAGCAGGGAAGGAGCGTGAAGAGCCCGTCCGCCGTGGTCTCCCCCGGCTTGGTGCCGAGGGCTGCCGCCAGGTGCGCCATGAGGCTCTCCCCCCCCATGGCCCAGCAGGAGATGGAGTCGCAGACGTGGATCACCCGCTTCCCCACGGGCCGCCGGTAGATCATCTCGTAAAAGGTTGCCAGTTCCTCAACCTGGAGGGGGGTCAGGTCCAGGAGATCCGCCGCCTCGACCACCGCCCCGTCGGTGAGCCAGCCGTAGTGCCGCTGCAGCTCCTTCATCACGTCCACCGCCGCCTCGCGGTTGGTGACGGCGTGGGCGACGCGGGCCTTTAATTCGGATTTCAGCCTGTCAGGAAGCATGAAAAAACCTTTTCATCGGTCCAGATCCGCCAGCACGAAGTCGATGGACCCTATGATGGCGAGGAAATCCGCCACGAGCCACCCCCGGCTCATGAGGGGGAGCGCCTGGATGTGGGGGAAGCTCGGGGTTTTGATCCGGACCCGGTACGGGACGTTGAGGCCGTCGCTCACCACGAAGTAGCCGTTCTCCCCCTTGGGGGCCTCTATGGCGCTGTAGTTTTCCCCCCTGGGGGGCGCCATCCCCCTGGTTGCGTTCACGAAGTGGTGAATGAGGGATTCGATGTCGTGGAGCGTGTCCCGTTTCTTGGGGAGCACGTAGCGGTAGTCGTCGGTAATCCACCGCCCGGCGGGCATCTCCTTCCAGCACTGCCGGACGATATGGAGCGACTGGCGGATCTCCTCGAGCCTCATCCGGTAGCGGGCCCAGCAGTCCCCCCCTTCTTCCGTGGGGATCTCGAAGTGGAAATGCTGGTAGCCGTTGTAGGGGATCTTCTTCCGCAGGTCCCACGCCACGCCGCAGGCTCGCAGGTTGGGGCCGGTGACTCCCCACTCCATGGCCTCGTCCTTCGTGATGACGCCGATCCCCTTGAGCCGCGCCCTGAAGATGGGGTTCCCCTTCAGGAGATCCTCATACTCCTTCAGCCGGGCCGGCATCCAGTCCAGGAACTCCTTCACCGCCCCGTCCCACCCCTCGGGGAGGTCGTCGGCCACGCCGCCGATCCGGAACCAGGAGGGGTGCATCCGGCCGCCGGTGACCATCTCTACGATGTCGAAGATCTTCTCCCGGTCGGTGAAGGTGTAGAAGACCGGGGTCATTGCCCCCACGTCGGCGGCAAAGGTGCCGAGCCAGACCAGATGGCTGGCGATCCGGAAGAGCTCCGCCAGCATGACCCGGATGGTGATGGCCCGGTCCGGCACGGTGATGCCGCAGAGCCGCTCCACGCTGTTCACGTAGGCCAGGTTGTTCTGGACCCCGGCCAGGTAGTCGATCCGGTCGGTGTAGGGGATGAACTGGTTCCAGTGCTGGCGCTCGCCGATCTTCTCGGCCCCCCGGTGGTGGTAGCCGATGTCGGTGTCCATCTCTACGATCTCTTCGCCGTCCAGCTTCAGGATGAAGCGGATGATGCCGTGGGTCCCCGGATGTTGGGGGCCCAGGTTCAGGATCAGGGTCTCTTCGTCAATTCTATCGAAGAAATCGGACGCGGGGAGGGGCTGGTGGCGCCGGGCATCGTCGGTGGTGTAGGGGGGCATCTCCGTGGCCCGGAACGGGTGGTTCTTGCGCAGGGGATGCCCTTCCCAGTCGGGGGGCATGAGGATGCGGCGCAGGTTTGGGTGGCCGGCGAAGCGGATGCCGTACATGTCGAAGGCCTCCCGCTCGTACCAGTCGGCCGCCGGAAAGACCCCGGTCACGCTCGGGAGCTCCGGCGCATTACCAGCCAGTTCGGTCTTGATCCGTAGATGGCCGGGGTGGTCGAAGTTCAGGAGGTGATAGTTGACGGTGAAGTCCTGGAACCGCTCCCGCTCCCGGCGGCACGACTCGTCCACGCAGGCCACATCCTCCAGCCGCCGGAAGGGGGCTGACGCGCGGGTTTTGAGATGCCGCAGCACCTCCGGCACCAGCTCCGGCGGGCAGCGGTAGGTGAGCATGTCGGTGGCAGCGGGGTCCAGGGTAACGCGGTGGCTGAAGACCGTCTCCAGCTCTCCGGCAAGGCCGAAATCGGGGTAGTCGTGCCGCGGTGCGGGGGGGCGCCACATCTCGTCGGAGCGGGGGAGCCAAAAATCGGGATGTTGCACCGAGGCTCCCCGGATGGCGGTCCCCTCCATGCCGGGTCCCCGGGTGTCGCGGGATTTGGTCTCGCCATCCACGAGGACAGGCCTGACCGTTCCCTCGGTTCCGCCGCTCATGTGGAGAACCTTCCGGGCGGGGCGCTCGTCCCGTCTGATCTTTTCCTGCAGGAGCATGAGCCCCTGGAGGAACGCCTCGGGGCGGGGGGGGCAGCCGGGGACGTGGACGTCCACCGGGATGATCTGGTTCACCCCCTGGACCACGCTGTAGACGTCGTACATGCCGCCGGAGTTGGCGCAGCTCCCCATGGAGATGACCCACTTGGGCTCGGCCATCTGCTCGTAAAGGCGGAGGATGGAGGGGGCCATTTTCTTGAAGACCGTCCCGGCGATGACCATGAGGTCCGCCTCCCTCGGGGTCCCCCGGAGCACCTCGGCCCCGAAGCGGGAGACGTCGTAGCGGGAGGTGAAGGAGGTCATCATCTCCACGAAGCAGCAGGAGAGCCCGAAGAACATCGGCCAGAGGGAGTTGGCCCGCCCCCAGTTGATGAGGTCGTCCAGGCGGGCCAGGATGATGTTATTCTGTGAAATTTCAGTCTCTTCCATAACCCCTCCGTTCACGGGACGGGCCCCAGTCGAGGCCCCCTTTCATCCAGAGCCAGACGAGCCCCAGAAGGAGGATGACGATGAAGAAGGTGATATGGATTAGCCCCGCCAGCCCCAGTTCCCGCCAAGCCGTGGCCCAGGCGAAGATGAAGGCCGCCTCTACGTCGAAGACGATGAAAAAGATGGCGATGAGGTAGAAGGGGACCGGATAGGCGAGGCGGGCGCTGCCGGTGGGGATAACCCCGGATTCGTAGGGGAGTTCTTTGTTGCGGTTGGTGGTCTTGGCGCCGAGCCACCAGGCGGCGAGAAGGAGTACGGCGATCAGTAGAGTCGCCGCAAGGGTGTAGAGCGCCAGGGGAAGAAACTCGGGCGGCAGGGCCGGAAAGAGGGAATTGTTTGTGGCGGCTGGCTGCATTCTACTCTCCTTGACGTCGAGTGAAATGCCGAGTTCATACTCTAGCGCAAACGAGGCTTAAGTCAACGGTTTTAACGGGATGGAAAAGGCGGGGAGCACCCGCCGTTACCGTTTTTGCAGAAATTCGAGCACCTGGGCCGGGTGGGCGTCGGCTTTGGCCACCTTGGCCCAGTGCTTCACCACGATGCCGTCGGGTCCCACCACCACCGTGGAGCGGGTGACCCCCAGGGCGGTCTTGCCGTACAGGAGCTTCTCGCCGAAGGCGCCGTAGGCGGTCATCATGGTCAGGTCGGGGTCAGAGAGGAGGGTGAAGGGAATATTCTGGTCCCCGATGAATTTTTCGTGAGCCTTGAGGCTGTCCTTGCTTACCCCGAGAATGCAAACGCCCAGCTTGTCAAATTCCGGCTTCAGGTCACGGAAGCCGTTGGCCTCTTTCGTTCAGCCGGGGGTGTTGTCCCTGGGGTAGAAGTAGATGACGGTGGTCTTCCCGGCATACTCCGCCAGGGAGTGCTTCTTGCCGTCGCTCCCCTCAAGGGTGAAGTCGGGGGCTTGTTTTCCTTCCAGCGACATGGCGGCCTCCTTTTGTTGTGGTCAGGAAGTAAGTGTACCCCATTTCAGGGACATGTCACCAGTCCCGTGCCGTTCATGACGGCTGCCACCTCTTCGGCATAGACCATCTCCTCTTCGGTGGGGATGACGTAGACCGCCACGGGTGAGTCGTCTGCGCTGATCCGCTCCTCCCGGTCCACGGACCGGGCCGCCCGGTTCCGCTCCCGGTCGAGCCGGATGCCGAATATCTCCATGCCGGCAAGGGCCTTCTCCCGTACGATCCACTCCCCTTCGCCCGAAGCGGTGCTGAAGACCAGGGCGTCCACCCGGCCGAGGGCCGCTATGTAGCCGCCGATATGCTTTTTGATGCTGTAGGCCTGCATGTCGATGGCCATGAGGCACCGCTCATCCCCATTGATGGCCCGCTCCAGCACTGCCGGCCGCTCCAGCTTCAGTCCGGTGATTCCCGTGGCTCCGCTCCGCTGGTTGAGGATTCGTTCCATGTCCCGGGCGGTGAGCTGCTCCTCCTGCATGATGAAGGGGGGGATGCCGGGATCGATGGAGCCGCAGCGGGTTCCCATCATGGTCCCTTCCAGGGGGGTGAGCCCCATGCTCGTGTCGATGGAGCGCCCTCCCTCAACGGCGCAGAGGGAGAGGCCGTTGCCGATATGGATCGTCACCAGGTTGCAGTGGGCGGGTTTCCGTTCCAGGAGCGCCGCTCCACGGCGTGCCGCGTAGCAGTGGGAGGCGCCGTGGAAGCCGTAGCGCCTGACGCCGTGCTTCTCGTACCATTCCCAGGGGAGGGGGTAGAGGTAGGCATGGAGCGGCATCGTCTGGTGGAAAGCCGAGTCGAAGACCGCCACGTGGGGGATGTCGGGGAGGACCTCCAGGGCACCCTCGATCCCTGCCAGGTTGGCGGGGATATGGAGCGGCGCCAGCTCTTCGAAGCTCCGCACCGCGCTGATGACTTCTTCGTCAATGGGTATGGAGGCGGAGAACTGCTCGCCTCCATGGGCTACCCGGTGTCCAACGGCGGTGATCTGCTCCACCCGTTGGAGGGGTCCTTCCAGGGGGTGGGTCAGGGCCGAGATGATGAGGGCCACGCCGGCGCCGAAAGTGGGGCAGTCGGATTCAAGATGGTAGGGATCGTGTCCCGGTACTTCCATGGTGATGCACGAGTCGCCCAGTTCGATCCGGTCCACGTCCCCCCGGGCGAGGACGGTTCGCGTCGACCAGTCGAAAAGGCGGAAATAGATGGAATAGCCCCGGCAGTTCAGAATCAGGATACGCATGTGTTTCCCTGTAACATTGGATTATCCCCAGTGGATGCAGGCCACGGGGCAGGCGTCTATGGCCTCCTGGATTTTCTCCTCGGGTGCTCCCGCCGGGTCGTGGACCTCGGCCAGGTTGTCGTCGTCAAAGCGGAACACTTCGGGGACCATTTCTACGCAGAGACCGCAGCTGATGCAGACATCTTTCTCGACATAAACATTGCGGGCCATTGCTCTACCTCCTTGGTTCCTTTTGCCTTCTCCCTCCGGGAGAAGGGGCCGGTCGAAAACGGATGTTTATGGGAGGAATTGTATCACTCCGTACTCTTCGGGGTAACAATATTTTTTTCCGGGACGATCTTCACGAAATTACTCCGTGCCGCCCCCATGATTTTCTCCACGGCGTCGGCTTCCTCCTCCTGGTGGGAGTGGAGCAGCTCCCGATGGTACGCCAGGAGCAGTTCCCCGATGCTTGCCACATCTTCCTCCTCGATGTCCCGGATTTCCACCCCCGCCCCCCTGGCGAGCCGGCGGCGCAGGGCGTCCCGGTCGAGCCCCATGGCTTTTTCCAGATGGCAGTAGATAACTCCCCCGGTCATGCCGGAGCAGATCCAGGGGCCCGGGTCCCCCAGGACCACCACCCGGCCGGCGGTCATGTACTCGAAGGCGAATCCCTTCAGATTGGCCCGGCAGGCCGTGTCCCCCCGGCCGTCGTCCAGGGGCTCCCGTATGCGGGAGCCGAAGACCACGTCAGCCCCGGAGAGGCGGATGCAGGCGCGGCTGTCGGCATCCCCCTGGATGAGGAAGGTCCCCCCCTGGGCGCCGTAGGCGAGCCCCTTGCCCACGGTTCCCCCCACCCGGCGCCCTTCGCGGTTTTCCCCCTTGAGGATGACGATTCCGCCGCCGGAGGCGCACTTGCCGACACCGTCCTGGGCGCCCCCCTCCACCCGGATGTTGATCCGGTCGATGGAGAAGGCGGCGAGGCCGTTGCCCGGGATGGCGTCCCGGTGGAAGTGGAGGAGGGCGTTCTGGCTGGGGCTGAAGCGCCTCTGGGCCACCCCCCGCACGTAGGCGCCGGCCAGGTGGGTGCCGATGGCCCGATCGGAGCTGGTGGCGTTGTCGTCATCGTAGCGGACCCGTTCCTCGCCCGAGGCGAAGGCATCGGTTACGAGTCCGGAGATGAGGGCGGTGAGGTAGTTGAGGGGCTTGCGGATAATGCGAACCTCCGGCTCGAAGGGGGAGGTCTCCGCCGATTGGGGCGGCAGGAGGAGTTCCCCCAGGTCGAGGCGGTCGAGCCCCCTGGCCTGAACGAGGAGGTCGCTCCGCCCCACCAGATCCTGGGTCCGCCGGAAGCCGAGCTTGGCGGTTAGGATCCGGATTTCCCGGCTCATCCCCCGGAAGAAGGTGCACATGTAGATGACCCCGTTCTCCAGGACCCGCGGCACGAACCGCTTGAGCCCCCGCGCTTCCGCCTCCTCCGCGGTTTCGATCTGGGTGGCGATCCCCACGTGGCAGGTTCCCAGGTGGCACCCCCGGCAGGCGGTGCAGCCGATGACCACCATGGCCATGGTGCCGAAGCCGACCCGGTTGGCCCCCAGAAGCATGAGCTTCACCACGTCGCGCCCGGTGCGGGCGCCGCCGTCGGCCCAGATCTCCACCTTCTGCCGCATCCCCGCCGCCACCAGGGCCTTGTGGGCCTCGGAGACCCCGATCTCCGCCGGGAGCCCCACGAACTTGATGGCGTGCTTTCTGGCCGCGCCGGTGCCGCCGTCGTAGCCGCTGATGGTGATGATGTCGGCCCCCGCCTTGGCGACCCCCAGGGCAATGGTGCCGATCCCCGCCACGGCCGGCACCTTAACCGAGATGCGGGCCGAGGGATTGGCGGTGCGCAGCTCCTCCACGATCTGGGCCAGGTCCTCGATGGAGTAGATGTCGTGGTTGTTGGAGGGGGAGATGAGGGAGACGCCGGGCGTTGCGTGGCGGGCCGCCGCGATCTTGGCTGTCACCTTGAAGCCGGGGAGGTGTCCCCCTTCGCCCGGCTTCGCCCCCTGGCCCACCTTGATCTCCAGGAAGTCGGCGGAGTTGAGGAACGCCATGTTCACCCCGAAGCGTCCCGAGGCGATCTGCTGCCCCCGGTTTTTCCGGTACCGCCCCAGCATATCGGCAATCTCCCCCCCTTCGCCGTTCATGCAGACGATGTTGAGGCGCTTGGCCGCCTCGGCGTAGATCCGGAACGGGGTCTCCCCCTGGGAGCCGAAGCTCATGGCCGAGAAGAGGATCGGAAGGCTGTGCCCCCCAACCGTGGCGTCCACCTCGTCCGGGTCCACGGTCAGCTCCGGGGTGTAGCGGAGATCGAGCAGGTGCCGGATGGCCAGGGGGTTCTCCGCCTCGTACTGCTGGATGAGGCGGGAGAGGTCGGCGTAGGTCTCCTCCATCTTGGCCACGGCGCCAACCATCTTCCAGATTTTCGGATAGAGGCGGAACTGGACCGGCACCGGCTGTTTCTGGCGGCTGCGGGCCACGGCGGTGCGGGAGCGGTTCTCCGCCTCCAGTCGCTCCAGGGTGAGCCCCCCTTGACCAGAGCCGCAGAAGTTGGGGGTCTCGAAGATGCCGGCCACGTGGCCGCAGAGGCCGATGGAGGCGAAGTACTTGCCGTACCCCCCGATTTCGTGGGTTCCCATGGTGGAGATGACTTTCTCCAGCCCCTTGACGAGGACTGAAAAGAGATTCCGCACCCCGGCCGCGTCGCCGGCCCCCTCCCACATGAGGTAGGGGCAGAGGGCGTCGGCCCCCATGCCGAGGGCGAAGATGAGGTCGTGGAGGCTTCGGAGCGCGCCGGAGCGGACCACCAGCGATGCCCGACGCCGTAGGCTCTCGCCGTTGGCGTCGGTGGTCTCCTTGAGCCCCTTGTGGAGGAAGGCGATCACCAGGAACGGGTCGATGAAGCTCTTCCCCTTCCCGAAGCAGTCGCTGTCGTCCAGGAGCAGAAGCTGGCCCCCCCGGGCCACGGCGCCGACCCCCTCGGCCGTCAGCCGCACGATCGCTTCGTTGATGGTCTCGCCGGTCCCCATGGCGCAGGGGATCACCCGGCAGCGCCCTTTCCCGTCGCCGAAGGCGGCAATGAGCCCCTCCAGGGTGGCGGTGCCGAACTCCAGGGCCGCGTCGGCGTCGGCCGGATCGCCCCCGGCGCGGCGGCCGCCGGTCAGAAGCGGAACCTCCAGGGCAACCCCCGGCCGGGCCGGACCCCGGAACTGGGGGCGCGGACCCAGGTAGACCCGGGTGGAGAAGTGTTCCGCCTCCCGCTCCCGGTCGATGGCCGGGTTGGTCACCACTGCCACTTGCTCCTTGAAGTAGTCGGAGAGGTTCTGGCGCTGGTTGGAGAGGGAGGCCAGGGGGCCGTCGTACCCCAGGGAGGCGATGGGGTCGGAGCCGCTTTTGGCCATCTCCCGCAGATTGGAGAGGTCGCTGGACTTCCAGGCGAAGGCCGACATGAGGTTGTCCTGGTGGAGCCGGGCGTTGCGGTGCCATTTTGCCTTCCGTCCGGCACCCGCCCCATCGGCCCGTAGGGGCAATTCATGAATTGCCCCTGCACAACCTCCCCCCATCAGGGCCTTTTCCTGGGCCGGGAGGTTCGTCCGCTTTCGGAAGCTCTGGTACACTTCCTGCCGCAGGGCCGGATGGTCCATGAGCTCCACCCGCCGTCCCGTCGCGATCCGCACCCCAACCTTCTCGCCGGGGGCCAGGGGCTTCGGGTCGGCCAGAATCTCCTCGTGGGGGACCACCCCCAGCTCCGAGGAGGCGAAGATCTCCTTGGTCGTCTCACCCACCCAGAGGGGGCGCAGCCCCATGGCATCCACGCTGAAGACGCAGAGCTCCCGGTGCCGGGCAATGATGGCCGCCGGCCCCTGGGCGCTTGCCTTCAGGAAGCGGCGGAACCAGGTGTACATAGAGCGCAGCTCCGGCCCCATCCCGTCCATGGCGCTGAAGATGGGGGGAAAGACCACCTCCATCGCCTCGAAGAGGGTGAGGCCGTAGCGGAACATGAGCCCCTCCAGGGTCCGGTTCAGGTCCTGGGAGTCGGAGCCGTCGGCGAAGAGGGGTATCCCCATCATCCGCGCCTCCTCCCGGAGCCGGGCGATGGTGTTGATCTCCCCGTTGTGCCCCAGGAGCGAGAAGGGCTGGGCCCGGAGCACCGTGGGAAGGGTGTTGGTGGAGTAGCGGCTGTGGCCGATGGTGACCGACGAGAGGAACTCCCGGCGCTTCAGCTCCGGGTAGTAGCGGGAGAGGAGCTCCGGTGCGCCATGGACCTTCCAGGCCGTGACATCCGCCGAGAGCGACGCCACATGCACCGGGAAATCCCGCTCGATGGCAGTCTGGAGATTGAAGAGGAGCGTCGGGGCGGCCACCTTCTCCGGGCAGAGGAGCGCCACCTGCCAGAAGAGGGGTTCCCCCTCCCGGGCGCGGCTGGAGAGCACCTCGCTCCGGACGATGCCGGGACGCTCCACCAGGAGCTGCACCCCCGCCGCGGCGAAGCGGGCGAGGATCTTTTCCTGGAGCTGCGGGTTCGCCGCCGTGGCCTCCTTCGGCAGGAGGAGATGCCCCACCGCGAAACCGGGCGCCTCGGCCAGGTTCGGGTCGTGGCCGGCGCCGGCCAGCACCTCCCGCCAGATCATCCGGGGGATGTCGGTCAGCACGCCGCAGCCGTCCCCCTCGCCGTTGATCTCCCCGGCCCGGTGCCCCATCTTGATGAGGGCCTCGATGGTCCGCTGGACGTTACCGTGGGTGGGGCGGGCCTCCTTGTTGATGTAGCAGATGATGGCGCAGGCGTCCCGCTCGGAGGGGACGAGGCCGGAGGGGTCGATGGGTTGGCTGGTCATGGGGGAACCTCCCTGTTGGTGGAAGAGGGTGGAATGGGCGTTTTCAAGCTCTTATCGTAGTATATAGCGATCTTTGTCTCATACAGTGTGTACTTGACAGTTTCTTATTGACCGGTTCACGCGCTCACGCTCCTGAACCGGTGAACTACCCCAATGGAACATTTACTCTTTTGCTTCACCGTTTTCCCACAACGTCCGGATCGGCACGGCAAACAGGCGGTCGCCAAAGGATACGGTCGTTTCACCGTCGTACAACACCACCCCGGCGCTGAAACGCTCGCCCGTTGCGTCCCTCAGCTTTCGCAGTCCGCGAAAATCGGCTGCCGTGACGGTGGCAGCAGCTTTTACCTCTATGCCGGATAGTTGGTGTCCTTCCGTTTCCAACACAATGTCGACCTTGACACCATCCTTGTCGCGGAAATGGTAAAACCTTGTCGGAATCTCGCGCCAGCCGGCTTGACGCCGCAACTCCTGATAGATAAACGTCTCCAGCAGTTGTCCCATGAGTTGGCGGTCAGCCATGAGTGTTTCCGCGGTCACCCCGAGCAGTGAACAGGCAACACCGCTGTCCCCCACGTGCAACTTGGGGGTTTTGATCAGGCGGCTCAGGCGGTTTGTGTGCCAGGGTGGAAGTTCGTCCACCAGAAATACGTTGCCCAGCAGGGTCAGATAGTCGCGGATAGTTGGGCGGCTAACCTGGAACGGTGACGCCAGGTCGCTGATATTGAGGAGCCGTGCTGTCTGGCTGGCCGCCAGCGTGAGCAGTCGCGGCAACGCATCCAGCGCGCTGATGCGCGCCAAATGGCGCACATCGCGTTGCACAAGGGTTTCAATGTAATCGCGGTACCAGGCTGAACGGCGGCGCGGCGTCGAACGCGCCAGGGCCGCGGGATACCCGCCGGCTACAATCCGTTCTGCCAGCTCTATACCTAAGCGTTGATGGGAACCAGGTGTGAAATTAGAGCTGAACAGGTTGTCCAGAAAATAACCCCTGACGCCTGCCAGTTCTGCCTGTGCCAGGGGATGCAGCCGGAGGATTTCCATGCGCCCGGCCAGTGAATCGGCCAGGGTCAGCAGGAGGAGCACATTGGCTGAACCGGTCAGGATAAAGCGTCCGGGTGTGCGATTACGATCAATCGTAACCTTGAGAGAGGTAAACAGCTCAGGTACCCGCTGCACCTCATCCAAAATAACCTTACCGCTCAAATCGCCGACAAAGCCCATCGGATCGGCTTTGGCGGCAGCACGAAGCACGTCGTCATCAAAAGTAAGGTAGGCGTATCCTTCAAGGTCGCCGATTTTGCGTGCAAGCGTACTCTTCCCGCATTGGCGCGGTCCATGTACCAGCACAACCGGTGAGTCGGTCAGCGCTTCGTGCATCCGCTCCTGGATGAAGCGGGGATAAAAGAAGGTCTCATTCATGTGGAAAAGGATAGTGCATTGTTCGGC
The DNA here is from genome assembly GCA_964490805.1 of uncultured Geobacter sp. Taxonomy (GTDB): domain Bacteria; phylum Desulfobacterota; class Desulfuromonadia; order Geobacterales; family Geobacteraceae; genus Geobacter. Next base: position 24,457 of record CAZBEB010000010.1, read on the forward strand.
TAATTGAAAGTAATTCTTTCGTCCAATTGAAAGTTTTGGCTCGTCTGATTGCAAATATCATGGTGTTAACTTGTCAATATTCATGGGTAGGTGCACAGTTATAGGCCCCTCGTCACCAGTGGTGCTCCAGAGGATTTAATGGCCCTGGTTTGTCATAGGGGGGCAACTACCTCTTTAAACGCTCTCTCAAGTGAAACGATGTGGTTCTGGTCATTCTTCATCATCGCCTCGAAGAGTTTTCTGTAGCTTTCATCCTGGAAGTGAGCCAGTGATGACATATGGTATTCCGCAAGCCTTTCCTCGAGTTTTATGGCGGAGCGGAGCGCATCGGCTATTGTGGGGCTTGATTGTTTTACCGTTGAATAGATTGATTTGAGTTTATCCAGTATGTTTTCCGCAAAGTGCAAATCAGTGTTGACGGACTGGATAATCCCTTGCCGGTAAATGGTTATTGCCAATGTGAACTGATTTGCATGGTTCTCTTCTTCCCGAGCGGTCTTTTCCCACAATTTAGAGATGTCCGGGGTGTCGCTGAAGATGTCGGCATAGTAATGATACAGTTCGGCTATACATTCTTCTATCTCCCGGCAGATCTCCAATATTCTCAGGACATCCCCTTTAGTTCCGGCAAGGGCTTCGGTCATTGCATTTCTCCTCTTGGACGTGTATTCACCGCATCTGGATTGAGTTGCGCCGTTGGCATACGATTCCGGTTGGTGCCGTTACCGCAACCGGTCGAAGAGATATTCGAGCCCGTTTACCTTGATTTCATAGACGGCGCGCAGCATGGTGCCCAGCTTCCCTTCGGGAAATCCCTGCCCGGCAAACCAGACGACATAGGGCTCCGGCAGGTCGATGAGGCGGCGCCCCTGATATTTGCCAAAGGGCATCCGCATTTTGGCCAGTTCCAGCAACTGTTCGTGATCGAGGGGAGGGTGTTGTTCAATAAAGCACCAGGGTATCGGTTTCTTCACCATTTCTTCGGCAATCCTTCAAATCTGCACTTTGCAGCCTGCAACGGATCTATTCTTTCAACTCGGTGATTGACCAGTTCGCGCGCGCATGAACAGTTCATTCCCATTTTGGACAATTTAAGTTTGTGAACATGGCTAACCCAGATTCAGTGTGTGCATCGTTTAGCTATCGCTTCACGGCCACACAAGATCATAGCGCACACTCCGCCCCTTGCCCACCGCCTGTGTGATAGCCCCCCACTCCACCAGTTGACTTATCTCCCGGAACGCCGTCGCCCGGCTCACGGCAGCCATGGAGGCGTACTTCCGCGTGGTGAGTCCCCCTTCGAAGCCCCCTCTCCCGGCATCGAGGAGGCGGTTGAGTACCTTCCGCTGCCGCTCGGTGAGAGGGAGGTGCCCGTGCTGGCGCCAGAAGGCGGCCTTGTCGAGCACCACGGACAGGAGCATTTCCGAACGGGTGATGGCCCGGGCAAGGGCGCCGAGGAACCAGAGGAGCCACTCGGTGATGTCGCCGTCCCCCTTCTGGCACCGTTCGAGGACTTCGTAGTACGCCTCCCGCTCCGCCATAATCTGGGAGGAGAGACTGTAGGAGCGCATCCGCTGCCTGTCGTCCTGGGCGATGGCCATATCGGTCAGGGCGCGGGCAAGCCGACCGTTACCGTCCTCAAAGGGGTGAATGGTTACGAAGCGGAAGTGGGCAACGGCGGCCCGCAGAAGCCCCTCCATCGTCCCTTTGCTCTCGTCCCACCAGGCCAGGAAACGGGTCATTTCTTCGTCGATCCGTTCGGCCGGAGGGGCCTCGAAGTGGACCGTTTCCCGACCGACGGGGCCGGAAACGACTCGCATCGGCTCCTTGCCGCGCCACTGGCCGACCCTGATCCTGTGCAGACCGGAGTAGCCAGTGGGAAAGAGTGATGCCTGCCATCCCCGGAGCCGCTCCGCGGTCAGCGGTTCGTCGCAGGTCTGCGTGGCGTCCACGAGCACCGCCACGAGGCCGTCCACGTGGCGGTCCACCGGGAGGCCGGCGACGGGGATGCCGAGCCGGCGGGCCACGGAGGAGCGGACCGCCTTCAGGTCGAACTGCTCCCCCTCGATGGCGGCGGTGGTGATGGTCTCTTCGGTCAGGATCTCGGCCTGGGCCTCGGTCCCAAGCGAAACGCCGAGGGCCGCGACGGCGTGGAGGAGTCTCCCCTGGAGCCTGCGGCACTCTCCCAGGGGGGCGAGGAGTTTCTCTGCATCCCATCGAAAATCGGGCCAAGACGGGGATTGCCAGATGTAGCGAATCATTTCTTCTCCATAATCGCTTCACGATATGAAGCGATTATAGCCTCTTTTCGCTTCACGGGAAGAGGAAAATTACCATCCCGTCAGCTTCTTCCATCCGCTCCCCGCCAGGTCCACCAGGCCGTCGATGGTGCGCTGGTAGAACTTTTTCACCGGCATCCGGTTGAGGAGGATCTGGCCGTCGCTCCGCTCCAGGCTGATCCGGTCGCCGGGGCGGAGTTCGATGAGGCTCTGGTAGTTCTCGCCGGCGATGCCGAAGAGGAAGCGATAGCTTTTGCCGCTTGCCGACCGGCAGGAGACGATGGTGATGATCCCTTCGGGGTCGCCGGTCTTGAAGTTGAAGCGGGTGGTGGCGGTGACGAAGGTCCCTTCAATGACGCCCGATTCCGCCAGAAGGGCTTCAACGGTTACGTCCTTGGGCTTGAGCCTGCCCAGGGAGGGGAGCCCCCACGGCTTGTAGGGTTCGTGGGGACGGCGCTGGAAGTGGTCGCTCCGCTCCAGGAGGATGACAATGTTGTTGTTGATGGGACCGCCGATGGAGTGGGAGAGGCCCGCCTGGAACCGCCCCTCGCAGATCATTTTGTGGTTCTCCACCACCTGGATCATGCCGGTGGCCCCCAGGGGGTGGCCCCGTCCCTTGAGTCCGCCGGTGAGGTTCGTGGGGAACATGCCGTTCTCCCCGGTGCAGGCGTCGTCCAGAAGGGCGTCGAGGAGCCGCCCCCGGGTGGCGAAGCCGAGATCTACCATGTTGATGGGGCCGAAACCGTTGAAGGGGTCGTGCATGTTCACGTGGATCTTTCCGGCAAAGGAGCGGATGTCCCTGATGCCGGCCATGCCGTAGGCCTCGGCGGCGGCCGCCACCGTGGCGGGGAAGGAGTGGAAATAGTTGCGGTCGGCGATGGTGGGGATGTCGGTGGCGCTCCCCACGCCGGAGACCATAACCTCTTGCGGGTCGGCGGTGAGGATCACGGCGGCCACGCCGTCGGACATGGGACAGAAGTCGTGGTAGCGCAGGGGCCACCAGTAGCGGTAGTTTTTGCCGTTGACGATCTGGCGGTAGTACTCCTCCAGGGGGATTTCCTTGTTCAAATGGGCGTCGGGGTTTTGGGCGGCGTAGCGGTGGGCCCGCTGGGTAAGGAGTGCCGAGAAGGCGGTCCACTCGTCGTTGGAGAGGCCGTACCGCTCCATGAGCGCCCTGGCCACGAGCGCTCCGCAGGCGGGCATGCTGAGGCCGAATTCCGCCTCGTCCCGGTCGATGACCCCGGCGACGATGCGGGTCGCTTCGGCGGTGGGGGCGTCGCTCATCTTCTGGATGCCGATGGCGAGCACATGGTCGCAGCGGCCCGACGCTATCTGGAGGCAGGCGTTCTCGAAGGCCGAGGCGCCCGAGGAGGAGGCGGTGTCGATGAGGACCGATTTGGCCCCCGAAACCCCCACGACCCCGGCGATCTTGGCGGCGGTGTTGTCCACGCCGGAAAAGGCCACGGGGCTCTGGGAGCCCACCACCACGGCCTCGATATCGCGGGGCTTCACGGGAGAACCGTCGAAGACCGCCTTGGCCTTTTCGGCCAGATCAAGGAAGGAGAGCTTCTCCCGGTGCCTGCCGTCGTAACGCCCCACCGGTGCCATGTAGGAGGCGGCGACGTAGACTTTTCTCGGAATGAATTCGCGATGGCTCATGGGGGCTCCGTTCGGCAGGGAGATGGTGTCTCAATATGATCAAGTTTAAACGAGGATTTGCGCAGGGCAACCCGCAGCAAAAAGCCCGTACCTTGAGGGGCCGGGCTTCTTGCTGCGGATTGAATGTCTGCCGTTATTTCACGGGTGCCGTGTTTATGGGCACCTCGAGGATTTGCTCAGGCTCCGGCAAAACCACGGTTTCAGGCGGCGCTGCGGTGATCGGCTGTGCCGCTGGTGCCGGTGCCGCCACAGGAGCCGGTGCCGCCTGGGGTGCGGGTTGATAGACCGGCTGGGACTGGTAGGACAGCGGAGCCGGTTCAGGCTGGGAGCCTCCCTTGTTTTCTTCGCCGAAAAGCTTGATGGGGGGCTTCAGGAGGCCGACCATCTCGTCGAAGAGATGATAGTAGGGAGCCGTGGCCTTCCGTTCCCGGAAGAGGAGGTCGTTTTCCCTTTTGCCCAGATAGCGGGTGAGTCCGGGGATGGTCTTGAATTTCACGTCCACCCGGTCGTCCATGTTGGCGGCCGCCTCGTCGAAATCGGGGAACTGGAGCCTTGCGAGGACCGGAGTAGTGGGGCCTCCCGCACGGAAATTGGGGTATTCCCAGAGGGTGGCGCCATTGGCGTCGAGGACCTGGGCGGACATGGTCAGGATGTTGTAATCGAAATCCAGGTATTTGACGATGTTGCTGGAGAAGATCCGGTCGCGCTTGGTGAGGCCGCTCACCACCACCAGGAGCACTGCGTCGACACTGTTCTGGGTGACCAGCGTCCTGATTTCCTCGGGCTTGTAGAACTGCTTGTTATAAACTACCCCGGCGTCGTCACGACGTTCGGCCCGGTTGATGAGTGTGCGGTAGAGCTCGTCGGGGTCTCCCGCATCCAGGAACCGGACCGAGAAATAGGCCCCGGATTCCTTCAGCATTTCCGCCAGTTCCTTCTCGTTCTTCCGGTTATACTCCCGAACCAGGGTAACAAGAGTGTCCTTCTCCGGGTGACGGATGTCGGAATTGGCGTCCATGAAGATGGGAGCGACGCCGAGAACCTTCACGCGCTGCTCATAGTCGGCCCGCGGAATGTTGAAGGGGTCATGGGCGCAGCCGAAAGCCATGAGAGCCATGGCGCCGAGGAGAATCCACTGTATGATCCGTTTCATCGCTTCCTCCTGAATCGATTTTCAGACTGGCTTTATTTCGAGTTTCAGTCCCTTAAATGCCCCGTTTATACCAGAACGATGCCCGCTTGACCACCCATTTCGGCGACAGCCGGTGCCGGCGGAGTCCTCCGGGCGCTCTGTCCCATCCGGTTTTTCGAGCCGTCTCTTTCTTTAGCGAGGCGGATGTGCTATGACCGGTATCCATGAAATTGCTGCTTCTTATATCCGTCGGTCTGTATCTTTTCGGTGCCTTCCGCCGCCCCTTTTTCGCGGCGGGGCTCGTGGCCGGAGCGGCCTATCTGGCCGCCAGGGGAATCGAACTGGGGCGGCTCCCCCTCGTGGGGCCCCACGACACCCTTGCGTTTTTCTCGGTCTCCATCGGGCTCATGGCGCTGCCGTTCCTCTTTTCGCCGGTATTGCGGAAATCGTCGTCCTTTACCTGGGTGACGGGGTGCGCGGCGGCCCTGTTCGGGCTTATGGCATTCCTGTTCCCAGCGTTCGCCATGCCGCTTCCGCCGGTGCTCCGCACCCTCTGGTTCGAGCTTCACGTGGCACTCGCCTTTTTCGCCTATGCCCTCTTTGCCATCGGCGCGGTTCTCGGCGCCCTGTTTCTGGCCGGCGGCGAGCGGCGGTTTCTGGACCTCCAGTATCGGGCGGCCCTGGTGGGATACGCTTTTTTCTCCGGCTCCATGGTGTCGGGAGGGATTTGGGGGTACTTCGCCTGGGGGACCTACTGGCTCTGGACCCCCAAGGAGCTCTGGACTTCCATCCTTTGGGTCTATTACACGTTCTGGCTCCATCTGCGGCTGAAGGGGACTGGGGGTGACAGGGCCCTCGCCTGGGCCGGAATTGCCGGGTTTGCGGTCATGCTTTTCACCTACCTGGGGGTGAGCATACTGATGAAGAGTTCCCACAGCTTCTGATTTCCGCCGGGCAGATGGCCCGGTTTTTGCTTTTAAATTCCCGTTAAGTAGCAGCAGGTTTTTCAATGATAAAGAGAATATACGAATCACTCGCTTCCCTTTCCCTGGGCCTTTGGCTCATGGGTGGGGTCATGATTCTCCTGGCGGCGGGCTCTTTCGGGGGCGAGGATGCGGCCTCGCTGAATGAGATGCCCCTCTTCGCCTGGCTCGGCTCGGCACCACTTTCGGCTTCCTGGTGGCTCTGGGGCACCCTCGGCCTTTTGGCGCTGCTGGTGGTGAATACGCTTTTCTGCAGCGTGGAGGCGATTCGCCTGCGCTGCGGCAAGGCGGGGCTCGTGGCGCTCATGGCCCCTCAGCTCATGCATGCGGGATTTCTCCTGATCGTCCTTGCCCACCTCCTGAGCGCAAAGGGGGGCGCGAAGCAGGCGATGCAGCTCTTCGAGGGGTCTGATCTCAGCTTTCCCGGAGGCGGCTCCGTGGTGGTTGAGGCCATCGAGGTGGAATCGGACCAGCGTGGGATGCCGCTGGACTACCGGGCAAGGATGCGGGTTGTGGAGCAGGGGAGAGCAACGCCGGTAACGGTGCGGCCCAACGAGCCCCTTTTCCACGCGGGGCTCGGCATTTACCTCAAGTATGCGGAACCGTCCCCGGTTCCCGTCGCCTTTGTGGAGATCCACCGGGAGCCGGGGGCTGGGTGGGCCCTGGCCGGCGCGCTGCTTTTCACCGTCGGCAACGGCATGCTCCTGGCGGTGCGGCGGGAGCGGCGGCCGGTATAACTGATTGTTGCACCGGAAGATTATCGTGCTAAGATAGGCCTTTAACTGTGTTTAATGTTTACATCTTTTCGGAGGGGATGATGGCTCAGGGAATAAAGACGGCAGTGGTGACGGTGGCGGCACTTGCGGCCTGGAGTGCAGGAGCCGCAGTATTTGCCGCTGATGTTGCCGATGGGTCGGTTACCGCCGCGAAGATCGCCGACGGCGCTGTTACCTATCGGGCCATTGCGTCGGGCTCTGTGACTTACAGCAAGATTTCCTCGGGGGCCATCACCGACGAGAAGCTCGGCTTCGGGGCGGTGACCACGCCGAAGATTGCCGACGGCGCCGTGACCGACGCCAAGATCGCCGGTCCCATCTCGGGCCAGAAGCTTGGCCGCCATGGCCACAACGGCGGCGATATCGTCCAGGGTACCATCGATGCGGCCCGGCTTCCCGTGGGGACCGGCCCCGGCACCGTTGCCGCCGGCGACCACACCCATGAGTTCCTTCCGCACCGGCCGGCCGGCTACATCACCGTGGCAGCCAGCGGCGGCGACTTCACCAATCCCCTCGATGCCCTCGACGCCATTACCGATGCCTCCGCCGAACGCCCCTACCTGGTGAAGATCATGCCCGGCACCTACGACCTGGGGATTGCCACCCTGGTCATGAAGCCCTATGTGGACATCGAGGGTTCCGGCGAGCTGACCACCCGCCTGCGGGGAAGCGCCGCCGATTCCGGGGTGGTGGCCGGGGCTTCCCATGCTGAATTGCGTAATCTCACCGTTGAGGCCAGCGGTACCGAAGGGACCATCGTGGGGATTTTCAACGGAAGCTCCGCACCGCGCATCTCCCACGTGACCGTCAGCGCCGAGGGGGGCAAGGGGGCCTACGCCATCTACAACCTCATGGCCGGGCCGGTCCTTTCGGATGTTACCGTTACGGCGCTGGGAGGGGACACCGCCTTCGGCCTCTTCAATCTCCACTCTTCGCCCATTGTCAGGAATTCCGCCATAACGGCGGGCAACGGCATCTACAGCTACTATTCCGGCACGGTCACCGTGGAAGGCACGTCCGTGACGACCACTCTCACCACTCTCTTCAACGACGCCGGCGCCACGACCTACGTGGCCAACTCGCGCCTCACGGGGGGGCGTCCCGCGTCCAACGGCATCATGAAGTGCATCGGTGTCTATAACGGGAACTACGAGCCCCTCGACTGCCGCTGATCAGTACCGCATCCGCACCCGGTAGGTGAGGGTCGCCTCCCCATCCTTGGGCACCGGCACCTGGAACACGGCGCTGAAGGCGTCCCCCTTGGTGTGGGGGTGGGATGAGGAGAGCATCTGCCAGTCGCCGGGAACAGGCTCCACCACCTTCACGGCGATATCCTCCTTCTTGTGGTTGCGAAGGGTTATCTCGAAGGCCGCCTCATAGGTGTCGCGGGCAATCTTCTTCCACTCGGTCTGTTTCCTCTCGGCCGCCACATCGAAGGCATCCCCCAGCTTTATCCGTACCGTTTCCTTCTCCGGGGTGTGGTTGATGGTGTCCTCACCCACGAACTGGAGGCTTCCCCCGGCATCCCGCTTGTAAACCCGCACGATCCCCTTGGGGAGCGGCATTCCCAGGTTGTGCTCCTTCCGGTTCTCCAGCTCCACGAAGACCCCTACCTTCTGCTTTACCGTGTCGCCGGCCTGGCTGTAGTAGTAGGAGTTCTCCCCCTTAAGGAGGAACTCCTTTTTGGCCGGCACCGCATCGGCGGTCACCAGGCTGATCTGCTTGGTCTGGTTCTCCTTGATGGTGGAGGGGCGCTGGAGGGTGTAGAGGTGATACTCGAAGAAGGATTCCTCCTGGAACTGGGGGGCGGGGGCCGACATGGCCTCGAACCGGGCCGACTTGGCCATGCGGAGCGGCTGCTCCTGTACCCGGTTGATATCCCCGGCCACCAGCTTGAGGGTGGCGTTGCGGTAGGTGGTGCCGCTGTGGTTGTCGATGGAGACCCAGGCTGCGAGGTTCGCCGTATCATCCTTCTCGCCCAGGGTCACCACGTAGTCGGCCCGCCAGGAGATGCCGCCGGTGAGGTAGGAAGCCTCGATGGTCCGCGCGTTTCCCGCCGCGCTGTCAAGGAGCCAGACCAGGGTCGGCCGGGCAATGAGGTCGTCGGGGACGCCGGGGAAGATGAGGCGTCCCGGATGGCCGAAGGTGATCTCGTCGCCGATGCGGTAGACGGGGCCGTCGTTGTTGGAGAGGAGCGTGGCGGCAACCACTTCTTCCCGCTCGGTCTGGGGATTCTTCTGGTAGAGCTTCACCTCTTTCCCCACGTACTTGTCCGTGAGCTTCTGGGGGGAGAGGAGGTCGTACTCGTAGTTCTGTTCCAGGACCTGGAGTTCCCCGCCGGCGAGTGACGCGATGGAGACGCTGGTGGGGATGATCTGCGCTGCCACGTCCATGAAGCGGAGTTCGCCGCTTCCGGCGCCCAGGCGGATAGTCCGCCGGTCCTTTACGAGGCCGAGGTTCTGGTTATAGATGGTGATGGCGATTCCCGTCTGGTCCGCCACGGTTGAAACGGTGGGGGCGGCGCCGGCCGGGAGGGGGAGGGCGAGAGCGAAGAGCGCGAGAAGGGGCAGAAGGCGACGGTTCATGGCATACCTCATGGCGTGGTGTGGCGGCGGGGCCGCTTCTCACGGTATACCACAAAAAAGGGCGCCCGTCAGGACGCCCTTTCCATAATAGGCTCTTGGAACCGTCCCTATTTGACGGTCTTGACCGCCTTGATGACCACCGGCGTCGCCGGAAGATCGGAAAAGAGCATGTTGAGGCGCTGCTTGGGGGTGGTGACGATCTTGTCCACCACGTCCATCCCGTCGATAACCCTGCCGAAGACGGCGTAGCCGTAACCGTCGGGGCTTGGGCGGTTGAGGCCGTCGTTGTTCACCACGTTGATGAAGAACTGGGCCGTGGCGCTGTCGGGGCTGGCGGTGCGGGCCATGGCGATGGTGCCTCGATCATTCTTCAGGCCGTTGCCCGCCTCGTTCTTGATGGGGGCGCGGGTCTCCTTCTGTTTCCGGTCGGTGGTAAAGCCTCCCCCCTGGGCCATGAAGCCGGGGATTACCCGGTGGAAGATGGTCCCCTCGTAGAAGCCGCTGTTGGCGTATTCGAGGAAATTTTTCACCGAGAGTGGAGCCTTGTCGGCATAGAGCTCGATTTTCACGTTGCCAAGGCTTGTCTCCATGAGCACCACGGGGTTGCCGGACTTGGCGGCCGTTGCAGCGGCATCGGCATTGCCGGCGATGAGGAGCACGCTGAAGAGACCGCAGAGAATCAGGGCGAAGATGATGCGTTTGAACATGGTGTAACTGTCCTCCGGATAAATTAAAAGACTTGGAATTATAATGAGAAATGGAATTGTTAGTCAATCGTTTCGTTGCTTTGGGCGTCAGGGCTTGCGGAGCACGAGGGTGACGTATTCTTCAAGGATCTGCCAGTCGTGCTGGATGCAGCCGAGGTTGCGGAAGCGGCGCTGGATGTCGAACTTGTCCTGGATGGGGATGCCCGAAAGGATGAGCCACCCGCCGGGGCGGACGAGGGACACCATTTCATCGGCAAGGGCCAGGTGGATTTCGGCGTAGATGTTGGCCAGCAGCAGGTCGTAGGGCTCCCGCCCCACCGATGCCAGCTCGCCGCAGACGGTGAAGATCCGCCCCTCCATGTCGTTCAGGCGGACGTTGGCGGCGCACGATTCGGCCGCCCTGGGGTCGATGTCCACCGCCACCACGCCGGCGGCCCCCAGGCGGATGGCGGCCACGGCCAGGATGCCGGTGCCGCTGCCGAGGTCGAGGCAGCGCATGCCGGCGATGCCGGGAATCCGCGCCATCTCCTCCAGACAGGAGGCGGTGGTTTCGTGCTCGCCGGAGCCGAAGGCCCCCTTCTTTCCCATGATGAGAGGAAGTCCCGCTGCCGGGTCCACGGGGTGATCCTCCGGCACGATGGTGAACCCTCCGATGGCGAAAGGGGTGAAGATGCGTCCGTACATGGCAAGGGCCTCCCCGAAAGCTTGGTCAAAGCGGAACCATACTCCATTTCGCCGGGGAAAGGAACAAACAAAAGGTTGACTTGGCCGGTGATAGTGCGGAAAATTGCGGCGTTTACGGTATGATTATTCCACGATAAAGAAACCCAGGAGGATATGCGGTGCAGATAAAGTTCGGAACCGACGGCTGGCGCGGGGTCATTGCCCGGGATTTCACCTTCGACAACCTCTCCCGGGTGGCCCAGGCCACCATGGATTACCTCATTCGCGAAGGGCTGGCGCCCAAGGGGCTCGTAATCGGCTACGACCGGCGCTTCCTCTCCCGGGAGTTCGCCGAGCGGGTGGCGGAAATCGCCGCCGGCAACGGCATCCGGGTGTGGCTCACCGACGGCTACGCCCCGACCCCGGCGGTCTCCTGGGCGGTTCATGAGCTGGGGGCAGGGGGGGGCGTCATGATTACCGCCAGCCACAACCCCCCCGCCTACAACGGCTTCAAGGTGAAGGAGTCCTTTGGCGGCTCGGCCCGCCCTGCCACCACGAAGATACTGGAGGAGATGGTGGCCGCCAACGACGATGCCGGCCGGGAGATAACGTCCCGCCCCCTGGCCGAGGCCCTGGCCGACGGAAGCGTCACCACCTTCGACCCCAAGGGGGGGTATTTCCGGCAGCTCTCCCGCTACGTGGACCTGGAGGCGATCTGCAGGGCGAACCTGCCGGTGGTGGTGGATCCCATGTACGGCGCCGGGGCCGGTTTCGTCCCGGAGCTTCTTCCCGGCGTCCATGAAATCCATGGTGATGAGAATCCCTCCTTCGGGGGGCAGCCCCCTGAACCCACGGAAGAGCATCTGACGGAGCTGGCGGCCCTTGTGGGGAGCGGTGCGTACCGGATCGGGCTTGCCCTGGACGGCGATGCCGACCGGATCGGCGCCGTGGACGAGACCGGCGAGTTCTTCTCTTCCCATCGGATTTACACGGTGATCCTCCGGCACCTGGTGGAGCGCAAGGGGCTCACGGGGGGGGTGGTGAAGACCGTTTCCACTACCCGGATGATTGATCTCCTGGCCGAGAAGTACGGACTCTCCCTCTTCGAGACCCCCATCGGCTTCAAGCACATCTGCGAGTTGATGCTCGACCATGACATCCTCATGGGGGGGGAGGAGTCGGGGGGGCTCGGCGTCAAGGGGCACATCCCGGAGCGGGACGGCATCCTCATGGGATTGCTGCTCCTGGAGGCCATGGCCATGAGCGGCAAGGGGGTGCGGCAGCTCCTGGACGAAACCATGGACGAGATCGGCCGCTTCTGCTACCGCCGCATCGACCTCCCCATCGCCGACGCCGCCAAGGAAGACCTTATTGCCCGGCTGAAGCAGGGGGGGCTTGCCGCCATCGCCGGGCGGACCGTGGCCCGGGAGAATTTCCGCGACGGCTTCAAGTTCATCTTCGACGACGGTTCCTGGCTTCTGATCCGCCCGTCGGGGACCGAACCGGTGCTCCGGCTATACAGCGAGGCGGGGGAGGCGCAAACGGTGGACGAGCTCCTGGCCGCCGCCCGGGAGATCGCCGGTATCTGATGACGATGGGGGAAAATGACTCCTTGACCGTCTCTCCCCTTGCATCTACAATCGCCAGGACGCAATAAGCATGCGATTTTGAACCAGGAAACGTGTCCCATGATCAAGGCATACCTTCGCTCGGAAGATTCATTCAGGCAGATTTCCGTCGAACCGGACGAGCTGGTGGAACTGGATGCAGATTCCCTCATCTGGCTCGACCTGCTCTCTCCCTCCCCCGATGAGCTGACTACCGTGGAACGGAGCCTCAAGATCGAGCTGCCGACCCGCCAGGAATCGGAGGAGATCGAGTTCAGCTCCCGATTCTGGGAAGATGAGAGCGGCATCGACATCAACACCTACTTTCTGGTGCGCCAGGATGAGAAGTTTCACAACGAAACCGTTTCCTTCATCCTCAGGGGTAATTTCGTTGTCACCATCCGTTTCAGCGACCACCGGATCTTCACCGAGTTCTCCCGCAAGCTGCGGCTCAGCCCCCGCTCGTTCCGGGGGGGAGCGGACATCCTCTCGGGCATCCTCGCCATGCGGGTCGACATGGACGCCGACACCCTGGAAGCCCTCTCCCGGGGGATCGCCAGCCTGGGACGGCGCGGCCCCCAGACCTTCGAGAACCCGACCGAGTACCTCTCCCACATCACCGACTACGAAGATATCAACATCACCATCCGGGAGAACCTGACCGACAAGCACCGGGTCCTGTCGTCGCTGCTGAAGAGCTCTTCCATCTCCGAAAACCTCAAGAAGGAGTTCAGCATGATGATGAAGGACGTGAACTCCCTCGTCATCTCGGCCAACTTCAATTTCGAGCGCCTCGACTACATCCAGAACCTGTTCCTCAACCACCTGAGCGTGGAGCAGAACAAGGTCATCAAGATCTTCACCGTCATGTCGGTGATCTTCCTGCCGCCAACAATGATTGCCAGCATCTACGGCATGAACTACAAGCATATGCCCGAGCTGGAATGGGTCTTCGGTTATCCCTTCGCTTTGACCTTGATTGTCCTCTCGGCGGTGCTTCCCCTCTACATCTTCAAGAAGAAGGGATGGTTGTAGCATGGCTCGCCGGCAGGCTTCCGGAGGGACGGGCGCGGCCGCGGATCTGACTGCCCCCGAGTTTTACCTGAACCGGGAGCTCACTTGGCTGGAGTTCAACAGCAGGGTGCTCCATGAAGCCGAGGATGAGCGGACCCCGCTTCTGGAGCGGGTAAAATTCACTGCTATCGTCAGCAGCAATCTTGATGAGTTCTTCATGAAGCGGATCGGGGGACTCAAGCAGCAGGTGGGGGCGGGGATCCAGAACCTGACCGTGGACGGCCGCACCCCACGACAGCAGATCAATGATTGTTACGTCGTGGTGCGAGAGTTGGGGGAGCGGAAGCGGCAAGTCTTTGGCGAGCTCCTGACGCTGCTGCGCTCGGCCGGCATCAGGATTCTCGGCTATAGCGAGATCTCCGCCCGGGAGCGAAAAGAGCTCCGCGACTACTACATCCGCAATATTTTTCCCCTGGTAACGCCCCAGTCCATTGATCCTGCCCATCCTTTCCCCTTCATCTCCAACCTGTCCCTTAACCTGCTCGTGACGCTCCGCTATCCCAAGGAGCGGGAGACCTCCCTGGCTCGGGTAAAAGTGCCGGTGGGAACGGGGATACCCCGTTTTCTCAGGGTGGGGGCCAAAGACCGGTTCGTTCCCCTGGAAGAGGTGATGCAGCACAATCTGGATCTTCTCTTTCCGGAGATGGATGTGGTGGCCTGCGAGATTTTCCGGGTCACCCGCAACGCCAACACGGAACGCAACGAGGAGCAGGCCGATGACCTTCTTTCCATGATCGAGTCGGAGCTCCAGGATCGGCGCTTCGCCCCCATCGTCAGGCTGGAGGTGGCGGTCGGCATGGGGGTGGTCCACCGGGGGATGCTTGCTGCGGAGCTGGAGCTGGACGAGGCGAACGACGTCTTCGAAATGGATGGCATGCTGGCTTTGCGGGACCTGTTCGAGATTGCCGCACTCCCCTATCCCGAGCTGCACGATTCGACCCATCATCCCGCCGAGCATCCGCTGCTCATGACGGACCGCAATATCTTCCATGTGCTTCGCGACGCCGGAGCAATCCTCCTGCAGCATCCCTACGATTCTTTCGCCACTTCGGTGGAGCGTTTTCTCTCCGAGGCCAGCGAAGATCCCAAGGTGCGGGCCATAAAGATGACCCTCTACCGGACTGCCCCCGACAGCCGGATAATCGACTGCCTGGTGAATGCCGCCACCAACGGCAAGCAGGTGGCGGTTGCGGTGGAGCTTAAGGCCCGCTTCGACGAGGCGGCCAACATCAGGCTCGCCGAGCGGATGGAGGAGGCGGGGATCCACGTAACCTTCGGGGTGGTGGGGCTCAAGACCCACTGCAAGGTGATTCTCGTGGTGCGCCAGGACTATGACGGCCTCCGGCGGTATGTCCACATCGGCACCGGCAATTACCACCCCGGCACCGCCCGGATCTACGCCGATCTGGGGCTTCTCACCAGTGACGAGGACATGGGCCGGGACGCCACTGAGCTCTTCAACTATCTCACCACCGGCTATACCCCCCGGCGCCATTACCGGAAACTGCTCCCGGCTCCTAAGCATCTGAAGCGGGCGTTGCTGGCAAAGATCGAACGGGAGGCGGAGCTCCACTCGGAGAAAACGCCGGGCCTCATCCAGTTCAAGATGAACGCCCTGGAGGACGCTGACATCGTGGCGGCCCTCTACAGGGCGGCCCGGAAAGGGGTGCGGATCGATCTCCTCATCCGCGACAGCTGCCGCCTGCGCCCCGGAGTTCCGGGGCTCTCGGAAACGGTGCGGGTGGTGAGCGTGGTGGGGCGGTTCCTGGAGCATGCCAGGGTCTACTACTTCTGCAATGGCGGGGAGGAGGAATACTACGTCGGTTCCGCCGACGCCATGAAGCGGAACCTGGAGTACCGGGTGGAAGTCATCGCGCCGGTGGAAGCCCCGGAGCTGCGGAAAGAGCTCCGGACCATGCTCGACGTGCAGCTCGCCGACCGGCGCAGCGCCTGGGACATGCAGCCCGACGGCAGCTATGTGCAGCGGTTTCCCGGGGAGGGGGACGATGCGCGGGGGAGCCACGAGATCCTCGTGGCCCTGGCTGAAAAGCGCCAGAAGGCCGGTGCGCGCCTCAAAAAGAAAAAGGCCCGGGGAGTCGTCCGGCGTCCTGTCCGGTAGCTCCGGGCCCTTCTACTCTTTCAGTTGCCCCTCGCCGTGGTTCCCCTCCGCTGGTTGCCCTCGTAATCTACAGCTTCACCTTGCGCCACACCTCGGTGACGGTGCCGATGATGTGCGTTTCCGGCGCGGGGCTGAACGGTGAGTAAGTGGCGTTGTCCGGGGAATAGACTATATCGCCGTTTTTGACCCGGTACCGGCGCAGGATCGGCTCCCCCCACCGGTTGGTCACAAGAACGACAGTACCGTTTTCGGGGCTCCCCCCCGGTCTGAAGATGACCAGATCGCCGTCCCGTATGGTTGGAGCCATGAAATCGCCGTAAGCTGCCAGGGCGTAGGACCCCTCGGGGATGCCGGGAAGGGCCACGTAATCACGGATGTCGTCTTCTCCTATGTTGAGGGGGAACTCGCTCCCGATCCTTTCCAGGATAGGAATTCCCTGGCTTCCCGCGATATTGGTCCCGGCGGCGCGATGTTGTGACCGGTACATTTCCCCTTCGCCCGATGCGAGCCAGAAGGGGTTTATTTCGTAGAGATTGCAAAGGGCGATTAACAGGGTGTCCGACGGAGTTTTCTTTTCCCGCTCGATACCGCTGAGAAATCCCTGCACTATTCCGAGAGAATCGGCAAATTCTTTCTGAGTCAAACCCGTTTTAAGCCGAATCTCCTTGACTCTTCGGCCTACTGTCTGGGGCTGGGTGATGACGGGAAAAGCCATAAAATATCTCCTGGGATAAAAAATATTTCCACGTAAAAATTTTGCATTGACATTTTATTGCAAAGTAATAAAATGAAATTACCAGCAGATAATTATATATCTATCAGTCCCTTGAAAGGGATGGATTGAATGGATTTTACATAAGCCTAGCACGGCTTTATGGGAGTAACAAGTGTAAATTGCTGGGAGATTTTTCTTTGTCGGCCAGTGGCAGGGGGCCGGCAAGGGCCCGTTGTCGGCGGGCGGGGAGGACAGGATGAACGGGGCTTACGGACAGTTTTACGAAATTTCGCAGCTTCTGGCGGGGGATGCCCGTGGTGGACAGCTTGCCGATGACTTGCTGAATGCATGCTTTGATTATGTGTTGCCCGAGGACGGCGGCGAGGGGAGTATGACAAGCCTTGCCCATCTCATGGCAGCGCTTGAGCGATTTAATCTCCATCTTCAGCGGGAGGGGGAAGGGCCGGCTTCGGGACTCTTCATTGGGACTCCGGAGGAGGTTGCCGCCTGGGCCGAAGACCTCACCTGGCAGATCTGGGAGAATCGGCCGAACTGATCGGCATCACGAAGCCGGGCCGGGGGGTGCGGCCTCACCGTTCACAATTTGCATGTCATGTTATGGGTCGGCCTAAGGGTCGGCTCTTTTTTTATCCGGTCTGTGCTATAGTATCCCCTGTCCCGGTTTTCCCCGGACGAAATCCCAATATTACCAGGAACCGGAGTCCATGGCACACGACACCATCATCGTCAAAGGCGCCTGCGAACATAACCTGAAGTGCATCGACGTGGAGATCCCCCGGGATAAGCTCGTGGTCATCACCGGCATCTCCGGGTCGGGCAAATCGACCCTGGCCTTCGACACCATCTACGCCGAGGGGCAGCGCCGCTACGTGGAATCCCTCTCCGCCTACGCCCGCCAGTTTCTGGAGCAGATGGAAAAGCCCGACGTGGAGTCCATCGAGGGGCTCTCCCCCGCCATCTCCATCGAGCAGAAGACCACGAGCCGCAATCCCCGCTCCACCGTCGGCACTGTCACCGAAATTTACGACTACCTCCGGCTCCTCTTTGCCCGGGTCGGCCGCCCCTACTGCTATGAATGCGGGAAGGAGATCGCCTCCCAGACGGTCTCCCAGATGGTGGACCAGATCATGGTCATGGCGCCGGGGACGAAGCTCCAGCTCCTCTCCCCCATGGTCCGGGGACGGAAGGGGGAGTACAAAAAGGAGCTGGCCCAGCTCCGCAAGGACGGCTTCGCCCGGGTCATCGTGGATGGGGTCCAGTACGAGCTGGCTGAAGAGATCCCCCTCGACAAGAACAAAAAGCACGACATCGACATCGTGGTGGACCGGCTCATCGTGAAGCCGGGGATCGAGCGGCGCCTGGCCGACTCCCTGGAGACGGCCCTGAACCATGCCGAAGGGGTGGTGAAGGTGCAGGTGATCGACGGCGACACCATTCTCTTCTCCGAGGCCCTGGCCTGCATCGACTGCGGCATCTCCTACCCGGAGATGACCCCCCGGATGTTCTCCTTCAACAACCCATACGGCGCCTGCCCCGATTGCACCGGTCTCGGGACCCGGATGTACTTCGACCCGGAACTAGTGGTGCCGAACCCCGACCTCTCCATCCGCGACGGGGCCATCGTCCCGTGGGAGAAGCGGCTTTCCGGCTGGTACCACATGACCCTCGACGCCCTGGCCAAGGCGTTCGACTTCGACATCCGGACCCCCTTCAAGGAGCTTGCGCCGAAGGTGCAGGAGGTGATCCTCCGGGGCTCCGGCGGCCGTAAAATCGAGTTCTGGTGGGAGGAGGACGGCGGCCGCCGCCACACCTACACCAAGGAGTTCGAGGGGGTGATCCCGAACCTGGAGCGGCGCTACCGGGAGAGCGACTCGGAGCAGGTCCGCGAGGAGCTGGAGCGGTACATGAACGTGATGCCCTGCCCCACCTGCCAGGGGGCGCGCCTGAAGAAAGAGGCGCTCCACGTGAAGGTGGCGGGGCGCGATATCCGCCAGGTGACCGCCCTTTCCATTAAGGATGCCCTGGAGTTTTTCGCCGGCCTCGCTCTGACGCCGAAAGAGGAGGAAATCGCCCGGCGCATCCTGAAGGAGATCCGGGAGCGGCTCAACTTCCTCGTGAACGTGGGGCTCGACTACCTCTCCCTGGACCGGGCCTCGGGCACCCTCTCCGGCGGCGAGGGGCAGCGGATCCGGCTCGCCACCCAGATCGGCTCCAGCCTCGTGGGGGTCCTCTACATCCTGGACGAGCCCTCCATCGGCCTCCACCAGCGGGACAACGGCCGGCTCCTCCAGACTTTGAAGCAGATGCGGGACATCGGCAACACGGTGCTGGTGGTGGAGCACGACGAGGAGACGATCCTGGAGGCGGACTTCGTGCTCGACATGGGGCCCGGCGCCGGGGAGCACGGCGGCCGCGTGGTGGCCCGGGGGACCCCGGCGGAGGTCATGGCGAGTCCTGCCTCCCTCACGGGGCGCTACCTCTCGGGAGAGCTGGCTATCCCGATACCGAAGAAGCGGAGAAAACCGAAGCGCTTCATCACCGTGGATGGGGCCACGGAAAACAACCTGAAGGATGTCTCCGTCCAGATCCCCCTCGGGGTCATGACCTGCGTCACCGGCGTATCCGGATCGGGGAAATCGACCCTGGTCATCGACACCCTCTACAAGGTCCTGGGGCAGCGCCTCTACAAAAACCGCGAGAAGGCGGGGGCAGTGCGCGATATCGGGGGGCTGGAGCAGCTGGACAAGGTCATCAACATCGACCAGTCCCCCATCGGCCGCACCCCCCGCTCGAACCCCGCCACCTACACCGGGGTCTTCACCGATATACGCGACCTCTTCGCCCAACTCCCCGAGTCCAAGGTGCGCGGCTACAAGCCGGGGCGCTACTCCTTCAACGTGAAGGGGGGGCGGTGCGAGGCATGCTCGGGGGATGGGATCATCAAGATCGAGATGCACTTTCTCCCCGACGTCTACGTCCAGTGCGAAGTCTGCAAAGGTGCCCGCTACAACCGGGAAACCCTGGAGGTTACCTACAAGGGGAAATCCATCGCCCAGGTCCTGGACATGACCGTCTCCGAAGCCCTCCGCTTCCTGGAGAACATCCCGAAGATCAAGACAAAGCTCCAGACCCTGGAGGAGGTGGGTCTCGGCTACATCCGCCTCGGCCAAGCGGCCACGACCCTCTCAGGCGGCGAGGCCCAGCGGGTGAAGCTGGCCAAGGAGCTGGCCCGCCGCGCCACCGGCCGCACCATCTACATCCTCGACGAGCCCACCACCGGTCTCCACTTCCACGACATCGCCAAGCTGCTGGAGGTGCTGAATAAGCTCGTGGAGGGGGGAAACACCATCGTCATCATCGAGCACAATCTCGACGTCATCAAGACTGCCGACCACATCATCGACCTCGGCCCCGAGGGGGGCGACCGGGGAGGGGAGGTCATCGCCACCGGCACGCCGGAGGAAGTGGCCGCTGTGATGCGTTCGTATACGGGGCAGTATTTGCGGAAGATGCTTTGATATACCTGGAAAATCCTGCTTGACGTGCGGGATTTTCCAGGTGTTTTTCGACGTCCTGGAAGTTGCGACGTTTTATGTCATCTGATTTTGATATGGCAATTTACTAAGGCTTCTGCTATCCCAATATGGTTTATTTCTCCAAACGGAGTTCGCTTTGAGCAAGGATTTACACGAACTACGCGATCCGATTCATGTCTTCGCCTACTTCGACACCGACGAGCGAAATATCATTAATTCTCGTCCGTTTCAGCGGCTGCGCTCCATTCACCAGTTGGCTCTGACGTATCTGGTCTATCCAGGGGCTACCCATAAACGCTTTGAACACTCCATCGGCGTTATGGAACTTGCTGACCGGGTTTTCAGCGTGGTGACCCATCCTCTCCACATTCACCCGAAGGTGTCGGGAATTATTCCCCAGCGGGCCGATCAGCTGACGTACTGGCGAAAAGTTCTCCGTATGGCAGCTCTTTGCCATGATCTCGGCCATCTTCCGTTTTCGCATGCCGCTGAAAAGGAACTACTTCCCAAAGGGTGGAACCATGAGAGACTGACGGTGGAGATGCTCCGCAGCCTGGAAATGCGGGAAATCTTCAGCAACATGACCCCGCCGCTCAATGTTGAGCATGTGGTCAAGGTGGCGGTTGGGGAAAAGGAACTTTCAAAGTTCGAGAAGGTAGCGTATTCACCCTGGGAGGCCATCCTCGCTGAAATAATAACCGGTAATGCCTTTGGTGTTGACCGGATGGATTACCTCCTGAGGGACTCCCATCACAGTGGTGTTGCCTACGGCAAGTTCGACCATTATCGCCTTGTCGATACCCTGCGGATTCTGCCGGTTCACAACGACCAGGACGACCGCGACGAGCCGATGCTCGGCGTCGAAGTGGGAGGGATTCATTCCGCGGAAGCGCTCCTCCTTGCCCGGTATTTCATGTTTACACAGCTGTATTTCCATAGCGTGAGAAGGATTTACGACCAGCACCTCAAGGATTTTCTGCTCACCTGGCTGCCGGGTGGAAACTACTCCACGGACATTGAAAATCATCTGGCCATGACCGATAATGAAGTAACCGCCGGGTTCAGCGCCATGGCTCGCCAACCCGATCATCCGGCCCATGATGTTGCCCGACGGATCATGACGCGGCAGCATTTCAAGGTGCTGTACGAACGCAATCCCGATGATCTCGAAAAAAATGCGAATGCCGTCAGAGCGGTATACGTCGCCGCTTGCCGGGAATTCGGGGAGGATGCGGTTCGATGTGATGACCCAGCGCCTTCGTCGTCACAGTCACCCAACTTTCCCATTCTGAAGAATGACGACCGGATAGCCTGGTCGCTTCAGGAGTCACTGATTCTGAAAGATAAACTTCCGCCCGTCACTGTGGGGCGGGTATATGTGGCGCCGGAGTTGCGGGAGAAGGCCCGTAAATGGATTGACGGCCGTCTCGATAAGGTTCTGGAACACCCGGAGGAGGAATAACCATGGAAAGGCTGCAAAAGGCCGCTGTAATCCTTTCGCTGGCTGAAAAGCTGCGGGAAAAGGGAAGCTGGTGCGGCGAAACCCATATTCAGAAGGCCGCCTATCTGCTGGAAGAAATGCTGGGGGTGCCGCTTGATGTTGAATTTGTCCTCTACAAGCATGGCCCCTACTCATTCGACCTGACGGATGATCTCGCCCGTTTCAAGGCCGACGGCATCCTGGAAGAAGAGATCATGCCGTATCCATACGGGCCGAAAATAAAACCGGGCAAGCTGGCCGAGCAGATCAGGGCAAAATACCCCAAGACCACGGCAAAGTATTCGCCTTTTGTCCAATTTGTTGCTGACAACCTGGCCGACAGCAAGGTTACGGTATTGGAGCGTCTGGCAACGGCGCTCTATGTCACCCGCGAAGGTGCCGCAGGCGAAGATGTGATGGCCCGTGCCCGAAGGCTCCATGAGCTGAAGCCCCATGTCCCCATTGAGGAGGCCCGGGAAGCGGTCGAGCGGGTGGACAGGATGATCGGTGAAAGCAGGCGCCTGTCGGCGGCCTGAGCATAAGCAGCGTATCGTGTGAAGGCGGAGATTGCGGTCTTCGCCTTTTTTATGCGTAAGCTGTTCATTATAATGTTGAACACAGAGGCACATATGAAACCAGCATTCGATCAGTTCAAAGACTTCCTCCGGGAGATGTTCCAGTACGACAGCAACGATCTGGACTTCGGCATTTTCAAGATTCTCAAGCTCAAGCGGACTTATATCGAGCAGTTCATCAGCGGCGATGGGCCGGAGGATCTGCGGGCCACGGTGGCGCGGGAGCTGGCGCGAGTGGAGAACACCGATGTGGAAGCGGCCTTCATGTGGCTGGAGCCCTACTGCGAGGACTTGGGGAAACGAACCCGGGAGGCCTGGCAGGCGCTGAAGCAGGACCCGCTGAATCCGGAACTGAAGATCAGGCTGGAGGCGGCAATCAACGCCCTGGACGAGGACGCCGACAAGGCGGAGTCGGCCAGGGAAAAGGTGGCGCTCTGGGTTGCCGGGCAGGATCGCTCCTCTGCCAATATCGAGGAGCGGCTCTACAACTACCTGCTGAACTTCTTCGAGCTCTACTACCAGAATGGTGATTTCGGCTACAACAGCCGGGCTGCCAATGCCTTCAAAGTGCCGTATGAAGCGGACTACGACGGCTCCGACACCTTTTTTCACTGGAAGCATAAGGACAGCTACTACATCAAGACCGGCGCCAGCTTCCCCAGCGTGAAGTGCGAGGTGGCCGGGAAGAAACTGGAATTCCGCCTGGAGACCGGCGCCGACAGCGAAGCCGAAACCACGGCCCAGAACAACAACAAGGACAAGGAGATCAAGCTCTACCGTCTGGCGAGGATCGAAGAACAGGATGGCGTCTGGCAGGTGGTGTTTCACTTGGCCAAGACGGGAACCGAGAAGACAGAATTATACCCCAATTTGTGGGCCACGGTCTTTGACGCTGACGCCGACTTGATGCCGTACCTCTTCAAGAAAGAGGCGGGGAGTGACCCGGCAAAACCGATTTTCAACGAGCTGGACGCCGACCATGACAAGACCGACGGCGGGCAGGTGAAAGGGGTCAATCAGCTCCGCCTGAAGGAAGAGAGCTACTACAAGGAACTGGCCAAGCGTCCCGAATTCGCCGGGCTGGGCAGGAATGAGGCCGACCGGGCGGAGGCGCTGAAGGCCAACCCGACAGCAGCCGCTCTGTTTCAACTAGACAAGGTGCTCAACCAGTTTTATGTGGGGAACGACGCCGACTACTTCATCCACAAGGATCTGCGGGGCTTCCTCACCCGCGAGAAGGACCGCTTCATCAAAAACATTGTCTTTTCCGATCTGGATACGCTGCTGAACCGGAACATCGACAACACCACCCTCATCATCGGCAGGGGCTTCAACGCGGTCGCCAGCCGGATCATCGAATTTCTCGACACCCTGGAGACCTTCCAGCGGAACATCTTCACCCTGAAGAAAAAGGTCATCGACACCCACTGGCTCATCTCCTTGGGTAAGATCCCGGAGCGGTTCCATGCCGCTATAGCCGCCAATGACGGGCAGATGCGGCAGTTCCGTGAAATGTACGGGGTGACTATCGCCAATGGGGAGCAACTCAAGGAGCATCCTACGCTGGTGGTGGATACCTCGCTCTTTGCGCCCGAATGGGCGCTGGAGCTGTTGTCCGACCCGGCGTTCGACAACCTGGACGAGCAGACCGACGGGGTGCTGATTCATTCGGAAAACTGGCAGGCGCTCAACCTGTTGCAGGAGAAGTACCGAGGGCAGGTGAAGTGCATCTATATTGACCCGCCGTATAACACGGGGGGCGACGGGTTTCTTTATAAGGATTCCTTCCGGCATTCGAGCTGGGCGGCCATGATGGCGGACCGGCTGCAACTGGCCCACACCCTGCTGAACCGGGACGGCGTACTGTTCGCCAGCAGCGACGAAAAGGAACGGACCCAGCTGGAGACGCTTCTTCGTGATACCTTCGGTTCGGGAAACCGGGTTGAGGAGCTGATCTGGGCGCAGAACTCCACCAAGAACCAGTCACCTACCTACTCCAATAACCATGAGTACGTCCAGGTGTTCGCCACCGACCTGGCCCGGGTAAAGGCTGACCCGACCATGTTTCGGGAGCCGAAGCCGGGCTATGCCGAGATGATTGAATTGGCAGAAAGGCTGAATCCAGACTATCCGTCAGTCGCCGAAATTCGCAAAGCTATCAGCGACCTTTTTAAACAGCATCAGCAAGAGTTTCGACAGGAACTTGAAGAGCATGGTGTCGAATTCGACAAGAGTCTTGACCTTTGGAAGGGACTGTATAACTACAAGCATGCTGAATATAGGGATGAGAATGGTCGCTTTGTGCCAGAACATGATGCGCAGAAGCGAAAGGCTCGAATATGGATATGGCGTGAAGATAATCTTGCTCAGGGGGCTGCTTTGGGGCAGTTGAAAGCCGATACAAAAGATCCTGATCATCCCAATTTCAGATATTACACACCATTACACGATAATGGAAATCCGCTTGCATCTGACAAAATTCCAAAGACCGGGTGGCGGTTTCCATTTAAGCCCCTAGCTGGTTATTCCAATTCATTCTCAGAATTGAATGAGGACAACAAAATTGTTTGGGGAGAATCACATCTGGACAAGGTTCCTCAGGTGAAACGATTCCTGCACGATGTTGATACAAATGTTTCTAAATCCGTAGTGTTAGATTATACGGATGGAGAGAAGCAGCTTACCCACCTTTTCGGGAAATCTAAAACCTTTCTAAATCCAAAGCCGACCACCTTGATTGAACGTTTTGTTCAACAGACAACAGCGACCAGTGAATGGATCGTCGATTTCTTCGCGGGCTCCGGTACAACCGGGCATGCTGTCCTTCACAGCGACGAGCAACGACGTTTTCTCCTCACCGAAATGGGCGACTATTTCACAAAAATCCTCAAACCACGAATTATGCGGGTAATGTACTCCACACACTGGAAAGACGGCGCGCCAGTCACTCAGGGGCGGCAGCAACACATTGTAAAGGTGCAGACTCTGGAGCAGTACGAAGACCTACTTGCCAATCTGGAGACCGCCTGGGACGGCGCGATGCTTCCCAAGGGCTTACCAGTGCAGTACCTGTTCCGGCCGGAGCATAACAAGCTGGTGGCGAGCCTCGATCTCTCCCGCCCCTTCATCCAGACCCTCAAAACCGGCAAGGCGCGGGAGGAGAAGACAATTGACCTGATGGAGACATGGCTCTACCTGCAGGGCTACTGGGTCAAGTCGCGGCGGGGGTACAGTGAAAACGGCAGGAACTACCTCGCCGCTGAAACCACCATAGGCGTGCTCGTGGTTTTCCGCGACATCGACACCGGCGAGGACGACAGCGCGGCCCTGAACGTCATCATCGACCGTTACACGGGGGAGAACGGCGAGCCCGCCGTAACCCGGCTGGAGGTGAACTTTGATGCTGACATCCGCAAGGTGAAACTACCGGTGACCTTGGTGCAGGCGGCGGATTTTGATCGGGGAGCCTCATGGAACTGAAGCTCTACAACAGGCTGAAACGGGAGCTGCTGGGTGAACTGGCAGGCGCCGCCGAACAGAACAACAGCGTCTATCAGACCGTGGTGGAACGCTACGCCCCCCAGACCGAGTCGGGCATTCCCCGCTCCCATGGGCAGAGCATTCAAGGTTGGCTCACCTTCTACAACCGCCTTATCCCCCGGCCGGTGCAGCTCCGCTATTACCAGATTCTGGCACTCTACTTCACCGAAGCGGCGCTACGGAAAATCCGCTCCAGGGAAAAGGGGTATGAAGGGCGCACAATGCTGGCCTACTGGATGGCGACCGGCAGTGGCAAGACGCTGCTGATGCATCTCAATATCCTCCAGTACATCGATCATATCGGCGGCTGGCGGGCCTTTGACGAACTCCAGATCGTCCTCACCACCCCCGGCGTCAACCTGATCGAACAGCACCGGCGTGAAGTAGTTCCCCTCATTGAAAAGCTCAATCAACAGTGCGCCGGGCGTATCCGCCTCACCATTGATTCCACCCAATCGCTCTTGAACCGCGAGAAGAACTACTTCGACCTGCCGGACCACAAGCGGATCTTCCGCCTGGTGCTGGTGGAC
This sequence comes from uncultured Geobacter sp., assembly GCA_964490805.1. Taxonomy (GTDB): domain Bacteria; phylum Desulfobacterota; class Desulfuromonadia; order Geobacterales; family Geobacteraceae; genus Geobacter. The sequence goes on from CAZBEB010000010.1 coordinate 50,438, forward strand.
GAAGGGCATATCGGCCTCTCCAGCAGCGGCGCGGAGCTGGGGAAGTTCAAGGAGCTGCGCCACAATCTGGCCGATTACCCCAACGCCTTTCTGTTCGAGTATTCCGCCACTTACCACGGTATTGCCGACCGCCATGTGGAGGAGTACGGCGAGCAGATCGTTTACGACTACAACTACTACCGCTTTTTCAAGGATGGCTACGGCAAGGATTTCTCCGTGGCCCGCATCGCCGATGACACCTTTGATGCCGGGCGCGAATGCTGGGAGAATTTCACCACCGCCTTCCGCACCCTGGCCGACAAACTGACGGTCTATCAGGAACTGCGGGTCAATCTGGCCGCTGGCGTGGAGGGGCTGCAATTCACCGGCTTCTTCCCGGACAAGCCGCTCCTGGCCTTTATGGGGCGCACCGTGGAAGACTCGAAAGACGAAGGGAAGAGTGACGAGGTTTCCGATATCAGGAAACTCCTCGGCTTTCTGGCCCGGCTGACCTTCGAGGAAAAGCAGGAGTTGCAGGAGGTCTTTAACGGTCAGATTGCCGGGCCGTTGACCCTCACCCGCTGCCCGGCGGTGACGGACGAAATCCTCCTCTCCTGGGGGGACGGCGAATACTGGGGGATCATCAACGTTGGCAACGGCGACAAGTTTTTCAACGACTCCAAGGATCACCCCGACCTGAAGGGGGCGGACGGCGCCATGCTGGCGCAACTGCGCAAGAGCCCGATCATCGAAGCCCGTTTCCACTTCTCCCAGCTCGACACGGCGGCCAGCCCCATCACCGTGCTCATCGGCAGCCGCAAGTTTGCCGAGGGGTGGAACTGTTTCCGGCTGTCGGTCATCGGTCTGGTCAATCTCGGCTCCACCAAGGGGAACAAGATCATCCAGATTTTCGGGCGCGGCGTGCGGCTCAAAGGACTGAAGTACGACGGCAAGCGCCGCGAAGCGGGGCACAACGAGGACTACGAGGCGCTGAAACTCCCCGACACCCCGGTGAACCGTCTGCGGCGGCTGGAGACGCTGAACATCTTCAGCCTGAAGAAGAGCTATCTGGATACCTTCCTGAAGGCGCTGGAGGATGATCTGCCGACCTGGATCGTGCAGCGGACGGTAAAGGTAAACCCGGCGGCGGTCTGGGTGGGCGACCGGTCGAAAGGGAAACAGGTCGCTTTTGACGACTACCGGGACAAACTCAATATTTTCAAGGTGGGTAAGCACCGGGACGAGCCGACGCTCATTGCGGTGCGTGCGGCGACCGGCGGCTGGCGCTGGCGTTATCTGGGCGATAGCGGCGAGCTGAGCGAGACCATGCCGGATTTCGCCATCAGTCTTGATTACCGGCCCGATAGCACTCTGCAGGGGGCGGATATTGCCGGTGAACTGCTACAGCGAGTGCGGGAGCAGGCTGCTTTTCTCCCCATGATTGAGCTACAGCGGCTGATTGACCGTTGGCAAGAGTCGCGGCGGGTCAGGCTCTATGAGGGGAAAGACGGGACTCTGCTGCCTGTAACCGTCGCCTGGCTGCTTGAACTGGTCGGTGCGGTCTACTATCAGGCCAATCTGGATGATCGGAGCTGGCCTGCCGTGGAGCGGCTGCTGTTCCAGACCGTTCAAGATACTCTGGACAAGATTCACCACAAGCTGATTTACGACATCAATACCCGCCAGTACCGCTACGGTGAGCCGCTGGCTCAAGCGCAGGCCGGGGGCGAGGGTGACTTCATCGACCGCTATGATGTAACATTGACATTTCCGGATCAGGCGCGGAAAGAGGCGTTTGAAGCTATGTACCCGACCGATGTTCCGGAACAGCTCAAGCTTGCTTTCAACGATCCTCGCACGGTCTATGCGCCGTTGCTCAATCAGGACCGGGAATCACTGGAAAAGGAGCTTGGGCTTAGGCCGAACTCTCTGAAACTGTCCATTTCGCCGGACTCTCTCAACCCCGGTGAGCGGAAGTTTGTCAACGATCTTCACGCCTATCTCAGCGACCCGGTAATGAAAGGGCGTTACGAAAAGCACGAATTCTACCTGCTGCGCAATGTGCAGAGTCTCCGCTCTGTCGGTATCTACCTGGAGAGCGAGACGCGGGCCTTCTTCCCAGACTTCGTTCTTTGGGTAGTGCATAAGGACTGGACCCACATTCTGCTCATCGACCCGAAAGGGCAGACAGGCATCACCGACTGGTCAAATCTGGAGCTGAACGAAAAAGTGAGAATCGCCACGGGAACGCACCTGCCGGAGTTAGCAAGGAAACTATCCGCAAAGCACGGCAAGCCGTTCAAGGTCGATTCGTTCATTCTACTGCGGGATTCTTCGCCGATGGGGAAGCCGAAGGCGCAGACGCCGGTCGGTGATGAGCTTGTAACGATTGAACAAATGAAGGCCAAGCATGTGCTGCGGCTGGACTGGCATGCATGGAATGAGGCTGGCGCCAAGCAGTCGGCGTACTGGCAGGGGAACGGCTATATTGAAGCTTTACTCGGGGTTCTGAGGTAGGGCGGATGTGTTGTTAAAGATCAGAAATGTTTAAAGAAATCTCGACTAATTGCACATAAAAGGAGCCACCCCATGCCACGCAAACCATCACTCACCGGCACCTGCTCTCTCTGCCGAGCCGAACTGAAAAAGACATCCGCCGCAAAGCACCTTGCAGCCTGCCTCGCCAAGACGAAAGGAATTACGGAGTACATCATCGTAAAGGCGGAAGGCGGAGGGATTGCTGGTGCCACGTACTGGCTGCACGCGGCCGTCCCCGCGGAATGCACCCTGAAAGACCTGGACAGCTTCCTGCGCCGGACCTGGCTTGAGTGCTGCGGCCATATGAGCGCCTTCCGGAGCGGACGGATGGAGGTTCCCCAAAGCACCCGTGCCGGCGCTTTCGATGAGGGGGAGAAGCTGGCTTACGAATATGACTTCGGCGATACCACCGAACTGACCATCACCTTCGGCGAAGCGGTAACCGCCGGCAAACTCCCGGGGCGGGAAAAGATCAAGCTCATCGCACGAAATTCCCCGCCGGCGTTTGCCTGCGACGGCTGCGGCAAACCGGCCGCATATATCTGCCCGGTCTGCGCCTATGACGGTGAAGGATGGCTCTGCGAGGAATGCGCCGAGAGTCACGAGTGCGACGAGGGGATGCTCTTGCCGGTGACTAACTCGCCTCGCTGCGGCGTCTGCGGCTATGAGGGGTAAGCCTCTTATCCCCCTTCCGGAACCACCACCGGTATTTTCTGCAAACGCTTAAAGTAGAAATTCTGCCCGTAGAGGACCGCGGCGGGGTTGTGGCCCGTGACCCGGTCCTTGCAGACCAGCGTCGTGACCGGTGCCTTCGAGTACTTGGTGAAGAGCATGTCGTGCCCCACGCAGAGGCCGACGATGATGTTCATCTGGGTGCCGCAGCGGTTCAGGATCTCCGCCTGGGCGATGGGGTTGCAGGCCGGCTCGAAGGTGCCGGGGCGGACCTTGTCGCTTTCCTCCAACCCCAGTTCCAGCTTGTCGATGCTTCCCGATTTGCAGCAGACGCTGGCCGGCTCCAGCCCCTGGGCCTCCAGGATGGCGGCGAGTTGTTTCGTTTCCTCCAGGAGCCCGATGCAGGTGGCGATGCCGACCTTGGTCCATCCCATGAGCTTCGCCAGGGCGATGGTGTCCTCAACTCTCGTCCAGCGGGCTACCACGGCGTCGCTCCCCGGCATCTTCTGGTAGCAGAGCCCCTCCACCCGGGCGGCTACCCGGGCAAGGCGGGCATCGTCGCTGTCGCCCCGGTATTGGGCGAAGCTCTCGTCGATGATTTCGGGGGCGGTCTTCGACGGACAGTTGGCCGGGCGGCCGGGGCGATTTTCGGGGCTGCTCCAGCAGTTGGTGGTGCCGCTTTTCTGCCATACGGCGCTGCAGGAGGCGCAGGAGGGTGGCGTTTGGGCATCGGCCATGGTCACTGCTCCTTTATGAGAACGTACGGACTGATGATGAGGGTGGAGAAGCTGGCTTCTGAGTTGGCGTCCCAGGCGGCGATCTGATCTTCGTTAGGCTTGGAAAGTTTTCCCGCTTCGATCCAGGCGCCCACGGTTTCGGTGTCGTCCCGGGCGATCCGCTCGGCTACCTCGGCGATGTCCATTCCCCGGTCAACGACAATCAATCCGCCCCGCTCAAGGTGCGCCCGCAGCCAGTTCCACTCCGCCACGTCCACCTGAAGCACCAGTTCTTCCTTCGTAGGTTTCACGTCTTGTCTCCTTTAGCTCTATCGGTTCAAAGATTCAGATGTTTCGGATGTGTTGTTTTTCTGTGCTGCTTCAACAGGATACCAGTATCGGCTGAAAAATCAAAAAAAGAGAATTGACGTTCATTGCTCGAACTCCGGCAGGTGCCGACGGTGCTTGAGGGGGAGATTCTGCCGCTGGAGTTTCGGATTGCGGCGCTCCGCGATGGCGAGCCGGTCGAAGTAGCGCTGCCAGAGGTCACGGAAGAACTCCTCGCCGGCGGTGCAGGGGAGAGTGCCGGTCACCTCCAGGGGAGTCTCGGCCCACTTTTGGTGGAGCGGGTCGAAGGCGACCGCCTCCCCCCGCCGCGGGTCGTGGATGATCCAGCGCTGATCGACAAAGCGGGCCGCGAAGTGGGGGGCGATGAGGGGAAGTATGCGGTGATCGGGCTCAATGGCTGCATACCAGACACCTCCTTCCAGTTGCTGGAAGCGCATAAGCCCCTTGTAGCGGTGGGCCTCCCGCCCCACGGCCCGGGCCAGCTTCCAGACCGGGATGACCGCTTCGTGGGCGAGCATGGCGCCGAACTGTACCCCCGCTGCCAGCCCCAGTTCCAGGTAGTGGAAGAGGAGGGTTTCCCTGCCGGGCTCACAGGAGTGGAAGGCGTAGTGAAGGGTCTGGACAGCGCCAGCGGGGAGGGTGCGGCGAATGAGGAGGTAGAGTTCTTCAGCCTTGTCCCGGTCGGTCGCAACCCCCTCTACGGCGGCAAAGAGCCCCTGCTGTTCCGGCTCCCGGCCAACTATGGCGTCGGGGGTGATGCCCCGCTCCCGGGCCAGGGAGACGCTGGTGAGAAAGCCCGCAAAGGTGCCGTCGTAGCGCAGGATCACAGCTCCCCCGTGATGGTGGATTGGATGTCGATTGCTGCTGCAGCGTCGAAGAGGGATGGCTGGTTCCACCGGGGTCGGGGTGTGGTCCGCTCCGTGAGCCGAGCCCGGAGCCCGGCGGCGTCCGGTGCAAGGTTGGCGCCGAACCGTCCCCTGGCGGTTACGAAGTACCGGGCCCGTTTCATGACTACCCCGAGCCGCGCCAGGTCATCCAGGGAGAGGTGTCCGCCCCGCCGGGCCCCGGCGATCCGCTGGGCCGACCGGACCCCGATTCCCGGCACCCGGAGGAGAAGTTCCAGGGGGGCCCGGTTCACCTCCACGGGGAAGAGGTGGAGGTTCCGCAGGGCCCACCCCGCCTTGGGATCCAGGGCAAGATCCAGGTTGGGGCGCTCCTCGTCCAGGAGTTCACCGGCGGCAAACCCATAGTAACGCATGAGCCAGTCGGCCTGGTAGAGGCGGTGTTCCCGCACCAGCGGCGGCGTGCCGACAACGGAGGGGAGGCGGGAGTCGGTGTTTACCGGGATGAAGGCCGAGTAGTAGACCCGCTTCATGGCCAGGCGCCCATAGAGCCCGGCGGCCAGGGAGACGATCTGTAAATCGCTCTCCCCGGAGGCGCCGATGATGAGCTGGGTGCTTTGCCCCGCCGGGGCGAAGGGGGGAATCTTCCGGGAGACCTTCCGCTCTTCCTTCGTTTGTACGATAAGGTCACCCACCCGCCTCATGGGCGCGACAATGGCCTCCCGCGACTTGTCCGGGGCCAGCAGCGTCAGGCTTTCCCGTGACGGCAGCTCCATGTTTACGCTCACCCGGTCCGCCAGGCGCCCCAGCCACTCCACCAGCAGGAGATCGGCGCCGGGGACCACCTTCACGTGGATGTAGCCGTTGAAGCGGTGTTCCTCCCGCAGGATGCGGGTCGCCTCGATGAGGAGTTCCATGGTGTGGTCCGGGTCCTTCACCACGCCGGTGGAGAGGAAGAGCCCCTCGATGGCGTTCCTGCGGTAGAAGCCGATGGTCAGCTCCGCCACTTCACCGGGGGTGAGCACCACCCGGCGGATGTCGTTTGAGCGGCGGTTCACGCAGTAGGCGCAGTCGTAGATGCAGGCGTTGGTCAGAAGGATTTTGAGCAGCGACACGCAGCGGCCGTCGGCGGTCCAGCTATGGCAGATGCCGCACTGGGCTCCGTTGCCGATACCCCCCTTGTTCCGGCGGGAGCTGCCGCTGGAGGCGCAGGAGACGTCATACTTGGCGCCGTCGGCGAGGATTTCGAGTTTTTCCGCGAGGGTGAGTTCGGGCATGATTCAACACGGTACCGATTGAGTGTGACAAAATACGTCGCGCTGCTACACGCCGCGCAGCAGCCACCACCAGACCGGCAACGTCAGGAAGGAGAGGGGGATGCCGATCCCCACCATGAGGGCCACCAGGGGAGGGTTGAGGCGGTGGTCCACGGCGATGATCCCGGCGGAGATCATGGGGGCCATGGCTGCCTCGAAGAGGGTCACCTGCATGACCGGACCGCTTCCTCCCATGGCTCCCACAAAGAGAAGCGTGATGAGGGCCGGTCCCAGGGCCAGCTTGTAGAACAGGCCCAGGGAGAGGGGTTTCAGCTCACCCCGCATGTGGGAGAGCTGCAGTTGGAACCCCACGGAGGCCAGGGCCAGCGGGGTCAGGGTATCGCCCACCTTCTGGAGCACCGTGACCGCTACCGGGTGAAACGGCACCGGCTTCAGGAGGAATGCCAGAACCAGGGCCTGGAAGGGGGGGAAATAGAGGATCTTCCGGGCGATCTGGCGGCCGGAGACATCCCCGGAAGAGTAGATCGTGGCGGTCAGGATGCCGAGGGTGGAGAGGACCAGAAACGAGCCTAGCTGATCGGCGATGAGGCCGATGCCGAGGAATTCCTTGCCGAAGTAGGCCTCGATCATGGGAAGTCCCACGAAGGAGGTGTTGCCGAGTCCCCCCACGAGCATGAGCGCCCCCACGGTTTCCCGGGGGAGCGACGCCAGGCGCCCCACGGTGCGGAAGAAGAGAAACCCCGCGCCGAAGAGGAGCCACGCCATGGAGACCGTGTAGAGGAGGGAGAGGTCGAGGCGGAGGTTGTGGATGTGCAGCAGCGCCATCGCCGGAAGCGAGACGTGAATGATGAAGCCGTTGAGGGCCACGGGGGTATTGTCGGGGAAACGCCCGGTGCGGCGGAGAATCATTCCCGCCAGGAAACAGGCCACGAGAAGGGCGATATTGGCCATGGGTCAGAGAGAGAACTCCCGGCTTTCCCGCTCCACCTTGTCCACCACGCAGTAGATTCCCCCATCCTTCATCCCCGGTTTGAAGCAGCCGTTGCAGGAGATGCAGCGGGCACGGCTTTCATCCCCCTCTTCCCAGCGCCGGGGGAGGTTGGGCTCGCGAATGAGGGGCCGGGCCAGGGAGACGAAGTCGGCCTCGTCCCGGCGGATTACTCCTTCAACCAGTTCCAAGGTGCGGAAGCCCCCCACCACCATCACGGGGCAGGTCACAACCTGTTTGATCCGGTAGGCGAGGGGAAGATTGTAGGCCTCCTGCTCCCGGGTCTCGATCCCCTGGCGGACCGGAGTCTGGCCTCCGGAGGCAGGGGTCCCGCCGGAAACCTCGATGGCGTCGATTCCTTCTTCGTCCAGCAGCCGGGCAACCAGGACCGCCTCTTCCAGGTCGAGCCCACCGTGAAGATTGTCGGAGCCGTTCAGCTTCACCATGAGGGGGAAATCCTTACCTACGGCGGCGCGGACGGCCCGGCATATTTCCAGGAGGAAACGGCTCCGGTTTTCCAGGGTACCGCCGTAGCGGTCATTGCGGCGGTTGGTGAGGGGGGAGAGGAACTGGTTAATGAGGTAGCCGTGGGCGGCGTGGAGCTGGACCGCGTCGAACCCCCACTCCCGGGCACGGATGGCGCCGGCGGCAAAGGAGGCGACCAGTTCTGCAATTTCAGCTTCAGGGAGTTCCCTGGGGAGTTCCGGATACTGGTCGATTTTTACGGCGGAGGGGGCCACGGGCTGTGACCCGGCTGCCCTGGTGGTGGTCTGGCCGCCGCAGTGGACCAGCTGCAGGCAGATCTTGCCCCCTTCCCGATGGACCGCTTCGGTCAAAAGCCGCGCTTCGGGGGCAAAGGAGTCCTCGTGGGCCCCCAGCTGGCCCGGCAGCTGCTTCCCGTCGGGGCGGACAAAGGCATAACCGGTTATGATGAGTCCAACGCCTCCCCTTGCCAGGGTGCCGTAGTAGGCCGCCAGCTTCTCCGTGGGGTGCCCGTCGTCCCGGCACATTCCTTCCCAGGTGGCAGAACGGACCAAACGGTTGCGGAGGGGCAGGTGACTTATTTTCGTTTCGTCGAACACTTTACGCATGAAACCGGTCCTCCCTTAAAAAATCTCGAAAAACTTCCCGGTCCCCAGCTTGTGGACCTTCATGAGGTTTGTGGAGCCCCTGGCTTCCACCGGTACCCCCATGGTGATTACGATAATGTCGCCCTTGCGGTACCCCCCCGAGAGGAGGGTCGACTCCACGGCGGCGATCTGTTCGTCGGTGCCGGTCATGGGGCCGATGGCGAAAGGTTTCACCCCCCAGTAGAGGGAGAGGCGCCGCCGGGTTGCAAGGGACTGAGTGAAGGCGATGATCGGAAGCGGCGGCCGGAATTTTGAAATCAGGGCCGCGGTGCTTCCAGACTGGGTCATGACCGCCACAGCCCGCGCATCCACGGTGACGGCGGCACGGCAGGCGGCTTCGGCCACCGCTTCGGCAATGGCCGCCCCGTGCCGGCGGAGGCGGGGGCCATCTTCCATCTGGGCGTAGCGTTCCACGTCGAGGGCCACCTTGACCATGGTGCGAACCGCCTCCAGGGGGAACTGCCCCGAGGCGGTCTCACCCGAAAGCATAACCGCATCGGTGCCGTCCAGGATGGCGTTGGCCACGTCGGAGGTCTCGGCCCGGGTGGGGCGGGGATGGTTGATCATGGATTCCAGCATCTGGGTAGCGGTAATAACCGGTTTGCCCGCTTCGTTGCAGGCGCGGATGATTTTTTTCTGGAAGAGGGGAACCTTCTCGGCGCTGATTTCCACTCCCAGATCGCCCCTGGCCACCATGACCGCGTCGGCCGCCTTGAGGATGCTCTTGAAATTGCGCAGTGCCTCCGGCTTCTCGATCTTGGCCACCACCGGGATATGAACGCCCCGCTCGAAGAGGATCCGCTTGAGGTCCTCCACGTCGGCGGCGGTACGGACAAAGGAGAGGGCGATGTAATCGACTCCTTCCGCCAGGCAAAAATCCAGATCGCGCCGGTCCTTTTCCGAGAGGGAGGGGGCCGAGACATGGACGCCGGGGAGATTTATCCCCTTCAGGTCCTTGAGGGTCCCCCCCTCAACCACGGTGCAGCGGACGCGGTTTCCCTCGATGGACTGGACCCGCAATTCGATGAGGCCGTCATCCATGAGAATGCGGGAACCGGGCTTCACATCCGTCGGGAGTGCCTTGTAGATGGTGGATATGAGGGCGGATGTTCCCATTACCTCATCGGTGGTAATGTCGAGGATATCTCCTTTGCGGAGCGGGATTGCCCCGCCTTCCATGCGGCCGGTCCTTATTTTGGGCCCCTGTAGATCGGCCAGGATGCCGATTTCCTTCCCCTTGGCCGCGGAGAGGCGGCGGATGGCGGCAATGGTCTCCCGTCGCTGGTCGTTGGTGCCGTGAGAGAAGTTGAGCCGGAAAAGATCGGCCCCCGCCTCCATCAACCGTCCCATCATCTCGGGCGAGGAACTGACCGGCCCGAGGGTGGCTATTATTTTTGTCTTGCGCGCCGATTTGTCCATGCGTCCATTTTCCCCGATCAGTGGTGGAACTTGCCTACTCTCCCCTTGTGAGCCGGTGTTGGGGATTTGTGGCATTCGAAACAGGGGAGCTCTTCAACCTTCCGGATATCGAGGGAGGATGCCGGCTTGTCGGGCCGGGGCATGGTATACCCCTCGGTCTGGAAGTAAGGACGCTCGCGCTCATCGGTGAGGATCGGCGCCTTGTACGCCACCTGCCAGTTGGTGCTTATGGGGACCGAGTGGCACTGGTCGCAGCCGCCCGGCGGCGGAATGCTCTTCCAGGACATGAGCATGGCGCAACCGGTGGTCAAAAAGGCGGAAAAGGCGACGAGAAGAAGGGGGACTGTGCGCATGGGCTCGTTCTCCGTAGCGAGATGATAACCGTAAAGAATAGTGACAAGCATAGCACAAAGAGCCGGCAAAACAAATGAGAAGGGAAGCGTGTCTGTTGGCGGCGAAGGGGGATGGCAGGAAACTTGACCTTTTTTAACCAATACTATAGGCTCGTCCGTAAGTTGTGGGGAGGTAAGGATATTTTGCCTCGCCATATTCCGCCCATGCCATTCCGGACAGGAGGTAATGCCAAGCATATGTGCACCACCTGCGGCTGCGAGCCAAAACCCCATGATCACCATCATCACGGCCATCAACATACCCATCAGCATAACCATAACAATGGAGAAGCGAAAGAGGCGCGGAGGATCGCGGTGGAAACCGATATCCTTGGCCGGAACAACCGTTTTGCCGCGGACAATCGGGCACTGTTCGCCGCCAGGGGGATTTTCGTGCTCAACCTGGTGAGTTCTCCGGGTTCCGGCAAGACCACCACCCTGGAACGGACCCTGAAGGACCTGGGGAGCCGGTACCGCTGTGCCGTCATCGAGGGGGACCAGCAGACCGACAATGATGCCCGGCGCATTGCCGCCACCGGCGCGCCGGTGAAACAGATCAATACCGGCGCCGGCTGCCATCTCGATGCCCACATGGTGGCCCATGCCGTCGAGGAGTTCGACCTGGACAATCTGGACCTCCTCCTGGTGGAGAACGTGGGGAATCTGGTCTGCCCCGCCTCCTTCGACCTGGGGGAACACCACAAGGTGGTCGTCCTTTCGGTGACCGAGGGGGAGGACAAGCCCCTCAAATACCCGAACATGTTCCATGCCGCCGACGTGATGCTCCTCAACAAGGTGGATCTCATCCCCTATGTGGACTTCGACGTGGATAAGTGCAAGGAGATGGCCCGCCGGGTGAGCCCGAACATAACCATCTTCGAGATTTCCAGCCGCACCGGCCAGGGGATGGACGCCTGGTACGCCTGGCTGTCCGAGCGTATCGCCGCGGTGAGGGGGTAGCCCCGCCCATCTTTCCATGACTGACGCCAAGCGCATGAGAATAACCATCGAGGGTATTGTCCAGGGGGTCGGGTTCCGCCCCTTCCTCTACCGCCTTGCGGAGCGCGACGGCATCACCGGATGGGTAAAAAACACCACGGCGGGAGTGGTTGCCGAGGCGGAAGGGGCCGTTTCGCTCCTTGAAGCCTTTGTTGCCGCCATCAAGGAGGAGGCACCCCCCCTGGCGGTCATCGCATCCATTGCCACGGAAGATATCCCCACGGTGGGGGCCACGGCATTCACCATTCTCGACAGCGAAGGGTCCGCCGGGACGGTGCGGGTCGCCCCCGACGGCGACGTCTGCCCCGACTGCCTCCGGGAACTCTTCGATCCCGCTGACCGCCGCTACCGCTACCCCTTCATCACCTGCACCAACTGCGGCCCCCGCTACTCCCTCATAACATCTGTCCCCTATGACCGTCCCAACACCACCATGGCATCCTTTCCCCTCTGCGGGGCCTGCTGGGCCGAGTACGGGGACCCTCGAAACCGCCGCTTCCACGCCCAGCCAGTGGCATGCCCCGACTGCGGCCCCCGGCTGCGGCTCGTGGATGCCGGCGACCGCGAGCTGGCAGGGGATCCGGTGGAGGCGGCCGCCGCCCTCCTGGCCGCGGGAAAGATTGTCGCCGTGAAGGGGCTCGGCGGCTACCATCTGGCGGTGGATGCCCTGAACGATGCCGCGGTGCGGGAGTTGCGCCGCCGCAAGTCCCGGGACGAGAAGCCCTTTGCCATCATGGCCCCCGATCTGGAGGCGGTGCGGAGCTTCGCCGTTCCCGATGCCGTGGAGGAGCGGCTTCTTGCAGGTCCCGAGCACCCCATCGTGCTCTTGCGCAAGCGGCCGGGTAACCACATTTCTCCCCTGGTGGCCCATGCCGGCTGCTATTTCGGGACGATGCTCCCCTACACGCCGCTCCATCACCTGCTGCTGCGGGACCGGTTCACGGCCCTCGTCATGACGAGCGGCAACCTCTCCGACGAGCCCATCGCCTATAAGGATGCCGAGGCCCGGGAGCGGCTCGCGGAAATCGCCGATTACTTCCTGGTCCACGATCGGGAGATCCATACCCGAACCGACGACTCGGTGGTCCGCGTCTTTCGGGGGAGCCCCCTGTTCCTGCGCCGCTCCCGGGGCTACGTCCCGCGGGAGGTCAGGCTGCCCGTGGAACTCCCGGCCGTCCTCGCCGTAGGGGGCGAGCTCAAGGGGACCATCTGCCTTGCCCGTGGCGATCGGGCCGTCATGAGCCAGCACATCGGCGACCTGAAAAACGCCGCTACCCTGGCTTCCCTGGCGGAGACCACGGCACACCTTCAGGGGCTCCTGGAGATCACCCCGGCCATTGTTACCCACGATCTCCACCCCGACTATCTCTCCACCTCCTTTGCCGAGGGGCTCGGAGGGGGGCTTCGCCGGGTGCCGGTGCAGCACCACCATGCCCATCTGGCTTCCTGCATGGCCGAGAACGGCCTCGATGGCCAGGTGATCGGCGTCATTTTCGACGGCACCGGATACGGGACGGATGGCACCATCTGGGGGGGGGAGTTTCTCGTGGGGGGATACGGCGGATACCGGCGTGCCGGTCATCTCCGGCAGGTTCCCCTTCCCGGCGGCGACGCGGCGGTCAAGGAACCCTTCCGCATGGCGCTGGCGTACCTTTACGATGCCTGCGGCACCGGGCTTTTCGATCTCCCCCTCCCATGGCTCGGGGATATCGGTGAGCCGGAGCGCGCGCTGTATCTCCGGATGCTGGAGCGGCGGATTAACTCTCCCCTCACCTCCAGCTGCGGCCGGCTTTTCGACGCCGTGGCCGCCCTCACGGGAGTGCGGGGGAGAATCAGCTACGAAGGGCAGGCGGCCATGGAGCTGGAAGCCCTGGCCGAACAGAGCGATACGGTTGCGGTGTATCCCTATCTCCTTGTCCGCCGGGACGAAGCGGTCGAGATCGATTTCCGGCTCATGATCCGGGCGTTGGTGGAGGATGTGACCGCAGGGCGGCCGAAGGCGGAGATGGCACGCGCCTGCCATTCCACCATTGCCGCGGCGGTGGCGGATGTTTGTGGCCATATCCGCTCCCGCTGTGGACTGAACCGCGTGGTTCTGTCCGGGGGCGTTTTCCAGAACAAGCTCTTGACCGAAGGGGTTTGCCAATCCCTGGTGGAGAAGGATTTTCTCGTTCATACCCATCGCCTTGTTCCTCCCAATGACGGGGGATTGGCTTTGGGGCAGGCGGTTGTCGCCGGATACGCACCACTAAAAGGAGAGTAGATTCATGTGCCTCGGGGTACCAATGCGGGTTGTCAGTGTCGGTGAAGATGGAGTCGTTGCCGAGATCGACGGTGTCAGGAAAGACGCGAGTCTCATGCTTCTCGACGAGGAAGTTAAGGAAGGGGATTTCATTATCGTCCATGCCGGCTTTGCCATTTCCAAGCTCGACGAAGAGGATGCCCAGGAGACACTGCGGTTGATGCGGGAGGTGTTCCGCCCCGAGGACATGGCATAGAAACGCGGATTTTACGCAATTTCGGTGTTGACCGTACGAAAAATCCACGTTTCTGGAGGAATGCATGAAGTACCAGGATGAATTCCGCGATAGAGACATCGTGCAGGGGCTGGCCAGCCGGATCAGGGAGCTGGTGGCCGGCCGCACGGAGCCCATGACGTTCATGGAAGTCTGCGGCACCCATACCATGTCGATCTACCAGTATGGGCTCCGCACCTTGCTCCCTCCCCAGGTGCGGCTCATTTCCGGTCCGGGGTGTCCCGTCTGCGTTACCCCCAATGGTTATCTCGACCGGGCCGTGGCCCTCTGCCGGGTTCCCGATGTCATTGTTGCCACCTTCGGCGATATGGTGCGGGTCCCCGGTTCCTCGTCGTCGCTCTTGGAGGAGCGGGCCATGGGGGCCGATATCCGGATTGTGTACTCTCCCCTGGACGCCGTTGCCCTGGCGGCGGTGAATCCCGGGAAGAAGGTGGTTTTCCTCGGGGTCGGCTTCGAGACTACGGCGCCGGCCATCGGCGGGAGCATTCTGGCGGCAAAGAAACAGGGTCTCGGCAACTACTTCGTGCTGGCGGCCCACAAGACCATGCCCCAGCCCATGCGGGTCCTTTCCGCTGATCCGGAGCTGAAAATCGACGGCTACATCTGCCCCGCCCACGTGAGCGCCATCACCGGTCCGGATGCATACCGCTTCCTTGCCGAGGAATTCCGCATTCCCTGTGTTATCACCGGCTTCGAGCCGGTCGATCTCATGCAGGGGGTCGAGATGCTGGCCCGCCAGGTGGTTGCCGGGGAGAGCCGGGTGGAGACCCAGTACAGCCGGGTGGTGCGCCCCGAGGGGAACCGCAAGGCCCAGGCGGTGATCCGGGAAGTCTTCACCCCCTGCGACGCCCCGTGGCGCGGCATCGGCGTTATCCCGGGGAGCGGCCTGCGGATCGCCGATGCCTACACCGCCTTCGACGCCGAGAAGGCCATCCCCGTGGAGGTGGAGGAGACAAAGGAGCACGCCGGCTGCCTCTGCGGCGAGATCCTCAAGGGGAAGGCGGCGCCGGCCGACTGCCCCCTCTTTGCCGGCGCCTGCACCCCTGAGTCCCCGGTTGGCGCCTGTATGGTCTCCTCCGAGGGGACCTGCGCGGCGGCATACAAGTACGGCCAGTGAAAAAATAACCGTTCGGAGAATTCTGTGAACAAAGACCTCATCCTCCTGGGCCACGGCAGCGGCGGAAAACTCTCCCACCAGCTCCTGGACGACCTCATCATACCGACCCTTTCGGGCATCGCCCTCGCCGGCCAGAACGATGCGGCGGTGCTGGAGCATGGCGGCAGGCGGCTCGCCTTCACCACCGACTCCTACGTGGTGGACCCCATCTTTTTCCCCGGTGGCAACATCGGGTGCCTGGCCGTGAACGGCACCGTGAACGACCTTGCCATGATGGGCGCCCGCCCGCTCTTCATGAGCACGGGGCTCATCATCGAAGAGGGGTTCAGCCGGACCGAACTGGCGGAGATTCTCGCCTCCATGCGGAGTGCGGCCGATGCTGCGGGTATCAGCATCGTTACCGGCGACACCAAGGTGGTCCCCCGGGGGAAGGCGGACCGGATATTCATTAATACCTCCGGCGTCGGGGCAGTGGAGCATGATTTTGCCATCTCCGGCGCCAACGCCCGCCCCGGCGACGCGGTCATCATCAACGGCACCATCGGCGACCATGGTATCGCGGTCATGGCGAAGCGGGAGGGGCTCGAACTCCAGACCGCAATTTTGAGCGATTGCGCCCCCCTGAACGGTCTCGTGACTGAAATTATCGCCGCCGGCGGAGAGACGGTGCACGTCCTGCGTGACCCGACCAGGGGGGGGGTTGCGACAACGCTCAAGGAAATCGCCCTTCAGTCCGATAAGACAATAACCCTGCATGAAGCAGCCCTTCCCCTCAAGGGGGCGGTCAGGGGGGTCTGCTCGATTCTCGGCCTCGATCCCCTCTACGTGGCCAATGAGGGGAAACTTCTGGCTGTGGTGGCCCCCGAGGCTGCCGAAGGGGTGCTGGCCCGGATGAAGGATCATCCCCTCGGCAGGGATGCCGCCATCATAGGCCAGGTGACCGAAGGCGGCGGTCGGGTCCGGATGGAGACCGCCGTCGGCGGCATGCGGGCGGTGGAGATGCTTGCGGGAGAGCAGTTGCCTCGCATCTGCTGAAAATCCCGGCGGTGTGAATCCGCCCCATAAATCTGATTTACAGGAGAGCGCCATGTACGATCATCATACGACACGATCCGTTCCTGATACCGGTTCGGTCAACATCATGTTCATTGGTGGCGGTAGCCGTTATCCTGCCTTCATCGGAGCTCTCAAGGCGGTGGAGGAGTTGCGGATTCCAGTGGGGAGGGTGATCGGAGCCTCCTCGGGCAGCGCCGTCGCCGCACTCTATGCCGCGGGGCTCTCTCCCGATGAAATCCACCGTCTCTCCCTTGAAACCGACATCGGTGCCTTCCGGGACTTTTCGGCCCGTGGCGCCATGTCCGGCATGGGGGTCTGCCGGGGGGACGCCTTGGAACAGTGGCTGGACGAGAAGCTGGACGGAAAGCGCCTTGGCGACGGATTCCGCTTCCCGCTCGGTATCGTTGCCACCGATATCCTCAACCATACCGCCCAGATGCTCAGCGGCGAGAATTATCCCGACCTGAAGGTGTCTGCCGCGGTGCGCTTTTCCATGGGGATACCCCTGGTCTTCGCATGGAAAAAATTCTCCCATCGGGGGCGGGACCACGTATTCATCGATGGCTCCCTCATGGCGGGCATCATTGAGAGCCAGATAGCCGATACGGGGCGGACCCTCACCATCAAGACATTCGCCAAGCGGAGCGTTACACGCCTCTCCACGCCGGTCCTAAACCTCCGGCGCTACGGTTCCGACCTCCTGTCCATCTTTTATGGCGCCATGGACCGTGAATTCCTCAAGGGAGGGAGGTGGAAGGATACCATCACGGTCCACTGCGGTTCGATTTCTCCGCTTACTTTCTCTCTCAGCGCGACGGAAAAGGAGTTTCTCTTCGAGCAGGGATATCACCAGGTGGCCAAATACCTCCGCTACAAGGGGGGGTTTTGACGGTTCTGCCGGTTTTTTCGTTAAAGAAAGTGTAATGCCTGTCGATACATAGTAATGTAATGCGGGATTGAACAGGGGAGGGATTCAGGTGGAAAAGAGAAAGTTCGAGCGGGTTGATCTGCGCACCGAGGCCATTGTCCGCCACCGGGATGTGACGTTCAGGGGAGAGGTGCAGAACCTGAGCCTTAAGGGGCTTTTTGTCAGGACTGACCAGAAGATTCCCCTTAATGAGAAAGTGGATGTGGCGATGCTTTTCCACGGCTCGTCTTCGGAGCTTTCCTTCAATCTGGAGGCCAGCGTGGTCAGGGCCACTGGAGAAGGGATCGGGCTCAATTTCCGCAAGATAGACATCGATTCCCTGGTCCGCGCCGAGACGGCTGCAACTGCCGGTGCTTCCGACCGTCAACAGGTTATCGAAGAGTTTTATGGTTTTGTGGAGACAGCCGACGCCGGCGAGGAAGAACCACAGCAGGTCCCCCCCGCCACGCCGTAGCAGTCCTGGCTTTAGTCCACCGGGTTCCCCCTGGTGGTTACGTCAACTATGGATATGAGCGAGTCGGGTGTATAGGGGCATATCCGGCTCGTTGTGGTGCCATCGGACCGCTTCTGGTCCCAGAAAATTACCTCGGCCCCTTCTTTTTCTCCACGGGAAACCCCTTTCGGGTCCATGCTCTTCAGTACTTCCCACATCTGGTCCATGGTCAGGAGCTCGTAACTGGCATATTCATCGCTGGTTCCGGCGTTGGCCAGGAATTTGTCAACCAGCTCGTAGTCTACGAAATCGTTTTCCTTCCGGCACCACTTGATGAACGGCTGGTCACTGTTCCGATTGGTTCCGATTTCTTTTACAATTTCACGTCCTGTCATGTCGTCTCTCCTTCCGCTGCCTGGCCACGGTCGCCATAAACCGCCGGGAAGCAGCGATGACCCGCTTCGCTTCTCCGTAATGTGCCATCCCTGGCTGGCGGCATTCATGTTGTATAATATCAGTATAACACCTTTGCGAGATGTCATAGGTTGACGGGAACAAAAAGTTGATTCTTGCTGGCGTCCAATTTGCATAGCCAATATGTTTATGTTTTTCCGTCCTTTTTCGTCCGTACCCAGGGGGACGTTCAATATTCATGAACGATCTGCACCGTGCCTTTGACTTGTTGCGACTTAAGCCTGATGCGACCTCAGCGGAGGTAAAGCGGGCATTCCGCGACCAGGTTTCCGCCTGGCATCCCGATCGCTTTGCCGCCGACCCCGCCATGCAGCGGCGGGCTGAGCAGCGGCTGCGCCTTGTCATCGAGGCCCATCGGTTGATTGTGGCGTACCAGACATCTCAAGCATCGGAAGGCGAGGCGGCCGGTCACTTCGTTCCGAGGGACGAGCACCCCGGTCCGCCGGCGCCGGGGGGCACATTTCTCCGCTCCGGCCCGAACCAGGTCTTCATCCCGGTGGTGGCCGGCACAGCCCTGCTGGCTGTGAGCCGACACGGAATGACGATTCATGCGCTGGCCTACGGGCTGCAGATAGCGTTCATCCCGGCCCTTTTCTCCCTGGGCTACAATCTGACGGCCCGCAACAGTCGGGCGGTGAGGAACCTCTATGTCGCCTTTTCTCTCTGCGCCCTGGCTTTCGTTGTGGCTGCCGGATTAATGATCGGCTCGGAGCGGTCCCTGCCAACCGCGGTACGGGAGCATGCTTCCCCGGACGGATATGATGGCGGAACCGTCGTGGGTGGCCGGCCCCTTTCGCTGGGGGACGACCGGGTCCCTGCTGGCGGATTGCCGCCGGCGGCCCATGAGCCCCATGCCGTGAGGGCGCCCGCGCTCCCGCTGGCGCCCGTGGCCCCGGCGGTTCCCCGGGCGCCGGCAGCCCCGGTGGTGCCGTTGGCGCGCTGATTCGAAGCTTTTTACCAAGAAGCGTCCCAGGACGCATACTCATCAGGAGGCAAACTCAATCTATGGCGCTCAGGCTTGGAGAAATGCTGGTAAGGGCCGGCCATATCACGCCGGAACAACTGGATGAGGCCCTCAAGAGCCAGGTCATCTTTGGCGGACGGCTCGGGACCAACCTTGTCGAAATGGGATGCATTGAGGAGGAAGAGCTGGCAAAAGTCCTCAGTGAAAAGCTGCGGGTTCCGTGCGTATCCCCGGACGAACTCATGAACATCCCCCCGGCCATTGTGGGGGCAGTGCCGCTGGAGGTGGTGAAGCAATACCAGGTG
Source organism: uncultured Geobacter sp. (assembly GCA_964490805.1). Lineage (GTDB taxonomy): Bacteria > Desulfobacterota > Desulfuromonadia > Geobacterales > Geobacteraceae > Geobacter. Next base: position 69,552 of record CAZBEB010000010.1, read on the forward strand.
GTCCCGCTCAGGCTGGAGAACCGGCGGCTGTCCGTAGTCATGGCCGATCCGTCGGATCTTTACGCCATCGATCAGATTGCCTTCAGCACCGGCCATGTCATAGTGCCGATGGTCGCTCCGGAAATCAGGCTCCTGATGGCCCTTGAAAAATATTACGGCATCAAAAGGGAGATCAGGTCCTTGCCGGTGTCGAAGGGGATGGGGGGAAGAAAAGTTTGCAACTACCAGGCGAGACCAGCCGATGCGGCACTTGCCGCGCCGCGGGAAGTGGTTGATTTTTCCACGATTCCCCAGGAGGAAGAGGATTACTTCCCCTGGGTGGGGGGGGGGTATGATAATCCCCGTATTGAAGCCGCCCAGCGTCACACCATCGACAGCCTGTCCCGAGTGCTGGCCGATGCCCCTGACAGGGATGCGGTGGCTGCGGCGCTTATGAGCTACATGGGTCAGGAGTTCGATCGGGCGGCACTGCTTCTCGTTACCCGAGATGCCGTGGCGGGATGGATGGCCATGGATGGCGGCAATCCGATTCCCCGGTTCGACGAGTTGAAGATCGATATCAACGAGCCGTCGGTACTGTTTTCGGTGGTGAAGGCCAAGGTTCCCTATTGGGGCCCCATTGCCGGCACCCCGGCAAATCTCAGGTTGCTGGCGGCTCTCGGTGGAGGAGAGCCCGAGGGGGTGCTTCTCGTTCCCCTGGTCATGAACAATCGGGTAGTGGCCATGCTTTGCACCCTGGGAGGGCTGGAACTCCTCAGAACCCTGCAGGAGAGGCTTCAGGCCGTTGCCCGTAAGGCGGTTCTTGCCTTCGAGGTTCTGATTCTCAAGAACAAGATATTGATGACTTAACGGTAATGCGTAACTAATGAAGAAGGGGGTTGTCTCTTTTCCCCGAAGCAGGTAGTCTGGAACCCATGGCATCCTTCCCACCAAGGGACGGAATCGACGAAACATCATGGAAGGAGTTTATTTGATGAACAAAGCACTTAGCCTCTCAGCCCTCGCGCTTGCCCTCTCAATCCCACTCGGAGCCCAAGCCTTCAGTCACGGAGCACCCATGGGGAGCACCATGTCCGCCCCTTCTGCTGTGCCTCTGGCCGGGAAAGTGACGGAGACCATGTCGAGTGGCGGCTACACGTATATCCTGCTGGAGCAGGATGGCAAGAAGACCTGGGCCGCCATTCCGGAAACCCCGGTTGAGGTGGGGCGGGAGATGTCGCTCAAGCCGGGAATGGAGATGAAAAATTTCACCAGCAAGGCGCTTAAGCGCACCTTTGAAAGTATCTACTTCTCCGAGGGGCCGGCCGTGGCGGTGGAAAGCACCAAGGGGAAGAGTTCACCGGGAAGCATGGGCAGTGTCGTTCCCCAGGCCGATGATGTAAAAGTGGACAAGGCTGCCGGTGCCAATGCCTACACCATTGCCGAAGTCTACGGGCAAAAGGGAAAACTCAACGGGAAGGCGGTTTCCGTACGGGGCAAGGTCACCAAGGTTTCCGCAGGGATCATGGGGAAAAACTGGATCCATCTCCAGGATGGCAGCGGTGATGCCAAGAAGGGGACCCACGATCTGACGGTAACCTCCCAAGATCTTCCGGCCGTGGGGGATGTGGTCACCGCTACCGGTACCCTCCAGAAGGACAAGGACTTCGGCGGCGGCTACCGGTACCAGGTCATCATCGACGAAGGGGCCGTAAAGCACTGACGATCGCTCCCAGCCAATGACTACCGTCATAGTTCTTGCCTATCTGCTGACCCTCGGCACCGGTTTTTTCCTCCGGGCGCTGAATCTCCGTCATCTGAAGAAGCATGGCTCCACCGTTCCCCCCGGTTTCGAGGGGGCGGTGGAGCCCGAAGTCCTTCGCAAATCCGTTGCCTACACCTTTGACCAGAGCCGCCTTGGACTGGCGGAGTCCGTTTTCGATGCGGCGCTGCTCCTCCTGTTCCTCTTTGGCGGACTACTGCCGGCTTACGACCGGTGGATCATGGCTCCGGGCTATTCCTTCGTCCTGTCCGGGGTTGTCTTTTTTCTCGGCTTAACCATGATTCAGACGCTCCTCGGCATTCCCTTCGGCCTCTATGAGACCTTCCGCCTCGAAGTCCGTTACGGCTTCAACACCACAACCCCGGGCCTCTGGTTCTCGGACCTGGCAAAGTCGGCCCTCATCTCGGTGGTTCTGACGGGGCTCCTGGTGGCCGGCGCTTTTGCCCTCGTGCAATGGAGCCCCAGCTTCTGGTGGCTCTGGGTCTGGGGATTCTTCGCTCTGGTCTCCATCTTCCTCATGTACCTCTCCCCCTATGTCATCGAGCCCCTCTTCAACCGGTTCGAGCCGGTCACCGAGGAGGGGCTTGAGGAAGAGATCAGGGCCCTGGCGGAGCGGGCCGGGCTGCGGGTCAGCCGGGTCATGCAGGTGGACGCCTCCCGGCGCAGCCGGCACTCCAATGCCTACTTCACCGGCATCGGCCGGGTGAAGCGGATCGTCCTATACGACACCCTCATCCGCCAGATGAACCACCGGGAGATTCTGGCGGTTCTTGCCCATGAGATCGGACACTGGAAGAAGGGGCACATCCGCCGGCGCCTGATCTTGACGGAGGCCGGCGCCATGGCCGCCTCGTGGCTCGCCTGGAAAATCACGGGCTGGGACGGGCTCCCCGGGCTTCTGGGTCTGGAGGGGGCATCGTTCGCGGGCCGCCTCGTTATCCTCGGCTTCCTCGCTTCCATCGTTTCCTTTCCGTTCACTCCCCTCTCAAGCTGGCTTTCGCGCCGCCACGAGCGGGAGGCAGACCGCTTCGCCACCGGCATCACCGGCGATCCCGAAGCCTTGGCCTCCGCCCTGGTGAAGCTCTCCACGGAGAACCTCTCCAACCTCCATCCCCACCCCCTCTATGCGGCCTTCTACTATTCCCATCCTCCCGTGGTTGAACGGGTGGGGTGGTTGAGGGAGCAAAAATCGGATTTCAATCGGTCAGATGTCGAAAAAGTGTAATCGCTACTGAAGAAGGGGTTTTGCCAGGGTGCCCCGTACCGGTAGCTGGTAGTGCCCCGGCGTAACCATGTATTTGGCGAGAAGGGCGAAGACGAGCTTCTGGCGGTCCATGAACGCAGGCTGGGGCATCAACTCGAGGGTCAGGTTGAGGCGGGATGCGCCGAGGGGAGTGGCGAGGGGGATGTTGCCCTTGAGGCGGATGTAAATCTCCTTGCCCTGTAGGGAGAAACTGTCGAGGGCCGCCCGGCCCGAGGCGGTGTGGACCATGCCGCGAATCGTGTCGTAGTCGGCGTCGGGCAGGGGGATGCCGCCGATTTTCACGCCGCGCACGCCGGCGTCCTTGACCTCCATGCGGAGTTCCCCCGAAGCCTGGCGTCCGGTTTCCGCAAAGGAGGCGTCAACGGTGAGCATTCCTTTTACGTCAGCACCGGCCGTGGTTCTGAAAAAAGGGATATCCTCCAGGCGTACTTCCCGTGCCTCGATGCGCCCCTTCCCGCCGCTGCGGAGCGGGTAGGCGAAGCTGATGCGCCCGGCGCCGATGGCGGCATTGCCGTTCACAACCACTTTACCTGTGAGCAATGGAAGCAGGGCCGGCCGCGCCGTGACACGGTCCAGCCGCAGCACCGCTCCCCGGTCGGTGCCGATGGTGACCCCGCGGGCCGAAACCCCCAGGGGGAATGCCTTTCCGAACTTTTCTGCGTGGAAGGTGTATCCTTCCCGTGCCAGAAGCCGCGCCACGACTCCTTCGACTTCCCGGGACGGAACCAGGAGAACCGTAAAGGCCAGGGTCAAGAGGATGCCCCCAAAGGCGGCAGTACCCCAGCGGAGAAAGCTGCTGCGGGTCATGGGGCCACCGGGGCCTGGCGCAGCAGCGCAACGGTGAGGGTCAGGTCGAGGCGGGCGGGATCGTCGAAACGGGTCCGCATGATTGCTTTTTTAATGACAACCGGCCGGGTCCCTTTTTCGAGACGATGGAGAAGGTTCACCGCCTCATTGGCAGTAAGCCCCTCAATCTTAACCTCTGCGGCGTCTTCCATGAAACCGCTCCGCTCCTCTCCCTTTACGGGGGTGATGCGGATCGATTTTCCCTTGATGCCGGTCTCTTCCACGATTTTCGCCGGGGTATCGTCGGGCCGCGTGGCTGACAGACGGTTCGTGAGCCGTTGGGATAGGGACCGGGCTTCCTTGATGCGCTGTTTCAGCCCCATCATGTCCACCAGATCGGTCTCGCGCTGGATGCGCTTTTTCTCCAGGAGTGTGATCCGGTCGTGAACGGCCGAGAGCGCCACGGCAAAGGCCAGAAGAGCGATGATGACGTAGCCCCAGCGGAGCCGGGTCTGGCCGTCCATGGCATTGTAGGCGTCGCGGATGCGATCGAATACGGTCATTGGGCACCTTCTTTCATGGTCCCCCGGAGGACGAACGTCACGGTGCCGTCAGGCTTGGAGGTAATCTGTCCCATCTCGATGGGGGAGAGCATGGCGGCCAGGCGGGTTTTGAAGCTGTTGACGGCCTGGGCCGAGCGGGCGTCACCCTTGAGCCTTACCTGGTCACGGTCGATTTCAACTTCATAGAGCCCCAGGATTTCGTCCCCCTTGGCATCGGCAAGCCTGTTCAGGGTCGCCATCACCTGACTCTTTTCTCCTCCCGCGCCGAGTTTGCGGATTTCGGCCCGCAGTTCGGCGGCTTCGTCCACCCCTTTCTTCCGTCCGGGGAAAACCTCGCGATAGATGGCGCCGATGGAAGCATCGAGGGAGGCCAGGTCCCGCTTCACCAAGGCATAACGGATTCCGGCGTCTGCGGCGAGAAGAACGAGGAGGAGTCCCGCAAGGATGAGGGGGAGGCGCAGTTTCCGCCGTGCCATTTCCCGGCCCTTTGTCCAGGCCAGGGGGCCTGAACGGAAGTCCACCGCCTCGCCCCGTGCCATGGAGCGAGCCAGTACCCAGGCCGAGCCGTGAAGACGGGCCGTCGCCCCATCGCTGGCAAAAGCCGCGGCGAGCTCGCCATCGACCGGCAGGGGGGGGCCGTCGCCGTCCCCTGATGCGTCGAGGCGGTAAAGGCGCTCCACGGTAATCCCCTTGCTTATTTCAAGCAGTGCCAGGGTTCTGCCGCAATCTTCACCAGTAGTTAATGCCCGGAAGAAGAGTGGCTCGCCATCCCGGAAGATTGCCAGGGACAGGCCGTCGGTTATGGCAACGATCCCCTGCTCGTTCTCCGGCAGGAGCTCGCCCCAGTGGAGCGGCGCCGCCGTGAGAACCTCCGGTTCCACCCCTGCCGCGGCTGCGGCTGAGATATGCGCCGCCAGTTCCCGCTCCCGGCCCCAGAGGGCAAGCACTTTTCCATCGGTCAGGGGGAGCCCGGCAAATGCCAGTTCGTCGGTTTCCAGGGCTGTCTCCCCTTTCAGTTCAAGGGGGAGCACCTCGCGCAATTTTCGCCGGTCACGGATTGGGAGCTCCATGTCCCGCATGAAGAAGTGGCTAAGGGGGAGGGACAGGGCAATGCGGCAGCCGGTCTCGTCGGCCGGCGCCAGCGCCTTCAGGGCTTCGGCCAATTCATCCCCGCCGGAGGCGGGACGGCTTGCGGACCCCTGGAACAGGAGCTCGCCGCGGCGCTGCAGGAAACGGCCGGCAACAAGCTCGGTGCCGGTCCATTCAAGTATCAGGTAAGTCATCAGTACTCTCTCCAGTACAGGTACTTCGGCTTCATTCCTTCAAGGCTCACCACTGCTTCGATTATTCGCACCGCATCGCCGGTCGTGGCGCGGGACACAAGACGGTAGGTGGAACCTTTGACGGCCAGCTGCATGCCGGGTGAGTTGGCTATCCGGTCCATCCCCGGAATTTCGGTGAGCTCCCCGACGCTGGCAAACGGTTTTTTGCGGCGCCGTTCGATGACGGTGCGGGCCAGTTCCGCGGTCATGTCGTCGTGGAGCGCCATCAGGACTTCCATGGGTGCTGCGTTTATGTCGATGCCCCAGTCGACTCCGTAGACTGTGGCATGGGGGCTCAACCCATGGACGATGGCCGGGGAGAGACCCCGCACGAGGCCCATTTCCCCGAGGGTTGCGAAGCGGCCGTCTCGGGGAAGGTAGGGTGCGGAAAGCGCCTGGTAGTATGGTGCTTCGGCGCCGTCGGGACGCGGGTCCCGGTCTTCGTCAACCCAGTCGGCAATGGCGTCGCTTATCCCTTCGGGAAGCCCATGGATTCGCAGCAGCCGCCGCCGCATCTGGTCATGGAATTCGGAGACGGCGTTCATGTTGAGCTTGCCGTTCTCTTCTTCTATGGAGACGGAAATCTTTCCTGCATCGTCCTCCATCTCCAGGGGGACTTCCATTACCTGGACCAGGTCCGATTCATTTCCACTTTGCCGCAGGCTTCCCAGCAGGGCGACCCCTCCCTTTACGCCGCTTTCGGCCAGCAGGCTTGCCTGCTGCAGGTTCACGAAATTGCGCTCCAGGGATGTCTCCACGTAAACTCCGTGGATAAGCTCGGTCGCCACCGCCACCAGCAGGGCGGTAACAACCAGCGTCAGGACGAGGGCAAATCCCCGCTCTCCCTTGAGTTTCCTCATCGCATCCTCGGTCGGGCAATAACGGAGATATCGGTGGTTTTGTCCCCGTCCTTGAGGGTTACGGTGATCCGTACCCGTTCGGGCAGCTTCGGCGAAAGCTCCGTGTTCCAGCTCCGCACCCACTTGCCGCTATCGTAGCATTCGACGAGGAACCCCTCGATTTCTTCCATCTGGGGGTAGGGGACCGGTTTCACGCTCCCGAAAAGGTCTGCTGCCTCCCGGGTCAGGGAGAGCCGTCGCTCCTCCTCCTTCACGCCGTATTTCACCAGAAGCAGGTCCGATGCCGGGCGGTCATCCGTGGATGGCGGCGACACCGTTACCATTTCCAACGTGGAGGCGGGTTTGCCGAAGAGGTCCCGGTCTTCTGTAACAAATCGCGTTCGCTTGTCGTCGGTACGGTAGAAGGCCCCGTCGAGTTCACGCCGGATTAGATCCAGCGTTCCCCGCAACTCCCGCCGCTGTTCACCCCCTTCATCCACCCGGTCCCGGGCGCGCAGGACGGTAAAGTAGCTGGCGTAGAGCGCCCCGGCCACGATGACGAGCAGCAGCATTGCCACCAGGACTTCTATCAGGGTGAAGCCGCGGTTATTGCGCATGGTGGCAGGCATGTTACGGCGCCAGATACCTGACAAGGGCAACACTCCGCTTGTCGTTGTCCCAGGTCACGGCGAGCGTTATTCTTTTCAGTTGTGCCAGTTCAGTTTTGGAGGATGTCATTTCCCATGCGTATTCCGGTTGGGTAGGGGCGAAGGTACCCTTCTCCTTTTCCGGAAGTTCCGTTTCATCCTCAAGTTCCGCCAGTTTTTGCCGTGCAAGGAGAATGGCCACTGATTCCTTCCGGTTACGGTCCACTATGGAGAGGTGGTAGTTCACCGAGCCGATAACGGTGAAAACGACGCCGGCCATAATGGCGAGGGCGATCATGACCTCCAGAAGCGTGAACCCGCGTTCGTTGAGGCATGGCGATGCGGGATTCTGCCTCACTGGGGTTCCTCCAGGTAGCCCTCGGAAACCGTAACCTTGCCGGAGGGGTATGCCATGATGGTCATGGCATCGTCTTCGTCTGCCCCTTTCAAGTGGATCACGGTGAAATCTCCGAGACCGGCCATGTCGAACCGGAGCACCGCTTCGCCGGTCTCTGTCTTGCCGCGGCCCGGAGTGCTCACATCGGCCACGGTGACCCCTTCGGCCAGGAGCGGCCGTTCAAGGAAGCTTTCCCCCGGCTCCCCTTCAGAGCCGTCATCCCGGAGCCGGGTAACCCGGATGGTGCCGGTGCCCGGTTCCATGCGCATCCGGTGGGGCGTCTTGCCGGTGATGGCCCGGTCCTGCACATAGCGGATCGCGGCTGCCAACTGCCTGGCTGAACGATTCAACTCCATGGAGCGGCTGACGGTGAGCCGTGGAAGAACGATGCCTGCCGCCACCGCCAGGAGAGCGATCACTACCAGCAGTTCCATGAGGGTGAAACCGGCCGGTGAAAGCAGACTACTACTGGATGTTCCAGCTCTCAATGTCGGCATTCTTCTCTTCGCCCCCCTTCACACCGTCGGCGCCGAGGGAGTACAGGTCATAGTCGCCGTGTTCGCCCGGAGAGAGGTAGGCGAAATCGTTCCCCCAGGGGTCCTTGGGGACCTGCTTGCTTTCCAGGTAACCTTCAGCCTTGTATTTGTTGGGGATCTGCCCAACCGTGGGCTTTTCAATAAGTGCTGCCAGTCCCTGCTCGGTGGAGGGATATATTCCATTGTCAAGCTTGTAGAGCTTGAGGGCCGTCTCCAGATTCTTGATCTGAATTTTTGCGTCGGCGACTTTGGCGTCGTCTGAACGGCCGATAAGCTTCGGAGCCACAAGGGCAGCCAGGAGCGCCAGGATGGCGATGACTACCATGATTTCGATGAGGGTGAAGCCGCGATTGCCGCGAAGTCTGTTGCTCATGTCACGTTACCTCCGGAAGGATGTCAGCGTACAAGCTGGTTTAGTTCGAAAATGGGGAGGAGCACCGCCAGCACCACAAGCCCAACGGCAAGCCCCATGGCAAGGACGAGGAGCGGTTCCAGGAGAGCCATCAGACCCGAGACGGAGGTGTCGAACTCCCGCTCGAAGGCGGTTCCCGCCTTTTCCAGCATCTCCTCAAGCTCTCCGCCCTTTTCCCCCACCGCCACCAGGTGTACCAGAAGTGGGGGGAAGAGCACGCTTTTGCGGAGAGCCCCCGAAAGGGTCCCCCCCTCGGCCAGTTCCGCCGTTATTCCATAGAGGGCTCCCCGGTATACCCGGTTCACCAGGACCTCTGCGGTAATCTCCAGGGACTTGATGACCGGGACGCCGCTTGCCAGCAAGAGCCCCAGCACCTTGGCAAAACGGGAGAGAATCAGGTGCCGCTGGAGCCCTCCCACAACTGGAATCCGCAGGAGCAGCCGGTCGCGCCGCAGCCGGTACGCTTCCTTGGTCATGAGGCGGCGGTAGAGAAACACCGCACCGGCGGCGAGCCCCAGGAGCAGCCACCAGAACTGGCGCAGGAGGTTGCTCGTCTTGATGAGGGCGATGGTGATTAAGGGGAGGGCGGCCTTGTTGTCCTCGAAGATGGTTACGATCTTGGGTATGACAAAGGTCAGAAGGAAGAGCATGACCCCGCCACCCACAACGACCATCAGGAGGGGATAGGCCAGGGAAGATGTCACCTTGCTCTTGATGGCCCGTTGCTCCTCCAGAAAAAGGGCCAGTTTTTCCAGCACCGTTTCCAGGGAGCCGCTCGCCTCGCCGGCCGCCACCATGGCCACGTAGCTTTCGCTGAAAATCTTCGGTTCCAGGGAAAGTGCCCGGGCAAGGCTTGCCCCTTCGGCCAGCCGTTCGCGGATACGGCCAAGGGCCGTTTTCAGCTCACCGGGTTCCTCCTGGTCTCCAAGCGTGGTGACCGCCTCGAAGATCGGCACCTGGGATCCTGCAAGGGTCGCCAGGCGCCGCGTCATGAGAGCCAGTTCGGCGAGGCCGGTACGCCTGGCGAAGAGACGTCTCTTGCCAGATTTACCCCCCTCGTCTGCCGGAGCCAGTTCCCGGGGGAAGAGCCCGTCCCGCTTGAGGCGCTGGCGGGCTTCCTTAATGCTTTCCGCCTCCAGGAAGCCCGTGGTCTCACGGCCTCCGGCAGTGTAGGCGCTATACCGGAAGGTCTGCATACTCCTCCTGGGTCACCCGCAGGACCTCTTCAATGGTGGTGATCCCGGCCGCCGCCTTGGCAAGGCCGTCTTCCCGCAGGGTCCGCATTCCACGAGAAATCGCGTATTCCTTGATGGTGCCGGCCGGCTCGCGCCGGATTATCATGGAGCATATTTCGCCATCTACAGGAAGAAGCTCGTAGATTCCGACCCGGCCCCAGGTGCCTAGGCCGTAGCATTTCTCGCATCCCCGTCCCCGGTAGAGGGTGGAGGGGAGGGTGATGCCGGCGTATTCCCGCTCGGGGGTGTAGGGCTCGCGGCAGTGGGGGCAGATGCGCCGCACGAGACGCTGGGCCAGCACCGCCGACAGGGATGACGCCACCATGAACGGCTCGATTCCCATGTCCACAAGGCGCGCAATGGCCGTGGCCGAGTCGTTGGTATGCAGTGTTGAGAGGACCAGGTGGCCGGTGAGGGAAGCCTGCATGGCGATTTCCGCCGTCTCGGCGTCCCGGATCTCTCCCACCATGACGATGTCCGGGTCCTGCCGCAGGATTGCGCGGAGTCCCTGGGCAAAGGTGAGATCGATCTTGGAGTTTACCTGGATCTGGCCGATTCCCTTGATCTGGTACTCGATGGGGTCCTCGATGGTGATGATGTTTTTCTCGGGTGAATTGAGCCGGTTGAGGGCCGCATAGAGGGTGGTGGACTTGCCGCTGCCGGTGGGGCCGGTGACGAGGATGATGCCGCTGGTGCGCTCGAGAAGGCGTTCCATGGCGGCTACGCCGTTATCACTCATGCCGATGGCGGAGAGGGAGATGATGCCTTTTTGCTTGTCCAGAAGCCGCAGCACGGTCCGTTCGCCGAAAAAGGTCGGGATGATGGAAACCCGGATATCCACGTCGCGCCCCGCCACGATGACCCGTATGCGGCCGTCCTGGGGGAGGCGTTTTTCGGCAATGTTGAGGCCGGCCATGATCTTCACGCGGGAGACCAGGGCTTCCTGCACCACCTTGGGGGGGGCCAGCTTCCGGTAGAGAATGCCGTCGATCCTGAACCGTACCTCCAGTTCCCGTTCGTAGGGCTCGATGTGGATGTCGCTGGCCCGCTCCTTTACCGCTTCGGAGAGGATGGAGTTGAGGAGCCGGATGACCGGGGCTTCGTCGGTCAGGTCCAGGAGGTCCTTGGGTTCCGAAAGCTCGGTGGCGATGACGGAGAGGTCTTCCCCCACCAGCTCTTCCACCACTTCCTGGGCTGTGCTTCCGAGCCGGCCGTAGAGGCGGTTCACCGCCTCGAGAACGGCTTTCTCCGGTGCTGCCACCATTTCCAGCGGCAGGCCGTAGACGCCGCGCACTTCATCGATGGCTGCGAGGTCAGCCGGATTGCCGGCCACCACCAGGAGCTTGCCGTCCCGCTCCCGCAAGGGGAGAACGAGGTGTCCCCGGGCAAAGGCAAGGGGGAGGCGGGACAAAAGGGCGACGTCCGCCGCTCCTTCTTCCACCTCCGTTATGAAGGGGATGCCGAGTTTGCCGGCAATCTGTTCCGCGTTGCTGGTGTCGGTCATGGTTGTGTTTTCAACTCTTCCCGTTCGAGGTTGAAGGGGGTTTGCAGTTTGATGGCTTCATCAAACTTTCCCCTCTGCATGTTGGATATCTCGGCCATTTCATCGGCACCCCGGATGATTCGCGGGGTGAGGACTATCATGAGGTTGGTTTTTTCCCGGCGGGTCGACTTCGTTTTAAACAGCCAACCCAGCAGGGGGATGTCGCCAAGGAGCGGAATCTTGTTGACTGTTTCGGTGTCGCGGTCCTGGATGAGACCGCCGATAACCACCGTTTCCTTGTCTTTTACGACCACAGCGGTTTTGGCCGAGCGCTTGGTGGTAATCAGATCCTGCGCCTGCCCGATGCTGTCCTTTACGGCTGATATTTCCTGGTAGATGTCGAGTTTTACGAATTCCCCCTCGCTGATCTGGGGGGTTATCCGCAGCGTGATGCCGGTGTCCTTCCGCTCGATGGACTGCTGGGAGAGACCCGTAGAGGTCAGGTTGGTTGACGTGAGGAACGGAACGTTTTCGCCCACGAAGATCTCGGCCTCCTTGTTGTCGGAGGTCATGATGTTGGGGGTGGAGAGGACGTTCACGGCGCCATTGGAAATCAGGGCCTTGAGGGCGCCCCCAAGCTGGAGGTTTGCCCCCGGTGACTGGGCCAGTCCCTGCAGCACTTCGAAAATGAGGCTTTGCTGCGGGTCGCTTCCGCCCACGAAGTTAAAGGGGTCGAACACCCCGGCCGCGGCGGTGTTGCCAGATACTCCGCCGCCGCTTACGGCCAACGAGAGCCCCAATTCCTTTGCCTTGTCCAGGGACACCTCGGCAATGACCGCCTGCACGAATACCTGACGACGCCGTTTGTCGAGCTTCTGGATAACCTGAAGAAGGTTCTGGTAATCCGCAGGAGAGGCCATGATTACCAGTGAGTTCGTGGCTTTGTCGGGGGTGACGGATATTTTGCTTCCCTCAAAGGGGGACTGGGAGGGGATTGCCGCTGCTGCTCCCGCGGTCGCTGGCTGGGTGGCGGGCACCCCCTTGATGATGCCGTCCAGGACTTTCCCCACCTCGGTGGCATCGGCATTTTCCAGGTAATATACGTTGATTTTGCTGCTTGACGTGGGGGGAACCACATCCATCAGGGCGATCAGCTTTTTGATTTCATCCGTGTCCCGTCTGTTTCCCGAGATGACAATGGCGTTGAGCCTGCTGTCGGGAATGACCAGCACGCCGGCCGTGGATGTTCCCTGTTGCTGTCCTGCCTGACCTGGGACGGCGGAGCGGGAACCTCTGCCGCCTAGCCATTCGCGGATTACCGTAGCCACGCTTTCGGCCGTGGCGTTCTTAAGGAAGATTGTTTCCGCTCCCGGGCGTTTCTGGGCGGAGTCGGCCTGGGCAAGGATGCCGGTCAGCTTTTGGATGTTGAGGGCGGAATCCACCACCATGAGCATGTTGTTGGAGCCGAGGGCGGCAATATAGCCATCCCTGGAGACGATGGGCTGGAGAAAAGTAACTGCTTCCTGGGCCGTAATCCGCTCCAGGGGGATGATTCTCGCCACATAGGCATCGCTCACCGGTATCCGGTCCGCTGCCGTCAGGAGTTTCATCCCCGACTGCTTCGCCTGGGCGGTCGGGACGATCTTGTAGACCTTGCCCGCCGGTACGATGGTGAACCCCTTAACTTCCAGAACCGATGTGAAAACGCTGAACGCTTCATCCGTAGAAAGCTTGGAGGGAGAGTAGACGGAAATTTTGCCTTTTACGCGTTCGTCCAGGACGAAGTTTTTGCCGGTCAGGTCGCTGATGAACTTTACCATTGTGGCAATGTCCACATCGCTGAAGTTGAGGACCACTCCCTTTGCGAGGGCGGGCAGGGGGGTGAGAAGAGAGATGAAAAGTGCCGCCGATGCGAGCCTTGCAGAGATGCTTCTGAACACGAATGCCTCCGGATTGAGCGGGCTGCGGCTTCGGCGCGAACCCGTGATCGTCAGTTAGCGGATATCGTAGCTGAAGGTTGACGGCTGTCCGTCCCGTACCAGGTCGAGTTTTATCCGGTTCTGCCCCTTGAGGGATGCAAGGGATTGGATTGCCCGTTCCGGCGAGTCTACGGGAAGGTCGTTGATTTTATGAAGTACGTCGCCATTTTTAATGCCAATCATGGCAAAGATTCCCGACGGTTTCACCTCTGATACCCGGAATCCTTCGACTTTTCCATCCTTTACGCTTGGCAGCAGGCGAGCGTCGGTCATGACCTGGCTGATATTGTCAAGGGCCGAGTTCAAAAGCCGCTGGTCGATGATAAAGCTGCCCGGCGCGGTTTGAGTTGCTCCGTCTGCGGTTGCTGCCGGCTGGGATGGGGTTCCCGGTTGGGGCTCGGCTGGCGTTGCCAGTGGTGTCAGCAATTTGATGCGCTTCCCGCCGGAGAGAATTTCGACACTTTCCTTATGGACGCTTACGAGAGTTCCCCGGTTGAAGACTTGGTCGCCAAGCCTGAAAACCCTTTCCTCTGGAGGTGTGGTGCTGCGGATAAGGGCAAAGGTCTCCCTGAATGAACCGCGGGCCGTGCCGACGAGAAGAAGGTCCGCCGGGGTGGCTTCAGGGGCGGCGCCCGAGGCGGTTGGCGTTGCGGCGGCAAGTGGGGTCAGTGCCCCTTGGGTGGCCCGACCGAAAAGCCCCTTTTCGACAATGGGCGCAAAAACCATCAGCCCTTCGTCGGTGGCAATCCTGGTTGCGGATGTCTGCGTGGCGGCAGTTTTCGGTACGGAGTGGGACAGGCGGTAGCTCAACAGGCCAGCGCCAATCCGTGCTACGGCCATGCAGTTCAAGATGAGTAGGATGATGGAAATAGTATAAAGTTTTTTCATGATGCCTACTTAGCGTTGCCTGAAGTGAGTTTTCATACTAATCAAGATGCTTTGCACTGGCAAGAGAAAACAGGACCGCAGGAGAGTGGTGCGGGGTCTGCCCCGGTTGACAAACAGCCGACCCGTTATTACAGTTATTGGGCCTATTTTAATCTAGGAGGTGCCTATGAAGCTGGTATCACTGCGGTTTTTACGGAGAATTGCGTTGGCCGCCACCTTGGTGGCCCTTCTGGCCGGCGAGTCAGTTGCAACGCTTCCCTCACCGGATTTTGTGACGCTTGCCGAGAAGCTCAAGCCGACCGTTGTCAACATCAGTACCATGAAAAACAATACTGCACTTCAGCGCCGCCTGCATCGGCAGCCTTCACCGTCTCTTGATCCGTTTCAGGATTTTTTCGAGCGTTTCTTTGAGGAAGCGCCCCGCCGACCCCAGCGCGAGCGGAGTCTTGGTTCAGGTTTCATCATAAGCAGCAAGGGGTTTATCATTACCAACAATCACGTTATCTCCGGGGCTGATGAGATAAAGGTGCGGCTCTCCGATGGCCGTGAATTCAATGCCGAACTAAAGGGTGCCGACGAAAAACTGGACCTTGCTCTTATCAAGATTGATGATAAAGCGGAGTTTCCCGTGGCAGAACTTGGTGACAGTTCCGACATAAAGGTTGGAGAGTGGGTTATGGCCATCGGTAACCCATTCGGCCTTGCGCAAACCGTCACGGCCGGGATCGTTAGTGCAAAGGGTCGCGTGATCGGCAGCGGTCCCTATGATGATTTCATCCAGACCGATGCCTCCATCAATCCCGGCAACTCCGGCGGTCCCCTCTTCAATACCGAAGGGAAGGTCATCGGCATCAACACCGCCATAGTGGCTGGCGGGCAGGGGATCGGTTTTGCCATACCCGTCAACATGGCCAAAGAAGTTCTCCCCCAACTAGAGGAGAAGGGTAAAGTGACTCGCGGCTGGCTTGGTGTCACGATGCAGCCCATGTCAGCGGAGCTGGCCCGATCGTTCGGTCTCGAAGGAGAAAAGGGAGCCCTTATCTCAGATGTGGTCAAAGACGGGCCGGCAGCCAAGGCAGGGCTCAAGAGCGGCGACATAATTATTGAGTTCGGCGGGCAGAAGATAACGGAAATGAATGAATTGCCGCGTCTGGTTGCCGCAACGTCGGTTGGTACGACGGTTGCCCTGAAGGCCCTCAGAAACGGGCAGATCAGGGAATTCACGGTTTCTGTCGGCAAGCTTGCTGACGGCGGAGACGAGAACAACCAGCCGCCTGCTGACGATGCCTTTGGTCTCATGGTTCGCGAGCTGACGAAGGAGCTTGCATCGAGCATGGGGCTGACGGAAAGCCAGGGTGTAGTTGTTACCGGCGTCAAGCGGGGAAGTAGTGCCGAGTTTGGCGGAGTTCAGCCCGGCGACGTCATTCTTGAGGTGGGAGGCAAGGCTGTTACCTCCGTTGCGGAGTACCAGAAGGCTGTCAGCAGATTCAAAAAGGGAGAGACTGTCCGTTTCCTCTTGCGCAGAGGCGAGAGCAAGCACTTTCTTGCTCTTAAGGTGGAATAACTCACGCTTAGCAGTGTTTCGTGGGGTGATCCGCCTGGTTGCCCTTGATCTGCCCAAGGAGGAATTACAATGAATGTAACCGCCGTTGCCCATGATCCCCTGTCCTTCGCATCTCCGCTTCTCGTGCTCGGTTGTTGCGAGGAAAAATTCACTGATGATGCACTTGTCGGAGCCATGAACGTAAAGCTTGAGGGGATACTGGCTTCGCTTTTCGAAAATGGTGAATTTACAGGGAAACTCAATAGTACGATGCTCATCCACACGTATGGCCGCCTGGCGGCAGAGCGCCTTCTTCTGGTGGGGCTGGGCAAACGGAATGAGTTGAATCTTGAGAAAGTGCGCCAAGCTGCGGGTTCTGCTGCCAAGGCAGTGCGCTCTTCCCGAGTGCCGCGCTTTGCGTCTCTTTTGCACCGGCCGGCTATGTCACTTCCCAGGGCCATTGATGCTTCCCTTGAGGGTTATCTTCTGGGGAGCTACCGATTTGATGTCTATAAAACCCAAAACAAGAATGAACCAGTTCTTGAAGAGATGGTTATGCTGGCGGGGGATGCACCCGAACGGGAGGTGATGGCGCAAGCGGTGAGTGAGCGCATGACGGTTTGCAATGCAGTTCAATTCGCCAGGGACCTGGTTTCCCATCCGGGCAACGTGGCAACTCCGGCGTACCTGGCAAATCGAGCCATTGATATGGCGGGACGCTGCGGCATAACTTGCCGCGTGCTTGAACGCGAAGAAATGGAAAGTCTCTCCATGGAGGGTATACTTTCTGTGGCCAAAGGGTCTCACAATTCCCCCCGCTTCATCATTCTGGAATATATGTCGGATGTGCCGAAAAAACGGCCGGTGGTCCTTGTCGGCAAGGGGGTGACCTTCGATTCCGGTGGGATATCGCTGAAACCCCGTGAAGGAATGGATAGGATGAAGGACGATATGGCAGGAGCTGCTGCGGTTATGGGTGCCATGGCCGCTTCCGCCGGTCTCCGGTTGCCGCTCAATGTTGTCGGGCTCATTCCAGTGGTCGAGAATATGCCGGGGGGGGGTGCCTACAAGCCTGGGGATGTGGTCCGTACAATGTCGGGGCAGACCGTTGAGATCGTAAATACTGATGCCGAAGGGAGAATGATCCTGGCTGACTCCCTCCACTACGCCCAGCGCTATCGCCCAGCCGCGCTGATTGACCTGGCCACGCTCACCGGCGCTTGTCTTGTGGCGCTTGGCACCATTGTTTCCGGGGTGATGGGGAATGATCCCGCCCTTAACCGCGCACTATTGGCTGCCGGCGCTAGCACCGGTGAAAGGCTTTGGGAGCTTCCCCTCTGGGATGAGTATGGCGAACTGCTGAAGAGCGATATTGCCGATATGAAGAATTCCGGTGGAGCCCACGCAGGCACAATCTCCGCTGCCTGGTTCCTGCAGCGCCATGTGGGCAAGACAAAATGGGCTCATATCGATATTGCAGGCACTGCCTGGGAGGATAAGGGGCGCCCCTATCATCCCAAGGGGGCTACAGGTGTTGGCGTCAGGCTCCTTTTGGAGTATCTTCAAAAAACTTATTGTCGCTGATATATCTGCATGTTAGACGAAAAAAGGGTGTGCCCCCTGGAGCACACCCTTTTTTCGCAAAAAGTTGCTTTAATTACTTTGCGACGGTCTCAGCAATCTTGATCACAACGTCCTTGTAAGGGTTGGCGAACAGGATGATGAGGCAAACAACGAGAACGTAGATTGCAAGGGACTCGATCATGGCGAGACCGATCATCATGGTGGTCAGAATCTTGCCGGAAGCGCCCGGGTTGCGAGAAACGCCTTCAACGGCGCCCTTTACGGCAAAGCCCTGACCGATACCGGTACCGAATGCACCGATTCCCATTCCCAGACCTGCAGCCAGCATACACATAGTGAAAAATTCCATCTTTTACTACCTCCCTTTTTGTTGTCTCCTAAATAATATAGGAACTGGTTATTAATGAGCCTCTTCGAGAGAGCCCTGAATATAAATCATGGCGAGAAGCATAAATACGAAAGCCTGGATGAAGGAAACAAGTACACCCATCAGCATCATTGGCAGCGGTACGAGGAACGGTGCCAGGGCAAAGAAGATCATGAGCACTAGCTCGTGACCGTTCATGTTGCCGAAAAGACGCAGTGAAAGGGAAAGCGGACGGCTCAGGTGGCCGATAATTTCAATGAAGAACATCAGAGGTGCAAGCCACAGTATGGGCCCCATGAAATGCTTGAGATAGTGAAAACCATGCTTCTTGATACCAACAACATGTGTGGATAAGAATACTATTATTGCGCAAGCTGCCGTAGTGTTCAGGTTGGCGGTCGGCGGGAAGAAGCCGGGAATTAGGCCGATCAGGTTCGAAACGAGAACGAAAAGGGCCAGCGTGGCGATCAGGGGGAAATAGGGTTTCCCCTTTTCTCCCATGGTCTCGTCGACCATGTTTTCGATGCCGCCGATCACCACTTCCATGAAGTTTTGCATCCCGGTGGGAACAGCTTTGAGAGACTTGGTTGCCAGTATCGAGACAATCAGCAGCAACGCGATGATAAGCCAAGTGTAGGCGATCGCATCTGCTCCCGCTTCCGTGATGTGAAGCGGTTCAAGGATTTTCCTGAAGAACTGCAGAAACAGCAGAGGGTGGATCATTGGATTACTCTCCTTTACCAAGGAACATATAGAACGAAAGTCCCATTATGACGACTACCAGAACCGATAGACCTATAATGAGGCCCATAATATCGATTCCGGCGTGGACAATTAGCAGATAAAGAATAAATGCCGCAAATGTGAGCCTGAGCAGATATCGTACTTGTGCGAAACTTCCTGCTTGTCTGGGCTGAAGCTGCAATACCCGCCGCAAAGTGTTTTGCAGCCAGTAAAAGTTGACCAGGGCAAGAACTCCTCCGGCAAATATGCCGGCGGCAAAACGTCCGGAGCCAAAAAGATATCCAGCAAGAGAAAACAAGCAAACAAGGGTTGCGCTGATTGCGGTAACGGCGGCAAAAAGATTATCCTCGTTTATTCTTGTCCTCCCCATTTCTTCGAATTTCCCTGCCGGCGATGATATATATATTCCTGAAACCGGCTGCAATGCCAATGAATAGGAAAATAAAGAAAAACCATGGATGCGTGCCGAGCCATTCATCAAGCTGTCTTCCGGTGACAACGCCGATGATGATCGCCAATGCCACCGAAATCCCCATGCTGGAGACAAGGCCAAGGCTTTTTATGAGGCTGCGCTTTTCTTCATCCATGGCATAAAGCAGTATAAATAAATACCGCGCGAAAACTCAAGCTTCTTACCATAAGGATTAATGCCGTGTCAACGATAATCAGATTTTCTCTAGAGTTTCTTGAAGCAGGTATAGGCAGCAGCGACTGTCTTGTCCATGTCTGCGCTGGAATGCGCAATAGAGACGAAAGCGGTCTCAAACTGGGACGGAGCCAGGTAAATCCCTTCCTCAAGCATGCCACGGAAGTAGGTTGCAAAGGCCTTGGTGTCGCACTTGGCAGCAGAGTCCCAGTCATGCACTTCGCCCTCCGTAAAGAAAGCGCAGAACATGCTGCCGACGCGTGTTGAGTAGATCGGGTAGCCTGCACGTCGCGCTGCATCAGCAATTCCTTCGGCAAGCATTCGGCTCTTCTCGTCAATTCTATTATAGAACCCATCTTCCTTGAGGAGTTTCAGGGTTTCAATGCCGGCTGTCATGGCCAGTGGATTGCCTGAAAGCGTTCCAGCCTGATAGACGCCGCCGGATGGAGAAAGCTGTGCCATGATGTCTTTCTTGCCGCCGAATGCGCCGACGGGAAGGCCGCCACCTATGATTTTCCCGAGGGTGGTCATGTCTGGGGTTACCCCATACAGTTCCTGGGCGCCGCCGTATGCGACGCGAAAGCCGGTCATGACTTCATCAAAGATGAGGATAATCCCTTCATTGGTGCAAATTTCGCGAAGACCTTCGAGAAAGCCGGCGCGTGGAGGAACTGTGCCCATATTGCCAGCAATGGGTTCTACAATTATGCAGGCCACGTCGCCGGAATTTGCAGCGATTAGTTTTTTTACCGATTCAAGATTGTTGAAAACCGCTGTGAGAGTGTGTTGAGCGAAATCCTTCGGCACGCCCGGAGAATCGGGAACTCCGAAGGTGGCCGCACCTGAACCTGCCTTGACGAGAAGAGAGTCGGCATGGCCGTGGTAACACCCGGAGAACTTAATGATCTTGTCGCGACCAGTGTAGCCACGAGCCAGACGGATGGCGCTCATGGTTGCCTCGGTACCCGAGCTTACCATCCTTACCATTTCAATGGAGGGCACTGCAGCGACCACCATTTCAGCCAGTGTAATCTCGAGTTCGGTTGGTGCCCCGAAACTGCTGCCGTTTTCGAGGGCGTTTCGGACGGCAGCGACTACATTCGGGTGACAGTGTCCGAGAATCATTGGACCCCATGAACCAACATAGTCAATATAAGTATTGCTATCGACATCTGTAATCGTGCTGCCGAAAGCCGCTTTAATGAAAACCGGCTCGGTTCCTACCGATTTAAATGCACGTACAGGGCTGTTGACCCCCCCCGGGATCACTTTCAAGGCGTTGGCGAAAAGTTCTTGTGAATGACGTGTGTCCAAGTTGATGTGGCCCCCAGTCTAATTGGTCAAATTCGTCTGAAAAATCAGAATGTTATTAACATGGGCGCAGTGAATTGTCAAGGAACAAAAGGTGTGAGCTGAGCAATGTGGACAATGTGAAATATGGCAGAAATTCAGTGGATTATGGCGCCAGCATTAGAAGTTTTTTTTCTTGACAAAGTTTTTCAAATGACATAAGTTCCCACCAAATTGTATACAGTATACGCATACAGCAAGAGTGGCTTTAGGCGTATATGGGCCGCTGGTGGGCGACACAATTCAATAATGAAGCAGCTAATACTAACCTGGCCTGGAGGTAAGAAACATGCTCGGCGCCTATCTTCCGATAATAGCACTCGTTGTAGTAGCCGTACTGTTCGGTTGCTGCACGATAACTTTTTCTTCGCTGATTGGGCAGAAGAAACCTAATAAGATTAAATGTGCTCCTTACGAGTGCGGGATTGAGCCCGTTGGTTCCGCGCGGGAGAGATTCTCCGTCAAGTTTTACATTATTGCCATGCTCTTTATCTTGTTTGATATTGAAGCAGTGTTTCTCTATCCCTGGTCGGTCATATTCAAGCGGTTGGGGATGTTTGGCGTGATGGAGATGGGAGTATTTATCGTTATCCTCTTTGTTGGTTACATCTATGTTTGGAAAAAAGGAGCCTTGGAATGGGAGTAAATCAGCCGTTGGGAGATAGCTTCATTACAGCGTCCTTGGACGGTCTCGTCAACTGGGCGAGGAAGTCCTCCATTTGGCCGATGACCTTCGGTCTGGCTTGTTGTGCCATTGAGATGATGGCAACTGGTGCGTCCCATCACGATTTGGACCGCTTTGGTATTATTTTCCGTGCTTCGCCAAGGCAGTCTGACTGCATAATTATTGCCGGTACCGTAACTAAGAAAATGTTGCCGGTTATTCAAACTGTTTACGAGCAGATGCCGGAGCCTAAGTGGGTGGTTGCTTTGGGAGCATGTGCATGCTCGGGTGGAATCTTTGATACCTACAGTGTTGTGCAGGGGATTGACGAGGCGCTGCCGGTTGATGTGTATATCCCGGGGTGTCCGCCCCGGCCTGAGGCATTGCTCTATGGCCTCATTAAGCTTCAGGAAAAGATAATGAAGGACAAGAACTCTTTTGGTTCTACAATCGGCTTTGGCGAACGACTTGAGTCGGCGGCGTGACCATACTACTAGGTAAGGGGAACCAACGATTATGGCAGAAACTAATCGCGCAGTAATAAAGCTCAGAGAAAAGTTTGCCGCTTCCGTTTTGGATGTAAAAGAGTTCCGGGGAGAGGTGACGGTCACTGTTAAGCGTGAGGATATAGTTGCAATATGTAACTACCTCAAGTCGGGGCTTGAGTATAACCTCTGTACCGATGTCACGGCGGTTGACTATTTGGGGAAACAAGAGCCGCGTTTTATGATGGTCTATAACCTCTATTCAATACCAAACAAGGACCGGCTCAGGGTTAAAGCAGCTGTGCCTGAGAATGACTGTACTATAGATACGGTTTCTTGTGTCTGGAACTCTGCCAACTGGCTTGAGCGCGAGGTCTACGATCTCATGGGGGTTCAGTTTAATAATCACCCGGATTTGCGCCGTATCCTGATGACAGACGATTGGGTGGGCCATCCTCTTCGGAAAGATTACCCTGTGCAGGGGCCTGGGCGTGAGCCTTATAAGGGACGCTTGTCATAATTAATCAGTCTTTGGGACGAATTAACTTACTTCAAAGAGAACAATACAGAGGCGTGCAATGGCTAGTACTGAGATCATGACAGTCAATATGGGGCCGCAGCATCCGAGTACCCACGGCGTTTTGCGGTTGGTTGTCGAGTTGGATGGTGAGGTGATTCAGAAAATTACACCTCACATAGGTTATCTTCATCGCGGTGTAGAGAAGCTTTCCGAGCATCGGACGTATCACCAGACTATCCCGTTGACAGACAGGCTCGACTACTTGTCGCCAATGAATAATAACTTTGGTTATGTTCTGGCAGTGGAAAAGCTCCTCGGTATCGAGGTGCCGGAGCGTGCGCAAACACTCCGTGTAATCCTTTCTGAATTGACTCGTCTTAAGTCACACCTTGTCTGGCTGGCATGTCATGCCTTGGACATCGGCGCCATGACCGTGTTCATCTACGCTTTTCGTGAGCGTGAGATGGTTATGAGTCTCTATGAGAAAATATCCGGCGCTCGTATGACGAGTAGCTACTTCCGTGTTGGTGGCCTTGCAACAGATGTATATGACGGATTTGAAAAAGACGTTCGTGAAATCATTGATACGTTCCCAGGTCATTTTGATACGTACGAGGGGCTGCTTACCAAGAATACTATCTGGCTTAACCGTACGGTTGGTAACGGTGTGATTTCGTACGAGGATGCAGTTGATTACGGTATCACTGGGCCGGCTTTGCGTGGGTCAGGAGTGGACTGGGATCTTCGTCGTGACAATCCCTATAGTGGTTATGAAAAGTACCAGTTCAAGGTGCCGGTTGGCGAAAAGTGCGACACTTTTGACCGGTATAAAGTGCGTCTGGTTGAAATGCGCGAAGCCGTCAAGATTATCCGTCAGGCCCTTGACTCGCTCAAACCCGGCCCTGTCTTGGCGGATGCGCCGCAGGTAACGTACCCTCCTAAAGAGAGTGTCTATAATACTATTGAAGGTTTGATCCACCACTTCAAGATAGCCAGTGAAGGTTTCCCTGTCCCTGAGGGAGAGGTGTACCAGTCGGTTGAAGCCCCTAAGGGCGAGCTCGGATATTACATCGTCAGTGATGGCGGGACCAAACCGTATCGTATGCGGATAAGACCCCCTTCATTCGTTAACTTGGGAGCCATAGAAAAGATGTCAAAAGGTTCTATGATTGCGGACTTGGTTGCTGTTATCGGTACATTAGACATCGTACTTGGTGAAATCGACCGGTAATGCCACTGCGATAAAGGAGAGGGAGTATGAGCAACGCTCCGGCCGAAGCTACAAATGCTGGTGCAGCATCCGCTGAAGAAATTGATCTTGAACCAGCAAATCATATTATCGACAAGTATCTGACTCTTCCTGGAAATCTCATGCCTGTACTCCAAGGGATTCAGGATGAATATGGTTATGTCCCCAAGCCAACTATTGAGTTGGTTGCTGAGCGGCTTAATGTTTACCCCAGTCAGATATTTGGTGTTTTGACATTTTATGCACAATTTCATCTAAAGCCCCGCGGACGATTCATTATCAGGGTATGTGTTGGTACTGCGTGTCACGTTCAGGGGGCTCCGCGCATTGTTGAGACATTCTTTGACAAGCTAAAAATCGGGCATGCAGAGACCACCCCAGACCTGCGCTACACCTTTGAAAAGGTTGCATGTCTCGGTGCTTGCGGCATGGCTCCTTTGGCGATGGTCAATGATGACACTTTCGGTAAGATGACAGTGCAAAAAGTTGAAGAAATTATTGCCGAATATAACCAGCGGCCGATGAAATAGGACCGATCCAACCAATCACATCAGAGGACAGGCATTATGGGCGAAGCTATAAAGATTCTGATCTGTCAGGGCACCGGAGGAGTATCGGCTGGTGCAAAAAAGGTCGAGGCCGAATTCACTCGGATAATCGCCGAAAAAGGGGTTAATGCTGTTGTAGGTAAACGCTGTGATGTCATTAAAACAGGGTGCCGCGGCCTTTGTGCCAACGACGTTCTTGTTGATATCGTTGATGAAGAATTAGGCCGCGTTACCTACGATTTTGTGCAACCCGAAGAGGTGGCTCAATTAGTTGATGAGCACATAATTAATCGAACCCCCTTGGAGAAGCGCAAGGCGAAGCCGTATTACAACACTTTCGTAGATGCTCAGATGCGAGTTGTAATGACGGGTTGTGGTCAGATTGACCCTGAAAGCCTGGATGCGTACCTAGCTGAGGACGGGTTCAAGGCAATTGAAAAGTGCGTTAAGGAAATGACCCCTGCGTCTGTTATTGACGAAGTCAAGAAGTCTGGACTTCGAGGCCGGGGGGGCGGTGGCTTCCCTACAGGGATGAAGTGGTCTTTTTGTGCTGCAACTCCTGGGAAGCTCAAATATCTCATATGTAACGCCGATGAGGGTGATCCAGGGGCTTTCATGGATCGCTCAATTCTTGAGGGTGACCCTTACTGTATTATTGAAGGCATGATGATTGCGGCATACGCAATCGGATGTACTAAGGGTTATGTATATGTCCGGGCGGAATACCCTCTGGCGATTGAAAGGCTGCAAAAAGCTCTTGATGTCTGCCGGGAAAAGAATTACCTCGGTCACGATATTCAGGGTTGGGGATTTGATTTTGACCTGATTATCAAAAAGGGCGCTGGTGCTTTTGTCTGCGGTGAGGAAACCGCACTTATGGCATCTATTGAAGGTGAGCGCGGCATGCCTCGTCCCCGCCCGCCTTTCCCCGCAGTGAAAGGGCTCTGGGCTAAACCTACTAATATTAATAACGTTGAAACCTTTGCGAACGTTCGTCATATAATTAACAAGGGGGCAGATTGGTACGCCTCTCTCGGTACGGATACAACGAAGGGCACAAAGATTTTTGCTGTTACTGGGAAGGTGAAGCACACAGGCCTTGTTGAAGTCCCGGCAGGTATGACAGTCCGTGACGTTATCTACAATGTATGTGGTGGGATTGCTAACAACAGAAAGTTTAAGGCCGTGCAGGCAGGTGGCCCTTCGGGTGGATGTATTCCTCCCGAAGTGCTTGATACGCCGGTTGATTATGACTCGCTTATAAAAGCTGGTGCGATGATGGGTTCCGGTGGCCTGGTAGTTATGGATGAAACTACCTGCATGGTTGATGTGGCCCGTTTCTTCCTGTCATTCACCAGAATGGAGTCCTGTGGAAAGTGTGTTCCATGCCGAGTCGGCCTCAAAGTAATGCTTGATATTCTGGAAAGAATAACAGAAGGGCGAGGCAAGGACGGTGATATAGAGACTCTTCTTGAAATGGGTGCCACAATCAAGAAGGCATCGCTTTGCGGCCTTGGCCAGACGGCTCCAAACCCGATCCTGTCAACAATCAGGTATTTTAGGGAAGAGTACGAGGCGCACATCACTGATAAACGTTGTCCGTCAAACTGTTGCAAGGAACTTTTACTTTGGCAAGTAATAGAAGAAAAATGCGTCAAATGCGGTGCATGTTTTAAAGCTTGCCCCAGCGACGCGATAATTTGGGAAAAGGGCGCAGTTGCCTATCTTGATAAAGAGAAGTGTACGAAGTGTAAGTCCTGTTATGACGCCTGCCGATTTATGGCAATTGAGTAGTCGCTCGACGAGCTAACTTCCGAGGTTATACAGAGGTCATGATGGTAAATCTCACGATTGACGGAAAACAGGTAACGGTACCCAAGGACGCTACCATTTACGATGCGGCTAAATCAGCTGGCATCAGGATACCCATTCTCTGTCACGACAAGAAGCTGCATCCTTTCGGCGGCTGCCGCATGTGTCTCGTCGAGGTTGAGCAGATGAAGGGACGTCAGATTCCTGCATGTACGACACCCGTTACCGAGGGAATGATCGTAAGCACAATGACTCCAGAAATTATTAATGCACGGAAACTTGTTCTAGAGCTTCTGTTGCTGAAGCATCCAATAGATTGTCCTGTGTGTGATGCTGCGGGAGATTGTGATCTTCAGAACCTCACCTACGAATATAAGGTTAATACCAACCGTTTCCAGGATGAGAAGTTCCAGCATAAGATAGATTACGAGAATCCGCTCATTGAAAGAGACATGAACCGTTGTGTTCATTGTGGTAAGTGTGCCCGGATATGTGACGAGATAGTGTGTCATGGCGCATATTCGTTTATTAACCGTGGTCTTGAAGCAAAGATAGGTACTGAATTTGATGGGCCGCTGAATTGCGAATTCTGTGGCTCGTGTATTTCGGTTTGCCCTGTTGGCGCGCTTATTAGTCGTCCATTCAAGTTCAAAGCACGCTGGTGGTCCCTCAATAAGGTAAAAACCGTCTGTTCTTACTGCGGTACGGGTTGCCAGTTAACTCTTGGTGTTAAGGATGATAAAGTTCTTACAACTGTCTATGATGAAGACCAAGGATTTCATAATGGTCAACTCTGTACACGTGGTCGGTTCGGGTATCAGTTTGTAAATAGCGACAAGCGGTTAACAACGCCTCTTGTCAAAAAGAATGGTAAATTTGAGGAAGCAACTTGGGACGAGGCACTTGGTCTGGTCAAACAAAAGCTCATAGACGCTAAGAATGCAGGTGGGTCTAATGTTGCCGGACTTGTAACTCCACGACTCACAAATGAAGAACTTTACCTCCTGAAAAAACTTTTCAATCAAGGTCTTAGTTCCGATAACCTTGATCATTCCGCTGGCTATGCACATGCTGCACTGACAGTTGGTGCAGCTGATAGTGTTGGTTACCCAGCTTCACCTGCCTCAATATCTGATATACAATCAACAGACTTGCTTCTGGTTGTTAAAAGTGATGCTTATGAGACTCATCCTGTTCTTGGTTTTGAAATAAACCTGGGTGTCAAGCGCAAGGGAGTTAACCTGCGTATAGTCTCCGACAAGAAAGGAAAGCTGTCTCGCCTTCCTAATGCATTGACTTATCTTCATACACCGGGAAGCGAAGTTGCACTCTTCAACAGCCTGGCAAAAGTTATTATTGAAGAGGGACTGCTTGATAATTCTGCCTCTACATTGCCTGGCTTTGCAGAACTAAGCGCGAAACTTGCTGCCTATGCCCCTGCTGTTGTTGCGGAACAATGTGGAATGAAGGCCGATGAAATCGTCTCTCTTGCGCGCGAATATGCTGCGGCAGAAAAGGCGCTCATTATGCTTCCCACAGGACTTGGCTATCCAGGGCACGGGAAAGCACTTGCCCAAGCAACTCTGAATCTTGCTTTGCTTACGGGCAAGTTCGGCAAAGTTGGGTGCGGCGTATTGATAATGGGCGAAAAGAATAACAGCCAAGGTGCGGCTGATCTGAAAATACATCCAGTTGCTGGTGGGTTGGATGCCGCAGGAATAATAGAAGGATGTGCTTCCGGTGCCATTAAGACACTGTATGTTGTTGGTGAAAACCCCGTAGTTTCTTATCCGAATAGAAGGAAGGTTGAGGCAGCGCTTGATGCTGTTGAGTTCCTGGTTGTTCAAGATTTGTTCATGACAGAAACGGCAAGTAAAGCTGACGTTGTCTTGCCTGCTTGTTCATTCGCGGAAAAAGAAGGCACTTTTACCAGTGTAGGCAGGGCTGTCCAGAGGGTTCGTAAAGCTATATCTCCGGTTGGAGTCGCGCGTAGCGATTTTGAGATCTTCGGCTCGCTGTATGCCGCTGTTGGTGGCGAGGCACCTCAAAGCATCAGCGAGGTCTTTATGGAGATTGGAGCAACAGTGCCTTCATACGCAAACATAGATTTCGATCAGTTGGGCGATGAAGGTACAATTTATCCAGTTAATAATAAATGCCGATTGATTCCTGTGGATGCTCCAGCAGTCACATCATCTTCGACCGGCACATATGCACTTGTTACTGGCAATGCACTTAACCACTGTGGGACATTGTCCCTGTATGGTGAAGGCCCAATGTATGTTTGCTCAGAGGGATATATTGAGCTGAACAACGCTGATGCAAATAAACTTGGAGTTAAGGATGGCGAATCCATTACAGTTAAATCTCAATTAGGAGAGATTAAACTGCAAGCAAAGATAGGTATGAGGCTTCCATCTGGTGTTGTGTTTGCTCCATATCATTTTTCTGATAAGTCAATTAATAGTATCACTGACGGCGAATCCGTCACATGGGTAAGCTTGAGTAAATAGTAACAGTAGCAAATCACTCACAACACCATCATATCAAGAGGGGAAGAGTGCAAATGGGATACGAAATATTGGGATTGCCGATGGCATATTACATCGCCATGGTGCTCAAGGTACTCGTGGTGTTTGTCTTCGTACTGCTTACAGTAGCATATGCAACTTATGCAGAGCGTAAGATTATAGGCCACATGCAGGTGCGCTTGGGACCTATGCGTACCGGATGGCACGGTCTCCTGCAGCCTATTGCGGATGGCGTGAAACTTTTCTTTAAAGAAGAGATTATCCCTACTAATGCTGACAAGTTCGCTTATTTGATCGCTCCACTTGTTGCACTAATACCAGCATTTATAGGTTTTGCTGTAATCCCTTTCGGTGAGACAATCGAAGTTGCCGGGCATAAGATCCCTTTGCAAATCGCGGCATATTATGACACGGCAACAGGTCAAGTGGTTGATCTTAACGTTGGTGTGCTTTATATCCTGGCCTTAGCTTCGGTGGGCGTATACGGTATTGTTTTGGCTGGTTGGGCATCCAATAGTAAATATTCGCTCCTTGGGGGGCTGCGTTCTTCTGCGCAGATGATTTCGTATGAATTAGCGGCTGGCCTGGCTATTGTCTCGGTATTCATGCTGTCGGAATCACTGTCATTACAAAAAATAGTTGCAGATCAAGCAAATGGAGCTTGGTATGCCTTCAAGCAACCTATTGCGTTTATTCTTTTCTTCATATGCTCAATTGCAGAAATTAACCGGACTCCTTTCGACCTTCCTGAAGCAGAATCTGAGCTGGTCTCTGGCTTCTGTACTGAATATTCAAGTATGAAGTATGCGATGTTCTTCATGGCAGAATATGCGAACATGGTTACGGTATGTGCAGTAACAACAACACTTTTTCTCGGTGGATGGCATGGGCCGGCGTTCCTTCCCGGATGGATATGGTTTATTGCAAAGGTATACTTCCTGATTTTCACATGCATGTGGATTAGAGCAACCTTTCCCCGTTACCGTTACGACCAGCTTATGCGACTTGGTTGGAAGGTGTTTCTACCCCTCACACTTCTAAATATTGTTGTTACGGGTATAGTAATCGCACTCTAGTCAACTCCATGACGAGGATATTGAAATGATTGTGCCGCTGCTTAAAGGTCTAAAAATTACGCTTAGTCATCTCTTCAAGAAGACAATAACGCTTCGTTATCCGGATGAGAGGCCCGTTATTGCCTCTAATTTCCGGGGATTGCATGCGCTTAAAGTCTCTCATGATCGCGCCAAGTGTGTTGCGTGTTACTTGTGTCCGACAGTATGTCCGGCGAAGTGCATCACCGTTGAGGCCGGTGAAGACCAGAATCATGATAAATATGCAGCGCGATATGAGATTGAATTACTTCGCTGTATATTTTGTGGTTATTGCGTTGAAGCCTGCCCTGTTGATGCATTGAAAATGACAGAACAGTTTGAACTGGCGAATTACAGTAGAGAAGATTTCCTATTCGTTAAAGAGAGACTTTTAGAAAAGAAATAAAGGAGCAGCAATGGAAACGTTCTTCTTCATGATCGTGGCAGCGGTAGCTGTCCTGGCCAGCATCCTGGTCATTACCTGCAAGAACCCGATCAACAGTGCGCTCTCTCTGATTTTGACTTTCTTCTGTCTGGCAACTCTATACGTGACGCTCGATGCTCCGTTTATGGCTGCCATCCAGGTGTTAGTCTACGCAGGGGCAATCATGGTTTTGATTGTGTTTGTCATCATGCTCCTAAACGTACGTACTGAATCAGGGCGAAGAACTTCACACAGTGTCCTGTTTGGGAGCTTGATAGGCTTGTTTTCACTGTTTCAACTGTTCTATTTGTTCAACAGAGGTTCGCTGACAGGGTCGAAGGGTGTGATCGATTCAGATATGGTTAACAGAGTCGGACACACTGAGTTGATAGCGAATGCTTTGTACACTGACTTTCTTCTGCCTTTCGAGATAACATCTGTACTGCTTCTTGTGGCTATTATTGGTGCAGTAATTTTAACAAAAAAGAAAATCTAACGGACAGGGGTTAAGCTCATGGTACCTTTGCATAGTTATCTGATATTAAGCGCAATACTGTTCTCAATCGGCACAATTGGTGTTCTTATTAGAAGAAATGCAATAGTCATCTTTATGTGTGTTGAGATGATGTTGAATGCAGTAAATTTAACTTTTATCGCTTTGTCGAAGCATCTTGGCAGTATTGATGGTCAGATATTTGTCTTTTTTGTAATGACTGTAGCTGCCGCAGAAGCTGCTGTGGGCCTTGCTCTAATGATTGCTTTCTATAAGAACCGTGAGTCAATTGATGTTGAAGACGTCAATCTTATGAAGCTTTAGTAGAGTTGCTGTAGCTTACGAAATTCTGAATCACTCGCTATAGAAAAAGGAGTCAGGAATGTTTGAGTACGTATGGCTGATACCACTGTTCCCACTGATCGGCGTCGTCATAAACGGTCTTTTCGGGAAAAAGATCAAGAATGAGACGGTGATCGGCGGAATCGGTGCACTCATGGTGTTCGGCTCGTTCCTTGTGTCATGCGGCATCCTGATGGAGCTCCTTTCAAAACCTGCTGAAGAGCGGTTTTTTGAGAAGGTGCTTTTTACATGGATTAAGTCGGGCAACTTTACGGCCGACATCGGATTCCTGATAGATCCTCTGTCAACGCTTATGATTATGGTTGTGACAGGTGTCGGTTTCTTGATTCATGTATACTCAATAGGTTATATGCATGGTGAAGAGGGTTTCTACAGATATTTCACATATCTGAACCTCTTTATGTTCAGCATGCTTCTGCTGGTTTTGGGTAACAACCTGTTGCTTATGTTTGTCGGGTGGGAAGGTGTCGGTCTTTGTTCTTATCTTCTCATCGGTTACTACTTCCATAAGAAATCCGCAGGTGATGCCGGCAAAAAAGCGTTCGTTATGAACCGTGTTGGCGACTTCGGCTTCCTTGTTGGTACCTTTACGCTCTTTTGGTACTTCGGACAAAATCATAATGTCTGGACGATAAATTTCCGAGTACTTGGAGACAATGCGCATCTTCTACCTCTTGGAGGCGTTGTAACAGTAATTACTCTTTGCTTCTTCCTTGGTGCTACTGGTAAGTCCGCCCAGTTGCCGCTTTATACATGGCTTCCTGATGCCATGGAGGGTCCGACCCCCGTTTCCGCTCTTATACATGCTGCAACGATGGTTACTGCTGGTGTTTACATGATTGGCAGGATGAATTTCCTCTTCATTCGGTCCCATGAGACAATGATGGTCATTGCAATAGTGGGTGCTGCAACTGCAATTTTTGCTGCAACGATTGGTACTGCTCAAAATGATATTAAAAGAGTTTTGGCATATTCAACTGTATCTCAGCTTGGTTTCATGTTCTTGGGTATGGGAGTAGGGGCGTTTACTGCCGGCATATTCCACCTTATGACTCATGCGTTCTTCAAAGCTTGTCTATTCCTTGGTTCTGGTTCAGTCATTCATGCAATGCATCATGCACTGCATCATATACATTCCCATGATGATGCTCAGGATATGAGAAACATGGGCGGGCTGAAGAAGGTAATGCCGATTACTTTCCTGACATTCCTTGTTTCAACTATCGCCATCGCAGGTATACCTGGTTTCTCGGGCTTCTTCTCCAAGGACGAGATTCTCTGGCAGGCATTTGCCAACCCTCATCATGGTGAGCTGAATATGATTCTTTGGGGGATCGGTGCCATTGCCGCTGGTTTCACCGCGTTCTATATGTTCCGCTTGGTTTTCATGACTTTCTTTGGGGAGTGCCGGATTAAAGAAGGAGCAAAGAGTCATCTTCATGAATCTCCTCTTGTTATTACCTTCCCTTTGATGGTGCTTGGTGTTCTTGCGGTGGTTGGTGGCTATGTTGGTATACCGAAACTTATCGGCGATGTGCTTGGCGGAATACCTAATTATCTTGAGCACTACCTTGAGCCAGTATTTAAAAGCTCGAATGAATTTGTTGCGCTCCAAATTCAGCATGGTGGTGCACATCATCATAGTTTGGTGCTTGAGTGGGGGCTTATGGGCGGATCTGTTGTTATAGCCCTCATCGGTATCTCTATAGCTTTCATCCTGTATGTAGTGTCGCCTTCGATACCCGCTAAATTTACTGCAACGTTTCCTGCGCTACACAGGGCTGTATACAACAAATGGTATGTTGATGAACTTTACGACTTCCTGTTTGTAAATCCCTGTAAAGCGCTTGGCAATGGACTGTGGAAGGGTTTCGATGTGCTTGTAGTTGATGGAATAGTCAATGGTGTTGCTACGGTTGTTAAAGGTTTCGGTAATGCACTGAGGAACATTCAAACCGGTTATGTACATAACTATGCCCTTGGTATGACTTTGGGTATGGTTGTTATCGTGGCATTCTATCTCTTCCGCTAACTCTGAATTACCAATAGGACTAAAGGAGCAGATTCATGAGTCAGTTTCCGTTAATCAGCGTGATGACCTTTCTTCCACTTCTGGGGGTCGTGCTGCTCTTCTTCGTTCCCAAACAGAGCCACTCGGCGCAGCGAGGTCTCGCACTGTTTGTTTCGCTTGCGACGTTTGTAGTGTCACTTCCATTAGTGACCGGCTTCCAGAGCAATGCCGAATTTCAGTTCATTGAGAAAGTGCCCTGGATATCTGCTGGGCCATTCGAGATGAACTATCACGTGGCTATTGACGGGATCAGCCTCTGGTTGGTTATATTGACAACCTTTATCATGCCCATAGCCATTCTTTCCACGTGGACTGCAGTGGAGAATAAGGTCAAGGAGTATATGATCTGCCTGCTGCTTCTCGAAGTAGGCATGTTGGGCGCTTTTGTTTCCCTGGATCTTTTCCTCTTCTATATCTTCTGGGAAGTGATGCTTATCCCTATGTACTTCATTATCGGTATATGGGGAGGGAAAAATAAAATCTACGCAGCTGTCAAGTTCTTCATATATACAATGGTTGGTTCGTTGTTGATGCTGGTTGCTCTGATACTGCTTTATTTCAAGGCGGGAGCAGGCGACTTCACAGTACTTCGCTTTTATGAACTTTCACTTGACCCTGTAACTCAAACTTGGATGTTCCTTGCTTTCGCTCTTGCTTTTGCAATCAAGGTTCCGATGTTCCCCTTGCATACATGGTTGCCGGACGCACACACAGAAGCTCCAACAGCAGGTTCGGTTATTCTTGCAGCGGTTCTCCTCAAGATGGGTACGTATGGTTTTGTCCGCTTTGCCATACCGCTCTTCCCTGATGCAACAGCGCAATTCACTCCTCTGTTCGCTGTGCTTTCTGTAATCGGAATTATTTATGCGGCTCTCGTTGCCATGGTTCAGGAGGATGTCAAGAAGCTTGTTGCTTACTCATCTGTTGCTCACCTCGGTTATGTTATGTTGGGTGTATTCGCTCTGAACGTAGAAGGTCTTTCAGGCGGAATGCTCCAAATGCTCAACCATGGCGTATCAACTGGTGCACTGTTCCTTATAGTAGGCTTTATTTATGAACGCCGGCATACTCGCCTCATAACTGACTTTGGTGGCCTTGCCAAGCAAATGCCGGTTTTTGCTACAATATTTATGATTGTAACGCTCTCATCAATAGGGCTTCCTGGTACAAATGGCTTCGTAGGAGAATTCCTTATACTCACAGGTGCATTTGAGAGTGAACTTCGCTGGTTTGCGGTTATTGCTGCAAGTGGTGTTATTCTCTCTGCGGTTTACATGCTCTGGATGTATCAGCGTGTAATGTTTGGTGAACTTACTAATCCTAAGAACCAGACTCTGAGTGACCTCAATGCTCGAGAAATAGCAATAATGCTTCCATTACTTGTGCTTGTCTTTGTAATGGGTGTATATCCGACTCCATTTATAGATAAGATGAGCCCTTCTCTTGAGAAGCTGGTTGTACATGTCAAGTCTAAGCAAACTGCTACGGCTCAGATTCCTCAGATCCCGGCACCGCAGGCTCTTCCTGCAGCCGTGCTGCCTGTCGAGCACAAGTAATCGGTTCAGAAGAAAAGCCACCGGAGGGAACCTAGATGGAAACAATTGTAATCCCAGCCATTAATTTTGCGCCAATCATGCCAGAGGTTATACTTTCGATCTTTGGTATGGCGCTGCTCCTCGTAAATGTTTTCGTCAAGAGTGAGCACAAAGCCTATTTGGGCTACCTGAGCCTCATAGGGATAGTGATAGCAGGATTCACGCTCATCGGTGGATGGGGAAGCAACCTGATGTCGTTTAATGACTCAGTGGTTATGGATAATTTCGCTATCTTTTTTAAGGGAATTTTCCTATTAACGGTTGCAATGACCATCCTCATATCCGATCAATATTTTAAGCGTGAGGAGTGCAATTCAGGAGAACTCTATCCACTTCTCCTTTTCGCTACGGTCGGTATGATGCTTATGGCATCAGGAACCGATTTAATGACAATCTTCCTCGGATTAGAGGTCCTTTCAGTTTCTCTTTATATTCTTGCGGGTTTCAACAGAGCAAATATCAAATCTAACGAAGCTGGTCTTAAGTACTTTCTTTTAGGAGCATTTTCAACTGGCTTTCTTCTCTACGGAATGGCTCTGACATATGGTGCGACAGGCACTACGCGTGTTGTTAAAATTGCAGAATATGTAACTCAAAACTCTTCAGTCGCGCAAAACCCTCTGTTCATCATCGGCATGTTACTGATGGCGGTAGGTTTCAGCTTCAAAATAGCAGCTGCTCCGTTCCATATGTGGACTCCTGATGTTTATGAAGGTGCTCCAACACCAATGACCGCATTCATGTCCGCAGGTCCAAAAGCAGCAGGATTTGCAGCATTCTTACGTGTTGTCCTGATTGCGTTCCCTGCCCTCAAAGCTGACTGGTCTGATCTTTTGTGGGTATTAGCAGTACTCACAATGACGGTTGGTAACCTTATCGCCCTTAATCAGGACAATATAAAGAGGATGCTGGCTTACTCCTCTATTGCCCATGCTGGCTATGCTCTCGTTGGTTTTGCTTCTGGCAGTGCAGAGGGGACGGCAGGCATTCTTTTCTATATGCTTTCCTATACGTTTATGAACATTGGTGCTTTTGCGATCATTGTTCTTGTCGGCAAGAAGGGTGAAGCCAATACGAATGTTATGGATTATGCAGGATTTGGTACCAAGCATCCAATTCTGGCCTTGGCTATGGCTGTTTTCCTCTTTTCTTTGGCAGGTATTCCCCCAACCGCTGGATTTATAGGGAAATTCTACCTTTTTGCTGCTGCTGTTAAGTCTGGGTACGTTTGGCTGGCCATTATTGGTGTACTGAACAGTGCGGCATCAGTGTACTATTACCTTCGAGTAATGGTTTATATGTACATGAAGGATCCGGTTGAGGAGTTCGATTGGATGAAGATTACGCCTGCAGTCGCCATTTGTATTATTATTGCCGTGATTGGCGTTCTGCTTCCAGGGGTAGTTCCCGCATTCTTGCTTGACCTTGCGCAGCAAGCGGTACTTCTTTAGAACCCCGTAATAGTTATTTATACAAAAAAAGGCTCCTTCAATGAAGGGGCCTTTTTTTGTATTAAAGGGAAGTGAATGCTGCTGTTGCCCTGCAAGTTTGATTGTGGCGAACAGCCTGACAGTGTAAAGAGTTTTGCGCGAATACGTTTTTAGGTGACCTCCACCCAAAAACTAGACCGGGCAAAAATGGAGATTTCCGGCTTGTGAAACACTCTGTGCATACTCTACTGGTGTAAGATTTCCCAGCGCAGTGTGCGGGCGGAAGTCGTTGTACTCATGGCGCCAGCTCTCAATTTTTTGCCGTGCATCTTCGAGTGAGAGGAACCAGTTGACGTTGAGGCACTCATCACGAAAACTGCCGTTGAATGATTCAATCAGCGCGTTATCAGTAGGTTTTCCTGGTCGAGAGAAGTCCAAGATGACTCCGTTTTCGTAGGCCCAGATGATGAAGTGAATGTTTGATTTGTTAACGGATTAAAAGGCTGTTGATATTATGGGATGAAAAATTATGAGATTACGGCATGTAAAGCCTGGTCAATTTTTTCTACGTCGACTTTTGTGTTGAAGCAGGGACCGAAGGGGCGATCATTAAGAATGCCAATAACCGGTAAAGGGTAACAGTCCTTGATCCCTGATGTAAGGTCCCGCTCGCATGCTACGGCAAGGACGATTTGTGGTCTCTTTTCGATGATGACTTTACGCGCCAGAGTTCCACCGGTGGCGACAGAGATGTTGATATTATACTTTTGAGCCAGGTCAGCAAGCCCCATTATGTCGCAGCGACCACATCTGACGCATTTGTTTATATCACCGGTTACTTTAATCTCACATTCAAAAAGTTGGAGACAATGCGGCAGAAGTATCAAGATTCTATCCGGCTTAATATTGTATCGCTGGGATAGAACAAGGCTGTTATTCATTGCTATGAACGATTGCCTGATAGTATCAGTGGGAATGCCGAAAGCACGGCCAATGAGTTCAATGGCGGGGAGAAGAAATTTAATGACGACGCCGCGAAGAAAGCGAGTGAAGAAAATATCTTTTCCGAGCGCTGAAGTCAGTACGACAACAAGTGAGCCGAGAAGAGCGACAAGAGAAAGTCCGCCGAACAAAATGCCGGTTAGACGGGGGAGGCTCGGATGTATGTTGGCCAAACCTTTGGTGGGTATCCACCAGAAAAGGAAGATAAAGCCAACAATCAGGAGGCAGGTGACTCCCATGAGAAATATGAAGAGACGTTTCTGTGGTGGTTTGTAGGACATTGTCAGTGCTCGGAGGAATCGCCAAGACGGCTCCCCGGGTCCAGGTGATAACCCGCGAGGAAGTCCGCTGCAGTAAGTCGTTTTCTCCCTTCAAGCTGCAGTTCTTCAATTCTAATGCTGCCCGAGCCGCAGGCAACGGTTATTCCGCTTTTCCCAACGGATATGATCTCGCCTGGGGTGGCGCTTCCATCGGCAACCGATACTTTATAGAGTTTCAAGGTTTTGTCGCTAATGGTGGTGTATGCGCCGGGCCAAGGAGTGAGGCCTCGTACGAGGTTTTTGATCTGAACAGGGTTCTTGTTCCAGTCAATGAGGCCGTCTTCCTTCTTCAGAATCGGTGCATAGCAGCTAAGGGTGTCGTCCTGCTTTTCTGGTTTAAGTGTGCCATTAACGAGTCTTTCGAGGGTTTCGTCAAGGGTTTCTGCCCCTAAAATAGAAAGGCGGTCATGGAGCGATTGAGCGTCTTCCTCTGGTCCTATGGCGATAACTCTCTTGATAAGCATGTCTCCCGTGTCAAGGCCGGCATCCATTTGCATGGTGGTAATGCCGGTTTCGCTTTCTCCGTTGACAAGGCACCAGTTGATGGGAGCGGCGCCGCGATAGCGGGGGAGCAGGGATGCATGAATATTTATGCATCCGTGTTTGGGTATGTTGAGAAGCCCCTGGGGAAGTATCTGGCCAAAGGCGACAACAACCATCAGGTCGGGGTTAAGCCCCCTGATTTGTTCAATAAATTCTGGCGCACGTACTTTGGGTGGCTGAAGTACAGGAATGCCCTGTTCTTCGGCAATGACCTTGACCGGTGGAGGAAGTAGCTTCTGCCCGCGCCCTTTGGGACGGTCAGGTTGCGTTACAACAGCTAGAATGTTGTCGCCCCGTTCAATAAGTTTCGCAAGAATCGGGCAGGCGAAGTCAGGGGTGCCCATAAAGATGATACGCAGTCCGGCCATATGGTATCGTTACCCCTCCTCAAGCATGCGGCGGTATTTTTTCTTGAACATCTCTTTTTTCAGGGGTGAAAGGTGATCAACGAATAATATGCCGTCAAGGTGATCGATTTCATGTTGAAATGCGATGGCAAGGAGCCCCTCGGCGTTATAGGTAACTTCTTCCCCATTCAGGTTGAGGGCTTTTACAACAACTTTGGCGTGACGATGAATATTGGCGGCATACTTGGGAACGGAGAGGCATCCTTCCTCTTCGTATGATTCGCCTTCGGTGTGGATGAACATCGGGTTGATGCAGACAATCAACTCCGGACAGTCGTCCTTTTGGGAGACGTCAATAAGGATTATCCGCTGGCTGATGCCGATCTGCGGAGCCGCAAGACCGACCCCCTGTGCATCGTACATGGTTTCTGCCATGTCGCGGACCAGTTCGCGGGTTGCATCATTGATAATCGCAACCGGCAAGGATTTTTTCTTAAGGATTGGGTCTGGGTAAGCAAGGATTCTTCTAACCATCTTCGTGCACCTTTAAAAAATGTTATTCTCATGAATATAGAGAGATAACGGAAAAAAATCAAACCCTTCCTTATCCCGGCAGTCACATGAGGTCAACTGGGTCCACATCAATCTGGAGCCTGATGCCGGAGGGGGGAGCGTAGTTGCTGTGGAGGGCGGCAAGAAGGCGGTGGAGGGCCTGACGCTCAGGTGCCTTGAGAAGTGTTTGCCAACGGAATCGCCCCCGGAGCTTCGTAAGGGGGGCTGGGGCTGGGCCGAGGATTTCCACTCGGGAGTTCAACGCACGACGCAGGGAGCGAAGCTGGCCGGCGAGTACCGATGATTCCTGCTCCACGGAGGTTGCCGCAGTGCCTGTCAGGTAAAGTGCCGCCAGGTGGACAAAGGGGGGGTAACCGGTATCCTGCCGGAAGGCAAGTTCCGTGGTGTAAAATTCTTCAAGTAGACCGGTGCCCGCGTGGGTGAGGGCGTAGTGGTCGGGATTTAGGGTCTGGATGATGACCTTTCCCGCGTCGTAACCCCGTCCCGCTCTTCCCATGAGTTGAGTAACCAACTGGTAGGTCCGCTCGGCGCTCCGGTAGTCGGGGATGTTGAGGGTTGACTCCACCGAGACGATTCCAACCAGAGTTATGCCTGGAAAGTCATGCCCTTTGGCAACCATCTGGGTGCCGATGAGGATGTCGGTCTTCCGTTCAGCCACTTTGCGCAAAATCCGAGAATGTCCCCCCTTTCCCCGGGTGGTGTCGCGGTCCATCCGATCGACCCGTGCCTCCGGAAAGCGCTCCCGCACCAGCTCTTCAACCCGTTCGGTGCCGAGGCCGAGATGCGTAACCTGCGTGCTCTCACATTCGGGGCAGACCGAAGGAGCGGGAATGGAGTAGTCGCAGTAGTGGCAGACGTGGCGGTTCTTGCGTTGGTGATAGGTGAGGGTGACGGCGCAGTTGGGACAGCGGAGCACGTGGCCGCACTCTTCACACGTTAGCCAGGTGGCGAACCCGCGGCGGTTCAGGAAGACGAGGGTCTGGCCGCCACCGGCAAGATTTGCGGCAATGGCCTCGGCCATAGAGGGGAGTATTGCATCACTTTTATGCCCCCGCGCATCGATGATCTCGACATGGGGCATCGGCAGGCCGTTCACCCGGTCAGGGAGGGAGAGGAGAGTCAGCTTTCCGGTGGCGGCCGCATGCCAGGTGGTGACCTGGGGGGTGGCGGTGCCGAGTACGACGCAGGCCTGCTCCATCTTCCCC
This sequence comes from uncultured Geobacter sp., assembly GCA_964490805.1. Taxonomy (GTDB): domain Bacteria; phylum Desulfobacterota; class Desulfuromonadia; order Geobacterales; family Geobacteraceae; genus Geobacter. Next base: position 109,168 of record CAZBEB010000010.1, read on the forward strand.
CGTACGAGTGCCAGGTCCCGGGCGTTGTAGCGGAATCCTTCGGACTGCTTGTAGGATGCCTCGTGCTCCTCATCCACCACGATCATGCCGATTCGCTCCAGGGGAGCGAAGATGGCCGAGCGGGCGCCGATAACGATGGACACCTCCCCCCGCCTGATCCGCCGCCACTCGTCGTAGCGCTCACCGTCGGAAAGGCCGCTGTGGAGCACGGCGATGCCGCACCGGAAGCGGCACCGAAAGCGGTTCACGAGCTGAGGTGTCAGGGCGATCTCGGGGACGAGAACCAGCGCAGTTCGCTCCTTGTTCAGGAGATGGGCAATGGTCTGCAGGTAGACCTCCGTTTTGCCGCTCCCGGTAACTCCGTGGAGAAGGAAGGGGGCAAAGCGGTTAGTGTCGATGGCGTCTATGATCCGGTCCAGCGCCTCGCTCTGGCCAGCGTTGAGGACAAGAGGGGAGTCGGGGGTGACCGTTTCATCCCGGAAAGGGTCCCGGTAGGTCTCCCGCGCCTCCATCTCCACAAGGCCCAGCTCCCGTAGTCGCCGGAGCTGGAGCGAACAGCCGCCGAAAAGGCCTCGTAGCTCCGCTGCTGTTGCCTCTCCGGCTTGCCGGAGGTGATCGAGAATGAGAGATGCCTTCCCCCGCGGCGCGTCCACTGCCGGAGGTGCTGCGGCAGGGGAGTAGACTGGCTCCGTCTTCACCTGCTTGCCGCCGGTTAATGCGTCCCTGCCACCGTTGGTATCTGCTCGGCGGCTCTGGACGTTGATGCCGGCGGGTAATGCGGCTTTGATCACCTCTCCCAAAGGGTGGAGGTAATAGGAGGAGGCCCAGCGGTAAAGCTCCAGTTCCTTCCGGGTGAAGAGGGGGGTGTCGTCCAGAACGTCGCACACCTCCCGCAGTTCCCGCTCCTCACCTGAGACCGAGCCGAGGATGTAGCCGGTTACCCTGCGTCGTCCGAAGGGGACGAGAACCCGTTTCCCCGGCGCGATGCGCGGCATGAGCTCCACCGGCACCCGGTAGTGGAAGGTGGTGTCCAGGGGGAGAGGTATTGCGACTTCAATGATGTCAGAGGGTGAATTTTTCATGGTAACCGATGGCCAAGGTAATTACCGGAATAATAACAGGACGGGCTCGCGGGAACAAGGGAAAGGGGATGGTGCACTATCTTGACTTGGGGAAGCCCGGTGGGGTACCGTAGATGAATTGTCGAAGGAGAGAGTGCCTGTGGAGTTTGTGGACGAAAAGCGGTATCGGAAGATTAAAAACGAGGTCGGCCGGGCCATCGCCGACTTCAAGCTTATCGAAGAGGGGGACCGGATCGCCGTGGCGGTCTCGGGGGGGAAGGATTCCTACGCTCTTCTTCATGTCCTGGAGGCACTGAGACGCCGGGCACCGGTGAAGTACGAGCTGGTGGCGCTCACCATCGATTCGGGCTACCCCGGCTTCCGCAGCGACGTCATCGCGGCCCATCTTCAGGAGCACGGATTCACCTATCACGTGGAGGAGACCACCCACTACGACATCATCCAGGAGAAGCGGCGTCCCGGCTCCTCCTACTGCTCCATCTGCGCCCGCTTGAAACGTGGCGTTCTTTATACTCTGGCCCGGCAGCACGGCTGCAACAAGCTGGCCCTGGGGCACCACCTGGACGATTTCGTGGAGACGCTGCTCCTTAACCAGTTCTTCGTGGGAACCCTCAAAGCCATGGCCCCCCGGATGCTGGCCGACAACGGCGAAACCACGGTGATTCGCCCCCTGGTCTATGTGGAGGAGCGGGAGATCATCCCCTTTGCCAGGGAGAACAGTTTTCCCGTGGTCTGCTGTTGCTGTCCGGTCTGCGGCAAGGCCGACATCCAGCGCAAGCGGATGAAGGAGCTTTTGAAGGAACTGGAGCGGGAGAACCCCGCCGTCAAGCGGAGCCTTCTGCGGGCACTGGCCAACGTGCAGCCGCGGCACCTCCTCGACCGGGAGCTGCAGCGGGTTTGCGCCGTCCCCTGACGGGAGCCTTTGCCGGGGCCTTTTCCTTCTTGGCGATGCGGACCGGCGCCCGATCCCGGATCATGTCCACAATGCAGATATAGGCGCTCCAGGCTACGAGGGCGACGCCGAAAACAACGATGGGTTCCATGGTGTCCTCCTTTTGTCCGATGAAAAGAGGATATCGCCACCATGCGACATAATAAGTCTTAAGGAGTGACGGCGTGAGCAAACGCTATGTGCAGCCACTCAGGATCGCCACCCAGTGGGGATTTCTCCTCTTCATGGTCTATCTTGGCGTGCGGCTCTTTCTCTTCGTGCGTCACTTCCGAAGCGGTGGGACTGCCCCCTTTGTCCCCCGGGCCGACGGGGTAGAGGGGTTCCTCCCCATCGCGGGGCTCTTGGGGGTAAAGGATTGGCTTACAAGCGGCGCAATCAATCCTGTCCATCCGGCCTCGGTGGTGATTCTCGTGACGGTAGTGGCGGTATCGCTCCTCCTGAAGCGATCCTTCTGCTCCTGGATCTGCCCGGTGGGAACCCTGTCGGAACTCCTTTGGAAGAGGGGGTTTGTCCTCTTCAAGCGCAATCTCCGCCCCCCCCGGTGGCTGGACGTGGCGTTACGGGGTGTCAAGTACCTCCTTCTTTTCTTCTTTCTTTATTCCATCCTCTGGACCATGGCGCCGGAGTCGGTGGCGGCATTCATCTATTCCGACTACAACAAGGTGGCCGACGTGCGGCTTCTGGACTTCTTCCTCCACCTGTCGGGGATACCCCTGGCGGTGATCGGCGTACTCCTCGTCCTGTCGCTCCCGGTGCGGAATCCGTTCTGCCGTTACCTCTGCCCCTACGGGGCGCTTCTGGGGCTCGTGTCGATATTCTCGCCGGTGAAGGTGACCCGGGAAAGGACGACCTGTGTTTCCTGCGGGGTCTGCAGCCAGGTCTGTCCCTCTTATATTCCGGTCATGGCAAAAGAGCGGGTGATGTCGGAGGAATGCATCGGCTGCTGGCGCTGCGTGAGCCACTGCCGTGCCATGGGGGCGCTGGAGATGAAGCTGACGGGCCGGAAGGTGGTGGTGAATGCCATACTTTTCGCTGTCCTGGTGTTGTTTCTCTTCGTTGGCGGATCGCTCGTGGGGCGCGCCACGGGGAACTGGAAATCGCAGATACCCTATGCCGAGTATGTGCGGATTTTAGGAGCGCAAAGAGCGAGGTAGCGGGAGAGCGAGTCAGATTATAAGGATCTTGCTATCTCGCTACTTCGCCTTCTCGCGCTCTCACTATTGTTTTCGAAAGGAGTTTCACCATGTCACTCACAACTGAACTGGTCGACTGGACCCATGAACAAAAATGCCGCAAGGCGGTGGAGTCACTGGAGAAGAACGGTTTCACCGCCGTCTATTGTGCCACCGGCCGGGAGGCATTCGACTATATCGTCGCCGAAGCGGCGGATGCCGGTAACGTGGGCTTCGGGGGGTCCATGACCGTGGCGGATCTGCAGGTGATCGAACGGCTTCGGCAGATGGGGAAAGAACTCCTCATTCACGGCGAGCCGGGTCTTTCCCCGGAGGAGCGGCTGGCCATCATGCGCCGTCAACTCACCTGCGATCTTTTCCTTGCCGGAACTAATGCCCTTACCCTCTCCGGATGGCTCGTGAACATAGACGGGGTCGGCAACCGGGCCGCTTCCATGTTTTTCGGCCCAAAGAAGGTGATTGTCGTGGCGGGCCGGAACAAGCTGGTGGATGGCGGTGTTCAGGAGGCTGTAGATCGGATAAAGGGGTGGGCGTCCCCCCCCAATGCCCGGCGCCTCAACTACAAGACCCCCTGCGGCACCACCGGATTCTGTTCCGACTGCAATTCACCCGACCGTATTTGCCGCGTCACCACCGTCATCGACCGTAAGCCCCGTCTCACGGACCTGCGCGTACTGGTGGTGAACGAGGACATGGGGCTCTAGATGGAGTTGCTCCGGGCGTTTCTCGACGTCCTTTTCCCGCCCCTCTGCCATCTGTGCAAGGAACCGGTGCCGGAGGCCGGGCCTCTCCATCTTTGCAAATCATGCCTTGGGGCCATGACCCCCATCGATTCCCCCCTCTGCCCGGTCTGTGGAGTCCCCCACGGAACGGAGGGGGGAATCGATCACCTTTGCGGCTCCTGCCTCTTGGCCCGCCCCCCCTTTGACGGGGCGCGGGGGGCGCTGCTCTACGAAGGTCCCATTCGGGAGCTGATTCACCGCCACAAGTACGGTCGCAAAGTCCACCTGCGCCGACCCCTGGCTCTTCTGGCCATTGGCCAGCTCACGCCCTTTGTACACTCCGTGGCTCCAGACGTGATGGTTCCCGTCCCCCTCCACCGCTCGCGCCTGCGGGAGCGGGGTTTCAATCAGGCGGTTCTCATGGGCGCTGTCCTGGCTCGAGAATGGCGCCTCCCGCTTTTGCGCGACACCCTGCGCCGCGTCCGCCCCACCGTCGCCCAGGTTACCCTTTCGGCTTCGGAACGGCACACCAATGTTCGGGGTGCTTTTGCCGTGGTCAGTCCCGAGCGGATTGCCGGGAGGCGCATACTGCTTCTGGATGACGTATCCACCACCGGCAGCACTTTGGCTGAGTGCGCCCGGGTTCTGAAGAAGGCCGGGGCCGCAGCGGTATTCGCGGCTACCGTGGCTTTGGCCCCGCGGGACCGCTAGTTCGACCCGTCTTCAGGAGGGGCGGTCGGAGTCCGGGGCGCTGGGCATGGAACCACGCCATTTGAGGCGGACACTTCCCCCTTGCCGCCGGCTGGTGCCTCTGCTATCTTCACATGATTGGATGACTAATTATTCCGGAGGGCTCCGATGGTTGAAGCAATGAAAAACATAGTGGTTTTTGTGCGCGATTTCGAAGTGGCGAAGCGGTTTTACAAGGAGCAGCTGAAGCTTCCCCTTGCCCAGGAAGGAATGACGATGATGGAGTTCTTTTCGGGCGGGACAACCCTTGGGGTTGCGATGGCCCTCACCGAGGAAGCCACAGCCCTTGCGGGTCGCCATACTGGCATCACCCTGAGGGTGAAGGATATTGAAAATTTCTGCCGGGAGCTGACCGATGCCGGGGTGCGGTTCGAACAACCCCTGGAGCAGAGCCCCTGGGGGAAGATGGCGGTGGTTGCCGACCCTGACGGAAACCTCTTCGCCCTCGCGGACCGCTAGGGAGCCATGTGAAAACCATCACCCAGGACCTTCTCGACCAGGTAACCGGAGAGGCCCGTGACAGCGTCCGCCTGCGGAAAAATTACAACCTCCATCCCAACGATGCCTTCTGCTGTCACCGCCTCCTGAACGCCATGGAGCCCGGATCCTACATCCAGCCCCACCGGCACCTCGACCCGAACAAAGATGAGTCGATGGTGATTCTGCGGGGGAGGCTGGGTGTTGTGGCCTTTGACGAAGGGGGCGCGGTGACCGGCACCCATATTCTACAGACCGGTGACGCCGTGGCCGTAGATATGCCCCATGGCGAGTTCCACACGGTCTTTAGCCTGGAGCCCGGCACGGTCTTCTTTGAGACCAAGGGAGGACCCTACCTCCCTCTGAACTCAGAGGAGAAAGCCCCATGGGCTCCCGTCGAGGGGGATGGGAGCGCCAACGCATATCTCGCTTCCCTTGTCGCCCTGTTTCTTTGACCATGATCGTTTTCCGGAAAATTATTTCTGTTTTGCTCCTCACGCTAATTGTGCCGGCAGCCGACGCGGCCCCCCCGCCTCCCCGGCCTGATGCCGGCATAGGCGCCTTGCTGGTTCGTACCGCCCCCGGCGCGACAACTCCGCCGGTGCTTGTTCTCTACAGGGAACCGGGGGTGGGCCGTATTGCAGAAAAAAACGTTACGTCGTGCCCTAATCTGGCGTTCATTCTCAAAACGCCGGCGGGTGAATTCCCCCTTGTGGTTACCGCTCTCAAGGATGGGTGGATGAGGGTCATCTATGACGATGCCGGCCGCGCTGCCTGGGTGGATCCGTCCCGCCGCTGGAATTACCTCCGGTGGGAGGAGTTTCTCAAGGGGAAGGAGGCGTCGCTTTTGCGGGGGCTGAAAAAAGGCTTTTACGTCCCGCGTAGCGGGCCGGATGAGTTAGCGCCTGAACTGGAGCCCCTCACACCCGAGCGCAGCTTGCGCATCCTCGAAGTGGCGGGGGACCGGATTCGGGTCCTTATCGATCTGACCGTCATCGGATGGTTGCGGTGGAGAGATGAGGATGGCCGCTTCCTCATCACGCTTGAGTAAAAGAGAAAAAAATATTGACGTCTGGTAACCGCCTGTGCTATTCGAGTCCTTTATGAAGAAAAACATCGTTTCCATCGCAATTGCAGCACGAGCTATCATCGCCGCGGCGTCCGTCGCCGCATGGTGTCCCGCTGCCGTGTGAGGAATCGTCACACTTCGTGTATCGAAAAGGCCGTGGGCATCCCCCACGGCCTTTAATCATTTCAGGATCCAATAAACCGATAAAAAGAGGGGGAAAACGTGAGAAACGAACTGGTTACGCCCGGCGCGGGCGAATTGACCTACGAGATCCGCAACATCGTTAACGTAGCTGAAAAGCTCCAGAAGCGTGGGGTGAAGGTCAACTGGGAGAACATCGGCGACCCGATCGTCAAGGGGGAAGACATTCCCCGCTGGATGAAGGAGATCGTGGCCAATGAGGTGATGGAGAACGATACCTGGGGCTACTGCCACACCCGTGGTGTCCTGGAGACCCGTGAATTCATCTGCGGGCTAACCAACAGCCGGGGCGGTGCCCGGATCACCCCCGACGACATCATTTTCTTCAATGGCCTGGGTGACGCCATCTCCACGGTTTACGGCAATCTGCGCCACGAAAGCCGCATCCTCATGCCTTCCCCCACCTACACCACCCACTCCATCGGCGAAGCGGCCCACGCCCAGGCGTCGCCGGTCTGCTACCGGCTCGACCCTGCCAATAACTGGTTCCCAGATCTGGAGGACATGGAAAATCACGTCCGGTATAACCCGCAGATTTCCGGCATCCTCCTCATCAACCCCGACAACCCCACCGGCATGGTGTTCCCGAAGGAGACCCTGGAAAAGATTGTCGCCATTGCCCGCAGGTACGAGCTCTTCATCATCGCCGACGAGGTCTACAACAACATCACCTACAACGGCCAGACCACAGTTCCCATTTCCGACGTCATCGGCGACGTGCCGGCCATCGCCATGAAGGGAATCTCCAAGGAAATTCCCTGGCCCGGTTCACGCTGCGGCTGGATCGAGGTTTACAATGGCGGGAAGGATGACCGTTTCAGCAAGTACGTGAACTCCATTCTCTCGGCCAAGATGAACGAGGTCTGCTCCACGACTCTCCCGCAGAAGTGTATCCCGGCCATCATGAAGCACCCGGAGTACCAGACCTACCTCCAGGAGCGGATCAGGCGCTACGAGAAGATGAGCAACATCACTTACGACTGCCTCAAGCAAGTGCCGGAACTCATGGTGAACCGGACCAACGGAGCCTTTTACATGTCGGTGGCCTTCCGGGACGGCCTTCTCACAGGCCGCCAGTCCCTCCCCATAGAAAATGCCGAGGTGCGCGAGCTGGTGGAAAAGCTGGTGAATGCCCCCGGGGTTTCCCAGGACAAGCGGTTCGTCTATTACATCCTGGCCAGTACCGGGATCTGCGTTGTGCCGCTTTCATCCTTCAATACGCCGCTCCAGGGTTTCCGGGTGACGCTGCTGGAGAAGGACGAAGCCGAGTGCCTGCGCATCTACCGGACCCTGGCCGGGAAGATTGCGGAGTATCTGAAGTCCTGATAGGACGCTGTTGGGCATGGCAAAATAGAAAAGGGGGGTGCTGATTTTTCAGCATCCCCCTTCTTGGTTGGAGCAGGAAGTGGTGGCGCCCTTTACAGCAGGGCGTTGACAATTTCTTTGCGCAACTCTCCCTGGTCGCTGTCTTTCAGAGTTTGGAGCAACATTTTTTCCAGCCCCTTGGATTCCTTCTCGAAGCCCAATCTGGAAAGGGCTGCAATATCGGTGGCCATGGCCTTGATGTCGGGAACCGCGCCATTGTCGCCGGAAGCCGCGGCCGAGAGTGCTGAACCGTACTTTCCGGTTATGGCTGCAGCCTGCTTGATGCGTGCTTCAAGCTGTCGGCCGATGTCCAGTTGAAGGGTCGCCTTTGTCCCTTCCGATTCGGCTTCCAGCAGCAGGTGCTCCGCCCCCTCCGTCAGGGCAGATCCGATCGGCAGCAGGGGGATTTCCGCCTTGCCATTCGCATCGAGGGTGTGGGTGGTCTTGGCGGTGCCGGCCGCGATGGTCAGGGTGCCCCCGGCAAGGGGCTTCTTGACGAACTCTTCCTTCTCGTCAAGGAGCTTTTTCTCTTCGCTCAATACCTCTTTTTTGAACCGCGACTCGCTTTCGATGTTCAGGAAAGGATTCAGGCCGGCAAAACTCACATCCAGCAACGTATCGGTAAAGCTGTTGGGCAGGAGCCCCAGGAGGAGAAAATCCACCATATTGACCGTTACGGCCACCGGCAGGGTGGCAATCCCCACCGGGATTTCATACAGTTCCCGCAATCCCTGATAAGGCGTGAAAACGTCATAGGCGACCTGGTGCTCGAAACTCTTTACCGTAAAAGTCTTGGCCCCCTGAACTGATACCTGCAATCGCGGGGAATTGACAACAGAGCTCCCCTCGCTCGTCATGATGTCAAGATTATAGCTCTTGAGCTCCCGCTCCACATTGGTCTCCACGGTCTTCTGGATCGGCAGCGAGTTGGCGCAACCCCCCAGGAACAAAGCCGTGGCCAGCAATACAAGACTACAGTTTTTCACAAGTATCCTCCAAAATAAGTGGTAATTGCCGTCTCGCGGCCAAGCAGATCTTTCATGCATGCAAAAATCGTGCGGGATTATGGCCAGGCCTGCTTGCTTGCAGTCCGATGGCGGAGAATGCCTGCCGGGTTCCTGGAGAGGTCGCGCTTCACCCTGCAATCATCCGGCGGACTTTGCCAGCTTGAACTTGCTGACCATTTTCGACAGCTTTGTCACCTGCTGCCCCAGTCCCTGGGCCACTTGGGACGATGTTAGGGCGCAGGCGGCGTTCTGCCGGGTCACGTCGTTGATGTGGGTCACGGAACAACTGATCTCCTCGATTGCGCTGGCCTGTTCCTGGCTGCTTTGGGAAATCTCTTCGGTAAGGGTGCTGATGGTGGATGCTCCGGTCACCGCAGTGGTCAGGTAACCGTCGATCTTCCGGGAAAGGTCCTCCCCTTTGCGGGCCTGTTCCACAGATGTCCTGATGAGGGTGTCGGTCTGCTTGGCCGCGTCGGTGGAGCGCTTGGCCAGTTCGCGGATCTCTTCGGTCAGGGCCTGAAAGTCATTTCCGGCTCCCTCCACATGGGCTGCCGAGATCGCCGCGTTCACCCCCAGGAGCCCGGAATTTGAGGCGACGCTCTTCAGGTCATGGATGAGTTCGAGATATTCGCTCACCAGTTCATCGGTGGTGCTGGTGATGCCGGAGTTGGGGGTGAATGTGACGCGGCGCCGGAAATCATGAAGCAGGGACACCGATTCCTCGCATTTCTTTGAAAGGTTTCTCACCTCGGATGCGACCACGCTGAAGCCGTTGGCCGAGGAGCGAATCAGGGCCGCCTTGCTGGTGGCGTTGGCGGAGAGCTTGTCGGTCTCCTTGGCGATGGAGTCGATCTGTTGTACTATTCCGACGGTGTTGTCGGCGGAAGTTCGTATTTCTCCCATGGCATGAAGCATCTGGTCCATCACCGTTTTGGCGGTGCCGATGGACTCTGCGGCCTGCTGGGCCACCTGCCGGGCGTCGGCAGTGTTCCGGGCGCTCTTCTGGGAAGTGTCGGCGATATGGTTGAGGACGCCGGACGCCTCGGTCAGCTGGGTTTCCTGTTCCCTGGTCCCGTCCGTTACGGTCTGGCTGCTGGCAGCGATCTGACTGCCGACGTCCGAGACCAGTTCCACCGTTTCTGCCATCTGGGTAACGGCAGAGTGAAGGGACTCCGCCGTGGCGTTCATTGCCTTCTTGATGGTGGCGTGCTCTCCGTGGTACCTTCCCCGCATCCTGGCGCTCAGGTCGTATTCGGCCAGGTTCTTCAGGACGCTGCTCGCTTCGTTAACGGGGTCGATTACCGCGTCGAGGGTGCCGTTCACCCCCCTGATGAGATCCCGCCAGATCCCCTCGAAATCCCAGTCGTTTCCCCTGGTCTGGAGCCGCCCTTCGCCGATGTTGCCGATGAGGTGCCGGGTTTCGCTGTGGAGGCCGTAGAGGGTTGCCAGCAGGGTGTTGAGGTTGCGCTTGAGGTTGTTGTATTCCCCAGAGTAGTCGTCGATCACGAAGGGGGGAATCCGGCCGTGGGCGATCTCGTCGATGGCGCCGGCGGCCAGGCGAAGCGGAGTCACCAGGGTGTCCAGCATCCGGTTCACCGTGAGGATCAGGGCGGCGTCTTCACCGGCGTATCGGGCCGGGTCTCCCCGTTCGTCGAGCCTGCCGTCCACCATGGCTTCGGCAAGCCGCTGAATTTCTTTATGAAGCGTCATGCTGGTCTCTTCTGCGTTTTGGGTGGCGACTTTTCTCTTCATGTCAGATTCCTTGTTGGAGAGATTGAAGATGCTCCCGGACGGAGGCAACGGCCGGTTCAATGGCGGCGGCCACCTCCGGCGACATGGCGTTGCGGGTCCGGTTGAAGCAGCGGCCCTCAATTCCCACCAGCGTCACCGTGGACGGAAGCCGTTCCGGGTAGAGAAGTCTCCCGATGTCGATGGTTTCCTTCAGACCGATGAAATGGGCCGATATGGCTCCCGGCCCGAGATCGGGGAGCTCATCCCAGCGGAGCATGTGGATGGTCCCGGTCGGAGCGCCGAACTGGACTGCATCCACGACGATCATGGCCGAGTCTTCGTCGGTGAGGTAATCCAGGAGGGCGATTCCCCCCACGGCCGCATAGTGAAGGGTCACACCCGGCGGGAGGGGGGATTCCGTGAGCCTCCGGTAGACTTCGAAACCGACGGCGTCGTCGGCTACCAGGTCGTTCCCCACGCAGACCACTACCACTTTGCCGGGCGTTACTGGGTTTTGAGGTTCAGGCGGCACTGGTCCCCGCATGAGACGACCTCCGATTTCACCGGGCGGCAGATGAGCTCGTTCAGAATGCCGTCCAGGTAGGCGTGGAACAGGCGACAGAGGGCTGTTCCCATGGCGAGCCCCCGCTTGGTGCAGACTTCCCGCATGATGCAGTGGTCGAAGAGGAGAGAGCGCTCCGTCCCTTCTCCCTCCAGCCTGAACTGATACCCTGCTTTCATGCGCCCATTGAGAAGTTCGACCACTTCGTCAAGGGTCGGATTCGTCAGGTGCACCGGGAGCTTGCGCGCCATCTCCCGCCCGGCGATCCTCCCCACCGACGCCGTGGCCCCTCCCATGATGTTGTCGACGGTGGAGGCAAAGATATCCAGGAGGAAGGCGACTTCGGTCGCTGCGCTCACATGATCCTCAAGGGTGACCGGTCCCGTGGTTGCAGTGCTCATATGAACTTCTCCATCTTGGCGCAGAAGGCCAGGTCGCGATAGAAATTCTTCACGACGTGATAGTCGTCGTGGCTCAGGGCGCCGGAGGGGCAGAGGTAGGCACAGGAGAGACAGGCGATGCAGTCCTCCTGGTGCTCCGTCACGCAGAGCCGCTTCTCTTCGTCGAAGCCAAAGACTTTGGTGGGGCAGATGTCCACGCACATCCGGCAGCCGCGGCAGGCCTCTTCATGAAGCTTTATCTCAACCATCAGCAGTTCCTCCTGATGACATGGGGCCTGTCGCTACGGTTCACGACGATCTCCAGGGGCATGGCCCCCAGGGCGTGGGTGGCGCAGGAGAGGCAGGGGTCGTAGCAGCGGATGCCGAATTCCACGGCGTTGAGGAGCGCCTGGTCGTCGGGGCGGTTGATGACGTGGGAGGTGGCGGCCTGGGCGATCATGGTGTTTATCAGGGCGTAGTTCTGCTGGGTTGCCACGATGAGGTTCGCGGCCCGGACGATGCCGTTCTCGTCGATCTCGTAATCGTGGATCAGGGTGCCCCGGGGGGCCTCCACATGCCCAACCCCACGGCCGCCGGAGAATTTCACCGGCATCCGGGTCTCGCCGTGGATCTCCGGGGCGGCCATGATTTCCTGCGCCCGCTCGCTGCAGTAGAGAAGTTCGATAAGCCTGGCCCAGGGCTGGAGGGCATTGGCGTGGCAGGGACGGCCCATGGTGCGGATGAACTCCTCCCGCTCCCGGTCCGCCAGGGGGGTGCCGTACCGGTCGGAGACGTTGAGCCGTGCCAAGGGGCCGACCCGGTAGTCGTGGCGGCTGTCCCCCTCCACAAAGGAGACCTGCTTCATGTAGGAGAACTCCACTGCCGATTCAGACATATGCGAGTCGTAATCCGTCGTGGGGAACTGGGCTTTCTGGGCGCCTCCCTGGTCCACTGCGCGGATTTCACCGTTCACCAGGGCGATGGTGCCGTCGGCCTTGACGGTGCCGACGCTCCAGGCCGGGGCAACCCATTCCTTGAGCATGGCAGGGTGGGAGTCGAGCATCTTCATGAGGAGCTGCTTCACCACCGGGGCCAGTTCCAGCACAAGCCCATGGACCTCGGTGATCCAGGCGTTCAGCTGGCGCTCCCGGTCAGCGTCCAGCGCAAAGGCGATTCCCCCGGCCACCGAGGTGACGGGATGGGTCCCGCGTCCCCCCACCAGCTCATTTATTTTCTGGCCGATGGAGCGGCATTGGAGAGCTTTTTTGGCGATGTCGGGTACCGCCTGCACCACCCCCACCACGTTGCGGATGGCGGGGTCGGCGTCGAGCCCCAGGACCAGGTCGGGCCCTTGCAGCACGAAGAGCGACAGACAGTGGGAGTGAATCAGGTGTCCCATGTACATGAGCTCCCGCAGGAGCCGTGCCGCCGGCGGCGGTTCCACGCCGGCGGCGTTGTCCAGGGCGTTGCTGGCGGCCAGGTGGTGGGCCGTGGGGCAGACCCCGCAGATGCGGGCCGTAACCAGCGGCATCCGGTCCGCGTCCATGCCGGTCAGGATCTTCTCGAAGCCGCGCAGCTCGTTCACCACGAGCCCGGCGGCCTTGAGCCCCCCGGCATCGTCCAGGTCGATGAATACCCTGGCGTGCCCCTCGATGCGGGTGACGGGATCAATGGTTATGGTCTTGTTCATAGTCGTTTCGTTCCTCGTCGGTCCATTTCCTGATCAGGAAGGTGGGCTTCTCGCCGATCATGGGGGTCGCCATGGTGTAGGAGTAGTGGGTCTTGGCCGTCCGCTCGATCTCCCGGACGATGGTGTCCCGGGGGATCTCCGTCAGGCGGGACATCCGCTCGGCGATCTCGGTCCGGATGTCCCGGTTGGGCTCGGTCAGCACCTGCATGGTGGCGCCGGCGCAGCCGCTGCAGGGGATGCCGTTCAGGGGGCAGGGGGACATGCAGCGGTCGAGGGTGACCGAACCCATGCAGAGGTAGCCCTGGCTCAGGAAGCAGCGGTCCGGGTCGGGCACCCCTTCCGAATTCTTCCGGATCCGGTCCACCTCCGTCTTTTCCATCTTTCTCCGGCAGCGGGCGCAGACCGATTCGCCGGTGGCGGTGCGGGGGGAGCGGCCTTCCAGCAGTGCCAGGAGGGCATCGAAGACAAAGGCCGGGTGCGGTGCGCAGCCGGGGAGGTAGAGATCCACGTCGATAACGCTGTCCAGGGGAGAAACGGTCGGTTCCAGGGGGGAGACCTCTCTGCTGGGAGGGGTATGGGTTCCCGTGGTCTTGTTGCCGGTGTAGACCGCGTCGATGATCTCCTGGCGGGAGTGGACGTTGCCGGCCCCGGCGATGCCGCCGTACACGGCACAGGAGCCCCAGGCGATGATCAGGTCGCAGCTCTTGCGCATCTCCATGGCCGCGTGGCGGTCATGGTCGGTGCGGATGGCGCCGGAAACGAGCCCCACCTTTGCCTTCGGGTAGTCCTTCACGTCGGTCAGGACGGGGCAGCGCTGGATGGTGACGGAGTCCAGCACCGAGAGGATCTTTTCGTGCAGGTCGACGATGGCGATGTGGCAGCCGGAGCAGTCGCTCAGCCATTCAAGGTTTATGGGTATGCTCACTGCTCTTCCCCCTTCTTCCTGTGGATCACCAGCCGCTTGAGGCAGGCGTTTTCCCCGGCGTGGAGGATCTCCAGGGTGGAATCGACCCCCATGACGTTCAGGAGCGCCCCGGAGAAAAAGCCGAACATCATGGTGCAGAGGGAGCCCTTCTGGTGGTGGCCGAAGCGGAACAGGGACTGGCGGATCATGCAGTCCCGGAAGACGAGCTGGAGGTCCTCGTCGCCGCTGTCGGTGGGTTGGATGAGGGCCGGCCGGTCGTGGGCCTTGAACGGTTCGAAGTGCCAGAGACAGTTATTGTCGAGAAGGACTTTGTGGACCGCCTCCAGGGCCTCCTCCACGTCGTCGGTCTTGCGGATGTCGGCGGAAAGCTGCATGCCGAGCCGTTTGCCGGCCAGATAGGTGATGCTGTTGGCGGATTCGCCGATGGCCTCTTCGATGCCGCTGGCGATGGCGCCGAGAAAGGTCATGGTCTCCTGGAGGGAGGCGCGGGTGGTTATGAGATCGGGCATGATTTGGTCCCTTTTACTGGGGGATTGGGTCACCTGCCGGCAGGAATTCCTTGGGAGGGGTGACCCCTTTGTCACTCAAGGCAATGCGGAGATTAATCCACTTGCCGGTCCATTTTGAGATTGATTCAGAAATATTCCTCCGGCCGGGAGGATATTGTTCCCTTCAGGTCGCTTATTTCGTCGGAGGTAAACATCTTCTCCAGGTCGAGAACTATTACCAGCCGGTCGTTTGCGTTGCCGATTCCCCGAATTGCTTCGGCATCGCATCCCGACGTGCCTGCCGGAGCCGGCGACAAATCTTCCAGGGGCAATTTCATCACCTGGGTCAGGGCGTCCACTACGAAGCCGACCGTTGCATGTTTCGAGGTGGTCACGACTATGACTTTTTCAGCTTCATTGACGGTGCATTCGCCGGATATGTTGAAGCGTTTGCGAAAATCGATAATGGGCACGACTCTGCCGCGCAGGTTGATGATCCCCTCCACATGGCGGGGAGAAGTGGGGACTGCCGTGATGGGGAGCATTCTTATGATCTCCTGAACCTTCAGAATCTCGAAGCAATACTCCTCTTCCCCGATCCTGAACCCGACCAGGTGGAGAGGTTTCCCTGCGGTTGATCTACCCCTGTAAAAATTTGGCAATGATGTCACGGGAGTAACCCTCGTGCTTCTTCGCTTTCCGCTAGGCGAGCCAAAGCAGTTTTGTTTTTCCAGAACATTGTTTATGGATTGTTCGACGGCTGTTGCTTCAAGCAAGCCGTTGTTGTGCAGCCTGCTATGTTCTAAAAAATGCTCATGTATACAAAAGGCTATCGGCAAAGAAGGGCTTAACTTTAGATTTTTTTTAAATAAATGAAAGTAACTAAAAAATGATATGAATTGTTGGGGAGAACCGCATTTTGTTGCTGGGATGGCATGACATCTTGACGATGTGAGGGGAGAAGATCGGGGGGCCGCAAGACGGCCCCCGGTGTTCAGTGCGTTGCAGTGCCGGTGTCCACAAATTTCCCGGCGACCCAGCCTTCGCCAACCTTCTTGCCTCGTTTCCAGCGGATCTTTGTCCAAGAACCTTCTTTGCTGAGTACTTCCACCTTCTTTCCACCCATGAGCACCGCTATCGGCTTGTTGTTGGTGGAAGGGGCCGGGCGCACGTTCACGTACTTCTGCCGTGGAACGATTCTTCCGGGAGCCGGTGGGGGGGGAGGGACGGGCGCCGGCTCGACGCTCGTTGCCTGCGCTCCCGCCGATGTGCCGGGTACAACCGGAGCCGAAGCCGGTGTCTGCATCTCGCCATCGAAACCGGTTCCCGGTGCCTGGGGACCGGTCTTTTCCCCAACCGGTGCAGTATTGATGGTGGTGCAGGCCGTGGTTAGGGAGAGGGAGAGAATTAGCGCTGTCATGGCTAAATGTTTTGTTTTCTGCTGATAATTCACTGTTACATGCCTCCATTGGTATCGATGGCAACGGCAAAGGTGCCGTCGTCTGTAGTGTCGAGTCGTATTGCTTCCGGCGCTTCTCCGGTTCCGAGCCGCGTAAGGAGTTCCCGGGAGAGGAGCGGCATGAGGGTGCTCCTGAGAATGTGGTCGATGGTCCGGGCGCCGCTCTCCACCTCGGTGCAGCGGGCCGCGATCCGTTCCGTGACCGCCGGGCTCCACGTGAGCTCCGACCGGCTGTTCTCCCGGAGCCGCTCCGCCACCCGCCCCAGCTTCAGGGTGACGATCTCTCCCAGGTATTCCGGAGCCAGGGTCAGGTAGGGGACCACCGACATCCGGGCCAGGAGCGCCGGTTTGAAGTGCCGGGAGAGTTGGGGGCGGATGGCTTCTGTCAGTTCCGCGGCGGTGGGCGGTTGATCCCCGGCGCAGATACCGGTTATGACATCGGACGCCAGATTGCTCGTGAGGAAGATGACCGTGTTGGCGAAGTCGATGACTCGCCCCTCGCCGTCAGCCAGCATCCCCTTGTCGAAGACCTGGTAGAAGAGGTTCATGACGTCGGGATGGGCCTTCTCCACCTCGTCCAGCAGCACCACCGAGTAGGGCTGGCGCCGCACCGCCTCGGTGAGGACCCCACCCTCGCCATACCCCACATACCCCGGTGGCGAGCCGATGAGGCGGCTTGTGGTGTGGCGCTCCTGGAACTCGCTCATGTTGATGACCGTGAGGAACCGCTCGCCGCCAAAGAGGAGATCGGCCACGGCCAGGGCCGTCTCGGTCTTTCCCACCCCGGAAGGGCCAACAAGGAGAAAAACTCCCAGAGGCTGGCGCGGATCCTTGAGCCCCGCCGCCGAAGAACGGAGCACCTCGGCCACGGCGGAAAGGGCCGGCTCCTGCCCCTTGATGCGGCGGCGCAGGTCGTCCTCCAGGGTGAGGACCCCGGCGGCCCGGTCCTTCTGAAGGCTCCCCAGGGGGATGCCGGTCCAGTCGGCCACCACCCGGGCCACCACCTCCGGGTCCACCTCGATCCGCACCAGGGGAGCGTCCCCCTGGAACGCCGCCAGACGGGCTGTGGCCTCGGCCACCTGCTGTCTCAACGCTTCGCGGTGCTCCTCGTTCTCTTCTGCTGCCTCCGAAAGCTCCTTCCGCAGGGCCACCACCTCCGCGGCCAGCTCCCGCTCCCGGTGCCAGCGCTCGGAGATTGTGGCCAGGGCTTCCCTCAGTTCCGTCAACTCTGTCGTCAGTTCAATCAGGCGCTCCTCGTCCACGGCCCGGCCGTGGAGCCGGTCCCGTCCCAAGGCCGCCTCTTCCCGCTCCAGGGCCTGGATGCGCCGCTCCTTCTCCTCCACCGCCCCGGGCTTGCCGGTGAGCAGCAGCTTCACCCGGGCCGCCGCCGTATCCAGGAGGTCCACCGCCTTGTCCGGTAGCTGCCGTCCCGACAGGTAGCGGGACGACAGCTCCGCCGCGGCCCGGATGCCGTCATCCCGGATGGTGACCCCGTGAGCCCCCTCGTACTTCTCCTTGAGCCCCCGGAGGATCAGGATGGCGGTCTCCACGTCCGGCTCGTCCAGCTTCACCGGCTGGAAGCGCCGGGCCAGGGCCGCGTCCTTTTCGAAATACTTTTTGTACTCGCTCCAGGTGGTGGCCGCGATGGTCCGCAGTTCCCCCCGGGCCAGGGCCGGCTTCAGGAGGTTGGCCGCGTCGCCCCCGCCTGCCTGGGCGCCCGCGCCGATTATCGTGTGGGCCTCGTCAATGAAGAGAATGATGGGGCGCGGCGACCCCTTCACCTCCTCAATAACCCCCTTCAGCCGGTTCTCGAACTCCCCCTTCACCCCGGCCCCCGCCTGGAGAAGCCCCAGATCGAGCCCCAGTAGACGCACCTCCCGGAGGGCCTCCGGCACGTCCCCCTCCACGATTCGCAGCGCCAGTCCCTCGGCCACGGCGGTTTTTCCCACCCCCGCCTCCCCCACGATGATGGGGTTGTTCTTCCGCCGCCGGGCCAGGATGTCGATCATCTGGCCGATCTCCCGGTCCCGACCGAAGACCGGGTCGATCTTCCCTTCCGTCGCCTGGCGGGTGAAGTCGGTGCAGAAGCGGTCAAGGGATGTGGTTCCCTTCGGGGCCTCGTCGCCGGCAGCGGGGCGGACGCCGGCCGGTGCATGCTCCACCGAACCCGCTGTGGCCGTGCCGAAACGGGCCAGGAGCGTCTCCCGCCCCACGGGCATGAGAAGGTCCACGTAGCGCCCCGCCGTGAGCTGGAGCGGCCGGCCCATAAGCGCCAGCAGCAGTGCGCCGGAGCGGACCTGCTCCTCCCCCAGATCGAGGGAAGCGATGAGCCACCCCGCCTGGAGCCATTCCAGAAGCACCGGTGAGAAGACCGGCTTCCCTGAGTTGCCGGCAGGAAGCTCATCAAGGACCCGGGTGATCCCGGCCTTCACGGATGCGGCGTCCACCTCGAAGGCCCGGAGGATGAGGGGAAGGTCCCCCCCCGGCTCGTCCAGAAGCCGGGCCAGAAGGTGCTCCACGGTCACTTCGTAGTGCCCCCTCGCCACGCAGAGCCCCGCTGCCCCCTCCAGGGCGCCGGAGCAGTGGGGATTGAGGCGGGAGATAAGGGATTTCAGGTCAACGGTAAGCATGAATCGTCATTTCTCCTTGAGCTTGATTGATAGGAAAGGTTCAGCCGATGAGGACGTCCCCGGCCCCGGCCACCACCACTCCGCCGTGGGCGGTTTTGCTCCCGATGATGGCGGCGGGCCTGCCGTTGATGAGCACCATGGGCGCCCCCTGAACGATGACGTCCGGGCCGCCGGCCTCGCACTGGGCTTTATCTCCCACGCGGGCGGCGGGTTTCCCTTCGATGAGGACATCGGGAGAGCCTTCGATGGTCGGTCCCCCCTTGTGGGGTTTCTTTCCTTCGCGGGCGGGGCAGGTGTGCATGTCGCCCAGGCGGGCAGCGGGCTTTGCCATGGGAGTCCTCGGTTATTTGAGAAGTTTGACCTTGAAGGCCTTGAGCTGGTTGAGTCGGGTTTCGAGATGCCTCTGGGTTTCCGACAGGTCGAGATCGTCGGTCAGCGGAAGCCGCTGCGCGAACTGGTAGGCCTTGACCCCCGGCGTCCCCTCTTCATCGACGAAGCGGTGGAGGTTGTATTCCACATAGGGGCGACCGGGGGCACCGAGGAACATTTCGATGACGATATCGTGGCGGACTTCTTCCCGTTGAGCCTTACTGCTGTTCCCGCTTCCTGGCCTGGGCCTCGAAGGCCTCTTCAATCCTCCGATCCCACTCTTCCTTCTCCTCTGCGCTGAGCGGCTTCAGGGGGCCTGGATCGTTGACGCCCCGGGTCTTGAGGAATTCCTGGCACTTGCGCTGCCATTCGTAGGCTTCGGGGAATTCCTTGGGGTCGATTTTTTCCTGGTAGATATTGAAATCGACTCCGTATCCCGTGCCGTCTTTTATGGTGTAATCCGCGCCTCGCTCCAGTAGGTAGTAGACGTGCTCGAAATCATTCAAGTCAGCCAGCGTTATTAATAGTGTAGAACCGCCGGAATCGGTGGCATTGATGTCAGCTCCGCGATCTAACAGCATCTTTATGCCTTCATAATTTCGAGGAGACATGAATATCATCTTGATAAGTATTGGCTCCTTGCTTGCTGTGATGGCATTAACCTCACCGCCATGGTCAAGGAGTATTTTCAAATACTCGTTGTCGGTTGCTCCGGCGATAAAGGTGACTGCCGAGTTGTTTTTGATGGTGTAATGAGCATCTGCCGTAGTTATACGCATGTTGGGATCAGCTCCATTTCTCAAGAGAGCTGTCATTGCATCTTTATTGCTGTTGTAAAATGCCCAGATAAGTGGCGACACCCCTTCCTTGCCTACACCATTGGGAGCTGCTCCATTCTTGACGGAGGCTTCAACCTTTTCGATATCTCCGGCCGATATAGCTTTAGCAAGCTCAAGCAGTTGCCCGTCGAAAATCTTTTCGGGTTGTGGCATTGTTTTTCCTCCTTTGGATTTGCATGCAACAAGACATGCAAGACAGAAAACGGTTAGTATGATTACAATGTAACGCATGCGTTTAATTTCTCCCCAAGGCCTGTGCCAATGTCTTTCGGTTTTGTTCCTTGACCGATTCGATGCCCGAGATGGTGTTCGCCATGGAATGTCTCGCCACAGGCCCCCTGAAAAGGACTTCCTTGCCGTCGGTGCCGATGTTTCCGGGTAAGGGGATTTTCTTCCCCACGTGTGTAGGGGGGGAATCATTCAGAACTTTGACCCCTGCCATGGCTATTGCTGGCCCTGCAATGCCACTCATGCTAATTCCTTTGTCTATCATCGTAGTACCGACCTTCTTGAAACTGTCCTGCCCTGCATTCAATGCTTCTCCCTTAACGATATAATCGACGATGTGTTTTCCGTTAGCCCTACTCTTGCCATAGGCAGCAACGGTGTTGTCATGGAGCCCTGCCGGATTGAATGTGGTGGTGGGGGCGCCGGTAATCACCCCGGCTGCAGATGCCATTCCACCTCCGAGTGAGTGGCCGGCTATCTCAAAGTTACCATTAGTAGCTTTGTTCATGGCTCGGGCAAGCTTCATCGCTTTGTCATAATATTCACTTTTCATCCCCTTCGCCTGCAGCAAATTATTCTGCCAGTCCTCAACACTTTTAAACGTAGTCCCTTTGAATACCAGAACTGGCTTCGACTCAAGGCCAAGAATCTCCTTATCGGGGTAATAGATTTCAGCCCTAAAATCCGAGTCGGGTGGCGCCAGCATATCCGGCGTTATCCCCTTTGGCAATCCCAGCGGGTTTTCGCTTCCCCGCAAGTAACCGACAGGAACTTTCATCCCCTTCTCGACATAGTGATACGAGTCCGCCGACAGCATCGCCTTTTCCGCCCCGTCGATATTCTGCTTGAAGTCATCGGCGGCCTTGAGCACGGTGCTCTTGTCCGGCTCCTTCATGGTAATGGGCCTTGCGGCGCGCATCGGCAATAAGTTTGAACCGTCCCGCGCGCCGCTCCTTCTTCCCCTGCTCGGCGGGGGAGAGCTTTCTCACTGGCCGCGCTGGTTTCGCCGCCAGGGCCTTGGCGCCCGCCGCCTTGGCCGCCGGCGCCGCTTTCATGGCGGGAGCGGCAGCGCTGGCGCCCGATTTTCCCCCCATGTTCATCTTGATGGGCTTACCGTCCAGGTGCAGGGAGCCGGTGCCGGTGGCGAACACTTCTTTGCCGTGGATGACGATGGTGCCGCTCTTGTTCAGGACGATACTCGAGGTGCCGCAGACGAGCTTCAGCTGTGATGGTGGCCGTCTTGCCGGCGTGATTCACGATGACGTTGCCGACGGTCTTGGTCTCGCTGTTTTTGACCTCGATGCTGAGATCCTTCTGGCCGTGGATGTATATCTCCTCGGCGCCGGCCTTGTCCTCGAAGCGCAGTTCGTTGAATCCCTGGGCCTTGTAGCTCTTGGTCCGGAAGCCGCTGCGGGTCTTGTTTTCCCTGGCGTTATGGATGGGGATGTTCTCGGCGTTGTAGACGCAGCCGACGATGATGGGGCGGTCCAGGTCCCCGTCGATGAAATCCACCAGCACCTCGTCGCCGATGCGGGGGATGAAGAGCGCCCCCCAGCCGCAGCCGGCCCAACTCTGGACCACCCGGACGTAGCAGGAGCTGTTGGCGTCCCGCTGGCCTTCCCGGTCCCAGTGGAACTGGACTTTCACTCGCCCGAACTCGTCGGTTTCGATCTCCTCCCCCTTGGAGCCCACCACGATGGCGCTCTGGGTTCCCGGAGCCGCCGGCTTGGGGATGTTCCTCGGGCGGATGGTCAGTTTTGCGTCGATGGCCGTGAAGCCGTTCAGGTAGACGAAGCCCCCGCCGTCCCCCCCGAACTCTCCGGCGGCCTGGGGCTGGGAGCCCGAGTGCTCCAGGGTGACGATGAGGTACTCCTTGTTGAGGCTCTGTTTGTCGAAGCGGGTCAGATGGAACGTGGCCCCGGCCACCAGGCGCGCGCAGCTCCCCATGGCCACGGCCTTGTCGTTGAGGGCGGCAAGCTCCTCGTGGCGGATTTTGGCGAGCCGCGCCCCCCTCTTGTGGTCGTTGTAGGAGCCGGGATAGACGTAGACCTGCCGCTTTATCTCCTGCCCCTCCTTTTTCGTCGTCTCCAGATTAACCGGCGGGTTGGTGTAGTCGAAGTCGGTGTGGGCGACCGAGTCGGTCTGGCTCCGCTGGGAGAAGGTGAGGCTGGTGATCGCTTCCTCCCCCGCGTTGAGGCCGCCGGCGGGGTTGAAGGGGATCTCCCGCTTTCCCTTGAGATAGAGATAGTTGCCGGGATCGTTGCCGAAGACCAGCAGATGCTTGTCCGGGGTGTGCTCGAAGAAGTAGAAGATCCCCTCGTGGGCCAGGAGCCGGGAGATGAAGTGGAGGTCAGTTTCGTTGAACTGGGTGCAGTATTCCAGCTTCCTCTGCTCGCCCCTGGCGCGGAAGTCGAAGCGGCCGGCGTCGATCATGGCTTCCGTGAGAATAATTGAGACGATTTCCTTGATGCTCTTGTTCTGGAAGATGCGGCAGTCCTTTTCGAGGGAGAGAAACCAGAGGTCGGGGACGAGCCGGATGGTGTACTGGTTGCGATCGTTGCCGATCGTGCCCATGAAGGTGAACCTGCTGATCACGCCATGGAAGTAGCGGTTGGTGTCCACAACCGTGGGAGGGCCGTTGGGCGAACGCTCCTCGACAGGCTCGTTGACGATGGTCAGCAGCCCCTCGCGCCCCAGGACCATGTCGCCGGTGACGGTCGTCTCGCAGATCACCGAGAGATTCACCTCGAAGGGAGTTGAAATCCCCTCCTTGGCCGAAAAGCTCAGAACTGCAAACGCGGCGGTGACGTCAGGCACATCGAAGAAGTACCGGGTGCTTGAACCGTCGGACATGGGAAAGGCCTCCTCATAAAATTGAAATTGAATGGTGTGACTCTTTGGATAATCGGGTCTACTACTTGTGCTCGCGCCAGTTTCTCATGTCGATTGGCGGGTCGGGTTTCGTCATGAGCTGTGGGCATTGCTCGGTCAGGATGTTCATCAACTCTCTGTTTAAATACTGGTTCTGCCCCTCGACAATATTTGATCTCAATTCGGCGGTCATCCGCTCATCATTCATCATCTCCTCAAGAAGCGTATTTCTCGTTTCGAGAAACAGTTTGACTTGGGGATCGTCACACTGGAGCTGTTTTTTTTCATGGCGGTGCAAAGCGGCATACAGTGCTGTTTCATTTATCGTTTCTATATCTCCGAACCAGCGCTCGGTTTCATTGAAGAAAAAGTCGAGCCCTTCCGGTTCTTGGATGCGGGTGCGTTCCCGGAAATCGATGAGCAGGCGCTGTAACTTCTCAAAGCGCGAGACTTCTGCATCGTTACGAATAAACGTCTGAAGTGAGCTGTCGCCCGCTGCCCGGGAGATGATTGCGGGTCTCAGAGTCACGTAGGTCCAGACCGTTCCATAGAAGATATTGAAACGCGCCTTTTTGAAATAGGAATCGCGAAAGGAATGGCGCGTCATGGCATGAGCGTGTTCATAAATTTCATCGGTCCAGCGGAGCAGGTCTTTGATGTTCCTGATGGGTTTACCCGCATCGTCCTCTCTGCGAAAGACCGGTTCCACCAGTTCATGGAATTCCGAGTAGCGTATGAGATACCAAAGCATCTCCCGTTCGGGGTCGTTTTCAGGCAAGGCTTTTATGCCGGCCTGATAGAAGGCATCCCTCACCAAATAGAAAGGACGGATCATAGGGTTGCTATGCCCCAGGATCTTGGTCAGAGGAGAGATGTAAATTTTGTACATTAGCACTGCACCCGACATGCAGAGCTTAGTAGTGGGATGGGGGCGACCAATGGTCTGCTGTGACGCTATTAGGCCGTAGACGATGAGATTGAATAGAAAAAAGTAATAGAGCAGGACCCGGGCAATGCGTCGCCATCCGGTTTTCTTGATTTCGGAAATAATACTGGGTTGTTCTTCGGTCATTTTCACCTTCTTGTCCTATTGGGCCCTCGATTCGTGCCGATATACTTCTGGCCAAGGGGTCCAGGAAGTCGGTAAGGGGAGGTGTCCATGATTAGTAGCCAGAAAGCTAGCATCTGAAGTTCCCCCCGGGGTAACTTGATTTGATCGTGTGAATGTTGAGGGGAGGGTGGAAGTGGGGGGTGGGCTCTTCCTTGCCGTGCGCCTTCCTTTTTTTCAGTGAAAAATGTCCGGTCAATCCAGCCATTAGCCACGTTGCCGGCTTGATAGGCCATAAAAGCCACTCCGCAGGCCCCGACTACCATGGCAATTTCGGGAGCCAGTACGGCGGCACCGACGGACATCAGCACCCTTTGGGCAATAAACCTGGTGAGTTGGGTGGCAACCAACCTTTCCCCCACCTTGCCGGCGGCTATCTGGGCGACCGTACCACCGGTATTGCTGACAAATGCCTGCAGAACGCCTTCTCTGTTCACGCTCATGTCGAAGCCCATGCCGAAGACCATGTTCGTTCTGGCTCCGAGCCAGAAGATGAGCCTGTCTCCCTTTTGGGGAGCTATCTGCTTCATAATTGTGAGGTAGGTGGTAATTGTACCCCCAACCATGTTCTGGGTAGACTGGAGCCACCCTGCTGTATCCTGTGCTTTTTGTAGCTGTTCATTGTGTGCGTGATTCATGTTGGAAACCTGTTTCATCTGTCGATCTCAGTGCATATGCTGCCAATATTTACCTCACTCCCCGCCGGGAAAGCTCACTGACACCCTCCCCACATCCTCCCCCGAGGTCATCCACACATCCCACCCGAGCCGGATTCCGCTGCCGAGCATGGCTGGCGGGGCCTGGCCGGGGCCGAGGACCAGCTCGATTTCGTGGGCGAGGGGATCGGTGACGTAGAGGGCGACGAGGATGTCGAGGCGCTGGCGCTCCGGGGTGCCGGGGAGGAGGTCGGCGAAGCGGTCACGGCGCAGGGGGCCCACCTTGATGCGGAACATGCCGGAGCGGTCCGGGATCTCGGAGCCTACAAAGGCGTCGATGCCGAGGGTGCCCACCGCGCCGAGGCTGGAGCGCTCCTCAGGCGGCATCGTTACGGTGCGGGGGATGGCGGAGATGACCTCCACTGGCGCGTCGAGGGCATCGGCCAGCAGCGTCCGCAGCCCCAGGGCCGACCGGGGGTGCTGGGCAAGGAGCCCGGTGTAGCGCAGGAGCGACCGGGATTCGGGGAGCCTCGCCCGGAGCGTTGCTTCGCCATGCCCCGCCAGGGAGTGGAGCCGCTCTTCGATATCGGCGTTCCGGTGCTCATCCACCTGGAGAAAGAGATGGTACTTGCGGGCAACGTCCGCGAATAGGCCGTAGAGGTGGCGGTTGACGATGTCGAGGAAATCCCGTCCGGCGCTGCTGTCGGCGGCTTCTTCGTCGATGAGCTCTTCGGTGTAGAAGGAAGGGAGCGGGGTCGCCTGGCCGTAGAGCCCCAGGAAGGTGGCAATGACCCGGTAGCCGTCGCCGCTTCGCTCCACGCCGGCCACGTCTGCCGCCGGAAAGCCCAGGGAGAGACGGGGGACCACCGCCACTGGCCGCCGGGTCCCCTCTTTCTCCCCGAGAAGCTCCAGTATCCGCAGCACCTGAAGGAAGGAGAACTCATGCCCCCGCTTGAGGAGTTCCTCTTCTAGAGGAGCGGCTGGTATCCGGCTCGCGGCGGCCACGGGTACTCCTCTCCCCGCACGGTTTCGCGGATGGTCAGGCGCGTGAAGGTATTGAGGGTGGCGCTCCCCGCCAGAAATTCGTCCAGAACCGAGCCGAAGAGGAAAAGGTCTCCCGGCCCGGCGAAGTGATCGCCCCGGACACTGATGGTGATCTCCACCCCCCGCATGGGGGCGCCGCGTACGATGCGGTCAGCCTGGCGGGTCGCGACCCGCTCGATACCCTCGATCCGGCGCCGGTTGGCCGCCAGGAGGGTCCGGTCGAAGCCGGGGAAGAGGTAGAGGCCGAGGCACTCCCGCAGGGTGTCGGCGTGGGCCAGGGAGAGGCGGCTCAGGGGGATGGCCGAGAGAAGCCGCCAGAGGAGGTTCGCTCCCAGGGGGGGCGGGGCCGACGGGGTGACGGGGGTGATGTTGCGGAACGAGGCAAAGGCCGGTGCATCCCGGGTGGGTTCCGCCACGTCGCCCACGCGAAGACTTTCGGGGAGCCTGCCGTTGGTGCAGGTGAGGGCGACCGACAGGGTCGTCCCCTCCGGGGGGACCGTTCCCGGCGGATAGGCGAGGGCGAGGCGGACGTCGCAGCCATCCTTGAAGGGGGATTGGGCGATGGACGTGTGGTAGCTGGGGCGGCCGTCGGCCGGGGTTCGAAATGCCTCGAAGGGGGCGAGGGGGTACTCCCGGGAGGTGCCTCGCTCGAAGGCGGTGACCCGGTCCACGGAAAAGACTTCGGCGTGGCCGGGGGGGAGCTCCGCCGGCCGCAGGAGGTGGCGCTCTTTCCGGTGGTCCAGGGGGATCGGGTCCGCGTCGTGGGCGAAGAGGTTGATGGCCGGGGTCGCGAAGAGGGCAAAGCTCTCCCGGCTTACTCGGGGCGCCTGGGCCGGCGCGTTCAGCAGTTCGAAGGTGATGCTGAACCGGTTGCCGGCGCCCCGTCCGGTCCACTGCTCCCAGCCCGACAACTCCAGGAAAAAGAAGCGGCGGGGGGCCGTCAGGTACTCCTGGAGGAGCCGGTATCCGGGAAAGGCGTGGGGAGGGTAGGGGATGAGGGGTTCGTCTCCGGCGAATCCCGCGGGTTTGAGGAAGGACGGCGGCAGGATGGCGCCTTTCCCACCGTCGGCGGGAGTGAGAATGATCCGGGAGACGGAGCGGGAGAGAAGGAGGTAAAGTTCCGCCGCCTCGGCCTCCCCGGCGGCCAGGAAGAGTCGCAGGGAGCGGGGGCGCCACTGGTCGAGGGTGATCCCCGCCAGGGCCATCTGCAGGGTCACGGTCGGGGCCTTGCCGGCCGGCTGGTCGAAGGAGGAGTCACGAAGGGTGAGGGGGTGCACCTCCACCGGGCCCGTGGTGCGGAAGAGGCAGCGGGTCCCCTCCACCGGCACCGAGGCGAGCTGCATCCCGGCCGGCACCGTCTGGGGCTGGACCAGGGAGGGCTTCGGCTCGAAGGCGACGATGGTGGTGGCGGGAATGGGGCGCAGGTAGTGGGGAGCCACCAGCCGCACCATGTCGTGGACCAATTCGGGGAAATCGTCATCCAGTTTCCGGCGCAGAAGCGCCGTCTGGAAGGCGACTCCCTCCAAGAGCCGCTCCACGTCCGGGTCGGCCGAGGTGCCCCCGAGCATCGGCGCCAGGGCCGGGTGCCGCTGGGCGAATTCGCCCCCCAGTTCCTTGAGGCGGGCCAGTTCTTCCTGGTAGTGACGGGTGATCATTGCAAACCTCTATCGCTTGACGGCAATCTTGCCGTCGGTATCCACCACGGTCTCAAAGCGGACCGTTCCCCCCTCCCCATCGGCGATCCGGGCGGTGATCTGGAACCGGAGCGCCAGGACGTCGTCCTCCTGGGGGATGAAGGCGACCCGCACCCCGTCGAGGCGGGGCTCATAGACCTGGATGGCAGTGCGGATGCTCCGCTCGATCTCCCGCACCGAGTCGGGGTAGGTCTGGAGGAAGTCGAGGAAATCGGGGACCCCGTAGTCGGGGGCGATGGGGGCGCTCCCCTGGCGGGTGTTGAGGATCTGGCGCAGGTGGTTCAGCACCGAATCGACCAGGCGGCCGTGGTCGGTCCGGCCGCGCCGGGCCGGGTCCCGCTCGAAGGAGCGGATCCGTTCCAGAAGACGTTCTTCACGCATGTGACACTACCCTCGCGCCACCACCATCAGCTCCACCTCCAGGTCGGAGGGGGCGCTGGTCCAGTAGAGGGCCAGGGTGTGCTCCCGCTCCACCAGGGGCCACTGGTCGCTCGTGGCGTCCACGGCAAAGTAATGGGTGTCGGAGCGGCGCGGCAGTTCCTGGGGGGGCACCGGCAGGTGGGCCAGCTCGATGCCGGAAAGTGCCCGTGCCGCGAGGACCGGCAGGTGGTCGCGGGCACTGAGCTTGGCGGCGGTCTCCAGGGAGGGGAGGAAGGCGGATGGTTCCTCCTTGGTGCGCAGGGCCAGGTAGTAGCGGTTGCCGCCGTCGAAGACCGCCGGTTTCAGTTCGGCGCTGAAGAAGGTGCCGTCGTGGAGAAGGCGGATTACGTAGTCGGGACCGGCGGTGATCTCGTCCAGAAGCTGGGCGATCAGGTCCCGGGCCGCGGCGAAGCACTCTCCCAGTGCTCGGTGGTCGTAAGGTGGAAGGAGACGGATTCCGTCGTCCAAGTCTCCCAGGGCGGAAACCCGCTCCGAGAAGGAGGTCAGTTCGCCGATAAGCTGGCGCAGGGCCCCGTAGGCGTCCCAGGGGTGGACCCGCCTGGCCTCGGTCAGGTGGAAGAGGTAGGGCACGTGGCGGTTCAGGGAGCGGAGCGCCAGGAGGTAGACCAGATCCCGAGAGCCGAACTCGGCGTTCTGGATCCCCCGTTGCTTCTTATGCTCCTCCAGTTGCCGCCCCCTGGCCGCCACCTGGTCCCGGATCTCCCGCACGATGCGGAACAGGGGTTCGCTGGCTTCCAGGGCCAGGGAAGGGGGGATGAAGCGCCGGGAGAGGCGCACCTCGGCGCCGAAGCGCTCCAGCCGGGCCACGGGAATCAGGTGCCAGTCACCCAGCTGTTCCCGTTCGCTGTCCCAGAAGATTTTGAGCACATGCCGCAACCGTTTCACCTGTCCCGGAGGACCGCCGGCGTGGAGATCCCGTGCCTCCTCCGGGTCCATGGGGGCCGCGAAACGGGTGGAGACGGTCGAAAGCCCCTCCAGACGCTCCACCGTCGTCACGTTTTCCCCCGCTTCCTGCCATTTGCGGATACCGACGGAGACCATGAGGGGTTTGTCCCCCTCAAGCCAGGCACCGTCGAAGGAGCGGGGCTCACATAGGGCGTTTTCGCCCAGGACCGACCAGGTGCCGTCAGGGAAGAGAAATTCCCCCGAGAGGATGCTGAAAATCCCGGTACCGAGGGCGCTCTCCTCGATCTCCAACTCCCCGGCCCCCCAGAAATGGGGGTGGAGATAGCTGAAGAGGGGGGTGAGGCGCCCCTGGATCGACAGGTCAAGAAGCTGAAAATGCTGGGGCTGGAGAAAGAGTCCCTGGTGCCAGTGGAGTGGGGGATGGGCGGTCATGGTTTTTCGGTCTCCTCAGTCACGTCTTGGAGTTCCTGGGGACCCAGGAGGAGTTTCATGTCAAGCCGTCCCGGTTTCACGAGCTTGGTCCGACGAATGAATCCCTTGGTTTCCTCCACGGCGGGGATAGATACGAGGCGGGCCGAACGCTCCCTGTCCAGCCGGTAGTAACCCGCCACGAATCCAACATAGCGGGCACCCTCGGCCCGGTCCAGGGTCTCGGTCAGCTCCTGTCCCGGCTGGATCACGAGCCGCTTTGCCGTAGCCACCCCCGGGTCGAACCGGCCGCATTCCAGGAGCTTTGCCAAGCCGTCGGGTTCCGAGCGGAACTGGTTGAAGCCGTTGGGGTCGCGGAGTTGGTATAGGCAGGCGACGAGGGCGTGGGGGGTTTTCTGAAACAGGTTCAACTGGGTGGCGCCCTTAAGGGTGACGGTGATTGCCTCCTTCTCGTAGCCCCACTCCAGCGGAGGCTTCACTGCCGGGGTCGAAGAGCAGGAACATAGTGATGCAATGGCAGAGATATAGATCAATAAAGCGGCTAGACGCTTCATCGTGTTCTCCCTTGGGTTCTGTGGTCGGCAAAGTGATCGGGCAAACGGGAGGGTCAAGAAGACGGGGCTTTCTTAGACCGGCCAAATATAAAATAAAATTTATTATCATTTTTTGTTCTAGGGTGTCAATCCGGTTGCCAAGGAAATGAGGGTAAGGCTGCTCCGGCAACTTCCTTAAAAACAAGCGCTGATGCCAGCCGAGCAAGGTAATGGTGTTTGTCGAAAACGCCTATGATGATATATTCGCTGACAACGAACAGGGCAGTCCCGACGGAGTATTTCATCCACCATCACCAAAACCCTCCACTACAACCCCTTCATCGGCGAGGGGCTCTTGTGGCCGAAGCACAAGGTCAAATTCCGCTATTTATCAAGAGGTACCCATGTCGATCATCTCCGCAAGCCGCAGAACCGATATCCCGGCCTTTTTCGCCGACTGGTTCATGAACCGGATCAGGGCGGGCTATTTCCATAGCGTGAACCCCTTCAATGCAAAACAGGTAAAAGTTGTGAGCCTGGCGCCCCAAGACGTGGACGCCATCGTCTTCTGGACAAAGAATCCGAAACCGCTTCTGCCCCATCTCGATGAACTAGACAAACGGGGCTATCGCTACTACTTCCAGTTCACCCTGAACCCCTATGGAGAAATTTTCGAGCCCCATGTGCCGCCGCTGGCCGAGCGTATTGCCGTATTCAGGGAACTGAGCCGGAGAATAGGCCCCCACAGGGTGATCTGGCGCTATGACCCGATCATCGTAAGCGATGTCACCCCCATCGAATACCATCGGGAAATGATCGCCAGCACCGCTGCGGCATTGCAGGGACATGTCAAGCGGATGGTCTTCAGCTTCCTTGATTTCTACGGCAAGGTTGCAGGGAGGATAAATGAACTGGAAAAGGCGAGAGGGATCCGGGTCATTGATGTCACCGACGAAAGTCGCCGGGAGGAGATGCTCCGGTTTGCCGCCTGGATAAAGCAAATTGGCGACCATTACGGCCTGGAAGTCCTCTCCTGTGCCGAGCAGTTTGACTTTGTCCGGCTCGGCATAGACCACGGCAGCTGCATCGACGGCAGGCTGATCAGATTCCTTTTAGGTATCGGGAAAGACTTCCCGAAAGACAAAAACCAGCGGGGCGCATGCCTCTGTGCCGAATCCATAGACATGGGGATGTACAACACCTGCTCGTTCCAATGCACCTACTGCTACGCCAACCTGAACCCGAAAAACATCGCTGCCAACCTCGCGCAATGCTCAGTGTCTTCGCCCTCGATGGTTATTTCGCCCTATGGACCGGAGCGCAAGGAATCGGGGCCGGAATGCAAGCAGCTGGAGTTGGCCCTGTAGTTTTTTAAAAGCAATAATCACCATGAAATATGACATATCTTTTTGAAATTCGAATATTCTGATGTGTTGGTGATGGCAAGGGTTCGATTGTCTGGTTCTTGAATAAACAAGGGGGCAATGGGGAGGGAGAAGGGATAAGATAATGGTTCGGTTTCAAGCGAGTTTCATTCCGTCCCGTTTATAGCCAATGAATAAGTATTGCTAATCAAAAAAACAGGGGACCCGGCTATGAAGCCAAGTCCCCTGTTTTTATCTGGTGGAGACGAAGGGGATCGAACCCTCGACCTATGCGTTGCGAACGCATCGCTCTCCCAGCTGAGCTACGTCCCCGTTGTTCATGGTGCAGAGTCCGGATAACCGGACAACCCAACTGTTTATACCGTAAACTGGTTCCCTTGAAAAGAACAAAATTAGGGGGATACCGGGATGGTGACGGTGAATTCGGCTCCCCCGGCTTTGCGGTTTGTGACTTCAATTTTTCCGCCGTGGGTGGTTATGATTTTATGGGCGATGGAAAGGCCGAGACCGGTCCCTTTCTCCTTTGTGGTGAAGAATGGGCTGAAGAGGGTGTGAATGTGTTCTTTCAGGATTCCCGCTCCCGTGTCGGCGACCCGAACCGCTACGGCCCGGCTACCATTGATTTTGGCGGGACCGGATTCGATCTCCAGTATCCCTCCCGGCTCCATGACGTCATTGGCGTTGCTGAACAGGTTGATGAAAACGTGGCGGAGTTGCTGATAGTCGCCCAGAACCGATGGCAGGCGCGATGCCAGGAGCTTGTTGACTCTAATGCTCTTCTCTTCTAGTGGAATCGTCACCACGGCCAGTGCGTCGTCGATGACTTGGTTAATGCTGCACTTGGCGTAGCATATGGTTGTCTTTTTCGAGAAGTAGAGGATGTCGGTCAGCATCGTTTCCAGGTGATGGACTTCGCGGGTGATGAGGTCGGCGTATTGCCATTCCTCCGACTCGGCCGGAAGTTTTTTCTTCAACCGTCCCGCAAAGCCTCCCACCGAGACAAGAGGGTTTTTGAGCTCATGGGCCACTCCAGCCGCCATTTTGCCGATGGCGGCGAGTTTTTCCCCCTGCAGAAGACGGGCTTGTATGTCATGGAGGTTGCGGTTGGTTTCTTCGAGCCGGTTGTAGAGGATGGAGTTTTCAGCGGCCATTCCCGCCTGATTGGTGAATAGCTGGAGCAGGTTCAGTTCGCTTGGGGTGAGTGGCCGCCCGCTTACGCTGTGGTCTACTATTATGGCGCCAATAACCTGTTCATGGGCTATGAGGGGGGCTACGGCGAAGGGGGTGCTGCCAAAGCGCCGGTTGAAAGGGCGGTCAATGGGGTGATTCCGCTTGGGGTTGTCCACGTAGACAAGTTCCCTGTCGAGCACTGCCCGGGAGATATGGTTGCGGGAGCTGTCGAGGGGGAGTCTTGTCTCCTTGACAAGTTGGCAAAATTCGGTTTGCTGTAGAGAAGCGATGTCATCGTCTGCAATGTTCAAGATGTCCGGCATGGGTGCGGCGGGCGCGTCCGCGGCCGTTTCAGTTGCTTCGGTTCTGGCTGTTCCGGTCATGCCTTGAAGGGTTTGCGTCCGTTCGTTGGCAAGAAAAAGCATTGCCCGGTCGAACAGGGGAGGAGTGCCTGAAGTGAGGGCTGAAAGAATCAGATGCACGAGGCGGTTCAGCTTGATGGTGGAGAGCATTGCGTTGCTGATCCGGTAGAGGAATGCATGCTCTTCAAGCTGTTTGTTCATGTCGTCGAGGGCGAGCTTGCAGCGAATGACGCCGGAGGCCTCGGTAATAAGAACCTGGAGAAGTTCGCTGTCCTCGCTGCTGGGGACGGGGGTGTCGCGGAATCCGAGCGACAGGACACCGAGAAATCGTTCTCCGTCGGTTATGGGGTAGGCATCCACATGGCGTTCGCTGCCTGTGCACGGCTCGTCGGGATGCAGGGATGCGGCCGTGCGGCGGAGGAGTTTCCCCTTTGCCGCGCATTTCCCCGCGACTCCTTTCCCGAAAGGGATGTTGCAGTCGCTGATCCCGTTGGGGAGAAGCGGTGATATCTTGCGGTTGAGAGAGGGTTTTCCTCCCCCGCCGGCAAGGTATATGGTGGCTGATACGCAGTGGAATGTTGCGGCGATGAGGTTCAGGAAGGCTTTCAGGCGTACATGGTGTGGCAGCTCGGAGGCGTTGGCTATCCGAATCGCACTGCTCACTATCATGTACTGATTCTGAACAGCCATCCCTGCTCCGGTATGAAGTAAGTGCTACGGGGAGGATGCGATGGAGGAGGTTTACGGGTGTTTTTCTTTCCGTTCCTGTTCCATTTTGCAGTCGATGCAGAGGGTTGTGACCGGACGGGCCTTGAGGCGCGCCTCGCTGATATCCTCTCCGCATACTTCGCAAGTGCCGAAAGTCCCATCGTCTATCCGCTCGATGGCCTCACGGATCTTGTTGATAAGCTTGCGTTCCCTGTCCCGGATGCGGAGCTCGAAGCTTCGGTCCGATTCCTGGGTAGCCCTGTCGGTTGGATCGGGGAAACTGGTGGAATCGACGGTCATTTCCGAGACCGTTTTTCCTGCCTCTTCCTGGAGCGAGCGAATCTCCTCGTTGAGGATCGATCTGAAATATTCGAGCTTCTCCTTATCCATGCCACGCGTCTCCCTTGATATACGGTAAATCGCTCAGATAATAAAGGGATTGCATGGTCAAGTAAAGAAAAAAGTAAGATGGCTCTTATTTACAATGATGTCATAGAAGCCGCTCGAGAGCTTCCTCCACCGACTTTACGCCAATTACTTCCATTCCCTCCATGGATGCCACCTGCTTAAGGCTTCCGGCGGGGATTACGGCCCGCGTAAAGCCGAGTTTTGCGGCCTCGCGCACCCTGGTCTCAAGCTGGGTAATGGCCCTGACTTCGCCGGCCAGACCCACTTCGCCGACTATGACCGTCTGCGGATCGATGACCTTGTCCAGATGGCTGGAGGCGAGGGCTGCCACCATGCCGAGGTCGGCAGCCGGTTCGCTTACCCGGGCGCCGCCGGCAGCGTTCAGGAAGATGTCCTGCCCTGCCATGTGGAGCCCCACTTTCTTGTCAAGGACGGCCACCAGCAGGGCCAGTCGGTTGGCATCGACCCCGAGGGTGGTGCGGCGGGGGACCCCCAGGGATGATGGGGTGACGAGGGCCTGCAGCTCCACCAGGAGGGGGCGGCTTCCTTCAATGGTGGTTATGACGGCGGAGCCCGAAACCCCCAGCGGCCGCTCCGCGAGGAAGATTTCAGAGGGGTTGCGGACCTCGGAGAGGCCACCCTCCTTCATCTCGAATACGCCTATTTCGTTGGTGGAGCCGAAGCGGTTCTTGACCGCACGCAGGATACGGAAGGCGTGCCCCCGGTCCCCTTCGAAATAGAGGACCGTGTCGACCATGTGCTCCAGAACCCTGGGGCCGGCAATGGAGCCGTCCTTGGTGACGTGCCCGACGATGAAGGTGGGAATGGCGCTGCGTTTGGCGGCCGCCATGAGGCGCCCCGCGCACTCCCGTACCTGACTCACGCTTCCGGGTGCCGATTCGAGCCCCGGGGCGTACATGGTCTGGATGGAGTCAATGACCACGGCCCTGGGAGCCACGGCGTCGATCTGGGCCAGCACCGTTTCGAGAGCTGTCTCGGCAAGGAGGAGGAGTTCCTTGGCCCGGATGTCCAGCCGTTCTCCACGCAGCCTCGTCTGGCGCGCTGACTCTTCGCCGGAGACGTAGAGTACCGGTCCGGCAGAGCGGGCCAAGTGGTCCATCACTTGCAAAAGAAGGGTTGATTTGCCGATGCCCGGATCGCCGCCGATGAGGACTACGGAGCCGGCTACGAGCCCTCCGCCCAGTACCCGGTCGAATTCGGCAATGCCGCAGGAAAGCCGCTCTTCAGCTTCTCCAGCGACATCGCTGATGGAGATCGGCGCCGCGCCGGCCGGAAGAACCGGGGAGTTTCCTCTCCCCTTGCTCTTCACTTCTTCGACGAGGCTGTTCCAG
The DNA here is from genome assembly GCA_964490805.1 of uncultured Geobacter sp. GTDB lineage: Bacteria > Desulfobacterota > Desulfuromonadia > Geobacterales > Geobacteraceae > Geobacter. Next base: position 144,354 of record CAZBEB010000010.1, read on the forward strand.
GCGGCACAGTCGGGGCATTTGCCAAGCCATTTGGGTGACTGATATCCACAGTTCTGGCAGACGTACAACGTCATGACTTTCAAGCGGGTAATCCTCCGCAATGTGTTTAAGGGCCGGGGGGCAAGGCTACGTTCTAAACCGATTCGGGGTGTCTGTCAACGGCAGCCGCCGGGCAACCGGTGTCAGAAAGTTTCCCTCAAGGCGCTCCGTTTGATATAACTTGATATAAGCGTTTAGTTTTGGGGAGAAGGATAAGGATGGTTAAGAGCGATGCACAGCGACGCAGGAGTGATGACGGGGAGGCCCGGAGGCGTAACTCTGCCCTTGCAGAACTCCACAGGGCGCTCAAGGTCATGGGATTTTATCCGGCTGGGCATCCTCTGCGGGCGGAAAGCCTCAGGCTGGCTTTCGATGCTCTTCGCGATGCCGTGGGAAGTGACCCGCTTATGCTGTCCATAGGCAAGGGGGGCTTTGCGGCCTCCGATGGCTCCGCGTTCGTGGAACAGACGCCAATGATGCTGTCCCTTGCCCGGGAGCTTTTCATTCGGCGTGTGCGCCGCCTGGCATTTCTGCCGGGCATTTCCCCGTCGGATATGGAGGCGTTCCTTGCACTTCTTTCCCTTGACCATCGCAGTATCCCCTCGGCTGGCGGTATGGAAACGCTTATGGCGAATCGGGGGATCACAACCATATGGGTCAACGAAATCGATTTGACGGCCATTGACCGCAAACGGCAGGAGATCGAAGCGTCACTTGCCGAATCGATGGAGATGGGAGAGCAGCCAGACGACCAATCGCCTCCCTCCTTCGCTAGGGGTGATACTGTCTCCGAGCCCGCTCCGCCACCTCCGGGGGAACATGGCGTGGAGCAGGTGACGGCATCTCTCGAGGAGCTTGTTGCGCTCATGGAGCGGGAACCCGATGATGAACGCTACCGGGAGCTTGCCAGGGACTTCGTGAAGGAGAGTGTCCGTTTGCAGGCCGTTGGCGAGTTCGAGCGGCTCATTCCGCCCCTGGAGCTCCTTCTGCAGCATGCCAGGGATGAAAGGGTGGGGCTTGCCAGGCGCGGCAGCGCGCTCCTTGCCTTCGAACAGGCTGTTGGTGAGGCGATGGTCGATTTTCTCGTCCGCAGCGTTGAGGCCCAGGGAGCCATGGAGGGGGTGCGCCTCCTGCCCCTCTTTGCCGAGTTGGGCGTCCGGACAGCGGCACCCCTCGTGAGGCGCCTCTGTTGCGCGGAAACGGGCCGTCCCCTTAAAAACCTTACTGCAGCCCTTGTGGCGGTAGGGGAAGAGGTGGGGCCGTTTCTGGCGCCGCTCCTGGATGATGAGCGCGGCCATGTGGTCCAAGCCGCTGCGGAGATCCTTGGCGAGGTGGGCTATGGCGGTTGCGTGGCGCAACTGGGGCGATGCCTCAGCCATCCCGATGAGGGGGTGCGCCGCGAAGCTCTCCGGAGCCTAATCCGGATCGATGGCCCAGAGTCGGAGGAGGCTATCATCGGTTGTCTCGCTTCTTCCCGCGATCCGGTCCTCCGGCGTCTGGCGGCGGTTTCTCTCGGTACGATCAAGAGCGATCGGGCAGTGGAGGCCCTGCTTGCCGTTGCGGCAAAGCAGGACTGCTTTCTTCGCACCCTGTTGCTAAAAAGGGATGCTCTTGCGGCCCTCGGCAGGATCGGCGACCGGCGTGCCGTCCCGGTAATTGCAAGATTGCTCGGGAGCCGCCACTGGTTCTCCCCGCGGCGGGGAGAGGAGTTGCGCTGCCTTGCTGCCGCCGCTCTCGGCCAGATTGGTGACCCATCGGTCATGCCCCTGCTTTCGGAGCTTGCGGCAAAGGGGGGGCGTGTCGGCTTGGCCTGCGTTGCGGCTGCCGGCACCATAGAGCAGAGGCAGAAGGGAGTATCCCATGTCTGAGTTGTCACTGGAGCAGGCGCAACGGGCAATTCTCCTTCTGGCAGGCACCGTCAAGGGCGTTTTGCTCTATCCCGAGGCCCATCCCGCTGTTGCCCAGCCTTTGGGTGAAATCCGCGCCCTTTTGGATGAAGCGCTCAGGGATAAACAGGAGGTGCGTCTCGGCATTCTCGACGGTGTCCTGTTCATGGAGCAGCACCTTTTCTTCACTCCCACCGCTTCCGTGGATGAGCTTGCGGGGATTCTCGCGGCGCGGGAAATCCGGTCCGTCATGTTTCAGAAGGGAGTTGTTGTCTCGGAGCTGCTTGAGCTGGTGAACCTGCTCTCCCGGCGGAATATCACGGGAGGGAACCTGGCGGCGGAACTCTCCCGCAGGGGATGCAGCCATGTTATTGTCGAGCCTCAAGAGTTGCAGCCGGAGGAGTTTGAGGAAGAGTTCGACCCCCTTGCCACCTACCGGCAGGCAATTACCGTAGTAAGCTCCCTTTTCAAGGATGTGGAGAGCGGCCGGATTCCCAGCACTGATGCTCTTGGCGGCGTTGTGGACCGGGTGGCCGAAATTGCCATCAGGGAACCGTCAACGCTGCTGGGGCTCGCCATGATAAAGGACTACGACAATTACACCTTCTATCACAGCGTGAACGTGGGAATCCTCACAATGGCCATCGGGGCCGCCCTTGATTTGGCGAAAGATCAGCTGAGAGAGTTGGGGATGGCCGGTTTCCTCCATGATGTGGGGAAGACACGGGTGGCGAAGGATATCCTCAATAAGCCGGGGAAGCTTTCACCCGATGAATTCGAGCAGATGAAACGGCATTCGGAGGATGGCGCCCGGATAGTGGGCGACATTGAGGGGGTGAGTTCGTATGTGGCCCAGGCTGTGCTGGGACACCATATCGGCTTCTCCCGCAATGGCTATCCCGCGTGGGCCTTGGGCCTCCACTTTGAGAGGGCGTGCGATATCATCTCTGTGGCAGACTGCTACGACGCCATCACCACTCTACGGGTCTACAAACCCCCCCTTAATCCGAGGGAAGCTGTCAAGATGTTGAGGGAGCTGGCCGGAACGCAACTGGATCCGAAACTGGTGGAGACCTTTGCGGAAATGCTGGGGCGGTATCCCGTTGGGACCCTCGTCAGGCTTGACTCGGGCGAGATATCGGTAGTGTTTCGGCCCGCGCCCCGGGGCGGAGATCGCCCGACCGTCAAGGTGATAAAGGATGGGGCTGGGAAGATGCTGCTGACGCCGTTCATTGTTGATCTGGCACAGGAAGATGGCCGGGGGATTGTTGCCGAGGTGGATCCGTATCTGGCGTCCGTAGATGTTTCCCGCTACCTGGAATGACAGAGGGGCGAGGTACGGAGCGTCAGGGGCCCAGCGGGAGCATCCCCAGGGCCGTTGCCGCTGCCTCGCGGGTTTGCGCATGGGGGGAATCGAGAAGTGCCAGCAACTTGGCTTCCAGCTCCGGCCCGCCGATCTTGCCGAGGGCCAGGGCGGCTTCTGCATCGAGGAAGCCGTCGCCGGCGTCGAGGAAGGGCGATAGCAGTCGGACCGTTTCCGGGGTGCGGTAGTGGGAGAGGGCGGCAATTGCCTTGGCCTGGATGGCGGTGTTGATTTCCTGGAGCCCGTGGACAAGAACTGGAAACGCCTGCGGATGGGCGAGGGGGCCGAGGACCTCGATGGCGGCCGACTTTATGTCCTCTTCGGGGCGGTTGGCGCAGTAGATGAGGGGTGGCAGGACCCGTTCACCGCCGATTTTGCCGAGGGCGTAGATGGCCTTTACCTTTGCCCCCCGGTCTCCCTTTTTCAGAAGTTCGGTCACCTCGACAAAGCTGCCTGCGCCGTCAAGGCGTTCAAGGGCTGCGGACGCAGCCAGCCGTACCTCCGTGGCCGGGTCCTTGAGGAGCGGAATAAGCCGCTCACGCCGTTTTCGCGTTGCGTTAGACTCCATAATTGTGGCATTAGTAGCAGAAATCGTTCGGTTCAACAACCCCTATAATCCCCGAATTAACATCATTTTTGACCCGCTGGTTCACTTTTTGTCCGCCCCCTGATGCGACAGTCTGCATAGCTTGAAAGGATCTCAATGAAACTGAATGTTAAAGCAGCCCTTCTCTCCGCCTTTGTACTGCCTGGGCTTGGTCAGGTGGTGCGGGGAGAGCAGGTCAAGGGCGTGGTGCTCATCGCCTTTGCCAATATCTTTCTCTTGGGAGCGTTTTTCCTTATTCTCAAGGGTATGGGCCCCGTGCTCGTTGAGGCGCAGCTTACGGGTGTCGTTGATGCAAACGCTGTTGCTGCAAAGCTTTCTTCTGTTGCGCCAGCTGCTCGGGCGCTTTTGGCCTGCTTCGCTGCCCTGTGGTGTTATGCTGTAGCCGATGCCCTTGTGGATCGGCGCAAGGGAGAATCATCCGAGCAGTAAAATTGCGTTTGACAAAATCATGTAACCTGTGAGATAAAACAATGGGTTAGCATGTGGCCCCCGGACCTGGGGGCTTGCGTGTATCACGGGTCAGAATGGAGTTGCAGCGATGATTCATGCCGAAATCGTGTCAACGGGCGGGTGCGTTCCAGAGCGGGTCGTTCCCAATTCTTTTTTCAGCTACCTGGTGGATGACGCCGACAACTGGATCGAATCCCGCACTGGAATCCGCGAGCGCCGTTTCGTCGCTCCCGATGTATCCACGTCGGATCTGGCCACCGCTGCGGCCCTCAGTGCCCTCGCCAATGCCAACATGGAGCCCGGCGAGCTTGACTGCATCATAGTCGGCACTTCCACTCCCGACATGTATCTGCCTGCAACCGCCTGCATGGTCCAGAAAAACATCGGCGCAAAAAATGCCGTTGCCTTCGACATGAACGCCGTTTGCAGCGGTTTCATCTTCGGGGTGGAAACCGCCGAAAACTTCATCCGCTCCGGCAAGTACCGGCGGGTCATGGTTATCGGTGCCGATACCTACTCGAAATTCCTGGACTTCCAGGACAAGGGGACCTGTCCCCTGTTCGGCGACGGAGCCGGTGCCGTCATCCTCGGCGCCACCGAGGAGAAGCGGGGGATTCTCCAGAGCGTGATCCATAGCGACGGCGGCGGCTGGGAACTGATCCAGATACCGTCCTCGGGCTCACGCTGTCCCGTCACCGCCGACACCATCGCCAGCCGCGATAATACCTTCAAGATGTCCGGCAAGCAGGTATTCATCTTCGCCACCGATGTGATCCCCCGGATAATCGAGGAGGTCACCGCCAGGGCGGGCGTGAATATCTCGGATATCGACTACATCATTCCCCATCAGGCCAACGTGCGGATTATCGATTTCATCTCTAAAAAAACCGGCCTCGCCAAGGAGCGTTTCCTGCTCAATCTGGACCGTTACGGTAATACTGCCGCCGCTTCGGTGGGCCTTGCGCTGGACGAGAATATCCGCAACGGCATCCTCAAGCCGGGCCAGCTTCTTCTCATCATGGGATTCGGCGGCGGGCTTTCCTGGGGCGGGGCACTTATTCGGCTCTGATTCCGGCGATACCCTCTCCGGCCGCAACCACCGACAATCCTCTGCTGGCAAGGATTCCACCCAACATCGCAGGCGGCGCGACCCGCTTCCACCCGTCGTGGAAGCGGTCCGCCGCCAGTATGATCCCTCCCGCCGCCAGGCGGCCTACCAATCCCGCCACGACCCGCTCCAGGGTCTGCCGTTCATGCATGAACGGTCCGCCGAGAATTCCATTGCAGAGGATGATATCGAAGGTTTCGTTGCCGGCGGTTCTGGTTGTAAGGTCCGCGGCGGTGAAGCGGAGGTGTTCAAGGGCGCCGGCTGAGTGAAGTTCTTCCCGGAGGCGGCGAAAGGCTTCCTGCCGCTGCGGGTCGTGGGGGAAAAAACCGTGGATGGCCGCGAATATTTCGAGGGGATCCCGGCTGGAGCCGGTGACCTGGAAGCTGCCGGGGGGGAGACCGGTCTTCAGCAGGAGGCGGGCGAGGCCATAGGTTCCTTCTCCGGCACCGCACGCGGCGTCGAGGCATTGGAGAACTCTCCCCCGGCTCTCGCCGGTTGTACCGAGCCGGCGGGTCAAAAAATCCCCTTGACCTGGATAGCGATCGGCGCTGGCTCCGTGGCGGCGGGGGACGAAGAGGGAGAACAGGAAGCAGAGGCGAAATTCGCCGTCAGCCGCGAGCTTCGCCAGAAGGCGGGCAGGGTTTGCTTCCCTGAAGGGGGGCTCAAGGCGCTCCAGACAGTCCGGCCATGAGGCTGCTGTTTGCAGTGGGGTTCCTTCGAGGGATGCGTCGCAGGTGAGGGCGAGGCGCAGAAGCCGCTGGAAGGCACGGCTCAGTTCTTCCTGGGGGAGCAGCAGGTTTGTGACAGCCCGCATCTCCGTCGTGATGGCGAGCCCTTCGCCCCAGAGGCCGAAGGGGATGGTGTCGGCGTAGACGCGAAACCGCTCCTCTATCCGCGAAATCCGCCGCTGAAGGTCTTTGTCGCCGAGGACTCCCGGGATTAATAGGCGGAGCAGTTGCCGCCGGGTTTCACTGGGATCGGTGACGGGCTGGGAAGCCTCAGCCGAATGCGATGACACGTGCTGCTGGTTTTTCATCGGATTTCCGTAAAGACTGGATTCGGGACCCCATTCTATGCAACGTATTCCCGCTTGTCTACACCATGCATGAGGTAACCCCATGGCTTTTTTTGCGGGCATGAGGCTTTTTGCCATTGTCGCGGCCAATGCCCTTTTCCCACGCACGCAAAAGGGCGGCGCTCCTGGCTGGAACGCCGCCCGTCAACTTGTTCCCGGTCCCCGGGAATTCTCCCCCGTGGAACCCGGCGACATCCCCGGCATCCTTGCCGACCCGTCGCAAGCCGTCACTGATGATGGGGTGCTCTCGCTCTTTTTCCCCGGCTGTCCGGCCCTTGCCGCGCCGTTTATCCTCTTTCGCCTCAAGCGGCTGGGATACTCCCGGTGTTGCGTCCGGGTTGTTCCGGGCGGTCTGACCCTTACCGCACGCCGTTAGCCGGCGATCTTCGAGATCTCGGGTCCTATCTGGGTAAGGGGGAGAATCGTGTCGGCAACCCCCCCTTCGATGCAGGCCCTGGGCATGCCGTAAATGGTGGAGGTTGCCTCGTCCTGTACGATGGTACCTCCCCCCACGGTCTTGAGATGTTTCATTCCCTTGAAGCCGTCGGCACCCATGCCGGTCAGGATAACGCCGAGCAGCGATCCGTTGCAGGCATCGGCAAAGGTGGTCAGCATATGGTCGACCGAGGGGATGTAGATGTACTGGGGGCACTCGGAGGTGGGAATAGTGCGGACGGCTATGCTGCTTCCCTGGCGGAACAGCGCCGTATGCAAGCCTCCCGGGGTCACGAGCACCACTCCTGGCTGGACAATGTCCCCGGCCTTTGCCTCCTTCACCTGGAGTGAGCACTTGGTGTTGAGCCGTTCGGCATAGGGACCGGTGAACGCCTTGGGCATGTGGATGGCGACTACGATGCCGTGGGGGAAATTGCCCGGTATCCGGCCGAGAACTTCCTGGATGGCCACCGGGCCGCCGGTGGATGCGCCGATCCCCACGTATTGGTAGTGCTGGCCCGCCAGCCGGGGGCGTGCAATGGGGCGCGGCGGCACCACGACCCGCGGCGGGGCGGTTTCCACCAGGGACCTGCCGAGTATCGAGGCCGCGGCTCCTTTTACCTTCCGGAGGAGCTCTTCCTTGAAGATTTTCTGGGCGTCGATGCTGTCGGTGACGTTTTTGGGGATATAGTCGATGGCGCCGGCGTCGAGGGCGTCGAAGGTGGCTTTTGCCCCCTCGCAGGTGAGAGTGGAAACCATCAGGACCCTGGTCGGAGCCTTAACCATAATCTGTTTCAACGCCGCAATGCCGTCGAGCCGGGGCATTTCAATGTCCATGGTTATCAGGTCGGGTCTGAGGGTAAGGGCCTTTTCCACCCCCTCTACCCCGTCCATGGCTATTCCGATAACCTCGATGGCGGGGTCCTTCTCCAGAACGCTCCGGATAACCATCCGCATGAACGATGAGTCGTCTACAACTAGTACGCGCAGTTTTCTAGGTTGAGTCAGAGGCATAATGCCGTTACCTGTCCTTGAAGATGTTAGTTACCAGCTCGCGGATTTCTTCCACTTCATCGTCAAGCTCGTAGCAGAATCGTTCCACATCGAATCCTTCTAGCTTCCCGCCTTTGTCCTGTATCATCTCCCATGCCGGCTCATCCGCCAGGGAGAAGCTCGTCCATTCCTTCCCGCCGTAATCGAGGTTGCGTACCGTACAGAAGAGGTCTGCCAGATTCACGATGGCAGTGAGCCTCGGTGCATTTTTCGCCTCCTGCGGTGCGTGATGGCAGGCTATGATCTCGCAGTAGTCGGCGGGGAAATGCCACTCGCGCGCAAGGCAGAGCCCCACTTCGCAATGGGTGGTGCCGAGAATGCGCTCTTCCGCCTCCACTAGCTTTGTCGGCGTTTCTTTGATGGTGTCCACGATCTTCTGAAATTCGGCTTTCAGGTAATAGCTCAGAAAAACTTCGCCGATGTCGTGAACGAGGCCGCCGATGTAGGCCTTTTCGGTATCGTGGTATCCCACCTTCGCGGCAATCAGGCGCGCCACGATGCCGACGCCGAAGGAGTGCTCCCAGAACGGTTTCACGCCGAGAACCCCGTCTTTTCCCTCGAAGCTCTGGATAAAGGCGCAGGTAAGGATGAATTCCCTGATGTGCCGGAGCCCCAGGTAGACCAGGGCGCCCTTGAGGGACGTGATAACGGTGGCCGGCCGGTAGAGCGGCGAGTTGACCATCTTCAGGACCCGCGCCGCCATGACCTGGTCGGTGAGAAGGAGTTCCGCCACCTGGTCTATTTCCACCTCCGGCTGGTCCAGGAGAGAAAGGACCTGGGTGGCCACGGCGGGGATTGTGGGGAGATCGGTCATTCCCCGGATCAGAGCGGCAGCTTTTTCCATTTTACTTGATTGTTCCACGCTATCCGTTCCGCCTTTCACTTTTTGTACGCAAATCCGCCGGGGAAATGGACCGTTTTGAACTTGTCGTTTACGCCGTGCAGGGATTCGGACTGCCCCACGAAGAAGTAGCCGTAGGGCTGAAGGTTGTTGTAGTAGTGCTGAACCACCTTGGTTTTGGACGCCAGGTCGAAGTAGATGAGGACGTTGGCGCAGAAGATGAAGTCAAAGCTCTTCATGAAGACCATTTTCGAGTCTTCGTATAGGTTCAGATGGCTGAAGCTTACCAGTTTCTTCACGTCGGGCGAGAGGATGAAACGTCCACCGGTCTCTTCGCGGAAGTATTTCTTCTTGTAGAAATCCGGGGTGTTGCGTACCGAGTATGCGCTGTAGACACCTTCCCGAGCCTGGGCCAGAATCGTCTCGCTGATGTCGGTTCCCACGATCTCGATGATCCAGTCCTTGAGAATCGTGGCCCGCTTCTCCAGCAGGAGCATGGCCATGGTGTAGGCTTCTTCGCCCGATGACGAACCGGCGCTCCATATCCTGAGTTTGCGGAAGCCTATTTTCCCCTTGGTTGCCACGACTTCGGGGAGAAAAACATTTTCCAGGGCCTTCAACTGGGGAGGGTTGCGAAAGAAGCAGGTCTCATTGGTGGTGATTTCATCCAAAAGCTTCAGCATTTCGTCGGATTTGGTCCGGGTATCCTTCAACATTCCCATATACGCAATGAGACTCGGTGCGTTGGTCGCCTCGAGGCGGCGGGAAAGGCGGCTTTCCAGGAAATACTTCTTGCTTGAATGAAAGTACATTCCGCAGTGATTGTAAATGAAGTCCCTGAAGAATTCGAAATCCTTGTCGGAGAGTGTCACGAGTGTCCCTTTATCACGCTGGTTTCGGTCTTTAGTGCCGGGTCAGGCCGCCATGCGGCCGCTTCCGCCTCCGTCGCTGTTTTCCAGAAGTCCCGCCGGGTCAATGATGAGCGTGACCCGCCCGTCACCGAGTATGGTGGAGCCGGCAATGCCGGGGAGATTCGCCAGATACTTGCCGAGGGACTTGATCGCTACCTCCTGCTGCCCCAGAAGCCGCGAAACCACAAGCCCGACACGCTTCTCCGCCACACCCACCACGACCACGTAGCAGGCGGTCCGGCTTTTTGAACTTGGCGCCACGTTGAAAATTTTCTGCAGCCGCATCAGCGGGAGCACCGAATCGCGCAGCTTCAGCACCTCCTGGTCGCCAATGGTGTGAAATTCCCGCTCGTCCACCCGGAGAGTCTCCATTACTGCCGCCAGGGGGAGCGAGTATGTTTCGTCCTCCACCTCCACCAGAAGCGACTGGATTATGGCCAGGGTGAGGGGAAGCTTCAGGATGAACTCCGACCCCTGCCCCAGCTCGCTGCGAATGTCGATGATGCCATTCAGCTTTTTGATATTGGTCCGGACCACGTCCATGCCGACGCCACGCCCCGAGAGGTCGGTGGCCTTCTCCTTGGTGGAGAAGCCGGGGAGGAAAATAAGATCCATAAGCTCGCGCTGCCCCATGGCGGCAAGCTGCTCGTCGGTCACCAGCCCTTTCTCCTTGGCTTTTCTGGCAACGACATCGGTGTTTATCCCCTTGCCATCATCTTTGATGCTGATGACGATCTGGTTCCCCTCGTGGGCTGCCGAGAGGATAAGGGTTCCCTTGCGGGGCTTGCCTGCTGCAACCCGTTCGTCGGGGGTCTCCAGGCCGTGATCCATGGCATTGCGAATCAGGTGTATCAGCGGATCGCCTATTTCGTCCACCACCGACCGGTCCAGTTCGGTCTCCTCGCCAAGGACCACCAGGTCCACATCCTTGCCCAGATCTCTGGCCATGTTGCGCACGATGCGGGGGAACTTCTTGAAGACCTTTTCCACCGGGATCATCCGCATCTTGAGAACCTGCATCTGGAGTTCCGAAGTGACAAAGCTGATACGCTTGGAGAGTTTGCTGAACTCTTCACCGAAGATGGTGTCATCGCCACCCTGGAAGTCGGTATTGAGCTGCATCATCCGGTTGCGTTCCAGGACCAGTTCCCCCACCTGGTTCATAAGATCGTCAAGCCGCTTCACATCAACCCGGACCGTGGAGTTGTCGGACAGGTCGTCGCCCTTCTTGTCATCCCTGGGGGCGGGGGGCGGGGCAGTCTTTGCG
>CAZBEB010000011.1:0-153103 GCA_964490805.1 uncultured Geobacter sp.
CAAGTAGCTCTCAGAGCCTTCTCTTTTATGTATCAACTATGGGACAGCAGTGGGTCTGAGCTTGTCTGATTTTTTTGAAATCAGTGAAGCCTCCGCCTCGGTGCACCCGCTGTCCGACGTTATCCCGGATCATCGCTACAAGATAAAGGTGGATGAGGATAACAGGGTCTGCGCGTTTACTTATTGGGTGGATGATGTTTTCAGAATGGAGGCTGTCCGAGGCGAAGGGGGATTCGAAGCAGAAAAGAAAAAAATCAGATACGACAAGAAGATAGCTCATATCGGCATAAGCATAAGAGACAATCTGGTTTCGTCGCTCCCTTCGGATCGTGAAAAACTGTCGCTTGCCCTTGATCTGTCCGACATTTTCGCATGGGATTTGGACTTTGCCAGCGATTTGAGGAAAGGCGATCTTTTCAAAATAGTCGTCGAGAAGGACTACCGTAAAGGTGAATTCAAGAAATACGGCAAGATTCTCTGCGCCGAATATATCGGCACCAACGGCAAGACCCTCAGCGCCTACAGATTCGAATCCGGCGGGAAGGCCCGCTATTACGACGGTAACGGCAGGCCGCTGAAAAAGGCCTTTCTCAAGGCACCCCTCAGCTTCAGACGCATAAGCTCGGGCTATTCTTCAAGCCGATTGAATCCCGTGCTGAGAATATACCGTCCCCATAACGGCATTGATTACGCTGCACCGGCAGGAACTCCCGTGTCGGCTGTCGGTTCGGGGGCCGTTAGTTTTGTCGGCCGAAAAGGGGGATACGGCAACCTGATAATCGTAAGGCATTGGAACGGTTACAGCACTTATTATGGTCATCTTTCAAGGATCGGGAAGGGAGTCAGACGCCATGGTAAGGTTGTGCAGGGGCAAACGATAGGTTACGTCGGTTCCACGGGAATCTCCACCGGGCCACATCTTCACTTCGAGATAAGAGTCCATGGCAATCCTGTAAATCCGGTTCTGGCAAAAATACCAAGGGTGAACCCACTTTCGGGTGAAAGGATGGTGCGGTTCAGGGATGTCAAAAGGAAGATGGACGGCAACCTCGCTGCCATATACCTGCCCGCCGCTGAACCCGATGGGACAACGTGAGAGGATGTGGGGAATAAATCCCACTATGATTTCGTATAACCATCGGCCCTTGCTTCTGGCCACCCCGGCATTGTGAACACTCAGGCTAGTCGGGTTGTGGAGGGGGGCGAATGCTGTTAATGTTTAAGGTAATCAGATTTGAGTGCCGCAGGCACTGCACCTTGAGGGGGCTATGTTTAATCCCTATTTGCGCTACAAAATAAAACGGCTCCGCGAGTATATAGCCGAGCATACCGCAGATATCGACCATCGGGGGATCATCCGAAACGCAGTGGCGAACGTCGAGCTCTCCGGGAGCTATTTAGCGATGCTCTTGCTGGCAGGGGTCATTGCGCTTCTGGGACTTCTGACCAATAGCGTTGCGGTGGTTATCGGGGCTATGCTCATCTCTCCCCTCATGGGACCGATTATCTCCCTGGGCCTCGCATTCACCATCGGCGATTTGGCCCTTGCACGGAAGGGGATGAGGTCCATTGCCGTGAGTGTTGTCCTAACCATCGTGGTGACAACTCTCGTTACTTTCATCTCGCCTCTCAATGAGCCGACTTCCGAGATTCTTGCCCGTGTTCGCCCCAATATCTACGATCTCTTTGTCGCGATGCTTGCTGGCACAGCCGGTGCCGTTGCCCTCTGCACAAGGATAAATTATTTGATTACCGCTACCGGTGTGGCGGTGGCCACTGCGGTTATTCCTCCCCTGTCGGTGGTCGGATTCGGCCTGGGGAGTGGCCGTCCCATCTTGGGTCTCGGCGGCTTCCTCCTGTTTTTCACCAACTTCGTGGCCATCGTTCTTACCGCCGATCTGGTCTTTTACCTGTTCAATTTCCACAGCGCAATGGTTGCGGAGGAGAAGGTCCCGGCCCGCAAGCGTCTCATAATTCTAGGGACGGTGCTCGCCCTGATCTCCGTTCCCCTTGTCTATACCCTGGTGACGGACCTGCGTAAGGTTAAGGTTAACAGCCGTGTGGAGAGGGTCCTGAAAAGTCATCTGAATCACCAGGACCTTTCCCACTTGACGGGATTCAGCAAGGTGGAACGAAGCGACGGAATAAGCATAAATGCGTCGATCAATACTGTTAAACTCTATGAGGACCCGGCGGCAAAGAAAGTGGAAAATGAGTTGACAACTGTTCTCGGAAAGCCGGTTAAACTGAAGCTGGAGCAGGTTCTCGTTACGGCTGGAGGGGTGGAGCCGAAACCGCGTCCCTTATTCCCGGTGAGTGACCTCCCCGCGCCGGCACAGCGGGAAGAACCGCCAAACATTGCGCTGGTGGAGTCTGGCTCCTCCGCGTTGCTCAAGGGACTTCGTTCTGAGCTGGAACCGGTTGTTGCGCCGTTTGGCCCGGATGCCCTGACCCTGCGATTGACGGAATCTTCCGGGCCTGTGGGCCTCATCATCTCGCTCCGTCGTGATTATCCCCTGTCTGCCGACGAACATGAAATGCTCCGGCGTCTCGCTGAGCGAGAGCTTAAAGCTCCCATTGACTTGTCGATTACCCTGCTACCTTTTCTCCCTACGCTTTCAATGGATGGGGGGGCACTCTCATCTGAAGGCGCAAGAGCTTTGGGGGCTATTGAGAAACTTCCCGGCGGCCCCGCTTCCTTTACCTATAGTATCGGCTTTGCCGGCAGGGAGGACAAGCGAAACGCCGCGGCACTTCGCGGGTATCTGATTGATCGGTTCGGTATTGCTCCCGGAAACATAACAGCGGACGTATCCTCCGGCAGTGCCGGCCGGCGGGGGAAAATCTTGCTCAGGGTGTTGAGGAAATAAGGATTGGTTATGAATAAGCAGCTGAATATGTTGCGGGAATTCTCGATACCGCTTGTTGCGGGCGTCGTCGTTGCGCTTTTCTGGGCGAACCTGTGGCCCGAAACCTACCATGAATTCAATTACAAGCAACTCCTGGGCCCCCTGAATTTCCACTTCATTACCAACGATATCTTCATGGTTTTTTTCTTTGCCATCGCGGCGGCGGAAATTACGGAAAGCTGCATGCCCGGAGGTGATTTCCACCCCCTCGGCAAGGCTGCCGGCCCGTTATTAGCCACGGTCGGCGGCATTGTCGGTCCGGTCGCGGTTTATTTGCTGCTAAATCAGTTTTTTGGCTCAGCTCATTTGGTGAGCGGCTGGGGGATTCCTACGGCCACCGATATTGCCATTTCCTGGCTCGTGGCGCGGATTGTCTTCGGCGCCAATCACCCGGCCGTCTCGTTCCTGTTGCTGCTGGCCATAGCGGATGATGCGGTGGGACTTGCCATAATAGCCTTTTTTTATCCCGACCCCAGCCACCCCCTGGAGCCTCTCTGGCTCATCCTCGTGGCGGTGGGGATGGGGATTGCCTGGGCGCTGCGGCGCTCCCGGATCAGAAACTACTGGCCCTATCTCATCGCGGGTGGCGGCGCCAGTTGGGCCGGACTCTACAACGCCGGCCTCCATCCCGCGCTTTCCCTTGTTTTCGTTGTGCCGTTTCTTCCCCACCCATTGCGGGAAACAAGGCATCTTTTCGAGGAGGACCCCCGCGATGCCTCGACCCTGGCCGCCTTCGAGCATGAATGGAAGGTGGTCGTGGATTTCGGTCTTTTCTTTTTCGGCCTCGCCAACGCCGGCGTGGAGTTTTCATCTTTCGGCACGGCAACATGGCTTGTTTTCGGCTCCCTTCTGGTCGGCAAGACACTCGGCATCTTCCTGCTCGCCTGGGGAGGCCACCGGTTGCGGCTCAAGCTGCCGGAGGGGATGGATTTCGGGCATCTGCTGCTGGTGGGCATCATTGCCGGCATCGGCTTTACCGTATCTCTCTTCATCGCCGGAGAAGCGTTCGCGGACCCTCAGCTTCAGGATGAAGCCCGCATGGGCGCCATTCTGAGCATTTCGATGGCGGTTGTTGCCATTGCCGCCGGTAAAATCATGGGGGTAAAGAGGAAGATTTAAAAACTCATCCAAAGGAGGTTTAATGGTTCAATTCCGATCACTTCGTCTCTCTCTGCGCTTTGTCGTCCCGCTTGTTATTGCCCTTGGCATTCTTGCCTATGGTGTGGTGCCGCTGGTGGACAGCCTCACCCTGCGCTGGTTTGTAAGGGATATTGATATCCGTTCGCAACTCATCGGCCGCACTCTGCACGAACCCCTTGCCCAGCTCCTGCCGGAGGGAAACCGTTCCAGGATCAACGCCCTGCTGCTCCGGGCAACCCAGGATGAACGCCTCCTTGCCCTGGGCTACTGCGATGCAGACGGCGTCCTGCGTTACCGTACGCCCGCCTTTCCCAAGTCCCTCGATTGTTCGGCAATAGCCCTCAAGGATAAGAATAAGGATGAGGGGACGCTCCTTCATCTTCCCCAGGGATCGGTCCATGTCTCCGTTCACCCGATGGTTGAAGAGGGGGGGACAGGAGGCTCACTGATCCTCGTCCACGACATGAGCTTCGTGGAGCGCCGCAGCGCCGATACCCGTAAGTACGTCCTCACCTTTTTCGTGGTGCTCGGCATTGTGGTTTCCCTGATTACCGTTTTCGTCGCCCACCTCAGCTGGCGCGGCTGGATGGAAGGGGTACGGGCCATGCTCCGGGGAGAGGGGATTCTGCGCCCATTCAGCCCGCAAAAGGTGCAAAATTCCGAGCTCCAGCCCCTTGTGGGGGACCTGCGGGCGCTCCTGCGCACCCTTGATGCCGAGCGCCGCTTTGCCGATGATGCCACCATAACCTGGAGCCCGGAATCCCTGCGGACACTGCTGCACAAGCAGCTAGTGGGGGAAAAGATTCTGGTGGTTTCCAACCGCGAGCCCTATCTCCATATCAAAAAAGACGATCACATCGAGGTCAACCGCCCCGCCAGCGGCCTGGTCACGGCCGTAGAGCCGGTCATGCGGGCCTGTTCCGGTACCTGGATCGCCCACGGCAGCGGCTCCGCCGACCGCGAGACCGTGGACAGGCATGACCGGGTCCGGGTGCCGCCGCAGAAACCCGAATACAACCTCCGGCGGATCTGGCTCACCAAGGACGAGGAACAAGGGTATTACTACGGGTTCGCCAACGAGGGCCTCTGGCCCCTTTGTCACATTGCCCACGTGCGTCCCGTTTTCCGCACCAGCGACTGGGAACAGTACGTGAAAATCAACCAGCGCTTCGCCGATGCGGTGGTTGCGGAAGCTGATAACGACGATCCGGTGGTTCTGGTGCAGGATTACCACTTTGCCCTTTTGCCGGGAATGATCCGCAAGGCGCTTCCCAAGGCCACGATTATTACCTTCTGGCACATTCCCTGGCCCAACCCCGAGTCTTTCGGCATCTGCCCCTGGCGGGAAGAGCTGCTCAAGGGGATGCTGGGCAGCACCATCCTCGGGTTCCACACGCCGTACCACTGCAAGAACTTCCTGGAAACGGTCGACCGGTACCTGGAGACCCGCATCGAACACGAATCGTCCACCATCTCCCGCCGCGGTCACCTGACAATGGTGGAGAGTTATCCCATCTCCATCCAGTGGCCCCCCCCCTGGGAGGGAGCGCTCCCACCCGTGGCAACGACCCGTGCCGAAATACTCCAGGGGCTTGGGCTTCCCCCGGAACACCTGCTCGGGGTGGGGGTTGACCGGATGGACTACACCAAGGGGATACTGGAGCGGTTCGCCGCGGTGGAGCGGATGCTCGAACTGCATCCGGAGCTGGCGGGGCGCTTCACCTTTGTGCAGATTGCCGCGCCCACCCGCTCGGCCCTGGAGGAATACCGTGCTTTCGAGGCCCGGGTTCATGGGATGTCGGAGCGGATCAACGACCGCTTTGCCCGTGACGGACGCCCGGCAATCATCCTCAAGGCCCAGCACCACGAACCCGAAGAGGTGAACCGCTACTATCGTGCCGCCGATGTCTGCATGGTCACCAGCCTCCACGACGGCATGAATCTGGTGGCCAAGGAGTATGTGGCTGCCAGGGACGACGAGCGTGGTGCGCTGGTGTTGAGCCAGTTCACCGGCGCGGCCCATGAGCTGCACGAGGCGCTGATCGTCAACCCCTACCATGTGGAGCAGACCGCCGAGGCCCTCCACCGGGCGCTGACCATGCCCGATTACGAGCAGCAGGAGCGGATGCGGAGCATGCGGGCACTGGTACGGGACTTCAACGTTTACCGCTGGGCCGGCCGGATGCTGCTGGATGCCGCGCGGGTTCGACAGCGGCAAAAACTGGCCGCCCGGATCGGGGGCGAATCGTAATGGCTGCGGAGCCGATGACCTACCTGTTCAGTGATGCCGGACGAGCGGAGCTCCGGGGCGCCATCGACGGTGAAACGCTCTTCGCGTTCGATCTGGACGGCACTCTGGCGCCCATCGTTGCTGATCCCGCCGGGATCATGATACCCTCCGGGATAAAAAACGGGCTGCTCCGCCTCGACCGGCTGGCGCCCGTAGCCGTTATTACCGGCCGTGCCCGTGCCGATGCCCTTGCGCACCTGGGATTTTCTCCCCGTTTCTTAGTGGGGAACCATGGCGCGGAGGGGCTTCCCGGCGCCGAAGCAACGGAGCGGGAATTCGTCCGTCTCTGCCGCGGCTGGAAAGCGCAGTTGCAGGCGCTTTTACCGGACTCCGGTATCTTTATGGAGGACAAAGGTGCTACCCTGTCGCTCCACTACCGGAACGCGCCGGACCGGGAGCCGGCCCATCGGAAGATTTTAGAGGCGGTAAGCCGCCTTGAACCGGAGCCCCGGCGGATTTCCGGCAAGTTCGTGGAGAACCTGGTGCCGCGGGGAGCCCTTCACAAGGGGGAGGCGCTGCTCCGCATAATGGAGCACCTGGGGTGCCGCCGCGCCCTCTTCGCGGGGGATGACGTGACGGACGAGGATGTGTTCCGTCTCCGGGACGGCAGGATCTTCGGAATAAGGGTCGGGGTGAGCGAAGCAAGCGCTGCCCGCCACTTCATTCACGAACAGTCCGAAATCAGTTTGCTGCTCCATGAGATTATGGTGATTCTGGAGACCCGTCCCGGTAAAAAAATCCCCGGTAATATCCCATGAATTCAGGCAAACCCAGGAAGGCCCACAGCATCGCCCCGCTGACATCCACGCTGAAAAAGGGAGTAGATTGATGGTGAAAAACAGGTTCCTGCTCATAGCTGCCGTTGCGGTGGTGATAATTCTCTTCCTTTCGTCGCTCCTCAACTTCTACACCGACTGGCTCTTCTTCGTCGAAACGGGGTTCGCATCGGTGTTCACTACGACACTTGCGGCAAAGGTGGGGGCGGGGCTCGTTGCAGGGGCCGCAATGCTCGTTTTCGCCCTGGTCAACATCCACTACCCGAACCGGTTCACCTTCGCTCCCAGGAACGTTTTCTTCGAAGGGGGGAATATTTACCGGCTCCAGCGGGATGAGGTGGCCAGGCTGGCCGCGCCCCTGAGCATCCTTGCCGCCGTCCTCCTGGCGCTCATGGCGGGGCGCTGGGGAGCCTGGCAGTGGCAGAACGTCCTGCTCTTCATGAATGGCGTGACGGTTGGCACCAACGACCCGGTCATGGGGAAAGACCTTGGTTTTTACCTGTTCACCATGCCGCTTCTGGATTACGCCAGAGGGTTCGCCGGTTTCATGGTGCTTGCTGTCGCCGCCCTGTCCACCGGGGTCTACTACATGCGCGGCGGCATCGCCGTCACTGAGAGCGGCGTCTCCATCGATCCGCGGGCGAGAAAACATCTGGCGGTTTTGGCAGGGCTCTTCTCCTTCACGGTGGCGGCCGGATTTTACCTGGAAGGCTTCCGGCTTCTCCTCTCCGGCAGCAGCACCTTCCATGGCGCGGGCTATGCCGACGTCAATGCCAGGCTTCTGACCTACCGGATTCTCGCGGCCGTCACCCCCATTGCCGGAATCATCCTGGCGGCGGGCATCTGGAAGGGAAACCGGCGCATGGTGCTTCTGCCGCCGGTGCTGCTGGCCGCAGTGTACGGGGTCGGCATCATGGCCTATCCGGTGCTGCTGCAAAAATTCAAGGTCGCCCCCAATGAACTGGCCATCGAGACCCCCTACATCGAGAACAGCATCAAATTCACCCGTTACGGGTATGATCTGGATAAGATCGAGACTATCCCCTTCGATGCCGACCTGAAACTGACTGCGGCGGACATCGCCGCCAACGACGCCACCATCAGGAACATCAGGCTCTGGGACCATGGCCCGCTGCTCAAGACCTACAGCCAGCTCCAGCAGATCAGGACCTACTACAAGTTCTTCGACGTGGACAATGACCGCTACCTGGTGAACGGCCAGTACTCCCAGGTCATGCTCTCTCCACGGGAACTCTCCTATAACGATCTTCCGAGCCGGAACTGGATCAACGAGCGGCTCATCTTCACCCATGGCAACGGCCTTACGTTCGGCCCCGTGAGCAGGATCAGCAAGGAAGGGCTTCCCGAGTTCTTCGTCAAGGACATCCCCCCCGTCAGCCTGGCGGACATAAAGGTGAAGAGGCCGGAGATCTACTACGGCGAGCTCTCCAACGAGTACGTCATCGTCAAGACGAAGGTGCCCGAGTTCAGCTACCCCACCGCCACGGGGAACATCAACACCACCTATGGAGGAAAGGGTGGGGTGCCCCTGGACTCGTTGCTCAGGAAGGGGCTTTTCGCCGCCCTGTTCAAAACGGAGAAGATTCTCCTTTCTTCCGACATCACCGGCGAGAGCCGCATCCTCTACTACCGCAACATCAACGAGCGGGTGAAGGCCGTGGCGCCATTTCTCCGCTTCGACGGCGACCCCTATCTGGTGGTGGCCGACAACGGCACCCTCAAGTGGATTATCGACGCCTACACCTACTCGGACCGCCTCCCCTACGCAAAGCCCCTCCAGGGGGGGATCAACTACATGAGGAACCCGGTAAAGGCTGTGGTGGATGCCTATGACGGTACCCTGGATTTTTACATCAGCGATCCCGATGACGTCATAATCAAGGTCTACGCAAGGATATTTCCGAAACTTTTCAAGCCACTGTCGGCCATGCCCGAGGATCTTCGCCGCCACATCCGCTATCCTCACCAGCTCCTCCAGGTGCAGGCTGCCATGTTCGCCACGTACCACATGACCGATCCGAAGGTCTTCTACAACAAGGAGAACCTCTGGGAAGTGCCGGTACTGGGCGAGGAGCGGATGGAGCCCTACTACACCATCATGAAGCTGCCGGGAGAGAAGAAGGAGGAGTATATACTGCTTCTTCCCTTCACCCCCTCCAAACGGGACAACCTGGCGGCATGGCTCACGGCCCGCTGCGACGGGGACAACTACGGCAAGCTGCTTGCCTACACATTCCCCAGGGACCGGCTCATCTACGGACCGAAGCAGATCGATGCCAGGATCAACCAGGATTCCCAGATCTCCCAGCAGCTGACCCTCTGGAGCCAGCGGGGTTCCCAGGTAATCCGCGGGAGCATGCTGGTTATCCCCATCGAGAAGTCGCTACTATATGTGCAGCCGCTCTTCCTGGCCGCCGCGGACAAAGCCGGACTTCCGGAGCTCAGGCGCGTCATCGTCGCCTACGGTGACGAGGTGGTCATGGAGGAAACCCTGGAACTGGCCCTGCAGCGGATTTTCGGGGGGAGGAAGGTCCCTGCCGTTGCCACAGCGGCGGCGCCCGAGGCTGTAAAGGGATCGTCGGCAGAATTGGCCCGGGAGGCAATGGCGATTTTCGAGCGGGCCACCAATCTTCAGCGTCAGGGAGACTGGGCCGGTTACGGGGAGGAGCTGCGGAAACTTCAACAGGTCCTGAGGCAGTTGGCCCGGTAAGATTACCTACCCCCCTTCAGTCCCCCCTACAAAGTAGGGGGGAAGCGAGCAAAGCGAGCTGGGGGGTGAACAGCCGGAGTTGGCTCAGAAAAGTCGAGTGCCACGGGTGAGGTGGCAATCGACTCCATGGGCAGTATTATATATGGTGATTCCCATGGAGGGGCTGTCATGACCATTGAGATACTGCTTGTGCTGGGCCTGGTGATTTCGGCCGTGATACTCTTCGCCACGGAGCGCCTTCCGGTTGATATCGTCGCCCTGATTCTCATGGCGTCGCTGCTGCTTTCCGGGATCATTACCCCCCATGAGGCCATCGGCGGGTTCAGTAACCCTGCTACGGTAACCGTCGGAGCCATGTTCATCCTCTCGGCGGGACTCTTCAAAACCGGCGCGGTGAACCTGCTGGGAACGACCCTTGCCCGGCTCGGGTCAACGAGCTTCTGGCTGTTGCTGGTGGTTATGATGCTGGTGGTGGGGGTCCTCTCCGCCTTCATCAACAACACGGCGGCCGTGGCCATATTTCTACCCATCGCCCTTGGAGTGGCCCGCGACACCGGATTCGCGGCAGGGCGGCTCCTCATGCCCCTCTCCTTCGCTTCCATGTTCGGTGGGGTCTGTACCCTCATCGGCACTTCCACCAATATTCTCGTTTCATCCATTGCCGAGCAGCGCGGTCTCGAACCCTTCGGCATGTTCGAGATGACGGGCCTCGGCCTGATCTTTTTCGGGGCCGGAAGCGCCTATATGCTCCTGATCGGCGTGCGGCTCATCCCCGAGCGCAAAGGGGAGGAAGATCTGCGGAAACTTTTTGGCATAGGCGACTATCTGACCGAAATCGTCCTGGAACCTGAGGCCCGTTCCATCGGACAGGTGCTGGCCGAGTCCCCGCTTTTGCGCGATCTGTCGATCCGTAGCGTCGAAGTCTTCCGGGACGGGAGCCTCGTTGAGGGACCCGCTGAGCGGATCGTCCTCCTGGCGGGGGATCATTTGAAAGTGCGCTGTGACCTTGAGAATTTCCGCAAGCTCAAGGACCGGCGCGGCATTTCCCTGCGCCAAGATACGGGTCGCAAAGCCGGAGAGGAAGCAGTCCTGGTGGAAGCGGTGGTGGCTCGGGGGTCAACCCTGGACGGCAGGAGCCTCAGGCAGGCCCGGTTCCGTTCCCGCTATGGCCTCACCGCCCTGGCGGTCAGGCACCGGGGGCAGGTGATGCGTGACGACCTGGATACCATGCCGCTTCAAGCCGGTGACGTGCTCCTGTTCGAAGTTGAGGCGAACCACCTGGACCAGCTACGGGATGACAAGACGTTCGTTCTCGTTTCCCAGGTGGAACTGCCCGTTTTCCGCAAGAGCCGCATGGCGACGGCCGTTGCCATCGTGGCCGCAGTGGTGGCCGCCGCCGCGACGGGCATGGTCCCCATCGTGGCCGGCGCCATCGTCGGCTGTATCCTCATGGTGCTGACCCGCTGCCTTACCCGTGAAGAGGCCTACGGTGCCATCAACTGGCAGGTGATCTTCCTGCTGGGGGGAGTCATTACCCTGGGGACGGCCCTGGAGAAGAGCGGCGCAGCAAGCCTGCTGGCAGACTATCTGGTGGATACTGTGGGCAACTTTGGCCCCGTGGCCCTGGTCTCTGCCTTCTACATAGCCACCTCGCTGCTCACCGAGATGATGTCCAACAACGCCACGGCGGCAATGCTGGCCCCCATTGCCATTGCCGCTGCCGAGTCATACGGGGTCGATTCCCGCCCCTTCCTCATGGCTATAGCTTTTGCGGCCTCGGCCAGTTTCATGACCCCGGTGGGCTACCAGACAAACACCCTCATTTATGGCCCTGGCCAGTTCCGCTATGCGGATTTTCTTCGCGTTGGTACACCCCTGAATATCCTCTTCTGGGTGCTGGCCACGGTACTTATTCCCCGATTCTGGGCCTTTTAGACGGGAGAACCCATGGAAACGCTCCGCGATGCTTTAGCGCATATCAAGCAATTCCTCGAAGGCCCCCTCCTGAAGCTCGGCGGGTCGCCGGTGACCCTCTGGACCATTATCCAGCTGGTGGTGCTGGTGGCGCTTCTCTTCTACCTGTCGGGGAAGCTTCGGACCTGGATCGTCGAGCAGTTCCTCACCCGCACGCGGATGGAAGTGGGAGCCCGTCAGGCAACTGGCTCCATTATACGTTACACCATCATCGCCTTCGGCTTCATCATCATCCTCCAGACCGCAGGCATCGACCTCACGGCCCTGAACGTGCTGGCCGGCGCTGTCGGCATCGGCGTCGGCTTCGGCCTCCAGAACATCGTCAACAACTTCGTCAGCGGCATCATCATCCTGTTCGAGCGCCCCATCAAGGTGGGTGACCGGATAGTTGTGGGACACGTGGAGGGAGACGTGGTGCACATCGGCGGCAGGAGCACCACGGTGGTGACCAATGACAACATCACCATCATCGTCCCCAACTCTAAATTCATTACCGAGGATGTGGTGAACTGGAGCCACAACGACCGGAAGGTGCGGTTCAAGATTCCGGTCAGTGTTGCCTACGGCAGCGATGTGCAGATGGTGGAACGGTTGTTGATGGCGGTTGCCGCGGAAAACCCCGACGTGTTGAAAGCGCCGGGGCCAGGCGTGCGTCTCATGGAATTCGGCGACAATGGCCTCAACTTCGAACTGCGGGTTTGGAGCACAACCCTTATCCACCGGCGGGGACTCCTCACAAGCACCCTCAACTATGCCATCTATAAAACTTTTACCGAGAATGGGATTGAGATACCCTTCCCACGGCGTGATGTCAGAATCCTGGGCGATGAGCGGCTGGGGGGGACCCCGGCGAATGATGTGGTAAACTGATGATACTGTCGTTGCCCTCTTGAATACTGTCGCAATCATTTATGAAAAAGGAGGCTTTCATGAGCACTAGAGACGAGTACGTCCGGAAAATGCAGGCAAAGCTGGAGGAGTGGAACGCCGACATCGACAAGCTTGCTGCCAGGGCCGGCGAAGTGCGGGACGACCTTAAGCACGATTACGCCGGGCAGATTGAGGCACTGAAGGCGAAACAGGCTGTGGCCCGCCAGAAGATAGAGGAGTTGCAAAAATCCGGGGGAAGCGCGTGGGAAGATCTGAAGGCGGGCATCGAACTGGCCTGGTCCGCCGTCAGCGAAGCCCTGGACTCGGCCAAATCCCGCTTCAAATAGTCAGCGGTTGTTTCAATGCCCAGCGGTATCCTTCGGCGCCAGCTGCATTGGTGTATCGATTGTCACCGGGACGGGGGGGGCGCCACCAGGGCTGCTGCCACCAGGGGGTCCCGCGAGTAGATATCGTCGCGGAACTGGAGTACTCCTTCTGTGTCCACCCACGCCGTCATGTAGAGGAAGTGGACTGGAATCGGCTGCGACAGCCGGACGGTTCTCTCCCGAGGCTGTTCCATAGCCTCCAGGATAGTTTCGGCGGTCCATGACGGGTCATCGCGCAGCAGATACTCCGCCAGTTCCACGGGGCTGTCGATCCTGATGCATCCCGAGCTGAACCCCCTTGCGGCCCTGTTGAAAAGCTCACGCGACGGGGTGTCATGGATGTAAACGTTGAAGCCGTTGGGCAGCATGAACTTGATGCGCCCCAGGGAGTTGAGGGGACCGGGGTCCTGGCGCAGATGGTAGGGGAAATTGTTTTCGCTGAGCTGCTGCCACTTTACCTTTGCCGGGTTTATCTGCCGCTCCGCCTTGCCCCAGCCCAGGAAAACACGAATTTTTTCCCTGGCCAGGAACCGGCGGTCCTTCTGGATTTTGGGGAGAAGATCCTTGACCGCGATGCTGCGGGGGATATGCCAGTAGGGGCTGAAAACCAGATGGGTCAGCTTGCCGCTGAAGGATGGGGTCTGGCGGTAAGGACGCCCGACGATGGCCCGCATTCCCATCAGGGTTTCCCCTCCTTCAATGACGTGAAGGCTGAAGCCGGCCACGTTCACCATGATATGCCGGTTGCCGAGGTCGGACGGTAGCCAGCGCAGGCGCTCCAGGTTCACCCGGATCTGTTTTTCCCGCTCTTCTGCCGGTACGTTCAGGGCCGCAAGGGTCTGCTCCCCCACGGCTCCGTCCGCGTCGAGGCCGTGGCGCTGCTGGAACCGGATCACGGCCTGTTCCACTTCTTCGTCGAATATCCCTTCCCCTTCGCCAAGGCCTGAAACGACATCTCCGCCGGCAGCCAGCCGGGCTCGGAGTTCCGTTACCCGTGGGCCGGTGTCCCCCCTGCGCAGCATCGGACCTTCGGAAACGGCCGGCCATCCGCCGCTTGCGCGGAGTTCGCGGTAGTGCCGCAGGGCCTCTTTCAAGCGGCCATAGCCAGGGTCTGCCGGGAGCAGAGAGTTGAGACTTTCTTCAATATTGCCGGATTTTAGCGCTTTTCGGAGGATAGCTTTCAGGTCTGCGTCGGGGCGGCGCAGGTACCATTCGGTGCCGATGGCCTCCGGGCTAACCTGGCCCGAAAGGAGGTCTGATGCGTAGATGAGGTAGGAGTCGGTGAGGAGAATGTCCAGATTTGCCAGCATCGCCGGTCGAAGCGGCTGCCGCCATGCTTCGGCAAGCATCTCTTCGAGCCGTTCCAGGTGGTAATTGCGGGGATCGAGTCCCTCGCCGTCAGCCTGCTTAACAGCCGCCACCAGGGCATCGGCAAGGGGGGAGGGGGTGTTGCCGGCTATCCAGGCGGGCCGGAAAGCCCGGTTTTTATAGAATCCGGCAACGGATTCAGGGTCGAGGATAAGCTCATCGGCCACCACCAGTTGTGTTGCGGTGTCGGCCGAATCGACGCGAACCCGCAGGTGTCCGCGCACCTCATCTGCCAGCTCCCAGCAGTTTCCGGCGGGGAGAAAAAATGCGAGGCAACCGGCAAAAACAGCGAGATTGAAGAACAATCCCCTCAGACCCATGGTTCACCCCTTCTTGATTCAGAACTTCCCACATCGCTGAGGGCGCAAGTCTATTCTATCAGGGAATTCTCCTCACGTTCAGGGCTCTGCCGAGAATTACGGCGACAAGAGCAACGCCTCCGGAGAGCAGGGCCCCCATTTTTGCCGAGCCCTGGATATCGGGTTCCACAAAGGCGACTCCCGCAACGAACAGCGCAACGGTAAGCCCCGTTCCCGCCACCAGGCCGGTCAGCAGCAGCTCCTTTTTACCAACCTTGTCCGGCAGCGGGAAACCGAGGTGTTTCCCCACGGTCCCCATGGCAAAGATGCCGGCTGTCTTGCCGACAACCAGCGCCGCCAGGACCAGCCACGTGGCGGTCCCCATGGTCGAGAAGCCCACTCCGGCATTGGCGAGGCCGAAAAGGAAAAGGCCGAAGTCCACGAAGATTTTCCAGTCATGTTCGAAGCTGGCGAGGGTGGAAGTGTCGCGGGGATCGTCCTCGAACAGGTGTACCGACTCCTTCGGCGGATGGGGCAGGAAGGGAATGATGAAAACCAGCGCCAGGGCCGGGTGGAGGTGGGCATTGAAGAGGCCGGCCCAGGAAAGCCCACCTCCCAGGATCACATAGGGCCAGTAGTTTTTCACCTTCGCGCTGCGCAGGATATAGGCAATTACGATGGCGGCCACCGTCAGGAACAGCCAGATCGGTTCGACGGGGTGGCTCGGGTCGGGATAGAAGATGGCGATTATGACGAGCCCGATGGCATCGTCGGCCACTGCCAGCAGCAGCAGGAACGATACCGCCGGGTGCCCCGCGCCGAAAACCATCCGCGCCACGAGCCATGCCAGTGCGATGTCGGTTGCGGTAGGAATTCCCCATCCCCTTGCCAGCGCCGAGTCGCCCGCCAGGGCGTTGAGCCCCAGGTAGACGACGACCGGGCCCACGACGCCGCCAAGGGTGGAGAGGAGGGGGTTGATCGCCTTTCGGGGCGGGTTCAGGTCGCCGCCCGGCAGGCAGCTTTGGGTAATCTCCACAGCCGCAACGCCGAAGAAGAGGACCATGAAGAGTTCATTCACCAAGAAGTGGAGGTTCACCCCTCCCAGCAAGGGTGAGCTGATGAAGGACTGATACTCCTGCGGCTGGATGTTGGCCCAGGCAAGGGCCGTAAAGACCCCGGCAAGGAGGGGGATGGAGAATTCCCGCAGCAGGTTGATGTGTTTCTTCATGGGTCTTCTTTCCTGTTGTGACAAGCTTAATGACTACACCGTCGGCAAGGCGGTGCGGCGGCGTTAAGCCGCCTTGTTGAGCCGGCGTTCGGGGCGGCGCGCCGGCAGTTGAGGACTGACCCCGGCCAGGTCGCGAACCTGCCGCACCAGGGACCGGATATCGACCGCCGCTGTGACGCCGGCCATGAGGGGGCGCCTGCCGATGGAAATGGCGCTCCCCCCCTGCCGCAGCACCCAGCGGATCGCTGTGGCGTCGTTTGCGTCGCTGCCGGCGCAGATGATGGGGCCTTCCTGTTTGAGGAAGCGGCAGATGGCGCGCGCGCCGAACTCCATGGTGATTTCCGGCAGGAACTGGATCTCGACCATGTCCGGGTAGCGGTACAGGGCGACGCGCCGCTGGCGGCAGATGGTTTCAAGCTGTTCATCCATGGTGCGCTTCACCTTGGGCGCGACGCCGGCGGCATGGATGGCCGCCGACCAGCGGCGGTCATCGAACGTTATCCCCGGCAGAGCCGCAACATCGCGCAGCAACGGCAGCAGCTCGTCCCGTGTCTCCATGAGGAGGTCTTTCGGGCGGCCGGAGAGGGTCATGGATTCGCCGCCGGGAATGTGCCATTCGGTTCCGCACCCACCCCCGAGGAAAACCCCCGGGATGGGAACGCGGGAAACGAGGTCTTCAAGGGAGCGGCTGGAAAGAACCGCAACACGTTCTCCCGGAGAGTTTGCCAGCTCTTCCAGAAGCTGGCGGGTGAGGCGGTGGAGGCGGGCTTTGGAGCGGTCCGCCGACGGTGCCGTGAGGGCGCCGTCAAAAGAAAATATCCAGAGTCGCTGTGACGCATGGTTTGTCGTCATGGTTACATCTCCCTGCGCGTCGTGCTTACGGTGCAACGCGCTGCTTTCCGGGAGCAGCCGTGCTGCAGCGGCCACCGGTGACGTGACGGCCGTGGTTGCGGGATATGGTGCCCGCGACCATGGCTGATCACTGTTCAGGGTTCAGTGGCAACAATGAGGACGTTGGACGGCGTCGTGGCGAACCATGGGGAAGCCTGTTCGCACTGGTTGCAGGACGCACGCCGGCCGTCGTCAGCAGCATTCCTGTGGCGGTACAAAAAGATCGAAATAGACTTGAGGCGGGGCGCGGAATGGCTCGAAGGCGCAAAGGCACTCCATTGCCGGGGCATAGACCGGGATGGCCGGCATGGCTTCGCAGGAGGGGTTGAAGTCGCCGTGACAAACCTCTGGAGTGGGAGAATCCGATTCGCTGCCGCCGTCATTGGCCGTAATGCAGCCGCAGGCGGCGTGTTTGGAGGTCGTCTGCTCCTGCACGGAGAGAGAGAGTGCGAGGCCGAAACCGGCCGTCGAGATAAGAAGAAGAAGCACAATCAGGATTGTGGCAATTATTCTATGGGGGAAGATCGTTGTTTTCATTGCAGTTGCCGGAGTTGTGTTGATGCGTAAATTGATGAAAGGATAGGGATTTTACCCGTCCCTGTCAAGGCCTTTCAAACTGATGAGTTCGGGTAAACGCCGTTGTTTAGTCCCCTGAGCTGGTTATACTTCATTATGGACGTTGTTTGCCGCATGCAGATTCTGGATGGACCTGTCCATTGGGAGAGAAGGTAACAAGATGCAGTGGTACCAATTAACTTCACATGACTGTATCGATCGCCTCGGTTCTTCCGCCGAAACCGGCCTTACCGATGACGACGCCCGGCAGCGGCTCGAACGGTATGGTCCCAACAAGCTCGGCGATGAGGAAAAGATCAGCATCCTTTCCCTTGCAGTTCACCAGTTCATGAGCCCCCTTATTGCCATTCTTCTTGTGGCGGCCATTGTTACCTATCTGCTCGGAGAATTGACTGATACCTGCGTGATCCTGCTGGTGGTCTTTCTTAATGCCGTGATTGGCTTCTTCCAGGAATACAAGGCTGAAAAGAGTGTCCGGGCTCTCAAGGGGCTCGTGGTCTCAAGGGCTCGGGTGGTGCGTGGGGGGCGTGAGCGGGAGATCCCCGGTGCCGGCCTGGTGCCGGGGGATATCGTGCTCCTCGCTTCAGGGGGGAGGGTGCCGGCTGACCTGCGGATTATCCATGCCATTGAGCTTCGGGTGGACGAGTCGATGCTTACCGGCGAATCTCTCCCCGCCGAAAAGGGGGCTACGCCCATTGCCGAGGACAGGCTGATTCCCGGCGATCAGGCCAACATGGCCTTTATGGGGACGGTGGTGGTGAACGGCCGGGCACGGGGAGTCGTGGTCGCCACCGGCGCTGCCACAACGCTCGGCGAGATTGCGGGTGAAGTGCGGGAGATAGGAATAACCAAGGCACCGGTACAAGAGAAGATGGAACGGTTTGCCAGGGCAATCGGCATTCTGGTGCTTGTGGCGTCAGGTGTGTTGTTCGGCATCGGCATTCTTCTCGGGGGAACCGCCAAGGATATGTTCATGACGGCGGTTGCCGCGGCGGTGGCGACTATTCCCGAAGGGCTTCCCATTGTGGTGACCATAGCCCTGGCGGTGGGGGTCGGCCGGATGGCGCGGCACAACGCCATCATCCGCAAGCTCCAGGCCGTGGAGACCCTGGGGAGCACAACGATAATCTGCTCTGATAAAACCGGTACGCTCACAAAAAACGCAATGACTGTGACCCTCCTCTACGATGGTCTACATACCTGCGAGGTGACGGGCAGCGGTTATGAGCCGATGGGGGAAATTCTTCGGGATGGCCTTCCAGTGGCCGCCACGGGTGAGGATCAGCTCGTGCGGCTTTTGCGGATCGGACTTCTCTGCAACGAGTCCGATGTCTATGAGGAAGACGGTGAGTGGCGGGTGGATGGAGATCCCACGGAGGGTGCGCTTATCGTGGCGGCCCTCAAGGGGGGGCTTTCCCCCGAGGCCGAGGGAGAGGCCTGGCCACAGTCGGCCATAATACCCTTCGAGTCCGAGCGGGGTTACATGGCGACCATTCATGACCATGGAGGGAAAAAGTTCATATTTGTCAAGGGTGCCCCGGAGAGGGTCCTGGATATGTGTGCCATTGACTCCGCCGAGCGGGAGGCGACCCTGCGGATAGCCGGCGATTTCGCAGCCCAGGGTCTGAGGGTGCTTGCCCATGCCTGGAAAGAAATCCCTCCGGAGACCGGCAAGCTGATACATGACGATGCTGAGACGGGGCTTTGCCTGGCCGGTCTCCAGGGTATGATCGATCCCCCGCGTCCCGAGGTGGTCGAGGCTATCAGGGGGTGCCGGCGGGCCGGCATCCGGGTGGTTATGATTACCGGCGACCATGGGGTGACGGCACGGGCCATAGCGGCTGACCTGGGTATCGTCCGGGATGATGCGCCGGTCATTACGGGCCGTGAGTTGGAGGGGATGAGCGACGAGGAGTTTTCCGCCTGCGTGAGGAAAGTTTCGGTTTATGCCCGGGTGGCTCCGGAGCATAAACTCAGAATCACCAGGCAAATGGCGGCTTTGGGGGAGGTCGTCGCCATGACCGGCGACGGCGTGAACGATGCGCCGGCTCTAAAGGCCGCCCATATCGGGATCGCCATGGGAAAGGGGGGGACCGATGTTGCCAAGGAGGCCTCGGACATGGTGCTCACCGATGACAACTTCGCAAGTATTTTCGAAGCCGTCCGGGAGGGGCGGGTGGTCTTCGACAACCTTCGCAAGGTTACCTTTTTCCTGATTCCCACTGGCGTGGCCGCCATCCTTTCCATCATCGCCACCATGGTTATGGGGTTTCCGATTCCCTACGTCCCGGCCCAGCTCCTCTGGATAAATCTGGTTACCAACGGGCTCCAGGATGTGGCCATGGCCTTCGAGCCGGGCGAAAAAGGGGTTCTTGACCGCCCTCCCCGGAATCCGAAGGAGGGCCTCATGTCCCGGCTCCTCATCGAGCGGACGGTGCTGGTTGGGGGGCTAATCGCCGCCGGAGTGGTCTATACCTTTACGGATGCCCTGCGTAACGGCGCTACCCTGGAGAACGCACGCACCGTGGCGGTCACCACCATGGTTTTCTTCCAGTTCTTTCAGGCGTGGAATAGCCGTTCCGAGACCAAATCCATCTTCAGTCTGAACCTGCTCTCCAATCCGTTCCTGTTCGTGGCGCTCATTGCCGCTTTTTTCGCTCAGTTGGCAGTTCTATACGTGCCGGCTCTCCATATTGTGTTCCGGACCGTGCCGCTCACTGCGGCCGAGTGGGGAGCCATCCTGGCCGTTTCCGCATCGGTAGTGGTCGCAGTCGAACTTGACAAATGGCTGCGGCGAAGGGGGCATCAAAAGGGTGAATGATGCTTATCGTTCACTTTCCAGCATGGTCCTGGCTGCCGCAAGCTCTTCGCGTTTGGTTTCGTCCACTGCGGGGAAAGCGAGCTTGAGCCCGTCGAGAGCCTCGATGATGCCTGCCGCAACCACCAGGCGGCTGAACCACTTGCTGTCGGCCGGCACCACGTACCATGGTGCGTATTCGGTTGCGGTGTTTCTGATCATATCCTCGTAGGCGTCCATGTAGCGGTCCCAGTGGCCGCGTTCCCGGACATCGTCCACCGAGAATTTCCAGTTCTTGTCCGGATTGTCGAGCCGCTCCTGAAACCGTTTCTTCTGCTCGTCCCGCGACACGTTGAGAAAAAATTTGCGAATGGCGATGCCGTTACGGGTCAGGTAGCGCTCGTAGGCGTTGATGTCCTCGAAGCGTTCCTTCCAGATCTTTTTTGTTATCAGCGAGGGGTGCAGTTTCTGTTTTTCCAGTAGTTCCCGATGGACTCTGACGACCAGCACCTCTTCATAGTAGGAACGGTTGAAGATGCCGATTCGTCCCCGCTCGGGGAGGCATCGGCCGGTCCTCCAGAGAAAGTCGTGGTCAAGCTCCTCCGCCGATGGTGCCTTGAAGTTGAAAACCTGGCACCCCTGGGGGTTTACTCCGGACATCACATGCTTGATGGCGCTGTCTTTCCCCGCCGCGTCCATGGCCTGAAAAATGAGGAGAAGTCCCCATTTGTCCTGGGCGTACAGTTTTTCCTGCAGCTGCGCGAGAACATCGACCCCCTCCTGGAGCAGGAGAGATGCCTTGTCCTTGATCCCTTCCACGTGCTTGAGCCCCTGGGTGTCCTCCGGGTCGCAGTCCTTGAGCCGGAAGCTCTTGCCTTCTTCCACCCGGAAGTGCTTGGCGAATTTCCTGGATTTTTTCAGCAGGTCTTCCATGATGTGTCCCCCCCATGTGAGCTCAAGTGCCGGGCCGCCGGCAACGTTCGCTTCAATACTACCATGGGGGAAATTCCCTTCAACCCCAGTACATTTACGAACCTCTGGACAGAAGAGCGGTGCCGGGGGTACTATTTTCAGTTATTGCGCATTTACCGAAGAAAGGAAGCATACCCGTGAAAATCACCATCGTTGCCATGGTTTGCATGGCTTTCATCCTCCCGGCGGCAATCGAATCATACGCCTCCGACGAATTGCCGCAACAGCCGCAGGCTCCCCTTTGTGACGAGACGCTCAAGCGTCAGGAAGAAGCACTGGAGGCACTCAAGGCGGAACAGTTGCGGCTGGAACAAAAGATCCGGGATATGGAGTGCGCTCCAGTAATTTCAAGTAACGAGCTGCTGATTAAAAATCTCCGGCAAATCAAGGCACTTGCCGTCAATACCCGTGCCCAGCGGCAGTCCATGGCCGACTTCAGGACGTTTGTCACCTGGATGAGTTCAAGCCTTGCCGGCTATGAAAAGTACATTTACGCCGGTTCCGTGGCGGCCGGTTTCGCCAAGGTCCTTCCCATCCCCTACGCCGGGCAGGCCTCGATGCTGACCAAGTTCGTCTCCCAGGGGGTTCTCTCCCTCAATGCCGCATCCGGCTCCATCGCTTCCTACCTGAAGACATCCGATCGGTTCCTGGCGCTTGTCGACGCCATTGACCCCGAACACCCCGATGCCCCGGGGGTTTCCGCCGCCGTCCGCTTTGCCGATGGCGAACTTCTGCGGGCCATGACTGATGTCCAGGCCAAGCTGCGGACTTCCGCCGACATATCCGCCTCCACCCTTTCTTTTCTGGAAACCCTCGACCACTACGTCGGAAGCAGCGACGAGTACTGGGCCAAGACCAAGGCATTCATAAGCCGTAATGATGCGTACAAGAAAGACAAGAGTTACCTCGCGTTGAGCATTGATGGGCTCAAAAACCGGGCCGGAGCGTTCAACGGCAAGCTTCGCCTCTTCGAGGAAACTGCACAGAAGGATCTGCCCATTATCAAAAATCTTACCGCTTACGATGATCTTGCTCGGGATGTCGATGCCAGGGCAAAGCAGAAGCGCGAGGCAATGGCTGCGGCGGGGATGCCGTAGCGTTGCTTTTGGCGGCAGTCTGATATACTTAATCACAGCACATGAATTGATGGACGAAAGCCGCTT
Organism: uncultured Geobacter sp.; assembly: GCA_964490805.1. GTDB lineage: Bacteria > Desulfobacterota > Desulfuromonadia > Geobacterales > Geobacteraceae > Geobacter. Next base: position 22,371 of record CAZBEB010000011.1, read on the forward strand.
GTTTTAACTGCCGGATTGTGGCGCATGAGGGTAATGCCTGGAGTGTGTTGGATGCAATAATATCTTGTTTTAATGGCGTATTTCCTGTATTGAATATATGGATAATTGATTGTAGTGCTTATCCTGCATCTGCATATCGATACTAAGGAAGCGGCTGATGAAGCTTAAAAACAAGATGATCTTTGCCGTCTCGACCCTTGTTGTGGTCTTGACGGCAGTCGTGTCGCTTTTCTCGCTCGGGTACTTCGAGCGGAAGTTGCACGAGACCATCTCCAGTCAGCAACTCTCTATCGTTTCCTACGTTGCCGACGAGATTGACCATGTGCTGCTCACCTCCCGCGAACTCCTCTTGGCCAGTGCCGATATTTTCCCCATCGATACCCTTGACTCTCCTGATCGCGCCCGCGCTTTCCTCCGGACGCGAACCAGCCTGCACCGGCTTTTTAACAATCATCTGATGGTGGTGGGGACCGACGGGTTCCTGATTGCCGAGTCATACCCTTCGGCGGACGGCAGGCCGCGGGTGAATTTTACGGACGCCCCCTTTTTCCGGGAAACCCTGCGAACCGGAAAGCAGGTAATATCGGACCTTACTTCCTGCTGTGCCGACTTTTCGCCTTCGCAGGTGATAATGACCGCTCCGGTTCGCGATCGGTCCGGAAAGATCCGCGCTGTCCTTATGGGCAGTTTCTCCCTGAAACAGCCCAACCCACTGACCCGTTTCAGCGGTTTGAAGATAGGCCAGGGGGGTAATATCAAGGTTATATCCGGTCGGCGCGTAGTCCTTGTGCACCCCGATCCCCGTGAGGTTCTGAGCCAGGTTTCGGCCCCACTTGACGAACTGGTCGGCGATGCCCTGAAGGGGTTTACCGGCACCAGGCGCACCGTTGACAACAGTGGAAACCCCATGCTTACCAGCATCAAGAAGCTCGGGGTCAAGGACTGGGTCATCGCGGCCAGCTATCCGGAACGCGAGGCTTTCGCCCCGATCCGTACCGCCCGGTATCTCTTTTCAATGGTGGCTTTCTGCGGCGTGGCGGCAGCGCTTGTCATCGCTTCGTTTTCGGTCCGTTACCTTACCGCTCCCTTGATGCGTTTTACCCGCCATATAACTGAACTCCCCCGGAAACGCGGAACCGACAGGCTGGTCGATATCAAAACCGGCGATGAGATCGAAGAACTCTCATCGGCGTTCAACGCCATGGTGATGGACCTGGACCGTCTCAATGCCGGGCTTGAGGGCCTGGTCGCCGAACGGACCGCCCAGCTTGAGGAGGCGAATGCCAGCCTCAGGGAGGAAGTGGAGCAGCGTTCCCGCGCCCAGGAGGAAATCAGCTGGCTCAATGACGACCTGGAGCGGCAGAAGCTGGCCCTGCTTGCCGCAAACCGCGAACTGGAGTCGTTCGGTTTCTCGGTTTCCCACGACCTCCGTGCGCCTCTGCGGCATATTGCGGGATTCAGCACGGTACTGGAGGAGGATTTCGGCGACAAACTCGATGCCACGGGCAAGGACTATCTCGACAGGATTATCGTCGCCTGCGGCCGGATGGACGAGCTAATCACTGATCTCCTCAATCTCTCCCGGCTTTCCCAGGGGGAAGTGCGCCGGGAGCGGGTCGATCTGACCGCCATGGCTGCGGAAGTTGTCGCGGTCCTGAGGAAGGGCGAGCCGGACCGCCAGGTGGATGTCCAGCTCAAAGACGGCCTGTCAGCCATTTGCGATCCCCGGCTGGTGCGGATTATGCTGGAAAATCTCATCGGCAATGCCTGGAAATATACTGCGAGAAAGGAACAGGGGGTTATCGAGTTCGGGTCGGTGGGCGAGGGGGGAGAAACCGTCTTCTTTGTGCGGGACAACGGTGCCGGTTTCGATATGGCACATCTCGACCGGCTCTTTGTGCCGTTTCAGCGGCTGCACCCTTCCGGGGATTTCGAGGGGACCGGCATCGGGCTTGCCACGGTGCAGCGGATTGTCTTAAGGCATGGTGGCCGTGTGTGGGCCGAGGGTGATCCGGGGATGGGCGCGGCGTTTTTCTTTACCTTGTAGATTGCGGCAGGTTTTCCCTTCTTTGCGCGGGGGGCGGGAAGCCGTGCCGGCTTATGGTGCAGGCAGAAAAAGGGCGGGATATTGTTTCCCGCCCTTTTTCTGTTTTGTGCCGCCGGTGTCAGCTCTGGTGCCGGGGGATTCTACAGCGTCAGCATGAAGGCCAGGAGATCTTTCTTTTCGTCTTCAGTGAGCTTTACGCCGGTAACCAGGTTGAAGAACTCAATGGTATCGGCCAGCGTCAAAAGCCTGCCGTCGTGCAGATAGGGGGGCGAATCCTTGATGCCGCGAAGCGGGAATGTCTTGATGGGGCCATCGGCGCTGGCCAGCCTGCCGTTGATCATCTCCGGCCTGTAGAAGCGTTCCGTCCGCATATTGTGCATCAGATTGTCGGTGTAGTAGGGGGCTGGATGGCACTCGGCGCAACGCGCCTTGCCGAAGAAAATGTTTTGGCCCCGCATTTCGGTATCGCTTGCCTTGGCCGGATCGAGCTTGCCGAAGATTGTGAGCTTTGGCGCCGGAGGGAAGTCGAGCAGGTTCTGGAATTCAGCCATGAAGTGGACCTGGCTGCCGCGCTCGAGGATGTTTACCCCCTTCTTGGTGGCAATAACCGGGTCACCGTCGAAGTAGGCGGCACGCTGTTCGAATTCGGTGAAATCTTCGACGCTCTTCAGTGCCCGCTGCGAACCGAACAGCCGCTGAATGTTGACCCCCCGCAGCGGCGGCGTGTCGAGGCGGTGACGCAGTTCCTGGGGTCTGATGTCCCCCACCAGGTGGGTGGAAGCATTTGTGTGGCCGTTGGCGTGGCAGTCGAAGCAGGCAACCCCCAGACTCGGTTCGGCCGAGCGGCGATCATCGGTGGCATTGAACTGCTGCTGGGGGAATGGGGTGACGAGCAGCCGCAGCCCTTCCAGTTGCTTGGGGTTCAGAATGCCGTTGAACAACGCGAAGAAGTTCTGGGTGGTCACCAGCTTCCCTTTGGAGACATCCCCGAGATCGGGCCGGGTGGTAAGGTAGATGGGGGGCGGAAATTCGGGGAGAAAATGATCGGGAATGTCGAAATCCAGGTCGAAGCGGGTCAGGTCGCGTCCGCTCTGCTTCTTGATTTCATCGATGTGAAACTTGGGGAAGACCATTCCCCCCTCGGGCTGGTTCGGGTGGGGCAACGGCATGAATCCCTTTGGAAATAGTCCCTTTTCGCTGATGGCCTCGGGAGTCATCCCTGCAAGCTGTTCCCACGTCGTCCCGGCGGGGAGCATGACCCGCACGCCATCCTGCACCGCCTTGCCCCGGGACATGGCAGTTCCCTGCATTGGCTTGTCGCTCAGCTCATAGCGCGCTTTTAGCAGGTCCATCTGGCGTTTCATTACTTCGCTTTTCTGCTTTTCCATCCCCTGTTTGACAGTCGAGAAAGAGTCGGTGGAGGCGACTGGAGCATAGCTTGTTTTGCCGGTGAGTTGATCGGCTGCGAAGGCGACTGTCGCGCCTGCCAGTGCTGCCGTTGCCGCCAGCAGCACGATGCTGCGAGTGTTGGACCTTTTCCCATCCATGGTGAAATCTCCTTTCGCTCTGATCACGTACCGTCTGCATCAGTACTTTTGGAGATTATCATCTGAAGTGGGGTTGTCAAACGGGCTGTAAAGGCGGTGTTCGTGCGAATATGCCGATGGCGCAACGCAAAAACCCGCACAGGTCGGGGTGCGGGTCTTTGTATCAGGAGTCAGTCGGGTTTATGCCGCTAGCTGCCGAATTCCCGGGCTTCCCTTGCAGAAACGGTGCGCGCCTGAAGGCGGTTTTCGGCGCGAAACGCCATAAGCGATTCGATAAAAGCGAAGGTGAGGGTCATCATTCCGTAAGCGGTGGTAACCCCTGCCAGCTTTTCAAAAGAGGCCATCCCCGCGGTGCAGGTGATTATCGCTACCACGCCGATGGCACCGATGGCCGAAATGCCGTGTCGCGCAATCCAGCGTTTCTGCTCTGCCACGAACTCGCGCAGGGCCTCTTCGTCGTCTTCCCTGATGAACTCCCGGCACCGCTGCCAGTCGATCATCATTCTCGGTATGATGATGGCTGCCGCTGAAATGGTCAGAATGGCCATAATAGTGTCGAACATATGCATTGTGCCGGGCCCTCCCCAGTGGTCATGTAGGGTGGTTTCTCTTTGCCTGGGTAAGAGCAAAAGTACTGCCGTCAGCTTTAATGAGACAGTGAAATGACGGTCAGAGGGTAACTTGTTAAATATACAGATATGTTTATATGTGAAATATAAGAAGGTAATAATTTGAAAGTATTTTTGTTACCTTTTTTGCGCCTGGCGTTTTTTTAATGATAGGGGTAAAAACGAGCCCGCAGAAATAGCGTATACAAATCAAGATGTTATGATAGTGGTGTCCTCTGTGCGCAGGATGACGAATTTCGACATGAATCGGGCAGAATTATGGCTATATGGCGTATTCGGCGCGCCTTTTCTTTTGGGAAGGGTCCGGTCGAGAGAATTATTTTTCTCTTATTCCGCGGGGAGGGGATGTATCCGTCTGAATTTACAGGAGAGAGGTCAGAAGTTTGGTGCCCATGACAATGAGCAGCAGGGCAAAGCTCTTTTTTAGTTTTGCCACCGGGAGGTTGTGGGCAAGGCGTGCTCCGAGGGGGGCGGTGACGACGCTTGCCAGTGAGATGCCGGCAAGGGCAGGGAGGTACACGAAGCCGAGGGACCAGGGGGGGAGTGCGCCGGCAGCGAGTCCGTTGGCCGCGTAGCCGGCCGCTCCGGCCAGGGCTATGGGGAGGCCGATGGCGGCAGAGGTGCCGATGGAATTGTGCATCGACATGTTGCACCAGACCATGAATGGCACCGACAGGCTCCCGCCGCCGATTCCCACGAGGCTGGAAACCCAGCCGATGACCCCCCCGACTCCGAGCATTACCCCCGCTCCGGGTAGCTGACGGGAGGGTTTTGGCCGGATGTTGAGGATCATCTGGGTGGCCACATAGTAGATGAAGATCACGAAGAATACCTTGAGGGATCTGGTCGAGAGCTGGGCTGCCACCCAACTGCCGGCCAGGGTGCCGATGACGATGCCGGCGGATATCCGGCGCACCACCTGCCAGTCCACGGCCCCCCGTGCATGGTGGGCCCGCAGGCTTGATATGGACGTGAAGATGATGGTGGCGAGGGATGTCCCCAGTGCCAGGTGGGCTATGTAGGGGGCCGGCAGGCCCTGGGAGGTAAAGAGAAAAGTCAGGACCGGCACGATCACGATTCCTCCCCCGACACCGAGGAGTCCGGCCAGAACGCCCGCAAAGGCGCCCAGCCCAAGGTAAGCCAGCAGAAACATCGCTATTCCTTTCCGGTCCGGTGGTTCTTGCCGTTCTTGCTGTTCCGCTCGTAGTCTCCCCTTAACCGCTCCAGCCCTTTGCGGAAGCTTTCGGCGTCGCCATACTCGAAGAAGCGATTGTAGCGGGGATGCGGTGACAGGATGCGCCGGGCGTGCTTTATGGGGCACCAGAACTGTTCTGTCCGTGCCGCCACTTCCCGCAGATAGGCAGCAAGGCCGTTGGCGTAGGAACAGTAGAAGCAGTTGAATTTTTCGATCACGTTCAGGTAGGGGAGGTCTTCGCGATCGAAGACGAGGTAGTCGCGGCGGCGCACTTTCGGAATGCCGTAAATCGGGAAGCAGATTGCCTGGTAGGTGGTTATGAAAAGGTCGAGGAAGAGAAAAACGATTAAACCGGAATAGATGATTGGGGCGCTCAGTATGGCAAGGGGTTGTGCCTCTATGACGTAGCGGAGTGCCCCTGTTTTGAGCCGTCGCTGCTGCTCGACCACTTCCTGGGCGAAACGAACCCGCTTCTCCTCGATGATGAGTTGGAACTCCTCCCGCTTTTTCTCGAATTCGGCTTCGAGTTCTTCTTCAAGCGTCTTGATCCGGTCAATGATCTCGTTGATCCGATAATCCATTGGGGCTCCTTTGGTGATTGACGAAATAGTTATACCCGAAACCGACCGGCTTGTCGCGGGTATTTGCCCTGTCCGGGCGGTTGTTGCATGGACGATGGGGGATGGGCGGGTATACTTGGTAACGTTGGCGATTACATGACGCCGGCAGTCGGCGGGAGGTCTGCGATATGATTGTTGGAGTGCCGCGGGAGATAAAGACCCACGAGTACCGGGTCGGCATGACTCCGGCCGGGGTGGCGGAACTGGCGCGGGAAGGACTTCAGGTTCTCGTGGAAACCGGGGCCGGCGAGGGGAGCGGGTTTGCCGACGGGGAGTACCGGCAAGCCGGTGCTGCGGTCTGCGGCAGGGAGGAGGTTTTCGGCGGGGCGGAACTGCTCGTGAAGGTGAAGGAACCGCTTCCGTCCGAGTACGGCCTGCTGCGCCAGGGGCAAACCCTGTTTACCTACCTGCACCTCGCCCCCAACCGGCCTCTTGTTGAGCTGCTCCTGAGAAAAGGGGTTACGGGAATCGGATACGAGACCCTTAGGAAAGGGGAGGAATTGCCACTGCTGACCCCCATGAGCGAAGTGGCCGGCCGGATGGCGCCGCTGATGGGCGCCTATTATCTGCAGCGGTTTCTCGGGGGGGCCGGGGTCCTCCCGACTGGGGTGCCTGGCGTGCCGCCTGCCCGCGCTCTCATCCTCGGCGCCGGCGTGGTTGGCTTCGGCGCGGCGCGGGTCTGCTCCGGGCTGGGCATGGAGACGATCGTCATGAACCGCGGGAGCGGCCGCCTCCAGCGTCTCGATGAGATTCTGGCGGGCAGGGTGCGGACAGTGGTCCTGAACCGGGACGCCTTGGCGGAGGAGCTTGCGAAGGCCGATCTGGTCATTGGCGCGGTGCTGGTGCCGGGCGGCCGGACGCCGCTTCTTATCGACCGGCCGGCCCTCGCTGCGATGAAGCATGGGGCCGTCATAGTCGATGTCTCCATCGACCAGGGGGGGTGCGCCGAGACCAGCCGCCCAACAACCCACGACGACCCGGTGTACATGGTGGACGGAGTCATCCACTACACGGTGGCCAATATGCCCGGGGCCTACCCCCGCACCTCGACCCTGGCGCTCACCAATGCCACGCATCCTTACGTTAAGGCGCTGGCCGTGCAGGGGGTGGAGGATGCGCTCCGGGCGGATTCCTCGCTGGCGGGAGCCGTCAATACATGGCGCGGCGGCATCGTCCATCCGGCATTGGCGGAGGCCCTGGGGGAGCCCCTGGTGGAAACGCTTGCGACCTGACGGCATAGGGCTTCATATGCTTGACTAATCATTGGTTTTCGATTATTTTGTGCTATTCGCAACTTTTACCAACTGTTGCCATTTTAAGACGGAGTCATAAATCATGGACATGGACGAGAAAGACGTAATTGAGTCAACTGAAGAAGAGAGCTTTGCGGAGCTTTTCGAAAAGAGCAATAGCGAGAGCACCCGTTTGCGCCCCGGTTCGAAAGTGGAGGGGAAAGTCCTCAAAATCGGTGCAGACTGGGTATTCCTTGACATCGGCAAGAAGGGCGAAGGGGTGATGGAGCGCAAGGAACTCCTTGATTCCGAGGGGAACCTGACCGTCGCCGAAGGCGATACCATCACCGCCTGGTTTGTCGGAAACATTCGCAGCGAGATGCGTTTCACCACCAAGATGACCGGTGGGGCCGCGGCCAACGCACAGCTTGAAGAAGCTTACCGCTCGGGCATCCCCGTCGAGGGTTACGTGGTCAAGGAAATCAAGGGCGGTTTCGAAGTCAAGGTGGGCGGCTCCAGGGCTTTCTGCCCCTTCTCCCAGATTTCGCTGCGCCGGGCCGAGAATCCGGCGGAATTCGTGGGCAAGAATCTTCTCTTCCGGGTTGCCGAGTATGGCGAGCGGGGCCGCAATATCGTTCTTTCGCACCGGCAAATCCTTGAAGAAGAGCAGCGGGTCAAGCGGGAGGCCCTCAAGGAAACTCTCAAGGAAGGGATGACGGTCAGCGGCACGGTGACCCGGTTGGCTGATTTCGGCGCCTTTGTCGACCTGAACGGGGTCGATGGCCTCATTCCCATCTCCGAGGTGGGGTGGACCAGGGTCAAGCACGTTCGCGACGTCCTTTCCGTGGGTGACCAGGTGAGTGTGGTCATCAAAAAAATCGATTGGGAGAGCGGCAAGATTTCCCTGAGCCTCAAGGATACCCTCGCCGACCCCTGGTCTACCGTGGCGGAGCAGTTCCCAGAGGGCTCCTACCATACCGGCACCGTGGCGCGCCTTGCGGCTTTCGGGGCATTCGTGACCCTCGCCTCCGGCATCGACGGGCTGCTGCACATCTCCAAGCTCGGCAAAGGCAAGAGGATCAACCATCCTAGTGATGTGCTGAAAGAGGGCGACACGGTCGAGGTGAAGATTGACGGTGTTGACCGGGAATCCCGCCGCCTGTCGCTGGCCCTTGCCGAAGTGAGCCGGGCCACCGAAGAAGAGGCGAAAAGCGTTGCCTCTTTCCGCCAGCAGACCACCTCGGATTCGAAGGAGTCCATGGGCTCTTTCGGCGATCTCCTGAAGGCCAAAATGGAAGAGAAGGGGTAGGTGACGAAGCAGTCCAACTACATAACACCGGAGGGGGCGAAAAAACTCCGCGATGAGCTTGCCTGGCTCTGGAAGGAGGAACGCCCCCGCGTCACCCAGGGCGTCTCCGACGCCGCCGCCGAGGGGGACCGCTCGGAAAACGCCGAGTACATTTACGGCAAAAAAAGGTTGCGGGAGATAGACCGCCGCATCCGCTTCCTCACACAGCGCCTCGACCACCTGACCGTGGTCGAGGATCCTCCCCCCTCCAACGGAAAGATTTTTTTCGGGGCCTGGGTCAAGATTGAGTCCGAAGATGGTGATGAGGTGGTCTACCGCATCGTCGGCCCCGATGAAACCGATGCGTCACAGGGATTCATTAGTATGGATTCTCCCATGGGAAAGGCGCTTCTCGGACGCAGCGAGGGAGACGAGGTTCATGTCTTACGTCCCGCCGGGGATGCGGTTTTCGTCGTACTCGAAGTAGCCTACCAGCCACTCTAGACTAAGAACTTGTCCGTAAATAAGCTTTGCGGTCCCGCATCCCGTCTTCGCGGCATCTTTACCTCGGCCTCAATCGCAAAATCCTCAACGTAGCCTTGCTACGCCTGCGGTTTTGCTCAATCGGTCGAGTCAAATCTGCCCCAAATCGGGGCGCGGTCATCGCGGCAGTTATTTACGGAAAAGTTCTAAAAACAATTCAGGATGCAGCGGAGAACCATGCAGCGGATTTACCCCGGTGCCGACTTCCGTTTCTGGTCTCCCCAATTCCCTCCGGAGGATTCCCCATGTACGTCGTCATCCTCGCCGGTGGCTCCGGCACCCGCTTCTGGCCCCTTTCCCGCAAGCTGCATCCTAAGCAGCTCATGTCGGTTTTCGGGGGCAAGTCTATGCTCCAGCGAACCGTGGAGCGTGTCCTGCCCCTGAATCCCAAACGCATCCTCGTGATAACCAACCGCCTCCAGGCGGAGGAAACCCGGCGCCAACTGGAGTACCTGCGCGGCGTCCGGATTGAGGTTATCGAGGAGCCGGTGGGGCGCAATACTGCCCCGGCCATCTGCCTGGCCGCCACGCTCATTGCCCGGCACGACCCGGAAGCGGTGCTGGCGGTCCTGCCCGCCGATCATTTTATCCGCGATGAAGAGGAGTTCTGCGTTACCATCCAAAGAGGGCGGGATTCGGCCCAGAACGGTTATCTCGTCACCCTCGGCATTGCCCCGGACCGCCCCGAGACCGGTTATGGCTACATCGAGGCCGATACCGACCTGCGCGGCAGTGGACCCTACCCCGTAAAGCGTTTCGTGGAGAAGCCCGATAAAGAGCGGGCCCTGGAGTTTCTTGCTGCCGGCAACTTCTACTGGAACAGCGGCATGTTCCTCTGGCGGACTGATGTGATCCTCGACAGTATTGCAGTGCATATGCCTGAAATGGCCCGTGCCTTTTCGGGCATCTCCTTCTCACCGGACATCTGGGAATCCGCCGATCTGGCTCCCCAGATAGAGGCCGTCTACGCCATGGTAGCCGGCGAGTCCATCGACTACGGAGTCATGGAGAAGGCCGATAATGTTGAGATGGTACCGGCGAATTTCGGCTGGAGCGACGTGGGAAGCTGGAGCGCGCTGCCCGAGGTGCTTGAGCCCGACGCTGCCGGCAACGTGATTATCGGCTCCCCGGAAACGATAGTTGACGACACGACCGGTTGCGTTGTCAGCGGCTCGAAAGTCATGGCGCTGCTCGGAGTAAGGGACCTCGTCGTGGTCGATACGCCCGACGCTCTCCTTGTCTGCGCCAGGGAGAAGTCGCAGGATGTGAAGAAGGCCGTGGAGGAACTGGAGCGCCGCGGCCTGAAGCGCATGCTCTGACGCCGGATTATCTCCCGACGACCGTGCCGTTGCATTAAACCCTTGCGAGAAGGGATACCGTGCACCCATGACTTCATTCGAATACCTTCTCTTTGGCGGTGCCCTTTTGCTACTGGTGAGCATCCTTGCCAGCAAGGTCTCAAGTCGCTTGGGGGTGCCGGCATTGCTGCTCTTCCTTGTGGTGGGAATGCTGGCTGGATCCGATGGCCCGGGTGGGTTCCATTTCGACAATCCAGCCTTTGTCCAGTACTTGGGGGTGGTGGCGCTTGCCTACATTCTTTTTGCCGGCGGTCTTGATACCAACTGGCGCAGTGTCAGGCCCGTGCTGGGTCGCGCGCTGCTTCTCTCAACCCTGGGTGTGTTTGTAACGGCACTGCTGGTCGGCTGGTTCGTCCACGCGGTCCTGAATTTTACCCTGCTGGAAGGGCTCCTGGTGGGGGCCATCGTTTCGTCCACCGATGCCGCTGCCGTGTTCTCGGTCCTCCGTTCCCGCAATGTGAGCCTCAGGAGCGACCTGAAGCCGCTTCTGGAGTTGGAGTCGGGGAGCAACGATCCCATGGCGGTCTTCCTCACTATCGCCATAATTTCCCTTCTGGTTGATCCCGACGCCAAACTCTATCACCTCCCCTTTTTGGTGCTGTGGCAAATGGCGGTTGGAGCTGCTGCCGGCTATACCCTGGGAAGGGGAGGGGTGCTTCTCATCAACCGGCTCCGCCTTGAATACGAGGGGCTCTACTCGGTGCTTACCCTGACCCTGGTGCTTCTGATCTACGGCGGCACCTCCCTCGTGAAAGGAAACGGCTTTCTCGCGGTCTACGTCGCGGGTCTGGTGATGGGGAACAGTTCTTTCGTCCAGAAAAAGAGCCTTGTTCGGTTCCATGACGGGCTTGCCTGGCTCATGCAGATTGCCATGTTCCTGGTCCTGGGGCTCCAGGTGTTTCCGACCCACCTTGGTCCCGTTATTTTAGTGGGGCTGTGTACCGCGACATTTCTCATGGTGGTGGCTCGCCCCGTCAGCGTTTTTTTGACGCTTCATTTCACCCCCATGACCGTGCGGGAAAAGACGATGATATCGTGGGTGGGACTGCGCGGGGCGGTTCCCATCGTGCTCGCGACCTTTCCGTTGATGGCCGGCGTCGGCAAGGCGGAGATGATCTTCAACATCGTCTTCTTTATCGTGTTCACTTCGGCACTCCTCCAGGGGTCAACCATCCCGCTGGCCGCCCGATGGCTCGGGCTCGACGCTCCCATCCCCGTCCGCCAACGGCGTCCCTTCGAGTTTGAACCGGCCGAAGGGGGGAAGGGGGAGTTGTTCGAGGTGGAGATTTCGCCTGCTTCATTCGCCGTGAACCGTCAGATAGTAGACCTGCATCTCCCCCCCGGTTCTCTGATCGTTCTGATCCAGAGGAGGGGAGAGTTTGTTGTGCCTGGCGGAGGAACCCTCCTCGAGGCGGAAGACACGATTCATCTTCTGGCGGACCGGGAGCGGGTCGAGGAAATCCGTGCCATTCTCGAAACGCCGGGACAGGCCCCTGCGTGAAACATCCCGGCTCCTCCATGCATCCCCTTCGGTTGCATGGTTGTGGAGTCATATCCAGATTCACCAGTTAGCATACAGGAGAGGTTCTCTTGGACATCCAGATACTTCAGGACATGGAAATACTCTTCGGTCTGGCGGTGTTCACGGTGGTGCTCCTGCGCCGCCTCATGTTCCCTTCCATCATCGGCTTTCTGGCCACCGGCATCCTGGCTGGCCCCTACTCCCTCGGGCTTATCAAGAATACCCACCAGGTGGAGCAGATGGCCGAAATCGGGGTGGTGCTCCTCCTTTTCACCATCGGTATCGAATACTCCCTCAAGGAGCTGATGCGAATCAAATACCTGGTCTTCTGGGGAGGGGGAATGCAGGTGGGGGTTACTATCCTCATCGTGACCGCCCTTGCCGTTGCCGTGGGCACGCCTCTTCCCCAGGCCACCTTCTTCGGTTTCCTGGTGGCTCTCTCCAGTACCGCCATCCTGATGAAGCTCCTCATGGACAGCGGAGAGATGGACACCCCCCACGGCAAGATGTCGCTGGGAATATTGATTTTCCAGGACCTCTGCGTGGTGCCGCTCATGCTTTTCACCCCATTCCTCGGGGGGGCGGGCAATGGTTTCCAGGGGATCCTGCTGGTGTCGGCCAAGGCCGTCGCGGTGGTGGTGATTGCACACTTCGGCTCCCGCTTCGTGGTGCCGTGGATATTCTCCCAGGTGGTCAAGGCCCGCAGCCGCGAGCTTTTCATCCTAACGATAATATTCATCGGTTTCGGCACCGCCTGGCTAACGGCCCAGGTGGGGCTGTCCCTGGCGTTGGGAGCGTTCATCGCGGGGCTTGCCATCTCCGAATCGGAGTATAGTCACCAGGCGCTTGGCGATATAATCCCCTTTCGCGATGCCTTCTTGAGTCTGTTTTTCATTTCTGTCGGGATGCTCCTCGATCCGGCAGTCGTCTTGTCGCAACCGTTGCTCGTCATATCACTTGTCTTGATTATTCTGGTTGTTAAGTTCGTAGTTACGGGGGGAGCAGCAATAGCCCTCGGCGTGCCTGCCCGTGTTGCCATCATTGCCGGACTTGCCCTCTCGCAGATCGGGGAATTCTCCTTCATCCTCTCCCAGACAGGGATGAAACATGGGCTCCTCACCCAGGAGGTGTATCAGGTATTCCTGGCTGCATCCATTGCCACCATGGCCCTGACACCGCTTTTCCTCAAGCTGGGATCTCCCATTGCCGCCTGGCTGGTGGGAATCCTGCCGGCTTCATGGGCCCGTGGCCGGGGCGCCCTGGCGGGGAAAGAGAAAAAGCTCTCCCTCAAGGACCATGTGATCATTGTCGGTTTCGGCGTCAACGGCAGGAATCTTTCACGGGTTCTGAAAGCCCAGAAAATCCCCTACGTGATTATCGAAACGAATCCATTTACCGTTTCCGCCGAGAAAAAGAAGGGTGTTCGCATCATGTTCGGCGATGCTTCCCGGCCCGAGGTCCTGACCCATGCCGCGGTGGAAGAGGCCCGCATCGTCGTCATCGCCATCTCGGACGCCGCTGCCAGTCGCCGCGTGGTGGCCCAGGCGCGCCAGATGAACCCGTCATTGCATATAATCGTCCGTACCCGTTATATCCTTGAAATGGAGCCCCTGTACAAGATAGGGGCCAACGAGGTGATACCCGAGGAGTTCGAAACCTCCATCGAGATTTTCTCCCGGGTGCTGCGCAATTTCCTGATACCGGCGGATCAGATCGACCATTGCGTTACCGAGATACGCCGCGGCTCCTATGACATGTTCCGCACTCTGAGCCGTCGCCATAGTCACGCCGTGGGCATTGCCGGTTACCTCTCCGGCGCCGAAATCGGCAGCTTCCGGGTGAAAAAAGGCTCGCCCCTCGAAGGGGAGAGCCTCAGCCACGGCACCCTGAGAAACCGCTCCGGCGCCACGTTACTGGTTATCAAGCGGGGCGAAGAGGTGACTCCCAACCCGGACCCCGTTTGGGTTCTTCAGGAGGGGGATATCGTGCTGCTGCTCGGCACGCCGGAACAGATGTCGGCCGCCGGCAGGCTCTTCGATGCGCCGAAGGCGCGTGGTGAGGCGCAGGCGGCTGTGACCACAGACAGTCCCGATACTACAGACAGGAGGAAACAATGAAAAAAGTTCTCGTTACCTATTACTCCCTTAGCGGCAACACCGAGAAGATGGCGCGGATGATTGCTGACGGGCTCGTCACGAAGGATCTTGCCGTCGATCTGAAGAAAGTGGATGAGGTGGCCATCGATTCACTAACCTCCTACGACGGATTTATCGTCGGCTCGCCCAATTACTTCGGCACCATGGCCTGGCCGGTCAAAAAATTCGTGGACGAGAGCGTCAAATGCTTCAAGAAGCTCGACGGCAAGGCGGCTGCCGCTTTCACCTCCGAGGGGATGATCGGCGGAGGAGGAGATACGGTGGTGCTTGACATCCTCAAGGCGTTCCTCATCCACGGTTGCGTTGTCCAGGGTCTTACCTCCGCCGGACATTACGGCCCCGTGGCCGTCGGTGCTCCCGATGGGCGGATTGCAACCGAGGTGGGCGTGCTGGTGGATAAATTCGCGGCGTTGGTGAAGCGTATCTGATGATGGCAGGCGAAACCCACAACGGGGTGGCGGGACTGGGAACCGCCCGCCGGTTCCGGGAACTGATGGAACAGTGGCTTGCGGACGGCAGCTTCGACGTGAAGCTGCCCGAAGTGGCCCGTCTGCGTGGCGTTCCCCAGCCCGAGCAGTACCACGCCGAAGGCGACGCCTGGACCCACTCCATGCTTGCCATCGATGCCGTTCCCGACGAGGCCGACCCCCGCGTTTTCTGGGGCGTACTTCTCCACGACATCGGCAAGGCCGAAACCACCGCCTACATCAAGGGGAGGTGGCGTTCCTGGGGACATGCCGAAGCCGGCGCCAGCCTGGTTCCGGCCATTATGGCACGGATCGGTCTTCCGCAACTTGCCGACGACGTGGCCTGGCTCGTCAAGCATCACACCTTCCACTTCTCGTGGAACCTGTCCCCAGGAGCCCGGCTCTCTCCGAAACAGCGCCGCTTTACGGAGCACCCGCTGTTTCCGCTGCTTCTTGAGGTTTGCGATGCCGACGCTGCCGGTTCCCGCGGCGGAAGCGACAAGGGTGTCAAGATTGGCCAGCTTGCCGAGATGTTCGGTGATGTTACAAAGGGGTGGGCTGATCCCCGTTGAGGTTGTTCATGGACGTGTACGCCGGGCAATGCATAATGGCCGTGCTGGTCCGGTAAGGGGCATACGATGGGACAGACATTCAGGCCGCGACGGCCGAGGAATCCGCCGGCAAAGACCCAGGCGGAACTTGACGAGATGGTGCGGCGCATGCGGGGAGAGCAGTCCTCGCCCGCCAATTACCGGGAGCAGTCCCTGAAGATCCATGGCTGGATCTGCGCCAAATGCGGCCGTGAGTTCGATCTGGCCAACCTGCACCTTCTCACGGTGCACCACCGGGACGGGAATCACCACAACAATCCCCCCGACGGGAGCAACTGGGAGAACCTCTGCGTCTGGTGCCACGATGACGAACACAGTCGCGGCGTGCTGGGGGAGTACCTGAAAGGCGAAGGGCGGCAGGAGAAATGAAAAAGCCCCGGTCTGCGGAGACCGGGGCTTTTTTGCGTATGGTACGGTGAGATTACTTCCCTTTGCCCGTGAGGCGCACCAGGGCTTCCATGTACTTCTCGCCGGTCTTCTTGACGATCTCTGCGGGAAGTGGCGGTGCCGGGGCGGTTTTGTTCCAGTCGAGGGTCTCCAGGTAGTCCCGCAGGAACTGTTTGTCGAAGGAAGGCTGTGCCCCCCCGGGCTTGTAGCTGTCCTTGGCCCAGAAGCGGGAGGAGTCCGGCGTCATGCACTCATCGATGATGATCAGTTCGCCATTGTAGATGCCGTACTCGAACTTGGTGTCGGCGATGATGATCCCCTTGGCGTCGGCGATGTCCCGGGCCCGCTTGTAGATGGCGATAGTAACGTCGCGGACTTTTTCGGCCAGCTCCTTACCCACCAGTTCTGCCATCTGGTCGAAGGTGATGTTCTCGTCGTGGGTGCCGATCTCAGCCTTGGAGGAGGGGGTGAAAATCGGCTCTTCGAGCTTGTCCGACTCCACGAGCCCTGCGGGGAGCTTGATTCCGCAGATGGCGCCGGTTGCCTTGTAGTCCTTCCAGCCCGACCCGGAGATGTAGCCGCGCACGATGCATTCCGCGGGGAGGGGCTTTGCCTTCTTGACCAGCATTGAGCGCCCTTCCAGTTCGGCTGCGTACTTCTGGCATTCGGCCGGGAAGTCCTTCACGTCGGTGGAGATGATATGGTTCGGGATGATATCTTCCATCTGGCGGAACCAGAAGGCTGAGATCTGGGTCAGCACGTATCCCTTGTCAGGAATCCCCTCGTTCATGATAACGTCGAAGGCGGAAATCCGGTCGGTGGTGACGATCAACAGCGTTTCGCCCAGGTCGTAGATGTCCCGGACCTTGCCGCGGGCCACAAGTTTCAGGTCGGGGAAGTCGGTCTTGAGAACCAGATTTGCCATGGCTCAGTCTCCTTTTTTCGTAATTCTTCTGTGATGGTGCCCGCTACTGTTCCTGAAGGGCAGGATTTATCTCAATCTTTGCTTTTGCGCGCAATTCCTTGAGCCACTTTTTAAGTTCCTCCTCCTGTTTTGCCGGAAGAAGTTCCCGCTTTATTCCCTCTTTCTCGGCAGGGAAGGCGGCAGCGTTCAGTTCGGTACGCTCCTTGAGGCTGTAAGCGATCCAGCTGTTGCCGATTTTAACCGGAGTTCTGGGAAAAGGAGCCTGTGGTGTCAGTGCAAAGGCCGATTCCATAAGTTCGGGGGAGATTCCCGCCACAGGGATGTTCCCCTTGGCATCGAAGGCGAAGTTTCCGGTCTCCTTTAACGCCAGCCCGGCAGCATCCCCTTTGGCAAGCCTCGCCTGGGCGTCTTCCGCCTTTTTCCTGGCCAGTTCCACCGCTTTCGCGGCTTTGGCTTGCTCTTCTACTTTGGCGCGAATCTGAGACAGGGGCGGCACGTCGGCAGGTTTGCGCTCCTTGAGTTTCAGGATGTAAATCCCTTTTGCAGTTTCCACCGGGCCTGCCAGTTCGTTCGGCTTGAGGAGAAATGCCCGTGTCAGCACATCCTTTTCACCGGCAAGCGCCGGTGCGGGATTCTGTGCGGTGAACAGTTGCGTTTCGGCAACGGCTGACCCCAGTTCGCGGGCCACGGAGGCCAGATTCCCTGCGGTCTTGTTCCTGTTCAGGGATGCGGCGGCCAGTTCGTAAGCTTTTTGCCCTGCTTGGAAGCGAAGCGCGTCAGCCTTTACCTGCTCTTTAACTTCAGCTAGGGGTAGAATGCCCCCTTTGCCCTGATAACGGTCGATATTTTTCTGATACCAGGACTGGATGTCCGCTTCGGTAACGGTTACGGTTCCGGCCACCTTGGCCGGGTCTGCAAGAACGTAGGATATGCTTATCTGTTCCGGGGTTTTGAATGAGTTCTGGTTTTTGGCCAGGTAATCGGTCAGTTCCTGGTCGGAAAGCTTGATCTCCCTTTGTACCTCTGCGGGGGAAAAGACTGCAAACCGGAGGTTTATACGGTCGTTCTTCTTTTTGAAGAACTGCCGGGCTGCCTCGTCGGTGACCTGGGCCCTGGCTTTGATCTGATCCTGGGCCTTCTTGACCATCAGCTCGTCTTTCTGGCTTGCCTCGAACTCCTTGGGAGCGATCCGGTTCGCCTTGAGAACCTGAAAGTATTGATCGGAATTGAATGCCCCGTTTGCCTGGAAGGCGGGCATGGCGGCTATTGCCTTCTGGACCTCGTCTTTAGAGACTTTAATTCCCATGTCCTTGGCGGCGTTACGTATGAGGGTTGCATCGATCAGGGAGTCAATGGTCTGTTTTTTCAGGTTGAGCTGCTTCTCCACTTCCGGGGTGAGGGCTGGCCCGTAAATCTGTGCATATATGTCACGCAACCGGTAGAAACTCCGCTGGAAATCTTCATAGCTGATTTTAGTGCGGTCGATCTTGATGGCATAGCTCGACGGAGTGAGCCCTTCATCGCCCCTTCCCCAAACCAGGAAAATGGTGCCGATGAAGCTGAGGACGATGATGCCGAATACCACCTTGATGACAATCGACTGCTTGTACTTACGCATAATGCCGAGCATTCGAGAAAACTCCTTTGCGTCGCAGAAATCGGTGTTATATCCCGTGAAACAGTGGGTTCGCATAGTACTATAACCTGTCGGTCAAAAGCAACATGAATACAACTTGCCCAGCTTTTCCCCCTTGCGTGCATAGGCCATTTCTGCTAGGATGCAACGCTTCGAAAAAGCTCACTTTAGTGCGTGATGAAAGGGATTAGCGCATGCTTAAAATATTTGACGCCCTCTTCGGGCTTTTCTCCAACGATTTGGCCATTGACCTCGGAACCGCCAATACCCTTGTCTACCTCAAGGGGAAGGGCATCGTGGTTCGCGAACCGTCGGTGGTTGCCGTGCAGAAGATGAACAGCGGCCAGCAGAAGGTTCTTGCCGTCGGCATGGAAGCCAAGAAGATGCTCGGCCGGACGCCGGGAAGCATTACCGCCATCCGCCCCATGAAAGACGGTGTCATCGCCGACTTCGACATTACCGAGGAGATGCTGCGCTACTTCATCCATAAGGTTCACAACCGCAAGACCCTGGTCCGCCCCCGGATCGTCATCTGTGTTCCATCGGGCATCACCCAGGTGGAGAAACGGGCCGTGAAGGAGTCGGCGGAGTCGGCCGGCGCCAGGGAAGTCTACCTCATTGAGGAGCCCATGGCGGCTGCCATCGGAGCCGGGCTGCCGATTACCGAAGCTTCCGGCAACATGATCGTCGATATCGGAGGAGGCACCACCGAGGTTGCGGTCATTTCCCTGGCAGGCATCGTTTACACCAAGAGCGTGCGGGTGGGGGGCGACAAGATGGACGAGGCTATCGTCCAGTACATCAAGCGCAAATATAACCTCCTCATCGGCGACCGCACTGCCGAACTCATCAAGATCGAGATCGGCGAGGCGTATTCCCTGGGTGACGTAAGACCCATGGAAGTGAAGGGGCGCGATCTGGTCTCCGGCATCCCGAAAACGGTTGTGATCAATTCCGATGAGATTCGCGAGGCCCTGTCCGAACCGGTCAATGCCATCGTTGATGCGGTGAAGATCTGTCTTGAGCGGACCCCCCCCGAACTGGCGGCCGATATCGTCGATAAGGGAATCGTCCTGGCGGGCGGCGGGGCGCTGTTGCGCAATCTGGATGCGCTCCTTCGCGAGGAGACCGGCCTGCCGGTCGTAACCGCAGAGGACCCGCTCTCCTGTGTCGTGCTCGGATCGGGCAAAGTCCTGGACGAGTTGAACCTGCTCCGGCGGGTGGCTGTTTCTTCCTGACGTATTCCATTGTCCGCTGCACTATCCGGTGCGGCGGACATACCAGCTATAAGCCGCATCGATGAGGTGCCGGCGAGGACCAGCTTCCTCGCCCGGCTCTTTGTCCGTGCGGTTTGCTTGTTTTTTCGACCCGTTGTTCAACGCTGCTATCCACAGGCGTGACTATTTCCCATGACACCCTTCGATGTCGACATTCTTATTCCCGTCTGGAACAGGCCGGTTGAAACCCGCAACTGCCTTGTTACCCTGATTGATGCAACACCTTCCGCCAGGTTCATCCTTATTGACAATGGCAGCGACCGCGAAACCGAGCGGCTTCTGGAGGAATTTGCCGAGATACTCTGCGAACGGGCGCTTTTCCTCAAGACCAGCGCCAACCAAGGGTTCGTCAAGGCGGTGAACCGCGGGCTTTCGCAGGTGGAGGCACCCTATGCGGTCGTCGTCCAGAACACGACCCTCGTTGCGGAGGGGTGGCTTGAACCGATGGTTGAACTGGCCAACTCCCGCCATGATGCGGGCATCATCGTGCCGCGGTTGGAGCTTGAGGGGGCTCGGGGACGGAGGAGGCGGACCGCTGCCGCTTCCGGTACGATTGCCGAGGCCTCCCATGGATCCTTCGCATCTCTTCTTCTCCGGAAAGAGCTTGTGGAGCGGCAGGGCGGCTTTGATGAAGAGCTGGACGGCGGGCTCTGGTGCCTCAAGGACTATTCGCGCCGCGCTTTCAAGAACGGTTTTCTGACGTTTGCCGTCGATGGGGTGCCGGTAACCTACGCCGATGAGGTTGTCTTCGGTTCCGTTACCCGCCGGGAGGAAAGAAAGAGGCGCAGTGCCGAAATCTGCGAGAACCGGTGGGGACGGGAGGATGCCTTCTGCGTCTATTTCCCCAAGGATGCCGAGCCTGAGGCCATTATCCCCAAGCTCGACATCATCAGGGATGGTGCCCGGATGGGATGCAGCTTTACCGTAATTGTCCATCCCAAGGTGCATAAGCTCCTTATGGAAGCAGGGTATGCCGCGCTTCACCGGAATATCGACATGGTGCTTCTCCCCCGCTTTTTCGCAACGGGCGAAATCTCCAAAATTACCGGGAATCTGCTGGCAAGCCGCAGCGATACGGCGATTATCGCCGGTTTTGATGGTCTGTCCATCCCCGGGGTGTCCGGAGCAAAGACTTTCAACTGGCTCGAAGGCGTGGTCAGGGAGCGCCGAGAGGCTCTTTACCGCTGAAAGCTGGTGACACCTGTTTTAGATTCGGATAGATTGAACAAGCGCAACTATGCCGTTTCAGGAGAATGCGATGATTGAGGAGATTAAGGACCAGTTCCGGTCGCACCGGGAGTTGATGGAGACCACGGAGCGCGAGCTGGCGCCGGTCATTGCCACCTTTGCCGGGATGCTTGCCAAAGCCCTCGGTGATGGGAAAAAGCTGCTCGTAATGGGCAACGGCGGCTCTGCGGCAGATGCACAGCACTTTGCCGCCGAGATCGTCGGCCGCTTCAAGATGGAGCGCCGGGGGCTGCCGGCCGTGGCCCTGACCACCGACACCTCGATCCTTACCGCCATCGGCAACGATTACGGTTTCGACGCCATCTTCCGCCGGCAGGTGGAGGCCCTGGCCGATGAGGGTGACGTGGTGGTGGGCCTCTCCACCAGCGGTTCGTCGAAGAACGTGTACGAAGCGCTTGCGCTTGCCAACGACCGGGGTTGCCTCACCGTGGGGCTCCTGGGGCGCGATGGGGGAACTATCAAGGATCTCGTCGATCTTGACCTCACGGTGCCGAGTTCGGACACCCCCCGCATCCAGGAGGGGCATATCACCATTATTCACATTGTCTGCGATCTGGTGGAAAAGGGGTTGTTTTCATGAAATACCAGCCAATGGATTTCTCCGGAGTGTCTACCTATCCCATCGCCGAGCGGAAGAACAAGGTGAGCATCCGCAACGATTTCGCCGGTGCGGTTACTGCCGGCATGAGCGTTGCCGGCCTGTTGGATGTCCTCCCCCGACAACTGGGAGCCGAATCACTCATCGGGGTCGCCGATGCCATTGTGGCGGCCCGTTCGAAGGGAAAGCCGGTAATTCTCGCCATGGGCGCCCACATGATCAAATGCGGTCTCCAGCCGGTGCTGAAAAAGCTCATCGAAGAAGATGTGATTACGGCGGTGGCCCTGAACGGTGCCGGTTCCATCCATGACTACGAATTGTCACTCATCGGCGAAACCAGCGAGGATGTGGGGGCGGTTCTCCACTGCGGCACCTTCGGCATGGCCGAGGAAACCGGGCGGGACATCAACCGCGCCCTGAAGGAGGGGATTGCCCGGGGCATGGGGTACGGCGAGTCGGTGGGACGGTTTATTATCGAGAACGGAAATCCCTTCAGGGAGTGGAGTCTCCTGGCCACGTGCGTGGAGCGGGACATCCCGGTAACGGTCCATGTGGCCATCGGCACCGACATCATACATCAGCATCCTGCCGCTGACGGCGCGGTGATTGGCGAGGCCACCTTCAGGGATTTCAGGCTTTTCACGTCCGAAGTGGCCGATCTGGGTGATGGCGGGGTTTATCTGAATGTGGGAAGTGCCGTGCTGCTCCCCGAGGTTTTTCTCAAGGCCCTATCCATTGCCCAGAACCTTGGACACCACGTGGATCACTTTTCCACCGCCAACTTCGATATGCAGCAGCACTACCGCCCTTTGCAAAACGTGGTGAAGCGTCCCACGTCCGGGAAGGGGCGTGGTTACACCGTAACCGGTCATCACGAGATCATGATCCCGCTTCTGGCCGCAGCGATTATGGACCGGATGAACTGAAACGCCGGGGCCGGCCTTGTGTTCGCCCGACCAGGGCGTTCCGCGGTGATGAGCCGGTAAATGGAGAGAGGCCGTATGGAACGCAAAGAATTCGAGTCGCTTTTCGCCCGTGCCCGTGATGTGGAAGCCCTTGTCATCGGCGACCTGATGCTTGACGAGTACCTCTGGGGCCGGGCTGAGCGAATCTCCCCCGAGGCCCCGGTCCAGGTCCTGGATGTGACCCGTGAGGAGGTCCGCATCGGTGGCGCCGGCAACGTGGCGAACAACCTGGTGGCTTTGGGGTGCCGGGTGAGCGTGGCCAGCGTTGTGGGTGGGGACGACAACGGGACGATCCTCCTCCATGCCTTCTCCGGCAAGGGTATCGATGTTTCGGGGATTTTCGAGGACCCGCTGCGAACCACGAGCCGCAAGACGCGGGTAGTGGCGGCCAACCAGCAGATCGTCCGAATCGATCGGGAGTCCCGTGATCCCATAGGTGCCGGTTTTGAGGAGAAAATCATCGGATTCCTCCGGGAGCAGCGGGAGCGGTTCAATGTCATCCTCATTTCGGATTATCTCAAGGGGGTCCTTACTCCCACGCTTCTGGCCGCGGTAATTGATTTTGCCCGGCAGCGGAAGATTCCGGTGGTGGTGGACCCCAAGGGGAACGACTACGCCAAGTACCGGGGCGCCACGCTCCTTACCCCGAACCGGAAGGAGGCTGAGACCGCATCGCGTCTTGCCATCCGCGACGAGGAGAGCCTCCGTAAAGCCGGCGCGCGGCTCCTGGAGGAAGCGGACCTTACGGCACTGGTCATCACGCGGAGCGAGGAGGGGATGTCCCTGTTCCTGCGGGATGGCGGCGTCGTCAATATCCCAACCTTTGCCCGGGAGGTTTTCGATGTGACCGGCGCCGGCGACACGGTGCTGGCAATGCTCGGACTTGCCCTTGCCTGCGGAGCGGAATTCGCCGATGCGGCACGCCTCGCCAATGCTGCGGCCGGGATTGCGGTCGGCAAAGTGGGAACTTCAACGGTGTCGCCGGCCGAGATTATCGGTTCCATGGGCTTCCAGCATTACGACAGTGATGCCAAGATCAAGAACCTGGACGTCCTGGCGGGCATAATCGAAGCGGAAAAGGCGAGGGGCAAGAGGATCGCCTTCACCAATGGCTGCTTTGACCTCCTCCATGTGGGGCATGTCAAGTACCTGCAGAAGGCCAAGAGCTTCGGGGACATTCTGATTCTGGGGCTCAACAGCGATGCCTCGGTGCGCCGGCTCAAGGGGGAAAAGCGGCCCCTCATTGGCGAGGCCGAGCGGGCCCACATCCTAGCGGCCCTGGACTGCATCGACTATGTGGTAATCTTTGACGAAGATACCCCGTTGCGGCTCATCGAAACCCTGAGACCGGCGGTGCTTGTCAAGGGGGGAGACTACACGCCGGAAGGAGTTGTCGGGAAGGATGTGGTGGAATCCTACGGCGGCAGGGTGGAACTGGTGACCTTTGTGGATGGCCGCTCCACCACGAACATCATCGAGAAGATACTACGGGCCTACGGTGAAGAGTGAAGCCGGGAGCTGCGCCGTCTTCCTCGACCGGGACGGCACCATCAACGTGGAGAAGGAGTATCTTCACCGGGCCGAGGAATTCGAGTTCATCCCCGGGGCTCCGGAGGCGATCCGGATCCTGAAGGAAGCCGGGTATCTGGTGGTGGTGGTGACGAACCAGTCGGGCGTTGCCCGCGGCTATTACGACGAGGCGGCGGTCCACCGGCTCCACCGCTTTGTGGACCGGGAGCTGGCAACCCTCGGTACCTCCATCGACGCCTACTACCTCTGCCCTCACCATCCCCGCCACGGCATCGGTCCGTACCGCACCGAATGCGCGTGCCGCAAGCCCCTCCCCGGCATGCTTCTCGCCGCGGCGCAGGACCTGGGAATAGACCTTGCCCGTTCCTGGATTGTGGGGGATAAGGCTGCGGACGTGGCGGCGGGCCTGGCTGCCGGGTGCCGGCCGCTCATGGTCAGGACCGGTTACGGAGCCTCCGAGGCCGGCCTCGTGCCGCCCGGTGTAACGGTTTGTGACGACCTCCTGGCGGCTGCCCGGACGATCATCACACACCAGCAGGATTAATGGCGAATGTCCGGGCGCAAGGAGGGAGTTACGGTTTGACGCTCTTCTTGTTGCTGTGCTATAAGCGCTTGTCAGAAGGGCTTTTTTCGATTCAACCAGTTACGGAGACTTGAATGGCCATCAAAAAAGGTATTATCCTTGCCGGCGGAGCGGGCAGCCGCCTCTATCCGCTCACGCTCGTCTCCAGCAAGCAGCTGCAGCCGGTCTACGACAAGCCGATGATCTACTACCCCCTTGCCACCCTCATGATGGCCGGGATCAGCGATATTCTCATCATCTCCACCCCCCTCGATACGCCCCGCTTTCAGGCACTCCTGGGGGACGGTTCCCGCTGGGGCATCCGGCTCACGTACAAGGTGCAGCCCGAGCCCAAGGGCATCGCCCAGGCATTCCTCGTGGGGGAAGAGTTTATCGCCGGAGACCCGGTCTGCCTCATCCTCGGCGATAACATATTCTATGGCAAGATGGGACTCGACAGGGCCGTGGGCGAGTTTTCCGGGGGGGCGCTAATCTTCGGCTACTATGTGAACGACCCCGAGCGTTACGGTGTCGTGCAGTTCGATGCTGCTGGCAAAGCCGTCGACATCGAGGAAAAACCGACTGCGCCCAAGAGCAACTACGCCGTGCCGGGGCTTTACCTTTATGACGGCAAGGTTTCGGAGATCGCCCGCAATCTTACCCCCTCTCCGCGCGGAGAGCTGGAGATTACCGATGTGAACCTGGAGTACCTGCGCCGGGGCGAACTTATGGTGGAGAAGCTGGGACGGGGGATTGCCTGGCTCGATACGGGCACTCACCAGAGCCTTTTGGAGGCATCTCACTTCATCGGAACCCTGGAGGCCCGGCAGGGCCTTAAGATCGCCTGCCTCGAAGAAATTGCCCTGCGCATGGGTTTCATCGACTGCCGGAAGATGGCGGAGGTGATAGAGTCTACTCCAAAATCATCATACCGGGAATATCTGGCCAGGGTTTACAACGAAACCGAACTGTGCGGCGGGAGGAATGATGCAAAGCTTTCCTGAGTTCAAGAAAGGGAAGATCCACGACGTAGTGGTCCGTCCCCTGACTAAATTTTTGGATGAGCGGGGCTGGCTCGCGGAACTGTTCCGCAGCGATGAGGCCGATCCCGCAGTCATGCCGGCAATGGCCTATCTCTCCATGACCCAGCCCGGCGTGGCCCGGGGGCCCCATGAGCATGTGGATCAGACCGACTGGTTCTGCTTTGTCGGCCCTTCCAATTTCAAGGTCTATCTTTGGGACAGCCGGCCGGGTTCTCCTACCTTCGGGACGAAGCAGGTCATGTATGCCGGCATCGATTCGCCGCTGGCCGTGATTGTCCCCCCGGGCGTAGTCCATGCCTATAAGAATATCGGTGGCGAGAATGGCATTGTGTTCAATGCGCCGAACCGCCTCTATGCCGGGGAAGGGAAAAAGTGCCCGGTGGATGAGATACGGCATGAAGAGGTGGAAGGGTCGCCCTTTGCTCTTGACTGATGCTGTGGTGCCGGCGCCGTCGTCCTGACTGCCGGATACCGATGAAACCTTGAATTATCCATGCCTGCCGGACGTTCCGTGTGCGGGTTACACGGCCAGAATATCACCCCATGCTTGAACTGATCAGGAAATACCGGTTTTATCTGCTTACCGGAGCGGCTCTATTGGCGGCCCTTGCCTTCTATTCCCTCAGCCTGAGGGACAAGGAGAACGCAAGCGGTTTCGAACGTATGGTCCTTGACGTTTTCTCCCCCGTTTATAACATCGGAGCCGGAGTCGGCGGGTTTTTCTCCGATGTGTGGAGCGACTACATCGATCTGGTCGATGTGCGGAGTGAGAACAAGCAACTGCGCGATGCGGTGAAAGTCCTCAACTCCCGCCTGATAGAGAACGGTGAAGCACTGCACGAGAATCAGCGCCTGAGGCAGCTTCTCGAGCTGAAGGCAATCCAGCGTGCTCCCTCTGTTGCCGCCACGGTTATCGGCGAAGACAGTTCCCCCTGGTTCAAAACCCTGGTCATAAACCGGGGCGCAGTGGATGGCCTCCAGGAAGGGATGCCGGTAATGGCGGCCAACGGGGTCGTCGGCCAGGTGGTGAAGGTGGCGGCTGGAAGCTCCCGCGTGCTGCTGCTTACCGATAATGCCAGCGGCATTGCTTCCGTGGTGCAGCGCTCACGGGCTCGCGGGGTGGTGAAAGGGAAGGGGGGCGGGCTCTGCTCTCTTGAATTCTCGCTCCGGGAGGAGGATGTGAAGGTCGGTGACGTGGTGGTTACCTCCGGCATCGGCGGCATCTTCCCCAAGGGACTTGTCATCGGCGAGGTGACCATGGTGAGGAAGGGGGAGTACGGCATCTTCCAGACCATCACCATCCGGCCGGCAGTGAATATGGCCAAACTTGAGGAAGTTCTCGTCATGTTGCAGACGGCGCCATGATCAAGTTTATTTGGTATGCCATTCTCGTTTTCGCGGCACTTGTCCTTCAGGTGACCCTTTTCCCGGCCTATATCGCCGATCCATTCAAACCCAATTTTCTCATTATTTTCGTGGTATATATGGGGTTGCGGGAGGGGGCTGCCTGGGGAACGCTTGCCTATGCCCTCGGTCTGGTGCAGGACAGCTTCAGCGGCCTCTATCTCGGATTGAACGGTTTTTCCTACTTAATCATTTTTCTCGGACTCATCATGGTGGCAGACCGTCTCTTCACGGATCGCCGTTCGCTAATGATTCTCGGCGTTTTTTCCACAACCATCGTCAACGGTTTTCTCAATCTGCTCCTGCTGTTTCTTTTTTCCGCAGCCCAAGGCATTTACGCCCCTATCCTTGAGAGCCTGATTCCCCAGGCGCTTGTCAATGCCCTCGTTGCTTCGGTCATCTTTACCTTCTCGCCCTTGGCGCGTATCGGTGAGACGCGATGAGCGACAAGATTCTGATCAGGCAAACCCACGAGCCACGCAAACAACGGCAGGTCATTATCCTGTCATGCTTTGTGGCAGCGCTCTTTTTCCTGCTCCTGACACGGTTGTGGTATCTCCAGATCGTTAAAGCCGAAGACTTCCAGAACAAGTCGGAGAGCAACCGTCTGCGCCTGGTTCCGGTGGCGGCGTCCCGCGGAACCATCTTCGACCGCAACGGTGCCGTTCTGGTGAGCAACCGCCCTTCCTTCAGCGTCGCCGTTATCCCTCAGGAGGTGAGGGATAGGGATGCGCTGTTGAACCAGTTGTCAGCTTATCTTGGAATCGACCGTGCCGAGTTGCTGGAAAAATGGGAGAAGGGGAAGGGGCGCGCCAGGTACTACCCCATTGTCCTTGCGTCAGGGATTACCCGCGACCAGCTTGAACTTCTGGAGGAGAAGCGGCTCTGGCTCCCCGGAATCGAGATTGAGGTGAAGCCGGTTCGTCAGTACGAGGTGGGAGAACTTGCTTCCCATCTGCTGGGCTACATTGGGGAGATTTCCGATGAGGAACTGAAGTCTGCGGGGTACGCAGGTTATAATTCGGGCGATTACATCGGTAAAAGCGGCATCGAGAAGAGTTGGGAAGAGTTGCTCCATGGCAAGGATGGCGGAAGGCAGATCGAGGTGGATGCCCGTGGCCGGATTCTGAGAACAATTTCGGAAAATCCGCCCGTTGTCGGGTCGAGCCTCGTTCTGACCATCGATGGCGAACTCCAGAAGAGTGCTGAACAGAGCTTCGGAGAGCAGGCGGGAGCGGCCGTGGTTCTTGACGTGAACACCGGCGAGATCCTGGCGTTCGCCAGTAATCCCGATTTCGATCCCGCTCTCTTTGCAGGGCGGATGCCTCCCGAGAAATGGGCGGAATACCTGGAGGACAAACGCCATCCCCTGGAGAACAAAGCCCTCAAAGGGCAGTATCCGCCCGGTTCTACCTTCAAGATCATAACTGCTCTGGCGGGTCTTGAGGAAGGGGTCATCAACGAGCATAGCTCGGTTGTCTGCAGAGGTTCCTATACCCTTGGCGGGAGCAAATTCGGCTGTTGGGACCGGAAGGGGCACGGAACGGTGAATCTTAAACGCGCACTGAAGGAGTCGTGCGACGTCTATTTTTACCAGTTGGGCGAAAAACTCGGAATCGACAAAATCGCTGCATATTCGAGGGCTTTGGCCCTGGGGTCGCCCATGGGGGTCGGCCTCGATAATGAAAAGGGGGGGCTCATCCCCACTGCGGAGTGGAAGGTGAAGCGGCACAAGAAAAAATGGTTGCCCGGAGACACTCTGCCGGCATCCATTGGCCAGGGATACGTTCTCATGACCCCCATCCAACTGGCTTCCATGATCGCTTCCGTTGCCACCGAAGGGACGGTATACCGGCCCCATCTCGTCAAACGCATAATCGACCGTGATGGCCGGGTTCTCAAGGAGTTCAAGCCGGAGGTCCTCAACCGCTCAGGAATCAGTTCCAGGAGTTTTCGGCTGGTTAAGGAGGGGCTTTCCGCCGTCGTGAACGAGGCGGGGGGGACCGGCGGCCAGGCGCGAGTTTATAATGTGCGCGTGGCAGGCAAGACCGGCACGTCTCAGGTGGTGAAACTCCGTGACAGGAAAGGTGGGATCCCTTATCAGTACCGGGACCATGCACTTTTTGTCGCCTTTGCCCCCTACGAAAAGCCCGAGGTTGCCGTGGCAGTCGTGATTGAACATGGTGAACATGGCGGTTCCGCGGCCGCGCCCATTGCGGGGAACATCCTTCGTGCCTACTTCGAGGGGAAGGGGATTGTCAAAAGACCCGAAAAGACTGGCGCCAAGGGGGCATCTGAAGAACCGGCCACGACGGAAGCTCCGGTATCCGGACCGGAGGCTGCACAACCGGGACAGGAAGAACAATGATAGATCGCAGACTTTTTACAAACTTCGACTGGACGCTCCTGGTCCTCGTGTTCCTCATAAGCGCTATTGGGGTAGTCAATATCTACAGTGCATCCGCTTCATACACCATTGCGGGGGCACCCTATTACATCAAGCAGTTCTACTGGATAGTTGCTGGGCTGCTCCTGGTGCTTCTGGCCTGTAGTCTCGATTACCATTTGCTGGAGGATGTGGCTTACTGGTTCTATGGGATTCTTTGCATTGTACTGGTGGTTGTCCTCCTGATGGGAAAAACGTCCATGGGGGCTACCCGCTGGCTTAATCTCGGCTTTTTCAGTATCCAGCCCTCCGAGCCGATGAAGGTGGTCATGATTATGACCCTGGCACGGTTTCTTTCCAAATATCCGGCCGTGGACGGCTTTACCCTGAGGGACCTCATATATCCGTTCCTCTTCATAGGAGGGCCTGCAGTACTTATTATGAAGCAGCCGGACCTGGGTACTGCAATCGTTGTCATTCTCATCGCCTGCTCCATGATTGCCTATGTGGGCGTGCGCCTCTCGGCGCTCGTGACCTGTCTGCTGGCGGCCATCCCGGCGATATACCTGGGTTGGCACTACTTTTTGCGTGATTATCAGAAAAACAGGGTGCTTAACTTCATCAATCCCGAGCGCGACCCCCTTGGGACTGGATATCACATTATTCAGAGCAAGATAGCAGTCGGTTCAGGGGGGCTACTCGGTAAAGGGTTCACCTTGGGCACACAGACTCAACTCCGTTTTCTTCCTGAGCAGCATACTGATTTTGCTTTTTCCGTTTTTGCCGAGGAATGGGGGTTCATCGGGTGCTTGACGCTGCTGCTCCTCTATCTTTTTCTTATTTTCTGGGGGCTGCATATTGCTGGCCGGTGTAATGACCGCTTCGGCAGTCTCATGGCCGTCGGGGTAACGGCCATGCTCTTCTGGCACACGATCATAAATATCGGCATGGTGATAGGGGTTTTCCCCGTTGTCGGCGTTCCCCTCCCGCTATTTTCCTACGGGGGCACTTCCATGATTACCTCCATGATAGGTGTGGGGATACTGCTTAACATCAGCATGCGGAGATTTATGTTCTAGCGCTTAGTTCGATCCTTCCCGGGGCAGTTCACGCCCCCTTAAATCCCAATCCCTTTTATTCGCCGCACTTTAACCCCCATGCTGCAACCTGTCCAATCGGGCCTTTGCCCTTTCCGGGCAGTAGTTTTTGCCACGGTCATCCGGAGAGTCCTTTTTGGGACCGAAGGTTGCAACTTATATGTCGTCTTAGTAGTCATTAATTGTGGTGCCGGCTGGGACATTTCCGGATGTGTCCTGAAATACAGAGGTCTTTTGATGGAACCGGCTACTATTTTTTCAGGTACCGGGTAATAAGGGTAGGTTATTTCGCTGGTTGTCCGGTTATTTGACGGTATGGTGAGTAAAGTTAAGTGGTTTGCGAAGTGTGCTGTAGGGGTGTGTTGAGAAAAAATACATGATTCCGGGCTGTTAGCCGGAGAGTTGGTGTTGAAGTGTCAAAATATTAACTTTGTATACCGTAGTTTTTCATTGCTAATTTGGTTCGTAACGTTAAAATGCTGCTCACAGTTGCTTTATGAATCTTCTAACTTGTTGAAATGTTGTTGTTTGAGGTTGGCTTGTTTTAATGTTTTACGTCGGATAACTATTGTGATGCTGGATTCTTTTTGATTATGTTTGGAAGATTTGCCTGGTAGGGAGCAATTGGTGGAGACAGGGAGAGCTGGTATTGTCTAGTTCTCTATGGTTTTTCCTTTTAGCAGGTGGGAGTGTTCCCGAGAATTTTATGAAATGCGATGTGCGGTTTGTACGCAAGGGGTTACCAATATCAAAATGAAGGAGGTGATTAGAACCTGGGGTAATTACCATTCAGCAGTAGTCGGTAGATGAAAGTTATTTATGCGAAAGGAGCAGAAAGGATATGAAAAAGAAGGTTTTGTTGAGCATGTCGCTCGTAGCTGGACTCGTCCTTGGCGTTACCGCCGTTAACTGGGCAAACGTTCCTCCGCCGCCGGTAAATCAGACTCTGGGGATCGCCGATACTAAATTCGGCAATCTGACCATGACCGAATGTAAGCAGTGCCATACGGGTACCGATACCCAGCTTGCCGAAATGCACCACGCGCTGATCAATACCGTAACTCCCGCAGCAAGCTGTATCCGTAATGCCAGTGACCCCGCAACCCTTACAACCGGTTGCCACGTGCTGGTGTCCGATGGCTCCGGCGGATTCGTGTTTGAAGATTTCCGCGATTGCCTCAAGTGCCACACCTCCTCGCCGCACCACGTTACGACAGCTGCTCTTCAGAGAGACTGCCAGAAGTGCCACGGCAGCCTTATTGATAACCCTCTCGATGGCCACTACATCCCCACCTATGGCATTTCGTCCGTGACCCCGCTGCCGGACGGAAGGACTGTTGCAGTTCCCGGCACCAACGAGACTGCTGTTGTCCAGGGTTGTGAAGCTTGCCACCAGGCTGACGCTGCTGCAACGCCGAAGCCGATCTTCAGCAACGCCGATACCCACCACGGAACCGGCATCGGTCAACCTGGCCAGGGTGACTGCACCTGGTGCCACTCTGTGACTTCCTCGATCACGATTCGTCAGTGCGAGGCTTGCCACGGCGTGAAATCTCTCCACAACATCCAGGCCGATACTCCGGCTGCCGCCAACCTCGGTACGATTGTTCCCGGTTCGGAAGATCTCGGTTATGGCCACATCGGCAACAACTGGGATTGCAACGGCTGCCACTGGTCCTGGTATGGTAACTCTGCACCGTTCACTGCTGCCACTGTTCCGTTCATCAGCGGTCAGAACACCCTTTCGGCCCATGTTGGCCAGGAGACCACTCTTACCCTGAACGGTAATGCATTCACTAACGTCGGTGGCGACGGCTCCACGGTGTATAACCCGACCGTAACCATTTCCAATGGTTCCAACACCATTACCCTCCAGCCCTTCTCGGTTACCGAGAGCGAGATCAAGGTGCTTGTGCCTGCTCTCCTCGAAGGCGTCTATGACGTGAAAGTGACCAAAGAAGGCGTCCAGAGCAACCTGGCAAAACTGACCGTCGTTCCTGACGTGGTGTGCAAGTCTGCTGTTCTCAGCAAGACCACACTGACCATCACCGGCCAGAACTTCGGTGCTGTTCCTCCTGCCGATTACAACTCCGGCCTGGGAGTCTTCGTTGGCGATCAAGCTGCCAAAATTCTTTCCTGGAGCAACACAAAGATCGTTGCTTCAAGCAAGAGCTTCAAAACTGGCACCCAGGTTGTCGTGAAGACCCTTTATGGACCGGTTTCCGGTACCATTGCTGCTGTTACCAAGAAGACCCGGTAATCTGCAGGAAATTGCCTGAATCAGGCTGCCGCCGTGGGGAGCATCACTGGTGCTCCCCACGGCATAATCTTAGTTTTCCTCCGAATTGCCTCCAGACACTTCCGCATTAATAGAACATGTACCGGAAAAGGGTGATCATGGAAAATCCGCGCATCATTTCCTTAATGATACTTCTGCTTCTTGCCACGGTATTACCGGCCAAGGCCGCAGATAGAAAGATGCTGGTCGGTTTCCGCGAACAGCTTAATCTGACCACTCAAGAGAAACAGGAAAAAATTCACCGGGCAGGTGGCCGCATCAAGCGTTCGCACAAATTCGTGAATGTGATTGCCGCCCAGTTGCCTGAAAATGAAATCAAGCGCCTGAAGGACGACCCCTCTGTTGCCTATGTGGAAGAGGATGCCGTCATCAGGGCTGTCGAGCCGATGCAGGCTTTGGGGACCCCCTCCCAGGAGTATTTGGACTCTTGGGGCGTCTTGCATATAGGTGCCGACGCGGTTGTCCAGACGGGCATTAAAGGCTCCGGGATAAAAGTGGCTATCCTTGATACCGGCATCGATTACAACCATCCCGATCTGGCAGCCAATTACATGGGTGGTTACAACTTTGTGTATGACAACGACGATCCATTCGATGACTCGATGAGTGCTTATATTCCCACCGGACATGGGACTCACGTGGCCGGCATTGTCGGTGCCCAGGATAATGGTACCGGTGTCGTCGGTGTGGCCCCTGGCGTTTCCCTCTATGCCCTCAAGGTGCTTAATGCCGGGTTGGCGGGGGATGTGAGCGATGTCATTGCGGGCATTGAATGGGCGATAAATAATAAAATGCAGATTATCAGCATGAGTATTGGATCTTCGCTCTATTCCCAGGCGCTTAAGGATGCCTGTGACAAGGCGGCCCAGGCCGGAATTATTCTCGTGGCGGCTGCGGGCAATTACAATAATTCGTATATCGAGTATCCCGCTGCCTTTGATTCGGTAATTGCGGTGACGGCAACACGCCCCGACGACACCAGGCCTTTGTATAATTACGGTCCGGAAATGGAGCTTGCCGCTCCCGGCGTCAGCATTAAATCTACCGTGCCCGGTGGCGGTTATGGGTACCTGACAGGCACGTCGCAGGCTGCCCCCCACGTCGCCGGAGTGGCGGCTCTGCTTCTTTCGGCAGGGATGACCGATGCCAACGGCAACGGCACTGTTGCCGATGAGGTCCGTCAGAGGCTTGCCGCAACGGCCAGGGATCTGGGCGATACGGGGCTGGATGTTTCCTTCGGCTACGGTCTGGTTGATGCTGCACGTGCTGTCGGTATTTCTGCCCCTTCCGAGCCCAGTTCGCCGGTTTTTACAAGTACTCCGGTAACCACTGCCAAGGAAGGTACGGCATACACCTACGCTGCGCTTGCCACTGATGCTGATGGCGACATTATTACGTACAGCCTCGTGGCTGCCCCCATGGGTATGGTCATTGACGCAGCCAAAGGGGTTGTGAGTTGGACTCCTACGTACAAGCAGGCGGGGAGCTATACCGTAACCATCCGTGCTGCCGATGACAGTGGTTTAGCCGCCGAACAGACATTCTCCCTTACGGTGGCCGATGCGGTAAAGCGCGTCAAGGTTATCCGGACCGGAGGAAAGTTAAGGGGCGATGCAGTTGTTATTCCCCTCGAACAAGGGACATACACAATCAGTGTAACCAACGCGGGCCTGAAAAGAATCAGCATCAAGTCGGCCGATGATCCTCACCCTGAAGAACCTTTCAAGTCGTTTCAGTTTCACAGCAGAACACCGCAGGTGATTGAGTTGGACTATGCCACCGATGCGGCAACCTCACTTACCTTAACCCCTTACGGAAAACCCGGGGCTTCTGCCGATATAACGGTTTCCCGTAACTCCTGATGATGCACTTCTGCAAGGTGCCGAGAATGAATGCTCTGGTAAAAAATGCCCTGGGGGTAATGACCGTAATCATGGCCATTTCCCTTATGATTGGGACTGTTCCGGCTGCGTCCGGTCCTGAGAAGGCAGAAAAGACCGTTGTCGCCAAGGTCAATGGAACGGACATTTACCTTGATGAACTGGTTCCCATGGTGGAGATGGCCAAAGCTCGCTACAGGAAATCCGGATATCGTGCGTTCACGCCGGATTTTGAGAACAAGATCCTGCGTCAGGAGCTTGATAGTCTGATTGAGAAGGAGCTCCTCGTACAGGCTGCGGCGGGGATTCATGAAAAGGAGTTTGCTGAAAAGGTTGAACTTCGCATGAAAGCACTGACCCAAGTGCGGTTCCAAAACGCGACCACTTCCGAAAAGGTTGCTCCTGTCGCCATGAGCCCACGGCATCTTGAGAGCCTGCGCAGGGATGCACTCGTAGAGGAATATCTTGCCAAGCGAGGCGTCGCCGACCTTCAGGTGCCTGAAAATGACGTGAAAGAATTCTACGAGAAGAATAAAAGCAGTTTTACCGAACCTGAGAAGGTAAAAGCGAGCCATATACTGATAGCGCTTCCCAGAAATGCCAAGGATGATGAGGTTGAAGAAGCCCGGGAGAAGGCCCAGCGCATCAGCAATCAGCTGAAAAATGGGGGAGATTTCGCCGAACTGGCAAAGAAGTACTCTTCTTGCGCTACTGCGGCGACCGGCGGCGACCTCGGCTATATCCAACAGGGGTTCATGCCGAAGGGTTTCAATGCGGTTGCTTTTGCCCTCAAGCCGGGGGAGACCAGTGAGCCTGTCCGGACTCAACATGGTTTCCATATCATAAGAGTTTATGAAAAACAGCCGGCTCGCATTCCTGAGCTAGCAGAGGTAAAGGATACGATATCAAAATATCTCATCAATGCGTACAAACGGAAAAAGATTGATGAGATTCTTGCGGAGTTGAAGAAAAAGGCACAGATCGAGACGCATATCAACTGATTAGGGATGGTAATCGTATGTGTGCCGCGTAATGAGTGAAGCCTCTTGGTTACCAAGCTTTATGAACATCAGCAGGTTAGGAGTCGAAAGGATGAGAAATTCAGGCAAAGCATTGTCGGTGATTATGCAGGTGCTGGTGGTAATGTTCCTGTTGGTAACTACCAGCGAGGCAGCTGTCTACACGCTCAATGACCGAGCAGTGAACCGGAACACCTTGGCAACCGTGGATGATACAACCGAATCCACTGGGTTGTACTCATTCAAGGTGGACGGTACGGAACTCATGTGGCAGCAGTGGTTCTGGTACCGCGTCGGCGCCACCGGCGGCGAGGCTTCACTGGAGACATTGGGCGCCCCTACAGAAGTGGTATCCACTGCCACTGGCGTGACTCTTACCTATACCAAGGCGGGAGAGTTCACCATCAAAGTCCAGTACCAACTGACTCCTTATACGGTTGGGGCGTACCGGGCGGACCTCAAAAAGACGGTGACCATCACCAACATCGCCGCACAGCCCCTTGATTTTCACCTTTTTGAATACAGTGACTACGAAATTACCCAGCTAGCCACTCCGGCGGACAAGGTGGAGGTGGTCGGCAGCCGCGTTTACCAGACCGGTCCCCAGACGTATGCGGACGAGGGGATAACCCTTGTACATGAGGCGGTTCCGTCCCCCACAAGTTTGGACTTCGACAATAACCAGACATACCTTTATACCGAGTTGAAGGATACTGCACCATCGGATTTTCCGACTCCCCAGACCACCTACACTTCCGATGCTGAAGCCGACGACCTGCAGTTTGCCTACCAGTGGGATTTGGCAATCCCTGTCGGCGGTTCCAAAATCATCACCATAACCGACAAGATCTATCCCAACCTGCCCCTTTCGGCCACAAAGACCCACGCCGGTACGACGGTTAACTATCAGGGCAGCGCCGATTACAACATCAGCTATGACAACCTCAAAAGCCTGTATGGTACAACACTGACCAATGTGAAGCTTATTGATTATCTTCCGAAGGATACGGTGTTTACGAGCGCCTCCACGGGTGGCGTCCATGACCCGGTTGCCAATACCGTTACCTGGAGTCTGGCTAACATTGCACCTCTGGCGAATACCCAGTCGGTGCAGACCTCCGTTACGGTCAATTCGGTAAAAGACATCACCAACGAAGCCCTCCTGGTGAGTGATGAAGCTTTCCCGACTCGAGTTACAGACCTCGCAGTACTGGCCAACCATCCGCCTTCAATTGTCTCTGCCGCTATCACCAGCGCCTATACCGAAACCCCTTATACATATCAGGTTAAGGCAAGCGATGTTGATGCTGGGACCACTTTTTCATATTCCCTTGCCTCGGCTCCAACCGGGATGACGATCAATGCTTCAACCGGAGTAATCAGTTGGACTCCGACTCTTGCCCAGGAGGGCGCTCACCAGGTAAGTGTTGTGGTTGCCGATAATGGTTCCCTAAAAGCGACCCAGACTTACACGGTAAACGTTATAAAGCTGAACAAACCGCCGGTGATTAGTTCCGTGGCCCCGGCCTATGTCGTTGCCGGGCAGCTTTATACTTATACTATTGTAGCAAGTGATCCCGACGGAGATTCTCTTAACTACTACCTTGAATCTTCTTCATTGCCCCAGGGGCTGACCCTTGCCGGCAATGTCATAAGCTGGACACCCACTGCAACGCAACTCGGCACATACAATATAGCTATCAGCGTTGCGGATGCGAAGCTTGCCAAGACCTATCAATACTTTTCCATCACCGTCACTGCGGATGGTGTCAACACACCGCCCGTTGTAACCAAGCCAGCAGACCAGACAACAATTGTAGGGGGAGCAGTCAGCCTTCAGATTCAGGCAACCGATGCTGACTCCAATCCGCTTACTTACAGTGCCACCGGCCTCCCTGCGGGCCTTTTCATTAATTCAGCGACAGGTCTTATCAGCGGGACTCTCTTGTCCAGCATTCCGGGTAACTATCTGGTTACGGTGACTGTAACTGACGGTTTTGCTCCTGTTGCAGTTAGTTTTACCTGGGTTGTCAAGGATAAGACAACTCCTGTCATCACTTGGACGACACCGGCGGCGATCACTTACGGCACAGCGCTTTCCACTACCCAGCTCAGCGCAACGGCCAATACAGCCGGCACCTTCACCTATACCCCTGCCGCCGGCACCGTCCTTAACGCCGGCACGCAAACCCTGAACGTCACCTTTACACCAAACGATACGGCTACATACAATACGGTTACCAAGAGCATTGCCATAACGGTGAACAAAGCCACGGCTTACCTTGTTCTGTCTGGGCTCAATCAGACATACACCGGCACTTCCAAGACAGTTACCGCAACAACCAGCCCTGTCGGGTTAGGTTACGGCGTAACCTACAATGGCAGCGCCACCGCCCCGAGCGCCGCGGGAAGCTACGCCGTAGTAGCCACCGTAACAGATACCAACTACACGGGCAGCGCCACTGGAACCCTGGTAATCGCCAAGGCAACTCCGGCCATCAGCTGGGCAACGCCGACCGCAGTGTATGTGGGCACTGCCCTGAGCAACACCCAACTGAACGCCACCGCTAACGTGAACGGCACTTTCACCTACACCCCTGCCGCCGGGACGGTGATGAACACCGCCGGCACGCAGATGCTTTCTGCCGCTTTCACCCCGGCTGACACCGCCAACTACAATAACGCCTCTGCCAGCGTGAACCTGACGGTAAATACCAAGCAGGTTCCCGTGATTACCTGGAGCAATCCTGGGGCGATCACCTACGGCACCGCACTTTCCACTACCCAGCTTGGCGCAACGGCAAATACGGCCGGCACCTTCACCTACACTCCCGCATTGGGCACCGTTCTCAACGCCGGAACGCAGACCCTGTCGGTAGTATTCACTCCGACCGACGGCACCACTTACACCACCGCCACCAAAACCGTCAGTCTCACGGTGAACAAGGCAGCGGCCACCGTCACTCTTTCCGGTCTGACCGCCACCTATGACGGCAGCACCAAGGCTGTCACCGCCACCACGAACCCAGCCGGCAAGGCCGTCGTCATCACCTACAATGGCAGCGCCACCGCCCCGAGCGCCGCGGGAAGCTATGCCGTAGTAGCCACCGTAACCGATGCCAACTACACGGGCAGCGCCACTGGAACCCTGGTAATCGCCAAGGCAACTCCGGCCATCAGCTGGGCAACGCCGACCGCAGTGTATGTGGGCACTGCCCTGAGCAACACCCAACTGAACGCCACCGCTAACGTGAACGGCACTTTCACCTACACCCCTGCCGCCGGGACGGTGATGAACACCGCCGGCACGCAGATGCTTTCTGCCGCTTTCACCCCGGCTGACACCGCCAACTACAATAACGCCTCTGCCAGCGTGAACCTGACGGTAAATACCAAGCAGGTTCCCGTGATTACCTGGAGCAATCCTGGGGCGATCACCTACGGCACCGCACTTTCCACTACCCAGCTTGGCGCAACGGCAAATACGGCCGGCACCTTCACCTACACTCCCGCATTGGGCACCGTTCTCAACGCCGGAACGCAGACCCTGTCGGTAGTATTCACTCCGACCGACGGCACCACTTACACCACCGCCACCAAAACCGTCAGTCTCACGGTGAACAAGGCAGCGGCCACCGTCACCCTCTCCGGGCTCTCCGCGACCTATGACGGCACAGCTAAAGCAGTTGCCGCCACCACCACTCCGGTTGGCCTCTCTGTTACCATGGCCTACACCAGCGGGAAGTCCGCGGTGACTGCTCCGACCGCAGCTGGCAGCTACGGCGTAACCGCCACCATCAATGATCCCAACTACACAGGCAGCTCCACCGGGACCCTCGTAATCGTCAAGGCAAACCCTGTCATCACCTGGGCAACGCCGACCGCAGTGTATGTTGGCACGGCCCTGAGCAACACCCAACTGAATGCCACCGCCAACGTGAACGGCACCTTCACCTATACCCCAGCCGCCGGGACGGTGATGAACACTGCCGGCACGCAGACGTTGTCTGCCTCCTTCGCCCCGGCCGACGGCACCAACTATAACACCGCCACCGCCAGCGTAAGCCTCACGGTCACCGATAAGCAGGTACCGGTCATCACCTGGAGCAATCCTGGGGCGATTACCTACGGCACCGAGCTGTCGGCTACGCAGCTTAAGGCAACGGCAAATACGGCCGGTACTTTTACGTACACTCCCGCATTGGGCACCGTTCTCAACGCCGGCACGCAGACCCTGTCGGTAGTATTCACGCCGGCCGACGGTACGACCTACGCCACGGCCACCAAGAGCGTGACATTGACGGTCAACAAGGCAAACCCTGTCATCACCTGGGGGGCGCCGACCGCAGTGTATGTGGGCACGGCTCTTAGCAACACCCAATTGAATGCTACCGCCAACGTGAACGGTACCTTCACCTACACGCCTGCCGCCGGGACGGTGATGAACACTGCCGGCACGCAGACGCTGTCTGCCTCCTTCGCCCCGACCGACAGCACCAACTATAACACCGCCACCGCCAGCGTAAGCCTCACGGTCACCGCCAAACAGGTACCGGTCGTCACCTGGAGCAATCCTGGGGCGATCACCTACGGCACCGCACTTTCCACTACCCAGCTTGGCGCAACGGCAAATACGGCCGGCACTTTCACCTACACCCCGGCCGCCGGCACCGTTCTCAACGCCGGCACGCAGACCCTGTCGGTTACCTTTACTCCGGCCGACGGTACGACCTACGCCACGGCCACCAAGAGCGTGACATTGACGGTCAACAAGGCAACTCCGGCCATCACCTGGGCAACACCGACTGCAGTGTATGTGGGCACGACCCTGAGCAGCACCCAACTGAATGCCACCGCCAACGTGAACGGCACCTTCACCTATACCCCTGCCGCCGGGACGGTGATGAACGCCGCCGGCACGCAGACGCTTTCTGCCGCTTTCACCCCGGCCGACGGCACCAACTATAACACCGCCACCGCCAGCGTAAGTCTCACGGTCACTGATAAGCAGGTACCGGTCATCACCTGGAGCAATCCTGGGGCGATTACCTACGGCACCGAGCTGTCGGCTACGCAGCTTAAGGCAACGGCAAATACAGCCGGTACCTTCACCTACACTCCGGCCGCCGGCACCGTTCTCAATGCCGGGACGCAGACCCTGTCGGTCACCTTCACTCCGACCGACGACACCACCTACACCACGGCCACCAAGAGTGTCAGCATAACTGTGAACCCTGCCGGCGCCACGATAAGCCTCTCCGGGCTCTCCGCCATCTATGACGGCACAGCTAAAGCAGTTGCCGCCACCACCACTCCGGTTGGCCTCTCTGTTACCATGGCCTACACCAGCGGGAAGTCCGCGGTGACTGCTCCGACCGCAGCTGGCAGCTACGGCGTAACCGCCACCATCAATGATCCCAACTACACAGGCAGCTCCACCGGGACCCTCGTAATCGTCAAGGCAAACCCTGTCATCACCTGGGCAACGCCGACCGCAGTGTATGTTGGCACGGCCCTGAGCAACACCCAACTGAATGCCACCGCCAAC
The DNA here is from genome assembly GCA_964490805.1 of uncultured Geobacter sp. Classification (GTDB taxonomy): domain Bacteria; phylum Desulfobacterota; class Desulfuromonadia; order Geobacterales; family Geobacteraceae; genus Geobacter. The sequence continues at coordinate 63,390 of CAZBEB010000011.1, forward strand.
GTGAACGGCACCTTCACCTATACCCCAGCCGCCGGGACGGTGATGAACACTGCCGGCACGCAGACGTTGTCTGCCTCCTTCGCCCCGGCCGACGGCACCAACTATAACACCGCCACCGCCAGCGTAAGCCTCACGGTCACCGATAAGCAGGTACCGGTCATCACCTGGAGCAATCCTGGGGCGATTACCTACGGCACCGAGCTGTCGGCTACGCAGCTTAAGGCAACGGCAAATACGGCCGGTACTTTTACGTACACTCCCGCATTGGGCACCGTTCTCAACGCCGGGACGCAGACCCTGTCGGTAGTATTCACGCCGACCGACGACACCACCTACACCACGGCCACCAAGAGCGTCAGCATAACTGTGAACCCTGCCGGCGCTACGGTAAGCCTCTCCGGGCTCTCCGCCATCTATGACGGCAGCGTTAAAGCCGTTACCGCCACTACGAACCCTGTCGGCAAGACCGTCGCCATCACCTATGATGGCAGCGCCGCTGCTCCGAGTGCTGCCGGGAGCTATACTGTAGTTGCCACCGTAACCGATGCCAACTACAGCGGCAGCACCACTGGAACCCTGGTGATTGCCAAGGCAACCCCCGTCATTACCTGGGCGGCTCCGTCCCCAGTGTCTGTGGGCACGGCCCTGAGCAACACCCAACTGAACGCCACGTCCAATGTTGATGGCACCTTCGCCTACACCCCTGCATCAGGGACCGTTCTGAACGTAGCGGGGAACCAGACACTTACCGCAGCTTTCACTCCGACCGACGCGGCTAACTATGAGGCAGCCACAACGAGCGTCAGCTTGACTGTTACCGCCGTTGCTAAAACTACGCCGGTCATCACCTGGGAAACGCCCGCGGCGATTACCTACGGCGCGGCCCTTTCTGCAATTCAGCAAAATGCCAAAGCAGACGTGGCAGGCAGCTTCACGTATGCCCCTGCTGCCGGAACAGTCCTTAATGCCGGGCAGCAGACCCTGAACGTTACCTTTACTCCGACTGACACAACACTCTACAATTCGTCAACCGCTTCAGTGCTGTTGACGGTGAACAAGGCAACCTCTTCCGTTACTTTGGGGGGCCTTAGCCAGATTTACAGCGGCACTGCGAAGAGCGCCACCGCTACCACTTCCCCGGCAGGGCTCGCTGTCGGCTTCACTTACAACGGCAGCGCCGTTGCACCGATTGCCGCAGGGAGTTACACCGTCGTTGCGACGGTGGACGATGCCAACTATACTGGCAGCGCCACCGGCACCATGACCATCGGCAAAGCGACGCCGGTCATAACTTGGACGACTCCGGCTTCGGTTGCTGTCGGCACGGCTCTTTCCTCGACACAGCTTAATGCCGCTGCCAACGTTGCCGGTACATTCGGCTATACTCCTCCGGCCGGCACCGTAATGAATGCTGAGGGAAGCCAAACCCTGTCGGCTGATTTCATTCCGGCCGATATGGCCAACTACAACAATGCATCAGCAAACGTAGTACTTACGGTTGTTGCCGCCAATACCAACCGGGCGCCCGTGATAACCTCACAAGCAGTGACCACTGCTTACAAGGACGGGTATTACTACTACCAGGTGCTGGCTTCGGATCCCGACGGCGATGCGGTCACCTATTCCCTGACCACCCGTCCGTCGGGCATGACCATCAACGGAACGACCGGTCTCATCTACTGGAGTCCGAGAGATACCGGCACCTATTCCGTGACAGTGAAAGTGACGGACCCTGCCGGACTTTCAGCAAGCCAGAGTTTCAGGATTTATGCTGTTTACCGACCGTCCAACAGTTCCCCGAAGATTACTTCCACGGCGGTGACGCGGGCAACGGTCGGCGTGCTGTACAACTATGATGTGGAAGCAACCGATCCCAATGGCGATGCCGTGTACTTCAGGCTTGCATCGGCACAATCGGGGATGACCATTGATGCCGTTTCCGGTTTGATAAGCTGGACGCCGTCCTCATCCCAGACCGGCTACAAATATGTCAAGGTCGAGGCTGTTGACAGCAAAGGGGGTAAAACTTCCCAAAGCTTTTACATTACGGTGTCGCAGTCAGTCGACGCCGATAATCCTCCGGTAATCAACTCGACTCCGGTAATAATTGCTTCCGTGGGAAGTCCTTATACCTATGATGTCAATGCTACTGACGCTGACAGTGATGCTATAACTTACAGCCTTAACGATTCACCGGCAGGGATGCTAATAAATGCAACCACCGGCGTCATCACCTGGACCCCGGCGGCGGACCAGGCAGGCAACCAGGATGTTGTCGTGAGTGCAATGGCCGGCGGTCAGACGGCAACACAGGCCTTCGCGATTACCGTCAATAACCAGGCGGCCAACCAGGCCCCCGTGATAACCTCACAAGCAGTGACCACTTCTTACAAGGACGGGTACTACTACTATCAGGTGCTGGCTTCGGATCCCGATGGCGATGCGGTCACCTATTCCCTGACCACCCGTCCGTCTGGCATGACCATCAATGGGGCAACCGGTCTCATCTACTGGCATCCGCAAGATACCGGCACCTATTCCGTGACAGTGAAAGTGACGGACCCTGCCGGACTTTCAGCAAGCCAGAGTTTCAGGATTTATGCTGTTTACCGACCGTCCAACAGTTCCCCGAAGATTACTTCCACGGCGGTGACGCGGGCAACGGTCGGCGTGCTGTACAACTATGATGTGGAAGCAACCGATCCCAATGGCGATGCCGTGTACTTCAGGCTTGCATCGGCACAATCGGGGATGACCATTGATGCTATTTCCGGTCTGATCAGCTGGACGCCGTCCTCGTCCCAGACTGGCTCCAAATATGTCAAGGTCGAGGCTTTTGACAGCAAGGGGGGTAAAACTTCCCAAAGCTTTTATGTCACGGTGTCGTCGGCAGAGGGGACCATAAACGGGTCATCCGGCAATTCCTGTGACGTGAACGGCGACGGCGCCATAACTGCTGATGATATAAGGATGATCGTTGTGGGAAGGGGCAGTGACAACCTCGCCCTCGATATGAACGGCGATGGCGCAGTTACGCTGCTGGACTCACGCGCCTGTGCGATTCAGATGCAATAAGTTATTCCGGCATATACACAAAGAAACACTAAATAAACTGTGATGAATGACGGGGGGGTGTCGCTGGCGCCTCCCCGTTGCTTTTCATTACCTGCACTGCCTCAGGTGGGATATGTATTCGCGGTTGCCCCTTATTTCGAAAAAATGATATAAACAATTCATTCCACATGATACAGAGGTTTTCTTGAAGGTTTCTCTGTTACGTCGCCTATGGGTTACATTCTCCGCCCACGTAGTCGGTTTTTACGCCTCCACCATCAACAGATTCCTGGTCAAAGGGATTGAGAACCTGCCAAAGGATGGCGGAGTCTTGATTGCCTCAAACCATATTTCCGCCTACGAAACCATTTTTATCCCCTGGGCGGTGTTGCGGTACTATCCCATGCAGATGGTTTGGGCGCCCGCAAAGGAAGAGCTTTTCCACAACCGCTTCCAGCGATGGCTTTACACGTCCTGGGGAGCGTTTCCCGTCAAGCGGGGGCGCGACGTGCGCGCCGGCAAAGTCATCAACGACCTCATTCGGACAGAAAAAGTCATGCTGTTCCCGGAGGGAACCCGTCACAAGGATGGGGTTCTGGGGCAGGGAAACCGCGGTGTCGGCAAGATAATCTACGACACCCGGCCCACGGTGGTGCCGACGGCGCTTGTGGGACTCAACCGCTGGAAATTTCCCGGCGCTGGTCAGGATGCCGCAATCGTCTTCGGCAAGCCGCTGGATTTCGCTGATTTGTATATGCTTGAGGACAAGAAGGAAACGCACCAGTTGATCGTTGAGCGGGTTATGACCGCCATTGCCGAGCTACTCAAGGCGGAAGGAGCCTATGTCAACCAGGGTTGAACTGTTCAGCGACGGTGCCTGCAGCGGAAACCCCGGGGTCGGCGGATGGGGGACCATCCTTCGCTGCGGAGCCACGGAAAAGGAATTCTCCGGCGCCGAGTGGGAAACCACCAATAACCGGATGGAAATGACCGGCGCCATCCGGGGGCTGGAGGCCTTGACGCGCCCCTGCGATGTGGTGGTCACCACTGATTCCCAGTATCTGGTGAAGGGGATGACGGAATGGCTTCCCGGATGGATTCGCAAAGGGTGGGTCAACAGCAAGAAAGAACCGGTCCTGAACCGTGATCTCTGGGAGCGGCTGAACGAACTGTCCAAGATCCATCGAATCCAGTGGGCCTGGATAAAGGGTCATAACGGCCATACGGAAAACGAGCGCTGCGACACCCTTGCCCGGGGGGCCATCGATGAGTTGAAAAAGAAAGGGCAGGGGCGGCGGTGAACTACTTCATCGTGGAGGTTTCGGAGCAGGAGGTGAGGCGCGAGAAGGAAAAGGCGCGCGAACTCCGCCGGAGCCAGTGGTGGAAGAACCGGCTGGCCCGCGGCCTCTGCCACTACTGCGGCAAGACCTTTGTCCCCGACGAACTCACCATGGACCATCTGGTGCCCATCGTGCGCGGCGGCAAGAGCAACCGCGGCAACGTGGTGCCTGCCTGCAAAGAGTGCAACAACCGCAAGAAGTACCTCCTCCCGGTAGAGTGGGAGGAGTATCTGGAAACATTGAAAGCCGAATCGCCGGACGGGGAAGGGCAACCGGAATAGGCGGCGGTATGGGGTATGCGTGCGTTACAAAGCGGTAATTTATGATTGCGACGGAGTGATGTTCGACTCGTTCGAGGCGAACCTTGCCTTCTACCAGCGGATTATGGGGATGATGGGGCGCAAGCCCCTTGAGCGGTCCGATGAAGAGCAGATGAGGATCCTGCACACCTATGCCAACCGGGAAGTCCTGGAGCACTTTTTCCCCGTACCGGGCGATTTAGCCGAGGCGCTTCGCTGCGCCGCAAGCATTGATTACCGTGACCTGGTGCCGCTCATGGTGATGGAGCATGGATTTCGCGAAACCCTTGACGTGCTCCGGGACCACGTTGCTCTCGCCGTCTGCACCAACCGGTCCACATCCATGGATACCGTGCTGGAGAGCTTCGACCTTACGGCCTATTTCAGCCTTGTCATGACCGCGGCAAAGGTAGCAAACCCGAAACCGCATCCAGAGCCTCTGCTGAAAGTGCTTGAGCATTTCGGCATCGAGCCCGGCGAAGCCCTCTTCGTGGGGGACTCGGCCGTGGACAGCATGTCCGCGGAAGCTGCCGGAGTCCCCTTTGTCGCCTACAAGGCAGACCACCTCTCCGCCATGGCGCGTATTGACCATCACGGCACCGTGCTGGACCTGATCAGGTCCTGAACTCGTCTCCCCTTAAACCCCCAATACTTCCGCCAGCCGCAATACCTCGTCCTGTGGCCGCTTTTCGCCTTTGATCACGTCCTCCAGCGGTGTGGCGAGAACCGAGTTGCAGGAAAGCCCCACCATGACCCCCGAATTGCCGGATACGAGCAGTTCAACCGCCCTTTTGCCGAAGCGGCTTGCCAGGAGACGGTCGAAGACGGTCGGCGCCCCGCCGCGCTGATAGTGGCCAAGCACCGTCACGCGGGTCTCGAAGCCGATGGCGTCCTTGATGCTGTCGGAAATTTCCTGGGCATGTCCCGCACCTTCCGCAAGGATGATGATGGCGTTGTCGCGTCCCTCCTCGAAGCGGGCCCGGAGCTGCTGGCAAATCTCGTCGAGGTTGTATTCCCGTTCAGGGACCAGCGCATATTCCGCGCCGGTGGCAATGGCGGAGATGCTGGCCAGGTACCCCGAGTTGCGTCCCATGACTTCGATGACGAACGCCCTGGCATGGGAGCTTGCCGTGTCCTTGATGCAGTCGACGGCATAGATGATGTTGTTGAGGGCCGTGTCGACACCCAGTGCCATGTCGGTGTAGGGGATGTCGTTATCGATGCTGGATGGTATGCCGACCACCGGCAGGCCGAGCCGGTGCAGGGCCAGGGCGCCGGTCAGGGAGCCATCGCCGCCGAGTACCACGAGCCCCTCGATGCCCAGCTCCTTCAGGTTCTCGATGGCCTTGAGCTGCCCTTCGGGGGTCTTGAATTCCGCAGAACGGGCCGACTGGAGGAAGGTCCCTCCCCGGTGGAGTATGCCCGATACCGCCTTGGTGTCGAGGGGGATGGCATCGCCTTTCATCAGTCCCAGATACCCCTTCCGAAAGCCCATCACCTCAATGTTCAGACGGATCGCCGTCCGGACCGCAGACCGGATGGCGGCATTCATGCCGGAACAGTCGCCGCCGCTCGAAAGAATCCCGATTCTTTTCATTTCGTGTCCTTTTCCTGGTTTGAACGCAGATATTCCATCCGTTCCTTGATGGTCTTTTCGTAGCCATGTCCGCGGGGTGCATAGAATTTCCTCCCCCGGAGCTTCTCTGGCAGGTATTCCTGGGAGACGTGCCCCCCCTCGAAATCGTGGGCGTATTTGTACCCGGCGTGGTATCCCAGGTCCTTCATGAGCCGCGTGGGGGCGTTCCGGATATGGAGCGGAACGGGGAGGGCGCCGCTCTTCCTCACTTCGGCCAGAGCCGCGTCGATTCCCGCATAGGAAGCATTGGACTTGGGGGCGGTGGCCAGGTAGGTGGCCGCCTGGCCCAAGATGATTCGCCCCTCGGGCATCCCCACCAGCTGAAATGCCTGGAGGGCGGCAACCGCCATCTGCAGTGCCCGGGGGTCGGCATTGCCGATGTCCTCGGAGGCGAGAATCACCATCCTCCTCAGGATGAAGAGGGGATCCTCGCCGGCCTCGATCATGCGCGCCAGCCAGTAGAGGGTGCCGTCTGGGTCGCTGCCGCGCATCGACTTGATAAAGGCGGAGATGACGTTGTAGTGCTCCTCGCCCCCCTTGTCGTAGAGAAGGGCCTTTTTCTGGGCCGCTTCCCTGGCTGCGTCCATGTCGATTTGTCCGTTTTTCGCCAGCCGTGCCGCCGTTTCCAGGGTGTTGAGGGCGATCCTGGCGTCTCCCTGGGCCTGTTCGGCCATGAAGGCGAGGGCTTCGTCGGAAACGGCAAGCTCCAGTTTCCCGAAACCCCGCTCCGGGTCGTTCAGGGCTTGGCGCAAGATTGCCGTTATCTCGCCGTCCGTAAGGGGGTTGAGGACTAGAACCTTGCAGCGGGACAGAAGCGGCGCGATGACCTCGAAGGAGGGGTTTTCCGTGGTGGCGCCGATGATGGTGAAAACTCCCTTCTCCACATATGGGAGAAAGGCGTCCTGCTGGGATTTGTTAAACCGGTGGATCTCGTCCACAAAGAGGATGGTGTTGCTCCCCCGGTACTTTCGCTCGTTTTCCGCCTCTTTGACGATTTCGCGGATTTCCTTCACGCCGGAGAGAATGGCGGAGAAAAAGATGAAGTGGGATTTCGTGGCGTTGGCGATGATCCGCGCCAGGGTTGTCTTGCCCGAACCGGGAGGGCCCCAGAATATGAGCGAGGAGATGGTGTCGGATTCTATGAGCCGGCGCAGGAGCTTTCCTTCAGCCAGGAGGTGCTCCTGCCCCACGTACTCGGCGAGGGTGCGGGGGCGCATGCGCTCGGCGAGGGGGGCGTCACGGCTGGTTTCTGCTGCGGCAGTTGCGTCGAAAAGATCGGTCATCGGCGTACCAGTGCTTAATCGGGTTTTACGTCGTGCTGGCGGTAATCCAGAACCGGGTGCACCTTGAACGATTTTACTCCCCATATTTCCCGCGCGTATTCATCGATGGTGCGGTCGCTGGAAAACTTGCCCATTCCCGCGCAGTTGAGAATCGATTTGCGGGCCCACTGTTCCTGATCCAGGTAGAGGCGGCTGACCTCTTCCTGGCAGGCAACGTAGGAGGCATAGTCGGCCAGAAGCATGTAGTGATCCCCCTGATTGACGAGGATATCCACAAGGGGGCGGAAGAGTTCCCGGTTGGCCGGAGAGAAGTGCCCATCGGCGATCATGCCGAGGACCTTTTTCAGTTCCTGGTTGCGGTTGCAGTATTCCTTCGGGTTGTATCCCCTGCGGCGCAGGTCTTCAACTTCGTCAGCGTTCATGCCGAAGATGAAGATGTTCTCCCGGCCGACCTCTTCCATTATCTCGATGTTGGCGCCGTCAAGGGTGCCGATGGTGAGCGCCCCGTTCAGGGCGAATTTCATGTTGCCGGTACCCGATGCTTCGGTCCCTGCGGTGGAGATCTGCTCTGAAAGGTCGGCGGCGGGGAAAATCTTCTCGGCTAGGGAGACGCTGTAGTTGGCCAGGAAGACCACCTTGAGGCGGTCGCCCACTTCGGGGTCGTTGTTGACCACATCACCCACGGCAGTGATGAGCCTGATGACCAGTTTGGCGATGGTGTAGGCCGGAGCCGCCTTCCCGCTGAAGATTACGGTCCGGGGAACGAAGTCTCCGTCGGGATTGGCCTTTATGCGGTTGTAGAGGGTGATGACGTGGAGCACGTTGAGCAGCTGCCGCTTGTATTCGTGGATGCGTTTCACCTGGCAGTCGAACATGGAGTCGACATTCACCTTGATACAGTTGTGATCAAGGATGTATTCCGCAAGCCGTTCCTTGTTGGCCCGCTTCACCTGCTGCCACTGGGCCGTGAAGACCGGGTCATCGGCCAGGGGACGGAGTTGCGTAATCTTGTACAGGTCGGTGCTCCAGCCGTTGCCGATGGCCTTCCCGATGAGTTCTGCCTGGCCCGGATTGGCGCATTTGAGCCACCGACGCTGGGTGATGCCGTTGGTCTTGTTGTTGAAGCGTTCCGGGTACATCTCGTAGAAGTCCCGGAAAACATTGTTTTTGATGATCTCCGTGTGCAGCGCCGCCACGCCGTTCACCGAGTGGCTCCCCACCACGGCCAGGTTAGCCATGCGCACCTTGCGCTCCCAATGCTCCTCGATCAGGGACATCCGCTCCAGTTTGCCCGTGTCCCCGGGGAAGCGGGAACGGACTTCCGCCAGGAAACGGTCGTTTATTTCGTAGATAATCTGGATGTGGCGCGGCAGGATGTGTTCGAAGAACCAGACCGGCCACTTTTCCAGGGCTTCGGGAAGAATGGTGTGGTTGGTGTAGGCGAAGGTCTTGGTGGTGATATCCCAGGCGGTGTCCCACTGCAGCCGGTGATGGTCGATGAGGACCCGCATCATCTCGGGGATGCAGAGCGCCGGATGGGTGTCGTTCAGCTGGATGGCCGCCTTCTCGGGGAGAAGCTTCAGGTCGCTGTGCTGTTTGCGGAAGCGATAGAGAACATCGTACACCGTGGCGCAGGCCAGAAAATACTCCTGCTTGAAGCGCAGTTCCTTTCCCTCGGGCACATTGTCGGCGGGGTAGAGGACCTTGGAGATGTTTTCGGTGAGCATCTTCTTTTCGACGGCCCGGATGTAGTTCCCCTCGTTAAAGAAGGAGAGATCGAATTCCCGCGTCGATTTTGCCGTCCAGAGCCTCATGGTGTTGACGGTGTTGTTGCCGTAACCGGGGATGGGGGTGTCGTAAGCCATCGCCATGACGTCTTCGGTATCGACCCAGTCGAAAACGGTGTTCCCTTCGGCATCCTTGTGCTCCACCACCTTGCCGTAGAACTTGACTGGATGGAGGTGTTCCTGACGGTCCATTTCCCATGGGTTGCGGTAGCGGAGCCAGTTGTCTGGGATCTCCACCTGGGCACCATCGACGATGTTCTGGCGGAAGATGCCGTACTCGTAGCGGATGCCGTAGCCGTAGCCGGGGATCCCCATGGTGGCCATGGAGTCGAGGAAGCAGGCTGCAAGCCTCCCCAGCCCCCCGTTGCCGAGCCCCGCATCCTGCTCATGCTCGATGAACTGATCCAGGTCGTACCCGAGGGAGTTCATGGCTTCCCGGAACTCGGCAAGCATGCCCAGATTGACCAGGCTGTTCTCGAGGGTTCTCCCCATGAGAAATTCCATGGAAACGTAGTACACGCGCTTGGGGTCTTCGTTATAGTAGGCCTGCTGCGTATCGAGCCACCGCTCGATCATCCGGTCGCGGACGGAGCAGGCGAGGGCATTGAAGATGTCGTGGCGGGTGGCGGAATATTTGTCCTTGCCCAGGGTGTACTCAAGATGCTCAAGAAAGGACTTGATGATGAGCATGAGGGAGTCGAGTTCAGGGGAATCCGGGCTGGCCGGCAGCGCTTCATCATTCATGGGGTCACCTTAAGGGTAAGATCAGGGGGAAAACTCCGTCGCGACAGGGGTGAAGCACCCCTAAACAGCGGAATTTCCAATGGACATACCCCCTGATCTGTGCTAGTAAATTCAATACTTATACCATAACAACAGGGTTGGCACGATGAAAAAAATCGCCATTTTGGCCAAGGTTCACGACCCTCGCTGTCAAGGGGTGGCCGGTGAACTTATAGATTGGCTCAAGGAGCGGGGACTCGTTCCGCTCGTTGAAGCCCATTTCGCCCGGCATCTCGGAATTCCCGGCATTACCTCCGAAGAGCTTCCGGAATTGGCCGACATGGCGGTGGTTCTTGGCGGAGACGGCACGCTCATTTCCGCCGCCCGGCTCCTGGGGGCCCGGGAGATACCCATTCTCGGCGTGAACATGGGGAGTCTCGGGTTTCTGACCGAGGTCACTCTCGACGAACTGTATCCTGCCCTCGAAGCCTGCATCGGCGGCGACTACAAGGTGTCGGAACGGATGATGCTCGCCGTCACCGTGGAGCGGGGCGACGAGGTCGTCTTCTCCCACCGGGTTCTGAACGACGCCGTCATCAACAAGGGTGCGCTGGCCAGGATCGTCGATATGGAAAGCATGGTCAACGGTCACTACCTCACAACCTACAAAGCCGATGGCCTCATAATTTCGAGCCCTACCGGCTCCACCGGCTACTGCCTTTCGGCCAACGGCCCCATCGTCCATCCAGACCTCGAATGCCTGACCATAACACCCATCTGCCCGCACACGCTCACCAACCGCCCCATAGTCCTCGAAGCAAGCGCCGAAGTGGCCATACGGCTCATCTCCAAGGACGAAGATGTCTACCTTACCCTCGATGGCCAGGTGGGGATGGAGCTCAAATGCAGCGATATCGTCCGGGTACGCCGGGCGGAACATAGCACGCGCCTCGTCATGTCCAGGAGCAAGGACTACTTCGAGGTGCTGCGGACCAAATTGAAGTGGGGGGAACGATAGGGGACCGGTCCCCGATTTGCCATGCTTCTAGACCTTTCCATCAAGAACCTCGCCATCATTGATACCCTCCACGTCACCTTCCATCCGGGGCTTACGATCCTCACCGGTGAGACCGGCGCGGGAAAGTCGATCATCATTGACGCGGTGAACCTCATCATGGGTGGGCGCGCCTCCGCCGATCTGGTTCGGACCGGCGTGGACGAGGCAACGGTCGAGGCGGTTTTCGCGCTTCCCGAAGGGACACCTCTTGCGGCCCGTCTCGCCGAGGCGGGAATCGAATGCGCCGGCGAGCTCCTGGTAAAACGGGTGGTTTCCCGTGCGGGGCGCAACCGGGTCTTCATTGGCGGAAGCCTCTCCACCCTGACAATCCTCTCCGATATCGCCGGGGAGCTCATTAATATCTACGGCCAGCACGAATCCCAGACCCTCCTCCGGACCGACAATCATCTGACTCTCCTTGACGGCTTCAGGGGTATACTCCCCCTTCGGGAGGCCTATGGCGCTCTCTATGCCGACTATCGCTCCACCCTCGACCGGCTCCGGGTGCTGGAGGAGGGGGAGCGTGAAGCGGCCCGGCGGCTCGACCTGCTGGCGTTTCAGTCCCAAGAGATCCGGGAGGCCGCTCTGAGCCCCGGCGAGGACGAGGATTTGGAGCGGGAGCGTGGCATCCTGGCCCACGGCGAAAAGCTCCTTTGCGCGAGCCAGGAGGCTTACGCCGCCCTCTATGGCGATGACGGTGCCGTTCTCGACCGGCTGGCCGAGGTCAAGGGGAAGGTGGCCGGCATAGCAGCCATCGACGAATCCCTGGCACCCCTTGCGGCTTCCCTGGCGGATACCGCCGCTCAACTGGAGGATGCCGCGTTCACCCTGCGGGATTATGCCGCCCGCGTAGAGGCCGATCCGGCAAGGCTCGAACGGGTGGAGGAGCGGCTCGACCAGATCCGGCGGCTCAAGAAGAAATACGCCCCCACAGTGGCGGGGATCATCGCCTATGGCGAGGAGACGGACCGCGAGATCGAAGCCCTCGAAAACCGCGGCGAGACGCGGGTGGAACTGGAGGCGTCCCTGGCGCGGCTGCGGGAGGAGCTGGGCCGGAAGGGTGCGGAGCTTTCCGTCGAGCGGCGCATTGCGGCGAAGGAACTGAAAAAGGCCATGGAGGGGGAGATACATCAGCTTGCCATGAAGCATGCCCTCTTTGAAGTTGCCTTCGAGGAGTTGCCCGAACCACGGGCTGCCGGGCTCGAGCGGGTGGAATTCCTGTTGTCCCCCAATCCGGGCGAAGCCCCGAAGCCATTGTCGAAGATCGCTTCGGGGGGAGAGCTTTCGCGGCTCATGCTGGCCCTGAAGCAGGTCCATCCGGAGAGCGACGTGCCGACCCTAGTTTTCGACGAGGTGGATACCGGTATCGGTGGCGCCACCTCGGCTCTTGTGGGCGAAAAGCTCAAACGGGTCAGCAAAGGGCAGCAGGTCCTCTGCATTACCCATCTTCCCCAGGTGGCAGCCTTTGCCGATCACCACTATCTGGTCGAAAAGCGTGTGGAGGGGGGGCGGACCGCAACGGCCGTTACTTCCCTTGAAGGCGAGGCGAGGGTGGCGGAAATGGCCCGGATGCTCGGCGGCGTGACGATTACCGGCCGTACCCTGGAGCATGCCCGGGAGATGATAGCCCAAGGGGAAAGAGGGTAGAGCGCCCCGCCGCACCCTTTACGGAGACGGAAGCCATATGCAGACAATACCCATAGCCCTTGCCGGACCGGAAATGGTCCTTGCCCGCGACGTCAGGCGCAACGAAAACCCGCAGGTCCCACCCATCTGCGGTCGGGGGACCATCCTCACCGAATCGCTCATCGAGCGGCTCGTCAATATGGGGATCAAGGTTGTCACGGTGGAGGGGCACCCGGTTGCCGTGGAGGGCGAAAAGACCCTGGAAGACCTTCTGGCAGATCTGGACCACCGGTTCAGCAAGGTGGCAAACGTGCCGCTCATGGGGCGGTTGAAGGAAATCTACCGCAAGAACATTATCCGCTCCATGGGGGGTGAAGGTGGGGAGTAAGCGGGATCATATCTTCGAGATCATCAGGGAAACGAGCTCGTTGCCGACTCTGCCCGGCGTAGTTACCCGGCTCCAGGCCCTGGCTGAAAATCGCAAATCGACCATCGAGGAGATGGCCCGCCTGGTATCCTCGGACCAGATCTTGTCGGCCCGGGTGCTGAGGCTTGTCAATTCTCCGTCCTACGGTTTCTACCGGGTTTCCACCATCTCAAACGCCCTCATCCTCCTGGGGGTGAACGTTATCAAGAGCCTCGCCCTCAGCTCGTCCATCTTCGAGATTATGGAGAAGACCATAGTCGGGCTATGGGAACACTCCCTGGGGGCCGGCGTGGCGGCCAATATCATCGCCAGGCACCTGAAGCTTCCCGAGGTCGAGGAGATCTCCACCGCCGCCCTTCTCCATGACATCGGCAAGGTGATTATCAAGGAGAAGTGCGCCGAGGATTATGAGCGGATCTGCAACATGGTGGAGCGTGACGGCGTTTCCATGCTTGAAGCTGAACGGCAGGTGCTCGAAACCGACCACGCCGAGGTGGGGGAGTGGCTGGTCCACAACTGGTACCTTCCCAATAAGCTGAGCGAGCCGGTGGCCTGCCACCATGACGTGGCCAGCGCCCAGCACCACAAGATGAAGACCGCCGTGGTGCATCTGGCCGACGTGCTCGTCAAGGCGAGCGGTTTCGGCTTCAGCGGCGAAGTCCATGTCCCCCGCATCCAGCCCACGGCCTGGGAGTGGCTCGGCATGACCGAGGACGACCTTGCCGCCATTGTGGAAGAGCTTGAAGACCGCCTGGTTGAAGTCAGAAACTTCAGCCTGGAGATACAGTCCGCCGATGAGAACTAATCTGAGGATTATCGCCGTCACCGGCCCCAGCGGCGGGGACGGGAGCCTTGAACTGCGCCTTCAGAGCAAGGGTTACCAGGTGGTTAGTCTTGATAATCCTCCCAGTGTCATGGGGCTCATCTACTCCGACCCCCCCGACGTGGTGCTAATAGACCTGGCGACCCCCGACCAGACGATTCTCGGCATTATCCGCAGCTTGAAGGATGACTTCTTCTTTTCTACCATTCCGGTCATAGGGATGATCCCCGAATGGGCTGCCGAGGGGTTCGACTGGGAGGAGTATCCCCTTGATGATTTTGTCACCATTCCCCTCAACTACCGTGATCTCTTCACCCGCATTGTTCTTTCCCTCCGGCGTCTCCGGCGGGTTTTCGACAACAACCCCCTGACCAGGCTCCCCGGAAATACCTCGATCCAGCGGGCCATCGAACATGCTGTCGGCAAGCCGATGGGTGTTTGTTACGTGGACATCAACCACTTCAAGCAATACAATGATGTTTATGGGTTCGCCCATGGCGACGAAGTGCTCCGGATGCTCGGACGCATTATCGCGAATGCGGTCAAGGAGGCGGGCGAGGCGTTCGCCGGCCACATCGGAGGCGACGACTTCGTATTCATTGTGTCGCTGGAACAGGCTGAAGCCGTCTCGGAGCGGATCATCGCCAACTTCACCGCCGTTGTTTCCGAGCTTTTCAGTGAAGAGGAGAAAGTCAGGGGCTTCTACGTTGCCCACGACCGCAAGGGGAACGAGGAGCAGGTGCCGCTCATGGGGGTTGCCATCTCCATCGTTCCCATGAATTCGCCGAAGATCGGCCACTACGCCAAGGTGGCCGAGGTGGCGGCGGATCTCAAGAAGCTGGCCAAAAGTTCCCATAAAAGCTGTTATGTCATGGATCGGCGCAAATAGCCGGACAACTGACGAGCCGCCCCGTCCATACCCCATAAGGAGATCCAGCCATGCTCCGCAAAGCACAGATATGCGATGTCAAGAATATCCAGAAACTTCTCACCCACTTCGCAGGGCGGGGGGATATGCTCTCCCGTTCCCTCTCGGAGCTCTATGAATCGATCCGCGACTTCTACGTCTGGGAAGAGGACGGTGAAATCGTTGCAACCGCCGCCCTTCACATCATATGGGAAGACCTGGCCGAGATCCGCTCCGTGGCGGTGGCGGAAGATCTGGGTCGCAGGGGGATCGGTACGCAGGTTGTAAATGCCTGCATCGACGAGGCACGGGAACTGGGGCTCAAGCGGGTTTTCTGCCTCACCTACAAGCCCAATTTCTTCGGCAAGTTCGGGATGCGGATCGTTGACAAATCCGAGCTCCCCCACAAGGTGTGGGGCGACTGCATGAAGTGCGTGAAATTCCCCGATTGCGACGAGATCGCGATGATTCTTGATCTCCAATAACCGGACTGAAGGAATAATTCCATGCAAACCAGCGAGATGATCGAAGCCGTAGTAGCTCTCCTTAAAGCCCGCCCCCTGGATGGCTGGGAAGTAACCGCCGCATCGTCGCGTCTGCTTTCCGTTGAGGTCAAGGAGCAGAAGGTGGATACGTTCAAGTGTTCCGCCCCTGTGGGGGTGAGCATCCGGGTTCTGAAGAACGGCGGCATGGGATTCTCCTTCTCGACCAGCATGGCCCCCGGCGACCTTGCCCGCATGGTTGATAACGCCCTGGTGGGGGCCGCCACCCAGACCCCGGACGAGCATCATGCCTTCCCGGAGCCACAGCCTCTTCCTGATATCCCGGGGCTTTACGACGAGACGCTGGCCTCGGTGCCGGAAGCGGACAAGATAGAGCGCGCTATGGAACTGGAAAGGCTCGTCATGGCCGCCGACCCGCGGGTGAAAAAGGTGCGCAAATGCTCCTTCGGCGAAGCGACGGTGGAGAGCCGTATCGTCAACTCCCGTGGCGTTGACGCGTCCTGCCGGGGGACATCGGTGTCGGCCAGTGTTTCGGCCATTGCCGAGGAGGACGGCCAATCCCAGATGGGCTGGGATTTTGATTACGCCAACCATTTCGCCGACTTGTCCGTGGCACGGATAGCCGAACGGGCCGTTGCCAGGGCCGTGGGGCTTCTGGGCGCCACGAAGATACCCACCATGCGCTGCCCGGCCGTTCTCGACCGTTACGTGGCCACCGAAATTCTGGAGGTGCTGGCGTCTGCGTTTCTGGCCGAGAGCGTCCAGAAGGGGAAGTCGCTTCTCGCGGGGAAAACAGGGGAGCAGATCGTCTCCCCACTCATCTCCATCCGTGATGACGGTACTCTCCCCGGCGGGATGGGGACTCTCCCCTTCGATGGCGAAGGGGTTCCGAAGCGCAACACGGTTCTCGTGCGGGACGGTAGGCTTCTCGGTTATCTCTACGATACCCTCCGTGCCCGCAAGGACGGAGTTGCCTCCACGGGGAATGCCGTGCGCGGTGGAATCAAGTCTCCGCCACACATGGGGTTTTCCAACCTGTTCATCGAGAACGGCACGACTTCTTTAGATGTCCTTATGGCCGGGATTTCGCGGGGTATCCTTCTTACCGACGTCATGGGGATGCATACCGCCAATCCCATTTCAGGCGACTTCTCCGTGGGCGCCGCCGGATTTCTCATTGAAGAGGGGAGGGTGACCTCTCCCGTGAAGGGAATCGCCATAGCGGGAAACATCCTGGACCTCTTCCGGAGCGTTGAGGGGGTGGGGAACGACCTTCGCCTCTTCGGTACCGTGGGATCGCCGTCATTGAGGATCTCGGCCCTTGACGTAAGCGGCGGTTAAGCCCGTTCGCGCAACAGACTGACCGCCATTCCGGACTCTGACCGGCTGGCGGTTTTTTTTTTGCGTACCATGTTGTGCCGGTGCGGAATGCCGGTACAATTAGATAGTTTTTACCTTGGGGGGAAGGCAATGCGTCTGTTGAGATATGTGCTGTTCATGGCGGCAATCTGTGGTGCCGGATTCCCGCTCTCTGCCAGTGCCGCCCCCATGGTTGGGATTACGGTGGCGCCCGGTGACACGCTCCGCGCCCTCTGCCGCTATTATCTGGAGAATCCGGATTCCTGCCGCGATATTTACCGCCTTAACCGTCTGCCGAACCCCGACCGGATAATTCCCGGCCAGCGTGTCTTAGTCCCTGCCGAACTTCTGCGGGGAATTCCTGCCGACGGCGTAGTTGCTTTCACTAAGGGGGACGTGCGCTATTTCCGGGCAGATGGTGACGAAGGGCGCGTCCTCCAAGCGGGCGAGCATCTGGAGGAGGGAGGCCGGATTGAGACGGGCGCCGATGGTTCCGTTGAGGTTGCATTTGGCGACGGCTCTTCTTTTCTCCTCAAGCCGGACAGCGTGCTTTCCATTGTCCGCTCACGCCTGAAAGGCGATGATTTTTCCCTGCGGAACCTCTTTCTGAAGACGGGGCGGGTCGTGTCGCGAATACGCAAAGCAACGGGCCGCGAGCATCGTTATAAAATCCGGACCCCATCGGCGGTGGCTGGGGCGCGGGGGACGGAATTCAGGGTTTCCGTGGATGCTGAAGAAACCACCCGGTCGGAGGTGTTGTCAGGAACCGTTGCGGTCGAGTCGAGACACCGCGAAGTGCTGCTGCGGGAAGGTGAAGGCACCGGTGTGCGAAAGGGGGAGATCCCCCAGTCGCCGCGTCCCCTCCTTTCTCCGCCGCTTCCGGTGGGTCTTGCGCCGGTTTACAAGAGCGAACCGTTAAGCATCGCTTTTACGGCTGTCGAGGGGGCGCGCGCTTTCCGGGGTTCCCTGGCCCGTGACAATGAGATGCGAGACTTGGTCATGGATAAGATCGTGCCGGCCGGCGAGTCTCTCGTCGTGGGGGGCCTTTCCGATGGCTCGTATTTCCTGCAAACCGCGAGTATCGACCCCGTGGGGCTGGAGGGAATGCCGTCGGCGCCGGTGCCGGTTGTCATCCGGCTCAATCCGCAGCCTCCCCACCTGGAGGCCCCCCAACAGGGTGCCGAGTACCGGCGTACAAGTATTGCCGCACGCTGGTTGCGGGTTGGCGATGCAGCCGGTTACCGGATCCAGGTCAGCGGTGAGCCCGGTTTCACGGCTCCCTTGGTGGACCGGAGGGTGGAGGGGGTAGAGCAGGCAGTTGAGTTGGATTATGGACAATATTACTTCCGGGTGGCATCGGTTGCTGCGGATGGTTATCAGGGGGAATGGTCGGACTCCCTCTCTTTCAGCCTGGCCAAGCCACCGCCCATCCCCGCGCCAGAGGCGTCCAATGTCAAAGACAAGCAGATGCGCATCCGGGTCCGGGATGCCGGGAAGGGGTTCTCCTACCGGTTTCAGGTGGCCCGTGATGAGCGATTTGCCGATATCCTCCATGATGTGCAAGGTGACGTTCCCGAACTGGTCATCCCTCGGCCGGATGCGGGCACCTACTATTTCAGAGCAGCATGTATTGATGCGAAGGGTGTAGAGGGTGGTTTTTCTTCTCCCCAGAGCTTCTTTATCGAATCCCGCTTCCCCTATGGGGCCCTCGGAGTGGCGGGCGGGATAATAGGGCTGCTTCTCCTGGCGATCCTGTAATCGCTTGGAATGCCTGGGGAAAGGGAGAACGTGGGGGCTGCAATAAACAAGAAAAGGCGGATACGTACCCTATTTGTCTGCCTGTTCGGGGTAGTCCTCATTCTCCTTACGGACAATCTCGGTTTTTTCGATGGAATCAACCGGTACTTCTACGATCTCTCCTTCCGCCTCCGGGGAACCAAGCATCCCTCCGATCAGATCCTCATCGCCGCCATCGACGAAAAATCCCTCCGTGAACTGGAGCAATGGCCCATCAAGAGATCCTGGTACGCCGCTTTCCTGGATGCGGCCCATGGAGCACGGGCGGTTGGGTTATCAGTAATAATGTCGGAGCCGGGAGCTGACGATGCCATGCTTGGCAAGGCAGTTGCCCGCCATGGCCGGGTAGTGCTTCCGGTTTACATCGATGACAGGCTTCACGTGGTGCGCCCCGTCGACTCCTTTGGTCATGCGGTGCTTGGCCATATTCATGTGGAAGAAGATGTTGACGGGCTGGTGCGGCAGGTTTTCGGCTCCGTGACCATTGGCGGGGATGATTTCCCGGCTCTGGCAGTTGCCCTCCAGCGTATTGCCGGCAGTCCGGCGGTTCCGCCTGGCCGGCTGCCTTCGCCCCATGCTCCCGGTATCCACCAGCGCAATCCTATCCAGATCAATTTTTCCGGTCCCAAGGGGACCTTCAGGACGGTTTCGTTCTCGGACGTGGTCTTTGGGAGGATTTCCCCGGAGTTTCTGGCCGGCAAGATCATCCTCGTGGGGGTGACAGCCCCCGGTATTGCCGGGCAGATTGAAACGCCCTTTTCTCACCAGCGCCGCAGGATGTCGCCGGTGGAGCTTCATGCAAATCTCCTGAACAGCCTCATGCAGAGAGATGCCATCCAGGTTGCCGGTAAAGGGATATCCCTTGCCCTTTGCCTTGTCATGGCGGTCTTCTGGTTCGTGGCGTTTGTGAGACTTTCCGAGACGCGGGCCGCGGTGCTTTTGGCCCTCAGCGCCTTAATCATCGCGGGTGGCTCGTTCGCGGCCTTCTCTGCCGGCAATATGTGGCTCGATCCCTTTGCATTGCTCCTGACGGCAAGCTTCCTCTATATAACCATATTCATATCCCGTCTCAACGATGCTGCCGAGAGACTCAATGCGCAGTATTCAGTCATTGCCGGGAGTATTTCATCCCACGGGGATCCTCCGGTTCCCGCGATGCGGTTTCCGGGTTATCTCTCTCCAGGAGGGATCAACGAGGAGGTAGCGCTTCTCGACAAGGTGGTCAACCAGCTGGTTGAACAGTCCGCGCAGCTTGAATCAGTGAACCGTGAACTGGAGGCGTTCAGTTATTCCGTTTCCCACGACCTGAGATCTCCCTTGCGGGCCGTCGTGGGGTTCTGCAATGCTTTGGAGGAGGACTGTGCCGACCGGCTCGATGAGCCGTGCCAGGAGTACCTGACACGGATTTCCGCCGCAATCGGCCGCATGGAGAACCTTATTGAAGGCCTTCTCCGTCTTTCCCGTCTTTCCCGTGCCGAGCTTCATCGCGAGCCGGTCGATCTGAGCACTATGGTGCGGGATGTTGCCGAGGAACTGCGAAAATCCCATCCTGACCATCATGTTCGCGTTCTTGTTGCTGATGGTGTTGAGGTGTCGGCGGATGCGTCTTTATTGCGGGTTGTCGTTACCAATCTGCTGGAAAACGCCTGGAAGTTCACGAAGGGTAATGACGCTCCGGTCATCGAATTCGGCGTTGAGCGGGACGGCGGGGCACTCAGTTATTACGTCAGGGACAATGGAGCCGGCTTCGACCAAGCCTATGCAGAAAAGCTTTTCATGCCGTTTCACCGGCTTCATCGGGTTGAGGATTTTCCGGGCACCGGGATTGGCCTTGCCACGGTGCAGCGGATAGTGCATCGCCATGGCGGCCGGATATGGGCTGAAGGGAAAGAGGGGGAAGGGGCAACTTTCCACTTTATCCTGTAATGCCGGCACGCATGGAGTGCCCGATGTGTAAATAGTTGCATGGGGCGGGAAATTGCTGCGATATTTCTATTTCACCATGTCCGAAAGGACCAGGACCGTCCAGTAGGGGGAGGCCATGAGGATGGCTACGGAGGCGATATAGGAGGGCATGTAGTAGAGGCCGCTCCGGAAAACCGTGCCGAGGGGAATCCCTGACATTCCCGCCACCACGTAACAGCAGATGCCGATGGGGGGCATGATGGAGCCCATGGTGGTGACGATGGTGATGACCTGCCCGAACCAGACCGGATCGTAGCCAAGTTGGGTGACCAGCGGATAGAAGATGGGGAGTGAGACCAGCAGAAACGCCAGGGCGTCCATGATGCAGCCGCCGATGATGTAGCAGAGGAGGATCACCCAGAGTACCATCCACCGGGGGAGGTCGAGGGTGCCGATCCATTCGGCGGTCTCATAGGGGAGACGGGTGATGGTGAGGAACTTGGCGAAGATTACGGCCCCCGCCACGATCATGAAGACCATGCAGGAGATGCGGAGCGTGTCCACGAAGGCGCCCGAGAGCTTTTTCCAGGTGAGCTTTCTCCGCAGGCCGCAGATGATAAGCGCCAGGAAGCAGGAGACCGCCGCCGCCTCGGTGGCGGTTACCACGCCGGTGAAGAGGGCGTACATGATGATGGCAAAGAGGATGAGAATGTCGATCGCTTCGGGAAGCGCGGCAAACCGCTCGCCCCAGCCGCTTTTGGGCCCTTCCGGTCCCCAGTCGGGGTGCCGGCGGCAGATCCAGACCACGGTGAGCAGTATCAGGATCGTGAGGATGGCGCTCGGGATCACGTTGCCGAAGAAGAGCTTGCCGATGGACTGGCCGGTATAGAGGCCGTAGACCACCAGCACGATGCTTGGCGGGATCAGGACCCCGAGGGTGGCTCCGGCCGCCACTGAACCGGCATTCAGGAGCGGGTGGTAATTGTAGCGTTTCATCTCGGGGATCGCCACGGCGCTCATGGTGGCGGCGGTGGCGGTATTCGACCCGCTGATGGCCGAGAAGGCCGCCGAAGCGAGTATCGTCGTCATGGCAAGCCCGCCGCGCTTGTGGCCGAACCACTTGTAGGTGGCGTGGTAGAGGCTGTTGTTATAGCCGGCGTAGTGGACGATTTCCCCCACGAGGATGAAGAGGGGAATCACCGTCAGCCCATAGTTGGAGAAGCTCCCCCAGAGTTCCGAGCCGACCATGGCGAAGGCCGCGTCGAAGTTCGTCATGGCCGCGATGCCGAAGAATCCCACGAGCAGAAGGGTGAAGGCGGCGGGCACCCGCAGCACGAAAAGCATGAAAAACATTGCCAGGATACCGTAGACCCCGGCCATAGGACCATTCACTCCCCATCCTCCCTGCCGCGCAGCAGCGCCTTCATGAAATCGAGAAACAGCACCCCGGTCAGGGCGGCGAAGCCGGCCGCCACCACGTAGACGAAGGGGTAGTAGGTGAACTGGAGGGTTTCCGACAGCTCTCCCGACTCGCGGAGTTTGTCCCCCCACACCCAGACCTGCCAGGAGACGATGCCGAACAGGGCACAGGTGATTGCGTAGTTCACCGCATCGAGCACCCGTTTCACGGGAGCCGGAAACTTCTCCGAGAGGATGTCCACCACGATGTGATCTTTCCGCCGCTGGGTGTGCGCCAGGGCACCGGCTATAACGACGGCGCCGAGGAAAGAGACGATCTCGTAGGTGCCCGCAAAAGGCTCGGCGGTGATGCGCAGCGCCACGTTGCCCGTGGCCAGGAGCACCAGCGCCAGGAGCGCCGCGCCGCCGAGGACCATGAATGATTTGGATATGATGCTTAAAAATCGTTCCATGTATTAAATCCGGGGCAGGAGTCCCGTTTCCCTACCGCTTTTTCTTAGCCGGAGCTGCGTACTTCTTCTTCAAGGCCTGGACATCCGCCACGATCTGCTTGCCGTTAAGCCCCTGGGCGCTCACCTTCTTGACGTAGTTGTCAACCATGGGCGACAGGAGTTGGTTGATTCTCTTCTGGTCTTCGGCCGGGAGGGTGAATACCTGGTGGCGGTAATTGCTCTTCGACCAGGCGAGGGAATCCCGGACATGCCGGTCGACGTACTCGCCGGTCCAGGCTGCCTGCTCGCGGGAGAGGCCGTCTAGCGCCCTCTTCACGTCGGCGGGGAGCGAGTTCCACCTGGCCTTGTTCATTACCACCGCAAATGAAACCACCGGGAGGTTCGCAATGGTGGCATAGGGGGTGTAGCTGGCGAATTTCAGGTCCTGGAGGATTTCCAGCGACGAGATCATCCCTTTCACGATTCCCTTCTGGATCGCCTCTGGCGTTTCGGATTGCGGCATTGCAACGGGTACTGCCCCGAGACGCTTGGCAACTTCGGCACTTGTTCCGGCAACCCGCAGTTCCATTCCCCTGAGGTTGGCAAGCCGCTTGACCGGTGCCTTGGTCATGAGGTTGGTGGGGGGGCAGGTGAAGACGGTGAGGACTTTTACCTTTTCGAACTCCCTGGGTTTGTACTTCTCAATCAGGTCGTAGAGTACGAGGCTTGCCACCCTTGAGCTCGTGAAGCCGAAGGGGAGGTCCACTGCCTCCGAGACGGGGAAGCGCCCCGGCTGGTAGCTCATGGCGAAGTTGCCGATGTCGGCAATGCCGGAGGTAACCCCCTCGAAAATGTTCTTGGCATTGAGCAGTGTACCGCCGGGGAAGGTCTGCACTTTTACCCTGCCGCCGGTCCGCTTCTCCACTTCCTTTGCCCACCGCTCCATCTGGACGCAGGGGAAGGTGGCTGCCGGCGGGAAATTCGCGTAGGTGAGCTTGATGACGCTGGCGGCGTGGGCCGCTCCCGAAGCGAGGACGATGGCGCAAATGATGAGTGAGAGCGTGAGCAGATGCAGCCGTTTCATCATGGATGGTCTCCTTTGAAATGAGTGCTTGCAAAGTGCTGGATCAATTTTTAATGAAATAATGATACGTTTGGCTGCTCATGTATAAAGAAAAATCCATGAAAATTCAAGTGGATTGTCGATGGCGCGGGGGCTTGGACAATGATTTCAGGTTGACAAACACTGGGCGAGCGCGGAAAATCTGATAATTTTCACGCTGGGAGGAATGCGGCAAGTGACTGAACGGATGTTGTTGCTCGGCAATGAAGCCATGGCCCACGGCCTCGTGGAGGCGGGATGCAGCGTGGTGGCCTCGTATCCTGGTACCCCCGCATCGGAGATTCTTTCCGGCGTGGCGCAGTGGCAGGCGCGCTACCAGCTCCCGATGCACGTGGAGTGGGCAGTGAACGAGAAGGTGGCCCTTGAGATAGCCTACGCGGCATCCCAGGCAGGGCTTAGGGCCGCGACCGCCATGAAGCAGGTGGGGCTGAACGTTGCCTCTGATCCGTTCATGAGCGCCGCTTATCTGGGGGTGAAGGGGGGCTTTCTGGTCATCAGCGCCGACGACCCGGGACCGCACTCTTCCCAGACCGAACAGGACAGCCGGCTTATGGCCATGAGCGCCAAGGTGCCGGTACTGGACCCCGATTCGCCGGAACAGGCCCTTGAACTGGTTAAGACAGGGTTCGAGCTTTCAGAGGCGTTTCAGGTGCCGGTCATGCTCCGTCCCACAACCAGGGTCTGTCACGCAAATCAGGATATCCTTCCCGGTCCCGTGGCTCCTTTAGGGCGCAAGGCACTATTCGAGAAAAATCCGGCCCGCTGGGCTGCAACCCCCAATTTCCGGCATCGGCTTCATCTGGAGCTTGAGGAGAAACTTGCGCGGATCGCTGCCTGGGAGCCCACCGCGCCGCGGCTCTTGAATCCGGCCGCCGTTGCGCCCCGGGCCATAGTCGCCGCTGGAGTCGCCGCGGCCCACGCCCGTGAAGTGCTGCGCGATCTGGGGCTCCAGGATACTCTCCCCCTCTGGCAGGTGGTGCAGCCGTACCCGCTCCATTCCGGCTTTATAACCGACATCCTTGAAAAGTACGACGACATCCTGGTTCTCGAAGAAACTGCCGGCGTCATGGAATTGCAGCTTGCCGACCGGTATCGGGTAAGGGGGAAAAATTCCGGTTTCGTTCCCGTGGTGGGCGAGCTGTCACCAGAGAAAATCGCGGGGATTATCGCCGCCTTTGCCGGGATTCCGGCCGAGGAACCGCCAGTACCACCAACCGGAGGGGGGCGGCGGCCGACCCTTTGCCCCGGATGCCCCCACCGGGCCAGCTTCTACGCCATCAAACGGGCCGCTCCCAAGGGGATCTACCCTTCCGACATCGGCTGCTACACCCTGGGCACCAACCTGGGAGGGGTTGATACCGTCCTCTGCATGGGGGCTGCGGTCTCCCAGGCGGCCGGTTTCTACCAGGCCCACAAGCTCGGCGGCGAGGTTCCCGATATCGTTGCCACCATCGGCGATTCCACGTTCTTCCATGCCGGCATTCCGCCCCTCATCGACGCTGTTGTCCAGGATGCCCGTTTCGTCCTCGTGATCCTCGACAATGCCACCACCGCCATGACCGGCAACCAGCCGACCCCCGCGCTTGGCTGGGGAGCGGGCGGCGTCCCCACGGCCACGGTTGACATGGAGGGGATTGTCAAGGCCTGCGGGGTGAAGTTCTGCAAAACCGGCCGACCCGGTGATCTTCCGGCGTTTACCGCCCTCGTGAAGGAGGCGGTTTCCTTTGCCCGCACCGAGGGGCTTGCCGTGGTCATCGCTCGCCAGCCCTGCGTGGTGGACCGGACCTTCAAAGGGGAGCGCCCGCCGAGGCGCAAGGTCGGCATCAGCGATGACTGCAACGGCTGCCGCTACTGCGTTGACCAGTTCGAATGCCCGGCCCTGGTCTATGACGAAGCACAAAAACGGGTCGTGGTCGATACCCTCATCTGTACGGATTGCGGAGTCTGCATCAATGTCTGCCCGCGGATGGCGATCGAGGAGGTGGGGCAATGAGCGGTCAGCAACTCATCATCAGTGGCGTCGGAGGCCAGGGGATCCTGTTCCTGACCCGCATCCTCGCCGAAGCCGCCATGGGCAAGGGGATGCGCGTCATGACCTCGGAAACCCACGGCATGGCCCAGCGGGGCGGTGTAGTGATCTCCCACCTGAAGGCGGGGGATTTCGCCAGCCCCCTGGTAAGGCCGGGGCGTGCCGACGGCCTCATTGCCATGAAAGAGGAAAATGTCGCGCTTCATCGCCATTTCCTCCGCCCCGGCGGCTGGATCGTCGTGAACGCCAGGACTGCGCCGACCGGCCTCGACGGCCACCCGGTCCATACCATTGATGCCGATGCCCTTTCCCTGGAACTCGGCAACCCCCAATCCCTTAACCTGATCCTCCTCGGTTTTGCCCTGGCGCGGCTCGCCGCCGTCGGCGACCTCTTCTGCACGGCCGACCAAGTCATCGAGACCGTCGATCGGCGCCTGGTCGAGAAGGGGAAGCTGCGGGATGCCTCGCTTAAGGCTTTGCGGCTCGGGATTGAACGAGCGAGGGGTTAAGATTTTTTTACTTTTGACGGAGGTTGTCCCCACAATGCTAACCCGCTTTCCCGCCACCTTCTCTTCGCAAGCAGATCTGGAACGGCTCCAGCTTGCCGGCGTGCAGTGGACCGTTGCCCACGCCTGGAACAACTCTCCCTTTTACCGAGAGCGGTTCGAGCAGGCCGGCGTGTCGCCGGAAGATATCCGCACCCTCGCTGATCTGCAAAAACTTCCGTTCACCACGGCGGACGACCTGAGGGCCGGCTATCCCTTTCCGCTGCGGGCGATGCCCTTCGAAGATCTCGTCCGGATCCATTCTTCCTCCGGTACCACGGGCAAGCGGAAGGTTCTCTGCTACAGCCAGAAGGATCTGGACGACTGGGCGGCAATGTTCGGCCGCTGCTACGAGATGGCAGGGGTGACGCGGGAGGACCGGGTCCAGATATGTGTCGGTTATGGGCTCTGGACTGCCGGAATTGGCTTTCAGACCGGCTGCGAGCGCTTTGGGGCTCTTGCCGTGCCGGTCGGCCCCGGAAATCTCGAAATCCAGACCACCTTCATGATGGATCTCCAGTCCACGGTCATATGCTGCACTGCCTCCATGGGACTGCTGCTTGCCGAAGAGGTTCAACGGAGGGGGCTCAGGGACAAACTCAAGGTCCGCAAGGTAATTCTCGGGGCCGAGCGTTCCAGCGAGGCGATCCTTTTCAAGATTCGCGAAGCGCTTGGTGCCGAGTCGGTCCACGACATAACGGGGCTTACCGAGGTTTACGGGCCGGGCACCGGCCTCTCCTGCGCCGCACCGGGAAGCGGCGGCGCCATTCACTACTGGGCCGACTACTACCTTCTCGAAATTCTCAACCCCGAGACGCTCCAGCCGGTGGCGCCAGGGGAGGTGGGGGAGATGGTCTTCACGACCCTGCGAAAGGAGGGTGCGCCGCTCATCCGTTACCGCTCCCGTGACCTTACCCGCCTGATTCCCGGCGATTGCCCCTGTGGCTGCAGTTTCCCCCGCCATGACCGGATTCTCGGCCGCTCCGACGATGTGGTCATCTTCCGCGGCGTCAACATCTATCCGGGGCAGGTTGATGAGATTCTCGACACCGTGGAGGGGATCGGGAGCGAATTCCAGGTGGTGCTCGACCGTGGCGCCGACGGCCGCGATTACATGACGATCCGCGTGGAGCGGGGAGAAGACGGCAACCCGGCCGACGATGCGCTTCTGGCCCGCCGGATTTCCTCTGCCGTGAAGCACAGCCTCATGGTTTCGTGCGAGGTGATGCTTCTTCCCTACGGTGAGCTTCCCCGTTCCGAGGGTAAAACCAAAAGGATGTTCGATAACAGGAATTATTGAAACAGGGAAATGGCCGGCAGGTAAGAGGTATTGCCGGCCGGCCATCTCCCCGATAATATATTGAGCATTTCCCCCCGTTGTGGTACCGTTTCCCTTTGCATTTCCCCCAATTAAATATCCCCCAGGAGACTATGGATAATGTTTGGAAATATCATCAAGAAGATCGTCGGCAGCAAAAACGAGCGGGAGCTGAAGCGTCTCTGGCCCATAGTGGAAAAAATTAACGGCCTTGAGCAGCAGATAGCCGCACTCACTGACGATCAGCTGAGAGGTAAAACCGTCGAGTTCAGGGAACGCTATGCCAAGGGCGAAACCCTTGACGCTCTCCTGCCCGAAGCCTTTGCCGTCTGCCGCGAGGCGGGCAAGAGGGTTCACGGCATGCGCCACTTCGACGTGCAGCTCATCGGCGGCATGGTTCTCCACAGCGGCAAGATCGCCGAGATGAAGACCGGTGAGGGGAAGACCCTCGTGGCGACGCTCCCGGCCTACCTGAACGCCATCACCGGCAAAGGGGTGCACGTGGTTACGGTGAACGACTACCTGGCCAAGCGGGACTCCGACTGGATGGGCCGGATTTACAATTTCCTGGGGCTTTCGGTCGGGGTCATTGTCCATGGCCTCGACGACGGGGAGCGCCGCGCCGCTTACGCCTCCGATATCACCTACGGCACCAACAACGAGTTCGGCTTCGATTATCTGCGGGACAACATGAAGTTCTCCCTGGATGAGTATGTGCAGCGTCCCTTTAATTTCGCCATCGTCGACGAAGTGGACTCGATCCTCATCGACGAGGCCCGGACTCCGCTCATCATTTCCGGCCCCACCGAGGATTCCACCGACAAGTACTACATTGTCGACCGGGTCATCCCCCATCTCAAGAAGGGGGAGATGAAGGAGGAGGAGGCCAACACCCTCTCGGGCAAGAAGAAAGTCTACACTGGCGATTTCACCGTGGACGAAAAGGCCCGTTCCGCCACCCTCACCGAGGAGGGGGTGCTGACGGTGGAGAAGCTCCTCAAGATCAACAACCTCTATGATCCCCAGAATATGGAAATCCTGCACCACGTGAACCAGGCTCTCCGGGCCCACGCCCTTTTCCGGCGCGACGTGGACTATGTGGTGAAGGACGGCGAGGTGATCATCGTCGACGAGTTCACCGGCCGCCTCATGCCGGGACGCCGCTGGTCCGACGGGCTCCACCAGGCCATCGAGGCCAAGGAGGGGGTGGTTATCGAGAACGAGAACCAGACCCTGGCAACCATCACCTTCCAGAACTACTTCCGGATGTATGAGAAGCTCTCGGGCATGACCGGTACCGCCGACACCGAGGCGGAAGAGTTCCACAAGATCTACAAGCTGGACGTGACCGTTATCCCCACCAACCGGCCGCTGCTGCGCCCCGACTTCCCCGACGTCATCTACAAGACCGAGCGGGAGAAGTTCGCCGCCGTCATCGAAGAGATCAAGGATTGCCACCAGAAGGGGCAGCCGGTGCTGGTGGGCACCATATCCATCGAGAAGTCGGAAGTCCTTTCCGACCTTCTCAAAAAGCAGGGGATTCCCCACAACGTCCTCAACGCCAAGCAGCACGAGCGTGAGGCCGAGATTGTCGCCCAGGCGGGGCGCAAGGGGATGCTGACCATTGCCACGAACATGGCGGGCCGCGGTACCGACATCGTGCTGGGCGGCAATCCCGATTCCCTGGCAAAGCAGTGGCTCCGCGAGAACCCCGAGGCCGGAGAGGATGAG
Organism: uncultured Geobacter sp.; assembly: GCA_964490805.1. GTDB lineage: Bacteria > Desulfobacterota > Desulfuromonadia > Geobacterales > Geobacteraceae > Geobacter. The sequence goes on from CAZBEB010000011.1 coordinate 92,512, forward strand.
TACGCGGCGGCTCTGGCCAAGTTCAAGGAGGAGTGTGCCGTAGAACATGACGAGGTGGTGACGCTGGGGGGGCTCCACATCCTCGGCACCGAGCGCCACGAGTCGCGGCGCATCGACAACCAGCTCCGGGGGCGTTCCGGCCGCCAGGGGGATCCGGGCTCTTCCCGTTTCTACCTGTCGCTTGAGGACGACCTGCTGCGCATATTCGGTTCCGAGCGGGTCTCCAAGATCATGGACTTCCTCAAGATTGAGGAGGGCGAAGCCATCACCCACGGCATGATCACCAAGGCCATCGAAAATGCCCAGAAGAAGGTGGAAGCCCACAACTTCGAGATTCGCAAGCACCTCATCGACTACGATGATGTCATGAACAAGCAGCGCGAGGTTATCTATACCCAGCGCCGCGAGATCCTGGGCGGCGAGGACATCCGCGGCAATTTCACCCAGGTGCTTGATGATGCCATCGAGGATATCGCCGCGGCGTTCGCCATCGAGAAAGTTCATGCTTCCGAATGGGATTGGCAGGCCATCAGCGAGGCGATCTACAAAACCTTCGCTTTCCAGGCCGACTTTCCTGCCGAAACCCTGGACCGGCTGTCTTCCGAGAGCTTCCGTACGCTTCTGAAGGAGAAGGTGTACGAAGCCTTCGAGGCGAAAGTGGCCTCGTTCGGTGACGAGCTCATGGACCACCTCATCAAGGTCATCATGCTCCAGGCCATCGACAGCCAGTGGAAGGATCACCTCCTCTCAATCGACCATCTGAAAGAGGGTATCGGTCTCAGGGGATACGGCCAGAAAGATCCGAAGCAGGAGTACAAGAAGGAGGCTTACCGCCTCTTCATGGACATGATGGCCCGCATAGCCGCGGAGACCGTGGAGAAGATTTTCTGGGTCCAGATCGCCCGTGAGGAAGATGTGGAGCGGATGGAAGAGGAGCAGCAGAAGCAGGCGCCGAAGAAGATTTCCTTTAATCTTGGAGACGAGCCTGCCGCGCCCCCTCAGCCGGCCAAGAGCAAAAAATCCGCCTCCCGCAACGATCCGTGCCCCTGCGGCAGCGGGAAGAAGTACAAGAAATGCTGCGGAAAGTAGGTTCGCCATGAATATCAAAGGCTTTCAGTTTTCCGCCGTTGAGGCGGCCATCAAGAAGCCGGGGCGCCTGGATCTGGCGCTGATTGTATCCGAGACGCCGGCGGCGGTGGCGGGGGTCTATACCACCAACGCGGTCAAGGCTGCCCCTGTCCTCATCGACCAGGAGCGGACAAAAAGCGACACCTGCCGCGCCATTGTCGTCAACAGCGGCAATGCCAACGCCTGCACCGGCCCCGGGGGGATGAACGATGCCCGGGAGACGACGCGGCTTGTGGCCGAAGGGCTCGGGGTGGCAGAGGAGGAGGTGCTCGTCTGCTCCACCGGCGTTATCGGCGTCCCCCTCCCCATGGACCGGATGCGCGCGGGTATTTCTCCCCTGACCCAGGGCCTCGGGGCGGGGACCCTCGACGGAGTGGCCCGTGCCATCATGACCACCGATACCTTCCAGAAGCTTGAAGTCCGCACGGGAATGGCCGGCGGCCGGGAATACACCATCGCCGGTATCGCCAAGGGCGCTGGAATGATCATGCCGAACATGGCCACCATGCTCGCCTTTGTCGTTACCGATGCGGCTGTGGACCCGGCATGGCTCAAGACAATATTCCCCGCCGGGGTTGACCGCTCCTTCAACGCCATTACCGTGGATGGCGACACCTCCACCAACGACACGGCTCTCATCATGGCCAACGGCGCCGCGGGCACCCCGGTCCTTTCCGGCGGAAGCGACGGGGCTGCCGAATTCGTAAAGCTTCTGGACGAGGTGCTCCTTTCCCTGGCGAAGCTCATCGTCAAGGACGGCGAGGGCGCCACAAAGTTCGTGGGGATTACCGTCAAGGGTGCCCGCACCGATGCTGATGCCAAGCGGGCTGCCATGGCGGTGGCCAACTCGTGTCTCGTGAAGACCGCTTTTTTCGGACAGGATGCCAACTGGGGGCGGATTTTTGCGGCCGTCGGCTATTCGGGGGCAGAGGTGGACCCCGACCGGACCGAACTCTTTTTTGACGATGTGCTGATGGTCAATAACGGCGTCTTTGCCGGTGGCGATGCCGAGGCTCGGGGGACGGAGGTCCTCAAGAAGAAAGAATTCAGCGTGACGGTAGATCTGCATCTGGCTGCGGGAGAGGCAACGGTTTATACGTCTGATCTTTCCTATGACTATGTCAAAATAAACGCCGATTACCGGACCTGATTCCGGGATGCGGCTACGAAGGATTAACTCCATGTGAGGTGATGCTGATGAGAAGAGTGTCAACATTTCTGACGGTAATCATCGTGTGCCTGTTCATTGCGACCGGCTCCATGGCGGCCGAAGTCGGCGCTCTGCGGATTACCGAAATGGCCGTGACGACCAAAATATCCCGCAATAATCCCATCGATGCGGTGCGCAGAATCAATCACCGCTCAGTCCCCGCCCTCTACTGCTTCACCCGCATCGTGAACCCTTCGGGTGCGGAAACGACCATCCGGCACATCTGGTACAGGAACGGCCAGGTGGCGGCTGAACAGGAACTGAACGTGAAGGGGAAGAAGTGGCGCACCTGGAGCAAACGGCCCATCGGCCGGGATTCCGTAGGCAAGTGGCGGGTCGAAACCCTTGATAGCGAGGGAAAACTGTTGAAAGCGGTCGATTTCAGGATTAACTGAGCATACACGAAGGGGGGGCAACTCCCCTTTGCCATGTGCGGAGAATGCTGTTGTGCCCTCTTGCGTGCAAATGCCGGGGACTGAGGGACGGCTAAGGGGAAATGGTGCCCGCCATGTTGTCTCGTAAACTTATCATAATTTTCCTGATACTTTTTACCTCTCTGCCGGTATTCGCCGGCGATACCCCTCTTTTCTCCTCTTCGTGGCAGAGCGCCGTTTCGCACATTACGGATAAGGCGATGGCCGACGGCCTCATCTCCGGAGGGGTCGTGGTTGTGGGCGACCGCCGGGGAATACTCTACGAGTCGGCATTCGGCAGGGTTTCCGGTGAGCCCGATGCGAGGCCGGTCACAACCGGAACCATCTTCGATGCCGCATCCCTCACCAAGGTGATCGCAACGGCGCCGACGGTGATGATGCTAGTGGAGCAGCAGCGCCTCTCCATTACCGATCCCGTTGTCCGCTGGTTCCCTGAGTTTGCCGGAAGCGGAAAGGATGAGCTGCTTGTTCTGCATCTGCTGACCCACACCTCGGGGCTCGACGACATTGCGTTGTCGGCGGCGAGTCCGCTTTCGAGCGCCATTGAGGGGGCTGCGCATCAGAAACTCAAGGGGAAGCCCGGTAACCGGTTCCGGTATGCCGACATCAACTTCATTCTCCTGGGGGAATTGGTTCGAAGGGTTACCGGCTCTACCCTGGATCGCCTTGCGGCTGAAACGTTCTATGGCCCGCTAGCCATGGAAGAAACCGGTTTCAATCCTGGACAGACCGCTGCCATTCGCTGTGCCGCAACTCTGGACGTCCATGGCGATCCCCTGTTCGGGAAGGTGCAGGATCCCTGCGCCCGCCTGCTGGACGGAGTGGCGGGCAATGCCGGAGTCTTCACCACTGCCGGTGACCTTGCCCGTTTCTGCCGCATGATTCTGGGGGAGGGCGAGCTTGACGGGCAGCGGGTACTCAGTGCCGGTACCGTGCAGCAGATGACTGCTCCGTACTTTTCCCGTGGCGGCAAGGTGCGCCGCGGGCTCGGCTGGGATATCTCATCCCCCTTTTCCGCGCCGAAAGGGACAGGTTTTTCCGAAGCATCCTTCGGACATACCGGTTATTCAGGGGGGTCCATCTGGATTGACCCGGAAGACGGTTCCTTCGTTATTTTCCTTTCGGCGCGGCTCGACTATCGCCACAAACGCGCCTTTTCGAAACTCAGGAACGACATCTCTACGGCGGCTCTTTCCATGCTCCATACGAGCCTTCGTGAAGTTGCAGGTACTGCCGTCTCCGCCCCGGTGCTTATCCGGTAAACATCTTGACACCCGCCGGGGGCTTGTGCTAGTTTTTCCGCGGTTGTTCGCGGTTTTTCAGGATAGTTACGCTCCTATCAGAGGAGGTTTTTTCATGGGCAACAGGGTTCTCCTTGCCGACGACAGTATAACCATCCAAAAGGTAGTGGGGATCATCTTCGCCAACGAGGATTATGATCTGACTGTCGTTGACAATGGCGGCTCAGCCGTTGACGAGGCCCGCGCAAACAAGCCCGATGTGATGCTCGTGGATGCCATCATGCCCGGCAAGTCCGGCTACGAAGTATGCGAAGAGATTCGCAACGATCCTCTCCTTGGTGCAGTCCCCATTCTCCTCATGACCGGTGCTTTTGAGCCCTTTGACGAAGAAAAGGCCCGCCGGTGCGGTGTCGACGACTTCATCTCCAAGCCATTCGAATCGCAGCAGCTTGTCGAAAAAGTGAAGAGCCTGCTGGAACTCGGCAAAAGCCGGGCGGTGCCAGTGCAGGCAGCGCCTCCGGCACAGGAACCGGTAGCCGCAGTCGTTCCTCCTCTTGTTGGCGTCGAGCCCATGCCGTCATTTGAGATCGAGTTTGAAGAGCCCGCACCCGTCGCGACTCCCGTGACACCCGAGCCTGTCGCTGTCAGCGTAGCTCCGCAGGAACCGGAACCATTTGCTTTCGAGATTGAAGAGGCCTCTCCCGCCGATGATCTCTGGGGTGCGTTCGAGCTTGAAGACGAGATTACCGGTGAAGATGCCGGCGAGGGCGCGCAGGCCGCTGCCGTGGAAGCGGCTGCCGCGCCGTCTGCGTCCCCGATCTCCTTTGAACTGGAGCAAACAGGGGATTTCGCGCCGGAGCCGGCCGCCGCAACCATGGAGTTCGGCGTTACCCCTGCAAGCGACGAATTCGTATTCACCGAAGAAGAGGAAGAGCCGATCCTTTCGGCTTCCAGCGCGCCGGAGCCTTTCGGTGCCCCCCCCCTTGAGGAATCCTTCGTCTTCGGTGATGAAGTTGCCTCTGCCGCGGCCGAGCCCTACGGCACCATCTCCGAAACAACTCCTTCGGAAGAGTTCGTTTCTGCTGCCGACGAGTTTGCGATTCCTCCCGTCGATGCGTTCTCCCCTGCCTCCGATGACTATTCACCGGTTGTCGGGACCGCGCCTTTGCCGGAGCCGGCGGCCGTTGCGGAAAGCCTCGCCGGCCCCGCTGCCGGCGCGGCCATCACCCTGACCGAGGAACAGCTTGCGGCAGCCATCTCCCGCATCTCCCGGGAGGTCATCGAGCGAATTGCCTGGGAAGTCGTGCCCGATCTGGCCGAAACCCTCATCAAGGAAGAGATCCGCCGGATCAAGGAAGGCCGATAAGGAATCCGGAGACCAGGAAGCAGGGCCTGGCAAGAATTGTTGACGCTAAAATGGGGATGCCACATCCCCATTTTTCATTTTTTAGATAACAGAGGTCAATCCAATGGCAGACAAGGAACTTGCAAAAGTCTACGAGCCCAAGGCTGTTGAAGAGGCGTGGTACGGGACGTGGACTGAAAAGGGATACTTCCGCGCCGAAGCGGTGAGCGATAAGCCCTCCTACAGCATTGTCATCCCCCCCCCAAACGTTACGGGCGCCCTCCACATGGGTCATGCCCTCAACAACACCCTCCAGGACATCCTCTGCCGCTGGAAGCGGATGTGCGGCTACAACGTCCTCTGGATGCCCGGCACCGACCACGCCGGAATCGCCACCCAGAATGTGGTGGAGCGGCAGTTGGCCGCCGAGGGGAAGGATCGCCACGAGTTGGGGCGCGAGGCGTTCATCGAGCGAGTCTGGAAGTGGAAGGCCGAGTCCGGCGGGCAGATTATCGGTCAGCTGAAACGCCTCGGCGCGTCCTGCGACTGGGAGCGGGAGCGGTTCACCATGGACGAGGGTCTTTCCCGGGCGGTGCGCGAAGTCTTTGTCCGTCTCTACGAGGAAGGGCTCATCTATCGCGATAATCGCCTCATCAACTGGTGTCCCCGGTGCCACACGGCTCTCTCGGACATCGAGGTCGAACATGAGGAAAAGGCTGGAAACTTCTGGCACCTCCGCTATCCCGTTGCCGGGGAGCCGGGCCGCTTCGTGGTGGTTGCCACCACCCGCCCCGAGACCATGCTGGGCGATACTGCCGTGGCGGTCCATCCCGAGGACGAGCGCTATGCCGACCTTGTCGGGAAGACCGTCACCCTGCCGCTGATGAACCGCCAGATTCCCGTGGTGGCCGATGAGTACGTTGATCGGGAGTTCGGCACCGGCGTGGTGAAAATCACCCCGGCCCACGACTTCAACGATTTCGAGGTGGGGCGGCGCCACAATCTCGACGTGATCAATGTCCTTGACGAGTCGGGGGTCATAAACGCTGCCGGCCACCAGTACGAGGGGATGGACCGTTTTGCGGCCCGGAAGAAAATCGTTGAGGACCTGGATGAGCTGGGGCTTCTGGAGAAGATCGAAGACCATGCCATGTCAGTGGGGGGGTGCTACCGCTGCAAGACTGTGGTGGAGCCCTACCTGTCGCTCCAATGGTACGTAAAGGTGGGGCCCCTGGCAGAGGAGGCCCTGGCCGCGGTGAAGAACGGGCGCACCCGCATCGTTCCCCAGCAGTGGGAAAATACCTACTACGACTGGATGGAGAATATCCGCGACTGGTGCATCTCCCGCCAGATCTGGTGGGGGCACAGGATTCCTGCCTGGTACTGCGACCACTGCGGCGAAGTCACCGTGGCAAAGGTCGATCCCACCACGTGCTCCAAGTGCGGCAGCGATGAAATCCGCCAGGAGACCGACGTGCTCGACACCTGGTTCTCCTCGGCCCTCTGGCCGTTTTCCACCATGGGGTGGCCCGACCAGACACCGGAGCTGAAATCCTTCTACCCCACCTCATGTCTCGTGACCGGTTTCGACATCCTCTTCTTCTGGGTGGCCCGGATGATGATGATGGGGCTCCACTTCATGGGAGAGGTGCCGTTCCGCGACGTTTACATCCATGCCCTGGTCCGCGATGCCCAGGGGCAGAAGATGAGCAAGTCCAAGGGGAACGTCATCGACCCGCTGCTGGTCATCGACAAGTACGGCACCGACGCTTTCCGCTTCACGCTGGCGGCATTTGCGGCCCAGGGGCGCGACATCAAACTGGCCGAGGAGAGGATCGCCGGCTATCGCAATTTCGCCAACAAGATCTGGAATGCTTCCCGCTTTGCCCTCATGAACCTGGAAGGGTTCGATCCCGCCGCCGTCGATCCGGCAGGGCTCGAGCTTTCCAATGCAGACCGCTGGATTCTCTATCGCCTCAACAGTGCTGCCGCCGAGATGCGGGACGCCCTTGAGGCTTACCGTTACAACGAAGCCGCCACTACCCTCTACCGCTTCACCTGGAGCGAGTTCTGCGACTGGTACATCGAACTGGTGAAGGACGACCTCTACCGCGGCGACGAGATGCGGCAGCGGACGGCCCGCTATGTGCTCTGGCTCGTGCTGGAGCATCTGCTGCGGCTTCTTCACCCCTTCATGCCGTTCATTACCGAAGAGATCTGGCAGGCCCTGCCGAAACCGGCTACGGTTGAATCGATCATGCTTGCTGCCTATCCGCAGCCGTGCGCCGAGTGGGAAGGTTATCGCGGTGGGGCCGAGGAGATGGAACTGGTCATGGAGGTTATCCGCGGCATCCGCAATATTCGCGGTGAGATGGACGTGGCGCCATCGCGGGAAATCTCCGTCATTCTCAACTGTGCATCGGAGGCGAGCCTCCATCTTCTGAAAAAGAATGAAGTCTACATTATGAGCCTGGCCCGGGTGTCGGACCTTGCCATCGGCACTGGGCTGGAGCGGCCGGCCGATGCGGCCGTGCAGGTTGCGGGCGACGTGGAAGTTGCCGTGCCGCTTCGGGGGCTCGTGGATGTGGAGGAGGAGGAAAAGCGGCTCCTGAAGGAAATCGGTAAACTGGACAAGGATATCGAGTTCCTGTCAAAAAAACTTACTAATCCTTCCTTCGTGGAGCGCGCTCCCGCCGACGTGGTTGACAAGGAACGGGAGAAACTGGCCGAGTTTAGTCAGAAAAAGGATGTGTTGCTGGCGAGCCTCGATAAAATACGAAAATTGAAATAATCGGGAAAACAGCGCCGTTGAGTCATCTCAGCGGCGTTTTTATATTTGTCGGAATTAATGGAAAGGGTTTTGCAAATGTGTACCCATATCCTCTGAAAGTCAAAACTATGACTTTCAGAGGATGATTTCCGGAAGAGAAAGTACTGCGCCCATAAACGATGGCAAATCTGACGCGCTACAATGATGGTCTGGTGAAGCTCGACCTCTGGATCAGAAGACTCTTGACCATGGGAGCTTCTGATGTCCTGAATACCGCCCTCTGTGACGGTGCCTGCGATGTTGTGTCCGCGGAAACCTCCGTTTACACCGTCATTGACCATCCGGCGGGGGTGCTGACCTTCACGGCAGCTTCCGGAGCCTGGAACCCCATGATGGAGGGCGTTACGGTCCCCCTGCGCAACGGCAGCATCTGTGCGGCGCTTGCGGCCTGCCGGACCCCGCTGCGGGTTGACAGCCTTTCTTCCTTCTGCCGTGAAAGCTGTGAGCTCTTCCAGGTGGTTGAAATGAATACGGCCCTGCTGGTGCCGATTTTTGAAGAGGGGAGGGTGGCGGCAAGCCTCACGGTCTTCCGCATGGATGAACCCTTCGACCAGGTTGACGAACAGCTCCTGCAACAGTATGCCCATACCGCTTCGGCGGTCATGCGCAACTTCCGCCTCATGGTTGATCTCGGCCATCATGCCGCCATGCTGGAGAAGCAGGTGGAGGAGTGCTCCAGGGCGGAGGAGCGGATCCGCCAGATGGCCTATTACGATGCCTTGACCGGGCTCCCCAACCGCCGCCTTTTCAACGACCGGCTGACCCAGTCCCTGGCCCTGGCCCAGCGCCAGAAGCGCCATGTGGCGGTTATGTTTCTGGATCTGGATCGCTTCAAGCTCATTAACGACACCCTCGGCCATGTGGTGGGTGACCGGTTGCTCATGGCAGTTGCCAAACGGATCAAAAACTGCTGCCGCCGCGAGGGTGACACGGTGGCGCGCCAGGGGGGGGATGAGTTCATCATCAAGCTCTCATCGATTACCGATGTGAAGGATGCCCTCAAGGTTGCCCACAAAATCATCGATGTTTTCAGGAACCCTTTCATTATTGACGGGCACGAGCTGTTCATAACCCCAAGCATCGGCATCAGCATTTACCCCAATGACGGCCGTACTTGCGATGCCCTGGTGAAGAACGCCGATGTGGCCATGTACCGGGCCAAGGAGCAGGGACGCAACAGCTTCCAGCTCTTTGCTCCGGAGATGAATGCCCGCGCTTTCGAGCGCCTCTCCATGGAAAACGACATGAGGAGGGCGCTGGATCGCAATGAATTCATCCTCCATTATCAGCCCAAGGTAAATGTGGAGCATGGCCGGATTTCCAGCATGGAGGCCCTTGTCCGCTGGCAGCATCCGTCCATGGGGCTCGTGCCTCCCTCCCGGTTCATCCCGTTGGCCGAGGAGACGGGTCTCATCGTTCCCCTGGGGGAATGGGTTCTGAGGACCGCCTGCCGCCAGAACCGCGCGTGGCAGGATGCCGGGTACCCCAGCATGCAGGTGGCGGTCAACCTCTCGCTCCGCCAGCTTCAACAGGGCGACCTGGTCGAGACGGTGGAGCGGGCGCTGGCCGATGCCGGTCTCGCACCCGGCTGGCTCATTATCGAGGTCACCGAGAGTATCATGATGGATGATGCAGAGGAGACGATAAGGACCTTCCGGCGGTTGGAGCAGATGGGGGTCCGGATCGCCATTGACGATTTCGGCACTGGCTATTCATCGCTCCATTACCTGAAGAAGTTCCCGGTCCACTCCCTCAAGATCGACCGCTCTTTTGTGCGGGAGATTGCTTTCAATCCGGACGATGAGGCCATTGCCGGCGCCGTCATCAGCATGGCCGAGGGGCTCAATCTGAAGGTGGTGGCCGAGGGGGTTGAAACTGTTGAGCAGATGGAGGTGCTCAGGGCTTTGAACTGCCGTTATATGCAGGGATTCCTGTTCAGCGAGCCTGCCCCTGCCGAAACGTTCATACCGCTGCTGGGCAAAGAGGCGCACTCGTACCTTAACTTCACTAAATGGTGCTGATAACAACCTGAATTGTCAGCAGGATTATTCATGTCACCCCTTATGCTTTTCGCCATATTTTCTTTTCTCCTGGGCGCTGCGGTCGGCTCGTTTCTCAACGTCTGCATCTACCGGCTGCCGGCCGGAGGATCGGTGGTTTCCCCCCCCTCCCGTTGCCCCGCCTGCGGTGCCGGAATTCGCCCGTGGCACAATATTCCGATCCTGAGCTGGCTCATCCTGCGGGGGAAATGCCGCGATTGCGGTGCTCCCATCTCGCCCCGTTATCCCTTTGTCGAGCTTCTGAACGCCCTCCTTGCTCTGGCGCTGTTTCTGAAATTCGGCCCGACTCTTACCTTTCTGGTCCTCTTTATCTTCTGCTCGGCGCTGGTGGCCATCACCTTCATTGACATCGACCACCAGATCATCCCGGATGTCATCAGCCTGCCGGGGATCGTGCTCGGATTTGCCTGCTCTTTCGTGCTCCCATGGCTCGGCTGGAAAAGTTCCCTCATAGGGATCGTGGCGGGGGGGGGGAGCCTCCTGGCGGTGGCCTGGCTCTATGAGCTCTTCACCAAGAAGGAAGGGATGGGGGGGGGGGATATCAAGCTCCTGGCCATGATGGGGGCGTTCCTCGGCTGGCGGGCGGTGCCGTTCATAATTTTCGCCTCATCTCTCATCGGGTCGGTGATCGGCGTCACCTTGATCCTTGTTCAGAAGAAAGACGGCAAGTTGGCGATCCCATTCGGTCCCTTCCTGGCGGCGAGCGCTGTGCTCTACATCTTCTTCGGCCGGGCCATCATTACCTGGTACCTGACCCTCGGCGCCCGTTAGGGAGGCCACCATGAAGCAGTTTCGCTTCAGCCTCAGCTTCCTGATACTCTCGTCGCTCTCCTTTATCCTGGTGCTCACCTGGATACTCCTCAGCCTCATCTCCTTCAAAACCGCCGAGAACGACCTCCTCCAGCAGAAGAGCGACAAGGCGCGGCTCCTGCTGGCATCTTTTGCCGCGCTTGCTCCGGCAGACCTTTCCTCTCTGGCGTCATCACCGGCCGGTACCCTGGCGCGTCGGTTCGCCGCTGAAGGGGAGTTCGTGGGACTCACCGTGATTGGCGCCGATGGGGCGCGGCTCTATGTTCTTGGAAAAGAAGAGCCCGATGGCGGCATGCTTGCCAAAACTCTCGCTGCCGGCATCGAGTCGTTTCGCTTTCCCGAGGGGAGGGGGACCCTTTGCCGCTATGCTCCCATTGTCCATGGTGGGAAAATTGCCGGGGCCGCCAGTCTCGAACTTTCGCTTTGCGGGGAGAAGATGCTCCTGGCCCAGTCGAGGCACCTATTTCTTGCTTACTGCGTCCTCGATTTCCTCCTTTTGCTGGCGGCCGGTTCGTTGCTTCTTTCCCGTTTCATCGTCGTGCCGGTGCGTAAACTCCTTTTCGCCACCGAGAAAATCTGCCGGGGCGACTTTAGCCACCGAGCCACGGTGCCGGGGGGGCGGGAGATCGCGGAGCTGGCCGAATCGTTCAATCTCATGGTTGATGCCCTGCGCGCCAAGCAGGAAGAGGCGGAACGCCACGTGCAGTCGCTGGAGCGATCGAATAGTGAACTCCAGAAGGCGCGGGAAGAGACGCTCCGTTCCGAGAAACTGGCCTCGGTCGGGCTTCTGGCTGCGGGGACGGCCCATGAAATCGGCACTCCGCTGACGGCAATCATGGGGTACGCTGGGCTGCTGCGCGACGAGCTGGCCGATGATGCCGAGAAATCGGATTACCTGCGCCGCATCCAGGGCGATGCGGAGCGGATTGACCGGATTGTGCGCGACCTCCTCGATTTTGCCCGGCCGTCCCCCGGGAACCTGGAACCCTTCGATGCCGCCGCTCTCGTCGTGGCAACGGTAGAGATGCTTGAGCGGCAGGGCGCCCTGAAAGGTGTAACCTGCGCCGTTCAGGCCGATGGCGGGCTTCCTTTTATCGAGGCGGACAGGAACCAGCTTCAGCAAGTGATTATAAACCTCCTCCTCAATGCGCGCGATGCCATGCCCGGCGGCGGCACGCTCGAGGTGAACGCCCGCTCCGGCAGATTTTCTCCCCCGGTTGCGCCGGAGGATTCACCCTGTCGTGTCTTTGGCCGCCGCAAAGATGATTTCAACGGGGCGTTCCATACTCCCTTTGCCATGGAAGAGGATTCGGTCCCCTGTGTCCTCATAGAGGTTGCAGACACCGGTTGCGGCATACCGCCGGAGAGTCTCGGCCGGATATTCGATCCATTTTTCACTTCAAAAGAGCCCGGCAAGGGGACCGGCCTCGGTCTTGCCATATCGGCCCGTATTGTTGATTCATTCGGCGGGAGGATTACGGTCTCCAGCTCGGTCGGGCAGGGGACGACGTTTGTGGTCTGGCTGCCGCTGGAAGCCTCCCGCCATCAAGGGTAATGGGATGAAAACGCGCGTGTTGGTTATCGATGATGAGGAAAATCTGCGGCACATGCTGCGGACGATGTTGCGTAAAAACGGTTACGATGTGGACGAAGCACCGGACGGTGAGGCCGGATTGGCCGCTGCGGCACGGGGAGGCTACGACTTCATCTTCTGTGATATCCGCATGCCGGTTCTGGATGGCATCGGATTTCTCCGCAGGGCCCGGGAGGCTAATCTTGCCGCCACCATCATCATGATGTCGGCTTACGGTACCATCGATACGGCCATAGAGTGCATGAAGAATGGTGCCTACGACTATGTTTCCAAACCCTTCAAGAACGACGAGATACTGCTCGTGCTCAAAAAAGCCGAAGAGCGGGAGCGGCTCAAAAGGGAAAATCTCCGCCTGCGGCAATCCATGGAGCGGGAGTACTCTTTTGGCGCCATCGTGAGCCGCAATGCCCGGATGCGGGAGATATTCGAGCTTGTCCGCAAAGTCTGCGACGTGAAAGTTTCCGTCCTCATTCTCGGCGAATCGGGAACCGGCAAGGAGCTGGTGGCACGGGCCATCCACCACAACGGCAACCGGCGAGGCGGCCCCTTCGTTGCGGTGAATTGCGGCGCCATTCCGGAAAATCTTCTGGAATCCGAGCTCTTCGGCCACGTGCGTGGCGCTTTCACTGACGCCGCCTCGGACCGGGCCGGGCTCTTCGAGGAGGCCCACGGAGGAACCCTCTTCCTTGACGAGATCGGCGAGATGCCCGCCTCGCTCCAGGTCAAGCTCCTGCGGGTTCTCCAGGAGGGGGAGGTTAGGCGGCTCGGCGCCACGCGGACCACGAAGGTTGATGTGCGGGTCGTCTCCGCCACTTCGCGGGATCTGGAACGGGATGTCGCAGAGGGGCGTTTTCGCGAGGACCTTTTTTTCCGCCTCAACGTATTCAGCATTACCCTCCCGCCGCTAAGGGAGCGGCTGGAGGATATCCCGCTTCTGGTGGAACACTTTCTTCTGAAGCATTCCGCCGCCATGGGCATGGCAGGGTGCCGGGTTTCTCCTGAAGCGATGCGGCTTCTGGTTGGGTATGACTGGCCAGGCAACGTGCGGGAATTGGAGAACTGCATTGAGAGGGCACTTATCCTGTGCGATGGCGAGGTTCTCGGGCCGGAATCCCTTCCGGAGTCGATGCGGGGCGATGGGATTGCCGGGGGCGAGGAAGAACAATCACTCTCCATCAAAAAGGCGGAAGAGCGGCTCGAACGGGAGCTCATCCGCCGCGCGCTGGATAAAACAGGCGGCAACCGGACCCATGCGGCCCGCCTCCTGGAGCTCAGCCACAGGGCACTGCTTTACAAGCTGAAGGAGTATGAAATGGAATAAGGTTTGATGATTTTAATAAAATAATTGCAATCTTTTGGGGGCTGTGCGATATATTGCGCGGCTTTTTTTATGTTTGGGTACAGGGAGGTGCCGGAAATGCGTCGGATGCCAGTTTCATGTCCGGGAAGGGCGGAGGGGTTCACCCTTCTCGAGCTTCTCCTGGTCATTGCCATCATCAGCGTAATGAGCGCCTTTGCAGTGCCGGCCTTCAGCAGCCTCTACGGGGATATCTGTCTCAAAAGGGCAGTGCTCGACATGAAGACACTGTTCAAGGACGCGAAGCTGTTGAGCATACAGGGCAAGTCGTGCGCCATTTTATTCGATCCCGCGAAGGGGCGGGCAACGCTCTATTCCGGCAGGGGCCCCGACGGCAAGTGGGATACGGGAGATGAAACCCTTGTCAGTGAGCTTGACCTTTCGGAAATGGGGGGAGCCCTCAGCTTTGGCTACGGAACCCGGGGGCCGGTCGGAAGACCGGCAGAGGATGGCATATCGTTCGTCAATAATCGGTTCGTCAGCGATGAAGGAATTGTGGGTATCGCGGGAAGCGTGTATATCCAGTCGGCTTCCTCGGGGGGAGCGGCTGCACTTGTCTTCAATTCAAAAGATTTCAGCTGTTCCATTCACAAATGGGACGGCAAGGACTGGATTGAGATGTGACGGAATTGCTCCGCGTTTACGGAAAGGCTATGCAAATTTTGCATAGCCTTTTGCGTTACGGGCGGGTATGTTTATATAAGAGTTTCGTTTCTTTTGCCTGAGATTAAGGGGTTAGGTGTGATTGCGGTCATGACAACGTCTGGCACCATGCTTGCTTGCAAGATTTGGTGACTCCAGAACAGGCAGGGTGGCCATGTTTCTTAAAGCAGACAATAAGCGGGGATTCACCCTCATCGAGCTGATTATCTCCATTGCGATTCTCGGTGTCCTTGCGGCCATGGGGACACTCATGTTTTTGCAGCAGCTGCCCCTGTATAGGCTCAGGGACGCAACACGGATGGTGTACAGCGATATCCAGAGCACCCGCATCCATGCGCTGCGGAATGGCGCCGAGTGCATACTGGAGCAATTTCCGGCCAATTCCAACAGCTACCGGATCCGTCAGAACGGAACGGTTATTAAAACGGTTGACCTGAGCGGTTTCAAGGGGGTTGCCTTTGGCAGCCTTGATGCGACGGCGCCGGCTCCCGATTCGGGTACTTTTACCGATAACAGGTTGATTATTCAGGCCGGCGGGATCGCATCGACCGGGAGTTTCTATCTTAAAAACGACAGGTCCCCTGCGGACGGCAGGAGGATTGCGGTAAGCGCCTCCGGCAGGCCGGTGATCACCGCCTGGGACAGTGCAACCTCCACGTACAAGTGAGGGTATTATGAAGGCAGTTGCGAACAATGCGCCGCGCCTGCGGAATAATGACGGTTTCTCGCTTGTTGAGGCTCTGGTCGCCATAGCCATACTTTCCGTCGTCATGCTGGGGACTGCTACCATGCTGTTCACGGGATTGGCGGGGAGTTCGGGAAGCAACAACCGGTATCTTGCCACCACTACGGCCCAATCCCGTATCGAAATTCTTATGAATGCCCCCTTTGCCAGCCTGGTAAGCCAGTTGACACCAGTTACGACCACCTCCAGCGGCGTCAACTACAATACAAAATGGCGGGTGACCAATCCCACCGCCAACCTGGCATTCATCAATATGTCCACCACCTGGACCGACAAGTACGGCTACCACGGCATGAACTTTTCGATTGTCAGGTCCCGGTGAGGAGGGTGGTCATGAGTCAGTCGTCGCACAATACCTGCCGGGGATTCACCCTGGTTGAGCTTCTGGTCACCATGTTTGTTGCCGCGCTGGTGATTATGGCCGCCTCGACCACGTTCATCGTCCAGAATAAGCTGGCCGCAGTCCAATCTGCCACCAGCGATGTGCAGATCAGCGGCCAGATGGTTATGGACCTGCTGGAGCGGGACATCCGCATGGCCGGTTATGGCGTCGATAAGCTTACGGGGCTGGTGGCCCAGGGTAATGCCACTTCCTCCGATGCCGTGAGGAGCTTGGGGACCGATGCGGTACAGGTCCGTTATTCCACTGCCATTTCTCCCGGGATGCCCAGGGGGTCGCGGGCTTATGACTACTATATTAGTAAAGATACCGCCAATCCGGGGCTAATGAGGCAAAACCTTCTGGCGGGCGGGGCTGCCGAACCCATTGCGTCCAATGTGGAAGATCTGCAAATCTCCGGGGTTTATGCCGATGACGGCACCGCGGCGGATTTGGGAAGTGTCGATCCGGCCCGCCCCGTGAGAGTGACACTGCAGGTGCTCTTGAAGTCGCAGGCGCGGGATCTGAATTACAATGCAGCGCCACCGACGATTGGCGATAATACCACTGCCCGCCCTGCTGACGGCTACCGGCGGCGCGTCTATTCGGTAACCGTGAGCCCCAGGAATTTCGGGCTCTGATAACGGGAGACAGTTCAATGAAGATACGCGAACATCGTCATTATCGGTTCAGGCTCCCCAGGGGTAACCAGTCCGGCATGGCATTGGTTACGGTGCTGACGTTTGCCGCGGTTCTCATGGCCATGATGACCATGATGCTCAATACCACCATGGTTGAAACGCTGTTGTCCGGGGCCAGCACCGTGAGCAAGCGGACGCTGGCCGCCGCCGACGCCGGCATTGAGTATGTGCGCGGTACCTTCGTCTACATGGGAAGCACCGGTTTTCCCACTTCTTCTTCAACAGGTAACATGACTGCCGAGGGGCAGGCGGAACTTCCCGGCCCCCTCAACCAGCGGGTTACCTTTCTCAATCTGACGGGCATGGGGGTCGACTCGAATCTCCTGGTGGGGAGCGGTTTCAGCAGCAGGTATGTGGCCGCCACTTCCGGCGGGGGGGCGTTGAAGCTGCAACCCTACCGCAGCAGAATCGTTGCCCGGGCCGAAAGCGGCATCTCGCGCAAGACCTTGGAGTTTGAAGGCTACAGCCTGGCCCCCTAGCCGACCCCGGCACTTCCGCATTGAACGCGGGGAGGTAACATCCATGTTGACGAGCAGATTTTTCAGAAAAATAATGCGGATACTTTCCGTTCCGGTAACCCTTGCCCAGATTGTGGCGGCTCCTGGCATCGCCGCGGCCGACGATACGGAAATCTACTCGGCCGGCGCCACCATGAAGCCGATGGTCATGATCATCATGGACAACTCCGGCAGCATGGATGACGGGCTTCCCTACGACAATGCCACTACCTATGCCGGGACATACGCCAATGCCACGCGCTATCAGTACCTGTGTGTGGCAAGAAAGAAGAACGGCGTGTGCAGTCAAACCGTATGGCAGGAATATACCGGCGCCTTCACCGATGAGATCAACCGGGATGGTGGCATTGATGTGGCCGGCCAGGACGGCATCGATGACAGCAATTACAGCCTCAAGACCGGCAACCGCCTGAACTACGAGGCAACTCCCTCCGTGAGCAAGATCAGTACCGCGAAGGGGGTGATGAATAACCTGGTCGACCTGATGTACGAAAATGTGGATTTCGGTTTCATGAAGTTCAATAGGGATGATGGTGGTAATATCATTTCCAAGATCGGGGCTACTGTCACCGCCATGCATGGGCAGATCAGCGCCATTAATGCTGAAACCTGGACTCCCCTGGCCGAAAGCCTGACGGATGCAGGCAAATATTTTGAAGATACCTATACAGGCCAGTACAGCCCCTGGAGCAGCGCCAACTGGTGCCAGAAGGCTTTTATCATCATAGTGACCGATGGAGAGCCGACCTACGACACCGATACGAGCATTATCGGCCATTTCCTGAACCGGGGACAGACGGGGATTACCGGCGACAACCGTGGTGAAAAGTGGGACCAGAACGGAGATTACAATTGGCATAGTTCCAGTGTCAACGATTCGCTCAACAATGACGTATGGGTTGCTGACGACACCTATAGCGACACAGTCCCCCAGACATTCCTGGACGATGTTTCCAATTACCTATACAGCAATGACCTCCGCAGCGACCTGCAGGGAACCCAGAACGTAACCACCTATACCATTGGATTCTCCCACGACAGCCCGCTCCTCCAGAAAACGGCCCAGGAAGGGGGCGGCCTTTATTATACCGCCAATAACGCTGTTGAGTTGGAGCGCAGTCTGCTGATGGCCCTTGACGACATTGCCAAGAAGCTTCAGACCTATACCGCGCCGGTTGTTCCCATCACCCGGACTTCCAGCGGCGACAAGATGTATCTGGCGTTCTTCAAGCCGTTGGCATACTCCAAGTTCTGGGTCGGCGATCTCCACAAATACGGCCTCTCCAGCACGAACCAGATAATTGACAGCGCCGGCAACTCCGCCACTGATACGTCGGGGGCCATGCTCGACACCGCGCTTCCCTACTGGAGCGTCGCCGCACAGTTGAAAAACCGGGCGGCGGCCCGAAATATCTATACGTACCTGGGGACCAATGCCAATCTGACGGATGCGTCCAATGCCTTTACGACCGACAATGGGGGGCTCACGGCCGCCGTTCTCGGCAATCCTGCCAAGAGCAATTCCGCCAATGCCACAACCACGGCGCGGGATGACCTGATTCAATTCATCCACGGCATGGATACCTTCGATGAAGATGGCGATTACAACTGGACGGAGAAACGCGATTTCATCCTGGGCGACATTCTCCATTCGGTTCCGCTGGTGGTGGACTACAATGGGCCTACTGCAGCTGACCCGAACCGACACATCTTCTTCGGCTCCAATGACGGCATGCTTCACTGCATCGATGACGTGGACGGCAGCGAGAAGTGGGCCTTCGTGCCGCCTGACGCGCTCCCGCGGCTGAAGCTCTTCGAGGAGGGAAACGCGCATCCCTACTTTGTTGACGGCTCCGTCAAGCTCTATCAGGAGCGGAACTCGTCCGGCGTAATCACCAGGGCAATTATCACCTTCGGACAGCGGGCCGGCGGCGACAATTATTATGCCCTCGACGTTACCAATCCTGCGGCGCCGCAACTGCTCTGGCGAATCAACAGTTCATCCTCCGGATTGTCGGAACTGGGCCAGACCTGGTCCGATCCGCTGATCGTAAAGGTCAAAAAGAATGATGCCGCCGGGGTTGCCGTCACCCGTGACGCACTCTTGTTCGGGGCCGGTTTCGACCCGGCCCAGGCCGATAATGAGGCGGTCGTCGCCGCCGCCAAAGGACGGGGTGTATTCATCGTTGATCTCATGACCGGCGCCTTGATAAGCAGTTTCCAGCATACGGTCGCCAATGGGATGAACTATGCCATTCCCAGCACCGTAGCCGCGTTGGACAGGGATTCCGATGGGATCGTGGACCGCATTTACGTGGGGGATTTGGGGGGTAACCTGTGGCGTATTGCAAAATCGCCCAACAGCGCCGTTGTCGGAGATGCCGCAAAAGATGTCAATCTCATCGATAACTGGGATATCCGCAAATTGTTCGCGTCGAATCCGGGAGCCGATAGCAGCTCGGGACGTAAAATATTCTACCAGCCCGAGATTGCGTTGCAGTCGGGGTATGACTACATCTACTTCGGCACGGGAGACCGGGACAACCCGCGCGCGGATACAGTCGTTGACAGGCTGTATGGCGTGAAAGACGGCAACGCCGACGTTAGTGCTTTTGCCACCTTGACGGAGGCGAGCCTTACCGACCGGACCGGCGTAATCAGCACCTCCACGGCTCCCCTTGCGTCCAATGGCTGGTACATCCGGCTCATCGCCTCCGACGGCGAAAAGTCGCTGGCGGCACCGGTACTCTTCAACAAATACGTGTTGTTCGGTTCGTTTCTTCCCAACAATGCCATGTGCGACATCGGCGGCGGCGCAAAACTGTATGCCGTCAGCTATCTGACCGGCCTTTACACCCGGTACAATTTGGGCAACGGCATCCCCACCGAGGCCGTACTGGTTGTCCGTCCCACGGGAACGACGGCCTTTGTCGGGGCCGGCGGCGGGGTGGTGAACCTGTCGAGCCTTACCCCCGATACGGGCGGTTCGGGGAGCGCCAATGAGACTCCCATCGAAGAAGTCTTCAATTTCATGACCGGGATAATACCCATTTCGTGGCGGGAGGTTTTCTGATGCGTTATCTAATGGTCATGGTTGCCGGTATCGTTTTCTTTGCCCATTATGCCTTGGCAGCACAGGAAATGCGCAACGTGTTCCCCCCGCTTTCTTCTCTGGGTGCCACCACTGCTCAACTCATGAACCCGGAGGTTCTCGAAGGGGAGATTATGGCGGTAAGGGGGGCTGGAACCTTTATCCTGCGAGAGAAGCTCTATAGAATCTGCCGGGAGACGGAAGTGAACGGCACGCCGGCACCCCTGGCCAAATTCACCCTGAAAAAGGGGACACGGGTCAAGGCAACGGTTTACAGGCTTCGCAACAAGACTTATTTCGTATCTGAGCTGGAAATAAGATAGGCAAAGGATTCGTTGTATCGGCATGGTCAAGCCTAAGAGAAAGACGCGGCAGGTCGTAGCCGCAGTTATCGCTGTCATGTTCGGAGTTGCGTCGATTTACACCGTGTCGACCTGGCCCTACAATGTCGTCGGCTGGATAACGTATCGAGTGCTGGGGAAGCCGTTCCCTTCGCGCGCGACGGAGCTTCAGCATATGAAGCAGTTCCTCGCCGCGAAACGGAAATTGAACAAGAAACAGTACGATTCGGCGTATCAGGACTTGGAGTACTTACGGCAGAATGTGACGGTTACCTTTCCCTTCTTCAAGGAAATCTACCTTTATCTCGGTTATATTTACGACATACGCGGCGATTTTCGGTCAGAAGAGGCCCTGCACCGGGAACTCGAGGAAAAAGACAAGGTTTTCGCAAGCTTCCTCCGGGGATTGTATGCTATTCACCATGGCCGGGCTGAAGAAGGGAAAAGATATCTATCCGAAGCGGTAAAACTGGATAATCAGCTTAACAAGCTCGGTAAGTACCGTGGTGTAGCCCTGAAAGCACTGGGCGCGGCGGCGCCCGGGCAGAAAAAAAACGACGGATGAATATTTTTCCTAAAGAATAAGCTGTGCTGACCGATTAGCTATCTCAGGAGCGCCAATCAGGTGGGCGTTTCCGGACAAAAACTGAATATCCCAGATATCGACAATACTAAACCATCCGCGAGGATGGGGCGGAAAGCCTACAGGGTCTCACCGAGACAGCCGGGATGCCGAAATATCACGATTCGTGATGCTCGGCCCCGGCTTTTTTCGTTTCATGACACAAGTTGTCAAAATTGCGGCGGGGAGTTGACGGAAATTGTCAGTCATGTACTTAGATCCATTGGATTTAGCTGCTAAACCGGTTGAAAACGGCCCGGTATCAATCTTGCTTAATTGGTTTCAACTTCGTTCAATTTTAACTAATTTCTTGACATTGGCTTTAATTACAGTACATTTCGCCATAAACTACCGGGCTTTGCAGGATTGGGCGATGAAATTCAAAAATAACGTCAGAAAGATCAGGGAAGAAAGGCTTATGAGCAAGGCTGAACTGGCACGCCTTGCAGGGGTTTCTCCGGCAACCGTCGACAGAATTGAGCGCGGAGAGGAATGCCGGATGGAAACCAAGCGTAAAATAATTCTTGCCTTCGGTTTTTCAGTATCCGAGAAGGAAGCGGTCTTTCTCGACTAAGCCCGCGGATGGGAACAACTCTATGTTTTTCTCCAAGAAAAAAGATCTGGTCGGCATCGATATCGGCTCCAGTTCCGTGAAACTGGTACAGCTCAGGGAGCACAAGGGTGCCTGGCAGCTAATTAATGCCGGTATGCTGCCACTGCCCCCGGAAGCTATTGTCGACAACACGCTGATGGACAGCACTGCGATCATCGATGCTGTTAAGAACCTCGGCACGAGCCTTTCGGTCAAGATCAAGGAAGCTGCCTGTTCCATCTCCGGGAATACAGTGATCATAAGAAAGATCAAGCTTCCCGCAATGCCTCCCGAGGAGCTGGAGGACCAGATTCAGTGGGAGGCCGAGCAGTACATCCCCTTCGATATTAACGATGTAAATATAGATTTCCAAATTCTTGAGCCCGATGAAGATGATCCAACCCGCATGAACGTCCTTCTCGTGGCGAGCAAGAAAGAGATCATCAACGATTATGTGAACGTCTTTGCCGAGAGCGGTTACAAGCTCGTCATCGTCGATGTCGATTCCTTCGCGGTACAGAATGCTTTCGAGCTCAACTATGAAAGTACTCCCGACGAAGTCGTTGCTCTCATCAATATCGGCGCAAGCATCCTCAACCTCAATATCGTAAAGGGTGGAATATCCCTTTTTACCCGAGACGTGCAGATGGGGGGCAACCTCTACACCGAAGAGATCCAGAAGCAGTTCTCTTTGAGCAGCGAAGAAGCCGAGAGGGTGAAGCTGGGGGGGGATTTCCCCGGCCGGGACAAGTTGCGGAGCGTAATCGATAAAATAAATGAGACCCTTTCCATTGAAGTGCGCCGTTCACTGGACTTCTACAATACGACTGCCGGAGAGGGGAAAGTCGGCAAGGTTTATCTGAGCGGTGGCGCGGCAAAAACCTCCATGCTCTCCGAGGCGATTTACGATAAGCTCGGAGTGCCGGTGGAGATGCTCGATCCCTTCAGGAAAATTACCTGTAGTGAAAAGGAATTCGATCCTGATTATCTTAAGGAGATGGGGCCTCTCGTTACGGTTGCCCTGGGACTGGCCACAAGGAGGGTTGGGGACAAATGGTAAGAATCAACCTGCTCCCGGTCAGAGCGTCGAAAAAGAAAGAGACAGCTAAGCAGCAAATGGCTATTCTCGCAGTTTCCGCGCTCATCGTGCTCCTTGCCGGCCTTGGTCTCTATGTCTACGCCCAGGCAAAGATCAAAGCCACCAAGGCAGAAATTGAAAAGTCCGAAAGCGAGCTCCAGCAGCTTAAATCCAAGATCGGCGAGTTGGAGAACATAAAAAAGCTTAAAGACGATGTCACGAAGAAGCTTGATGTGCTTGGCCAGCTTCGCAAGGGGAAGACCGGCCCTGTCCGCAGGCTCGCAACTCTGAGCGATGCTACCCCTGATAAGCTCTGGATAACCAAATACACTGAAAGCGGCAACGGGGTCAGCATTGGAGGCATTGCCCTCGATGAAGATCTCATCGCCTCGTTCATGCGCAATTTGCAAGGGTCGGAAGACTTCACGAACGTGGAGCTGGTTGTTTCAGAACAGACGGAAATCGACGGCGTGAAGGCCAAGCGGTTCGAGCTCACCTGTGCCTTGAAATCTGAGGTAAAGACGGAAGAACCGCCGGCTCCGAAGAAATAGCCGCCGGTTAAGGACTCTCCATGGATCCGAAAATCGAAAAACTGCTTAAGCTTCCCAAGAAACAGAAAATTGCGCTTTTGGCCCTCATCCTGGTGGCCGAAGGGGCGGCCCTCTATTTCGGGCTCTTTTTGCCGCGCCAGACAGAGCTCAAAGAGCTTCGCGGGCGGTTGGAGGGCGTCCAGAACGAAGTGAGGGACAAGCAGCGGATTGCCGATAACCTGCCAAAGCTAAAAAACGAGTATCAGCAGCTGCAGAAGGATCTTGACCAGGCTCTCACCGAATTGCCTAACCAGAAAGAGATTCCAACCCTGCTGACCAGTATCACCAGTTTCGGCAAGGGTACTGGCAATGATTTTCTCCTCTTCAAGCCGAGAGCCGAAGTTCCCAAGGACTTCTATGCCGAGGTGCCGGTAGATATCTCGGTTTCCGGTTCATTCCACAGTGTTGCCAACTTCTTCACCGCCGTGGGGAATATGCCGAGGATCGTCAATATCACCGACGTCTCCTTTGCCGATATAAAGCAGACGGGCGGTAAAACCAGCGTCAAAGTAAACTGTCTTGCCACGACGTTCCGCTTCCTCGACAAGAAAGAGACTCAGGATGACAAGAAGAAATAGCACCGGGTTATTCCTCATTGCCGCAATGGCCTCCCTGGTCCTGGCATGCGGGGGATGCAAGAAGGGGGAAGAGGCACCGCCTCCCGCTCCTGCCAATGCATCTAAGCCACATCCCCAGGCTAAACCTCCTGTGCAGGCGCAAACTTCTTCCGCGCAACTTCCGGCTGGGGGGCTTCATTCCCTGGGTTTTTCCGGCAGGAAAGATCCTTTCAAGCCGTTTCTCCAGGCGAAAGCACAAAGGCCTGCCGCCACAACCGGGGGGGCTCCTTCTGCCGGGCTCCTTCCCATCCAGGGGTATAGCGTGGGGCAGTTTCGCGTGACCGGCATAATTGCCGGGTTCAAGGAGAACAAGGCCCTTATCGTAGACCCGGCCGGCAAAGGGTACGTGGTGAAGGCCGGAATGAGAATAGGCAACAATAACGGCGTGATATCGAAAGTCACCCCGTCGTACCTCGAGGTGGTTGAACGCTCCAGGGATGACGTGACCGGCAAGATGTCCCGGCGGACGGTGAAACTTACTCTGCCGAAGAAAAACTAACAGGCTGCCAAGGAGACTCCCCATGAGCATCCAACTTACAATATCCCGTAATATAACCCTCTTGTCCCTTCTGGGGGCATTGTGCGGCTGCGCTGCAAACAATGCCGCCGTCGTGGGAGACAGGGAGGCAGGTCAGGTCTCACCGGTTCCGGCGTTGCGGGACATCAGGGTTACAGGGGAGGGGGACGATGCCCAGGTAATCATCTCTGCAGACCGGCCTGTAGCATACACCTTCTATACGGTGGCCAATCCCCCCAAGGGGGTGGTTGACATCGCTCAGGTGCAGCCTGGTGCGTATATCAAACCTGTCGAGGTGAATTCAGGGAATATCAAGCGGATCGAGACTACCCGCTTTGGCGAGGGGGATGCCGCCATGACCCGGGTAGAGGTATTTCTCTCCCGTGATGTTGAGATGACGGCTACCACTGATTCAAAAGACAAGAGCATCATGCGGCTTGCCTTTGTGCCGGCGGCGGCTGCAACTCCCGCAAAAGATTCCGGAGCTGAGGCTCCCGTGCAGGAACCAGTTGCGGCGCAGAATCCTCAACCGGAACAGGCGCCGGTTGTCTCCGAGCCGGCCGAACCTGCTCCGGCTAAAGCTGCAGATGCCATTACCGCCATCACTCCGCGGAAAGATTTTCTGGAGATACAGACTTCGGGAGAAGTCACCGATTTCAAAACGTTCCGGCTCACCAAGCCCGACCGGCTCGTTCTGGATGTATTTGGCGTGAGAGCCGCCATGGCGCAAAAGGTCGTGCCGGTTAACAGTATGGGGATCGGCACCGTCAGGGTTGGAGCTTATCCCGAAAAGGTCCGGCTTGTCCTTGATGCTGCCGGCGATAGACTCCCCGAGTTTTCGGTCAGAAAAACCGCGACAGGTCTTGTCGTAGCTCCCCCGGAGGTTTCGGCGGCAGTTGCGGAAACCTGGAAAGTTGATCAGGCAGTTGCTACCGCGCCGGCAACAGCTCATAAAGCGGAGCAGAAGCAGCCAATTTCCAGCGGTAATCCCGAAATCGAATCTATCGAATTCAATGTTGTTAATAACGTGTCCCGTGTTGTCATCGCCACCAGCGCTCCCTGCGACGTGGACAAGCCCGTAAAATCAGCTGAAGGTGTGACCCTCAACCTCAGGAACTGCATTCTGCCCAAAAAATGGCAGCGTCACCTCGACACAAGTGCCTTTGCCGGTGTAGTCCGGATGGTAACGCCCTATCAGGTTAAGACAAATGGGCGCAATGATGTCAAGGTACAGGTTAAACTGAGTAAACAGGCCCCCTATGAACTCCGTAGGGAAGCTGGTGTCGTTTATCTTGATATCAAGAACCCTGTTGAACTCGATGCGCCGCGGGTAGCTGAGGAACTGGCGGCTCCAGTTGATGCCGGGCGTCCCGCGCCGGCAGCGGCCAGGCCGATAGCGGTATCTCCCGAGTCTCAAGGGAGGAAGGTCTATACGGGGCGTCGGGTAACGCTTGAGTTTTCCGATGCCGATATCCGGAAAATCTTCCAGCTGATTGCCGAGGTCAGCAACCTGAACTTCATCGTTGGTGACGATGTCACCGGAACGATTACCCTGAAGTTGGTGAACGTCCCCTGGGACCAGGCGCTGGATGTGATTCTGGACAACAAGGGCCTTGGAATGCAGCGGGACGGCAACATCGTTCAGATTCGGCCGAAATCAAAGGTGCAAACGCTGGCTGATGAAGAGCAGAGCATGAAAAAGGCCAAAGAGCGGGCCATGGAGCTCCAAACCGAGGTGTTTGAGGTTAACTATGCGTCGGTCGGCGATGTGGTAACCCAGTTTAACGCCGTTAAGAGCGAGCGGGGCATGATCTCCCAGGACACCCGCACCAACAGTGTAATCGTCAAGGATATAGCCCCTAACCTTGAGGACATGAGGATACTGCTGAAAAATCTCGATGCGCCGGAAAAGCAGGTGATGATTGAAGCGCGCATTGTCGAAGTTGAGACGAGCATCAGCAGTGAACTGGGTATTCAGTGGGGGATCCATGCCAGGGATGCCAATATCCTCGGCATTACGAATGTTGATACCGGCTTTGGTGGGATCTTGACCGGCGTTGCGTCAACCGCGGCCAATACGACTTTTGGCCCAGGTCTTGCCACCGGAATCACTTTCGGAAAGATCCTCGGCGGTACTAACCAGTCCCTTGACCTGAAACTGTCGGCTCTTGCAACCAGGGGAAATGCGAAAATCATCTCCACTCCGAAGGTGGTGACGCTGAACAATAAAGCGGCAAAGATTTCCCAGGGGCAGATGATCCCGTACCAGAACACCAGTTCAACTGAAGGGGCCAAGACCGAGTTCGTGGAGGCGGCTCTTACCCTTGAGGTGACGCCCCATATCACGTCAGCCGGCAGCGTGATCATGAAGATTAAGGCAACCAACGACACCGCCGGTACTCCGATCGGCCAGAGCGATACTCCTCCGATCAACAAAAAAGAGGCGACAACTGAATTGGTTGTCAATAACGGGGAGACAACGGTCATCGGCGGTATCTATATCGATTCGGATCAGGACTCGGATACCGGGGTTCCGTTCCTGAAAGATATTCCGCTGATCGGTCATCTCTTCAAGTCATCGGTTAAGAAAAAGGTGAAAACGGAGCTGCTCATTTTCATTACGCCAAAAATCATTGCCACGTGAAATATGTAGAAAATATAAAGAATTCACATCGCTGCGAGAAATGCCAGGGAACCCCCTGGCATTTCTCAATATAAGAGGTCTCCATGATACGTTATCTGACTGCCGGTGAATCCCACGGCCCCCAACTTACCGCCATAATTGAAGGGATTCCCGCAGGGCTGAAGATTTCCGAGGAAACAATCAATGTTGATCTGGCCCGCCGCCAGGGCGGTTACGGCCGCGGCGGCCGCATGCTGATCGAGAAGGATGAGGCGCGGATTCTCTCCGGAGTCCGGTGGGGCGAGTCCATGGGTTCTCCGGTAACCCTCTCCGTTACAAATCGGGACTGGGTCAACTGGCAGGAGAAAATGTCATCCCGGGAGCAGTACCGGGATGACAGCATTCGCGTCACCCGCGCGCGTCCCGGCCATGCCGATCTTCCCGGCGCCATGAAATACAATCAGCGCGATGTGCGCAACATCCTGGAGCGTTCGAGCGCCAGGGAGACAGCGGTGAGGGTTGCCGTGGGTTCTGTCGCCCGCTCTTTTCTGGAGGAATTCGGTATTACCGTGAGCGGCTTCGTGGTGGAGTTGGGAGGGATTCGCGCCGAGAAGAACGGGCTTCCCCCCGAGCGTCTCCGCGAATTGGCCTCCCGGTCCGAGCTTGCCACCTATGATGCCGAGGCGGAACAACGGATGAAAGCATTCATCGATGCGGCCAAGGAAGCTGGCGATACGGTGGGTGGCGTGGTTGAAATTGTCGTTTCCGGAGCGCCCGTGGGGCTTGGCAGCCATGTCCAGTGGGACCGTAAGCTGGACGCCCGCCTGGCCATGGCGGTCATGAGCATTCAGGCCATAAAGGGGGTGGAGATCGGTCTCGGCTTCGAGTCTGCCCGTCGGCCGGGCTCCCAGGTTCATGATGAGATTTACTTCGACTCCTCCCGCCTTGCCGGTGGCGGGGTCACCGGGTTTTTCCGCAACACCAACAATGCGGGGGGCCTTGAGGGGGGGATCACCAACGGCGAGGAGATAGTGATCCGCGCGGCCATGAAGCCGATTCCAACCCTGTACAAGCCGCTCAAGTCAGTGGATATGCTGACCAAGGAGCCTTTCGAAGCTACGGTTGAACGTTCGGACGTCTGTGCTGTCCCGGCTGCTGCGGTCGTGGTTGAATCGGTTGTGGCCGTAGAGATTGCCAATGCATTACTGGAGAAGTTCGGCGGTGATTCCATTGCGGAAGTCCGGCGCAATTACGATGGCTACCTCGACTATCTCCGCACGTTCTAAGATGCGCAACATCGTTCTCACCGGATTCATGGGGACCGGCAAGAGCAGTGTCGGCAGGCTCCTGGCCCAGCGCCTCGGCTTTTGCTACTGTGATCTTGATGCCCGTATCGTCGAGGAGGAGGGAATCTCCATTAACGAGATTTTTTCCCGCCATGGAGAACCGCATTTTCGTGCTCTCGAGACTTCGGCAGTGCGGCGGCTGGCCCAGGAGCAGCGTTGCGTTGTTTCCACTGGCGGAGGGGCGGTTATTGCGCCGGAGAACAGGCGGCTGCTCATGGAGGCCGGAGTCGTTGTAAATCTTACCGCGTCGGTGGCTGAGATTTGCCGGAGACTGCGCGAGGAAACAGACCGGCCGCTCTTGAGGGATAACCTTTCGGAGGAACATATCGCGCGGATGCTGGCGGAACGTGAGCCGTACTACGCACATGCGGAGTTGAGGATTGACACCACAGGTAAAAGCGTGGAAGATGTGGTCGCTGAAATCATCGTTTATCTGAAAGAAAGAGGATTTACGTGGAAACCCTGACGGTGGGGCTCGGTGACAGAAGCTACAGGATTTTGGGGGGCAGCGGGAACCTTCCGGGGATAGGTGCGCTTTGCCGCGAGCTGGGACTGGGAAGAGTCGCTGCAATCGTCACCAATACGACGGTTGGCCCCCTTTACTCCGGGGTCGTTGTCGAATCCCTTGCCGCAGCGGGGTTTTCGCCTGTTCTCGTTGAGCTCCCCGATGGCGAGGAATTCAAGACAAGCGAAACCCTGAATACCATATACAATGGACTGATTGCCGGCGGACTTACCCGCGACTCCTTCGTAATAGCTCTTGGAGGTGGCGTTGTGGGGGATATGGCGGGATTTGCCGCAGCCACCTACCTGCGCGGCATCCCCTTCGTGCAGGTCCCAACCACGCTCCTTGCCCAGGTTGACAGCAGCGTCGGCGGAAAAACCGGCATCAACCACCCCCTTGGCAAGAATCTCATCGGCGCCTTCTACCAGCCCCGGGCAGTGGTCATCGATGTTGATACTCTGGCAACGCTTGCCGAGCGTGAGTACCTTGCCGGAATGGCCGAAGTGGTGAAATATGGCGTAGTCCTCGATCGGGAACTCTTTGCCGAGATGGAGCGAAACGTGACTTCGCTCCTTGACCGTGACAAGGCTGTTCTTACGCGGATCATCATGCGATGTTGCTCCATCAAGGCATCGGTTGTGGAGAAGGATGAGCGGGAAGCCGGACTTCGGGCTGTCCTGAACTACGGCCACACCCTTGGCCATGCGGTTGAAACCCTTGCCGGCTACGGAACCTACCTCCATGGCGAAGCGGTGGCAATCGGCATGGTCCAGGCCGCCAGACTGTCCGAGCGCAGGGGCTTGGCCGGGCTTGCTGATGTTGAGCGCCTCTGTGCGCTCCTGACATCGCTGAAGTTGCCGGTGGAACTCCCTGTGTTCACTGCGGATGCCTATAGGGGGGTGCTGATGCGTGACAAGAAGGCGCGGGACGCCGGGCTCGGCTTCGTGCTCAATAAGGGCATTGGCGATTTCTCCATGGTCTGCATCCGGGACTTGGACGAGGTGCTAGCCGTCTGCGGGATTGGAGGATGACCATGACCCTTGGTGCAGAATCATCCCAGGCCGATATCAAGCGCTATGAAGATATGCTCGGCGCTGATCCGGCATCCTTCTGTTTTGCGCCGTTGGCTGAGCTTTACCGCAAGGCCGGGCTCATAGACGATGCTATCTCCACCGCGCGCAAGGGAATTGAGCTGCATCCCGACTATGTGGGCGGGTATCTGGCCCTGGGGCGGGCCTGCTTCGACAAGGGAGAGCATAAGGAAAGCCGGGAGGCCCTGGAGCGTGTCGTTAAGGCGACACCCGACAATCTGGTGGCCCAGAAGCTCCTTGGCCGGATTTATGAGGACATTGGCGAAACCAGCCTTGTCCGCAAGACCCTGGAGACGATTCTCGCCCTCAATCCCGACGACCGTGAAACCAGGGCAGCCCTGGACGAACTCGACTTGCGCGGCAAGAGCTTCGACCTTGAGAGCGATGTTTTTGGCGATGATGTTCCGGTTGTCGAGGAGGCAGCGGAACTGTTCGATGATGATGAATTTCTCCTTGAGGAAGTGGAAATAATCGAGGAACTGGACGATGAGATTTTTGAGGAAGAGCCTGCTGCCATTACACCCCAGCTCTTCGACGAACCCCAAATCAATAACGAATCCGGCTCCGAACCCTTGTCAACGGCGACAATTGCAGAACTGTACATCAAACAGGGGTTTCTCAAGAAGGCTCTTAAGATATACCGGGACCTCCTGAATGCCAATCCCGGCAATGAAGCCCTTCGGCAGAGCATTGTCGCGCTTAAGCACCGCATAGATGAAGATGAGGCCAGTGCCCGGGAAAATGCGTTTACTTCGAAGATGCCCTTTGGCGACGAATTCGCCGAAGTCGCCAGGGAAAACGACATGGCCGCGGGTACGGAAGCTGCTGATTCCGGCTCGCCGGCAGATGTTGTTACGCGTCTGGAGGAGTGGCTCGACACCATCGGGAGGGTGCGGCAATGCCGTTCAGGGATACGCTGAAGGGAATAGTGGAGAGCGTGGATGGGGGCCTTGGTGCTATCATAATGGGGTACGATGGCATTGCCATTGATGAGTACTTCCTCGAGAGCGCCGGGTTGGACCTGAATCTTATGACGGTGGAGTATGCCTCTCTCCTTAAGGATGTCAAGCATACGGCCGATATTCTCAAAGCCGGAGGACTGGAGGAAATGACGGTGAATACCGCGCGGTCGCGTGTCATAATGAGAACCATCAACGACGACCTCTTTCTTGCCCTCATCCTCAGCCAGGACGGCAACTACGGCAAGGGCCGCTACTTGCTCCGTCGTGAAGCCTACGGGCTGAACGACCGCCTTTCTTAGCGTTGTGCCCGGCGCCGCCCCCTGTACGGAGACATCTATGAACATTCTTGTGGTTCACGGTCCGAACCTCAATCTGCTGGGAGTACGCGAGCCCGGCATCTACGGCAGCCTGACCCTCGACCGCATCAATGAATCGATAGCTGCCCTGGCGGCAGAACTGGGCTGCTCGGTTTCTTTCTTCCAGTCCAACAGCGAAGGTGCCATGGTGGATGCTATCCAACAGGCCCGCTGCTCATGCGACGGCATACTTATCAACCCTGCGGCCTATACCCATACCAGTGTTGCCATTCGTGACGCCATTGCTGCCGTAGCTTTGCCGGTGGTTGAGGTTCACCTTTCCAATATCCATTGCCGGGAAGAGTTCCGGCGGCACAGTTTCATCGCGCCGGTGGCCGTTGGCCAGATTGCCGGATTCGGTGCCGATAGCTATCTGCTGGGGCTTCGCGCGCTTTTTACTCACATTAAAAAAGAGATTGTCACCAAGGCATGAAACATGCTACAAGACAGGATTGCTAAAGTCCAAGGAATCTTGGAAAAACAGGACGTTGAAGCCGTTCTCTTCCTTAACCTGAGTAACGTCCGCTACCTCTCCGGCTTTACCGGAAGTGATGGCGCACTTGTTGTCGGCAGGGAGGGGAGCTGGTTCCTGACAGATTCCCGTTATACCACCCAGGCGGCCCGGGAGGTGACGGCGTGCCCCACGATCGAGTATCGCGTCAAGCTCGAAGGGATTGCCGAACTTCTTGAGGCGCAAGGATTCCGGCGGGTTGGTTTTGAAGACGAACACACGACGGTCGCCCACTTTGCGGCTCTCTCCGCGAAGGTAGCCGGGGCTGAGTTCGTCCCCTTGAGCGCCGGGCTTGCCACGCTGCGGGCCGTAAAGGATGCTGACGAGCTCCGGCTGCTGGCCGAGACGGCAAGGCTGGCCTCCGAGGCACTGTTGTCATCCCTTGAAGGGCTGCGGCCCGGGGTGATCGAACGCGATTTCGCCCTGGCTCTCGAATTTGCCATGAGGCGCGCGGGAGCCGATGACAAGTCCTTCGATTTCATTGTCGCTTCCGGCGAGAGGGGGGCGTTGCCCCACGGCAGGGCAGGTGAGAAAGTCATTGGGGCCGGCGAACTTGTCACTATCGATTTCGGGGCACTCTACGGCGGCTACCATTCGGATGAAACGGTAACGGTCTGCGTCGGCAACGCCGATGACCAACAGCGCAAAATCTATGGTATCGTCAAGGAAGCCCATGACCGGGCCATAGCTGCCGTCAGGCCCGGCATAAGTTTTACCTCGCTCGATGCAATAGCCCGCGAGTTCATCGTTGAACAGGGATACGGCGATTACTTCGGCCATGGGCTTGGGCACGGAGTCGGACTTGACGTCCACGAAAAGCCGACTCTTTCTCCCCGTGGCGAAGGAGTTGTCGAAGAGGGGATGGTTTTCACTGTCGAACCTGGTATTTACATCCCCGAATGGGGGGGCGTTCGGATCGAGGATACGGTTGTGGTGACAGGAGACGGGTGCCGTCTCCTCACTCTGGTGCCCAAGGAGCTTATCATTCTGTCCTGAATTCGTCGGCCGGAGGGAAAAGCTTTCCGCTTCGACGGATTTATTACATTATAGTCGCCCGGAGTGCGGGGCGTTATCTGTCAAAAAGGAGAAAACGTATGGATATTAAGGATCTCAAGTCGCTGATAAAGATGGTAACCGAAACTGACATTACCGAGTTCGAGATGGGGACGGGCGAGGATAAAATCCTCATCAAGCGTGGTTGTACCGCGCCGGTCGTCCAGTACCAGGCATCTGCGCCCATGGTTGCCATGCAACCGGCGATGATGCCGGCTGCCGCTCCGTCTGCACCCGCCGTTCCTGCCGAAGCTGCCGCTCCGGCCCCCAAAGCCAAGGGGAATGAAGTTGCGTCCCCCATCGTCGGGACTTTCTACCGGGCGCCGGCTCCTGATGCTGCTCCCTATGTGGAAGTCGGCCAGGTTGTCGAGAAGGGGCAGATTCTCTGCATCGTCGAAGCCATGAAGCTCATGAACGAAATCGAGGCCGAGTATCGTTGCAAGATAGTTGACATCTGCAAAGAGAACGCCCAGCCGGTGGAGTTTGGAGAGGCCCTCTTCGTAGTCGAGCCGCTCTAGCCAGAGACCACGGACTAAAACACGGGGTATGGGATATATCCACCCCTTTCAACCCATGAGCGGAGATTTCGTACATGTTCCATAAAGTTCTGATCGCAAACCGGGGCGAGATCGCCCTTCGGGTCATTCGGGCCTGCAAGGAGTTGGGTATCAAGACGGTGGCCGTCTATTCCACTGCCGACAAGGATTCCCTTCATGTCAAGCTGGCCGACGAAAGCGTCTGCATCGGCCCGGCGCCGAGCCTCCAGAGCTACCTGAATATCAATGCCATCATCAGTGCCGCAGAGTTGACCGATGCCGAAGCAATCCATCCCGGCTACGGTTTCCTGTCGGAAAATGCCGCATTTGCCGAAATCTGCGAGAACTGCGGCATCACCTTCATCGGCCCTTCATCCGAAAGCATGCGGATTATGGGTGACAAGATCAGCGCCCGCCAGGCCGTCATCAAAGAGGATGTTCCGATCCTCCCCGGTACCAAGGAGGGTGTGAACGATGTTAACGAGGCGATCAAGATCGCCAAGGGCATCGGTTTCCCCGTCATCATCAAGGCAACGGCGGGTGGCGGCGGCCGGGGGATGAAGATCGTCCATTCTCCGGCAACCCTTCCCAATGCTTTCGCCACCGCACGGGCCGAGGCCCAGGCAGGCTTCGGCAATCCCGAGGTCTACATCGAGAAGTACTGCGAAGAGCCGCGCCATGTGGAGATTCAGATCATGGCCGACAAGCACGGCAATGTGGTCCACCTGGGGGAGCGAGACTGCTCAATCCAGCGCCGGCATCAGAAGATCATCGAAGAGGCTCCGTGCCCCGTCATGACCCCGGCGCTGCGCAAGGCCATGGGAGATGCCGCGGTCCGGGCCGCCAAGGCCGTGGGGTATGACAGCGTCGGCACCGTCGAGTTCCTGCTGGACAAGAACATGAATTTCTACTTCATGGAAATGAATACCCGGGTGCAGGTAGAGCACCCCGTCACCGAGATGATTACCGGCATTGACATTGTCCGGGAGCAGATCCGTTCGGCTGCCGGGCACAAGCTTCGCTACAAGCAGAGCGACATCAAGATCCATGGCCATGCAATCGAGTGCCGCATCAACGCCGAGGATCCGGTGAAGTTCACGCCGTGCCCGGGGAAGATTACCGGTTATCACACCCCCGGCGGGTTGGGAGTGCGGGTCGATTCCTTCGTTTATTCCCAGTATTCGGTGGTTCCCCACTACGATTCCCTCATTTCCAAGCTCATCGTCCACGCCGATACCCGCGAGGACGCCATCCGTCGCATGGCTAGGGCTTTGGACGAGTACATAATCGAGGGCATCAAGACGACGATTCCGTTCCATAAGCGAATCATGGCCAATAAGGACTTCATGGAAGGGATCGTGGATACCGCCTTCCTTGAGCGTATCGTACTGGAGTAGGGCATGGACTTCCCTGAGGAACTGAAGTACAGCAAAGAACACTTGTGGGTTCGGGTAGAGGGGGCTCGGGCGGTAATCGGAATTACCGACTATGTGCAGGATGCCCTGGGCACCATTTTCACCGTCGAGCTTCCAACCGTCGGCGACGAGTTGGAGCAGGACGATTCCTTCGGCTCCCTCGAGGGGCGCAAGGGCCCGTCCGAGCTCTATGCCCCCGTTAGCGGCACGGTGGTCGAAGTGAACGAAGAACTTGATTCGGCTCCGGAGATGCTGAACGACGACCCCTATGACGGGGGGTGGATCGTGGTTGTTGAGATGGATGATCCGGAAGAACTTAAATCACTCTTGTCAGCCGAGGACTACATCGAGTCGGTCGGCGAGGACGAAGACGAGGAAGAATAGGCTCCATGCTGGGGCTGAAGCAGGCAAAGGCGAGATTATATTTCTCGCCTTTGTTTTTTTGTGGTTCACTCAAGGAAGCAGGAGGTATTACACCATGGCTCTTACCATAGGGCACATCGATTATCTGAACTGCACTCCCATATTCACGGCTCTGCAGAACAGCATGGACTGCAGCGGCTACCGTTTTGTCAGGGGAGTGCCTTCTTGCCTCAACCGCAAGCTTGCAGAAGGCGAGATTGATGTCTGCCCGTCATCGTCCATAGAATACGGCAAATATCCCGACCGCTACCTCATCTTGCCTGAACTTTGCATCAGCTCCATCGGCCCGGTTAAAAGTGTCCTGCTGTTTTCAACGGTGCCCCTGGAGCGCCTTGACGGCGCCGTTATCGGCATGACCACGGAGTCCGACACTTCGGTTAATCTCCTTCGGATTATCCTGGCAACCTTCCAGGGGTACACCAACCGTTTTGAGCGTACCGGGCTCCCGCTTGCGGAGGCTCTCAATTCCTATCCCGCAGTGCTTCTCATCGGCGACCAGGCGCTCAGGGGGGCGCTCGGCAGGGGTAATTACCACGTATATGACCTGGGGGAGTTGTGGTATCGTGCGACGGGGCTTCCCTTTGTCTTTGCGCTCTGGTTTGTACGCCGGGATACCGTCGCTGCCAAGCCCGCAGAGGTCGCCCGGCTTGCCTCCGACTTTGTCCGGGCAAAGAAGCTTGCCTATGATTCATATTCCACCATAGCTTCCCTGGTGCCGGAAAGGGAGTGGATAGATCATGACGCTCTCGTGGATTACTGGATGACCATATCATACGATCTGACCGCGGCCCATCTGGAGGGGGTGAAACTGTTCTATTCCCATGCGGCAGCGCTTGGCGTGCTTCCGGCCGTTCCCGAGGTCAGGCTGTATCAAGAGGGGCGTGGCGTGTGATTTGCATGCCCTTAAGCCATGCTGCAGGATTCTTCATCGAAATTGGACTGGTTTGACGCCGCAACGCGTCGTCTCAAAAGTGTGGCGGAAGGCCTTAAAGCTCCCGAAAATCAAGAGCTGGAAGAGGTTAAATCCCGCACCCTCATCGTTGTCAGAACACGCTGGATTCTCCTGCTGTTTGTGGGTCTCTACTGTCTTTTAGCTGGGAGTTTCTTCTATTTCAGCCGATTTGGCTTTTTTTTGTCACCATCCCAGCAGGTTCTCCTTTTTGCCGCACTCTCTGCCGTCGTCTGTTATAACTTCCTGCTGCAATTCGGCATTGAACGTATTGCCTGTTGTTTCCGTTTCCTCAATTTCCTGCAGATTCTCCTAGATCTGGTTCTGGTTACGGTCCTGATTCATACGAGCGGTGGGGCGGCGAGCTGGTTTTGGCCCGTCTACCTTATTGTTACCATCGAGGCGGCTTTCCTTATCGAAGAAAGACGTGATGTGTGGTTTGTGGGGCTCTGTGGCGGAGTGCTCTACGGCGGAATCCTGTCTCTGGAATATTTCGGCCTCGTGCCCAATGTCAGGATGCCCTTTGTTGAGCAGAAACTCCACCATGACCCGCTCTACCTGGTGCTGACCTGGTTGTGGGTGTCGCTGCTCAATGCCGCCATGGTCGCCATAGCGGCATATCTCATGACCGTTATCCGCCGGGAGACCGTTGCTGTCAGGGACGGCGAAGAACGCCTCTCCACATTTCTCGATACCGCAAATGATTTGATACTCAGCATTTCTCCCGACGGACGGGTTCTCTACGTGAACGAGGCGTGGCAGCGTACGCTCGGCTATTCCGCCGAAGAGGCTGCCGCCGTCTCTTTCTTCGATATCATCCATCCATCGAGCCGTGAGCAGTGTTGTTCTGAATTCAAGCGCGTTTTTTCCGGCGATGCCCTGGGGCCCCTGGAGGCTGTCTTTACGGCAAAGGACGGCCGGTTGGTTATTGTTGAGGGGAACCTCACCTGTTCCGACTCTTCCGGCGATTCTCCCGTCATCTGGAGCATCTGCCGCGATATTACCGATCGGAAGCATGCCGAAGAGCAACTTTACCGCCTTGCCCATCACGATACCCTTACGGGCTTGCCGAACCGCATCCTTTTCATGGATCGGCTCCAGCAGGCCAAGGCCCTGGCGAACCGCTACCAGCATCAGGTGGCGATACTTTTCCTGGACCTCGACCGCTTCAAGATTATCAATGATACACTTGGTCATCCCATTGGTGACCGTCTTTTGCAGCAGGTTGCCCACCGGATAGTTGGTTGCGTGCGTGAAGTTGACACCGTGGCACGCATTGGCGGCGACGAATTCACCATTATCCTCGTCAATGTCGATAATCCGGACGATGTGAAAAAGATGGGGCAAAAGATTTTGAAAACCCTGGCAGCCCCTTTCATCATCGACACCTATGAGCTTTTTGTCACCACGAGCATCGGTGTTTCCCTCTATCCAACTGATGGCGAGAGCCTGGACCACCTGGTGAAAAAAGCCGATATCGCCATGTATTACGCCAAGGGAGAGGGGCGGAACAACGTGCAGTTCTACTCTCCACGCATGGACGAGAACGCCGACAAGCGCCTTCTTCTGGAGACGAGCCTGCGCAAGGCCTTGGATAATCGTGAGTTCCGGGTCTACTACCAGCCGAAGGTCGATATCGTTACCAAGAGGATTACCGCCATGGAAGCGTTGATCCGATGGGAGCACCCCCTGCTAGGCCTCGTGTCTCCCGGAGAGTTCATCCCGCTGGCGGAAGAGACGGGGCTCATCATTCCCATCGGCGAGTGGGTGCTCCGGGCCGCCTGCATTCAGAACCGGCAGTGGCTCCGGCAGGGACTGCCCAGAATGCGGGTTGCGGTGAACCTGTCGGGCTATCAGTTCCAGCAGAAAAATCTCCTGGAGACGATCCGGGGGATTCTGGGCGAAACCGGTCTTTCCGCCGATTTGCTGGAACTGGAAATTACCGAGAGCGTCATCATGCAGAACCCGGACTTTGCCGTCTCGGTGCTCAACCAGTTGCGGGACCTAGGCGTGCATATCTCCATCGACGATTTCGGCACCGGCTATTCTTCCCTGGCGCACCTGAAGAGGTTTTCGGTCAATACGCTCAAGATCGACAAGTCATTCGTGCGCGATGTGGAGATAAACTCGGCAGATGCCGCCATAACGACCGCCATCATCGCCATGGGGAACAGCCTTAATCTGAAAGTTATCGCTGAAGGGGTTGAGACCGAGGGGCAGCTGTCATTCCTCTCCGACAACAATTGCGATGAGGTGCAGGGATATCTGTTCAGTACCCCGATGCCGGCGGACAAGGTTGCCGGATTCATGCGGGAGTATGGGGGGGCATCCGAGGCGGGCTAACTTGGGCTGGACGAGAGTTCCCGGAAGCGGAGGTAGTCGTCGAGGATCTTCCGGTGGTCGAAACAGAGGACTGACGGGAGCTCATCGAGGGGAAATACGGCGAGGTCGGCGGCATCATCGGCAGCCGCAGGCGTCCCCCATGATTCAGCCACGAAGACGGTGGAGATGTTGTGCTGGCGGGGGTCCCTGGCGGGGTCTGAATAACATCCGAGCAGTCGCAGGTTGGTGATGTGGAGGGAGGTTTCTTCCAGTGCCTCGCGCACTGCGGCTGCTTCAAGGGTTTCGCCGTAATCCACGAATCCGCCGGGAAGAGCCAGCCCTTTCGGCTCGTTTTTCCGCTCGATCAGTACGATCCCCTCGGAAGTTTCGATGATGATGTCGACAGTGGGGACAGGGTTGCGGTAGCATGTTATCTTTTCGCCGCAGCGGGGGCATTGGAGATGGTGCAAGGACATGGGGGCCTCAAAAAGAAAAAGGGAGGACCTGGGTCCTCCCTTTTTTGCTTAAATCGGTAAATTACTTCTTCTTGCCGCCACCGGAAGCCTTCTTGGAGGCCTTGAGCGGGTTTACCCTGAGTTCTTCGCTGCTAATTTCCACTTTTACGTGGGTAGCAAAATTACAGATACCGGCAGACCACTTCTTGGTGGGAGCCGGGTAGGCGCTGCACACTTTGCCGATGCTGCCGTCTACAATGCGCTCGCATCCTTCACAGTTTTCAACGACAACCTGACAGGAACCGCCGGTGAAGATGCAACCCTGCTTTCCCCAGAAGGTACACTCGGTACCGGGAAGAACTGTTTGACACTGCATTCTGAATCCTCCTGAATCATTTTGTTTCCGTTAACCGTCTACTATCCAATCTAGCAATTTCAAAAGAAAAAAGTCAACTGTAAAAATCCCGGTTTCTTAATGGTTATTTCCCCGGATTTTCACCGCTCAGAAGGAGATGGTTTGCGGAACCTCATCCCGCATTCCTTCCGGCTCCATGGTGGGGTGAATGAGTCAGTGCAGGGTTGACTCGCCAAGGGGTATGTATTAGGCTTTAATCATTTATAAGCAGGCAATGGCATCGTAGCGTGCAATTACCCCACGGGAGGCATCATGCATCAGATTGTTTTCGGCACTTCGGGTTGGCGTGGTATTCTCTGCGAGGATTTTACCTTCGAGAACGTAAAAATCGTGACCCAGGCCATTGCCGATCATGTGGCGTCCATAGGAGAACGGGATAAAGGGATCATTGTCGCCTACGATACCCGCTTCATGGGTGAGAGGTTTGCCAAGGAAACCGCCAGGGTTCTTGCCGGCTCCGGCATCAAGGCCTATTTTTGCAAGCGCGATACCCCGACTCCTGTTATCGCTTTCGAAATCATGCGGCGCGGAACTGCCGGCGCCATCAACTTCACCGCCAGCCATAATCCCCCGGAATACAATGGAATAAAATTTTCCCCCTCCTGGGCCGGGCCTGCCCTTCCCGAAACGACAAAAGATATTGAACGGCGTGCTAACGAGATGCTCGGCGAGGTCTGCTACCGCGAGATGGCTTTGGATGAAGCGGTGCATGCCGGCCTGGTGGAGGAGATCGACCCCCGGGAGCAGTACCTGGCGGATCTGGAGACTAAGGTCGATTTTGCCGCCATTGCGTCACTGGGCGCCATCGCGGTAAATCCGCTCTACGGTACCGGTCGGGGGTACCTGGAAGTGCCGCTGATGAAGCACGGGGCAAATGTCAAAACTCTCAATATGAACCGCGACCCCTATTTCGGTGGTTTTCCCCCCGAACCTTCCGAGAAATACATCCAGGATTTCATCGGCCTGGTGAAAAATGACCCCGAGATTAAACTTGGCATTGCCACCGATGGCGACGCCGACCGGTTCGGCATTGTGGATGAAGATGGAACCTTCATCGAGCCCAACTACATCATTGCGCTCCTCCTCGACTACCTGGTGAGGTTCCGGAAGATGTCCGGCGCCGTGGCCCGCAGCGTTGCCACCTCGCACCTGGTGGATGCGGTGGCGAAAAAACACGGTATCGAGGTGATCGAAACGCCGGTCGGGTTCAAGTACGTGGGCGAATTGATAAGCCAGGACCGCATCATCATCGGCGGCGAAGAGAGCGCCGGGCTTTCCATCAAGGGGCATGTTCCCGAGAAAGACGGCATCCTGGCCTGTTTCCTCGTGGCCGAGATGGTCGCTCGGGAGGGGATGCCGGTCAAGGCGCTGCTGGAGCGGCTCTACGGCGAGGTGGGCAGATTTGTGACGAAACGGGAGAATATAACCCTTTCACCGGCCCTGGAGACCGGGTATGCTGCAAAGCAGCAGCAGGCCCCGGCAGAGTTTGCCGGGTTGAAGGTGAAAGAGCATGTAACGGTGGACGGGAGCAAGTTCATACTGGAGGATGGCAGTTGGCTGCTGTTCCGCAAATCTGGTACCGAACCGGTGGTCAGGCTCTACGGCGAGGCGTCCAGCGAAGCGAAGCTGGCGGCGGTCATGGCGGCGGGGAAGGCCTTCATC
The DNA here is from genome assembly GCA_964490805.1 of uncultured Geobacter sp. Lineage (GTDB taxonomy): Bacteria > Desulfobacterota > Desulfuromonadia > Geobacterales > Geobacteraceae > Geobacter. Next base: position 133,599 of record CAZBEB010000011.1, read on the forward strand.
CTGGGGTGATTTGAAAAGATTGAAGAAATTTTTCAGCAATGGCGCTGTGCCGGCAGACTTGTCGGCACTGCGCCATTCGTTTTTTCGACATGCAGAAGAATGGAGTCTTGAATACCTGACAATTTTGCTATAGTATTAGCCAGTAATGAACGTTATACCAAGGAGGATTTTCCATGTGGGATTATACTGAAAAGGTTCGGGAACACTTCCTGAACCCCAGAAACGTGGGCGATATACCTGATGCGGACGCGGTGGGGGAGGTGGGTAGTCTCGCCTGCGGCGACGCCCTCAAGCTCTATATCAAACTTGACGACGCCAAGGAACGGATTGCCGACGCCAAGTTCCAGACCTTCGGCTGCGCCAGCGCCATCGCTTCCTCTTCGGCTCTCACCGAAATCATCAAGGGAAAGACCCTCGATGAGGCATTGGCCACGACCAACCAGGAAATCGCCGATTTCCTCGGCGGGCTTCCCGAAGAGAAGATGCACTGCTCGGTCATGGGGCAGGAGGCCCTTGAGGTGGCCATCGCCAAGTACCGCGGCGGGCCGGTGCCGACCCATCATGACCATGGCCACGAGGAAGTGGAGCCGGGGGAGATTGTCTGTAAATGTTTCGGCCTCACCGATACCTTCCTGAAAAAGGTCATCGAAGCCAACAAGCTCACCACCACCGACCAGGTGACGCACTTCACCAAGGCCGGCGGAGCCTGCGGCGGCTGCCTCCCCAGAATCAAGGAGCTGATCGACGAGGTGCTCGGCACCCATCAGGTGGAAGAGCGGAAGAGACCGGAAAAACTCACCAACCTCCGCAAGATGCAGCTCATCCAGGAGACTCTGGAAAAGGAAATCCGGCCTCTCCTCTGGGCCGATGGCGGCGACCTGGAACTGGTGGACATCGCCGGCGGCGACGTGCAGATTGCCTTCCGCAAGGCCTGTGCCGGTTGCTCCGCCTCGGGAAACACGGCCAAGTTCGTGGAAGCAAAGTTGCGGGAACTGGTCGCCGATGACATCACCGTCACGGAGGTGGAGGGATGAAAGAGATCTACATGGACAACAACGCCACCACCAAGGTGGATGAGGCTGTCTTTGAGGAGATGCGCCCCTATTTCTGCGAGCTCTACGGGAATCCCAGCTCCATGCACTTTTTCGGCGGCCAGGTCCAGAAGAAGGTGGACGAGGCCAGACATCGCGTGGCTTCCCTCCTTGGCGCCTCCACGGAAGAGATTGTTTTCACCGCCTGCGGCACCGAGAGTGACAACGCCGCTATCCGCTCGGCCATCGAGGTCTACCCGGAGCGCCGCCACATCATCACCACCCGCGTCGAGCATCCGGCGGTGCTGACCCTCTGCCGCAATCTCTCCAAGCGGGGATACCGGATCACCGAACTGAACGTGGACGGCGAGGGGCGGCTGGATATGAACGAACTCCGCTCGGCCGTGGACGAAGATACCGCCATCGTGTCGGTCATGTGGGCCAATAACGAAACAGGCGTGGTTTTCCCCATCGATGAGATCGGAAAAATCGTCAAGGAGAAGGGGAAGGGAGCTTTCTTCCACACCGACGCCGTTCAGGCGGTGGGTAAAATCCCCATCAATATGGCCTCTTCGACGGTGGACATGCTTTCCATTTCGGGGCACAAACTCCATGCCCCCAAGGGGATCGGGGTCCTTTACGTCCGCAAGGGGGTGCCGTTCCGCCCATTCATGGTTGGGGGGCACCAGGAGCACAACCGCCGGGCCGGCACCGAAAACACCGCCGCCATTATTGCCCTGGGCAAGGCGTGCGAACTGGCCGACCAGTTTATGGATGACGAAAATACTCGCGTGAAGGCCATGCGCGACCGGCTCCAGACAAAGCTGCTGGAGCTGATTCCCCGGGCCAGGATCAATGGCGGCGAGGCGGAGCGCCTTCCCAACACCCTTTCCATTGCCTTTGAATTCGTGGAAGGGGAGGCCATACTGATGCTCCTTTCGGAAAAGGGAATCTGCGCCTCGTCGGGAAGCGCCTGCACCTCCGGCTCCCTGGAGCCGTCCCACGTGCTGCGGGCCATGGGGGTGCCGTTCACCTGTGCCCACGGCTCCGTGCGCTTGTCCCTCTCCCGTTTCAACACCGAGGAGGAGGTCGATACCGTAATTCGGGAGCTGCCGCCCATCATCCAGCGGCTTCGGGAAATGTCCCCCTTCGGGCGGGAGTTTCTGAACAGCTGAGACGAATATCTGTAATAGGTACTGATGCACAAGAAGAAGGGGGACGCCATGGTTATGGGTCCCCCTCTTCTTGTGCATTGACTTGAAGGCGGTGTAGCTTTAAAGTCGTACGGTTGTTCCGACGAGCCGAGCAAAGGAGAAATCTGTCACTATGGGCTATCGCAACCTGAAGGATTGTGTCTCTGACCTTGAAGCGCGCGGCGACCTGATTCGAATTGCCGTGGAAACCGACCCGAACCTGGAGATCGGTGCCATCCAGCGGCGGGTCTACCAAGCCGGAGGACCGGCGCTCCTCTTTACCCGGGTCAAGGGGTGCCGTTTTCCCATGCTCGGCAACCTTTTCGGCACCATGGCGCGAACCGGGTTCATCTTTCGCGACACCCTCGACGATATTCGCCGTCTCGTTGACCTGAAAATAAACCCCACCGCTTTCCTGAAAAATCCCAAAGAATACGCCGGCGCACCCCTGTCCGCCCTGAGGCTCCTCCCCCGCAGGGTTTCCCGGGGGCCGATCCTCGACTACCGCACGACCATTTCCGAGCTGCCCCAGCTGAAATCGTGGCCCATGGACGGCGGCTCTTTTGTGACGTTGCCCCAAGTGTATTCAGAGCAGCCAGGCCGCCCCGGCTTCCGCTTCTCGAACCTGGGGATGTACCGGGTGCAGCTTTCCGGCAACGACTACCGGCTCAACGAAGAGGTTGGCGTCCACTACCAGATCCACCGGGGGATCGGCGTGCACCACGCCGAGGCCATCGAGCGGGGGGAGCCCCTGCGGGTGAACATCTTCGTGGGTGGGGCGCCCTCCATGACCGTGGCCGCCGTGATGCCGCTTCCCGAAGGGCTCCCCGAGCTTTCCTTCGCCGGGCTTCTCGGCGGGCATCGCCTGCCGATGGTCTGCCGTAAGGGTGAGCTTCCCATGCCCGCCGAGGCCGATTTCGTCATCACCGGCACCATCGATCCGTCCAAGACCCTCCCCGAAGGCCCCTTCGGCGACCACCTGGGGTACTACAGCCTGGCCCATCCGTTCCCGGTGCTCCGGGTGGAGAACGTCTGGCACCGCGACGGCGCCATCTGGCCCTTCACCTCCGTGGGGCGCCCCCCCCAGGAGGACACCACCTTCGGCGCCTTCATCCACGAGTTGACCGGCGCCCTCATCCCCGAAGTGCTTCCCGGCGTGAAGGGGGTGCATGCGGTGGACGCCGCCGGGGTCCACCCGCTGCTCCTTGCCGTGGGGAGCGAGCGCTATGTCCCCTATGAGGCCGAACGGGTGCCGCGGGAGCTTCTCACCATCGCCAGCGCCATCCTGGGCAACGGCCAGCTGTCGCTGGCCAAGTATCTCTTCATCGCTCCCCATGAGGACAACCCGCCGGACATCCATAACATCGACGAGTTCCTCGCCTTTATCCTGGAACGGGCCGACTGGCGGCGCGATCTCCACTTCCACACCCGCACCACCATCGACACCCTCGACTACTCGGGGAGTGGACTCAACGAAGGGTCCAAGGTGATTGTGGCGGCCGCCGGGCCGAAGCGGCGCCAACTCCCCACGGAGGTGCCGGCTGGGCTCCGGCTGCCGGATGGCTTTACCTCCCCTCAGGTCTGTCTCCCCGGGATCCTGGCCGTGACCGGTCCGGCCTTCCCCGGCTACGGCGACCACGGCGCCCCGGACCTGGAGCGCTTCTGCGCCTCCTTTGCCCCCAATGATCCCATCAATCGCTTTCCCCTGGTGGTGATCGTGGACGACAGCCCCTTCACCGCCCGTACCCTCAACAACTTCCTCTGGGTCGCCTTTACCCGTTCCAATCCCGCCGCCGACATCAATGGCATCGGCGCGTCGGTGCGGTGCAAGCATTGGGGGTGCGACGGCGCGCTCGTCATCGATGCCAGAGTGAAGCCCCACCATGCCCCAGCCCTGGAGGATGTGCCGGAGATCGAGCGTCGGGTTGATGCGCTTGGCGCGCCGGGCGGGCCGCTGCACGGAATCATTTGAGCTGAATAGTGAGGGAGTGAGGGAGTGAGAGGCAGTAAAAGGTGGGTTCCAGTGAAAAAGAGTGTGGCAAGGGCAGCGCCACCGTCTCCAGCAACCGGGGGCGGGGAGGATAAGATCCTGACCGCCCTGCGTGAGTTGCCTGCGGGAATGATCTATACCCTGGGGACCAAGCTCACGGTTCTGCGGGGACTGGCCCTGGCCATGGAAAAACGGGTGAAGGGGATCGACTGGAGCCCCGACCGTTCCACGCTCTTTACCGAGATTATGGATGGAACCCGCATCCACGAAGTGCGCCTGGAGGCCAGCGGCGGTTTTCTCACCCTCTCTTGCGGCTGCCCCGTCTGGCGTCCCACCGGCCACTGCCCCCACGTTGTGGCCGCCCTGGCGGTTCTGAAAAAGGCCCTGGTGCATCAGGCCATTGCCAGCCTTCGGCTCGACAGCGATTACCTGGCCGAGGTGACTGGCTGGCTCTCCGGTGCCGAGGCCCCGCAACCGTCAGCCCCCCTTTTGCCGCGCCTTGTGGTGGAGCGGGGCGCCAACGGCATCCAGACGCGGATATGGATCGGGGGAAAGCCGGTCTCCATCCACGACCAGAACCTTTCCCGGCCGGTTCGGGATTTCCTCTGGACCATCCTCAATCCCAGGGAGAACGGCTTCATCATAGAACGCTACCGGGACGCCTTCGGTGGCGACGCTCCCATTGCCCTGCGGCAGGGGGGCGATGAGATTCCCCTGCGGTTCGATAGAAGCCGCGTCCGCGGAACCATGACTCTGCTGGAGAATGACGGCGACAGGGTGATCGCCCGCAAGGCGCTGGAAAACGGGCAGCTCATTCCCGACGCCTGTTTTGCTTCGTATCGGTACTATTTCAACATCCCCGCCGGGGTCATAGAAATCATAGACTCCTTCGACGGCTGGGAAGCCTGGAACAATCTCAACTACGACGTGGCTGAATGGAGTCTTGATACCGGCATTCCCGTGGAACGGAATAGCCGCACCATCTCCCTTCCCGTTGAGGCCTTCAATGCCATAGGTTTGACCGTAACCGGTGATAACCAGCAGGACATCCTGCCGGCAATCCGCTTCTTCTCTGCAAGCGGCGTTACCGAACCAGAGCCGGTTGCCTATCGTTACCGCCTTCGGGTAACCGGCATGGAAACCGGCACCGCCCTTGTGCTGGCCGAAGGGATCCACGGGGAGGCGGCAATACCTCTTTCCGCCGCCACGTTCCGCTACTTCACCGCTCGTGGGAGGGCCTCGGCCTCGGTCCCCCTGAGGACCAAGAAGCGGAGCAGCACGGTCATCGCCGCCTGTTTCGCCACCCTTGAATGCACCACCAGGGTCGAACTGGACCGCACCATCCGCACCTCTCTTGCCGGCGATGATTTTCTGAAGCGCAGCGTCAAGGGCGAGGCCAAGCGGATTATCGGTGCCTTTGCCGCCGCCTGCGCCGGCCGCGAAGCGACCCTGCTGGCTGCCGGCGGTTCCTGGGCCATTGCCATGACCGATCCGCGGGTCGAGGCGAAGCTCCTGGAGATTCCGTACCGGCTGTTCGGGGCCGAGATTTTCGGTTCATCTGACATTGCCGGTGCCATGCTCGTTCCCCGCGATGCCCTCTTCAGGCATCTTCCCGAGCTCCATCGTTCGCTTTCCAATGCCGGATTTTCCCTGGCTATCCAGGACCGCCCCGTGGAGGCGGTCAGTCTCGACGTCACCCTCGACGCTACCCGCTCAAGCCTGGATTGGTTCGAACTCCGCCCCGAAATCCGTTATGGCGTTGATGAGCTCTCCGAGCAGGAGATTGCCGAGGCCATGGCCAGCGGAGGCATCTTCAGGCGGGGCGACTCGTTCCTTCTCATCAACGAGGAATCGTCCCGCATCCTGGCCATGCTCTATCCCGAAGGGGGAGCGAAAAAACGCATAAAGTCCGAGATTGTACGAATTCCCCGGCTCCAGATTCTCGACTGGCTCGTGCTGCGGCGCCACGGTGTCGCAATACGTCTTTCTCCCGAGGATGAGCGGATTTTCGCCAGCCTTGCCGCCTTCGAGCAGATACCGCCGTCCCCATTCCCCGAAGGGCTCCTGGCAACCCTTCGCCCCTACCAGGAAGATGCCTTTCACTGGCTGGCCTTTCTCTATGCCCATCGTTTCGGGGCCTGCCTTGCCGATGACATGGGCCTCGGCAAGACCGTCCAGGCCATAAGCCTGCTGGCTGCCCTCCACGAGGGGACGATCCCTTGCCGCGTAGCCGGACCGTCTCCCCATCTTATAGTCGTGCCGCCGAGCCTCCTCTTCAACTGGGAGAGCGAACTGGCCCGCTTCTACCCTGCATTTAAAGTCCTCACCTATCGGGGCACCGGCCGCAGCGCCGACTTCACCGGAGTCGACATTGTCCTCACCAGCTACGGCATCATCCCCCGAGATATCGAGATCCTCGCCGAGATCCCGTTCCACGTGATTGTCTTCGACGAGGCCCAGGCCGTGAAAAACATCCATGCCGACACCACCGGCGCCTGCCGCAGGCTTCGGGGCGCTTTTACCCTCTGCCTCACCGGCACCCCGGTTGAGAACCATCTGGGAGAATACTTCTCAGTCATGGACCTGGCAGTGCCCGGGCTTCTGGGGCATTACGAAGAATTCCGCCGCCATGCTTACGGCGACTCATCACCGTTTCTTGCAAACCTCATCCGGCGTACCCGCCCCTTTGTCCTGCGCCGCTCCAAGCAGATGATCGCCGCCGAGCTTCCCCCCAAAATCGAAACCGACGTCCACCTGGAACTGAGCCCCAGGCAAAAGGCCCTTTACACCCGCACCGTAGAAGAGGTGCGCGAAACCGTGGCCGATGCCTGGCGCAGCAAATCCGCCGGTCAGGCGCGGATTATCGCCCTTACCGCCATCCTGCGGCTGCGCCAGCTCTGCCTCTCCCCGTCACTTCTCATCCCCGGCTCGAAGGAGCCGTCCCCCAAGGTGGATTTCCTCCTGGAGCAACTGGAAGAGCTCTTCGACGAAGGGCACAGCGTCCTCGTCTTTTCCCAGTTCACCTCATTCCTCGACATCGTCGAGGCCGAGCTGGTTCGCCGTGGGCTCCGCCACCAGCGCCTTGACGGCTCAACCCCCGTCCCCGAGCGAAAAAAGCTCGTCACCGCCTTCCAGAAGGGTGCTGAACCCTCCGTCTTCCTCCTGTCCCTCAAGGCCGGCGGCAAGGGGCTCAATCTCACCCGCGCCACCTACGTCTTTCACCTGGACCCCTGGTGGAACCCCGCCGTGGAAAACCAGGCCTCCGACCGGGCCCACCGCATCGGCCAGACCCGCCAGGTCACCATCACCCGCCTCGTCATGCGTCACACCATCGAAGAAAAGATGATGGAGCTGAAAAAGCGCAAGCTCAAGCTCTACCATGCCCTGCTCGAAGAAAGCGCTGCCGGCGAAGGAGCCGGCATCAGCCGGGAGGATTTTGAGTTTTTGCTGGGGTAGGGGCTTTCAGGTGATAAACCCGTTGGGTGTGTCAATAAAATGGGTTTTAAAAACGATTTTCTCTTCAGATTTTACTTAGTTGCTTCGCTACTCTGTGTTTTAAGCGTTTTTGTTAGATTCATGGGGGTGCTCCTTGACAGTGGTAGGTCATGGGGGTATGAATTGTAACTCATGATATGATTTGATGTTTTTCTGGAGGAGTGGATGACTCCCTGTTTCTGTAATTCTAATTTGTAAAAAAGCCGCCTGCGTCGGATGGTTCCGATAGGGCGGCTTTTTTATTTGCGGTACGCCTTGTCGTGCTGAGTGTGGAGGCTGACAAGCACAATGGTGGGGCCTTGAATCAGGCAGGAAATGGCGCGGGCGCCCTGGGTTACCCGGAGTGAGTAGAGCTGCTGGCCGGTCACCGGTTCCACCATGCCGTGCAGTTTCTCGAAATTGAGGCCGGGATGGGTCCATAGTTGTGGGAGCTCAAGCTGTTGAAGGATTAACAGCATTTTTGCCGCAGCCTTCCGCATCGGCAATTCGGCGGCCATGACCTCGTCGTTGAAGGCTGGGCGGATTTCAATCCTCATGGGACCACCGGGCGGCAACGGCAGCTGCCTCTTCCTCCGATGCCACCACTTCCGAGGGACGCGGGTCCGAAAGCGAGGCGACAATGGCCCCCTTGCTCTCGGCGGTCCAGGCCCAGAGCTGGTGACGTGGCACCGGTTCCATCGGCACGAGAACGATCCGACCGTCCTCCAGAACCTCAAGATCAAGGGCATCGCCGGCTTTGATGCCGGAATTGGTGGGTAGTGTGATTCTGCGGCGTGAATCGGTTTGGACGAGCATGGCTTGATACCTCCGAGAAAAACGATAGCATTTTGTGGGTATGTGGGCAATACCCATTTTGTGGTTTGAGGGGTGTGGTGATGGAGAGGGGGAATTCCATCCTGTAAGACGTGCCACAGGTCTTGATTTCATCATGCATTCGTCAATATGTGTAGGGGCAAACCTTGTGTTTGCCCGATATCCGGTCGGATTCCGCAGCGTTCGGGCGATCACAAGGATCGCCCCTACAAATCGGCCACATCATCGATCAAGCAATATTGAATGGTAGCGCTTGCTGGCAGGTGAATATTTTGTGACTTTTTTTGTCGTAACTGCGGGTTAGGATTAGTCCGCTTTTAGATTTTTGTTGTTGGGTTTGGGGGAATGATGGACACAGCATTTTATGCTCATTCAACAGATTCGCAGGACAAATCCGACTGGCAGCCGCTAGCCGAGCATTTAGAGGGAGTTGCCCGACTGTCTGAAGGGTTTGCTGAGGTTTTCGAGGCTGGAGACTGGGGGCGGTTTGCCGGACTGCTTCATGACTCCGGTAAGGCGACGGCGGATTTTATCAAGCGGCTTGAGGGGAGCAACATCAAGGTTGATCATTCGACCTTTGGTGCGCGACTGGCGCAAGAATATGCCGGAAAACTCGGGTTGCTGCTGGCCTACATCATTGCCGGTCATCATGGGGGATTGCCCGATGGCGGCGCACAGGAAGGGGAGCTTCACTACCGGCTTAAGCACAATAAGGTTCCGCCTGATGTAGCATTGGTTCCTGAAGCCGCTGTCCGGCAGGAGTTGGCGTTGCCGTTCCGCCTGGACAGAGATTTCGGTGGATTCAGTCTCTCCTTCTTTACCCGCATGATCTACTCGTGCCTTGTAGATGCCGATTTTCTGGATACCGAGGCCTTCGTCACTCCGGATAAAAGCGCTGAACGCTCAAGTGGTGACTCGGAGAACATGATCAAACTCAAGGAAAGACTGGATGCTCATCTAGCGGGATTAGCGGAAAAGGCGAAGCCGACAAGGGTCAATCGGTTGCGACAGGAAATTCTGGCGGAGTGCCGCGCCAAGGCAGGTCTACCGCGGCAAATTTTTTCCCTGACTGTTCCGACCGGCGGGGGTAAAACTTTGTCTTCACTGGCGTTTGCGCTGGATCATGCGGTTGCCAATGAGCTGCGCCGTGTGATTTATGCCATTCCGTTTACCTCAATCATCGAGCAGAACGCCAGGGTGTTTCAAGACATCCTCGGACGCGACCAGGTGCTGGAACACCACTGTAATTACAAGGAATGCGAAGAGCCCGAGGAGGCTGCTTATAACAGGAAACGGGGGCTGGCAGCAGAAAACTGGGATGCTCCCCTTGTCGTAACTACAAACGTACAGCTATTCGAATCGCTCTTCAGCAACAAACCGTCCCGATGCCGTAAACTGCATAACATTGCTAATAGCGTCATCGTACTGGATGAGGCACAGGCTATCCCGACTGAATATCTCGAACCGTGTCTGGCAGCGCTACGTGAATTGGTTTCACATTATCACTGTACCGTTGTGCTCTGCACCGCTACCCAGCCGGCACTTGATGTTGCAAAGCTGCGCACAAAACTGAACGGAATTCACGAAATAATCTCCAACCCGCAACGATTCTATGACGACCTGATAAGGACTGAAGTACATTTCGTCGGCAAACTGACCGATAAAGAGCTTGCTGCAAAAGTTGACGCGGAGCCGCAAGTACTATGCATCGTCCCGACGAAACCGCAGGCCCGGTCGTTGTTCGAGCAACTGAACGAGCGCGAGGGTACCTACCACTTGTCGACGAACATGTATCCTGAGCATCGTCGGCGGGTGCTGGATGAAATTCGTTCCCGTCTTAAATCCGGACAGGCTTGCCGGGTTGTCTCGACTTCCCTGGTGGAAGCCGGGGTCGACCTGGACTTTCCGGTGGTGTTCCGCGCCATGACCGGATTGGATTCAATTGCTCAGGCGGCCGGGCGCTGCAACCGCGAAGGGAAAATGAACGATGTCGGAAAACTCGGCCAGGTGTATGTGTACGAGCCGGACAAGGTGCCGCGTATGCCCTGGCTCAGGCGCTGTATGGGGCGTGCTGAGGAGACGCTGCGGGCGCTGCCGGATGCCGGTCCCTTGGGATTGGTCGCGATGCGGCGCTACTTCGAACTGCTGTACGACGTTCAAGAACTGGATAAGAAGGAAATACTCCGGCGCCTGAACCAGCTAACCAAAGATCTTTATTTCCCGTTCCGCGAGATTGCAGGAGACTTCCGTTTCATCGAAGACGAAACAATCGGCGTCATTATTCCCCTCGAACCGGTCGCCCGGGAGCTTGTGCAGGAGTTGCGTTACACGGAATATCCTCGAAGTACACAGCGGAAGTTACAGCAGTATAGCGTGGCGCTTCGCATTAGGGATTTTGCCGTACTTGAAAAGGCGAAGGCAGTTGAAATGGTGCGGGGGGAGTATCCGGTCTTGAATAATCTGGCGGCATATCGAGAGGAGGTGGGAATCTGTATTGAAGGCAGTGAAGTATGGGAAGTTGAAGGTCTGATTTCTTGTTGAAATCAAGGGAGGAGTTTATGGCAAAGGGCATCAAACTGCGGATATGGGGGGATTACGCCTGCTTTACCCGACCGGAAATGAAGGTCGAGCGAGTGTCATACGACGTGATGACTCCCTCTGCCGCGCGGGGAATCCTTGAGGCGATCCACTGGAAGCCCGCGATCCGCTGGATAATCGACCGTATTCACGTTTTGCGTCCCATCAGGTTCGACAATGTGCGGCGCAACGAAGTCAGTTCTAAAATACCGAAACCTAATCCTGCAACCGCTATGCGGGACAAAAAACCGCTCTACTTTCTTGTGGATGACGGCAGCAACCGTCAGCAGCGGGCCGCTACTCTGCTGCGTGATGTGGAGTATGTCATCGAGGCCCATTTTGAGCTGACCAATAAAGCCGGTACCGAGGACAACTGGGCGAAGCACATGGACATTTTCGAGCGTCGGGCAAGGAAAGGGCAGTTCTTTCACCAGCCTTCCCTTGGGTGCCGCGAGTTTCCGGCGTCCTTCGAACTTGTCGAGGGCGCAGTGCCAGTTTCCTGTTATGCGGGACAGGACAAGGATCTGGGCTACATGCTGCTGGACATCGACTTCGCTAACAACATGACGCCGCTATTTTTTCGGGCACAGATGGAAAACGGCATCATCTCGCCGCCGTCTCCGTTTCCACCGGAGGTGCGCGCATGATCCTGCATGCTCTTAACAGCTATTATGAGCGAATGCTTGCCACCCCCGGGTCAGGCATGCCGGCCTTCGGCACCAGCATCGAGAATGTTTCCTTTGCTCTGGTGCTCGGCGAGGATGGTTCCTTACGGGGAGTGGAAGACTTGCGTGAGCAGGTCGGAAAGAAGTTAATGCCACGCAAAATGCCGGTCCCGGCGGCAGAGAAAAAGGCAAATGGGATTAAACCCAATTTTCTCTGGGATGCCACTAGCTACGTTCTGGGGCGCGATGACAAGGGCAACCAAGAACGCACAGACCGTTGCCATGCGGCTTTTGTCGAACTGTTAAAAGGCAGTTTGAATGATGAAGATCAGGGGTTTAAGGCCGTTCTCGCATTTCTTGAGTCAGGCAACGAGGCTTTAGTTGCGGATCGAGAGGATTGGGAAGAGATTTGTGGTTCCAATATTGTTTTTCGTCTGGATGGCGTTCCTGGTTTTATCCATGACAGGCCTGCAGCACGTGAAGCTTGGGAAAGGTGCATCACCAGCCGTGAAACCGATGATTTGGGCCAATGCTTGGTTTCCGGTCGAGATAACCAGCCTATAGCAAGGTTACATCCGCCGATTAAGTGGCCATCACAGGCAACAGGAGTCTCCATCGTCTCATTTAACCTGCCAGCTTTCAGATCTTACGGCAAGGAACAATCTTTCAATGCTCCGGTAAGCCAGAAAGCCGCTGCCGCCTATACTTCGGCACTGAATGCTTTAATTGCTAGAGATAGTCATCAGAAGATGGGCATCGGCGATACCACTTACCTCTTTTGGGCAGCTTGCAGCAATCCGGTAGAAGAATATTTTGCCGATCTTTTTAACCCACCGGCTGAAACAGCGGAAACCGGCTTAACCCAGGATGACCAACAAACCACAACAGCGATTCGAGGGCTTTTGAAAGCGATTCGTGAGGGCCGGAAGGCTGTCGATATCTTACCCACTCTTGATGAGGATGTTCAGTTTTACATTCTAGGATTGGCTCAAAATGTTGCGCGCTTGTCGATACGTTTCTGGGAGTCGAACAGCCTGGGATCTCTTTTGAAGCGTCTTGGCAAACACTACGAGCAAATAAATATCATTCGCCAGTTCGACAATGAACCGGAGTTTCCGTCTGTGCGTCAATTGTTATTGCATACTGCGAACCTAAAAGGCCTGAAACCAAATGATAGTTGGGATACAAAAAATAAACGAATTTTGCCGGTTTTGGCCGGTACTTTGCCCCGTACCATCCTGACCGGTGCACCGTATCCGCAGAACCTTTTGCCCGTGGTGCTGGATCGAATTCGGGCCGAACATAATGTCACCTATTTCCGTGCAGCATTACTGAAGGCGTTTCTGATACGCAATAAACACAAGGAGGTTTCCGTGTCTCTCGATCCGAACCGGACTGATCGGCCTTACCTTTTGGGGCGGCTTTTCGCCGTTCTGGAAAAAGCTCAGGAAGACGCCATCCCCAACGCCAGTGCTACCATCAAGGATCGTTATCTGGCGGCTGCCGCGGCCACGCCGGGGCTTGTCTTCCACATGCTGCTGAAAAATTCCGCCAACCACATCGCAAAGCTGAAGAAGGACCCGGAAAGGAAAGGGCGCGCCTTTCATTACGAAACCATGACCCAGGACATCATTGCCGGGTTTTCCGATTATCCGACAACCATGAAAGCTGAAGAACAGGGGCTGTTCATGATCGGGTACTACCATCAGCGTAAAGATCTCTATACCAAGAAAACTCAGGAGGGCTAAACCTATGACTGCTATCGCCAATCGTTATGAATTTGTTCTGTTGTTCGATGTTGCAAATGGCAACCCCAACGGCGACCCCGATGCCGGCAATATGCCGCGTATCGACCCGGAGACCGGGCATGGACTGGTGACCGATGTTTGTCTGAAGCGAAAGATTCGCAACCATGTGGCTCTCTCCAAAAGTGGCGCCGAAGGTTTCAATATTTACGTTCAGGAAAAGTCAGTGCTAAACCAGACTAACGAGTTGGCCTACAAGGCATTTGAACTTAAACCCGAAGCCAAAAAGCTGCCGAAGGCAGATGCCGATGCCCAGAAAGTCACCGGTTGGATGTGCGCCAATTTCTACGATATCCGAAGCTTCGGCGCGGTCATGACCACCGAGGTGAACTGCGGACAGGTACGCGGGCCGGTTCAACTGGCGTTTGCCAAGAGCGTCGAGCCGATCCTGTCACAGGAAGTCAGCATCACCCGTATGGCAGTGACTAACGAAAAAGACCTGGAAAAGGAGAGGACGATGGGGCGGAAGCACATAGTTCCGTACGGGCTCTATGTGGCCCAAGGGTTTGTCTCTGCCGCGCTGGCTGAGAAAACTGGATTTGGCGAGGACGATCTGGAGCTGCTCTGGAATGCGTTGATCAATATGTTCGAGCACGACCGTTCTGCCGCCAGGGGGGTGATGAGTAGCCAGAAACTATTCATTTTCAAGCACCGGGACAAGCTCGGCAACGCCCCTGCCCACAAGCTTTTTGACTTGATCGAGATCAAGCGAAACGAAGGCTCGACAGGTCCGGCGCGGTCCTTTAAGGATTATGTTGTCACCGTGGGGGAAGTTCCTGAGGGAGTGGAGATTATCAATAAACTATGATCTGAATTCGGCAGGGCGGGGGTCGCCCCTACGAAATACCGATAATCAGGGCGAACACGAGGTTCGCCCCTACGGGATACGGGACGGGGTATGATCTATAATCCTGATCTTCACCATCGCCGGTCCATCCGGTTGCGGGAATTTGATTATTCTTCTGCTGGGGCCTATTTCGTGACTCTGTGTGTCCAGGGGAGGGAATGCCTGTTCGGCTCGGTTGTGGATGGGGGCATGCAATTGAACGAGGCGGGGCGGATGGTGGAGGGGGCATGGCGTGCGCTGGCGGAACGGTTTCCGAATGTGATGGTCGATGAATTCGTGGTCATGCCTAATCATCTGCATGGGGTTATTCTGTTGAACGAACGTAGGGGCGAACCTTGTGTTCGCCCGAATTTTCGTGGCAGAGGGGAGCAGGGCGAACACGAGGTTCGCCCCTACGGGACCGCTGATTTTTCGTTGGGCCGGGTTTGCCAGGCGTTTAAATCATTGACCACGGTTGAATATGTGCGTGGCGTCAAAGACCATGATTGGTCACCATTTACCGGTCGATTGTGGCAACGGAATTATCATGAGCGGGTCATCCGGAATGAAGGGGAATTGATCGGAATCCGCGAATACATCCTACACAACCCTCTGAAATGGCATGATGATGAAGAAAACCCGGCGAATACTCCCACATAAGGTGTTGCCGATTTGTTGTTCCAATGTAGGGGCGAACCTTGTGTTCGCCCACCTGTGTTCGCCCGCGAATGTCGTCGGCGATAAACAGGGCGATCACAAGGATCGCCCCTACGAGGATCTTTTTATGACCGACCCCATCATGATCTCCGCCCTGGAGCATTACAGCTACTGCCCGCGTCAGTGTGCACTTATACACGTGGAGCAGGTCTGGGGAGAAAACCTCTACACCATGCGCGGTCGTGATGTGCATGAAAATGTGGATACGGAATCGTCCCACGATGTGTCGGGCATCCGTTACGAACGGGCGCTGCCGCTATGGTCGAAGAGGCTGAGCCTCGTCGGTAAAGCCGATTTGGTGGAATTTCACGGGGATATTCCCTATCCGGTGGAATATAAGTCGGGCAGACATCGGGCCGGCCACCACGAGGCCTTGCAGCTCTGCGCCCAGGCCATCTGCCTCGAAGAGATGTTCGGGGTGCCGGTCGGGAAGGGGGCGCTCTTCTGGCATGGTTCGCGGGAGCGGCGCGAAGTTGTCTTTACCGATGCCATGAGGGAGCACGTCGCGAAGGCGACCGCAGGTGTCCGTGCAATGCTTGCACAATCCACTATCCCGCAGCCGGTGAACGACAAGCGTTGCACCCATTGCTCGCTGAAGGAATCCTGTCTCCCCGCCGTAGTTGCCGAGAAGGACAGAAGCCGCAAGGCGGCGCGGGAGTTGTTTGCAATTTGAGGGAGAAAGTGAGGCTGTGACAAATTGTCACGGGTTGAAGCCGAGCCGGCGATCCAGGAGCGGCTGAAAGGGAAAAAACCATGAAACAGATCCTCAACACCCTCTACGTCATGACCCAGGGGGCCTATGTCTGCCTCGACCACGAAACCGTCAGGGTGGAGGTGAAGGGCGAGCTTCAGATGCAGGTGCCGCTCCACCACCTGGGGGCAATCGTCACCATGGGGAACGTCATGATGAGCCCCTTCATTATGGCCCGTTGCGCCGATGACGGCCGGGCCGTGGTGATCCTCGACCGTAACGGCAAGTTCAAGTGCCGCGTCGTCGGCAAGACCAGCGGCAATGTGCTCCTGCGTCAGACCCAGTACGAGGCTGTGCGTGACCGGGACCGCTCTGCGGCAATCGCCCGGAACATGGTGGCGGGGAAAGTGAAGAACGCCCGCCAGATTCTCCTGCGCGGGGCGCGGGAGACGGACGTGAACGACGAGGCCGCGGCGTTGCGTGGGGCCGCAGACACCCTGGCCGATGCGCTCTTCCATCTCAAGAATGCAACAGATATTGACCACGTCCGCGGCCTGGAGGGAGAGGCGGCCAACGCCTATTTCCATGTCTTCGACCGGATGGTGAAGGAGGAGGACCGCCCCACGTTCCGGCTCAACGGCCGCAATCGCCGACCCCCTCTCGATCCCATGAACGCCCTTCTTTCCTTCCTCTACACCCTGCTCCTCAACGACTGCATCAGCGCCGTGGAAGGGGTTGGGCTTGATTCCCAGATGGGCTTTCTCCATGTGCTGAGACCGGGACGGCCATCCCTGGGGCTCGATCTCATGGAAGAATTCCGGGCTGTGCTTGCGGATCGATTGGCCCTAACCCTCATCAACCGGAAGCAGATCACGGAAAAACACTTCGAGGTGCGGCCCGGTGGAGCCACGTATCTGGATGACACGGGGCGGAAGGAGGTGATCATGGCCTACCAGAAGCGGAAGCAGGATGAATTTCACCATCCGGTTCTCGACCAGAAAGTTCCCTTCGGGTTACTGCCCCATGTGCAGTCCCGACTACTGGCCCGGCACCTGCGGGGGGATCTGGAACAGTATACGCCGGTGCTTTATTCGTGAGGTGAAACCATGTGGGTCGTTGTCTGCTATGACGTGAATACTGAAACCAAAGAAGGGCGCCGCCGTCTGCGGCGGGTGGCCCAGGCGTGCAAGAACTACGGTCAGCGGGTCCAGAAGTCGGTGTTTGAATGTCAGGTCAACGAGATGAAGTTCGAGGATCTGCGGCGGAAGCTGTTGCGGGAGATCGACAAGGAGCTGGACAACCTTCGCTTCTATCGCCTGACCGAGCCCAGGGAGAACCATGTGGAAACCCATGGGCAGACCAGAACGATTTTCTTTGACGAAGAACCGCTGATCGTCTGATCCGCGAACCTGGTGCACATGAGGAAAACCGGGGGGATTCGCGGTGGTGGGAACCATTGGATTTTACGAGAAGATTGAAAGGAGCATGTCGAGTGTCGGTGCCCTGCTCAGGCATTGTATGGCGGGTTCGCGGAAATATGAGCGTAACCAGCCGAAACTGTTGGCCCGATGAGGGCGACAGTAGCGCCCGCTCTTCGGAGCGGGTGAGGATTGAAACCTGTTTGCCGACTCCCTCCTTTGCGTTGTAGCAGTAGCGCCCGCTCTTCGGAGCGGGTGAGGATTGAAACTTGCTCCAGGGGGGATGCGGCGGCAATTGCTTGGGTAGCGCCCGCTCTTCGGAGCGGGTGAGGATTGAAACTCCGGAACATCGGAAGGTGGATTAAAGAAGTTAACGTAGCGCCCGCTCTTCGGAGCGGGTGAGGATTGAAACATTATCACAGGGATTCTATGCCATTCCATGGAAAGTAGCGCCCGCTCTTCGGAGCGGGTGAGGATTGAAACTTTTATAGTTGCGGCGCTTGCCGCTTGAATATCCCGTAGCGCCCGCTCTTCGGAGCGGGTGAGGATTGAAACAATGTCCTGAGTTATGAGCATAACATCGTAACCTTGGTAGCGCCCGCTCTTCGGAGCGGGTGAGGATTGAAACAAAGACGGAATACTCACCACATGCCGGATCGTTGTAGCGCCCGCTCTTCGGAGCGGGTGAGGATTGAAACGACGGTGGCAAACTTGACTGGTCAGTAATACCCCGTAGCGCCCGCTCTTCGGAGCGGGTGAGGATTGAAACATCATCATTTAGCGGCGGGGTATACTGCCGGACCCGTAGCGCCCGCTCTTCGGAGCGGGTGAGGATTGAAACACGATCACTCCCGCATCTACCTATTTGACCATTTGTAGCGCCCGCTCTTCGGAGCGGGTGAGGATTGAAACAATCCAGCGGTCGTAATTGCCCTCTTTGTTCACGTAGCGCCCGCTCTTCGGAGCGGGTGAGGATTGAAACTGTTGGCGTACCGCTGCCGCTCTACATGGCACGGAGTAGCGCCCGCTCTTCGGAGCGGGTGAGGATTGAAACTCTGCGAAATCTCCGAACGGAACTCAGGTTAACGTAGCGCCCGCTCTTCGGAGCGGGTGAGGATTGAAACCAGATTTTATTAACCCATTTGATGGGAAGGTAATGGGTAGCGCCCGCTCTTCGGAGCGGGTGAGGATTGAAACCAAATGCCAGCAAGCGTTTGAGGAAAGATGATGGGTAGCGCCCGCTCTTCGGAGCGGGTGAGGATTGAAACCACGTACGGTCCCGAATCCAGCGAGATATAAACCGTAGCGCCCGCTCTTCGGAGCGGGTGAGGATTGAAACTGCTTAGGGCGTCCGCGACGCTTGGGGAGTTCAGTAGCGCCCGCTCTTCGGAGCGGGTGAGGATTGAAACGATCATCACCGTAGGTCGTCACAAGGGGTATTACGTAGCGCCCGCTCTTCGGAGCGGGTGAGGATTGAAACGATCAGGGAATACTCACCACATGCCGGATCGTTGTAGCGCCCGCTCTTCGGAGCGGGTGAGGATTGAAACACTGAGTGGCTCCCCTACGCGGTCTTGACCGGCAACGTAGCGCCCGCTCTTCGGAGCGGGTGAGGATTGAAACGTGATGCTATCCGGTGATACATGTTGTGAGGGGTCGTAGCGCCCGCTCTTCGGAGCGGGTGAGGATTGAAACGCGCCATGGCGCGTATACCATAATACGGGGCCGTAGTAGCGCCCGCTCTTCGGAGCGGGTGAGGATTGAAACAATTGCACACGACAAAGCGTACAAGAGCGTTTAGCGTAGCGCCCGCTCTTCGGAGCGGGTGAGGATTGAAACACCAGGGGGGCATTGTCGCCAATGATCCGGATGGTGTAGCGCCCGCTCTTCGGAGCGGGTGAGGATTGAAACAGCCACCGCCCGACGCAGATAGCCAGGGCAACCGTAGCGCCCGCTCTTCGGAGCGGGTGAGGATTGAAACAGATCCACCTCGACGAGATCATCGACGCAAAACGTAGCGCCCGCTCTTCGGAGCGGGTGAGGATTGAAACAGCAACCGGGTAGATCGCACCGGAGCCGAGTTGCGTAGCGCCCGCTCTTCGGAGCGGGTGAGGATTGAAACTTCAAGGGTCATCCCCTTCCGAGTGGCTTCTTCGTAGCGCCCGCTCTTCGGAGCGGGTGAGGATTGAAACTTATGCAGGGAGTCGGGGAGTGATACCCCAATCCCGTAGTGTTAGCGGCAATGTAAAAATGACCCACTTCGGAAATTGAAAATTGACCCACT
>CAZBEB010000012.1:0-146523 GCA_964490805.1 uncultured Geobacter sp.
CTTGAACACGTAGATTTACCTCATTTTCGTGTCCAAGAAAACCGGGGCCGCCATAGAAATAGTTGTTGCCTTGAGACGAACGATACTTCATATTGTTAAAAAACATAAACAAAATCAAAGCTAAAATACGGTTTTACGTTTTCCGGGGGGAAAATGTTCGAGTTCAGAAACGCTGAAAATGATGAGAATATCATGGAAGACATTTATCGCCTCCGCTACAAGGTGTATTGCGATGAATGGGGCTTTGAAGAGCCGGAAGATCACCCCCATGGCATCGAGACCGATGAATATGACGAACATTCGGTTCATTTCGCGGCTTTTCGTGAGGATGACGGTAGCCTGATAGGAACTGTTCGCCTGATCCACTCATCCGACCTGGGGCTGCCCATGTTGAAACATTGTGCGCTTGATTTTGATACATCTGTTTTTAATAATTCCATTGTAGGAGAGATTTCCCGTTTGGCAATCAGCAAGGAGCTTCGCAGGAGGGGCCCCGACAAAGCGTTGTACGATGACGGAATCCGGGAACTGGAAGAGGAGAACATTCCGATATCCGTCAAGGAACGCAGGAA
Organism: uncultured Geobacter sp.; assembly: GCA_964490805.1. GTDB lineage: Bacteria > Desulfobacterota > Desulfuromonadia > Geobacterales > Geobacteraceae > Geobacter. The sequence continues at coordinate 573 of CAZBEB010000012.1, forward strand.
AAACGAAAATGCGATTGTATTGGGACTGTACCGCTGTCTCTACAAGGAAAGCCTCGAAAAGGGGATAACGCACTGGTATGCAGTTATGGCTCGCGGGCTATACCTCTTGCTCAAGAAAATAGCGATAATTCCACGCCAGATCGGACCGGAGGTCAATTACCACGGATTGAGGGCGCCTTATCTTCTCGATCTGGTGCAGATAATGGATTACCTTAAGGAAAAGAATCCCTGCCTTTATCATTATTTCAAAGATTGACGGCTGAATTTCCGGAGCGTTGAATGTGATTAGATCTTGTTTGTTTCGCGTAGATAATAATCTTGAGATTACCTTCATTGACAGCGAGCTGGAGCATCGTTTCGGAGACGAGGCACGACAGGCTGTCGGATTGCCCTATTTCTATTTTTTCCCCAAGATATACTGTGGATCATGCGATGCAGTGCAGCAGGCTCTGGAAGAGGGGAGGACAATAGTCGTCAAGGGAGTTCGCATCTCGTGCATCTGTGATGAATTGGTGGTAGATGCAACAATTTCTCCCATTCATGACAACGATTCAGCCATCAGTGGCGCAGAAGTTGTCATGGTTGCCTCCAAGCGTTGCCTGTCAATGAGGGAGAGTGACCATCTTCGTTCCCTTATTGACATTGGTAAGGTATCGGCGACCCTGGCCCATGGCGTCCGCAATCCCCTGAATGCCATCAAGGGGGCGGTTGTTTATCTGAAGCACCGCTATGCTTCGGATGGAACATTTGTGGAGTTTGCCGACATCATCGATGAAGAGATCGCCAAGCTCGACGCATTCATAACCCGTTTCCTCAGCACTTCGCTCCTGGAGATGGAAAAATCCCCGAGCGACATTCATCTATTGCTCGAAAAGGTGATAAAAATCACCTCTCTCCAGGCCCAGGAACGTAAAATTACCTTTGTTCGCGATTATGCGGATATTCCCTTTCTGGATATCGACGCCTTTCATCTGGAAAGTGCGATCCTGAACATCGTAAATAATGCCATGGAGGCGATGGCCCATGGGGGCACTATCACCTTCAGAACCCGCACGGCAATATCGTCATCAAAGAAATGCGTTACGATAGACATCTGCGATTCAGGCCCGGGGGTCTCCGAAAGCGAGGTCCGAACGATTTTTTGTCCTTCGAGCGGCACGGCTCGGGATAAGGGGCGGGGATTCGGCCTTTTCATTGCCCGTGAGATTGTCCAGCATCATGGGGGAAGCCTGGAAATATTGAGTTCCAAAGGATGCGGCGCAACGGTACGGCTCTGTCTCCCCGCGGAAAGTTCCCAGGGGGAGCAATATGCAGGGTAATATGCATGGCAAGGTGCTCATTGTTGATGATGAGCCGAATGCGCTGAAAGTGCTCGCCGCAATACTGCGGGAGGAAGGCTACACGGTATTCAAGGCCGTAGATGTTGCAGAGGCTGAACACACGCTTGGCAAAGAGGATATAGATACGGTAATCACCGACATGAAAATGCCGGCCAAAGACGGCATGCAGCTCATGGAGTTCATGGCGGAGCGTTACCCTGACATCCCGGTCATTTTTCTTACCGCATACGGCTCCGTGGATTCGGCAGTCCATGCCATCACCCGCGGTGCATTCTACTACTTCATCAAACCCCCCGATTATCTGAAACTTAAAGGAATCCTGGCGCGCGCGGTGGAACAGCGTGGACTCAAGCGTGAAATCGAAGCCTTGCGCAAAAGGGTTCCCGGCGGATCCATGGTACGCATTGTGGGTGCGACCCCGGCCATGGCCCATATTTTTGAAACAATAGAAGCTGTTAAGGACTCCATGAGCAGCGTGCTCATCTGTGGCGAGACCGGTACCGGCAAGGAGCTTATCGCCCGATCGCTGCACTATGGGAGCGTGCGGCGTGACAAGCCGTTCGTGGCGGTTAACTGTGCGGCCATGCCCCGTGAGTTGATAGAATCCGAACTGTTCGGCTACGAAAAGGGAGCTTTCAGCGGGGCATTTTCCCGTCGCATCGGGCGCTTTGAAGAAGCGGCGGAGGGAACCATATTCCTCGACGAGATCGGAGAACTGGAGATACCGCTTCAGGCAAAGCTTCTGAGGGTCCTCCAGGAGAAGGAAATCGAACGGATCGGCAGCAACAAAAAGATCAAGGTCAATTTTCGCCTCATTTCATCCACCAACAGGAATATTCCGGCCGAAATAGCCGCGGGGGCGTTTCGCGAAGATCTTTATTACCGGCTCAATGTGGTTCAGATCCAGGTCCCTCCCCTCCGGGAGCGCCGTGAAGATATCCCCCTCCTGGTGGCTGAACTTGTCAGGGAGTATGGCGCCCGCGAAGGAAAGGCCCTCAAAATCGATGACGAAGTCATGAAGGCCTTCCTCAGTTACAATTGGCCCGGAAACATACGTCAACTGGGCAACGTTATCGAGCGCGCCGTCGTACTGGCAAAGAAGGACCGGATAACGGCCAAGGAACTTCCTGATGATCTGAGACACTGCGCCATCACTTCTGAGCCACGGCCACAGGTACGGACGTTGCGAGAGGTTGAGGAAGAGGCGATAGTGACGGCACTTGAGGAGAGTTCCGGAAACAAGTCTCAAGCTGCCAAGTTGCTGGGCATATCCCGCAAAGCTCTCTATAAAAGGCTCTCGGAAATGGAATGACGATTTTGGCCATGGGGGCGGTTTCTCGGGAGTGTATCGAAAAGGGTCACTATTGATTGTCAGTTAACTAGCCGGAATTATTATATATGTATTGCAAGTGTGTCTTTTGGACACACTTTTTTTTGTTTTTTTCTCACGAAAGAAAGTTAGTGTTTCCGTTGGTAACAACTTGGGTAATTTAATGTATTGCTATTAACTGTACGGTATTACGTAAGGTTATGTCGAGGTAAATAAAAACTATAGTGAATACGCCATGATAAAGATTGTTGTGCTTTTATTAAGGGTTGTTTTTTTAACATTGCCGTTAACGGGTATCCATTTTGCTGAAGTATACGGCATGGAACGCGAAACAATACTTATTATTGACGAAGCCGGTTTCTCACGGGTCTGCTCCGCAATTCTCGAGGCGGAGGGATATCGTGCGGAAACCATCCTTAACGAAAGTCCGGAAAAGCAAGCGGTATGCAATGAAGGCGTGGGCCTGGTGATAACGAGTTATCCCTACGGTTCGCGCTTTTTTGATGACCTGTGCCGTTTCAGCTCCCCGGTCATTGTCCTGACTGACCACATCAGCAAGGAACTCCTGTCTGCACTTGAAGGTTTTGAAAATTCAATCTGCATGATCAAGCCGCTTGACTACAGAAAATTCACCTCGCTCGTGAAGGAAATGATGACCGGCACGTATGCGCGCCAGGGAGGGTACAGCATTGTCTAGAAAACATATTGTAATGCTTCTATTTGTGATGGCGACTCTTGCCGCCTGCGGTGGTAAAACAAAGGAAGAACTCTACGACGAAGCAGTCAAAGAGCTCGAAAAGGGCAACGCCAACGGAGCGATAGTTCTCCTTAAAAGTGCCGTCGAAAAGGACCAGAACTTTTTTGACGCCCGCTATCAGCTGGCAAAAGCCTATATGAAGGCCGGCAAGTTCGATCAGGCCGAAAAGGAATTGCAGAAGGCTCTCCGGCAGAATCCCTCCAAGCCCGAGGTCAGACTCGACCTGGCGAGGCTCTATAACTCACTTGGCAAGTCTGATCAGGCCATATCCGAAGCCAGGGCGTATCTCTCCGCTCGGGCCGGGGCCGCTGACGGGCTTGAAGTGCTTGGCGTGAGCTACCTCCACAAAAAGATGTACACAGAGGCCGAAGAGAACCTGCGGGCTTCCCTGAACGCCGAACCGTCCCGAACCTCCGCAATGCTTGAGTTGGCCCGCGTCTGCCTGCTTACCAACCGGGACGATGAGGGCAAATGGCTTCTTGATACTATCGTACAGAAAGACCCCAAAAATACCTCGGCCTATTATCTTGCCGCAGCTTTTGAGGGAGCACGGGGCAACCGTGACAAGACCCTGGAATATTTGCAGAAAATTATTGCCGTTGACCCGGCGGACGCCAATGCTGCTTTCAAGATAGGCATGATACGTGTCGGCATGGGGCAACTCGACCAGGCGGAGCGGCTTGCCGATGATCTTATCAAGCGGCTTCCCCATAGACCGGAGGGGCATCAGCTCAAGGGTGTCGCACTTTACACCGGCAAGAAATACGATCAGGCGGTAATCGAACTCCAGAGTGCGCTTAAAATCGGCCAGAACCCCGGAGCTTACTACTATCTCGGGTTGAGCCATTATTCACGCAACGAACTGGAGATAGCCCTGAGCCAGTTCCGCAAGGTATTGGACTTCAGCCCTAAATTCATCCAGGCACGGCTCATGTCTGCCATGATCCTGCTTCAACAGAAGCGGGTTGACGATGCCATGACAGAGGCAAGGCGAGCCCTTGAAGTTGATGATAAAAGCGCCCTGGCCCACAACGTGCTCGGAAGTGCTTACATAGCCAAGGGGATGCCGGACGAGGCCATGAAAGAGCTTAATCGTGCCCTTGAGCTGGACCCGGCGCTGGTCAGCGCCCATATGAAGAAAGGGGTCGTAAACCTGGCCCGGGGCAAGAGGGCGATCGGCGAAGAAGAACTGGAAATGGCGGTGAAGGTCGGCCCCGATGTCCTCAATACGCGGTATATGCTGGCAAGTTACTATATACGGCAGAACAAGGAAGCCAGGGCCATCGAGATCCTGAAGGGTGGACTGCGGGGCAGCAAGCAGGATGCCCAACTCTATAACACCATGGCCGCAGCCTCCTTTGCCGGCAAGCGGGAAAAGGAAGGGATAGCCTACCTGACTAAAGCGCGTGCGGCTGACCCGAACTATCATCCTGCTTCCCTCAATCTGGCAGCACACTACCTCGGCAAGAAGGACTTCGGCCGTGCCGCCCCGTTGTATGCCGAAACATTGCGGCGTGACCCAGCCAACATCAAGGCGATGATCGGTCTCGGCGCCATCAGCGAGGCCCAAGGTAAGGCCCAGGAAGCAGTCGACTATTATAACCGGGCCAAGGAGACGAAAAACCCCCTCGGTTATATCGCCCTGGCATCCTACCATGTACGCCACAGGCAGCCTGCCAAGGCCTTGCCCCTGGTCAACGAGGGGCTGGCAGTGTCCCCGCGCAATGGTGTCCTTCTGGAAATGAAGGGTGAACTGCTGGTTGCGGACAAAAAGTATAACGAAGCAGTCAAAGTCTATGAAGAGCTGGAAAAAATTGCACCGGCCCGGGCGATTTCCCTCAAAATCGGAGCGTTGGTGGCTGGCAGGAACATCCCCAAGGCTCTCGAACAGGCACAAAAACTTGTCGCGGCCTCTCCACGGTCTGCCGCCGGACATCTGGTGGTCGCTTCGATCCACGAAAGCCAGAAGGACTATGGCCGTGCCCTCCAGGAGGTCAGAAACGGGCTTGCCGTGGAACCCGGCAATTTCAAGGCATCGATGATGCTGGGCGATCTCTACATGAAAAAGCGCGACATCTCCGGGGCCGTTGCTGCCTATGACGCCATACTCAAGAAGCAGCCGAAGAACGTCCCGGCGCTGTTTGCCAAGGGTGCGGCCTTCGACCAGTCGGGGCGGAAGAAAGAGGCTGCCGGCCTTTACCGTGCAGTGCTGGCAGTGTCGCCGAACAACGTCGCCGCGCTCAACAACCTGGCCTATCTGGGGGCGGACGGTTATGCCGGCAAGGCGGAAGCGCTGAAGATGGCCGATCGTGCGTACCGTCTCCAGCCCAACAACCCCGGCGTCATGGATACCTACGGTTACGTCCTGGCCCGAAGCGGCAAAGGAGCCGCTGCCGTCAGGCTGCTTGAAAAATCTGCCTCCATGCTCCCCCAAAACCCTGCCGTGCACTATCACCTTGCACTGGCTTACAACCAGTCCGGCAACAGAGCAAAAGCAAAAGCCAGCGCTCAGAAATCTCTCCAGTTGGGTGCTTTTTCTGAGAGTGCTGCCGCGCAGCAGCTTCTTGCCCAGTTGTCGCGCTAGGAGAGGACGCAGGTCATGAAGAAGATGATAATCCTGCTCATAACCGGAGATATTCTCTGTACGGTCCTTGCCCTGGGCATCGCTTACATGGTCCGGTTCGGCACCATTCCGGGGATGGAAAGTCTCACGACTATCAAGGGAGCTACCCAGGTTGTGCTCCTGGTGGTGGCAGTCATCTTCTCTTCATTCATGGTTGAATTCTACAATCCCGACAAGAACATGAAGTTGAGGGAACGCATCGTCTTTACGCTGATTTCGCTCGGTGTCTCATTTCTGCTCCTGTCCGCCATTTTCTATCTTGCACCCGATTTGACCATCGGCAGGGGACTCCTTGCCATGGCCTTGGCAATCCTGGGTACCCTGCAAATTCTCTGGCATCTCTTCTGCCGGGTTTCCTTTTACCATCCGGGGCTGGCACGCCGTGTCCTGGTGCTGGGCACAGGTCCCCTGGCAAGGGAAATCGGCGGACTCGTTTCGGCAACCAACCATCATCATGTGCTGGCAGGTTATTTCGGCTGCCCCAACGAACCTGTTTATGTTCCGTCGCAGCATATCGTCGACAATGGCGATGGCCTTGTTTCCGCGGCCCTCAGGGAGCGGACCGACAAAATTGTCGTGAGTCTCTCCGAGCGGCGGGGGTCATTCCCCTTAAGCGAGGTGCTCAACTGCAAATTCAGCGGCATCGAAGTCATTGATGCCCCTTCCTTTTACGAACAGGTCACCGGCAAGCTGATGATCGAGAATATTACCCCGAGCTGGTTCATCTTTTCCGATGGTTTCCACAGGACGGGTTTCGGCCGAGTCATGAAGAGAAGCGCTGACCTGGCCCTTGCGCTCTTCGGCATCATCCTGATTCTTCCGATCCTTCCGTTTGTAGCTCTGGGGGTGAAGCTGACTTCTCCCGGCCCGATTCTGTTCCGGCAGGTGCGCGTGGGGCAGGGCGACCGTACCTTTGTCCTCTACAAGTTCAGGTCGATGCGCGCCGATGCCGAAAAGTCATCCGGTGCGGTGTGGGCCCAGAAAGACGATCCCCGTATCACCAGGTTCGGGAAATTCCTGCGGACGTCGCGGCTTGACGAACTACCCCAATTGTACAATGTCCTCAGGGGGGACATGAGCCTTGTGGGCCCCCGCCCCGAGCGCCCCGAGTTTGTCGATAAACTCAAGGAAGTCATTCCCTATTATTCCGAGCGCCACTTCGTGAAACCCGGCGTAACCGGCTGGGCGCAGGTTAAGTATGCCTATGGCGCCTCGGTGGACGATGCCATAGAAAAGCTTCGGTATGATCTTTATTACATCAAGAATATGTCCCTTCTCCTCGATCTGTTTATTGCACTTGAAACAGTAAAGGTGATGATGTTCGGTCGCGGGAGCAGGTAGTCAAAGGAGGCGTGATGAATCTGTTTATGGGCGGATTTGGCCGAATGGCTCGTGTTGTACTTATCATCGTCATTGTGATGCTTGCCATGGCGTTTGCCGCTATTGGGGCTGAGCAGGGCGGAGACGATTATGTCATCGGCGACGGTGACGGTCTCACGATATCGGTATGGGGGGTGCCGGAGTTGAGCGTTCCGGTGATCGTACGGCCCGATGGGAAAATCACCCTCCCGGCAATCGGCGATGTAAGCGCATCGGGAAACACCCCCATGCAGCTTGCCGGTAAACTGACCGAAAAGATGAAAGAAATTGTCAAGGCACCCATAGTTACCGTTACCGTGGGGGGCATCACCAACAATAAGATCTATGTGATTGGAGGCGGGGTCCCTCCGGGAATTAACCTTCTCACGGGCCGTACCACCCTGATGAAGTTTATGGCCAGGTTCGGCAATTACAAGACCGCTGATCTTACCCGTGCCTACTTGATGCGCGACGGTAAAAAGCTCAACGTCAACTTCTATGATCTGCTCATCAAGGGTGACCTTTCCAACGACCCGCTCCTTAAGGCGGAAGACATCATCTACGTACCGGATATCGAGTCCAACAAGATATATGTGATGGGCGCCGTAACAGCACCTAAACTCACGTATCACCGGGAAGGGTACAAGATTCTTGACGCCATTCTTGAAGCCGGGGGTATGACCAAGTTCGCCAGCGAGAACTCAGTTCAGGTTTTGCGCAAAGGGGCGGCACCAGTTACGGTCAAGATGAAGGACCTGATGAAAGATGGCGATCTCTCACAAAATATTTTCCTGATGCCCGGTGATTACATTATCGTCAAAGAAAGCATTTTCTAACAAAGGGTTGGAGCATTAAGACATGGATCTGCAGGCAAACGAATTTCAAAAATATTACAAAATGCTGGTGAAGCGTCGCTATCTCTTCATAGCCTCAGCTCTTCTCATTATGTCTGTTGTTGTCTGGGGGAGTTTCTTCCTGCCAAAGCTGTTCGAGGCAAAGAGTACCGTTTTTATTGAACGTAGTATCATAAAGGATATGGTCAAGGGGATTACGATTACTCCCTCGGTTGAGGACAAGATCAGGGTGCTTCGTTACGCTATGTTGAGCCGTGAAAGCGTCCTGAATGTTCTGAAAAAACTTGATCTCGATGCGACGGCCAAAAATGAACGTCAACTTGAGGAATTGATCAATAAATTCCAAAAGGGTACCGACATTAATATAAAGGGGAATGACCTCTTTATTGTCACGTTTCAGGATAAGGACCCCCAGGTGGCAATGGAGTATGTCAATGCCCTCGTACGCGGTTACGTGGAGTCCAACGTTTCATCCAAGCGTGAAGAAGCCTATGGAGCCAATCGGTTCATTACCGAGCAGGTAAAGCTATACAAAGATAAGGTGGACAAGGCCGAAGAGGCAATAATTGCCTATCGTCAGAGCAAGGGCGTTTACATGTCGGTGGACGATCGGGCGCTTATTGACGAGATCAAAACCTATATGGCCGAGAGTGACGCCATGCGTATCAGACGCAACGAACTTGTCGCCACTCGTAAAAGCATAAAGCAGCAACTCCGGGGTGAAGAGCCTTTCACTGTTGCCGTGCTCAATACTAGAAGATCTGGCGGTTCATCGGATGCGCAGATTTCCATGCGTGAAAACCGAATCAAGCAGCTTCTCTCCAGTTATACGGAAAACTATCCCGAAATCATCAAGCTCAAGGCTGAAATCGAGGCTTTGAAATCCGCGCCAAAGGGCGGCAATTCTTCTGATTATTCGGTACCTGAAAGTGAGATGAGTACCCTTAACCCAATCCACCAGGATCTTAAGCAGCGTCTTTTCCAGACGGAGTCGGAGCTTGGAGCAATCGACGCCAAGCTGAGGCAAATGGGCGCCGTGGTCGGCCGTAAAGAAGGGGAACTCCGCAATATCCCTGCGGAAAAGATGAAGCTGGCCGAATTGGAGAAGGAACGCGATGCCCACCGGCTCATTTACGAACAGCTTCTTGCACGTCAAGGACAGTCTGAAGTTTCCAAGCAGATGGAAGTGGAGGACAAGGCCACAACGTTCCGTATAGTCGATCCTGCCGTGGTTTCGAACAAGCCGGTGAGCCCCAACCGGGTTCGGCTTATCCTGCTCGGCATACTGGCCGGCCTGGCGGGCGGCGCAGGAATAATCTTCCTGCGTGAAACGCTTGATTCGTCCGTCAAGGAGAGCAGCACTCTAAAACAACTGGGACTCGAAGTTATCGCGGTAATACCGCGGATTTTCAATGCCGATGAGGAGGCGCGCATCAAGAAGCGCGACCGCATCATCTACACCGTTGCAGGTGTCTATATGCTTGTGATTGTCAGTGCCCTCATTCATGAAATTATTGGGCTGACCCTCATCGAATCTGTGGTCAACGGGTTTGGTATTAATATTTAGAATCTGTTGGCTGAAACGTAAGGCAGGAGAATAATCGTGAGTAAAATAGAAGAAATACTTGAAAAGGCAACCAGACTTCGTGAGCAAGGCGGGGCCGCGCCGGTGTCCGTTCCGGATAAGCATCGCAAGGTTGCGCCATCAATTCAGTCTACACCCCTTGGTGAAGCCAGCCTGGGACCATACCAGTCCGAAACGCGATTGAATGTGGATAATCCCTATCTTGTTTCAATTACCCAGCCCCAGTCACCCGTGGCCGAGGAATACAAGAAGCTCAAGTCGGTCATCATCAAACTGACCAAGGGAGAGCAGTTTCTCAATACCATCATGGTAACGAGTACGCTCCAGGGGGAAGGAAAGAGCATTACTTCCCTGAATATAGCCCTTTCCCTTGCCCAGGAATATGACCACACCGTCGTCCTGGTGGACGCCGATTTGCGTCGCCCAACGACTCACTCGTATCTTGGAATTCCCAACAAGCTTGGCTTGTCCGATTGCCTCATGAATGGTACTGACGTGGGAGAGGCCCTCATAAAAACGGGTATTGGCCGTCTCTCGATTCTTCCTGCCGGCGGACCTGTCCCGAACCCGGTGGAACTCATCTCATCGAGTCGCATGAAGGAATTCATTCAAGAGCTCAAGCATCGTTATCCGGATCGCTACGTCATCATTGATACGCCTCCGGTATTGCACTTTGCCGAGGCCTATTCCATTGCTTCCGAAGTTGATGGCGTTATTTTCGTTGTTCGCGAAGGTCAGGTTCCCCTGGCTCACCTCAAGGAGGCCCTTGGCCTGCTCAAGGGGGCGAACCTGCTTGGCGTTGTTTATAACGACGTTGAGGTCAATCGCTATAGTAGTTACCACTACTATTCATACAAATACTACTCCGAAGATGCCGGGCAGGGGGCCGCATGATCAGGCGTCGCGCAGTCGTCTCCACATTTTTCATTGCTGTAGCCTGGGCTTCCCGGGCATCCGCCGAGTTGACGTTTACTCCCAGCATTATGGTTCGCGAAGAGTACAACGACAACATAGATTTGACCAAAGACAATCGCCGGGATGACTTCATCACTACCGTAGCGCCGTCACTCAACGCGCTGATCGATACGAACCTCCTGAAGCTGAGCCTCGATTACGGGCTCTACTTCAAGCTGTTCGCAAAACATAGCGATGAGAATGAAACCTCCCTGGCAAAAACCCAGCGGGTGCGCTTTGATACAACCTACAACCCCATACGGGACATCCTGTTCCTCAAGGTGAGTGATGTGTATGCCCGGGTGCCCATTGACGAGCGCCGTCCGGTAGCCGCCGGCAACGATTTCGTCAATACCACCGACTCAAACATCCTTACGGTGAACCCGTATATTGTCTTGCCGCTCACCAGCAGCATCAGCTTGACCGCGGGGTACACCTACAAGAACACCTGGTACGATGATTCCGAGAGTGAGACTGCCCAGGATCACAGCGCCACGGGGCGGCTCACCAAGACTTTCGGGGAAAGGCTGTCGGTCTACGGGGAATATGCCTACCGTGCCCATCGGCCGAAGGAGAACATCAATGTTTTTACTACTTATTTACGCACTGTGACAGCTGGTTATCGTGTCGATGATACATTTTATGTAACAAATTTTTTACCTTTAGGAGAGTCTTTACAAGAAACCGGTTGGAACGGCTATGATACCCATACCGGCACGATAGGCGCTGTTCTCCAGGTAACACCTAAACTGACCCTCAATGGCTCCATCGGTAAGGTCTACTACCGATACAAGTCGGGAACACTGACAGAGCGTATTCAGTATCTCATTGGCACGGACATTGTTCAAGAGGACGAACTGGTGCCTCAAGAATACCATCCTGCGGACACGGATTCCCTTATATGGAACGTCATGGCGAACTATGCTCTTTCCGAACGTTTTTCCCTGGGTGCGTACTATTCACAGGATTTTTTCGACTCCGTCAACGAGGGCGTGGTCAAAAGGGAAACAACCGGTGGCTCCATAAAATACAAGCAGGGCATTGAGGCAACCCTGACAGGCTTCTACACCAATAGCGACTACGAGACTGAAGACCGGCAGGACAAATCCGCCGGCGGGACACTGAGTGCGAAAGTGCCGCTGGGGGCAAATCTTGCGGCCAACGTGGGGGGGAGCTACACCCGTTACAGATTTTCACCGGACGAAATCATTACCGTTACCGAAAAGGTCAATCGCTACACCGCCCAGGCAGGCCTCGAATACACCCTCAGGCTTCTGACCATGGGGCTCGGCTACACCTGGAACAACAACGACTCCAACGTTAACGTGAACGATTACCGTAACAACATCATCTGGCTGCAGGCCAGACTAACCTACTGAAAGCACGGATCATGTACGAAGAATTTTTCGGATTTACCGCAAAACCCTTTGAGCTGGTTCCCGACCCGGAGTTCCTCTTCTTGAGTAAGTCCCACAAGAAGGCGCTCACTTATCTTGACTACGGAATCAAGGAACGGGTCGGCTTCATCCTTCTTACTGGCGAGATTGGTTCCGGCAAGACCACCATTCTGCGAAACCTCATCAAGGGACTCGGCGATCGTGTCGTTCTCTCCAAAATTTTCAACACCCGTGTGTCTTCGGAACAACTGATAGCCATGGTTAACGAAGACTTCGGACTGGAGGTGTCGGGCAAGGACCGCCTGACCCTGTTGCGGGAACTCAACGAATTTTTGGTAGAACAGTATGCCCGGGGGAACCAGCCGACCCTGATAATCGACGAAGCGCAGAATCTTTCCCCCGATCTGCTAGAGGAAGTGCGGCTTCTGTCCAACCTGGAGACCGACCGCTCTAAGCTTCTCCAAATAATTCTCGTGGGTCAGCCCGAACTCCGGAAGGCCCTGCACCAGCCCGAACTCAAACAACTGCGGCAGCGGATTGGCATAACCTGCCACCTTAAGCCCCTTTGCCTTGAGGAAACCGGGGACTATATCCTCCATCGGCTGCAAGTGGCAGGCAACCGCGAAGCCGTCGAACTGCCTACTGAAACCATTGAGGTCGTCTACCAGTTCAGCCGGGGGATTCCGCGGCTCATCAACATTATTGGCGATTTCCTCATGATTTCGGCCTTTGCCGAACAGACCCGCGAGATATCGGTCGACCTGGTGAGGGAAGTGGTGGGAGAACTGGAAGAGGATGCCAATTACTGGGGGGATGAGGAGGATTTGGAGGTGGTATCCTCCTCCCGTGCTCTGTCGCCCCGGATAGCCGAGCGTCTCGACCGTGTGGAAGAAGCTATGTCAGCCATCGTCCACGGTGGGGCGGGGGACTTCATCGACAAGCTCATCAGCATCGAAAAACACATGGGGGAGATCGCCGGCGGCATCGATGCTCGCCTAACGCTCATGGACAGCAGCGTCAGCAGCATCCTGCGCGAAGTCAAAGCCCTCAAAGAAAAGACTTCGCTTCTTGAGAAGAGGGCTGACATCGAGCCCGACAAGAAGCGCAAAGGGATGCTGGGGTGGATGTCAAGCTGATCGTTAATGCCCTTACGGTTGATGTGGAGGATTACTTCCAGGTAAACGCCTTTGCGCGGGTTGTCAAACACAGCGAGTGGGATAGCTTCAAACCCAGGGTTGTCGCGAATACCCTCAAGACCCTGGACCTCTTAGACGTGTTCTCGGTAAAGGCAACCTTTTTCATCCTTGGCTGGGTGGCCGAACGGGCGCCGGGACTCGTCGCCGAGATCGCCGGACGGGGGCACGAGGTTGCATGCCACGGTTATGGCCATCAACTGGTTTATGAAATCGGCCCCGACCGGTTCCGTGAAGACATCAGACGGGCAAAGGGAATCATAGAGGGAATTACCGGCGAGGCGGTCCATGGCTACCGGGCCCCCAGTTACTCCATCACAGGGCGGTCCCTGTGGGCCCTCGATATACTTGTGGAAGAAGGATTCTCCTATGATTCGAGCATCTTTCCCGTTGTCCACGATACCTACGGTATCCCATGCGCCCGGCGCTTTCCACACGAGATTGCCTGCACCACCGGAAGTCTAAGGGAATTTCCCCTAACAACCCTGAATATCCGCGGTGCTGGCCGGGAACTACGGCTTCCCATTGCCGGTGGCGGCTACCTGAGACTGCTGCCGGCCGCTCTTGTCCGGCGTGGCATCGAATATGTCAACCGTAACGAACGGCAACCAGCGGTTCTCTATTTTCATCCTTGGGAGATTGATCCGGACCAACCGCGGATTTCGGCTGGGCTCAGATCGCGTTTCAGACATTATCTGAACCTCCATCGCACCGAGGGAAAATTGAGACACCTCCTTGGCTCACTTCGTTTTGCCCCCATGGGTAAGGTGCTGGAAGAGCAAACGAGCAACGACGGACAGTTGAAAGAGGAAATCTGGATATGAAAGTCATGAGTATAGTAGGTGCAAGACCGAATTTCATGAAGATTGCACCACTTTGTGAGCAATTCGCGGCACGGGGTATCACCCATGTTCTCGTGCATACGGGACAGCACTATGATCACCGGATGTCGAAGCTCTTCTTTGAAGAGTTGGGCATTCCGCGACCCGATCGCAATCTCGGGGTCGGTTCCGGCACCCAGGCTGAACAGACCGCCGAAATTATGAAACGGCTCGAACCTGTGCTCATGGAGGAAAAACCCGACCTCATGATAGTCGTCGGTGACGTAACCTCCACCATGGCCGCCAGCATAACTGCATCCAAACTGGGTATTCCAGTGGCCCATGTGGAATCGGGGTTGCGGAGCTTCGACCGTACGATGCCCGAAGAGATTAACCGACTTCTTACCGACGCCATTGCCGATTGGCACTTCACCACCGAGGACAGCGCCAATGAGAACCTGAAGCACGAGGGGGTGGCTGCCGAAAAAGTGTTCTTCGTCGGCAACACAATGATCGATACCCTTGTAAAACATGCCGATCGGGCCGCAACATCCACCATTCTTGAAACCCTTGGTGTCGCACCCAAGGGGTATGGCGTCGTAACCCTCCACCGTCCGTCCAATGTGGATGACCGGCAGAATCTTACCGTAATAATGACGGCTCTTCATGAGATTGCGCGTGAGATTCCCCTCGTCTTTCCAATACATCCGCGCACCCGGAAAAGGATCGATGAATTCAGTCTCGGCCACCTGGTCAACGGATTCATCTTCACCGACCCTCTTGGGTACCTCGATTTTCTCCGCCTCACCAGCCAGGCGCGGCTGGTTCTCACCGACTCGGGGGGGATTCAGGAAGAAACCACCGTTCTTGGCGTCCCATGCATCACCATCCGGGAAAATACCGAGCGGCCCGTGACCGTCACCCGTGGCACCAACATTCTGGTGGGAATTGACGGCAAGCGAATCGTTGCTGAAGGGAAGAAGCGGCTCAACGGCTTCGATGCCGGCGGCGCCGTTCCGCCCCTCTGGGACGGGCACGCAGCAGAGCGGATTGTTGATGTCATTGTTAACAGGATTTGTGTTTAGGAAAAGGCTTAATGGCAATGATAGAAATACAACAATACAACAACAGCCACAAACAGCAATGGGACGATTTTGTCAGAAACTCCGCAGATGGTTCCCTGTTCCACCTCACTGGATGGAAGGAGGCGGTGGAGAAGTCCTTCGGCCATCGCTCCCACTTCCTTATGGCACGAGAGGGAGACGAACTTTGCGGCGTCCTTCCCCTTACCGAAGTGAAATCCCGTTTTTTCGGCCACAGCCTCGTCTCGGTCCCCTTCGGGGTCTACGGCGGAGTCCTTGCCGCTGATCAGTCGGCCCGCGACGCACTGATTGCCGCCGCAGAGAAGTGTGCGGCGAGCCTGGGAGTCGATTACCTCGAAGTGAGGAACCTTTCGGGTGAAGCTGCCGAGCAGCCGCAGCGGCCTCAATGGTTCACCAAAGACCTCTACGTGACCTTCCGGAAAGAGATTCTCCCGACGGTTACCGACAACATGAATGCCATCCCCCGCAAACAGAGGGCCATGGTGCGCAAGGGGCAGAATGCGGGGCTTTTGTCCCGCGTAGGCGGCATCGAAGACCTTGAGATGTTTCATGATGTCTATGCACATAACGTCCGTGACCTGGGAAGCCCGGTCTATCCGCTCAGCTTCTTCCGCAACCTCATGGAAGCTTTTCCCGATGCCTTTATCCTCAGCGTCTGGAAAGACGGTGCCATCGCTGCCGGTGTACTCACTTTCGTCTACGGCGACACGCTCCTGCCTTACTACGGCGGGGGGCTGCGTGAATACTTCGACTTTGCCGTCAACGACTTCATGTACTGGGAGCTGATGCGTTACGGGTGCGAACACGGCTTCAAAGTCTTCGACTTCGGCCGGAGCAAGCGCGACACCGGCTCCTTCAAATTCAAGAAACACTGGGGCTTCGAGCCCGAGCCGCTAGACTACCGTTGTCATCTGGTCAAGGCAAAAGAGATGCCCAACGTGAGCCCCGTCAATCCCAAATACGAATTGATGATCCGGGCGTGGAAGAAGCTCCCTTTGCCGGTTGCCAACTGGCTCGGACCGAAGCTCGTGCGGGGGATTCCGTGAACATCCTGTTCCTCAGCCACAGGATTCCGTATCCGCCCAATAAAGGGGACAAAATCCGCTCGTTCCATGAGATCAGGCACCTGGCGCGGGAGCACAGCCTCTACCTTGCTTTCCTGGTGGACGACGAGCGTGATTTGGATCACCTGGCGGTACTTAAGGACTACAGCATTGACTACCGCTACGATGTCATCAACCCGCAATGGCAGAAGATCAAGTCTCTGCCGTACCTGATGACCAGAACCGCCCTGAGTGTGCCCTATTTCTACTCGTCGCGGCTTCAGGAGCAGATCGACCAGCTTCTTGACGGCGTGGATTTCGATGCCATCTTTTGTTTCTCTTCGCCCATGGCGGAGTACGTATTCCGGAGCCGGCACTATGACGGCAAGCGGTGCGGCAAAGCCACGCTCATAATGGATTTTGTCGATGTGGACTCCGACAAATGGCGTATGTACGCCGGATTCACCGGCTTTCCCTACGGACCGGTCTACCGGCGCGAGTGGCAGCGGCTGGAGGAGTATGAGAAAAGGGTAGGAGAGGCCTTCGACTGGAGTGTTTTTGTCTCCGACAAGGAGGTGGAGTTGTTCCGCACCTTTTGTCCCCGAGCCCGAACCATGTCGATCCCGAACGGTGTCGATTCCGATTATTTCAGTAAAATCGGAACATCCAACGCCAACGGCAAAACCGTCCTTTTTATGGGTGCCATGGATTACTACCCCAACGAGGATGCCGTCACGCACTTTGCTGACGACGTCTGGCCACTGGTCAGGAACGAACTCCCCGATGCCCGCTTCGTGATCGCTGGTTCAAAGCCGGGCCCTCGGGTCATGGCCCTTGCCGGGCGGCATGAGAACGTAGAAGTTACAGGCTTTGTCCCCGACATACGTCCCTACCTTGCCGAGGCCGGCGTATTCGTTGCCCCCTTCCGGATTGCCAGGGGAATCCAGAACAAAGTCCTCGAAGCCATGGCCGCCGGCGTTCCGGTCGTTGCCCGGCCTGAAGCTGTACAAGGGGTCAGTGGTCATAGAGGCAGCATCCGGGTGGAAAGCGAGCCGGCATCCTTTGCTAGGGCCGTTGTTGAATGTCTCCGGAATGAACAGAGGCGAAACGTCATGATTTCCGAAGCACGGGACTTTGTCGCCACGCACCACGATTGGGGACGTAACCTCGGGCTGCTCGACAGACTTTTGACTGAGGAAAGGCTTTGAATCAGACTTTAGTAATAAAGAGACTCGAAAATGCACGCACTCATAACCAATAAAACCGAAAAAGCAGCTTCCCTTTCCCTCCCTTCAATCGCACCGGTTTCCTGGGCAAATATCGGGGGAGGGGAGGTGTATGACGGTGACGCCGTGGCGGTTGCCTTCGATGGCACCATTTACAATGCCGCTGATCTGGCCCGCGAACTCTCCCTTGAGCCGTACAACACCGCCCGCCTTCTTGCCGCCCTCTACGAACGCCACGGACTCGATTTCCTCACGCGCTTGAATGGCCCCTGCGCAGTCTGCATCATCGACAAGCGCCAGAACACGGCCCACATCGCCACGGACCGCTACGGCATCGTCCCCGTGGTCTACCTGGCAGACAGAGAACGGGTGATCTGTGCCCCCCGCATTCGTGACATCCTGGCCGTCCCCGGCGTTGATCCGGGCGGGGTAGATCCCGGCGCGCTGGTTGACTACCTCAACTTCTCTGCCATCCCGGGGCCCCGCACCGTCTATCGCAACCTGTGGATGCTCCCGCCCGGCCACGTCATCACCGTTTCAGGCGCCAATCCAGTTCCGAAGCTCACCTGCTACTATGACCTGGACTACACCGTCGAAAACTCAGGTGAGGAGTCCTTCCGCGCTCTGGTACCCAACGCCATTGAGGAGTCGGTCCGTGTCATCCTCGATGCCGAAGGGGCAGCAGGCCGCCGGGTGGGGACGTTCCTCTCGGGAGGTACCGACTCCAGCACCGTCACCGGCATGGTCAAGAAGCTCGCCGGGAGCGTAACAAGCTTCTCCATCGGCTTCGATGAGCCGGGCTACAACGAGTTGGACTACGCCCGCATCGCGGCCCGGCACTTCGGCGCCGAGCACAACGAATACATGGTCACTCCCGATGACGTCCTTTCCGCCATCGACGCACTTATGGACGTCTACGACGAGCCATTCGGCAACGCATCGGCCATCCCCTCCTACTTTTGTGCCCGCTTTGCCAGGGAAAATGGAATCGACACCATGCTGGCGGGTGACGGTGGCGATGAGATCTTCGGCGGCAACGAGCGCTACGCCGCCGGCAGAATCTTCAGCGCCTACCACCAGGTGCCGAGGCTGCTCCGCAAGGGGATTATTGAGCCACTCGTGGCCCTGGCGCCTGAACTGCACTCCGTCATCGGCAAGGGGAAGAAGTACATCCGCCGCGCCAACATTCCCCAGCCCGACCGCTTCTACTCCTACAATCCGGTAGCGGCCCTTGGGGGCGATGCCATCTTCTCCCCCGAATTTATGCGGCAGCTCGGTGGCCACGACACCAACGCCTGGGCCCGGGAGCTTTGGAACTCAGCCGGCACCGACGACGAACTCAATCGGCTCCTCTATCTCGACATGAAGCACACCGTTACCGACAACGACCTGCGCAAAGTCAACGCCATGGCCGCCAAGGCCGGCATGCGGGTTGCCTATCCGTTCCTCGACCACCGCCTCGTGGACCTGGCCGGGCGGATGCCCTCAGACCTGAAGGTGCGGGGTACCTACCTCCGCTACATCTTCAAGGAATCCCTGAAAGGGTTCCTCCCCCCCGAGATTATCGCCAAGCAGAAACATGGCTTCGGGCTTCCCATCGGGGTCTGGACCAGAACCAAGCCGAATATCGCCGCATTTGTGCGCGATACCCTGTTGGGGCCGTCGTGCTCAATCCGACCCTGGCTGCGGGACGGATTTCTGGATGAGATTTTCAAAATTCACAGTGAAACCGGTGCGTCGTTTTATGGGGATATTATCTGGCATCTGCTGATGATGGAGTTGTGGCACCGGAAGGCATGCTTATAATAGTTGTTAGAATCTGTCGACTTTTGATCCTTTATCTTTTTTCTTGTGTTGTGAGTGGATGTAAAGGAGGTTTTTATGTCTCATAGGAACAAGCATTTACATTCCGTTATTAAATTTAGATCTTTGTTGAGTTTCTTAATGGCATTGACAGTCGTTATTCTCTTGTCTGCCAATAGTGAGGCTGAAACGTATCAACTGACCCTTGATTCTCCGATAGGGCAAACACTTGCCAAGCTTCCGGGAAATAATTGGGTAAAGCTCAATAGAAATAGTTTTAAAGAAGTATGGACTCCGCTTGCTCAACGACCTGCACCACCTGAAGCCCCGTCTGTCGGTGACCCCTCCAGGGTGCTAAAAGCGTGGAGTTCCATGGCGTGGGACCCTAACCGCGGTGATCTGATTTTCTGGGGCGGTGGGCATGCAAACTATCCGGGCAATGAAGTATATCGGTGGCGTGCATCCACATTGGAATGGGAGCGTGCCTCATTACCGAGTGAAGTAAAGTATGTCGGTCCCATGAACGGTCATTATGAACCTGTTGATGGAATGATGAATGCACCAATTTCAGCACATACCTATGACAACTCCGAATTTCTGTCCATAGTCGACAGGTTTGTCACTTTTGGCGGGGCCGTGTTCAACGGGGGCGGAATCTTTTCTTTTGCTGACGGAACGATAACGGGTCCATATTTCTGGGATCCATCAAAAGCTAATCCCAATCAGGTTGGAGGCACAACAGGCTCTCAGGTAAACCCGTCCTTATATTCCGATGTTACCGGCGGCCAGATGTGGCAGAACCGCAATAACCTCAAACCGACATCTCCAACGGATGTTCGCCCCCCAGGGCTGAATTTCATTGAGGGGGCAACCGGGTATGCCCAGGAAAACGGAAAGGATGTTCTATACATTCAGGAAACCAACAGCCTCTTCAAGTATACAGTCATTGATGTCAATGATCCCACGAAGGATACCTATGAAAAAGTCGGCAGATCGAGCACTACTTTTTCGGGGCAGGGTGCAGGAGCTTATAATCCTGATCTCAATATCTTCCTAAGAACCGTCTCTGGCGGCATTTTTACTTACTGGCGTCTTGATTCTCCGGGTCCCCTCAATGGCAACGTAATTTTCACACCGGCAGTATCCGGGGGAAGTTTCGATTTTTCCAAGCTCGGCGGATACGGGATGGATTACGATCCACTCAGGAAAGTGTATGTGTTGTGGAACGGAGACCCGCTTATATGGATTCTTACTCCCCCCAGTGACCTTGCCACAGGCAAGTGGGTCCTTTCTCCTGTTACATCTACTTCTCAGGATGCTCCCGACAAGAGTACCTTTACAGATATTTTGACGGGAATTCTCGGCAAGTGGAAATATATCAGAGCTCTGGATTGTTATATTGGAGTCTATGATTACTACACCGGTGACATATGGGCTTATAAACCGCTGAACTGGCAACCGCAACCCGCGGATAACCACCCTCCGTTCATAACGTCTCCCGCAAACGGAGATTATGCTTTGGCCGGCACGGATTTGACGCTCACTGCCGATACCATCGATGCAGACAAAAGCATTTCGAAGGTGGAATTTTACCAGGGAAGCACCAAGCTCGGGGAGTCCGCTTCGGAGCCATTTACCTTCACCTGGACGAATGTTCCGGCAGGTGTTTATACCTTGACCGCCGTCGCAACGGACAACGGCAATATTACCACTTCGCAACCGGTATCAATTACTGTATCGACCACCGACCCTTCGGTGCGAACCGTAACCCTGCAGGAAGGTGTAAACGGGTACATCGGGACAAAAGACACATACCTTGATCAGTATTACAGCAATTCGAACTTTGGTGACAGGCCAAGTCTTGTTGACAACTCAACGGGTTGGAAAGCGAACGGTATGGTGCATTTCGCAATTTTCCAATCTGAAGGGGGGCCGATTCCCGATGGCGCGGTCATCGAGTCGTCTATGTTGAGACTCTACAAGTATTCCTCGTATGATCATGTTTACCGGGCATATCAACTGCTGCAGAGTTGGGTGGAAAACGAAACCACCTGGAACCGCCGTGCTGTCGGCGTGCCTTGGTACTCGGCCGGTGCCCTTGCTGAAGGTATCGATATAGCGGAAAACTTCGATGGTGAAGGCAAGGTAGGATATGATCCCCAATGGTTAAGCATCGATGTTACCGGAGGGGTGACCAAAATCAGTCGTGGTTCAGCGAACAATTACGGGTGGAAGATTGTCCCGGTTAGCGGCAACAGCAACCCTAAACGATTTTATTCTCACGAGTGTACAGACCCCGCATTCAGACCGGCATTAACGGTGCAATACCGGGTGGTCAATACCGGCAATATCTCTCCTGTTGCGGTAATTACTGCTCCGGTTAGCGGTGCCGTTGTCAATCTGGGAGAGACAGTTTCCATTACAGCAAATGCTGCCGACAACGACGGCAGCGTTTCCTTGGTGGAATTCTACCAAGGGGCCACAAAGTTGGGCCAGTCAACTACGGCTCCCCATACACTCTCCTGGACGCCCCAATCAGCCGGTGTCTATTCCCTGACAGTAATCGCCACCGATGACAAAAACGCCAGCAGCACGTCCCGCGCTGTAACAGTCACTGTTCTCGATCCTAACAGTGCTCCGGCCGTTACCTTGACTTCACCGTCAGAAGGTTCCGTATTTATTGCAGGCGAGGCCATCACAATCGAGGCAGAGGCGTTCGATTCCGATGGCGCTGTTGCCAAAGTCGAATTCTATCAAGGAAGCACCAAGCTGGGCGAAAGCACCAGTGCCCCTTATTCGTTCAGGTGGGAGGTGAGTCAGGCAGGCAACTACGCCCTGACGGCAATTGCAACGGATAACAAAGGGGCCATTTCTCCTTCAAAGCCAGTTAATATTGTTGTTTCAGAAGCAGATTCCACAACATTGACGGCAATTCTTCGTGACGGCGTAAATGGCTATGCCGGCACCCGCGATGCTTTTGTCTACGAATACCAGAAGGACGCTAATTTCGGCAAATGGACAAGCCTGATCGATAATGCAACCACCTGGCGATATGCGAGCATGGTTCGCTTTGCGATCTTCCAGTCCGAAGGGGGGCCAGTTCCTGACGGAGCTGTTATCGAGTCCGCAACCCTCAGCCTTTACAAGAGTAGTTCATACAATTACACATACAGGGCCTATCCACTGCTCCGTGACTGGAAAGAAACTGAAGTTACCTGGAATAGCAGCGCAGCAGGCATTCCGTGGTCCAGCGGCGGGGGGGCTGGCTTGGGCTCCGACATCGCCACAACCTTCGACGGTGTTGGTTCGGTCGGTTGGGAGCCGCAGTGGCTTAACATCGATGTTACTGCCGGAGTCATGGGGGTAAGCACCGGGTCAGTGCCCAATTACGGATGGAAGATCGTCCCTGTGAGCGGCAACAGCAACATCAAAAAGTTTTTTAGCCGCGAATATACCGCCGATCCCTCACTGCGTCCCACTCTGACCATTAAATACAGTGAAGGGACCGTGGGGGGGAATGTACTTCCTATAGCCACGATAACAGCTCCTGCCGCCGGTACTTCAATTACCATAGGCGATACCGTTACTGTTGCGGTTGATGCAACAGACAGGGACGGTGCCATAACCAGAGTGGAGTTCTTCAGTGATTCCACAAAATTGGGAGAAATAACAAGCGCGCCATACATGTTTGCATGGACCCCCGCATCGGTCGGCACCTTCTCCCTTACGGCCATTGCGACCGACACCGGCAATGCCACCGTCACCACCCGTCCGGTTGTCATCACAGTAAATAATGTCAATGCCGCCCCAACCGTAGCCATTACTAATCCTGCAGAAGGAACCATGTTTGTTGCGGGTGAAGAAGTGACCGTTACTGCTGATGCGGCTGACACTGACGGAACCGTGACTACCGTAGGTTTCTACCTTAGCGGAGCCAAGCTTGGAGAGACCTCCAAGTTTCCCTTCGCGTTCACATTCATCGCACCACAGGCAGGCATTTATACCCTTGCCGCTGTAGCGACCGACAACAGCGGTGCTGCGACCACGTCTGTACCGATTACAATCGGTGTTTCAGAGAACAGCTCATCGACAATCACGGCCATTTTGAGAGATGGCCTAAACGGCTATGACGGCACACGTGATGCGTATCTTTATGAATATCAGAAAGACTCTAACTTCGGTAAAGCGAGTAATCTGCTCGACAATGCCACAACCTGGAAATATACCAGCCTCGTCCGTTTCGCTATCTTCCAGTCCGAGGGCGGGCCTGTTCCCGATGGAGCAGTCATAGAGTCTGCCACTTTAAGCCTCCATAAGTATTCCGCATACAATTACACTTACCGGGCTTACCAACTGCTCCGCGACTGGAATGAAACCGAAGTCACCTGGAACCGCTTTGCCGCCGGCATGCCATGGTCATCCGGCGGTGCCTCTGCTTCGGGAAGCGACATTGCCGCTGGATTTGATGGTGAAGGAACGGTCGGGTGGGATCCCCAATGGCTGAAAATCGACGTAACCAGCGGTGTACAGGCAATGGTTGCCGGGACAACTCCCAACTTCGGCTGGAAGGTTGTTCCGGTGAGCGGCAATAACAACATGAAAAAGTTCTATAGTCGTGAGAACATCGTTGATACGTCACTCCGGCCGACACTCACGGTTAAGTATCATTAGCCGGTGGCCGCATCTGGTTTAGAGCTTATGCCGACAGAGGAGGTTGGCCGAGTATGACAAAAATTTTTCACAGACTTCTTATAGTCGGTATCACCGTGTGTACCTTGTTTTTGGGTACAAGCAGCCATGCCGCATATTGGGCTCCCGATGCGGTGCGCAAAAACAGCGCCGGCCAACTGGATAACTGGCTTCATTATTATCGTGGACTTGAGCAGATTGACGCAAAGTGGTGGGAACAGGCCTATAAAGAGTTCGACTATTACTTTCGCAGTGGTGAGCTACATCGCCATATGTATGGCATAGCCTATTTCGGCATGGGACTCATGTACCAAGCGAAGGGAATACCTGAACTGGCCATTGACAACTACAAGATGGCCATAAAAGAGGATATTCATCCGGATGTGAAGATTAGCGACAAGGCGTGGCTCAACATCGGAACCATCCACATGAAGAAGCGGGCATACAAGGATGCCATTGATGCCTATACCAAGGCAGTTGCCGCCGACGCCCAGAACGGACAGGCCCACTACAACTTGGGACTCGCTTTAGCCAAGGTCGGCGACCTTGAGCAGGCCGCCCAGCAATCGGAAGAGGCCAAGAAGCTCGGCATAAAACTGGTGGGGCTCGATGAGGAAATAGCCAAGAGAAAAGCCGCCGGCTCCAGGAGCAAGGCCGGTCAGACACAAGATGACGGGAATAAAAAGACGCCTGGGAAGACGAAACCACGCTAACCATTACGCAGCTTGCCGGACGCAATGCTCCTTAAGGAACAGATGAACGTAACAAGAAGACTTATATCAGGTTCTATACTGAGGAATCTCGAATTTCTGATCACTGTCCTAATAACACTGGTCATGTCGCCGTTCATCATCCATTCGCTTGGCGACAGGATGTATGGCTTCTGGACCCTCAT
Organism: uncultured Geobacter sp.; assembly: GCA_964490805.1. Classification (GTDB taxonomy): domain Bacteria; phylum Desulfobacterota; class Desulfuromonadia; order Geobacterales; family Geobacteraceae; genus Geobacter. The sequence continues at coordinate 25,545 of CAZBEB010000012.1, forward strand.
CGGCACGTTCATGGGTTATTACGGACTGCTCGATTTCGGCCTGACCTCAGCCGCAAACCGGTTCATTTCCCAATCGATAGGAAGAAACGACAAGGAGGAACTGAGCAGGGTAGCCACCACGTCATTTTACCTCTTTTGGGCCATCGGTCTTGCAGCGCTGGCGCTTACCGGCATCCTCGCCTTTGTGGCAGGATTTTTTATCGACAAACCAGAAGAACTCTCCCTTTTTCGGCAGATTATTGCAATTACTGGAGTCACCCTTGCCATCGGTTTCCCAATGCGGGTGTACAACGGCATCCTGGTTTCCTACCTGCGGTACGACTACATCACATTCATATCTATCTTCAAGGCGCTGGCCACCAATGCTATTGTCTATGCTTCGTTGCAGCAGGGACAAGGCCTCTTGGCCCTGGCAGCAATCAATTTTGCCGGAAGCACTGCCGGATACCTCATGATGTACGCTTCGTGCCGCCGCCTGTACCCAGATATCGACATTAAAAGGGCAAATCTTGACCGGAGCCGTGTGCGCTCCATGTTTGGTTACAGTTGGAAATCGTTTGTGGCTCAAGTTGCCGACCTGCTTCGATTCAGGGTCGATTCATTCGTCATAGCAGGGTTTCTGAATCTGTCCCTTGTGACTTATTACTCTGTTGGCGCGCGTTTGATGGAATATTTTGTACAGTTCATGGTCAGTTGCATGGGTTTGATGATGCCGGTATTCAGCCAGTACGAAGGCCGGAATGATTATCCCGCAATTAGAAAGTCTCTTGTAAATTCAACTAAGATCAGTACAGCTTTGGCAGTCTTTATCGGAGCCAGTATTGTTTTCTATGGAAAGCCATTCATCGAGCGCTGGATGGGACCAGAGTTCAGCTCCAGTTATCAGGTTGCGGTGATTCTAGTTGTTCCTTACGTTGTCGCACTATCGCAAACGCCATCCATAAATTTGCTTTATGGAATTTCTAAGCATCATTACTATGCTGCTTCAAATACATCAGAAGGCATACTTAATCTTTTATTAAGTGTTATTCTTGTTAAATATTATGGCATTTTCGGAGTAGCATTAGGTACTGCTATCGGGATGATTATATTCAAGATATTCATTCAACCCGTTTTTGTTTGCCGGGCTATAAGCCTCTCTCTCAAGGACTATTATATTGATACCATTATTTTGACTGTCTTGAAAATTCTTGTTCCATTGGCAATTTTCTTTTATATGGTTCGCCATATCCTTTCTCCAGACTATGCTATAATTTTAACTTTAGCCGTGGTGCAGACGGTTGTTTTTCTTCCGATCGCGTATTATCTGGTGCTTGGCAAAAACGAACGGACTGAACTCAGGCAGGCCTTGAATCTAACGTAGACACGCGGGGAAAACATGATCAATAACTACATACTCAATCATGTGCGCTGTAAAGGGTGCGGTGTCTGTGCCGGTGGGTGTCCTACGGGAGCTTTGAGTATGTATGTCAATGCTCACGGTGAGTATCATCCGGCGGTGGAAACTTCCTCATGTGTTGGCTGCGGAAGGTGTGCGCGGGTCTGCCCGATGTACGATTCAGGATCTGTTGACGGAGAGGCTGATCTTATCGGTGATTATTCTGAATGTTTTGTTGCTCATTCAGCTAGGACTGATATTCGACAACGTTGTGCGTCTGGGGGAGTGACCACGCAGATCCTTATCGATCTTTTGAATGCTAAAGAGGTTGATTACAGCATAACAGTAGGTTTTTCAGGAGCTACAGCGCCGTACTTTAAGCCGGTTATATGTAAATCAGTAGATGATGTTCTGCAATGTCGAGGGAGCAAATATTATCCGATTGAGTTTTCTTCTGTATTGAGAGAGGTAAAGGAGGCACCAGGCACCTGTGTCATTGTTTGCCTTCCCTGCGTCGCAACGGGAATACGTCGGTTGCAGAATGAGGACAAGGATTTTAAAAAGATAAAATATATAATTTGCCTGACCTGCGGACATAACAAGACTTTAAAATATCTGGACTTTTTGGCGGAATATTACGGGGTGACCCCACCATTGAATCATGTTTCATTCAGGGAGAAAGGGGACCATCCCTTTTCTAATTTTTCTTTGGAAGTCAAAGGGGAGAACGGAAAAAAGTTCAGTCAGCAGTTTTTCAACGGTGTTATCAACAATTTATGGTCAGGCTATTATTTTGCCCAGAGAGGTTGCTTGCAGTGTCGTGACATTTTTGGTGTCGACGGCGATATCTCTTGTATGGACGCATGGCTACCTTCATACAATAAGTCAAAAAACGGTTACAATTTTGTCATGACCAAGTCTCAGATAGTTGAAAAGACACTAAAATGCGGAGAAACAATAACCAAGAAAACTATTGCTATTGAAGAAGTGATTAGATCACAGCAAGTGATTTTTGATAGAAAGCTGTCAGGTGAATTACCATTAGAATATCTTGATAACATTAAGGCCTCTGAGGAGTATATTGATAAAGACTTGCCACAATCTTTTATAATGAGCAGGTTCTTGGGCGATGTTAATACAGAAAACAGCAATGTCATATCCAAAATAAAAGGTTTGTATCACAACCTGAAACAGCAAATAAAATCCTGGAATACAAACTATGAAGATCTTATTGGTAGGTAACGGAGAAACCTATAATCACGGTTGTGAGGCTATAGCCTTAACAACAATTTCATTGTTGCGGTCCGTATGGCCGGACTCGGATGTATGTATTTTTTCTTTTGGTGTGCAAGCTGATAAAGCATATGAACAACGCTTTAACCGAGTAGCTGTATATCCTGTTCTACAAGAAGAACGTTCGGGCTTCATTCCCAGGGTCTTGCGGAAATTAGGGGTTCTTGACAGGAAAGAAAGAACCTTGCGCGAAAAGCTCTCAAGGTACCTTGAAGAATTGAATGACGCCGATCTAGTGCTGTCTCTCGGAGGAGATAATTATTCTGACGATTATGCATTGCCGGTGTTGTTCTGGGAGTTGGGAGTGCTTGCCAGAGAGCGGAATGTTCCGTTCGTCATCTGGGGTGCCAGCGTCGGGCCTTTCACCAAGCCGGGAAGTATGGACCTGGCAAAAAGAGGTTTGGATGCGGTTTCCCTGGTTACTGCAAGAGAGAACGCAACAGTTGATTATCTTGCTTCACTTGGCTATGCCGACAAAGTGATCAGAGTTTACGATAGTGCTTTTGTCCTTGATAAAACGCCCATAGAATTGCCCGCTTTTAAGCGGGATGCAGAGATTGTAGGCTTTAATATAAGTCCTATTTATTACAAATATACAAATTTATCCCAAGAACAGGTGCTGGAAATTGCTACGAAATTCGTAAACCAAATAAGCCAGACATATAATGTGCTGTTAATACCGCATGTCGTATATCCGAACAGCAACAACAATGACTTCGCGTATATGAGCAAGATAGCATCCGGTGAAAACGTGAAGATTCTGGACAAAGAGTTAGATTGCATGCAGATCAAATTCGCGATATCCAAATGTAACTATTTCGTTGGCGCAAGGACACACGCGACAATAGCCGCATTCAGTCAAAATATACCTACTTTGTCTTTGGCTTACAGCCTGAAGGCTGACGGCATAAATAATGATTTGTTCGATTCGGACGAGTTTCTGCTCAGGGCCGAACATTTTGGGTATGAAAATCTCATGCAAAAATTTGATAGCCTCGTCGCAACCAAGGATAAAAGTATAAATTCATTGCAATCAAAATCTCAAATTGCATCTGCCATGGTTAGCAAGGGGCTCGATGCAATCAGTCAATTGGTTGCGGCTAGATAGCAAGGCAAAACATATTTATGTCAACATTCAGTGTAATTATACCTACCTATAACTGTGGAGCTTTCATAACAAAAGCGATTGATGATGCCCTGGGGCAGACTATCGCGCCCCATGAAATTGTAGTGGTTGATGACGGCTCTACGGATGACACTCACGAAATTCTGAAACCTTATCTGGAAAAGGATATTGTTATTTATATCCGCCAAGAGAATCAGGGGGCACCGGTCGCTCGCAATACAGGTATTATGGCGGCCACCGGTGATTACATTGCCTACGTCGATGCCGATGACGAACTTGACCCAACAAATTTCGAAAAGTGTCTCACGGCCCTGGAAGCCAACGGCGCCGATTGGTGCTTCACAAATCTGGTTCGCGTACGGCATACCGATGACGGCATTTTCCGGGAGCATGCGCGGATTCAGGTTCCTTTACACGATGTTTTTCACGGAATCCTCCGTGAAGACTATATTTTCACCAATCCATTCATAAAACGGCAGGTTCTTCTTGATGTGGGGATGTATGACGCGCGTCTTAAAACCCGTGAAGACTGGGACCTGAATATCAAGCTGATAGAGAATAAATATCCATTTTGTCATATAGATGAGCCTCTCTATTTTTATAACATCAGAGGTACCAGCCTGATGCGCGGCAGAAAACGACTGATTAATGACTGCACGCTTCAGGTTTTGCGAAAGCACCATAAAAGAATAGCTGATAGCGGTGATAGGGAAGCCGCGGTAATTTATGCAGAGTGTCTCTGGTGGCTAGCCAAGTCATATCTGACTGATTCTCATGCTATTGCGCCGTTTTTATCTTGTGTCAAAGAGAGTCTTACCTACGATTTTAACATGAAGCGTCTGCTTAACCCGTTGTTTTCACGGTTGGGAATTACTTCAGGCGCTTCCAACTAGATTGAGAACTAGTGAATACTTTCAACTGCTTACTTATAACGGAGCTTTTTTCTCCTACCCGCGGGGGGTCGGCGGTATGGTTTGACAAGGCATACCGTGTGTTGGGCGGAAAAGGGTCGGTTGTGATAACGGCGCTCGTGCCTGGAAGCGATACTTTTGATGCCGGGTATCCGCTCTCGGTTCGACGTCTACCTCTGGAACGACGCTGGTATTATCGTCCCGAGTCCCTCGGCATGTATGTGGAATTGGGCAAAACGGCGCTGTCGCTTGCATTTCGCAGCAAGTTCCATAGCATTCATGCCGGGCGCGTTCTTCCGGAGGGCTTGGTTGCCTTGCTCGTCGCTCGGCTTGCGGGACGTCCGTTGCTCGTATATGCCCACGGCGAGGAAATCACCACCTGGACGCAGCCCTGGAAGGCCCGTTTTCTTCGCTTCGTTTACCGTAAGGCAGATGCAGTAATTGCCAACAGCGAATTCACCGCACAACTACTGGATGAGATCGGCGTCAAACAATCCCGTATCCACCTGATACATCCGGGAGTTGATCTGCAGGCATGCCGCCCTGGGCTCGACGCAAACGGGCTCAGGCAAAAATATCAACTGCAAGGGAAGCGGGTGCTCCTGTCGGTGGGAAGACTCAGCAGGCGCAAAGGATTTGATCATGTGGTAAAGGCTCTGCCACGCATTCTTGAACAGGTCCCCAATGCCCACCATGTACTCGTTGGCATCGGAGAGGATGAACGGTATCTGCGGAATCTGGTACACGACCTGGCATTGGACAGCCACGTGACGTTTGCCGGTGCGGCGGGGGATGACGAGTTGCCCCTCTGGTATAACCTTTGCGACTGCTTCATCATGCCCAATCGTCGAGTCGAGAACGACAGCGAGGGATTCGGTATGGTTTTCATCGAAGCCAATGCCTGCGGCAAGCCTGTAATTGCTGGTATCGACGGCGGCACAGGGTCTGCTGTTATTGATGGAGTGACCGGGATTCGGGTTGATGGCGAAGACATTGATGCCATTGCCGGCGCTGCGGTTCGGCTTCTTTCCGATTCTGACTACGCTCAAAGTCTTGGTCGGGCAGGAATGGAGCGGGCAAGAAGTTCCTTCGGCTGGGAGCATGTGGCGGAGAAAACGGTTGAGGTCCTGAAACAGCTATGAAGCGGTTTGCCACATATCTTGCTCTGGCGTTTTTTCTGTCATTGACGTGGGGGAGTGCCCTTGCTGCAGAAAAAGTGGGCTGCTCACCGCTTGATGCCATAAAGCCCGGCGAGTGGTATGAGGTTCCCAACAGCAATCTCAGTGCCGTGGCGGCAAAGCCTGGTCAGGATCTGGGTGAATTCCGCGACATCATGCGTGCCTGGAATGGTGCCGCCTATGATACCAAGCGTGAGAGGCTGATTATCTGGGGTGGCGGCCATGTGAACTACGGCGGCAACGAGGTTTACGTTTTTGATATCAGTACGTTGAAGTGGGAACGTCTGACTGAGCCGAGCCCTACCACGTTAAAGGGAGGAAAGCTGAATGTTGCCTCCGGCCAGACTGACCGCCGTTTAAATGCCGACGGTACGCCGATGTCCAAACATTCCTATGACGGGCTCGAATATTTGCCCGAACCGGTTGACCGGCTTATTCAGTATGGCGGGTCACGATGGTTTTCCGGCGGCGAGGATGAGCTTGTATGGTTTTTCGATTTTTCCAGTCGCAAGTGGGAACGCAAAAAGGATGCGCCCATGTCCACGCTTACTCCCATGAGCGCTTACGATCCCAAGACCGGTAATTATTACGTCCAGAATTCGTCCCGGCTGCTTGAGTTCAATCCGAAAAAGAATCTCTGGGCCGTTGTGGGGACTACGGGGGAGTGGTCCTCGGAAGGAGTTGCCGAGATCGATCCGGTACGGCGCCGTTTCATTACCATCGAGAGCGGCAGGATGTTTTATTACGATCTTGACGGCAAGCGGCCGCTTCAGCGCAAACGGCTGAATACCACGGGTGATACGGAAATTGAACGTGTCCACGCTCCGGGAGTTGCCTGCAGTGCAAAAGCTGATCATTTTGTTGCCTGGAGCGGTTCCACCACAGACGATCCTGCCAAAGGGATCGGAGACAGCATTTATGTGCTCAACCTGAAAACCCTGGTTTGGACTAAGCTCAAACAGTCAGGTGCTGTAGCGCCTCCACGAGTTGCCAGTGGCGGTTATCCCGGCAAAAGTATCGGCACCTTCGGACGGTGGCGGTACATACCTTCGAAGGACCTCTTCATAGGGGTCAATGATGTGGCGAGCAACGTCTTTTTCTATCGTTTGCCAACCCTGTAATGTCTGTTCGGAGATGAAAAATGAACAATTCACCTCAACAACCAGCACTGTTGACGCGAAAAGCGGTGATGAGCACCATGGCGCTTGCCGCGCTGACAGGTATTCTGTTTGCGGCGCTGCTGGTTGTTAAGTCATCCCTTGATTTCAGCCACTCCGGCCCTGAAATCCGCAAGGAGGTCATGGACTTCTACAAGGGGTATTCCGTGTATGCCATGGCGCGCCTCGGTTTTTGGGCCGCTGTTCTTACGGCGCTCATGGCTTCAGTGGGGATGCTTGTTTATCACTCATTTCGCGCACTGTTCGGGTGGCGATGCCACTGGTATTGGGCAGTTATAGCCGGGGGTGTCTCCTTCGGCGTTCTGACGGTATTGCAGTTCTCCAGGCATCTGCTCTACATTCCCGGCCGTATTGTAGCTTCTTCGCTTTATCGCACTAGCAGGTTCTATCCGTTGTGGGACATCCTGACGCCGGAGCGGTTGCATGTTGTCCAATGGGTTCTGTTCGCAATGATCGCCATCCCCCTGTGTTTAGCCCTGGTGCGATTGGCCCGGATGGGGGACCGTACCGGTTTTGTCGGAATCGGTGGATATGCCGGTGTGCTGGCGGCGTTAGTCGTCTGGGCCACATGGGCACCGGCGCCTGCACCTGTCAGGACGGTACGGCAGGCACACCAGAAGCTGCCGAACATTGTGATGATCGGCTCGGACAGTCTGCGTGCCGACCGGATCGGCGGCAACGGCTACGAGCGAAACCTTACGCCGTTTATCGATTCGCTGGCAAATCGTGGAGTCAGGCTTTCAAATTGCTATGTGCCGCTGGCACGCACTGCGCCGAGCCTCACCTCGTACCTGACGAGCAGTTGGCCCCATACCCACGGAATCCGGGACAATTACATTGCCGACGATCAGGTGAAGCTGACTGTTCCGTCCCTGCCGCAGGTTCTCAAGGCTGCCGGTTACCGTACCGCGGCCATTGCCGATTGGGCCGGCGGGGACCTGAAAAAGATCCACTTCGGATTTGATTCGGTGAACGCTCCCGATGACCAGTGGAACATCAAGTTTCTGATCCGCCAGGGTCCGAAGGATATCCGTCTCTTTCTTTCGCTGTTCACCTACAACCGTTTCGGCAGGACGTTCCTCCCCGAGGTATATTACGTGGCCGGGACTCCCATGAATCAGGAACTCGGTCGGGTGACCCGTGCCACAATTAACGAGCTTGCAGGTGAGCGGAATCCGTTTTTCCTGATGGTGTTCACCTCGGCTACCCATGGGCCGTTTGGTTCGGAATATCCCTATTACACCATGTACGCGGACAAGAAGTACCGTGGCGAGTCCAGGTTCTGCATGGGTGGGGTCTCGACTCCCGAAGAGGTCATCAAGATGCAGGCCCTCGGGAAAAAGCACTTTGACGTGCAGCAGATTATCGATCTTTATGATGGTGCAGTACGGAGCTTTGACGATGAGGTGGCCCGCGTGGTGCGTCATCTGGAGGCATGCGGCCTCGACAAGAATACCATCATAGTGGTGTTCAGCGACCACGGGTTTGAATTGTTCGAGCGGCATACCTGGGGGCAGGGCAATGACGTTCTCGGCGATGACTACAGCGCGCGGGTGCCGCTGGTGATCGCCGATCCCCGGAGGACGGAGGGCAGGGTGGTGTCCCGTACCACCCGTAGCGTTGATTTCGCCCCGACGCTCCTCGGATTGCTTGGTCTTGGTTCGGTGGCAGGGTTCGAGGGTGTATCCCTTGCCGAAGATTTTTCCGGCAGTAACGGCGGCGACCCGCTTGTTGCTTTCCACGAAACCGGTATCTGGCTCAACAAGGTGCCGGGTGCGCGCAAAAATCATCTTTCCTACCCGACTGTTCTGGAACTGATGGAGGTGGCCGACAAAAAGACCGGAACCATTTCTATAAAACCGGAGCTAGAAAAAATCGTAATACGGGCCAAGGACCGTATGGTTCGCGATGACCGCTGGAAACTGGCCCGTGTTCCCACCGTGAATGGGGCTGAGTTTTCGCTTTATGACATGAAAATCGATCCCCTGTGCACGACTGATGTTTCCCGGCAGCATCCGGAGGTATTCAATCGTCTGAAGACAAGTCTTGTGGATCTGATGGCCCATGATGCGGCCCTGAGGCAGGCAAGGTAATGAGGGATCTTGCAGTTGTATTGTTTATGATCGGCGCGGCAGTTTATGCGCTGTACAAGCCTTGGACCGGCGTGTTGTCACTGGCAGTCTTGTCATATCTCAATCCCCATCGCTATGCCTTCGGCTTCAGTATGTCGATGCCGGTCTATATGGTTGTGTTCTCGGCAACGATGATTGGCATCTTCTTCAACGGTCGAGACCGCCAGCCGTTTCCGTGGACCCGCGAGACTTTTCTCTTTGTTGCCTTGATTGCCTGGTTCACCATGACAACGTTTTTCGGCGCCGATTTCCCTGAAGATGCCCGGGAGCAATGGATAAAAGTCATCAAGGTGTATGCTGGAATCATTCCCACGTTCTTGATGATTACCAACAAGGAACGCCTGCACTGGCTGATTGTGGCCATTGCTCTCTCTTTCGGCCTCATTGGCCTAAAAGGGGGGATTTTTGCCTTTGGTACCGGCTTTCAATATCGTGTCTGGGGACCGGAAAATACGTTTTACGGCGGCAATAACGAAATAGCCATGGCCCTGAACATTGTATTGCCGCTTCTTTTGCTCTGCGCGAAGGAGGCATCGAGTGCCGCCGCGCGCAATTTTTTCTATGCAACGTTTTTCTTTTCCATTTGCTCCGTAATCAGTTCCTGGTCGCGGGGGGGGCTCCTTGGCCTTTGTGTCGTGCTGGGCGCCATAATAATGACCGGACAGCGCAAGTGGCTATCTATCCCCCTGGTACTGGCGGCACTTTTCCTCGCGATTCCGAATCTTCCTGAGAATTGGTTTGAGAGGATGGGAACGATCAAAACCTACGAGGAAGACAGTTCGGCCATGGGACGCATCGAGGTTTGGGGTTATGCCATGAGGCGCGCTTCGCAGAGCCCCCTGACCGGTGGCGGATTCGAGACTTTCTACAAGGGACACGGCCTTGATGTTCACAGCTCATATTTTGAGATTCTTGGTGAACATGGTTACGTTGCCTTTGGGCTCTGGCTGTCGCTGCTGTTCGGAACCATCATGGCGCTGGAGCGACTGCGGCGGCAGGTGCTCCTTCATGATGAACTGCTCTGGATTCGTGATTATGCCCGTGCGGTGCAGATCGGGCTTATGGGGTATGCAACTTGCGGAGCGTTTCTCGGCGCGGCATACTGGGACATCTTCTACCATTTAGTTGCATTGTGTGTGGTCATGAAAATGATAGTCCGGCGGCATGAGGCAAGCGCCGAAGAGGGGTCGTTCGCCCGGAGTCTGGGGTTCGGAAAGGGATAGCCTGAGGAGGATGCTGATGCAAAGTATTAGCAGGGTTTCTTTCGGTTTGCAGACTCGATTGCTGAGCCTGGTTGTGTTGTTCATGCTGGCAAGCTGCACGTCGGGTGAAGCTTCAAAAGACGCGGCGAAGGATACGTCGTTCAAGGATGTGATCCTTGCCGGGTTTGAGGATGGCATCCCCTGCAGCGACCAGCAAGATCCCACCGGATTCCGCAAGCAGGACAAGGACCGGGGGAGGGTGGTGGACGGTGGCGCGGCTGGTACGGCCAAGAGCGCGGTGTTCCGGTATGACTCAAATAATATCGATGTATACCTTCAGGGGAACGTGCGGCGCAAATACCTTCTGACCGGCAGTGAAAAGTATGTGGCGGATGGACCGAACCTGCTCACGTTCTGGGTGAATTTGCCCTCTGATTCTCCTCTCATCGGCAGGGAAGAGGAAGTCAAGGTGGGTGACCGGGTAATCGGCCGCAAGAAGAATGACCGTCCTACGATGACTATTATGACGTATCACTGGCGCCAGGGAGACATGGGGGTAGGCGGTCCTTCCAATCGGGGGCTCATGACCGACTCCAATATGCATGGCTACAGCGATTTCCGCTTTACCGACAAGGCTGCCGGCAAATGGGTGAAGGTGGCGCTGTCGCCTTCGGCTTTCAGGATGTCACGCAATTACTACCACTTCTACGGTGCCAATGCCATTACCGACGATCTGGGGCTCTTTGCATCGATGCGCCAGTTGCAGTTCCGTGTCGAGGCGAAGATGCAAAGAGCTGCCGAGGTCCGGATAGATGAAATCCGGATGGAAACGGCTCAACCTACCGCGATTTTTGACAAGGGGTTTCATGGGGCAACGGTTTCTGCCTCCGGCGGAGACTATGGGGTACCTGTTACGATTAAAAATCCCACGAATCGTGAACGTCGCTACCGGGTAATGGCAAACAGTTTCCTTGGTGCCGAGCGGGAGATTCTGAACAAGATCGCTGCACTGACAGACGACCTCGCTCCCATGCGAAATATCCAATCAACGGTTGGCGCCGATGGAGGCCTCGGCGTGGTCGAGCTCATAGGCGACGACGGCACGAGGGCAAGTAGTGCCTTCAAGGAGATCGTCATCCCGGCAGGCGGAGTCTGGAAAGGGAAGGTGGTGCACCATATCAAGCCCGAGATGTTGGGGAGCGAGAAGATTTACCGCTACCGGGATTATGAGTTCCCGGTGAAACGCGATACCCTGACTACCTCGGTGATCGTCTGGGATCCGTCCGATCCCGCTAACAGCGACATCGATTTCATGGCGGTGAATCCGCACAACTCCGATGACGGCAACCATTCCGGTCCTCCCGGCTTCCCGAAGCAGGTCAGGCCACCCGAAGGATGGCGGAGCGAAAATATCCCCTTCAATCAGGTGGGGGGGTATTTTGTGTCGGTATTGACGCTGAAGGATTAGCGGTGCGGATAAAAATCCTCCATATTCTCCATTCCCTTCAGGTGGGTGGACTTGAAAACGGCGTGGTGAACCTGATCAACCGCCTCGATCCGGAGCGGTTCGAGCACGCCATTTGCTGCATAGCGGCATCGGGTCCCATGGCTGAGCGGATCGAGCGCCCGGTGCCGATCCACGTTATAGGCAAGGGTGCGGAGCGGGACAGCCTGCTCCCCTTCAAGATTGCCGGGGTGGTGCGCAAGGTGCGCCCACACATCGTCCATACCCGCAACTGGGGAACCATCGACGGTATTCCGGGAGCTCTCCTCGGCGGGGTGCGGCACATCGTGCATGGCGAACATGGCCGCGAAGCTGTCGATCCGACGGGGGCAAACCGGAGGCGGCAGCAGGCCCGCAGGCTTCTGAGCCCTTTTGTCTCACGCTTTATCACGGTTTCCGATGACCTTCGGCGCTGGCTGGTGGAAGATGTGCGGGTTTCCGCCGCCAAGGTCGTGCAGATCATCAATGGTGTCGATACGGAGCGGTTCTTTCCGTCCGACGATGGTGCATCGGCCAAGCTGAGAGCGGGGCTCGACCCCGGTTCTTTCGTTGTCGGTACGGTTGGGCGGCTGGACCCGGTGAAGGATCAGCAATTGCTGCTGCGGGCGTTCGGCGGGTTTGCCCGCGGTAATTCCGGCGGGATGTTGACGCCGACGCTGCTGCTGGTAGGGGGAGGGCCGGAGGAGGAACGGCTGCGCTCCTTGGCGGCGGATCTCGGGATAGCGGATTCGGTCCGATTTGCCGGTGAGCGTCGCGATACTCCCGAGTTGCTTCGCGCCATGGATCTGTTTGTCCTTCCTTCCATAGCCGAAGGGATCTCGAACACGATTCTCGAAGCAATGGCCTCGGGGCTTCCCGTCTTGGCAACGGATGTGGGAGGGAACAGCGAGTTGGTGGTCGATGGCGAGAACGGTTTCCTCTTCCCTTCAGGAAACGGTCAAGGTCTGGAGGAGCTTCTGTTGCGCTGTGCCGCCGATGCCCCGTTGCGCGAGTCGTTAGGGGTGGCAGCCCGTTGGCGGTGCCTGGAGCATTTTTCACTGAAAGCCATGGCGGAGGCCTACGGCCGGGTGTACCTCGAAGCGGGAGGCGTGGTATGACGGGGGAAGAGAGACGTGGGTGGCCGGGGCGCCTGGCATGGGTCGTCCTCTGTTGTGGATTGATTCTATATGGCTCTCTCTATCCCCTGACAGGCTGGCATCGGCCCGATGCACCTGTGGGGAAGCTTCTTTTGGCTCCCTTGGCCGGTCACCTTTCCAGGGGCGATCTTTTAGTCAACGTTCTGGGGTATCTGCCGCTGGGCTATGCGGCGGCGCGGCTCTGGCCACGTCGGCCCATGGCGGGAACAGTCACCGCTGTTGTCTTTGGTATGATGCTGAGTCTTGCTGTCGAGATTCTCCAGACGATGTTGCCGGGACGTACCCCGTCGATTGCCGATCTTGCGGCAAACTCGGTTGGCTCGCTGCTAGGGGGGGCAGCTGCTTTTCTGCCGCTCCCAAAGATGGGAACGGAAAGGTCCCGCGGGATGGTTCAGCGTGGCGGGGCTGTGGTGTTTGCAGCCTGGGCGCTCTGGCAACTGGCGCCTTTCGTGCCGTCGTTGGATGTGTCGAAGGTGCGCGAGGGGCTGAAGCCGATCTGGTACGCCATAAAGGATCCGACGCGTTTCTCCCCGGCCGAAACCGTAATCAGCGCCTGTTACGTCGCCGCCCTGGGGGTGGCGTTCTGCGCGGGTTCCCGGCGTCGCTACCGTTCCCTGTCCATCTTTCTGTTTGCCGGCGCTGTTGTTTTTGCCCTGAAGACCCTCATTGTGGACAGATTTGTCTTGCCCGAGGAGTTGATCGGGTTCGGTGTCGGCACAGTGGCCGCGGCCCTGCTACTGGCGGTACGCGGGAATCTTGCGCCGGCGGCGGCGCTGATGCTGGCGGGCGGTGCCTTTATTTTCACGGAGATCCGTGCGGATGGTGCCGTAGGGATGGCTTCGGGCAGTTTCAACTGGTATCCGCTACGGTATCATATCCCCATGGGGTTTGCGGGGTTGACCGGAATCCTGGAGCAGCTCTTTCCCGGCGTGCTCATGGGGTGGGCCGCCACTGCCGTATCGCTGGAGCGCCGTCTTGATATCGCCGTTGCCGGCGGGGTGTGCGGCACCGTCGGTGTGTTGGCCCTTGAATGGTATCAGGCGGTTTTGCCGGGGCGAACACCCGACATAACCCAGGTAATACTGTTTGCGGCGGGATGGACGGCCGCCTGTGTCGCGAACAGTCGTTTCTACTCTCACACAAAAGGACAGATATGAAAATCCTCCATATCCTCGACCACTACAAGCCCCACTTCAGCGGCTATGTCTTCCGCACCGCTTCGATTCTCAGGAACCAGCGGGAACTGGGGTTGGAGCCGGTGCTCGTAACATCTCCCAAGCACGGCATCACGGAGAATGCCCTGGAGGAGATCGACGGGATGCGGGTCTACCGCACCATGGCCACCGAGTTCGGCCGGTTTCCATTCATACGGGAGCAGCGGCTCATGGCGGCCCTGGGGCAGCGGATCGGCGAGGCGATTGCTGCGGAGCGCCCCGATGTTATCCATGCCCACTCGCCGAGCCTCAATGCAATGCCGGCCCTGAAGGAGGCGCGGCGGTGCGGCATACCGATGGTCTACGAGGTGCGGGCCTTCTGGGAGGACGCGGCCGTGGATCACGGCACCTTTGCGGAAGGATCCATCAAATACCGGGTTAGCCGGCATTTGGAGACGGAGGTCTTTCGCAAGGCCGATGCCGTGTTCACCATCTGCGAGGGACTAAGTGGAGACATTGCCGCACGGGGAATACCGGCGGACAAGATCACCATCATCCCCAACTGCGTGGATGCCGACGCTTTCGCGCCCCTCAAGCGCGATGACGAACTGGCGGCTCGGCTCGGCACGGCCGGGGAGCGGGTTTTTGGCTTCATCGGCTCCTTCTACAATTACGAGGGACTGGATTTGCTGCTGGAGGGTTTCGGCAAGGCCTTGAGCGAAGGGATGAAGGCCCGGCTGCTCCTGGTGGGGGGAGGTCCCGAGTTCGAGGCGGTGAAGAGGAGAGCCGGGGAACTCGGACTCGCGGGACCGGTCATCATAACCGGCAAAGTGCCCCATGAAGAGGTGAACCGTTACTACTCCCTCATCGACGTGCTCGTCTACCCCCGGTTGAGCATGCGGCTCACGGAGCTGGTGACGCCGCTCAAGCCGCTGGAGGCGATGGCTATGGGTAAAGTGGTGGCTGGAAGCGACGTTGGTGGGATCAAGGAGCTGGTAACCCACGGGCACGACGGATTCCTCTTCCGTGCCGGGGACCGGGATGCCCTGGCGACTCAGTTGAAGGAACTGGCCGACGGTGGACGGGATTTGTCAGTGATTTCTGCCAATGCCATGAAAACGGTGCGGGATAAGCATGACTGGCGGAAGGCGGTTGAGCGTTATCTGCCGGTTTATGAACGGCTTGTGAAACAGAGAAAGCTTTAACGCAAAGACGCTAAGGCGCAAAGGTAAAGGCTTTAACACGGGAACAACCATGTGCGGAATAGCCGGAATTATTGACATTACTTCAGCCCCGGAGCAGGGGCTCATCGAGCGGATGAACCGGATCATGCACCATCGGGGGCCGGACGGGGAGGGGTACTACCTGGACGGGCCGGTGGCCCTGGGGCATCGGCGTCTCTCCATAATCGACCTGTCGGGGGGGAAGCAGCCCCTCTCCAACGAGGACGGGACTGTCTGGATTACTTTCAACGGCGAGGTCTATAACTTTCAGGAGTTGCGGGAAGAGCTGATCGAGAAAGGGCACCGCTTTGCCAGCCGCAGCGATACGGAAACCATTGTCCATGCCTGGGAGGAGTACGGCGAGAAATGCGTGGAGCGGTTTCGGGGTATGTTCGCCTTTGCGGTGTGGGATCAGCGCCGGCAAAAGCTGTTCGCTGCCCGGGACCGGCTCGGCAAGAAGCCTTTCTATTACTGGTGCGACGGAAAACGGTTCCTGTTTGCGTCGGAGATCAAGGCGATCCTCCAGGACGAGCGGGTGCAACGGGAGCTTGATCCGGCCGCCCTGGCCGATTACCTGACCTACCACTACATTCCGTTTCCCGGGACCATCTTCAAGGGGATCAGGAAACTGGAGCCGGGGCACTGGCTTACGGTCGGCATGGAGGCGCAGGAGCGCCTCTCCGTCGATACCCGGAAATACTGGGACATCGCCTATGCCCCTGACGACTCCCTGACCGAGGCCCAGTGGTGCGAGGCCCTGCGGGAGAAGCTCCGGGAGGCGGTGCGGATAAGGCTTATCTCCGAGGTCCCATTGGGTGCATTCCTGTCGGGCGGCATCGACTCAAGCACAGTGGTGGCGCTCATGAGCCAGGTGCAGGATGCGCCGGTCAAGACCTTCTCCATCGGCTTCAAGGAGGAGGACTTCAGCGAGACCGTTTACGCTCGGCAGATTGCGGAGCGCTTCGGTTGCGAGCACCACGAGTTCGTGGTGGAGCCGGATGCCATCGAAGTATTGCCGAAGCTGGCGTGGGAATTCGACGAACCCTTTGCCGATTCCTCTGCCGTGCCCACCTACTATGTGTCAAAGCTGGCCCGTGAGCATGTGACAGTCATCCTCTCGGGGGACGGGGGCGACGAGACCTTCGCCGGCTACCGGCGCTACGGCTGGGCCCAGGACATGTGCCGCCACGACTGGCTTCCATCGCCCCTCAAGAAGACGCTCTTCGGGGTGCCGGGCAGGCTGCTTCCCGACGGGATGAAGGGGAAGGGGGCGCTTCTCCACCTTTCGAAGGACCCTTTCGAGCGTTATGCAGGGCTCAATACCTTTGGCGAGCCGCCGTACCTGGACCGGGTCCTTTCCGCTGATTTGCGCGCTGCCATCGACCTGGAACTTCCGGACTTTTCGGCAATGAAGCGGTTTTACGACGACAAGGCCTCTGCCGACTACCTTACCCGCATCCAGTATGTGGACAGCAAGGTCTATCTCGCCGAGGACATCCTGACCAAGGTGGACCGGGCCAGCATGCTCTGCAGCCTGGAAACCAGGGCGCCGCTTCTGGATCACGAGGTGGTGGAACTGGCTGCGAGGATGCCGTCATCGCTCAAGCTTTGCAACGGCGAAACCAAGTACATCCTCAAGAAGGCAATGGAGGGGATTCTCCCCGACGACATCCTCTACCGCCGGAAGATGGGATTCGGCGTGCCGCTGGTACACTGGTTCAAGAAGGATCTGACCACGTATGCCCACGACCTGCTCCTGTCGCGGGAAGCCCGGGAGCGGGGATTCTTCAATCCGGCCGAGGTGGAGACGCTGCTTGCCACCCACCAGAAGAGCGGCCGGGATCTCTCGGCGCGGATCTGGGCGCTGCTTTTCTTTGAGCAGTGGTGCAGGAATTGGTTGTAACTGGTGAAAATCCTTGTGGTGACATCAGTGTTTCCCAACTGCGAGCAACCGACCTTGGGGGTGTTTGTCCGGGAGCGAATGTTTCGTGTGGCCCGTCAGTGCGAACTGAAGGTGGTGGCGCCGGTGCCGTGGTTCCCGTTCATTGGACTCTTGAAACCGGGGTATCGTCCCCTGGTGCCGTTTCGCGAAGTGCAGGACGGTATCGAGGTGCTGCATCCGCGTTTCTTTAATGTGCCGGGAATCTTCAAGTGCCTGGATGGTTTTTTTTTCTTCCTGTCGGCATTGGTAACCGTTGCGAGGGTGCGCCGGGGATTTCGTTTCGATGTGATTGACGCCCATTTCGCCTATCCCGATGGCATGGGTGCGGTGCTTTTGGGGAAGGTTTTCCGGGTACCGGTGACGATCACGCTGCGGGGCACGATCCGCAAACTCTCCCGGTATCTCCTGAGGAGGGTACAGATCCGATATGCCCTGGGTTCTGCCGCGAGGGTGTTCACGGTCTGCGACGACCTGAAGCGTGCGGCGACCGATCTGGGTATTTCGCCCGATCATGTGGAGGTGGTGCCCAACGGCGTTGATCTTGTGAAGTTCAGGAGGGTTGACGGCGGATCGGTGCGGCGGGAGTTGGGGTTGCCGACGGGGTGCCCGATTATCATCTCCGTGGGTGGGCTAGTGGAGCGCAAAGGCTTCCATAGGGTCATCGAGGTTTTGCCCGCCTTGCGGCGGCAGTTCCCCGGCCTCATTTATGTCGTGGTAGGCGGCCCGTCGGTAGAGGGAAATTATGAGCCGGAACTGAGGCGGTTGGTTGATGAACTGGAACTGCGTGACGCGGTGGTCTTTGCGGGCCCCCAACATCATGACCGCCTCCATCTCTGGCTGAGTGCCGCAGATCTGTTCTGTCTTGCCACGAGCAACGAAGGGTGGGCCAATGTTTTCCTGGAGGCCATGGCCTGTGGCCTTCCGGTGGTAACGACAC
This sequence comes from uncultured Geobacter sp., assembly GCA_964490805.1. Lineage (GTDB taxonomy): Bacteria > Desulfobacterota > Desulfuromonadia > Geobacterales > Geobacteraceae > Geobacter. The sequence goes on from CAZBEB010000012.1 coordinate 43,839, forward strand.
GGGTAGGGGGTAATATAGAAGTAATTCCTTCTGAAAAGTATGGCTTCCTTGTGGAACTCGGCTCGCCAGAAGAACTTGAAAAGGCGCTGGAAAAAGCCTTGGTGCATGATTGGGACCGTGACGCAATAATGGCTTATGCTCAGGAAAATACCTGGGATAAGCGGGTAGTTCAATTGATGGACGCTTTCGGAAAGGTGGGCATCAATGGGATGGGTAACGGTTAGAAAAGGTTTGTACCGGCACCTGCCGGGGCTTACGTTACAACCGCGTGTTCGGGTGTCCGAGACTGTTGCCAGGCTGCCGGCCGGGTCCCGCCTGTGCGATATCGGAGCCGGGGGGCGGAAAATCACCCCGGAGACCTTCACCATCGACGGGTTTGTGACCGATACGACGAATCTTGTCTGTGACATCCACGAGATTCCGCTTCCGGATAACTCCTTTGACGCCGTCTTCTGTACCGGAACGCTGGAACACGTTCGGGATCCTCACCAGGTCATGGCCGAAATCCGTAGGCTCCTATCCGACGGTGGAGTGGTGCATATCGAGGTTCCATTTCTGCAGGGATACCATGCGGACCCTACCGATTACTGGCGCTGGACCCTTGAGGGACTCCGCCTGTTCTGCACTGACACCGGCTTCGAAGAGTTGGAGGCTGGATGCCACATGGGGCCGACCAGTGCCCTGAACTGGATTTTCAATGAGTATCTTGTCTGTCTGTTCGGTAACGGGGTCGTCGGCAATCTGGCAGCGCTCTGTGCCCGGGTTGCCGGTGCCCCGTTCCTCGTCATCGACAGATTGCTGGTAAATCGAGCCCAGTCCCTGAGAATCGCCTCAGGGATCTATTTTGTAGGTAGGAAGGTTCAGTTATGAAACCGATAATCCGCAATGTCCTGTTTCCGATGCACGAGCGCCTCAAGCACCACACTACCATCGAGCAGCACCGGGAACTGGAGCGGGTCCAGTGGCTTGCGCCGGAGGAAATCCGGGGGATTCAACGGGAAAAACTCGGGCGGTTCCTCGAAACGGTTCAGAGAACGGTTCCCCATTTCAGGGATATTCCGACAAATCCGGAGCAGTTTACGTCGATCCCCTTTACCACCAAGGCCATTATCCGCGCCAATACCGATGCTTTCAAGGCGGCCGGCGCCCAACGCCTCACCCGGTTCAATACAGGCGGGTCATCGGGGGAACCGCTCATCTTTTATCTCGGTAAGCAGCGGATCAGCGCCGACGTGGCGGCAAAGCTGCGTGCCACCCGCTGGTGGGGGGTGGATATCGGCGACCGTGAAGCAGTGATCTGGGGTGCGCCGGTGGAGCTTTCCAAACAGGATCGGGTCAGGGAGTTCCGGGACTGGCTCTTCCAGACAAAGCTGTTGTCTGCCTTTGACATGACTGAGGAAACCATGGCTGCATACCTTGATTTTCTCAGGGAGTACCGGCCAAAACAGGTTTTTGGCTACCCCAGCTCCATTTCGCTTCTCTGTGATGTGGCGAAACGGAAAGGCATCCGCCTTGACGATCTGGGGGTACAAGTTGTGTTCTGTACCGCAGAGCGGCTCTATGACCATCAGCGCCAGACAATCAGCAATGCCTTCGCCGCGCCGGTCGCCAATGGCTACGGCTCACGGGACGGGGGTTTCATAGCCCACGAGTGCCCGGAGGGGCGTCTTCACGTGACGGATGAGAATATCCTGCTGGAGATCCTGGATGAACAGGGGAATCCGGTGCCGATGGGGGAGCCTGGCGAAATGGTGGTGACCCACCTGGAATCCCATGAGTTTCCCTTTGTACGCTATCGCACGGGGGACGTGGGGGTGCTGTCCGACGAGCGGTGTCCCTGCGGGCGGGGGCTCACGGTGCTCAAGTCCGTGGAGGGGCGCGCCACCGATTTTATCGTGACGCCGGGCCGCAAGGTGCTTCACGGCCTGGCCCTCATCTACAAGGTGCGTGATACCATCGGCGTGGAGGCGTTCAGGATTGTGCAGGAGGATTACGACCGGATTACGCTATCTCTGGTGGTAAACAAACAGTTTACTCCCCGGGGCGAGGAGGATATCCGCAAGGATTGGGACCGTCGGTTGAACGGTGAAGTGGCGGTTACGGTCGATTACGTGGATAAGATTCCCCCCGAGAAGTCGGGTAAATTCAGATATGTTGTGTCGAAGGTGACTGCATGATCGAATGGCGGCGGCAGATTGTTCCCATTTGCTTGTTTCTGGCGGCGTTCGCCCTGCTTTACGGGGGAGTCATTCAGGGGATGGTGCTCGACTGGTATCACGACGAGAATTATTCCCATGGTTTTCTGATTCCGCTGGTGTCGGGATATCTGGTGTGGCAGCGGCTCGATGAGCTTCGACGGGTGGAGTTCAAGCCGACGGTGCTGGGGCTTGTTGTCGCACTTTTGGGGCTTCTTCTCTTTTTCTTTGGACTCCTCGCAGGCGAGTCGTTCACCATGCGGTTTTCGATGCTCGTGTTGCTGGCGGGGGCGATTCTCTACGGTTACGGCGCCGGGCTAATGAAGGCGGTGGCGTTCCCCTTCGCCTACCTCCTTTACATGATTCCGCTCCCCTACATTCTCTACGACTCCATTGCTTTTCCCCTCAAGCTCATGGTGTCGAAGTATTCGGTGGCGTTTCTGAAGCTGATCGGTATTCCGGTCCTGCGGGAAGGGAACGTCATCAACCTTGTGAGCACCACGCTTGAGGTTGCCGACGCCTGTAGCGGCATCCGCTCCATTGTGTCGCTCCTGGCCCTGGCCACGGCTCTCGCCTATTTTTCCCATAAGGGATGGGTGAAGCGAACGGTTCTGATTTTTTCAGCACTTCCCATTGCCATTTTTGCCAATGGTGTGCGGGTTATCGGCACCGGCATTCTGGCGACCCGATACGGCGCCGCCGCGGCCCAGGGATTTTTTCATGAATTCGCGGGTCTCGTTATTTTCGGCGTAGCCATGGCGTTGCTGCTGCTGACTTCATATTTCCTCGGCAAGATTGGAGGCGGCGGCAATGAATAGAAATCTTATTGTTCTTGCGATCATGATTGCCGCTACGGCATTGCTGGTGCGTTTTGTCCCCTTGCACCACGATGTTCCGCTTCGGAAGCCCTTCGCGTCGTTTCCACTTCAGGTGAACGGTTGGTACGGCAAGGAGTTCGGCTTTGACGATGCGGTACTGGACAAGCTTAAGGTCAGCGAGTACATGTCCCGCGAATACGCAAAACCACCCCACCAGGTTGGATTCTATGTGGGTTATTACACGGCACAGCGCGAAGGTGCCCAGATTCATTCACCTAAACACTGCTTGCCGGGTGGCGGCTGGCGCAGCGTCTCGGAAAGAAAGGTCAGCGAGAGGCTGCCGGGTTTTGGTCCGGTTCACTATGCAGAATCGGTGTATCAGAAGGGGGATGACAGGCAGGTGTTCATCTACTGGTACCAACTGAAAGATGCCACGGTCACCGGCGACTACGGGTTGAAACTGAGGATGATCGTAAACTCTCTCCTGTACCGGCGAAACGACGGAGCATTTATCCGGCTATCCGCGCCGGTGCGGGGAAGCGTAGCGGAGACGACCGCAACCCTTAAGCTCTTCATGAACGAAGTTCTTCCTCCCCTCAGGGAATATCTGCCGGAATAAGAGACTGCTTTCATTTACGTTTCTCCAGCAGTTTCTTGAGTATTGACCGGGGGTAGTTTGCAGAATCGACTGTCAGGCTGAAAGGTTCCAGCCCGGTCCTGTTGCCGTAGGGATCGACGAGGTCCATGGTGAATGTGTAGGCGGTGCCGGTTTTCAAGCCTGCAACATCAACCTTAGGGCGCCGTGAGTAGAGAGGTGATATGCCGGTTGTCCCGACGCCATGGGCGTCACGGGCCGTTACCTTCAAAAGCGCCAGTTCCGGATTGTCGGCAGAGTCAGTCAAGTCGACTTCCACATGGGCGGTGGCGGCGCCGAATTCCGTGGTGAATGTGACGCGCGGTGCTCCTGCCGGTCTGGGAGGGGTCTGGTCGATGGCGGTTTCACGGAGGTGTGCTCTCATAAGCGGGTCGCCGGTGAGGGAGGTTGACCAGTTGACATACATGGTTGACAGCAGAAAACACTCTCCCAGGTCACGTCCGTTGAAAAGATACTTGAGGAGAATGCGGTTATCCCAGAAAGTTGCATTGGTGATGTGGGGGCCGCCGCTATAGGCGGGTGCGCCGGCCGCCGACACGGTAACCCCCTTGGCAAGATGCTGCCAGATGGCGGCGCTTTTGTAGTTTAAACCGTTTTCGCTTTTAACGTGCCGCTCCATTCCGCCCGGATAGAACCCCACAGCCCTCCAATCCGTTTTTTCTCCGATGCAGGTTCCCTGGCCGTCGCTTGGCGATCTGGCAAGAAAGGGGAGCCCCTCATCGTTGTACTCGGTGGCTTTGCCGAAGCCGAGCTGTTCCAGTTCACGGTTGCCCCATGATGTCGCGGCATTTTTGAGACGCATGGGAAGATCCGTAATGGACTTTGTTGATGTGCTTTTCAGGGATTCTCGCACCCGGCAGTCCATTTCAGGGCGAAGGTGCCGGGTCGCGTAGACGCTGTAGTCGATGATCCGTTTCGCTTCGTCTGCTGTGGAGCCGTCAATGCGGGAAACCCCATAGGCAAAGAAGTATTTCCCCGCCTCCTTTCGCCGTTCGGACAGGGGGGGGATGGCGATAAATTCCGGAGTTTTATTGCTTTTCCTCAGGAATGAATAGGTGTCGGGATGGCTGTAGGGATTCCACCTGTTGCCCGTTAACTGTTGTCTCAAACCGGTGGTTATGATGTTGTTCTTTACCCCTTTGTCGGCATCGGGGCCACCTGCCATGTAAAAAGGAATAATGGGGGGCCTGAATGCGTTCCAGCCATAGTAAATGGTTTGGAGTCGCTGCTCCAGTGACGCGAGGGAGCCGTGGTCGTTGCGGTTGGCTGTTGGGCCGTGGTCTATGCCGAATATTCCGTTTGCGGAGTAGGGCATCCCGTGAACCACAACGATATAGAGGATATGGTCCTTGAGGAGTGTGCCGTCAGTCAGGGCATTCCGGGGATTTTCGAGAAATCTTCGTACCGGTTCCAATACGTCATCTTCCAGAATTTTGTCGTCGCGAATGCCGTCCGGCCCCGTGGGGGAGAAGGCAAAGTCGCGGGCATCGTAGTACCGGAGTTTCAGGTCGCTGACAGTGGCGCCGCTGCGGTTTTTAAGATTAAGCGTCACCGTGACCGTACCGGGAAACAGCTTGGTTGCATCGATTTTTATGCTTTTTTCCTTGCCGGCATTTCCGGTTATTTGCATGGCAGTGGAAAGAGGGGTGATGATCCTCTCCTCTCCGGTTTTCTCTGACCGGCAGGAGATATGGAGGGTTTTCCAGTCGGCGTCTGCGTCGGAGATGGTGATTTCGACTTTGCGGGAATCCCGGACCCAGTCGAGCGATGAGGGAGCTTTTCCTTTTCCCGTGAAGGTGATGCCGTTGCGGTTGTCGGTGCTCTCTTCGCGTATCGCCCAGTTATTGAGATGTTTTTGCCCCCAATGACGGCAGCTCAACCCGAGCAGGTAGGGCTTTTTGCCGGTTTTGGGGTCGGTGTGCATGGCAGCGTAGTATTCGGCTATTTCCTGTGAATCCTGACCGGCGGCGGTTCCGTCGCTCCGGTTTTTCCAGTCGGCGTTGTAGATGACAAGCACCCGGTCGGGTGGGGCTGCGTAGGGTTGCAGTGATTCCCCGGCCCGGGCATGGCCGGCGGGCGCTCCGGCGATTGCGGCGACCGTTAGAATACCGACGGTTATTGATGCAAGGGACATGGCGAAATTCCTCCTGGACAGGCAGACCTTCAAGAGTATACCAGAGTCTGCCTGTCGGAACAGTTTACATTTTAGTGCGGTTTTTTGTGTCGATTTTATTTACATATACAGGGTCGTCTGGTAAAAATGATGGTGAATGTTTTGAATAAATACCAACGTTGCATATACCGCAATAACCCGAAAAGGAGCATCCATGAATTCGCTTAATCGCACGGTTTCCGTTGTTGGTCTCGGTTATGTCGGACTGCCGGTGGCAGTGGCATTCGGCAAGGTGAGAAAAACCGTTGGTTTTGACATAAATCCCGTTCGCATCCGCGAATTGAAGGAAGGCTATGACAGGACCGGGGAGGTTGACGATGATGATCTCAAGTCTGCCGACATCCTTTTCACCGATTCCATTGCTGAGCTGAAACAGGCCGATTTCCACATCGTTGCGGTGCCAACGCCGGTGGACGATGCCAATCAGCCCGACCTCACCCTGATGCTGAAGGCATCTGAAACGGTGGGCAAGGCCCTGAAGAAGGGTGACATCGTGGTGTACGAGTCTACGGTCTACCCCGGCGTCACCGAGGATGAGTGCATGCCGGTGCTGGAGAGGGTGTCGGGGCTTGTGGGGGGAAGGGATTTTACGGTCGGCTACAGCCCCGAGAGAATCAACCCCGGCGACAGGGAGCATACCTTTACCAAGATCAAAAAGGTGGTGTCGGGGCAGGATGCCGAAACACTGGAGACCGTGGCGCTGGTTTACGAATCGGTGGTGACTGCCGGCGTTCATCGGGCGGCGTGTATCAAGGTGGCCGAGGCGGCAAAGGTTATCGAGAACACCCAGCGCGACCTTAACATCGCCCTCATGAACGAGCTGGCTCTCATCTTCGACCGCCTTGGCATCGACACCAACGACGTGCTGGAGGCGGCCGGCACCAAGTGGAATTTCCTCAAGTTCAGGCCGGGGCTCGTGGGGGGGCACTGCATCGGGGTCGATCCCTATTACCTCACCCACAAGGCGGAGAAGATCGGCTACATTCCCCAGGTTATCCTGGCGGGCCGCCGGATCAACGACGGCATGGGGAAATTCATCGCCCAGCAGGCGGTGAAGGAGATGATCCACGCCGGGCACTGCGTGCGGGGGTGTGTGGTGACGGTGCTGGGGCTCACGTTCAAGGAGGATTGCCCCGATCTGCGCAACTCCAAGGTTATCGACATTATCCGGGAGCTTCAGGATTACGGCGTTGACGTGCAGGTGTGCGATCCCCTGGCCGATGCCGATGAGGCAATGCATGAATACGGCGTGGGACTCGTCCCCTTCAGGGAGCTGAAACCGGCGGCCGCTGTGGTGGCTGCGGTTGCTCACCGGGATTACCGGGAGCTTTCCCTTGAGGGGCTGAAGGGGCTCCTGGGGGATGGCCCGGTGCTCGTGGATGTGAAGGGGATCTATGATCCGGCCGCGGTCAAAGCCGCGGGTGTCAGGCTCTGGAGGCTGTAGCGCCTTTACGGGTGACCAATGGTTCAGCTAGTTCTTTCATCGACGGCGCTACTTCTGGCGGCAGTCTATGCCGCAGGCACCCTCTGGCGCGGTGGCCGCACCATTTCCGCCTTTGTGTCGGTGGCGGCCATCGCCGTCTTTGCTCTCGTTGAATGCTTCGACCTTGCCGCGGTGACGGGCCTCGGCGACCCGCTTGTCTGGAAGCGCTACAGCCTCCTGGCGGAAGGGCTCGTGCCGGCGGCCTGGCTGTTCTTCAGCCTCACCCATGCCAGATCGGCCGGGGTGCGGCAAGTGTCCGTCGCCCAGAGGGTACTTCTGGGTTCAACGCTCCTGTTTCCGGCGGCCCTTTTCGTTTTTCCGCAGGTTTCGTTTTTCTATTCCCCCGACTTCGATACCGAGAGAATCCTCTTCCTCTCAAACACCGGTTATCTCTTTTACTGCGGGCTCCTTGTCTATCTGGTGATCTCGCTGATCAACCTTGAAGCGACTTTCAGCAACGCCTCCCTTTCGTCGCGGTGGAAGATCAAGTTCGATTTTCTCGGCGCGGGTAGCTTTCTGGCCGTGCTGATTTTCTATTACAGCCAGGGGCTTCTCTACCGGACCATCAACATGAACCTGATGCCGTTGCGGTCTCTGGTTTTCACCCTGGCCCTCGGGATGATGCTCTATTCGCTGGTGGCCCGCGGCAACGGGGTCAGAATCGCCGTCTCCCGGAATATGGCCTACAAGTCGGTGGTTCTCTTTGCCGTGGGGCTCTACCTGGTAGCTCTGGGGATCCTGGGGGAGGGGCTCAAGTACTTCGGCGAGGGAAACCAGAAAACCCTGGCGCTGGGGGGGGCTTTTGTCGTCGGGATTTGCCTTGTGGTTTTGCTTCTCTCCGAAACGGCAAAGCGCAGGCTCAAGGTTTTTCTCCATAAGAATTTTTACCAGAGCAAGTACGATTATCGCACTCAGTGGCTTCAGTTCACCGATCGCCTGGCAGCGGCCAGGGAAGGCGGCGAACTCATGGCAGCAATTCTCTCCGGATATTGTGACATATTTGCCATGGGGTGCGGCGGCCTCTTTGTCAGAGATTCCGATTCCAACGAGTTCCTCTGGGCCGCCGGCCATGAACTCCCGCCCACTGCCGTTGCTTTCAACCAGGGTGATGCGGTCTTGGCCCCCATGATTGAACGGTCTTGGGTCGTCAATCTGCGCGAGGACACGCCTCGCCTCAATCCGGAGCAGGAGGCTTACTTTTCCGCCAACGGCCTCCAGTTCCTGGTGCCGCTCTTCGGTCCCCAGAAACTGGAGGCGGTGCTTGTTCTCGGCAGGCCGGTGAATAAAAACGAGCAGTATCTTTATGAAGATTACGACCTGATGAAGACCCTGGCCCGGCAAGCGGCCTCGGCGCTTCTGAATTACCGCCTCTCGGAGCAGCTTGCCCGTTCGAGGGAGCTTGAGGTCATGGGGCGGGTCTCCGCCTTCATCATCCACGATCTGAAGAACCTGGTCTACACTCTGTCGCTGACGGTGGACAACGGGCGGGAGCATATCTCCGACCCCGAGTTCCAGGATGATTTGCTGGATACTCTCACCAATACCGTCAACCGGATGAAGGTGCTCATTTCGCGCCTCAAGAACCTGCCGGAGAAGCGGTCGCTGGATTTGGAGCAGGTGAATATCTACCGTCTTGCCGTTGACACGGCCGCCATGGTGCCGGGCAGCGGCGCGGTTTCAGTGGCCGGCGCCGACACTCCTGCGTATGTGGATCGCGAGGAGATTCAGAAGGTTGTGATGAATTTGCTGGTAAATGCCCTGGAGGCGACGGATGGCAAGGGGCCGGTCGAGGTTGAGGTGGGAGCCGGCAGCGCTCCGTTCATCCGGGTGAGGGATGGCGGATGCGGCATCCCGGAAGAGTTTCTCCGTACGCACCTCTTTTCGCCCTTCAAATCCACCAAGAAAAAGGGGCTCGGCATCGGGTTGTATCAATGCCGGCAGATCGTTGAGGCCCATGGCGGCCGGATAGATGTTGAAAGTGCCGTGGGCGCTGGGACTGTCTTTACCGTATCGTTCGGCAACGGCAACCAGGGGGCCGGGGCCGGGGACCAGAATTAAACAGGGGTGTTATTGATGGAAAAACTGCTCATTGTGGATGATAACGAGGATATCCGCCGCCAGCTCCGCTGGGGCATCGGGAAGGAATATTCCCTGCACTTGGCCGCTGATGGCGCGGAGGCGCTGGAGTTGTTCCGAAAGCACCGCCCCCAGGTCGTTACCCTCGACCTTGGGCTTCCTCCCCATGAGGACAGTTCGGAAGAGGGGTTTCGCTGCCTCGGCGAGATGCTTCGCATAGCCCCCGAGGCGAAGGTGATCGTCATTACTGGCAACGAAGGCAAGGAAATCGCCGTGAAAGCCGTGCAGATGGGAGCCTATGATTTTTACCAGAAGCCGATCAACCTCGACGAACTCAAGGTGATAATCAAGAGGGCTTTTCACCTCCAGATCCTGGAGGACGAGAACCGGCGGCTCCAGAGCGCCCTTGACGGGTGCGGCACGGGTGCAAAGGGGATACTGGGGCAGTGCGCCGAGATGCAGCAGGTGTTCACCACCATCAGGAAAGTTGCCAGTTCGGACATCTCCGTTCTTATCCACGGCGAGAGCGGTACCGGCAAGGAGCTTGTGGCCAGGGCAATACATGCCCAGAGTCTGCGCAAGGACGGTCCGTTCATCCCCATAAACTGCGGTGCGATTCCGGAAAATCTGCTGGAATCCGAACTGTTCGGCCACGAGAAGGGGGCCTTTACCGGGGCGATGGCCAGGGTGCAGGGAAAGGTGGAGTACGCCCACAAGGGAACCCTGTTCCTTGACGAGATCGGTGAGCTTCCCTTGAACCTTCAGGTTAAACTTTTGCGTTTCCTGCAGGAAAAGGTCATTCAGAGGGTTGGCGGCCGTGAAGATATCACCGTTGATGCCCGTATTATCGCGGCCACTAATGTCGATATTCTCCAGGCCATGGAGGAGGGGAAGTTCCGGGAAGATCTCTACTACCGCATCGGAGTGGTTACGGTAACTCTTCCTCCTCTCCGGAGCCGGGGTGATGATCTGATGCTTTTGGCCAATTTTTTCCTGAAACGGTACGCCAACGACTTAAAGAAAAAGATGAAAGGTTTTAGTGAAACATCAAGAGAATACATGGAAAATTACGGGTGGCCCGGAAACGTGCGGGAATTGGAAAACAAGGTGCAGCGTGCCGTTCTCATGGCGTCCGGGGCGGTTATCGAGCCCGATGACCTCGGATTCATCGAGCGGCCCATGGCGCGCAAGGCGAACAACGGCGACGTCACCACCCTGCGCGAGGCCCGGGAAAGGGTGGAGCGGGAAATGATCAAGGGCGCCATTGCCAACAGCAAGGGGAATATTGCAAAAGCCTCGGAAGAACTGGGGATAAGCAGGCCAACCCTCTATGATCTCATGAAGAAATACGGCATAAGTGCTTAAACTGAAACCGGAGTACTTAACCGCCTAACCCACCACTTGTTCCAGCACATCCACCATCTGCGGATCGTAGTATGTCCCGGTTTTTTTGCGGATCTCGGCGAGAGCTTCTGCCGGCTCCATGGCGGGGCGGTAGGGCCTTTCCGAGGTCATGGCGCAGTAGGCGTCGACAACTGCGAGAATCCTGGCGATGAACGGAATATTGTCTCCGCTTAGCCCGTCGGGATAACCGGTTCCGTCATACCGTTCGTGATGGTGGAGAATCCCCTGCTTAATTTCCTCGGAGAATTCAAAAGAATCGAGTAGGCCCACGGTGGTGTAGGGGTGAATTTTCAGGGTATTCTCTTCGGTGGGAAGCAGTTTCCCCTTCTTGCTGAGAATGCTCTCTTCCAGGAGAACGAGCCCCAGGTCATAGAGCACGGAAGCGTAGAGGATGGACCTGCGCTCTTGCTCGCCAAGCCCGAGTTTTGCCGCCATTCCCATGGTGACGTCCGGCAGGCGTGAATCCTTTTTGTGGTATTTCTTCTCGGCGCTGATGAGGCTGTCGAATGAAGTCATGAGTTGGCGGAACTCGTCTTCCTGGCGCTCTTCGCCGTAGAGCCCTTCTATGACATGCACCACCCGTTCACACATGGATTGGGCCAGATCGAAATCCCTGCCGGTAAATGGGCTGGATGAGCGCTTGTTGTTCAGGTTCAGGACGCCTATCACCTTCCCCTTGATTTTCAGTGGAAGTGAAATGAGCGATTTGCTGTTGTATTGGGCGACGTTTTTTCTCCCGAAGCGTGGATCCTGCTCGATGTCCTCCACAAAAAGCGGCTCACCCTCCAGGGCAACCCACCCGGCAATCCTTTCACCCATACGCACGCGGGTCTGTTTTATCAGAAGGTCGTCAAGTCCCCGTGCCCCCTTGATCATGAGATCGCCTGTCAGATCGTCGCAAAGCATCACGGAACAGATATTCACGTCGAGGACTTCCGTTATGAACTCCAGGAACATGTCGATGGTCGTGGTGACTACGGCATCCATCTTCTGCCGGGTGCTTTTCGGGATGTTCAGGGTAATCAGGAGGCCGTCCGAAGTGTTCTCGGCGACGAGATCCCAGCGGTGGATGTCGGAAACCTTGCGGGCCAGGTAGAGTTTAAGCTGGCCCTCGGGCGAATCGGTCTGGAACAGGTGGTTCGAACTGAAAAGGTATGCGATAGTGGTTTCCGGCAGCCTGCGCGGCAGTGCTATTGAGATATGGACCTGATCGTTCTCCCTTGCGGAAATGACGATTTCGTCGCCACGTTCCAGATAACTGTTCAGGCCTTCGAGAATATTGAGGAAGAACTGCATGATTCTGATGCGGTCGCCAACTATGTCGGAAAGCCCTTCGTCGATCTCGATCTTCAGATTAATGTCTTTGCGGGCAAAGAGGGTTTTGATGTTTTTTGAGTTGTTGATTTCGCCGAGCACCTCACGGAGGCTCACCACGGTTTTGTTGATTATCATCGTTTCGTCTTCGAAACGGAGGAAATCCAGCTGATTTTCGACAATTCCGATCAGTTTGTCCGTTTCTCCGGTGATGATATCGTAAAACTCTTCCTGTTCCCGCCGGGAGAGCCGCTCTGACTGCGACAGGTAATAGACGGAACCCTTAATGGAGTTGAGGGGGGTGCGCAGTTCGTGGGAGACGCGGGTAATGAACTCGGTCTTTACCACGTCGCTTTCAATGAGCTTGCGATTAATCCCCTCCAGTTCGGCCGCCTTGAAGCGGAGCTGGCTGACAAGCATCGCGTTTTCGAGGGCGATTGCCGCCTGGTTGGCGATTATTTTGATTAGGGAAAACTCGTCATCGTTGAAACATGCTCCGTCAACCTTGTCGTTAATGTTAATGACGCCCAGAAGCCTGTTTTTGCTGATGATGGGGCAGGAAATAAAGGAATTGGTGCGGTATCGGTCCCGGGTCAGTCCCTTCAATTGCGGCTCTTCCGCCAGATCCTGCACCAGCATGGGGGCGCGGTTTTTTGCGACGATTCCTGCTATCCCCTGGCCGATTTTGGCGCGATAGGTCCTGATAAGGTTCAGGTCGATGCCCCGGCCTGCCAGGATATAAAGTTCGTCACGCTCGTTGACGAGCATGAGGGAGCCCTTTTCTGCTTTGGTGTAGTTGATTGCCAGGTCGAGCATGAGATTCGCGATTGCACTCAGGTTGTCCGTAACCACGAGGGCGTTGGATATCTCCTGGAGTATCGCGAACTTTTTTTCGAATAGACGCAGGTTGTCTGATGCTGAGTTCATGGACGTGTTGGTTCCTGGCCGGCGCTATTGCTGGCGATGTTGACTATAGAACAGCAGTGATACGGGTTATTGTTTCTGGCATACAACAAAAATGCCAAAAGCGATAGAAAGATTTGTTATGTATATTGGCATGTTACGGCGACGAGGGGGGCGTGTGGAGGATTGTATGTAAAAAATTTTTTAATAAGATTGACAATGGTGTCGGGAATTTTGACAGTTCACGTCAGGGTTTGGACTTTTTTTCCAGCTCCAGGTCGAGGGTTTTGAGTTTTTCGATATTGAGTTTCATTTCTTTGTTCTCTCTGGTCAGGGAGAGATTCAGGTCTTTGAGGGTCCTTATCTGGCGGCGAAGTTCGGTGGTTGCCTGGATGCGGCGCGGGATTACGGAGAGAAAATCAGTGAGCGACGATGCCTGGGTCGCCCAGATGCTGACCGGATACTCTTTCTGGAGCCGCTCCAGATAAGCTATGGCATTGGACAGCTCTTCGCGGTTAAGATCTGACGGCACGGAAAGAAGTCCAAGGCGGAAGAGGGCTTCATCGGTAATCCCGGCAACTCCCGGTGCCGCCGCTATTGACTTCAGGTCGACAATGGCCCGTTCCGTGTTCCCCCGATCAATCTGCCTCAAGGCCTGCCCCAGCTTCTCCTGCTGGGCACTGCGCAGTTGATGGCCTTCCATCGATTTCTGGATCATGGTGCAGCCGGAGAGGTGGGCGGCAAGCATAATTATGATGAAGGTCCGTGCATTCATCGGGGAATCCTGCGTCGGTTAATCTGATAATTGCTTCCAGGAGATTTCTTCAGCATATCCTTAATATCAGCCGCTGCCTTGGCAATTTCTACGGCTGAAGAGAATTCTTCGCTGCTGCATATGACGACGGCTACCGATATGCTCATGATTGGAAAGGTCCGGGCGACTCCGTAGCGGTCCACTCCTTCGATGGCGTCGTTGGCCAGGTCTTCTGCCGTGTAATGATTGCGGATGAAATCGTCGAAACGGGCGATGACTTTCTCGCAGATGGGGATCCCGAGATCAGCAGCCGCAACCATCACGAAATCGTCCCCCCCGACGTGACCTACGAAGGCGTCGTTGCCGGCAACTTCGCGGACTGTACCGTGGATAAGTTCGCCCGTCAATTTTATTACTTCACTTGCCTTGATGTAACCGTAGTGATCGTTGTACGCCTTGAAGTTGTCGAGGTCGGCATAGCAGACGGCAAAAGGCACTCCGGTCTGGAGGCGCCTGTTGAGAACCCGTTCGATGGCGATATTGCCCGGGAGCCGGGTCAGCGGACTTGCGTCGAGGCTTATCTGCTCAAGCTCCTTGAGCTTTTTCCCCATGCGGGAGAAATCCTCCGCCAGCGCTCCGATTTCGTCACCGGTGGGTATGTGCGGGTCGTAGTCGAAATCGCCTTCGGCGATGCGGTGCATCCCCTTTTTTAGTTTCTTGATGGAAGTGTAGATGGAGTGCAGGGTGAGGGCTGCCACGGAAACGGCCAGGAAAAAACCGGAAAATGCCAGGATGAGGGTGAGCTTGACGGTATCCGCCTCGCGCTTGTCGGCTTCGGCCAGTTTTTTTCCAAGAAGTTTCTGCCGGGAGGAAGAGAGCTCTTCAATGAGGCTGACTACGGTGTCGGCCTCTTTCTTCGCCGGGAGCGGATCGCTGCCCCCGGTTGCGAAGATGCGGCCGGTTTCTTTCCGGTAGGCATCGTAGTTGATGACGATGGAACGGAAAAGGGCGTTATTTTCCCGGTGCCCGATTTGTTCCAGGGTTTCCAGGAATTCGGCCTGGCGCTGATTGTAGAGGGTTTTGAATTCCTCGCTCTTGAGGATTGAGTATTTCCCGGCAAAACGTTCCTGGGCAAGCATCGATTCTCTGAGGCTGTTGGCGGAGTCGATGATGAACAGATCGGTTTTCGCTATATCCTTCGCGGTTCGATTGAGGGAGTAGAGCCCCATGACCGAGAAGGCGAGGGCCGTTGTGGTCAGGAAGAGCATCGCCGCATAACTGGCGATGAGCTTCTGAATGAGAGTGAAGCGGGTGCGGGGCTGTTTGTGGTCTGTCGGATCGCTCATGCTTTGCTTGTCCTCAAAGTTTAGTATTGTAATTCACCAATCCGGTCAAGTCAACACGGGCGAAAGCCCCGGCGCCGCGCCCTCTTTGCGGTTGCGGGTCCCCCTGTCCTGTGCTATATAGAGGCTTAATTTCAGAGACATGGAGAGCCTATGACAGGCCTTGACAGGATTATTGAAAATGCACTCCTGGAAGATATCCATACGGGTGACATAACGACTCTAGCGGTGGTGCCGGAGCGGCGCCCGGCCCGTGCAAGGCTTATTGCCAAGGAGTCCATGGTTCTGGCCGGTATCAGTGTAGCCGCAAGGGTGTTCACGTTCCTTGATGCTTCGACCGATTTCAGGCCGCTCCATGGAGACGGGGCGCGGCTTGCCGCCGGTGACCTCATCGCCGAACTGGATGGCGATTCCGCAATGCTTCTTCAGGGGGAGCGCGTGGCGCTCAACCTTCTGCAGCGCATGTGCGGCACCGCTACTCTCACGTCCCGATTTGTGGAAGCCGTGGCGGGAACGCGGGCGCGGATCGTTGATACGCGCAAGACAACGCCCGGCCTTCGGGTTCTGGAGAAATACGCCGTGCGTGTGGGCGGGGGGATAAATCACCGCACCGGCCTTTACGACGGCGTTCTTATCAAGGAAAATCACATAGCCGCCGCAGGCGGCATCACTCAGGCCGTCACCCGTGCCCGTGCCTACATCCCCCATACCATGAAGATTGAAGTGGAAACCGAAACTCTTGCCGAGGTGGCCGAGGCCATTGACGCCGGCGCCGAAATCATAATGCTCGACAACATGGACCTGGCAACCATGACGGAGGCGGTGCAGCTCATCGGCGGTCGCTCCCTCGTGGAGGCTTCCGGCGGGGTTAATCTTGAAACCGTAAGGGGTATCGCCGAAACCGGGGTGGATATCATATCCGTGGGGGCGCTGACCCACTCTGCCCGAGCCATGGATATTTCGATGCTCCTGGAGGCCGAGTGAGCGGAGAGTCTCCACGCCCCGATGCCGGTGGAAGCCGGGAAATCGACCGTAAGATTCTGGAGATCTTCAGGGGTCGTGGGGGGGGAGTCGTATCCGGCGAGGAGTTAAGCCGCCTCCTGACAGTATCGCGCACCGCCGTCTGGAAACATATCAAGGCCCTCAAGGATCTCGGCTACCGTGTCGAAGCGGTTCCTTCCAGAGGGTACCGTCTCGTCTCCTCTCCCGATATCCTTACCCCCGCCGAACTGTCAACGGGCCTTAACGTCAAGATTGTCGGCACCTCCCTCCTGTGTGTCAGTGAGACTGAATCGACCAATATCCTTGCCTGTCGCCTTGCCGAAGAAGGTGCCGCCGAGGGGACTGTTGTGATTGCCGATTCACAGAACCGGGGCAAGGGGAGGCTGGGCAGGCTCTGGGAATCTCCGGCGGGCGTAAACCTCTATTGCTCCGTTATCCTGCGGCCGCCGATCATGCCCATTCATGCTTCCCAGCTTACCTTTCTGTCGGCAGTGGCGGTGGCCGAGGCAATCGAGCGTGCCGCCGGCCTGATTCCAGTCATCAAGTGGCCCAATGACATACTTGTTAATGGTTTCAAGGTGGCGGGGCTGCTCAACGAAATGAGCGCCGAGATGGAGCGGGTCGATTACCTGGTGCTCGGCATCGGGGTCAACATCAATATGCAGCGAAGCCAGTTCCCCGGCGACCTGCGCCACCCGGCCAGCTCCCTGGCCATTGAGGCCGGTCATGGGGTGGAGCGGCTCACTTTCACCAGGGCGCTTCTTGAATCCCTTGACTCACACTATGCCGGGTATTGTGCTGAAGGGTACGCCCCTCTGCGCCAGGCGTGGCTCGACCGGAGCGCCGTGATGGGCCGCAGGGTCCGGGTGAACTGTCAGGAGCGGGAAGTGAGAGGGACTGTCGAGGGGATTGACGAGATCGGCGCTCTCTTGGTGAGAACTGCAGATGGCAATCAGGAACGGGTTCTTGCGGGTGATGTGACAATAGATGAGTGAGGCAGCGAGATGGTGAGATGGCGAACAGGTGATGGTCTCGCCACCTGTTGTCCCGTTGTTTTTGGAGGAAATGAATGCTTCTCGTCGTAGATGTTGGCAATACAAATATCGTTCTCGGTATTTATAATGGCCGGAAACTCGTGTGTGATTGGCGGATATCCACCGACAAGGCCAAGACATCCGACGAGTACGGCATCCTGATCAGAGAGCTGTTCCGGGGGGCGGGCCTCGAATTCAAGGATGTGAAGGCCATTATCATTTCATCGGTGGTGCCGACCTTGTCCGGGGTGCTGGAAAGACTTTCCCTCCATTACTTCGGCTATTCCCCCGTTGTGGTGGGCCCCGGCATCCGGACCGGGATGCCGATCCAGTACGACAACCCCAAGGAGGTGGGGGCTGACCGGATTGTCAACGCGGTGGCCGGTTATGAGAAATACAAGACTTCCCTGATAATCGTAGATTTCGGCACTGCGACCACCTTTGATTATGTGAACCGCAAGGGGGAATATTGCGGCGGCGCTATCGCCCCGGGGCTAGTTATATCCATGGAGGCACTGTTCCAGCGGGCGAGCAAGCTGCCCCGGGTGGATATAATAAAGCCTCCGGTGGTTATTGCCCGTAATACTGTCAATTCCATGCAGGCGGGCATTTTTTACGGTTATGTCGGCCTTGTGGACGAGATTGTCAGCCGCATGAGGGCCGAGAGCAAGGATTCTCCGCGGATTATTGCAACGGGTGGGCTTGCGGGGATGATAGCCCCGGAATCGAAAACCATTGAAGCGGTAGAGGATTATCTTACACTGGAGGGGCTCAGGATACTGTACGAACGCAATCGGGAGTGAAAAGGCGAAGTAGAGCGGAAGTCAAAAGGTCGCTGACGACCTATACCTTATCATCATGGGAGGATGTATGGGCAAGTATGATACCGCAAAGCTGAGAAACCTCGGAATTGTCGCCCACGGCGGCGCTGGCAAGACCTCTCTCACGGAAGCCATGCTTTTTGCTGCGGGGATGACCGACCGTCTCGGCCGTGTTGATGATGGTACCTCCACCATGGATTTCGAGCCCGAGGAGATCAAGCGGAAGATCTCGATTTCGTCCTCCCTCGACCATTGCGAATGGAATGGTCATTCGCTCCACATCGTCGATACCCCCGGCTACGGCAACTTCATCGCCGATACCCGTGCCTGCATGCGGGCATTGGGGGGGTGCGTCGTCATCCTCTCTGCCATATCAGGCGTCAAAGTCCAGACCGAGGAAGTCTGGGAGTGGGCCAACGAGTTCGAACTCCCCCGGATTGCCTTCGTAAACAAGATGGACCGTGAGCATGCCAACTTCCTGCGTGCCCTCGACGACATGGAGAAGTCGCTCAATGCCCGTGGGGTTGCGGTTCAGATGCCCCTGGGTGCGGCCGAAACCTTTGAGGGGGTCATCGACCTTGTCAAAATGAAGGCCTATCGGTATGCAAAGGACGGCTCCGGGAAGTTTACGGAGGAAGAGATTCCGGCGGGAGACATGGATGAGGCCCAGCGTCTCCGGGACATCCTGGTGGAGACCGCCGCCGAGGCCTACGATGCACTCACCGAGAAGTATCTGGAGGCAGGAGAACTTACCGAGGAAGAGATTCTCGACGGCCTGAGGATCGGCACGCTCCGTTATACCTTTACGCCGGTTTTCTGCGGTTCAGCCACCCTTAACATCGGTATCCACAACCTGCTTGATTACATCTGCCACTGCCTGCCTTCGCCCCTCGACCGCGGGGCCGTTGTCGGTGCACATCCGGTTTCCGGCGAACTGGAGGAGCGCAAGCCCGACGAGTCGGAAAAATTCTCGGCGCTTGTCTTTAAAACCACTTCAGATCCCTACACCGGCAAGATTTCCATTTTCCGGGTGTACTCGGGCACTCTGAATTCCGACTCGACCGTCTACAATTCAGTGCGCAACTGCGAGGAGCGGGTCGGCCAGATCTACGAACTGGAGGGGAAGAAGCAGAAACCCATCAAGCAGGCCGTGGCGGGAGACATTGTTGCGGTGGCCAAACTCAAGGAGACCCTTACCGGAGATACCCTCTGTGATAAGGATAAGCCCATCGTTTACGAGCCCGCGAAGCCTCTTCAACCGGTCATTTCCTATGCTATCCAGCCAAAGACCAAAAATGACGAGGACAAAATCCACGGAGCGCTGCAACGGCTCATGGAAGAGGACCAGACGATTCAGGCGCACCGCGACGAGAAGACCCACGAGCTGATTCTTTCCGGCATGGGGCAGGTACACCTTGAGGTGACCATCGAGAAGCTCAAGCGCAAGTACAATGTCGAAGTGGAGATGAAAACCCAGAAGGTGCCCTATCTCGAAACGTTCAAGGCACAGGTGAAAGCCCAGGGGAAATACAAGAAACAGTCAGGGGGCCGGGGGCAGTATGGCGACTGCTGGGTCGAGTTTTCTCCCCTGCAGCGTGGCGAAGGTTTCCTGTTTGAGGACAAGATAGTCGGGGGCGTAATTCCGCGCCAGTATATCCCCGCTGTTGAAAAGGGGATATTCGAGGCCGCTCAGGATGGTTTCCTGGCCGGTTACCCCCTGGTGGATTTCAAGGCTGCGGTGTACGATGGTTCGTTCCATACGGTGGACTCGTCCGAGATGGCGTTCAAGGTAGCCGGTTCCATGGCGTTCAAAAAGGCCATGGAGACGGCCAAGGTGGTGCTCCTGGAGCCGATGATGAATATGAAGATAACGGTTCCGGAGGAAACCATGGGAGACGTTATCGGCGATTTGAACTCCCGGCGCGGAAAGGTTGTGGGCGTGGAACCAAAGGCCAATTCGCAGATTATCCGGTCGGTTGTCCCCATGGCCGAGGTGCTTACCTATGCCAACGATCTGAAGTCCATGACCAGCGACCGGGGTCTCTTCTCGACGGAATTCTCCCACTATGAGGAAGTTCCGAGCCATTTGGCACAGAAAATCATTGCCGAGTCTGCAAAGGCAAAGGAAAAGAACAATCACTGACAGCTGCATAACCAGGAGGAACGTATCCGATGAACATCGAATTTGACCAGGAATCGGGGGGAAAGTCGCCAAAAGGGGGGGGGAGCTCCACCCGTCTCCTGCTGCTGGTGCTTCTGCTTCTTGTGGCGGTATTCGGTTATCTCTTCTATTTCACCGACCTGATCGCGCCGCGAGAGGAAGTAAAAACTCCTGAGCCGGTACAAACCAGCCAGGTTAAACAGCCTATACCTCCACGGCCTGCCGATCAGGTTCCTGCGGCTGCTCCGGCAGAAGCGCCGGCACCTGCGGCGGTGCCGGCCCAGCCGGCGGTTCAACCTGCCGCGCCGGAAAAGAAGGCGCCCGAAAAGGCTGTAGCCGAACCTCCGAAGGCGGCGGCTCCGGCAGCTCCCGCAGTGAAAAAGGAACAGCCTAAACCGGTTCCACCGGCCAAAGCGCCGGTGGCGGTGAAACAGGCCGCCCCCCAGCCGGGAAAAGTCGAAAAGCCGAAGCCGGCGGCCCCAAAACCTGTGGTAAAAGAGGTGAAGAAATCGGCGGCCATTGCGGTTAAGCCGAAAAAGACCGCCACTACCGCTGTTGCCGCGCCCAAGAAGGCGAAAACCGCGGCGGTTTCCAAACCTGCCGCTGCCGTGGCGGCGGGAGGCGATTATACACTCCGCATTGGCGAGTACGTCGTGCCGGCAGCCATGGAGAAAGATAAGGCAAGGGTGCGGGATGCCGGGCTCACCCCGGTTGTAAAAGACGGAAGCTTGAAAAAAGAGCCGATGATTCGCCTTCTATTCGGTGAATATGCCGATCAGGAAACCGCCCGCAAGGAGCTTCAGAAACTGCGCGATGCCACAGTGGAAGGCTTTATGCTTAAAGAAGGGAGTTCCTATCGGGTTTATGCCGGTTCCTATTTTGTGAAAGAGCGCGCCGCCAAGGAACGGCAGAGACTGGAAGGGCTCGGTTACCGGGTCACCCTGAAGAATGCGAGCGTATCCGTGCCGACTCTGCTTCTGACCGTCGGCAAGTACGACAACCGCGCCGCTGCGCTGGACGATGCCGCGCGGTTGAAGAAAAAAGGCCTTTCTCCCTCTGTGGTGCCGGTTGGCAAATAAGGGAGGGGTTTCCTGAAAATCACCTTTAAAATATCTTCGCGGGCTGCTGCGTTTATCTCCGGGGATACACCGGTTTCTGAAAAACTGAAGGTCGCCGCGGGAGAGGTGGAACTCTCTCCCGCGGATTCAGCTACAGTGCTGTTTGTCCTGGCCCACGACCATGACGATGCTGTGCTGCAGAACGCACGAAGACGTTTCGCGGAGTTGCCCGATGACATCCTTCGCGAGGCAGTCACCGCTTCATCCATTCATCCGAGGATTCTCGATGGCCTTGCACGTGTTCACTGGCGGAAGGCGGATATAGCGAAGCTCATTGCCTCCCATCCCCATTGCAGCGACGAAACAAGATCTTTCCTCGCCGGTTGCGGTATAGAGAGCTCGCCCAAGGCTCATCCCCACGGATATGATGAGCCGGAGGTCGACGATGAGCTTGCCGGCGAAGGTGAGATCGAGGTGAATGAGGAGAGTGAGGAATTCCGGGGGAAATACCAGCTTGCCCAGGTAATGGGAGTTCCCGATAAGATCAAGATAGCCCAGACCGGCGACAAGGAATGGCGGATGATCCTGATCCGCGACTCCAATAAACTCGTTTCCGGCACTGTCATCAAGAATCCACGGATAACGGAACAGGAAGTTCTGACGATCTCCAAGTCTTCCATTCAGAATGACGAAATACTCCGCGTTATCTGTGCCAACAAGGAGTGGATCAAGAACTATCAGATTCGCAAAGCGCTTGTGGAGAACAACAAGACGCCGCTTCCGGCAGCGCTCCGGTTCCTGGCGACACTGACCGATAAAGACCTGGGGCATCTGGCAAAAAGCAAGAATATCTCGTCGATTATTTCAACCCAAGCCAGGAAGTTGCTTCTCAGCAAGAAAAAAGCTTAACAGGAGGACGGCCACGATGGCCCTGTTTAACAAAACGAAGCGTGAAATCAATGCGAAGATCGTCTACTACGGGACCCCCCTTGCCGGCAAAGCCACGACACTTCAGTTTATCCACCGGAAACTGAAGCCGGAGTTCCGTGGCCCGATAAAGACCATGGGCGGCCAGGTTGACAGGATGCTTTTCTTTGATTTCATGCCTCCAGGTTTAGGAGAACTGAACGACTATCGGGTCCGTTTCCATCTCTATACCGTACAGGGAGAGGTTTCCAATCCGTTCACCTGGAAGACCGTTCTTAAGGGGGCCGACGGCATTGTTTTCGTTGCGGATTCGTCGCCGGAATCCCGTGCGGCTACCCGTCAGAGCATGGAAAACCTCAGGAGTTTTCTTCTGAGCTATGGGCAGGACCTGGAGAAGCTCCCCTGCGTGATCCAGTGCAACAAGAGCGATCTGCCCGATGCGTGCAGCCCGGAGGAGATAGCAGCGCTTGTGGACGGTTCCGGTTTTACGGCAGTTAAATCAGCCTCCAGATCGGGCGAGGGGGTCCTGCATGTCCTGTCCACGGTAGTAAAGCAGGTCATGAAGAACCTGCAGGGGGAAGAGCAGGGCAGTGAACCCGTTGACATGCTCGATTCGGCCCCGGTTCGGGAAGCCTCTGAAGAGACTCTCACCGGAGAGGGGGCACCGGAACTGCCAGGGGAAGAATTGCCGGCCATTCATGGCGAAACGACAAAGGGGGACACCAGAGCTTCTCTTGATAAAACTTCATCGGTGACCCTCGATGGGGAGGTGTCGGTATCTTCTGACGGAGCCTTGCGGGTGCCTCTGACTGTCAGGCGTGACGGAGGGGAAGAGCGCTTCGTGCTCACCATAACCCTGACGCCGGAGCACCTGAAGGCAGAATGAACCAGGCAGGTGGCTAGTTATGGAATTCAACCTTGAAATGATCGGCCGGCTTCTGCTTGCTTCCCTCCTCGGGGGGCTTATCGGCCTGGAGCGGGAGATTCACGGCCGTCCCGCCGGGTTCAGGACCCACCTGCTGGTTTCTCTTGGGGCGTGCCTCTTTGTCGCTGTCTCCCTTGAATTTCACAGGCTGTACGGCAATTTCACCGCAGCCGGTCCCGTTGGTGTCGATCCTGGCAGGGTTGCCGCCCAAGTGGTTACCGGTATCGGTTTTCTGGGCGCCGGCGCCATAATCCGGGAAGGATCATCCATTCGCGGGCTCACAACAGCCGCCTGTCTCTGGATTGCCGCTGCCATCGGACTCTCATGCGGGGTCGGTCTTTTCGTTGTCTCATTGGCGGTAACCACAGTTTCTCTGGCGACTCTCCTCTTGCTGAAACGGGTTGAGGGGGTATTGAACCGCGACAGGTACAATGCCGTCAAGGTCTGGAGCGATGACGTGGCGGGGCAGCTTGACCGGATTGAGAAGATACTGAATGCGAGACAGTTGGAGATTATCGATCTTAACGTGGAGCGGGATGTTGATGCTGCGCGCATTTATTTTGAATTCGAAGTCAAGTTGAATATGCGCGATTCCAAGGGCGCCCTTGTTGATTCCCTCGTGGCAGTGGATGGTGTGCGGAAAGTTCGTTTCGACTGAGCCGAGTCTATTTTTCTTCCCTTGACGTGTTTCTCCTCTTCGGCAGGAACATCGGCACCTGTTCCTGGTAGTGGCGGTATGCTTCGCCAAATTCAGCAGTTAGTCTCCTCTCCTCGGTTTTCGCTCCGACCACGAAGTAAATGCTTGAATAAATGGTGAGTATCAACCATTTGAGAGTCATCACCGGGTTAAGCGCCAGGAAGATGAATGACAGAGTGTAGAGCGGATGGCGCACCCGGCCATAACAGCCGGTGGTTACGAGCTGGTGTTTGAGGGGGATGCCGCGCAACTGCCCAAAGCCGAGGAAATCGCCCATGCCGGTTTGAGCGGTGCACCGGGCAATAAGGCCCAGGCAAATCAGTTGCATGAGGTAAAAGAGGAGACTCCCTGCTCCGGGCACGATGTAGAGGACCGGTGACAGATGCCAGGTGCCCATTGCCCAGAAGAATGTCACCACGGCAATCCCGTTGTATAACAGTCGATAAAAACGCGTGATGCGGGGGAATGCGGCGCCGATTCCGCGTTGGAGACGGGGAAGTGCCAATAGCGAATGTATCAGGGTGAATACGATTAAACGGGTAATGAAATCAGTCATTTCGCCTCGTTCCAACTCCGTTGTAAAGCGTTGTTGCGGCGTATGTTACCACATGAATTAGCCCCTTGTATACGCACCCTTGTCATGTTAGTATCTAGCACTTTTTGCAAGACCGGAGGGGATGATGGCGATTATTACTATTTCCAGAGAGATGGGAACCGGCGCCTACCAGATTGCCCGGGAGGTGGCGAAACGGCTGAAACATACTCTTGTTGACGGTGCAAGGATTGCCGAGCTTGCCTCCCAGTACGGCCTTGATACGGAGGCGTTCAAGCGGGTCGATGAAAAACCCCCGGTGTATATAACCGCCGAGGACCGGCTCCATGCCGCCCACCTCAACACTATTGAGATTATACTTCTTGAATGCGCCAGTAAAGGTGATGTGATCCTCTACGGAAGAGGTTCCCAGGATCTCCTCTCAGAGGTGGAGAACGTCCTGAGGCTTCGCTTCGTGGCCCCTTTCGAGGATCGTGTGGAAAGCCTCTCCGAGCGGGAATGGATTGACCCCGATTTGGCACGCGAGTTAATCCGCAAGAGCGACCATCAGCGCGGCGGCTTCATTCATTTCTACTTCAATCGCGACTGGAACGATACTCTGGGCTATGACCTGGTATTCAACACCTCGCGTATGTCCCAGACGGCCATCATCGAAAGTATAATCGCTGCAGCCAAGGATCCCCGCCTGAAAGACGGTGAGATCGAGACTCGCGAGGTTGTCGACGGGATTATCCTCTGCAAGAAGGTCGAGACGGAACTTTTCCGTTCCAGGACTATCGAGAATATCCATGTCAAGATAAGTGCCAAGAAAGATGTCGTTTATCTTGCGGGGCATGTGCACTCCGATGCCGAGAGGCTGGAAACGATCCGTATCGCTTCCGCTGTAAAAGGGGTCGGCAGGATCGAGGATGAACTCATAGTGTCCAATTACAAGCACTACAAGGAATGAGCCGCCACGGCTTATTTACGCGCTTGGCCGCAAAAATGGAAAAAGGACTCTCGCATATCTATGCCGGGGTCCTTTTTTTTGAGGGGAGACAGCTTTATTTGTCCGGCTTTTCGTCCGGTGGTTCGACGAGCGCGATGCTCAAATGGCGGATCAGGCGTTCAATCTGAGCCAATTTCTCTTCGTATTGCCGCAGATAGTAATTTCGGCGGTCGTTATCATGGAAGGTGACATTTTCACGCAGGTGAGAAATTCTTGTCCGCGCCACCCAGCGCATCATTTCAAGCACTTGACGCGCATCGGCCTTGTCAGGACTTTTCATGGGAGTTTTCCTGTGCCGCCGCCTTTCGTGACCCCGCAAGGGCTTTAAGGGCTTCCGCAAGCCTGTAAGCGACGGCTAGCCCTCCACGTCCAGTGCCGATTTCCACGTCATTCTCGAATCCGTGGAAGTCTGATCCGCCGGTCATAAGGAGGCCGAGTTCTCCGCAGAGGGCTTCGAAGAAAATCATATCATCCTGGAAGCACATGTTGTTGAAGACCTCAACGCCGTCCAGTCCGAGAGTGGCCAGCTCAGAGATGATTTTCTTGAGTTCGCGACGATCGGTGTTTATGGTCAATGGGTGGGCCAGCACAGAAACGCCGCCTGTCCTCCTGATTTCAGAGATTGCGTCGGCGGCGGGTATATAGCGCTTGGGGACGTCGCAGGGGATGAGATACCTGCGGAATGCATCCTCCATGTCCCTGGCGTAGCCGTGCTCCAGGAGCGCCCTGCCGATATGGGGCCTTCCCACTGCGCCTCCTGCCAGACCGATGACCTCGTCGTAGGAGATGGGGTCTTTCCGTCCATCCAAAAGCCGCCGGTTTATCTTTTCGACAATGGCTCTTCCCCTGTTGTCGCGATTGAGCCTGAACTCGGCCAGCATCTGCCCAAGACCGGCATCCCGGTAATCGAAGTGATAACCAAGGATATGCATGTCGCGATAGCGGCCGAACTCGGCGGATAATTCAACCGCCGGGATTACCTCGATCCCCAGTTCCGCGCCGACGGCGATCGCTTCGTCGAGCCCGTTCACGGTGTCATGGTCTGCGATGGCTATGGCGGCAAGGCCTTGCTCGACAGCCATTCTCACAATCTCGGCAGGGGAGTGGAGACCGTCGGAGTGGTTCGTATGGACATGGAGATCTATGGTTTTCATCATGGGATAAATTCCTGTTCTGTAATGATGCCTGGTGATGGATAACTTAACCATGCTCTATTATGCTTTGCAAGCACAAGAGTTCCGGTTGCAGGAGAGAAATAGATAGCGGTTGTCAGGAACGTACAGTTCCGGTAGTATTTTTCAGCCATCGGCGGACCGGGTTGCCCGGCGTAGGCGGCATATTCACACAGCGAGGGGATGGATAAATGGCAAAAAAAGACATGGGAATTGTCTTGGCGGTAGTTGCAATGGGACTATACATAATCGGTGGCATTCTTACCTTTTTTGGCCTCTACCTTATAGCTTTCATGCATGGCAGCGATTTCTTGGGGGGGGGCGAGGGGCGCAGCCTCGGATATCTCTTCCTTTGCGTCGGACTCAGCCTTTCCATTATCGGTGTCCTGTTCATGCGCATTTTCAGGAACCGGGGATTGTCGTGAGAGACTCCGATATCCATGACGTCATGGCGTTGCTTGCCGATGCCGTGAAAGCATGGCCGACTCCAGCGGTGACAATCGTCTCGCAGCGGGAGGGCAATCCCTTCAAAGTGCTTGTCTCCTGCATACTTTCACTTCGTACCCAGGATAAAACCACTGGTCCCGCATCCGAGCGACTATTTTCACTGGCTGACACGCCGGAAAAGATGCTCCTGCTCTCCCTGGATGAAATTGAGCGTGCCATATACCCGGTGGGATTTTTCCGGAACAAGGCGGTTCAGATCCAGGGCATCTGTCGAACGCTGGTGGAAAATTACAGCGGGAAGGTTCCCGGCGATCTGGACGAGTTGCTTACTTTCAAGGGGGTGGGGCGCAAAACGGCGAATCTGGTCGTGACGCTTGGGTTCGGCAATCCTGCAATTTGTGTTGATACCCATGTTCACCGCATCTGCAACCGCTGGGGGTACGTCAGCACTAAAACTCCGGAAGAGACGGAGTTTGCGCTGCGCCGGAAGCTCCCCGCCGAGTACTGGGGAGTTATTAATGATTATCTTGTTGCGTTCGGGCAAAATCACTGTACCCCGATTTCGCCCCGTTGCGCCACCTGTTCCCTGACGTCTTTTTGCAAAAGGGTTGGCGTCACAAAGTCGCGGTAAAGCAAACGGTGTTATTTTTTTAAACTCTTCTATTGTACAAGCGTTAAACACATTGTACTATTGTGTACGTTCATGGAATATATGTTCACTTACTGATGATTCGGGAGGCGTGCAATGTTGAGAAATATCGGTTTCTTGGGGTTAGGCACCGTCGGCCGGCATATGGCCGCAAACCTTCTCAAGGGAAGCTACAATCTGTCGGTTTATGATTCGAGCCCGGAGGCAGTTGCCGATCTCGTGAAACTTGGCGCAACCGGAGCGGGTACTCCCCGTGAAGTTGCCAAGGGACAAGACATCGTAATTTACATCCGCCCGGAAAAAGAGCGCCTGAAGCCTGACATTTATGGCGAGGACGGCATTTTCGCCGGGATTGATCCCGGTACTATTCTCGTTGACATGGGTACCCATTCCCTCGAAAGCACCAAGGAAATGGCAGACGAGGCTGAAAAGCACAGGGTTCTGTTCCTTGATGCGCCGGTCTGGGGGACCAAGGAGCATGCCGCCAACGGGCTTCTCACCATCCTGGCCGGCGGCGATCCTTCGCTCCTCGGGCGGTGCCGTGAGCTGTTCTCGTTTTTCGGCCTCAATATCATCCATGTGGGGGCCATTGGTGATGCCACCCGCATGAAATTCGTGGTGAACCTGGTCCAGGCAGAACTGATGGAAACCCTTGCCGAAGCCATTGTCTTTGGCGAAAAAATGGGCTTCAATGTTGACAAGATTCTCGAAGTTCTCGATTCCGGCGGCGTAGCCTCGCCACTGTTCCATTCAAAGGGGCGCGTGATTGCCCGTGGGGACTTTACCCGCAACCTGGCTCTCAAATATGTTCACGAACAGCTGGAACTTGTGCTCGAAAAAGCGCATAAGCTGGGGCTTGACCTCCCGGCCGCCCTGGTGGCCTGCAAGAATTATGAGCAGGGGGTCAAGGACGGTCGTGGCGAAGAGGACTTTTCGTCGGTTGTGAAGGTTTTGAGAAAGTAGCGGTTTCGATCGGTAATAGATAAGTGGGAGGGGTGCCCGTTCAGGCGGACACCCCTTTCTTTTTGCGTTGTAGTATCTGCTTCCGGTTGCCCCCGGTCGCGGAGGGAGCCTGGTTGTTGCTCTTGCCGCGCGCATCCACCAGGAGGGCGACGTTTTCAACGTGGGGGGTCTGGGGGAACATGTCAACCGGTTGAATTTCCAGGGTCCGATAGCCGAGACCAGCCAGGATATCCAGATCACGGGCAAGGGTTGCCGGAGAGCATGAGACATAGATGATTTTCCCCGGCCCAGAGGCGGTCGCCGTTTCCAGGACTTTGCGATCGCACCCTTTGCGGGGAGGGTTCAAGACAATAAGATCGGGTTCCGCGCCTTCTTCAAGATGATCCCGCAGCAATTCGGCGGCATCACCTGCTTCGAAGGAGCAGTTTTGGACACGGTTCAGCCTGGCATTACGCTCGGCGTCGGCCACGGCGGCATCCACGTACTCTATGCCATGTACCTCCTGGGCCTGGCCTGCAAGAAAGAGCGATATCCCGCCGATGCCGCAATAGACGTCGACCACCGTCTCCTCACCGGTCAGGGCGCTCCACTCGCGGACCTTTTCATAGATGATGCGGGCACTGCCGCTGTTAACCTGGAAAAAGGAGCGGGGGGAGATGGAAAAGCGCACATCGCCAAGTTCGTCAATGAGGGCGTGATCCCTGGTGATGAAATGGTCCTGCTGGCCCAGAATCACGTTCCCTTCCGATGCGTTCACGTTCTGGACCACCACGTCCAGTTCCGGCACCAGCCGCTGAATGTACTTGGTCAGATGATGAATCTCGTTGTAACTCCTTCTTGCGGTGACGAAAACAACCATGGCACGGCCGGAGTGCTCGGAAACCCGCACCACCAGGTAGCGCAGGAAACCGGTGCCGGTCCGGGGATTGTAGACCGGAACCTTCCCCTTGGTGATCCCTTCCTTCACGACGTCTACGATCCGGTTTATGAGGGGATGATGGAGTGGGCAGGAGGCAATGTCGGCAACGTCGTGGCTGTTGCGCCGGTATATGCCGATGATTGGCGACCTGAAGGTGCCGGCCACCACAAGTTTAGCGGAGTTGCGGTAGTTCAGGGGGCGAGGTGACGGAACGACGCTGTGTACCGGAACTGAGCGAAGTGACGGGAAGGCTCGAATTTCCTTTTCGATGCAACGGTGTTTCAGGGCAAGCTGAGCCTGGTAGTCCATGGAAATAAGCGGACAGTTGCTGCAGGCTGCAATGGTGCATGGTGAAGAAGCCGTGCGGTATGGTGAAGGGGATAGGATTGTGACGGTTTCGCCGAATGCCGTCCGGGCTCCGCAGTGGGTTACCCTGAAACTTACGGTTTCACCGGGTAGAGCCCCGGTAATGAGAACCTTCTTTCCTTCGAAGGATGCCGTACCGAATCCTTCATCATCCAGACCGGTGATTTCAAGCGTTACGAGCTGCCCTGTGCTCAGGATTCGATTAGCTGTATTGTCCTGATTCTTTTTCTTGCTGTCGGAGTGCCTGTTTTTGATTGCCATTTTTCTATTAACGATGAGTTGCCCAATCCTGTCAAGGCATTTAGTGCTTCTTGCCGGTTGGCGGTTCTATGCTTGAGAGCCCATCGGCAATAAAGTTCGCCCGATGCCGGCCAAGATAGCAATGGATATAGAGCTTTTTCCTGTCGCCTGCGACCATGGCCATGATCTGCTCACGCGTTTTCCGGTTTTGTTCGCTGTTGACCGGAATGTAGCCCAGGGGGAAAAACCTGACCTCAATCCCGAGTCGGCGGGCGTTTATGGCCTCCCGGTCGGCAAGCGCCTTTTCCTGGGGCAGGGAGGTGTCGAGAAGGCTGATAAGGGTTTGCACACCATTGCGCTTGAGAACTTTCATTTCATCCAGATGCGGGTACGGGCCAACCATGATCCGGTCGTTGTAGTTGCGGATCGAGGCGCGGGCAAGGTAAACCGGTGGAATGTAAGGTTCAAAGTAATCGAAGTTGCTCAGAACCGTTACCAGCAGAGTGAACAGGAAAATTCCAACCAGAATGGCGCGAGGCAGTATGAAAAGAAATTTTTTAAACAGATTCTTGAGGGATATCATCTTTTATTTCCTGACGCCGTGCTTTGCCCCACTCGGTTTTCCAGAAGGTGAATGTGGCGATGAGACGTTCAACGACGATGAGCTGCCGATAACCAAAAAACTCCACCAGGCCGAAGAAGGATAACTTGAGCAGGTCCCACACGCTGTGGTACCGACGGTAGATGAGATTGTCGAGCAGTATGGAACCGACATTCAGCCATGTGCCCCACAAAACGGATACCAGAAGGAATAGAAGTGCGAAATCGCGGCTTATGTATCCGAAGAAGAAAAAGAAAACGAATGCAAAGTAACCGGCGAATTCGATGGTGGGCCCGAATGCTTCCACGAGTGTGAAGTAAGGAATGCCAACCAGCCCGACCTTGCCGTAGCGGGGGTTGAGAGCCATCCCCCTGCTGAAGCGGAGGCTGTCGATGAGGCCGCGATGCCAGCGGTTGCGTTGCTTGAGCAGCGAACGATAGTCCGAAGGGACCTGGGTCCAGCAGACCGGATCCGGAACAAAGAGGATTTTGTAGGGGATCTTTTCTTTATTGCAGTGTCGATGCAGCCTTACCACAAGGTCCATATCCTCGCCGACGGTTTTTCGATACCCGCCGATGGCCTGAATCATATCCTTGCGAAAGATGCCGAATGCGCCGGAGATGATCAGCAGGCTGTTGAAGGCGTTCCAGGATGTTCTTCCCGTCAGAAAACCGCGGATGTATTCCACTGACTGGAAACATTCGATTGCACGGTTCGGTGCCAGTACGCTGGTGATTTTCCCGTTTTCCACGGTGCTGCCGTTGAGAACCCGGATAATTCCTCCGGTGGCTATCACTTCCCGGTCCTCAACAAAAAGTTTCGAAGCCCGGATCAATGCGTCGCTTTCCAGAAGCGAATCGGCGTCCATGGAACAGAAGAGCGGGTAGCGGCTGGCATTGATGCCGACGTTCAGCGCATCAGCTTTGCCGCCGTTCTCCTTGTCCACGAGAAAAAGATTCGGGTGATTTATCGAGACATACTGGGCTCTGATGGGTTGGTGCTGGAGTTTGAGGCTGAGAGGGCGGTCGATTTCAACCATGTTGAACTTTGAAATCATCAGCGCCAGAGTTTCGTCGTCAGAACCGTCGTTTACGACGATTATTTCGTATTCGGGGAAGTTGAGCGTCAGGAGGTTCGACACCGAGGGGATGATGGTTTTCTCCTCGTTGAATGCGGGCACGAGGACGCTGATCGGGCGGTAAAAGACGCCGGTCGAGAGTTCGTCGATATATTGCCTGCTCGCCACAGCCAATTGGCCCCGAATGTTGAACAGGGAGAGGAACGTGAGGATGGTGTAGCTGCCGTTGAGGAACAGGAAGTAGATTAGAATAATCACTTCCACCGCCATGACTATGTAAAGGATGAAATCGAACATTATCTTGATCCGCTTAAAACAAAATGGGATATGTCGCGTGCAAAACGGTCGGTGCCGCCAAGTGCCCGGTTAAGGGCGGCTTTGCCCTGTTCGCCGAGTGTAAGCAGGGTCTTTGCTGCGTTTATCCTGACATGGTAGTTCTTGTCCCGCATCAGATTCTCCAGGTAGGGGACACAACTGTCGCTGCACAGGCTGGCACTGCGGGATGCAACCATTCGCACCCGCCAATCGGGATCGGTGAGGGCTGGTATGATGACCTCGCAGAGGGAACTGGTTGAAAGCCCTCCGAGCGCCCGCAAAGTGGTGATTCGCATTTCGGTGATATCCCGGTAGCGATGGAACGCATCGAGAATCAGGGGGACGCATTGGGTGAACCCCATCTTCCCGCATGATTCTATAATGTCTCTCTTGAGAAGGACTGGTATGGTTTCAAGGTTGAGAAATCTTTCAATTATGGAAATGGTTGCATCATCTCCCTGCTTGATCCGGAATTCGCCGATCATGTTGGTGAACAGGTATTCGTTGAACTTCGCCGACATGAAATTCGAGTCGCCCAGAAAACCGGTTATGAGGGGAATATCTTCCTCTTCGATGACGTAGCTTGCCGCCCACAGCGCCTTGGAAACAATGCGAACATCGGTTTCATCCACAATGAGTTTCAGGTAGACCGGCCGTAGATCTACAACTTTAAGGAAACCAAGGCGTTCAAGTGCCCGGTAACGCCTTACCCATGAGCGTGAATTGCTGAGTCTGTCGAGCAGGTTGTCAACGATGCCGGCCAGTTTGAGTTCGGCGCGGATACGGTTGGCGGTGCTGCGATCGGCTCTGGCTATCTGGTCTATGGCAACGTCAGCAAGTGCGTCGACGGCAAGGGTCTGTTTAGGATGAGGAAGATGTTCGTCTTTCCCGTTGATAAATGACGGGAAAATATCGTTGAACCTCTTGCGCAGTCTTAAGGATCTTGCCTCTCGCAGTTCCACGAAGGTCTTATGGACGACCAGGGTCACCAGAAGGACTATGGTCATGAACGCCAGCAAAAGTATGGTTGCGACGAGGATGGTCCTGTATGTGGTCAGTGGGCCGAATATCCAGTAAAATGGGTCGATCATGCTACCACCAGTACTTCACAAAAAGTTGAACCCCTTGGCGGGTATAGAGTCCGTTACGGTATTCGCTGAAGATCTCGCCCCCGCCGCTGAAGGATACGAACGGTCTGTATTCCACGCCAAGGCGGTTTGATACTGTGAAATATCGATCTATGGCATTGGTGTCGGGTTCTGTCTCGCTGGCTGTGCCGAGTCCGAGAGCATAGTAGCCGCGGAAACGGTGGCTCGGTTCGTAATGTAAAGTGGAAAGGAGCGAAAAAGTTCCCTTTTCCGGAACGAAGTAAAGCCGCTCGTTGAGCGTCAGCGTTGGGGCCAGATAGCCAAGGATGCCGACCACCATTACATCTGCACTGCTTTCTCTGAAATCCATGCGTGTGTAGCCCAGGGAGTATTCGATGCCGTTACGGATGTAGGTCCCTTCGCCCCGGATGGTTGCCTGTGGGAGGAAATCTGCATCCGGGCTTGATGTGAAGCCGACGGTGCCATAGAAGGGGCGGCCCGGAATGGGGAATGTTACTTCCGCGCCGATTTCGGAGTCGTCCTTGCCGTAGCGGTGTACGGTGGCGGCGTTGGCGACCAGGGTTATGGGATCAAAGCGCTGTGAGATTGTGAGTGCCAGTTCGCGTCCCGCCGGGATATCGTTATCATAATCGGAAAGAAGTCCCGAAATTTTTGCATAGTTGGGATGAACGCGGTAGAT
The DNA here is from genome assembly GCA_964490805.1 of uncultured Geobacter sp. Lineage (GTDB taxonomy): Bacteria > Desulfobacterota > Desulfuromonadia > Geobacterales > Geobacteraceae > Geobacter. The sequence continues at coordinate 77,661 of CAZBEB010000012.1, forward strand.
GATATCCTCCCGTTCGCGACGCAGATAATCGGCACGTTCGGGTGAAGCGTCACGCACCATTGCTGAGGCTTTCCTGACATCCCTTGACAGAAGTCTGGATTCCACGGCAAGGGCGAAAAAGCCGGGGTCCTTCGGGAATTCCTCGCTCAAGACCGTGAAGTGCTCCCCGGCCCGAACGAAATCACGCTTGCGTAGGTATGACATGCCCAGCTGGTAACCGGATTCGTAGCGTTCGCGGCCCGACAGGAAAAGTTCGTTCCACAGGGCCGTCGCTTCATCCAGTTTCCCTGCGCGCATGAGCGCCACAGCCTTGCCGAGGGCTGCGGCGTCTTCGGCTGCTTCCCGTTCTTCGCGCACGGTTGGCTCCAGAGAATCTCCGGCTGCCCGGAAGGATTGTATCGCTTCTTCGTATCGCTTGAGCCGGTACATGAGGCGTCCCTTGCGCAGCGATACCTGGGGAGAGTCATCGCTTTGAAGGGAGGCGAGTTCCTGTTCGGCCAGCGGAAGATTTCCCGCTGCAAGGAGAGCGTCAATCAGGGTAAGCCTGAGATCCTTGTCGGATGGGTATGTTTGGCACAATTCGCCAAGGATTGCCGCCGCCCGGTCAAATTCCCCTCTTTTCTGATAAATGCGTGCCAGTCGGAGTCCCGCATCGTAACTGCCTGTATCTGCGCGGTAGAGGGGGTGAAGCATGGCTTCCGCCAAATCCTGGTTTCCTGCCGCCAGTGCCGCATCGGCTTTCTGGAGGTTGCTGAGCTTTTCAAGGGACTTGATCTCTTCGCGGATCGACGGATCTTCCTGGAGCTTCAAGGCCTGCCGGTACTCTTCCAGCGCTTCGGCATATTCCCCCCGCGTCTTTATCACGGCTGCACGGGCGAGGTGGAGCGACGGATGATCTTCGTTGGCGAGAAGAGAAACCTCCTGCTCGGCTCTCTCGGTGTTTCCTGCCATGATTAGCGAGCGAACGTAGAGAAGGGTTATATCGTGATCATCGGGATAGTCCTGGTGGAGGGTACGGTATAGATCGCGAGCTTTCCCGTAATTGCCAGCGTTAGTATAGATCCGGCCGAGGAGGAGACCGGTGGTGTAGCGGTCGCGCCGTGCGTCAAAGAGAGGGCGAAGTATTCCCTCCGCTTCTGCGGTCTTACCATTGGAGATGAATTCTTTGGCTAGGGAGACCTTTTCGGCCGTTTCCGCTTTTGCCAGTTCGGTGCGGATGGATGGGTCCCCGCGGCGTTGGAGGGAGCGGTTGAAATCACTTATGGCGGACGAAGGTTTTCCGCTCCAAAGGTATATCCTTCCGCGCAGCGAAAGAATTTCCGGGTTGCCGGGATAGTCGCGCAGCATGGCCGAGAGCAGTTGTTCCGCATCGCGGAACTGTTTGCGGGCTATGAATCCCTTGACCTTGCCGATGCCGCTCTCGTATGAAATGGTCTGCGCAGAAGCCCACTGTGTGCCCGGGATGCATTGTGTGGCAGCGATGAATGCGCAAGCTGCAACAAGGACACGAAATGTTCTGCCAGGACGTATTCTCCGAGATATCTTATCTTGGTGCGGTTTCATAACTATGGATGACCCATCCGGAAAAAGATTGGTAGGGTAAGGAGATCGTAAGTTGCTTTTTGAGGGAATCCACCTTGCCCTTGAACGAGATTCTGCTGCCCGGCACGGTATAATCACGTTCTGGACACCAGTAAGCATTCCCTGCCTCCATGGCTGAAGGAGCGTCTCCAGCACATTTTCGGTAGGTTATATGGACCTCGTCGGGAATCCGGCCGGTTTCCACCCCCAGGAGCACCTTCCTGGACAAGCGCTCTCCGTAAAGAAGCTCATCCTTGGCAATCGCTTCTATATCTTTATCATCGGTACGGTAGCTCATGATGACTGCTTCATCGGATTGCCTGATGAGGTGCCAGGCCAGAGTCCGGTCATTGATCAACAGTGAATCGTACCAGAAAGGGATAACGGTTGAAAGGGGGAGCTTCCCTTCGGTAATCCTGCGGATTCTTTCCATTAGCTCGACGTAAAGCGAACCATAGGTATCGAGCCGGATGCGAAAATCTTTGTTCAAATGGGGTTCGATATCTATTTGAAACCCCGCAAACGGTGTGCCGGGGTGCTTCAGGTTGAAATCCTTGACTGCCTGCACCCTTTTGAGAAGGTGGTCCGGGTGCTCCAGGTATGCAGGAGAACCATCGAGCGCAAAGACTTCAATCCCGGCGTCGGTACATTCCCGCATGATTGGCAGGAGCGGTTCCAGTTCATCGGAAATCTGAAGATATATACGCCTTACGTGAAGGGCCTCGAGGTTGCACACCATGGTGCCTGCATCGGTTACTGCCGGTCGAGAGTCCCAAATCCATATGGCATGCTTCGGGAGGGACGGGGGCGCAGAAGCGGCCCTGGTTAGTTCAATGCCGTCAATCCTGAGTTCGCCTGAGTTTGACTGCAGGATGAAGACCAGATACTTAATCCTTTTCAGATCGAGATGCCCGGCGGCCTTGTTGAGGGAAAACGATTTCTGGTGATTTCCGTGGAGATCGCCGATCGGGTAATTCTCTTCCAGGGTGGCGAGACGTTCGTCGGCAAGAGCAACGCTCCATTGCCCCTTGCTCCTTGCTTTTACCGCAAGGGTGTCAAAAGGGAGCAGATTAATGGGTGCCGTGCCGTTCGATAGGTCAATTACAAATCCGCAGGGGCGATCAGATGACCGTGTCAGCAAATGTCCTCTGCGGTTGCAGGGGCCGAACTCCGCAAGGCGGGGGTGCGTGATCCGGTGATTTGTGCTGGGTGGGGTATAGGACGGCGGTTGCTGATGCCCGGCGAAACCATATTCCAGATGGGAAAATTTGCCGTCAGTGTAAACCATCTCCACTGAATCAGCGCGTAGTGCCAATGTGGGGTCGATCGTGCGATTCAGCAGGGAGGATGTTTCAGCGGGAAGTGATACCATCCACATGTTCAAAAGTATTAGAAAGACTGATGAATTCATAATCCGCTCTACTATAGAAGAGGGTTGTTCAAGTTGCAATTAATATTTCATAAGATTGTGCAGAAATTGACTTTTGGGGGCCAATCTGCTAAGAAAAAACGGTTTTGTACGAGCCCGGAGAGCTCCCATCCCATGGAACAGTTTTTCCTGAAGCTTTCAATCATGCTCGTCCCTGCGCTCATGGCGATAACCTGCCATGAGGTTTCCCACGGTTTCGTTGCGGACCGTATGGGAGACCGGACCGCGCGCTTTATGGGGCGTCTCACCCTTAATCCTCTTAATCATCTGGATATTTTCGGCACCCTGATGATTTTCATTGTCGGAATCGGCTGGGCAAAGCCGGTGCCGGTAAATTTCAATAACCTCAAGAATCCCAAGCGTGACATGATTTGGGTTGCCGGTGCCGGACCGGTAACCAACTGCATTCTCGCCATCTTTTCCGCTCTTGCCCTGCGGGGACTGGCAGCAATCGGTGCGGGTGTTCCCGATGCTTCCGCCCTTCAGACGTTCCTTGATCCCTTGGTTCTCATGTCTGCCTTTTCCGTGTACATCAACCTGCTTCTCTGCATTTTCAATCTGATCCCCGTACCGCCCCTTGACGGCGGCAGGGTAGCGGTGGGGGTTTTGCCGTACCGACAGGCTGAAATGCTGGCCCGGCTGGAACCCTATGGGATGATAATCATTATTTTGCTGGTCTTTTTCACTAATATTTTCGACAAGGTCATTTCCCCTATGCTTGATGTGGGAATACGCATACTCGCCGGCCCCCAGAGCAGTCTGGTGTACAGCGTGACGCATTTTCTCATGAGATAACCGGCGCCTGTTGCGCCAAGAAGGAGTTTGCAGATGAGTAACAAACGGATAGTCAGCGGCATGAGGCCTACCGGGAAACTCCACCTGGGCCATTTTCTCGGGGTACTCGCCAACTGGCGCGAACTTCAGGATGAATACGAGTGCTTCTTTTTTGCTGCCGACTGGCATTCCCTGACCACTGAATACGACAATACCGACGCCATCCGTCAGAACACCGACGAGATGATCCTCGACTGGCTCGCCTTCGGGGTCGATCCCGCAAAGTGCGTCATATTCCGCCAGAGCAGGGTTCCGCAGCACGCGGAACTGAACCTGATACTCTCCATGATTACTCCGGTATCATGGCTCGAGCGCAATCCCACCTACAAGGAGATGAAGGATAACCTTTCCACCAAGGACCTCTCCACCTTTGGTTTCCTCGGCTATCCGGTCCTCATGGCGTCCGACATCATCGTCTATAAGGCAGGCAAGGTGCCGGTTGGCCATGATCAGCTCCCGCACATGGAGATAACCCGCGAGATCGCCAGACGCTTCAACTATCTCTACGGTACCGAGGTTTTCCCCGAGCCCGAGGCGCTGCTCACCGAAACGCCTAAAGTGCTGGGTCTCGACGGCCGCAAGATGAGCAAGTCATACGGCAATGCAATCTTCCTTTCGGAGAGCGCCGAAGAGACCCGGAAGAAAGTGATGTCCATGGTAACCGATACGCAGCGGGTACGGCGAAGCGACCCCGGCGAACCGGACCGTTGTGTCGCCTATTCCCTCAACAATCTGTATCTCCCCGAAGATAAAAAGGCCGACATCTGCGCGGGATGCCGTGGCGCCACCATCGGCTGCGTCGAATGCAAGAAGATCCAGGCCGAGTACCTTGTCGATACTCTTGCGCCATACCGTGCGCGGCGCGATGAATTGGGTGCAAAACCCGGCCTTGTTGCCGAAATCGTGGCGGCAGGAGAAGCCCGGGCCGCTGAAGAGGCAGCCCGGACCATGGCGGAAGTGCGGGACGCCCTTAAATTATGACAAACGATGGTAATCTCGACCTTTACCATGATGAGGGCCCGCCCTCATATACGGTCAAGCTTGAGGTCTTCGAAGGCCCCCTCGACCTTCTCCTGCATCTGATCAGGAAGAACGAGGTGGATATCTACGATATCCCGCTCTCAACCATCACGCGTGAGTATCTTGAGTACATCAAGATGATGAAGGAGCTTAATCTGGAGATTGCCGGCGAGTTTCTCGTCATGGCGTCAACCCTCATCCAGATTAAGTCGAAAACGCTTCTCCCTCCTCTGCCGGACGATGAGTCAGCAGAGGAAGAGGAGGAGGATCCGCGGGCAGAGTTGGTCAGGCGCCTTCTCGAATACCAGAAATACAAAGAAGCTGCGACAACCCTCTCGGAGCGGGAGATGCTCGGCCGGGATATCTATGCCCGCTCATTTTCTCCTGCGGAACTGGAAGGTATCGAACCCGAAGAGGAGCCGGCCGACGTGGAACTGTTTGAACTGATCGAGGCGTTCAGGAAAGTGCTCGACAGGGTTTCCGAGGAGAGCTTCCACGAAGTTGGAGCCGAATCGATTACCATCGCGGAACGGATCAACGAAATCCTCTCGCAACTGGAGGGGAAGGAGTCCCTGGTTTTCGACGAACTTTTCCCGGAACATTTCAATAGGGATTTCCTTATTGCCACCTTTCTCGCAGTACTTGAGCTCTGCAAGCTCAAAACGATCAAAGTTGTTCAGGCAAACCGCTACGGCTCCATTTGGATACAGCCTGCGGTAATCGAGGGGGATGCGGTTGACGCCGAATCTTAAATCAATAGTCGAGAGCATTCTGTTCGTTGCAGAGGCACCGGTGACCCTCGACCGCCTTTGCCTGCTGCTGGAGGAGTTTGAGCGGGTTGAGGTGCGCGATGCCCTGGACGACTTGCTTGAGGAGTATGGCCGCGAGGGGAGGGGGGTAATCCTTGCGGAGGTGGCAGGAGGCTATCAGTTTCGGACCCTGCCCGGTAATGCCGACTATCTGCGAAGGCTGACGAAGACGCGGCCTGCAAAGTTCAGTCAGTCCGCTCTCGAAACACTCGCCATCATAGCATACCGCCAGCCCGTGACCCGCGCCGAAATAGAGTATCTGCGCGGTGTCGATTCGGGCGGCGTTCTCAAGACCATCCTGGAAAAAAAACTCATCAAGATCCTGGGCAAGAAGGATATCCCGGGCAAACCCCTCATCTATGGCACTACGCGCGAGTTCCTGGAACTGTTTGGTCTCAAGGACCTGAGAGGCTTGCCCACTCTCAAGGAAGTCCGCGATCTCTCTGAAACCACCCCCTATGAACAACAGGTCGAGCTTCCCCTGGAGCAACCCGAGGAGACAGGGTAGAACTTCCGTAATAGTTGCAGCAATGTGGGCCTGACACTGTCACCCGGCCGATTCTCTGCTATAGTTAGTGTTGTTTGCTGCCACGAGGAGGGGGACGATGGTACGTCAGCCTGCGGTTGCCGGACAATTCTACACCGATGAGCCGAAGCGGTTGCGGGGGGATCTCCAGCGCATGGTTCCCGCCGATGGTGTCAAACGCCGGGTGCTGGGCATCGTGTCTCCCCATGCCGGCTATGTATATTCAGGCCGCGTCGCCGGTGCCGCCTACGGCGCAATCACGGTGCCGGGCACCGTTGTCATTCTCGGCCCGAACCACCATGGGTTCGGGGTCCCTGCCGCCATCTATCCGGAGGGTGAATGGATTACTCCCCTCGGTTCAGTTGCGATAGATAAAAGGCTTTCGGCCCTTGTGCAGCAGCATGTCCCCTTTGTTGAGGCCGACACCTCGTCCCACAGGTTCGAGCATTCCCTCGAAGTGCAGGTGCCGTTTCTTCAGTATTGCCGTCCCGATGTGAAGATTGTGCCGCTTTGTCTTGGTTTTGGCGATTACGAAAGGTGCAGGCTTTTGGGGGAGGGGATTGCGAAGGCAATCGGGAAGATGGGCGAAGATGTGCTGATAGTGGCGAGTTCCGACATGACCCACTATGAGTCGGCCGATGCCGCCCGCATCAAGGATGAACTGGCGATTGCCGAAGTGCTGGCGTTGCATCCGGAAGAGTTGTTGCGTATTTGCCGGCAGAACAGCATCACCATGTGCGGAGTGGTTCCTACGGCAGTCATGCTGGTGGCGGCCATGGCGCTGGGTGCAAGCAGTGCGGAGTTGATGCGCTACGCGACAAGCGGGGATGTGACGGGCGACAACAGTCAGGTGGTGGCATATGCGGCGATTGCCGTGTACTAGGAAATAGCGGTTCTGAAGAATGCGGGTTATTGCTACTCTTCCTTGGTTATTCTCACAATCTGAAGCACCCCCGGCATCCGTTCAAGTGCGCTTGAGTCGAGGGTTTCCGTGTCGCCGATAACGCCTATGATGGTCCGATTGGCTCCGGTCGACTGGTGAATGTCGAAATTCCGGGAAATCAGATACTCCTTTATCTCCACAAGCGCCCCTTCCGGGGCGTTTTTTTTCATTATTATGAGCATTACTGCTCCTCCTTGCCGGCCGTGGCCTCCCGGTGGGTCATGATGCGCTCAAGACGGCGCGATTCATCTATTACCCGCTCGAAGAGCCGCACTATGGCCCCGTCATCCAGTGGCCCAGGGTTGTCAGCCTGCATTCGCTCGAAGATCTTCTTCTCACGTTTCGGGTCGTAGACCGGAAGGGCGCGTTCCTTCTTTATCATGCCGATTTCCAGGGCCAGCTTTGCCCGTCGGTTGAAAATCCGCAGGAGTTCGCTGTCAATCCGGTCGATTTCCTGTCTCAGCTCGTCAATCGTCATTGGTTCCTCAGAACTGCTTTTGAATGTACGAGTCGTGTTTGCCGTGGATGTCGTCCCGTTCCGGATAATCGATGGTGTAATGGAGGCCGCGGGATTCACGGCGTTGCAGGGCGCATTTGATTATCAGTTCGGCTACCGTGGCAATGTTGCGCAGTTCAATGAGATCGGATGTTACCTTGAAATCCCAGTAGTAATCATCGATTTCCCTCTGAATCATGCGGATGCGGTGCATTGCCCGTTCCAGCCGTCTGTCCGAGCGGACGATCCCCACATAGTTTGACATTGAGCGGCGGATTTCATCCCAGTTCTGGGATACGACAACCATCTCGTCGCTGTCGGTGGCGGTCCCTGCGTCCCATTCCGGAATTTCCGGGAAATCGAAGTTGTTTTCTTTCAACTCCTCAGTCGCCCGCTTGTAGGCGCGTCCGGCGTAGACCGCGGCTTCAAGGAGCGAGTTGCTCGCCAGGCGGTTCGCCCCGTGGAGTCCGGTGCAGGCCACTTCGCCGATTGCGTAGAGGCGGGCAACATCGGTTTCCCCGTTTTTATCAACCAGAACGCCACCGCAAAGATAGTGGGCTGCCGGAACAACCGGCAGTCCCTCCTTGGTCATGTCGAGGCCGAATTCAAGGCAGGTTTGATAGATGTTGGGGAAGCGGTTCTTGACGTACTCGGGATCTTTGTGGGTGATGTCCAGGTAGACGCAGTCGTCGCCGTATGTTTTCATCTCGTTGTCAATGGCCCGGGCAACGATGTCCCTGGGAGCCAGATCCTTGAGCTTGTGATATTTCTCCATGAACGCCGTGCCGTCACGGCGGCGCAGGATTGCGCCCTCGCCCCGAACCGCCTCGGAGATTAGGAACGATTTGGCGTGGGGATGGAAAAGAGTGGTGGGGTGGAACTGCATGAATTCCATGTTCGCGATGGTGGCTCCTGCGCGGTAGGCCATGGCTACGCCGTCGCCGGTTGCCACGTCGGGGTTGCAGGTATAGAGATAAACTTTGCCTGCTCCGCCGGTGGCGAGGAGGGTAATCTTTGCCCTGAAGGTTTTTACTTCGTTGGAGGCGATATCCAGAACATGGGCGCCAAGACAGCGGTTCGGCTTGCTTCTTCTGCGCGTAACCTTCGCCGTGGTGATAAGGTCAATGGCGATATGGTGTTCGTAAAGTTTGATATTGGGGTTTTGCTGTACTGCCGCCACCAGCGCCCGTTCGATTTCCCGGCCGGTTACGTCGTCGGCATGGAGGATACGACGCTGGCTGTGGCCACCCTCGCGGGTCAGGTCAAAATCATCGCCGCTTTGGGTAAACTGAACGCCCCATTCTATGAGGTTGCGAATTACCTTCGGGCCTTCCTCGACCACCATGCGCACGACATCTTCATGACAGATACCGGCCCCGGCCACCAGTGTGTCTTCCACGTGGGCGTCAAAACTGTCCTCCTGGGAAAAGACCGTTGCAATCCCACCCTGGGCATAGTTGGTGGCGGATTCTGTCACTTCACGTTTGGTAACCAGGACTACGGTGCCATGCCGCGCAGCTTGAAGCGCAAAGGACAGCCCTGCGATGCCGCTGCCAATTACAAGAAAATCACTCGCAACTTTCATAGACATACTCCTTGGATTCCCGCGAACATAATGTGTAACTATTTATGAAGATGTCGATTATTCTCCCCCCCAGTCTACTTTGTCAAGGGATTTCAGGGCAGTTGACCGGTTCAGACTCGGTAGGTGTTGCATTGCTTACTGAGTTGGTCTATATTTTGTATGTTTTTCGGCAGGGACGCCGATCCGCTCTGTTGGGGAGGAAACATGCCGAAAGTTGCACGCGTTTTGGTTTTTGTCTTTTTTATCTGTGGAGTGGTGGGAGATTATTCTGCCAATGCCGATATTTACCGTTACGAGGATGATGAAGGAGTCGTCCATTTTACCGACGCACCCACCGATAGACGCTTCAAGATTTTTATGAGGGATATCAAAAAGGATCGCAAGCTCCGGACCACCTTCAAGCTTGCACGCTTTACGCGTAATCCGGCCGAGTTTGAGCCGATAATAAATCAGTGTGCCCTTGAGTTTGGTGTCGACAAGTCGCTGGTGAAGGCTGTTATCCACGCAGAGTCAGGATACAATCCCAACGCTGTCTCTCCCAAGGGGGCAAGCGGTCTTATGCAGCTCATGCCCAAAACCGCCAAGGACTTGAAGGTTGCCAACACCCTTGATCCCAGTGACAATATTCGGGGTGGAGTGCGTTATCTCCGGTTCCTCCTGGATACTTTCAGGGGGGATGAAGCTCTGGCGATTGCCGCCTATAATGCCGGCCTTTCCCGGGTTGCCCAGTACAACGGCATCCCACCATATCAGGAAACTCGCACTTACGTAGACAGGGTGCTTACTTACAGGAAATCTTACCAGGCAACCAACTGAGAACACATGTCCGATACCATCTCCAAAACCATCTGGAACATTCCGAATATTCTTACCCTCATACGCATCGGTTTGATTCCCGTGCTGGCCGTGCTTCTGTTGTCGCCGTCACGGGAAGCCGGTTTCTGGGCTGCGGCGGTGTTTGCCGTTGCCTCGACCACCGACTGGCTTGACGGCTATATTGCCCGCAGGATGGGGATTGTCACGGTTTTCGGGAAATTTCTCGATCCCATTGCCGACAAGCTCATGGTGATGGCGGCTCTTATAATGATTCTACCCTTCGAGCGCGTACCGGCCTGGATGGTACTGGTTATTCTCGGCCGCGAGATAATCATAACCGGATTGCGCGGCATCGCATCAACCGAGGGGATTGTGATATCGGCCAGCGACCTGGGGAAGTTCAAAACCATCTTCCAGATGGTGGCAATTATCGGGTTGCTGCTCCACTACGATTACCACTGGTTCTTCGGGATTGAACACCCCTATCTGGTTGTCAACATGCACAATGCGGGCATGTTCTATCTCTGGATTGCCACCATTATGACCGTATGGTCAGGGGTTGATTACCTTGCCAAGTTCATGAAGGTAATCGCCCGCTGACCATTTCGGTACTCTTACTTTCCTGCCAGTGCCATCGGTTCGCAGACATTGTCGGCCGAGTTCGCCTCTGCACCGCAGATAAAACAGACAACTGCCGGATTTGACGTAAGGTGGCTGACCTCCTGCGTCATTCCTTTGCTCTTGAGGACACAGAGGTGCCCCTGATGTTTCTCGCCGCAACTGCAAGTCTTCTGCTCCGCCATGGGTGGTCTCCTTGCGAATGGTTTTAGAGTCTGCTGCTGACAAATTGCGGACGATTGTCGCCGTAAAAGCGTCAGTATGTCAAGTCGTCGGATGACCAGGTCCTGTGATTAATTTAACGTTGACAGGCAAGGCTAAAATGGGTATAAAGTAAATTCTCTTTTACAAACAGGGCGGCGTCGCCAAGTGGTAAGGCAAAGGTCTGCAAAACCTTTATTCACCGGTTCAAATCCGGTCGCCGCCTCCAAAATCAAAAGCTGACCAATCGGTCAGCTTTTTTTCGTTTGTATTCCGCAAATCCCACCTTGTCGCGGGTTTTGGTTTTGCAAGGCGCGGCCGTTTCTGTTACGATACCTACCCAAATCCCTGAACAGCAAGGCTTTACCGATGTCAGATCTTACCCCGATGATGCGCCAGTATCTGGAGATCAAGTCCGATCATCCCGATTCGATACTCTTTTTCCGGCTCGGCGACTTCTACGAAATGTTTCTTGATGATGCCGTAAAGGCGTCGCGCATTCTCGATATTACCCTCACTTCACGCGGCAAGGGGGGGGATGGCGCCGATGTTCCCCTGTGTGGTGTGCCTTACCATTCGGCCGCCCCTTACATTGCCAAGCTCGTAGAGGCCGGGGAGAAGGTTGCCATCTGTGAGCAGGTGGAGGATCCGAAAGCTGCCAAGGGGATAGTGAAGCGCCAGGTGGTGAAGGTTGTGACGCCTGGTCTTGTGGTGGAGGCGGAGAGCCTTTCCCCGAAGGAAAATAACTTTCTTCTTTCGCTGTTGCGTGGTGACGGTGATCGCTGGGGGGTGGCGTATCTCGATATCTCAACCGGCGAGTTCCGGGTTACCGAGGTGGATGGAGGCGATGCCGCATGGGGGGAAGTGGCCTGCGCCAATCCCCGGGAGATTCTTCTGCCCGAATCCTTCCGCGAGAGTTTGTCTTCGGTTTGCAGGGGGGATTTGCTAGCTGACCGCACCTTTACCTATGTGGATGACTGGGTCTATGACAAGGACTACACCGAAAGGCTCATTCGCAACCACTTTGGCGTGGCTTCGCCGGATGCCCTCGGTTGCGAGGGATTTGTCGCGGGGGTTCAGGCCGCGGCAGCCATTCTGCACTATCTGCAGGAAACCCAGAAGGGCAAGGTCGATCACATACGGGAGTTATCCGCTTACCGGACCCAGGAGTTCATGGTTCTTGATGAGTCAACACGACGAAATCTCGAACTGACATCCACTCTGTCCGAGGGGAAAAAGCGCGGCTCGCTTTTGGGGTTGCTGGACCGTACTGCCACTGCCATGGGGGGAAGAAAGCTCAGGCAATGGATTAGTTATCCGCTGGTATCCATCGAGAAAATAAAAGAACGTCAGGATGCAGTCGGTGAGCTTGCCGGCGATCAGGGGCTTCGGGCCGGAATTCGCGAGGCCCTTGAGGGGGTCTACGATCTTGAGCGCCTGAACGGCAGAATCAGCCTGGCAAGTTCGGGTGCCAAGGACCTGGTGGCTCTCAAAATGTCGCTCTTGAGGATCCCTCCGCTCCTGGCCTTGCTCGGGCCCGCCCAATCATCGCAGCTGCAGGAACTTCGCGGGGGGATCGACCCCTTGTATGATGTCGCGGAGCTCATCGGTCGCGGCATTGTCGACGACCCGCCTTTTGTGCTGCGCGAAGGGGGGATCATTGCCGACGGTTACCATGCCGAACTGGACGAGTTGCGTGCCATCAGCCGCGAGGGGAAGGGGTTCATCGCCCGTCTTGAGGCTAAGGAAAAGGCACGGACCGGCATAACTTCCCTCAAGATACGTTACAATAAGGTTTTCGGGTACTATATCGAAGTTACCAAGTCGAACCTTGCGGCCATTCCCGATGACTATATCCGGCGGCAGACCCTCGCCAATGCCGAGCGCTTCATTACCCCCGAGCTGAAAGAGTACGAGGAAAAGGTGCTCGGCGCAGAAGAGCGGATTGTGGATCTGGAGTATTCGCTCTTCCAGCAGATCCGGCAGAGCGTGGCCGCAGAGGGAGAACGACTCGCCCGAACGGCTGACCGCATAGCCACCCTGGATGTCCTCGCTTCTCTGGCGGATGTGGCCCATGAGCGGAACTACTGCCGGCCCCTCGTCGACGACAGCGACGTTCTTTCCATCTCCGAAGGCCGTCATCCCGTTGTCGAGGCGCTCAATGTTTCGGAGCGGTTTGTCCCCAACGATCTCCTCCTGGATAACAACGAGCATCAGGTTGTCATCATTACCGGACCCAACATGGCGGGTAAGTCTACCTTCATGCGCCAGGTGGCCCTTATTGTGCTCATGGCCCAACTGGGGAGCTTTGTTCCCGCCACGGAGGCGAGGATTGGCGTGGTAGACCGGATTTTTACCCGCGTGGGGGCTTCCGACAACCTGGCCAGGGGACAGTCTACCTTCATGGTGGAGATGATGGAGACTGCCGCCATTCTCCGCAACGCCACGCCGAAGAGCCTAGTGGTGCTGGACGAGATCGGCCGCGGCACTTCCACATTCGATGGTGTATCCATTGCCTGGGCGGTGGCCGAATATCTCCACGATACGGACCGGTGCGCCGCAAAGACCCTTTTTGCAACTCATTATCACGAGTTGACGGAACTTGCCGTAACCAGAAGCAAAATCAAGAATTACAATGTTGCCGTAAAAGAGTGGAACGACCAGGTCATTTTCCTGCGCAAGATCGTGGAGGGGGGGGCTTCCCATTCATACGGCATCCAGGTGGGGAGGCTCGCGGGGCTTCCCGCCGAGGTCGTCGAGCGTGCGAAGGAAATTCTTCATAATCTGGAGACCGGAGAATATGCCGAGGGGGGGGTGCCGCGCATTGCCAAGGGCAAAAGGGGGTTCACTCCCAAGGCTTCGCCCCAGCTCTCGCTGTTTGAGCAGGGCGACGATCTCCTTCGCAAAAGGCTGTCCGGTCTGAATATCTCTTCCCTGACCCCCCTTGAGGCGCTCAATATTCTTGATGAGTTAAAGAGGATGGTATGACGTTATTGAAGGGACGATGGTCAAAAACTCTGCCTTTCTTCATGGTTCTTGTGGTTGTCGCCCTCCTTTCATCCCTTGCGGCGGCCAAGGGTTCATCCAGGCCTAAGACCAGGACGGCAGCTGCCTCTGCTCCAACAGGCGCAACTGCCGTGGTGACGGAAATGCGTCACTGGTCCAACCCCGATTATACCCGGGTCGCCATAACCGTTGACCGGGAAATCCGCTACGAAACCCACCAGATAAAGCAGCATCCCGACGATGTTCTCCCATCACGCATTTATCTTGATATCCCCGGTGCGCGGGTAGGCCCCGGCCTGCACGACCTGAAAATTGCCGATGAACTGTTGAAAACCGCGAGAGTCGGCCAGTATAAGCCGGATGTGGTACGGGTGGTGCTTGATGTTGATAGAATCAAGGAATACAAAGTATTTTCTCTTGCCGATCCTTTCCGGATAATTGTCGATGTAAAGGGGAACCGCCCCCTTGAGTTCAAGAACCTTACGGAACAGATACATGCTGCGCCGGTAAGCACGCCTGAAACAAAGGTTTCGGGTGTTATTCACGAGAAGCCCCTTCCAAAACAGGCAGCTTCCTTCAAACCGGGCAAGATAAGGCGGATAGTGGTTGATCCCGGGCATGGCGGCCATGACCCTGGGGCTGTGGGCGCCGGCGGTACCCAGGAGAAGGATGTCGTTCTTTCTATCGGGCGCAAGCTTGCGGATAAAATTCGGGATGAACTGGGCATAGATGTGGTCATGACACGCTCGACCGATGTTTTCATCCCCCTCGAAGAGCGAACCGCCATTGCAAACAAGGTGAATGCCGATCTTTTTGTTTCGGTTCATGCCAACGCATCCCTCAACCGCAATGCTTCGGGCATCGAGACCTATTACCTCAACCTGGCCAAAACCGAGAAAGCTGCCCAGTTAGCCGCACGGGAGAACGGCACATCACTGGAAAAGGTCAGTTTGCTTCAGGCGATCCTTTTTGATCTTATGGCCAACTACAAGCTGAACGATTCTGCTCATCTGGCCGAAGAAGTGCAAAAATCCCTTTACAAGAAGATTAATGGCTCTTACACCGGTACCAGGAATCTGGGAGTCAAGCAGGGGCCGTTTTACGTGCTCGTGGGGGCTACCATGCCGAGCATTCTTGTGGAGACCGCTTTCATCAGCAATGAAACCGAAGAAGCCAGGCTCAAGGATCCGGCATTTCTCGACCGGTCTGCCGAAGGAATTGTGGATGGTATAAGAGCTTACATCGGTGCTATTGGTTCGGGCCGGTAGAAAAGGGATTTATGGAATTCAACATTGACCGCTATTTCCCTGACTCATTCCAGGAGGCCGGCGATGCCGGCCGAGCCAGCTTTGAGGAGAAACGTCCCCTCTACCTGGCGGGAAGCAAGCATTTTCTCAACCACTATCGGGAAGAAATCAGGAAAATCCACAATGCCGGGGCTCCGGGAACGGAGGTGGTCCGCCACCTGACGGCCATGACCGATACCCTTATCCGCAAGCTTTTCCGCAGCATTACCAAGGATGTGGGGCAGACCGGGCGGGTGAGGGAACCCATGACCCTCACTGCCATCGGCGGTTATGGGCGCGGTGAACTGAATCCCTACTCCGATATCGACCTGATGTTTCTTTACGCCGGGAAGAATCAGGCACGGGTAGAGGATATAGCCCAGAAACTCCTCTATTTCCTGTGGGATATGCGCCTTGATGTGGGGTACTCAGTCCGCACGCTACAGGACTGCGTTGAAATGGCGGCCGCCGATCTTACTGTTCGGACCGCTTTGCTCGATGCCCGCGTTATTTCGGGCAGCCGCCTCCTCTTTAAGGATTTCGGTAAGGTTATGCTTACCCAGATTCTCTCCAAGCGGAGCGATTCCTTCATAAAAGAGAAGGTTGCGGAGCTTGCCAAGAGGAGAGAGAAATACGGTTCGTCGGTGTACCTTCTTGAACCCAACGTCAAGGAGAGTGAAGGGGGGCTTCGCGACCTTCACACAGCTCTCTGGGTGGCAAAAATCAAATACAAGATATCCGACGTCCACGAACTTATCGTGAAGGGAGTTCTGACCGAGGAGGAAGTCTTCGCTTTCGGAGAGGCGCTTTCATATTTGTGGCGGATCAGAAACGAGCTTCATTTCCACGCCGGGCGCAAGAACGATCAACTCACCTTTGACGCCCAGATCAATCTCGCCCAGTTCTTCGGCTACGAGACTGTCGGGAAGACCCTGGCCGTTGAAGAGTTCATGCGCGATTACTATCTCCATGCCAACCGTGTTGAGCACCTTGCTTCATCGCTGGTGGCAAAGTGCTCCCAGCGGGAAGAGGGGGCGCTGAAGATTATCGGCTATTTTATCCGGCGGCATGTGGGCGACGGTTTTTACATCATCAAAGGGGAACTGGTTATTCCCGATGAGTCTGTGATTCAGAAAGAGCCGGCCCGGCTCATGAAGGTTTTCGAATACGCCCAGAAACATGGCGTTGCCATCAGCGTCAATGTGAAGTCGCTCATCCGGAAGAACCTTCACCTCATTAATGACAAGTTCCGGAGGAGCAAAGACGTCAACCAGTCGTTCTTTGCCATTCTCCGCAGTGACAAGGGTGCCTGCGAAACCCTCAAAAGCATGCATCATCTTGAGTTCCTGAACCGATTCATCCCGGAATTCGGCAATATTTACTGCAAGGTACAACACGATCTCTATCATATCTATACTGTTGATACCCACTCGCTCTTTGCGGTGGAAGAAATCGAGAAACTGCTTCGTGGGGACCGCGCCGGGGAGTTACCGCTGCTCACCCAGATTGCCCGGGAGGTGGACAAACGGGAACTTCTGATTCTCGGAGTCCTTTTCCACGACATCGGCAAGGGCGAGGGGGGCGGTCATGCTGAAAAGGGTGCCGACATGATACCCACCATCGCGCGCAGGATGGGGCTCTGCAAGGAGGATTCCGAGCGGCTCGAATTCATGGTGCGCAACCATCTTCTCATGGCCCACATTGCCCAGCGACGTGATCTCCATGACGACAAGATGATAATTCAATTCGCCCAGCAGATGGAGAAGAGTGAAAACCTGAAGATGCTCTACCTGCTCACCTACGCTGACATCCGGGCCGTGGGAACCGATGTCTGGACCGAATGGAAGGCGATGCTCCTCCAGGAATTGTACGAAAAAAGCTTCAACGTGCTCGAACGTGGAGATTTCCACCAGGAAGCCCGCAGTGAACGTGTCCGGAAGGTCAAGCGCATGGTGCTGGAGTTGCTTGACGATGAGTATCCAATGGCCGCCGTGAAGGAGGAGTTGAAGGCGATGACCAACCGTCACCTGCTTTCTAATCCTCCGGCCGTCATTGCCGGGCATGTGAAGCTGCTGCTTGAGCTTGAACATGAAAAGATAATCACCAGGATTGACCATGAGCCGGAAGGTGGTTATTCCAATTTTACCATTTGCACCCTCGACGTTCCGGGGCTATTTTCCATGATTACGGGGGTGATGGCGGCCAATGGCATAAACATCCTCGGAGCCCAGATTCATACCAGTTCCAACGGCAAGGCCCTTGATATTCTCCAGGTGAATTCCCCGCAGGGCTTTATCATCACCGACGATAGCCGCTGGGCGCGTCTGGGGGAAGATCTGCGGCAAGTGCTCACCGGAAAGGTGCAGGTGGCTGCGCTAGTGGCAAAAAGGCATCGGCCCACACTCCTGGCCGAGCGGGCAAAGCCCAGGTTCCCCGCCCGGGTCGAGATTGACAATCAGGTTTCCTCGGACTACACGGTCATCGATATCTATACCCATGACAAGGTGGGGATTCTTTATCAGATTACGAGTGCTCTGACGGAAATGGGCCTCTATATCGGGGTCTCGAAGATTTCAACCAAGGTTGATCAGGTGGCTGACGTTTTCTACGTGAAAGACATCTTCGGCCATAAGATCAAAAACCCGGGGCGTCTCGATGAAATCAGGGAGCGGCTTTTGAAAGCCGTGGAGTAATGGGAGCGTGAACCAGTACCTTGACCTCTTCCTCAATTACCTTCTGGTGGAGAAGGGACTGGCGAAGAATTCACTGGATTCCTACGGCCGCGATATGGCCCGGTATCTGGATTTCCTTGAGCACCGCGGTTGCGTCGACCCGTCCGGAGTCAGTCCCGTGGATGTGGCCGATTTTCTGGCCAGTCTCAAGGAGCGGGGGCTTGCGCCGCGGAGCCGCGCCCGGGCACTCTCAAGCGTACGGATGTTCCATCGCTTCCTCCTTGTGGAAGGGTATGCCGAGGTTAATCCCACTGCCATCATAGAGGCGCCCAAGACGGTGGCCAAACTTCCCCAGGTTCTGACCGGCCGTGAGGTGGAGGCGCTTTTGGCGGCTCCCGGTGGTGACAGCAATATTGATATCCGGGATCAAGCCATGCTGGAGCTGCTCTATGCAACCGGCTTGAGGGTTTCAGAGCTTGTGGGCCTTGGCTTGCGAGATGTTAATGTGACTGCCGGTTACCTCATGGCATTCGGCAAGGGTGGAAAGGAGCGGCTCGTGCCCATGGGCGAATCGGCTTGCGCCGCCGTTGCGCGCTATCTGTCCGAAACGCGGCCGGTCATGGATCGGGATGGCGCTAACCGGTATCTTTTCCTTACGCGCCTCGGAGACCGGATGACGCGGCAGGCGTTCTGGAATATAATAAAAAAACGCGCACTGGAGGCCGGGGTGAGAAAGAGCATATCGCCGCATACGTTGCGTCATTCTTTCGCCACCCACCTCCTGGAAAACGGCGCCGACCTGCGGAGCGTGCAGACCATGCTTGGTCATGCGGATCTCTCCACGACCCAGATATATACCCATGTTACCCGAGAGCGGCTCAAACGCCTCCACGAGCAGTTCCATCCACGGGGGTAGGGCGGGTAATCAGGTACATGCAAGACAAGAAAATTCACGGTGAAAGGACATGGTGATGAAGTATATTGTGCTCCTCGGCGACGGGATGTCGGACGAGGCTGTGAAGGAACTGGATGGAAAGACTCCGCTGCAGGCTGCCAAGACTCCCAACATGGATACAATGGCCCGGAGGGGGAAAATCGGCCTCGCACGTACTGTTCCGAAAGGTCTTCCTCCCGGAAGCGATGTGGCGAACCTCTCGGTGTTCGGTTATGACCCGCGCACCTGCTATACCGGCCGTTCCCCCCTGGAAGCGGCAAGCATGGGAGTCCATCTGGGACCCGATGATGTGGCGTTCAGGGTGAACCTTGTCAATCTTCAGCAGTCAAGGGGCACCATCATCATGAATGACTACTCGGCCGGTCATATTTCCACCGAGGAGGGGCGTGAACTCATTGAAGCCCTCCAGCAGGAGCTCGGCAGTGACGAGTTTCAGTTCTACCCCGGTGTCGGTTACCGTCACCTCATGGTGTGGCGCAACGGGTTGAACGGGATGACTGTTACCCCTCCCCACGACATTTCAGGCCAGGGCATTCTCGACTATCTTCCCAGGGGGGAAGGGGCCGATAAACTTGTCAACCTGATGAATTCGTCGCAGATGATTTTCTACAATCACCCCCAGTACCGGCGTCGCCTGGAAGCAGACAAGGTGCCGGCAAACTCCATATGGCTTTGGGGACACGGGAAAGCGCCGCTGATGGAGCCGTTCGAGAAGCAGTTCGGCTTGGCTGGCGCTGTCATCTCAGCCGTCGATCTCATAAATGGCATTGGTATTGGTGCCGGTCTTGACGTTATCAGGGTCAAGGGGGCCACCGGTTACCTTGATACAAATTATGAGGGGAAAGTTCAGGCGGCTCTGGATGCCCTGAAAACTCATGATTTCGTCTATCTCCACGTGGAGGCGCCCGATGAGGCGTCGCACTCGGGGAATCTTGCCGACAAGCTCAAGGCCATTGAGGATTTCGATGCCCGCGTGGTCGGGCCGATTATGGATGGCATCAAAGCCTTTGGGGCTTACCGTATCCTTTGCACTCCTGATCATCCTACCCCGATCAAGCTCAGGACTCACACCGATGCGCCGGTTCCCTTCATCATTTACGATGGCGGAGAAGCTGAAAACAGCGTCGTTGCCGGGTATGACGAAAATTCCGCCCAAGCTTCAGGATTGATGGTTGAGGAAGGGTTCAGGCTCATGGATCTTCTGCTGGAGAAATAGCACTGCCGGCTGCGGGGTGCATCAATGAAAGGCAGGACCGGTTCCGAACCGGCCCTGCCTTTACTGTTTCATTTACCAGCGACGGTAAACCGGCCCAAGAGGACGGTACCAGGATGAACCCGGCCAGTAACCGTAGTAGTAAGGATCATAGTAGTAGGGGGACGGAGTGGGATAGGGGTAGCCCTTGTCGTAATCATGGGTTTTCCAGACGTATATTTCCTTGATGGCGATAACCGGGTAGGTATACTCCACCTCATCGAGCGGTATGATTTTTTTCCCTTTTACTTCCCCCACCATGGTGACGAGACGCTCTTTTTTGTAGATCATGCTGTCGAGGAAAGAGTCCGAGACGGCAAGGAATCTCCCCTCGGTGCGAAATGTATTTTCGGGCATGCCGGTTTTATCAAGACTAACCTGCATTACCTCCAGTTGGCTGCCAGTGTCGGTGTTTCTCGTTCCGGCGATAACTCCTCCGACCAGGATATACTTACCGATGTGGGCATCCGGGTTTTCCTTGAGCATTGCATAGGTCAGGGTGGGATCGACGAGACTGCGTGATTCATTGCTGATGACATGGGAACAACCTGAAAGGATTGTCATTAATGATGCAATGATTGTGATTCCGCGGAAATTCATGACTGTCTCCCCTTGAACCATGTCGAAAGACCTTTATCAAGGTATTGTTCTGCATGGCTCACGCTGCTTGTACCCTATCGGCAGGTCCGTGTTGCCGGGCACGTAGTTTTGTAATTAGATTATCGTCAGGACAGCTAAAGTCAAATTCATGGTTTTGCGGAGAAAACAGCATTGTTTATACGGAAAATCGCTGGAAGTTGCGATTCTTTTTGTGTTAGGATTAAACGCTTGAATTCCAGTCGAGGTGTTGAATTGTGAAAATATGTGTCATTGGGTCCGGCTATGTCGGTCTTGTTGCGGGAACGTGTTTTGCGGAAAGCGGCAATACGGTTATTTGCGTCGATGTGAATCAAGAAAAAATAGAAGGCCTCAAGGAGGGAATCCTCCCCATATATGAGCCTGGACTCAAGGAATTGGTGCTCAGGAACAGTTCCGAGGGGCGCCTTTTCTTCTCTACCGACCTGGCGTCAGCAGTGAAGGAGTCGCTCATCTGCTTCATCGCCGTCGGTACCCCTCCGGGAGAGGACGGCTCTGCCGATCTGCAGCACGTCCTCGCCGTGGCGCGGGAAATCGGCCGCAATATGGATGGCTTCAAGATCATCGTGGACAAGTCTACGGTTCCAGTCGGGACAGCGGAAAAGGTGAGGCGGGCAACCCAGGAAGAGCTGGACCGTCGCGGCGTCAGCCACGAATTTGATGTGGTGTCCAATCCCGAGTTTCTCAAGGAAGGCGCTGCCATTGATGATTTCATGAAACCCGATCGGGTTGTTATCGGCGCCGACAATGTTCGTACCGCCGAAATAATGAAGGAGTTGTATTCTCCTTTCATGAGAAAGACCAATCGCCTGATCGTCATGGACGTGAAGAGCGCCGAGATGACCAAATATGCGGCAAACGCCATGCTTGCCACCCGTATTTCGTTCATGAACCAGATTGCCAATCTCTGTGAGAAAATGGGAGCGGATGTCGCTGCCGTTCGGGAAGGTATCGGTTCTGATTCGAGAATCGGCTACGATTTCCTCTTTCCCGGAGTCGGATACGGCGGGTCGTGTTTTCCTAAAGACGTTAAAGCTCTCATCAAAACTGCCGATGAGTGCAACTATGATTTCGTTCTCCTCAATGCAGTTGAAGAGGTCAACGAACGGCAGAAAAAGGTGCTTGTCGACAAGATGGTTGCCCATTTCTCCCCGGGGGGTGGGGCCGCTTCCCTGGCCGGCAAGACAATCGCAGTGTGGGGGCTCTCTTTCAAACCCCGCACGGACGATATGCGCGAGGCTCCTTCCATCGTCATCATTAAGAGTCTCCTTGAGCTTGGTGCGACGGTCCGCGCCCACGATCCCGAAGCGGTTAAGGAAGCGAAGAAGATTTTCGGCGACCGGATAACGTATACCAGTACCAACCAGTATGAAATACTTAATGGGGCCGATGCACTGGCAATAATCACCGAGTGGAATGAATACCGCAATCCGGACTTCGAACGCATCGGCGCGAGCCTCAGCGCCCCGGTAATCTTCGATGGCAGGAATCTCTACAATCCACGGCGGATGCGGGACATAGGTTTCACCTATCACTCCATTGGCCGCAACGGTTCTTCCTTTATCGGATAGCGGGAGAGAGTTGATGCGTGTTCTGGTAACCGGGGGGGCGGGGTTCATCGGCTCCCATCTGTGCGAGCGGTTGCTCAATGACGGTCATGATGTGCTTTGCCTCGACAACTTTTTTACGGGGAGCAAAAACAACATCCTGCCGCTTATGGATAATCACCGGTTCGAGTTGATTCGTCATGACATTACCGAGCCGATCCTTCTGGAAGTGGACCGTATATATCATCTTGCCTGTCCGGCCTCGCCGGTGCACTACCAGTACAATCCGGTCAAGACCATCAAGACGAGCGTCATGGGAACCATAAACATGCTGGGCCTTGCCAAGCGTGTAAAGGCGCGGATTCTTCTGTCTTCCACTTCTGAAGTCTATGGCGATCCCACGGTCCACCCGCAGCCCGAGACTTACTGGGGCAATGTCAATCCCATCGGGATAAGAAGCTGTTACGATGAGGGAAAACGGGTCGCGGAAACCCTCATGATGGACTATCATCGCCAGAACGGTGTCGATATCCGAATTGCACGTATTTTCAATACGTTCGGACCCCGCATGGCCGAGAATGATGGCCGTGTCGTGTCGAACTTCATAGTCCAGGCACTCAAGGGCGAGGATATAACGGTTTATGGCGATGGCAGTCAGACCCGTTCGTTCTGTTATGTGAGCGACCTTATTGAGGGACTTGTGCGGTTCATGTCTATCGACGATTTCATTGGGCCGGTCAACATCGGCAATCCCGTTGAAACGACAATTCTCGAGTTTGCCCGGCGAATTGTTGACCTGACCGGGTCCCGCTCGCGGATAGTGTTCAAGCCGCTCCCCTCCGATGACCCCAAACAGCGTCAGCCTGATATTGCACTGGCGCGGATGAAGCTTGGCTGGGAGCCTGTGATCCCTCTGGAAACAGGCCTGTCAAAGACCGTTGATTACTTTTCCGGCCACTGCGCCGCTTCGGGTTCATGACCCCTGGAGGAAGCATGCGGAAGCGGATGTACTTCGTCCCTGCCGGTTGCATACTCTTTATTCTCTACTTCACCGTTTTCGGCGAGCGGGGGTTGTTGCGCATCTACCACCTGAGTAAAGAGAAAGAAGAGATTGCAGAAAAAGTTAACGAAATCAGGGTTACGAACGATCGGCTTAAACGGGAAATTGAAGCGCTCAAGTCCGACCGTCGTTACCTGGAAAGCATTGCACGCAAGGACTTTGGGCTTGTGCGGCCCAATGAAGTAGTTTATCAATTTCCGGTTGCTGACAAAACCCATCCAAAGCCTCTACAGCCGGTTACAACCGCAGTGGAAAATAAGCGTTAGGGTGGAGCGGAGAGAATCCGCTCTTTCCGTTTTTGTCATCAGGAGATCCAATCATGAGTGGTTCCAAAAGGCAGGCATGTGCTGTCTGCGCATGGCGTGAAAACTGTGCAAAGAAATTCTGCGTCACTGACGGCGGTGCGCGCTGTCCAGACTTCAGCCGTGATATTTCCATTAAGGTCCCTGATGAAGAAGGGGACGAAGCACAATGAATGAATTGGAGGGATTAATGAAGGATAGGGTGCGTTCTCTGGTCGCTGCGGGAATCGAAAGGTGCTTTGCCGATGGTTCCCTCTCCTCAAACCAGATGCCTGCCATTGTAATAGAGAAACCTGCCCATGCGGAACATGGTGATTTTGCCTGTACGGTTGCCATGTCCATGGCAAAGGCCGAGCGCAAGGCGCCGCGCGCGATTGCCGAGGTCATCGTTACCCATATTGATGACCGTTCGGAAGGTATCATCGAGGGTATAGACATTGCGGGCCCGGGGTTCATCAACTTCAAAATTAAGAACGAGGCATGGTGCCGTACCCTCGTATCAGTTGAGTCGGCAGGCCCGGCATATGGACGCAGCACTTCGGGGGAGGGGCGGAAGGTACAGGTTGAATTCGTCAGCGCCAACCCCACCGGGCCGCTTCATATCGGACATGGGCGGGGTGCGGCCATAGGCGACACAATCTGCCGCATGCTCGACTCTGCCGGCTTCAGTGTGACCCGTGAGTTTTATTATAACGACGCCGGAGCCCAGATCGGTAACCTGGCGCTTTCCGTACAGTCGCGCTGCCTCGGCATTGAGCCCGGGGACCCCACCTGGCCGGCAGACGGCTATCAGGGGGACTACATCAAAGATGTTGCCCGCGCGTACCTCGACCGTCAGACTGTGGATGCCGGTGATCAGCATGTCACTGCCGCAGGTGACCCTGCTGATCTTGATGCAATTCGCCGGTTTGCGGTAGCTTACCTGCGCCGTGAGCAGGACCAGGATCTCGCGGCATTCGATGTGCAATTTGATGTCTACACCCTCGAGTCGAGCCTCTATGCCGAAGGCCGCGTCGAACAGGTGGTTCATCGTCTTGTCGAGAACGGTCATACGTTTGAGCAGGATGGCGCCCTCTGGCTGCGTACCACTGACTTCGGGGACGACAAAGACCGTGTCATGCGCAAGACCGATGGCAGCTACACCTACTTCGTCCCGGATGTCGCCTACCACCTGGCCAAATGGGAGCGTGGGTTTACCCGGGTCATAAACGAACAGGGCGCAGATCATCACAGCACCATCACGCGGGTGCGGGCCGGCCTGCAAGCTCTCAATGCCGGTATTCCCCAGGGGTGGCCCGAGTATGTGCTGCACCAGATGGTTACCGTCATGCGTGGCGGCGAAGAGGTAAAGATATCCAAGCGCGCCGGCAGTTACGTTACCCTGAGGGACTTGATTGATGAAGTGGGCCGCGATGCCACGAGATTCTTCTTTCTGATGCGCAAACCGGATTCGCAGTTAGTCTTCGATATTGACCTGGCTAAACAGCAATCCCTTGAAAACCCCGTCTATTACGTTCAGTACGCCCATGCGCGGATATGCAGCATCTTTGAGGCTGCGTCCGAGCGTGGCTTCACCGTTCCAGCGTTTGCCGATGCCCAGGTGGAAATCCTCGGCACACCGGAAGAAATCGAACTCGTAAAGCTGATATATACGTTCCCGGAAGTAGTCGAAGGTAGCGCTCTTGCCTTTGAGCCTCACCGGATAACCTATTATCTGCAGGAACTTGCGGGCGCATTCCACTCCTTCTACAACAAAAACCGAGTTATAACAGATGAAAAAGAAATCAGTTCAGCGCGACTGTTTCTCCTCAAATGTGTTGCGCAGGTGTTGAAGAATGGTCTTGCCCTTCTTGGCGTATCGGCTCCGGAAAAGATGTAGCAGGATAAATTATTATGGTTCTTGATTACCGTGAACGGAAACCGGTTAATAAAAATCGGCCGAAATCCAAGCCCGTTGGCCTCTTGATTGTCGCCTTCGGTGCAGTTGCGTGTTGTTCTTTTGCCCTTGGGGTGTTGACTGACCGGTTTCTACTTCCCCATTCCGACATTAATGCGGTTGATGATCTTGCTCCTCAATCCGCGCCATCCGGAGCAAGTAATGCGGATCCGCAAGCAGTCGCCGGTAATGGTTCTGTCCCAGGCAGGCAAAACGTCTACACTTCGCTGAAGGAACCATCCCTTACATTTTATGAAACCCTCCCCAAGGGTGGCAAAGTTATACTTGGCAGCGGTCTCAATCCGAAGCAACCTTCTGTTCCGGACGCTGCGCCCGCCAAACCTGCCGTGGCGTCTCAGCCCCGAGTTGATCAGACGCAGAAAGGGCAGTCGGTAACAGGGGCAGAATCAAAGCCAGAAAAAGCAGAGTCGATCTCTTCCCCGAATGCAGATGCATCCATCAAGGGAACTCCGCCCAGAAAAGTTGCGGCCTCCAAGGGGAAATATCTGGTGCAGGTTGCATCTGCGAGGGAGCGCAAAGAAGCCGAAGTCGTTAAATCAGCGCTTCAGGCAAAAGGTTTTGCCGCCTATATCGTTGAGTCCCATGTGGACGGCAAAGGAACCTGGTTCCGTGTAAGAGTCGGGAAACAGCTGGATCAGGCTGCGGCAGGCAATCTCGTAAACCAAATTGGGAAAGGTGCAATAGTAATTCCGGAATAGTTGGTTTTTTTTGTTGACGCGGGTTGAACCCTGTAGTATAAAGACAATCTCTTGTGACGCGGGGTGGAGCAGTCTGGTAGCTCGTCGGGCTCATAACCCGAAGGTCAGAGGTTCAAATCCTCTCCCCGCAACCAATAAATAACAGGCACTTAGCTGAGAATGCTAAGTGCCTTTTTTGTTATCCTGATGCAGGTATTGACGCTGGTAGCCGGAGAGGTTTTCCAAGTTTATTTTCATATGCTTAAAAATGTGTGTGTTTTTATTATGTTTAAATGTTTGCGTATTGATGCGGATGCTTGCCCAAGGGGTATCAAGGAAGCCGCATGGTCAGAGGCAAACTGATATCAATCATAGAAAGGCCTGCTACAATGGCATTGCCATCGACAATATATAAAGTCTCCATTCAACTTTCCGACGTTGACCGTGGCATCTATGAATCCCTACAGGCAACGGTTGCCAAACATCCGTCTGAAACCAGTGAGCGCCTTGTGGCCAGATTGCTTGCCTGGGGCATCTTCTACGAGGCAGACCTGGCTTTCACGAAGGGGATCTGTGCAACCGACGAGCCGGATATCTGGCTGACCGGTCCGGATGGGAGGGTTCTGCTGTGGATTGAAGCCGGCTTGCCTGATTCCGACCGCATTGTCAGGGCGTGCCGTCACTCTGAACGGGTTGCTCTCCTGGCAAGTGGCAAGGCGCTTTCCAACTGGGATCAGCAACACCTCCCCAAGCTTGGGGGACTTTCCAATCTTACGGTTGTCAGCCTTGACCAACAGTTCATAAACAAACTTGCAACTATGCTGGAGCGTGCCCTTGACTGGTCGATGACCATTACTGAAGGAACGGTTTACTTGACGGTTAACGGCGATACACTCGAAACGTCAAAAAATGTCAAAGCTGGCACCTTGACCGTAGGGTAGGGGCTGACGTTCTCATTTCCGCAATCAAGAGGGATTCCATGAAAAAAGCAATTCTCGGCGCAACCAATATTTCTTTTTTCCCGCTCATTTTCGGCACGCTCCCCCTGGGGCCGCTTCAGGCTGGACTTTCCCCGTCAGAGGGAGGGCGCCTCATCCGCCACGCCCTCGAACATGGTGTTACCATGCTCGACACTGCTACGCTTTACGATACCTACCCCCACGTCCGTGAGGGGATAGCCGGCTGGCAGGGGGACGTTACGATTGTAACAAAGACCCATGCCAACGACGGGCCGACCGCCCGATCCCACGTGGAGAAGGGGTTGCGGGAACTGGGGTGCGAACGGCTCGACATCGTTCACCTCCATGGAGCCAGGGTTGCCGATCCTTTCACCGATCGGGCCGAGGTGCTCGAGGAATTGCTGCGCATGAAGGATGAAGGGAAAATAGGCCATGTCGGATTGTCATCGCACTATATCTGCGCCATCCGGAAAGCGGCCGCCCATCCTGAGATTGAAGTTGTCCACCCCCTTATCAACCGCACTGGCATGGGAATCCTCGACGGCAGCGCAGCTGAGATGGCCGAGGCCATAGCGGTGTGTGCCAAGGCAGGCAAGGGAGTGTACGCCATGAAGGCCCTGGCGGGAGGCAATCTGATCGCCGAGGCGAGGGAGAGCCTCGCTTACGTGCGGGGGCTCGAAGGGGTACACGGTGTTGCCATTGGTATGCTCTCCGAGGCTGAAATTGAGGCAAATATCGCCCTGTTCTCCGGCAAGGCCCCCGAGGATGAAGTATGGCGGCAGTTGGAAAGCCGCCGTCGGAAACTACGGATAATGGAGAACTTCTGCAAGGGCTGCGGCGGCTGTGTCGATGCCTGTGCTAGCGGAGCCCTTTCCATTGCCAATGGTAAGGCGGCTCTCGACGAAGAATCCTGCATTCTCTGCGGATATTGCGCCGCATCGTGCCCCGAATTCATTATTCGGGTGGTCTGATTACGCAATCGCACAGATTAGCACGTGATTGTTGAGGACTGATAAATGTGGCTATGTGCAGGGATGCGAACAATATGGTGAAAAATGAAGGCTGCCCAGAGATCGATAGGGGGAGTTGCAAGGGGTGCGGGCGTTGCGTTGCGGCGTGTATGGACCGGCTCATCAGTCTTGAAACGGACGGGGTGAAAAAAATAGCCGTAGTGCGTGATTGCGAACGGTGTAATTTATGCGGGAAGTGTGTCGAGGAATGTCTGTACGGCGCGATTTCCTTACGGATTATGCCGGAGAGCGCCTGACAGGCATGAGCTTTCCACGAGTCCTGTGGATAACCCGACTTAAATTGTGGATACGCGCCGTAATTCTTATGTATCCTTCAGTACTTTACCAGTCTGCACAACGTATAGGCACAAGCCGTAACTGTACGAAATTACGTGTCAATAACTTTTCATGTTTTCGTAGAACAGGAAAACGAGCAGAACAACAAGGGCTGCCGCGATGATCATCAGCACGAAGGCAATGATCGTGTTGGTGGTGTCCTGCAGTTTTTCCCTCGTAGTTCTGTCTTCCCTGATATAACGGCCCATTTCGGTCATCCTCCGCCTGGTACGGCGTACTTTAGCAAAGCTCCTGCCGGCTAATGATTGCTTAAACACTATCTAAAACTGCATCTAATAGCAAGTTCCACTATGCGAAACCTGCCGGATTGCCTGTAAATCCCGGTAATTCACATCCATCTCCGGTTGCATGGCGTTCAGGGCGACCGTATACTTGTTGCAATAGTTAATCATCAAGCACTCCCGCTCCCTGTATTTGATTGCTGCAGGATTTACTAACAAGTGCATTGACTATTCGACCCCCCTCAGTCCCCCCTATAAAATAGGGGGGAAGCCGAAGGCAGGGGGGTAAGATTTGCTGTCGAGTAGTCAGGTTTCGTCTTAGTATCTTCCTGCCCGGAATTTTGATGGAAACTCTTGCCGATATTTTTTCATTATTTCATAAACGTGGAGAGACAACGGCTTTCGTGTATCGGACTGGGGTCCGTTGCCTTTCCTTTTCCTACCTGGAACTCCATGATCTGGCGTTGAGAATGAACCGCTGGCTGTTGAGCCAGGGGATAGCGGAGGGTGACAGGGTAGTTCTCTGGGCGCCCAATTCTCCCTGGTGGGCGGTGGCTTTCTGGGGGCTCATGGCCCGTGGCGCCGTGGCGGTACCGATAGACTTCATGTCAGGCACTGACAGGGCCGAAACCATTGCCGAACTTACGGGGGCAAAACTCGTAATCCAAAGCAGAGACAAACTCGATCGCCTGACCGGAAGGCCGTCGGTGCTTGTTGAAGATCTCGGCTTTCTCCTGGAAGAGGCAGAGCCCATGGCAATGGGCCATCAGCCCTCCCCTGACGACATGGCCGAGCTTATCTATACTTCCGGCACCACGGGCAATCCCAAGGGGGTCATACTTACCCACCGGAACCTCATCGCAAATCTTTTACAGGTAAATCGTCACATCCCCGTAGTCACGTCCGATTTCGGGTTTCTGTCACTTCTCCCCCTGTCGCACATGTTCGAGCAAATGGGGGGATTCTTCACCCCTCTCTACAGGGGGGCTTCCATCGTTTACATCAGGACTCTCAAGCCTTCGGCGATTATGGAGGCTTTGGCCGATGAGGACATCTACGCAATCATTGCCGTTCCGCGACTCCTCCAGCTTCTGAAAAGTTCCATCGAACGGGAATTTGAGGCCAAAGGGCTCGGTCCTCTGTTCAAGGGCGTTTTGAAAGCGGCAGAGAAGATGCCGCAGAGGATGCGTTCGATTCTGTTCAGCCCAATCAACCGAAAATTCGGTCAAAATTTCAGCCTTTTCGTCTCTGGCGGAGCCCCGCTTGATCCGGATGTCTTCAGATTCTGGAATACCCTTGGTTTTAAAGTGCTTGAGGGATATGGGCTTACCGAGTGTTCCCCTGTTCTGGCCGCAAATACCGTGGAACGACAGGTGCCGGGTTCGGTGGGGAAACCCCTTGAGGGGGTGGATTTGAAGCTTGAGGAGGGGGAAATCATTGCCAGGGGCGACAACATCTTTCCCGGATATTACGGCAACGAAGAGGCGACTTCCGGAGCATTCGTCAATGGCTGGTTCCGCACCGGAGATCTGGGAGAGTTCGATCCGGATGGCTGGCTCCGCATCAAGGGAAGGAGCAAAGAGCTCATCGTTACCGGAGCCGGTGTCAACGTCTACCCCGATGAAATCGCAGCGATCCTGAACCGGACCCCAGGGGTTCGTGAAGCGTGCGTCATCGGCCTGGATCGCGGCAAGGGGGACGAGGTGCATGGTGTCCTGATTCCGGATGACAGCGGCCGGCCGGTCCAGGAAATAATTGATGAAGTTAACGGGATGCTCGACGAACTTCACCGTATCACCAGTTTCAGCGTCTGGCCCGAAGGGGACTTTCCAAAGACCACTACGCTGAAGATTCGCAAGTTTCAAGTCAAGGAGCGCGTTGAGCAGGGGGAAGGCGACTCGGGAAGCGGTCGTGGCCTCGACCGTCTTGCAAATCTCATTGCAACGATAACGGGCGTTCCCCCTGAAAAAGTTACGGATGAAGCGCTTCTGGTTACAGACCTGGGGCTTACCTCCATTGCCCGCCTCGAACTCGTGAATTCCCTGGAAATTGAATATCGCCTTGACCTTGAAGATTCGGTCATAGGCCCGCAGACGCGCGTGGCCGACCTGAGAGAGATGCTGCGGCGGCGTGAAAAAGTGACCAGCCGCGATCACTTCAGGATCGGGGCCATGGGGGGGATTGCTCTTTCGGTCCGGCGGCTGCTGGATGCTGTGCTGCACGGTCCGCTTGTTCGCGCGTTTGTAACTCTTGAAACCGTGGGGACCGAACACCTGAAGGCCGATACAGGGCCAGTGATGTTCGTGTCCAACCATCTCAGTTATCTCGATCAACCCACAATCATGTCCGCCTTGCCCCAATCGTGGCGCTATAACACCGCCACTGCGGTGTGGGAAGAGTTCTTTTTCCGCAATTTCAGGAACATATTCCAACGGATCTGGAAGCGGCTCGCCTATGAGTATGTCAGCGTGGCATTCACGGTGTTCCCGCTGTCGCAAAGTCGCGGTTTCAGGCGGACGCTGCGTTTCATGGGATTGCTGGCTGATCGTGGCATGAACATCCTCATTTTTCCGGAAGGCGAGCGTTCGCTGGATGGATCGCTGCTGTCGTTCCAGCAGGGGATCGGGGTTATGGTCCGGGAATTGGGAATACCGGTGGTGCCGGTTAAGATCAAGGGTCTTGAAACGGTTTACCCGCGGGGAGCTTCCTGGCCGAAAAGGGGAACCGTTACGGTGGTTTTCGGGAAACCGATTCATTTCCGGGGTGAATCTCCGGCAGAGATTGTTGATAGAGCCAGGCGTGCGGTACAGGAACTTTAGATAATGGAATGGCATCTGAGAACCGCAGAAGAATCCCTTGCCGAGCTTCGCTCATCCCATGGGGGGCTTTCGGCCGGGGCCGCACGGAAACTCCTCGCCGAGATCGGTCCCAATGAACTTCAGGAGATGGCGCGAAGGACCCCCCTGGCCATGCTCCTTGCGCAGTTCACCGATTTCATGATCCTTATCCTCCTGGGGGCGGCAGTCCTGGCGGCGGTAATTGGCGATATGGGCGACGCCATGCCGATTATTGCCATAGTTATCCTCAATGCAGTGATCGGCTTCGTGCAGGAGTTCAGGGCTGAGCGCGCCATGGCGGCTCTGCGGGAGATGGCAGGGAGCAGCGCCACTGTCGTGCGGGATGGAAACCCCGTCAGCGTAGCAGCCAGGGAGATTGTGCCGGGTGACCTGGTTCTGCTGGAGGCGGGAAACGTGGTTCCCGCCGACCTGCGATTGGTGGAGGCGGTCCACCTCAAGGCTGTAGAGGCGGCCCTTACGGGCGAATCCCTTCCGGTGGATAAGATAACGGAGCCCCTCGAAGACCCCGACCTCCCCCTTGGGGACCGCCGGAATATGGCCTTCAAGGGTACCGTCATCTCCTACGGTCGTGGTTCCGGGGTTGCCGTGGCCACGGGGATGGGGACGGAACTGGGCCGTATCGCCTCAATGCTCCAGAACGAAGAGGAGACCAGAACTCCTCTGCAGAAGCGCCTTGCCGTATTCGGCCAGCGATTGGCAGTGGCAATACTCATTGTCTGCGCCATCATCTTCACTCTCGGCTTTATGCGCGGAGAGCCGTTGCTCCTCATGCTGCTCACCGCCATTTCCCTGGCGGTGGCAGCCATTCCCGAGGCTCTTCCCGCGGTAGTCACCATTACCCTCGCGCTGGGCGCTCGGAGGATGGTACGGCAGAACGCCCTCATCCGGAGGCTTCCCGCGGTCGAGACCCTTGGCTCCGTCACCTATATATGCTCGGACAAGACAGGAACTCTTACCCTCAACCGGATGACCGTCGAAAAGGTAGCGGTCAACGGTGGAGAACTGCCCCTGAAAGATGCATGCAGCACCGGTGGAGGAGAAGCGGGCCGTCACTTCATGATGGCTCTGGCCCTTTGCAGCGACGCCCGGCTTGACGGAGAGGGGAATCTTATCGGTGATCCCACCGAGACGGCTCTTGCGGCGGCTGCCCTCAGCTGCGGCTTTGATCGCCGGGATCTGGAGCCAAATTTTCCGCGCGTTGCCGAACTCCCTTTCGACTCGGACCGCAAGCTCATGACCACCTTTCACCGCCAGGGCGAAGAATTTGTCGCCTATACCAAAGGGGCGGTGGAGGCGATAATCGGCAAATCGTCGGCAATGCTGGTGATGGGCGAGGAACGACTCCCGGATGTCGATGGAATCCTCAGGTTGAGCGAGGAGATGGCAGCGGAAGGGTTGCGGGTTCTGGCCGTGGCCATGAGACACTGGGACCGGGTTCCAGACCGCCTGGAAAGCGATGGCATGGAGCGTGATCTGATCTTTCTCGGCCTGGTGGGGATGATGGACCCGCCGCGGGGCGAAGCGGCCGAGGCGGTGAGCGACTGTAAGGGTGCCGGTATCACGCCGGTGATGATAACGGGCGATCACCCGCTAACGGCCGGTATTATCGCCCGCCGGCTTTCCCTTGTTGAAGATGACGGCAATGCGGTCATAACCGGCCGCGAACTAGCCGGACTTTCCCCGGAGGAATTCGAACAGCGGGTTGAGGATATACGCGTCTATGCCCGCGTGGCGCCGGAGCAGAAGCTGAAAATAGTCAAGGCCCTTCAGGAGCGGGGCCACTTTGTCGCCATGACCGGCGACGGCGTGAACGACGCCCCGGCACTGAAGCGGGCCGATATCGGCATTGCCATGGGAATTACCGGCACCGACGTTTCCAAAGAGGCGTCGGCCATGATTCTCCTTGACGACAACTTTGCCACCATAGTCAAGGCGGTGCGGGAGGGAAGGCGAATCTATGCCAATATCCTCAGGTTCATCATATACTCCATCACCTGCAACGCCGGTACCCTGGTGGCCATAACCCTTGCGCCATTCTTCGGGCTCCCGTTGCCCCTTTTGCCGATCCAGATCCTCTGGCTGAACCTGCTGACGGATTCCCTTCCAGGCCTTGCCCTGGCAGCTGAACAGGCCGAGCGCGATGTCATGAAAAGACGTCCGGTCGATCCCGGGGAAGGGATATTTTCCGCCGGTCGGGGATTTTACGTGGTGGGTTTCGGCCTCCTCATCGGCGCGGCCGCCTTGGCGTTTCAGATGTATGCGCTTCGCCGGGGGCTTCCCTGGCAGACTATGGTATTCACCTTTCTCGTGCTGAACCGCATGGCAGTGGCACTTGCGGTCCGTTCCGACCGACAGTCGCTGTTTACCATGGGGTTCTTTTCTAATCCTCCTCTGTGCGGAGCAATTCTTATCACCTTCCTGCTCCAGTTGGCGGTTGTCTACATCCCGGCGCTGAATCCGGTTTTCTCGACGGCACCGCTTTCAGGAGAAGCCCTGGCTGTTACTGTTGGGCTGGCGCTCGGCATGCTTCTGGTTTCCGAGCTTTACAAGGCGATCAGGCGAATGTTACGGCAAAGGTAGGATCAGACGTCAAGAATGACTGTTGCCCGCCAGACTCCGTCACGATGCTCGACAGAGAACCTGTGGAGGGTAACGGCCTTCACGTCGACGATCATGGAGTGTCGGCCGGGAGAGATTTCCTCGCCTGCGACCAATGCCCGGAGTTCCAAGATGCTATCACTGCCGGTGATGGAGAGAGAGGCTGGGCGGAGAAGGAGCCTGCGTGCATCCTTGTAATAGATAAGTTCCTGGAGAAAGGCAAAGAGAAGAAGATCCAGTTCGTTGTCCTTGAGGACGATTTCAAACTGTTCCAGTGGTTGGATAGTTGCGAGATCCTCCACCATGACGTTGGTCAGGGCATCGGCCGCTGCCGCGAACATCTCGTCGCGTGTTGTGCCGATGGCTTCGAAAGCAGCATCGGCCGTGGCGATGTCAGGCAGGTAGCGGTAGGGCATGGCAAAGGGTGAAAGGGGTGCTAGAGAAGCGCTTCGATGGCTTCAAAATCGATTTCGTTCTCGGCATTGGCCCTGATCCAGTTCAGTTTTTCCTGATCCTCGGCAGTTATCTTTGCCACGTCTTCCATGAGGGTGGTGAAGACATTGGCCGTGGAGTCATGAACTCTTATGTAGGGGATATCGCTGTCGTCCAGGATTTGCTGGCTGATCTCCGAAGTTGGCACATGGCCTGCGATCACAAGCCCCGCAATCTTTTCCCGGAACGATGGAATATGGTAGAGGGATGAGATTGTAACGATCAGTTCATCACGGGAACTGGTGATGACGATGAGGGTTGATTCTTCAAGGGCGTCCACGACGCGCTGGGCTGAAGCAGCTCCCAGATGGATGTGGTGGATGATGCGGCTTTGCCCTTCGGGGTCGCCGTGTACGGAAAGATTGAGCAGTTTGCCTATGTGGGAGAGGGTCGGATTGGCGAGGATGGGGGAATAATTGAAGCCGCCGCTGATTTTGAGAGAGCGCCCCGGAAGCCCCTTGCCGAGAAAGCTGAGGATCGAGTCACGCTTTCCGGTCCTGAGCTTGTTGACGAGTACCATTCGAACATCAACGTCTTCTTTTTCGTAAAGTGCCAGATTCAGATGTACTGCGTCAATTGTGCTGCCGATTCCGCTGTCGGTCACAATAATGACAGGTGCATTCAAAGTATGGGCGACGCAAGCATTGCTGAGCCCGATTACCGACCCCACGCCCGAGTGCCCGGCCCCTTCGATGATAAGCAGATCGTACTTCTTGTCCAGAATTTCAAAGGATTCGAGAATTTTGTCCCGGAGTGAGCCACAGTCGATTTTTCCGCTGAGGAAATCGCGGGTGAAGTTCTTGTGGAGCGGCACCGGGTTCATGAGGGGGAGATCCTCTTCAAGGCCGAAGGTGCGGGCCATGAGGATGGCATCCATATCGACGGTAAGGCCGTTATATGCCTCGATTTTGGGGCCGATGGGCTTTATGAAGCCTACCTTGCGGTATTTTTGCCGCGCAAGGTGCATGAGTGAAACGCTCATTGTGGTTTTGCCACAGTTTTGCCCCGTTGCGCCGATGAAGATTTTCTTCGCCATCAGTTCCCCCACGGTAGTTTATTCAGCTAGAGCTGCAAGATAATGCTCCCGTACCGGTCTTTGTCGCAAAATTCTGATGCAGTATACACCATAGATAATGGGGTGCGAGAGAAAAAACTCCCGGAATGCTCTGTTTCCGTATGGTTCTTCTGCGCAGGAGCTCTTTTGGATTTATGGCTTTGGCCTGTTTTTTGCTTTTCATTCACTAGAATTTTTTTTCGAAAGGTGCCCTGTGAAATATCTCCGAATGGTTCTTCCATTGGTACTGATTGTAGCGGGATGTTCTCCGGTTCGGCAGCAGTTGAGCTCCTGGCAAGGAGCAAGCCTTGATGAACTGGTGGAGCAGGTGGGCCCCCCATCGTCCGTTTCGGATGATATGTCGGGCAACAAGTTCTATCACTGGCAAGAAGACCGTGGCGATGTATATACCTATATCGGCCGGGTAAATCTCAAATGCGAGCGGACATTTGGCGTCGATGGCCGTGAAATAATTACTTCGTTTGACTGGGAAGGTACCTGTCTTGCCACCCCTGATTCCCCTTGGCAGCGTATGTCAAAGTTCCAGGATGGAGCGGAATGATTCATGCGCATTAATGACAAAATTTCGTCACGGGATGTTGATAAGAAGGCTGGGCAGGGGAAGCTCTTAAGAACCGGGGGGGGAGAAGTAAGCTCGCCCTTTGTGCGGGCGCTTTCATTGCGCCGCACGGAGATTGACTCCTATGAGCAGCAGCTCCAGGATCTCAAGGACGAGATTGACCGGGCGGGTTCCGATCTGGAACGCGAACCCACAATAGCCAACTTCCGGACTTATCGCGATCTTATCGCCACCCTTGCCAAAACCGTGACATCCAATGCCTACCGGCTAGAGCGGGTGGGGGGGACAAGCCTCAATCCCCGCTGCTTCGAAATCGTAACGGTCATTGACCGGGAGGCTGACAACCTGTTGCGTCTCATCATGACGGAAAACAAGGACCGCCTAGCGATTACCAACAAGATTATGGAACTCAAGGGGCTCATTGTCGATTTTCTGACCTGAGCCCCTGTCTTTCCCCTATCCTTTGACATTCCCTATGGGAAGAAGCCGCACCACACGCCTGCTCAGGTGTGCCCGCTCTGTCGCTTCGGCCACATCGTCAATGTTTTTGTAGGCAACACCCGCCTCTTCGGCGAGCCCTCCCCAAGATGCCGTCCGCACGTAAATGCCCCGCTCCTCCATATCGCGCTGGAGTTTCTGCCCCCTTACCATCTTCTTGGCCTGGTGTCTGCTCATGGTTCGTCCGCTGCCGTGGGCAGTGGTGAAAAAGGTTTCAATACCGCCGGATTCTCCCGCCAGAAGGTAGGAACCAGTTTCCATGCTTCCCCCGATAATGACCGGCTGACCGGTTTCCCGGTAGCGGTCCGGCACTCCAGCCATGCCGGGGCCAAAGGCCCGGGTCGCTCCTTTGCGGTGAACGAGCAACTCGCGGGCTTTACCGTCAACCACGTGGGTTTCCAGTTTTGCGGTGTTGTGGGCAACGTCATAGACCATATCCATTCCCAGATCGCTGGGGTCGCGGCCGAAAATATCGGAAAACACCTCGCGAATGCGATGGAGGATCACCTGCCGGTTGGCAAAGGCCATGTTTACGGCGCATTTCATGGCTGCAAAGTAGTCCTGCCCCTCCCGGGATTTGAATGGAGCGCAGGCAAGTTCCCTGTCGTTGACGGATATGCCGTATTTTTTCTCCATAACCGACAAA
This sequence comes from uncultured Geobacter sp., assembly GCA_964490805.1. Classification (GTDB taxonomy): domain Bacteria; phylum Desulfobacterota; class Desulfuromonadia; order Geobacterales; family Geobacteraceae; genus Geobacter. The sequence goes on from CAZBEB010000012.1 coordinate 115,142, forward strand.
AAGAGCTGCAGGTAATCAGTGGCCACCTGATGACCAAAACCGCGGCTGCCGCAGTGGAACATGATTACCACCTGGTTCGGGATGGATATGCCGAAGGCGCGGGCGATATCTTGATTGTAAATGTTCTCCGGCCTCGCCACCTGTATCTCCAGGTAATGATTACCCGAGCCGAGGGTTCCGATCTGGTGGTAGCCGCGGTCAATGGCCTTCTGGCTCACCTTGGAGGCGTCTGCTCCCTGAAAGCATCCCCCCTCCTCGGTCATCTCCAGATCTTCGGGCCATGCAAACCCTCTTTTCATGCACCAGCGGGATCCCTGCTCGGCAACGTTGCAAAACTCATCATGGGAAAGCTTGACAAAACCGTGGCTTCCGACCCCTGCTGGAACGCGATAAAACAGAGCGTCCACCAATTGCTTGAGGCGAGGTCTGACCTCATCCTCGGTGAGGTTGGTAATAACCAGGCGCATGCCGCAGTTGATGTCGAAACCGATACCGCCGGGGGAAATGACACCGGTTTCAGGGTCCATTGCCGCCAGTCCACCGATGGGGAACCCGTATCCCCAGTGACCGTCGGGCATACAGAAAGCGTATTTCTGGATGCCGGGCAGGCATGCGACGTTCGATACCTGGTCAAAAACGCCGGCATCCATTGAGCTAATCAGTTTTTCGGTCGCGAAAATGCGGGCAGGAACGAGCATGCCCGGCTTGTAGGATGCGGGAAGCTCCCAGATAGTTGCGGTAATCCTTTTGAGGGCGGATGGTGGCGCCATGGCCTTACTTCCTTTCAAGGACCTTTCAGGCTTGAAAAAGTATACCATGGCGAACGGTTTCTGGCTGGAGAGGGGGCAGGGTGCAGGTAAGTATGTAAGTCGATACTATGCGCCGAATTCGAGAAGCCACTCTTCAAAAATGGCAACACGGTGCTCGCCGTGCCTGCGCAATCCCGCCCGTATTTCCTCGATGCATTTTTCTTTTTTGAGGGTGTCCCGTTTCTTGGAAAAGAAGAGATCAGCGTAGCATACTATCCTTTCTTCCCGCGAAAGGGGCACCATGTCGCGAGGGGGGAGTGGGAGTGACTGGAGCTTGATGTCCTCGACGGTGAGACCAACTCCGATGTGTCTTTCGCAGACCATGGCATGGAGGGGGAGTCCTTCGGATTCGAGGATTTCGCGGCCAATTATTCCGTGAAGAATATAGGGGGCGTTGCCTGTGCAGCCTATCCCCGGCGAGTTTGTGCGGCAGACGCCAATGTCGTGGAGCAGGGCTGCTTCTTCGATAAAAGCTATGTCGAGGGCGGGGTTGTTGAGCTTTCCGGCAATGCGAACTGCCTTGTCCGCCACCATGCGGCTATGTTCAAGTACAATGGTGCATGCTTCTACAGCGTTTCCGAAATGACGGGACATGATCTGCTCAACGTTCATCCTGTTTGCCTCCCTGTTCTGTTAAGGTTATTATTTATTTTTGCTGCAATACATGTCAACCATTCCGAACTGTGAAGGCAGGTCATGGAAAGATATGCCGTCACGAGTACATTGATTTCAGGGGGACGATGATGATTGAGATAAAGGAGTCTGAACTGAAAGTCGAGTACTACCGGGGGTCGGGACCAGGTGGCCAGCACCGGAACGTTACCGAAACCGGTGTCCGTATTCGCCATCTTCCCACCGGCATTGTGGTGCAGGCCTGTGAGAGCCGTTCCCAGGCGCGCAACCGCGAGATAGCTCTGGAGCGCCTTCGTCAGACACTTGAGCGCCGGGCTCACCGCGAGAAAAAGAGGATTGCGACCACCGTTCCCCGTGTGCAAAAAGAGAAAAGAATTGGCGACAAAAAACGCCGCTCCTCGACCAAGCGTCTGCGAACCCTGACGGATGATTAGTCAAATCCGGCTAATTCCTTGACGTTGCTGCATTTATCGGCTATTCTGCCCAGCCAAACCACACCACGGAGAACCCTCCATGACACGACCCACCTGGGACGAATATTTTATGGAAATAACTCATCTGGTTTCAAAGCGTTCAACGTGTCTTAGGAGGCAGGTGGGGGCGGTAATCGTAAAAGATAAAAATATTCTGGCAACGGGGTATAACGGCGCTCCTTCCGGTGTTGCCCATTGTCTTGAAGTAGGATGTCTGCGGGCCCAGCTCGGTATTCCTTCCGGTGAGAGACATGAGCTTTGCCGCGGTCTCCATGCCGAACAGAACGCCATCATTCAAGCGGCCAAGCATGGCACGAACATCGATGGTAGCACCCTCTACTGCACCACCATGCCGTGCATCATCTGTTCGAAAATGCTCATCAACGCCGGTATCCGCCGCATAGTTTACGAAGATGGGTACTCGGACGAGCTGGCTCGGGAGATGATTGGAGAATCGGGGATCGTCGTCGAAAAATTTGGCGACGAGAAGGGATCTGAGTCGTGAAATGCCCGTTTTGTGCCCATCCGGACAGCAAAGTTGTTGATTCCCGCCCCGATAAAGGTGGGGCGGCAATCCGCCGCAGGCGCGAATGCGAATCATGCGCCAAGCGCTTCACCACCCACGAGCGGGTTGAGGATACTCTCCCGCTGGTCTTGAAAAAAGACGGGCGCCGCGAGCCCTTTGATCGCATGAAGATTATCGGCGGTATTTTGAAAGCATGCGAGAAGCGCCAGATATCCCGTGAAACGATCGACCGTCTCGTTGATCGTCTCGAAGGCCGGCTTCAGGAGTGGAGCGAGAAAGAAGTTCCCAGTACCACCATTGGCGAGTGGGTTATGACCGAACTCCATGATATCGACGAGGTGGCCTATGTCCGCTTTGCCTCGGTCTATCGCTCCTTCAAGGACGTCAATGAGTTCATGGTTGAATTACAGGATCTCTTGAAGAAGTAACGCATGGTCCTTTCCGTCGAAAAGCTCATGAAACGTGCCTTGGTGCTGGCAAAGAGGGGCGAGGGGAAGACATCTCCCAATCCGGCTGTCGGATGCGTCATCGTGCGGGATGGGGCCATTGTCGGTGAGGGGTGGCACCGCCGGGCGGGAACCCCCCATGCTGAGGTTCATGCCCTGCGGCAGGCCGGTGATTTGGCCCACAATGCCGATGTTTATGTGACTCTAGAACCCTGCTCGCATTACGGCAAGACCCCCCCCTGCGCCGATGCCCTTGTTGAGGCGGGGGTACGCCGGGTTTTTGTCGGGATGGTCGACCCGAACCCCAAAGTATCCGGGCGTGGCATTCAACGGCTTCAGTCTGCAGGCATTGAGGTTGTTACCGGTATATTGGAAACAGCGTGCCGCAGGCTTAACGAGCCATTCGTGAAGCATGTTACGACCGGTCTTCCGTTTGTGATTCTCAAGTCGGCCATGACCATGGATGGCAAGACCGCCACTGCAATGGGCGATTCTCGCTGGATAACCAACGAAAAATCGCGTCATTATGTTCATATGCTTCGATCAAAGGTTGATGGGATAATGGTGGGAGTAGGGACGGTTATTGCGGATGATCCTCAGCTCACGGCCCGGATTCCCAGGGGCAGGGACCCTCTCCGCATCGTTGTGGACAGTTCCCTCAGGATACCGCCCGCTGCCCGGATTCTCCGCCAGGAATCGGCGGCAACTACCGTTGTGGCAACCATCTCGAAAGACTTGAACCGGGCCGCTTGTCTTCAGTCCCCTGGAGTGGAAATCCTTTATTGCGACGAGGACGAAGGAACCGTAGACCTGCGTGACCTTTTTGCTCGCCTCGGTTCCCGTGGGGTGCAGTCGGTACTCATTGAAGGGGGGAGCACCCTTGCCGGGAGTGCGCTGCGGGCTGGTCTTATCGACAAGTTCGTCCTGTTCTATGCGCCAAAGTTTCTTGGGGGGGCTGATGGTTTCGGGCTTTTTGCGGGGCCTGCGGGCAGGATGATGGCTGAATGCCGGCGGTTGAAGGATGTGACGGTGCGTCGCTTCGGCGATGATGTGATGATGGAAGCCTATCCGGAGGAATAATGTTTACCGGTCTCATCGAAGATGTCGGGACAGTAAGAAGACTTGAGCGACAGGGGATGGCGGGACGCATTACCGTTGCAACCAGGCTGCCGCTGGAGTCCATTGCCCTTGGGGACTCGGTCGCGGTGAACGGCGCCTGCCTTACGGTGGTGGCAAAAAGCGGGAACGAACTCACTTTTGACGCTTCTCCCGAGACTTTGACCCGAACGACTCTCGGCACGCTCGGTATCGGTACGTCGGTCAATCTGGAGCGGGCCCTGTGTCTTGGCGACCGGCTCGGCGGGCACATAGTCACCGGCCATGTGGACTTTATTGCTACGGTATCCGAGAGAAATGACATTGCCGGCAACAGAATCTTCACTTTCCGCATTCCCGATGCATTCTCCCGTTATCTTGTGGCAAAAGGTTCGGTTACCATCGACGGCATAAGCCTCACCGTCAATACCGTTTCTGACAATGGGTTTTCGGTCAATATCATTCCCCATACCGGTTTAATGACCACTCTCTCTGGCATCAATCCCGGAGCGCAGGTCAATATTGAAACGGATATTCTCGGTAAATATATCGAACGGCTTCTCTCCCGTGGGTCCATCCCCAGGGAAGAGGGGGGGCTCACCCTTGAACTGCTTGCAAAGAGCGGCTTTCTATGAGATATACCGCTTTTGACACTTTACTTGTACGGAGTTGACAATGCCTGTTGTGAAAATAGAAGAAGCCATTGAGGATATTCGGCAGGGAAAGATGGTCATTCTTGTGGATGATGAGGACCGCGAGAATGAGGGCGACCTTACCATGGCCGCTGAAAAGATCACACCCGAAGCCATCAATTTCATGGCCAAATTCGGCCGAGGTCTTATCTGTCTGACCATGACTACGGAACGGTGCGATTACCTGAATCTGCCGCCCATGGTTTCGGAGAATACCTCATCTTTCGGTACTGCTTTTACCGTATCCATTGAGGCAAAACGGGGGGTTACCACCGGCATTTCAGCTGCCGACCGCGCCCAGACAATCCTTACTGCGGTAGATGATGCCACGACTGCCGAAGACCTTGCCCGTCCCGGCCACATCTTCCCTCTACGGGCCCGTAATGGAGGAGTGCTGGTTCGCTCAGGCCAGACCGAGGGCTCGGTGGATCTGGCACGGCTGGCGGGGCTTAAGCCGGCCGGGGTCATCTGTGAAATAATGAATGATGACGGCACCATGTCCAGGATGCCGCAACTCAAGAAATTTGCGAAGGAACACGGAATCAGAATCTGCACCGTAGCCGACCTGGTCGCCTACCGCCTCAGACACGAGTCGCTGGTCCGCAGGGCTGCTGACGTCGAGCTTCCCACCGATGTTGGAGAGTTTCGCGCCATTGCCTTTGAAAACGATGTCGACAGGCTTGAGCACCTGGCATTGGTGAAAGGGGAGGTCGGCGGTGACGAGCCGGTGCTTGTGAGGGTCCACTCCGAGTGCATGACCGGCGATGTCTTTGGCAGCCAGCGTTGTGACTGCGGTGCTCAACTTCACCGTGCAATGGAGATGATCGAGGCCGAGGGACGCGGGGTGATTCTGTACATGCGCCAGGAAGGGCGTGGAATAGGACTATTCAACAAGCTCAAGGCCTATGCTCTCCAGGACCAGGGAAAAGATACCGTGGAGGCGAACCTGGCACTCGGTTTCAAGCCTGACTTGCGCGACTATGGCATCGGAGCCCAGATACTGTTGAATCTCGGCGTGAAAAACATGCGCCTTATGACAAACAATCCCAGGAAACTGATCGGGCTTCAGGGATACGGAATCAACATCGTGGAGCGGGTGCCCATTCAGATTCCCGCAACGGACAATAATCTCGATTACCTCAAGACTAAGCGGGAAAAGTTGGGGCATCTGCTGGAAAATATCTGAAACACGGCGAGGAGGAATTGATCATGCCGCGATTTATTGAAGGAAAATTGGACGCTACAGGTCTCAAATTCGGAATCATTGTGAGCCGTTTCAACAGTTTTATTGCAGAACGTCTTCTCGAGGGTTCCCTTGATGCTTTGGTCCGCAATGGAGCCGATGCGGGCACTATCGATATCGCCCGCGTGCCCGGTGCCTTTGAAATCCCTCTTACGGCAAAGAAAATGGCGCAGACAGGTAACTATGACGCCATCATCTGTCTCGGTGCGGTTATCCGTGGCTCAACACCCCATTTCGACTACGTGGCTGCCGAGGTTTCCAAAGGGGTTGCCCATGTGTCGCTGGAAACCGGCGTTCCGGTAGCTTTTGGCGTGCTTACCACCGATACTATCGAGCAGGCTGTGGAGCGGGCGGGAACAAAGGCTGGGAACAAGGGCTTCGACGCTGCCATGACGGCAATAGAGACTGCTCGCCTCTTCAAGGAGCTTTGCTAGTGGGTGCCCGGCGACTGGGAAGGGAGATTGCCCTTCAGCTTCTCTATTCCCGTGATTATGCTGCCGGTGAGGCCTCGGCTCTCATTGAGATGGTTTTCGACGAGGCGGAGCCGGGAACCGCTGCGGGTCGGGCTTTTTCCGACGAACTGGTTCGCGGGGTACTCGAGAACCGCGAAGCGATAGATGCGCAGATTGCCGAAAAGTCCAAAAACTGGACCATTTCCCGCATGGCGAAGGTGGATCTCAATATCCTCCGGCTCGCTGTTTATGAACTTCTCTATCGGGATGATATCCCTAAAAACGTCACCATCAACGAAGCCATCGAGGTTGCCAAGAAATTCGGCACGGAGGAGTCTCCGGCGTTCATCAACGGTATCCTTGATGAAGTCGCTTCGGCACTTCCCGACAATGAACCCGTTGCCGATTGAATTGCATCGTGCCATTTCCATACTGAGCGAGGAAGTATGAATGAGATAAAGGTAGGCCTTCTCGGCCTGGGGACCATTGGGACCGGGGTCGCCAAGCTGCTCATGACCAATGCTGATCTGATTGCCGCCAAGGTGGGGGCCAGGATAACCCTTAAGAAGATTGCCGATCTGGATATTGCCACTGACCGGGGAATTACCCTTCCGGACGGTATCCTTACCACCAATGCCGATGAGTTGCTCTCTGATCCGGAGATCAGTGTGGTCATCGAGTTGATTGGCGGATATGAGCCGGCAAAGCGCTTTGTGCTCAAGGCCATAGAAAATGGCAAGCATGTGGTTACCGCCAATAAGGCTCTTCTTGCTCTTCATGGCGAAGAAATCTATAAGGCTGCCGCCAACAAGGGTGTTGAGGTTCTCTTCGAGGCTGCGGTCGCCGGTGGCATCCCGGTCATTTCAGCAATCCGCGGGAATATGGCTGCCAATAATTTTTCCACTATTTTCGGTATACTTAACGGTACATGCAATTACATACTTACCCGAATGACCGATGAGGGGGCGGATTTTGCCGCTGTCCTCAAGAATGCTCAGGAGCTGGGTTATGCCGAGGCTGACCCCACCTTCGACATCGAAGGGGTGGATACTGCCCACAAGCTGGCGCTTCTGGTATCCCTCTGCTTTGGAACCCGCGTCACTTTCGGTGATATTCATACGGAAGGGATCAGTTCCCTCTCCTCGGTAGATATCAAGTTTGCCCGTGATTTCGGCTACAAGATCAAGCTCCTGGCCATCGGCAAACGGGATGGCGACCGGGTTGAGGCCCGGGTTCACCCAACAATGATTCCGGTGAACAACCCCCTTGCCGACGTGAATGGCGCTTTCAACGCGATCCGCTTCACCGGCGATTTCATCGGCCCGGTCATGTTTTACGGCCGAGGTGCGGGTATGGAGCCGACAGCCAGCGCCGTGGTCGGCGATATTATTGATATCGCCCGCAATATCATGGCGGGCATCGGCCGCCGCTGCGCCCCGCTGGGTTATCGCGATGACGCGGTGGCAAATCTTGCCCTCAAACCCATGGGAGAGATTGAAAGCAAATATTACATACGCTTCAGCGCGGTGGACCGGCCCGGTGTCCTGGCAAAAATTTCGGGAGTGCTCGGCAGTTACAATATAAGCATTGAATCCATGGTGCAGAGTGCCCGCATGGCCGGTGAAGAAGTACCCATTGTCATTATGACTCACGAGGCATTGGAAAGTGATGTACGGAAAGCCTTGGACGAGATTGATACCTTCGACATCATCATGCGAAAGAGCCAGTTGATTCGCATCGAGGATAATCTTGAATAATCCGGTACTGCAAAGCTGCGGAACGAAAAAGGCGACCCTGAAGGGCCGCCTTTTTTATTGACCGATGTCACTCTGGCGTGGGCAGGAGTTCGTTGAAGTAATGAATTGATGTGAAGCGTTCCGAGGGGAGGGGGGGAGTCGTCGAACTGTACCGGCTCACATAGATGAGGTGGCGGATACCGAAGGATTCCGCTGTGCCGAGATTAGTCTCGCTGTCTTCACCAAGCATGGTGCGGGCCGGGTCGTAAGGCACCTTCTTCTGGAGTTTTCCCCAGAAGGCCGCGTCTTCCTTGGGTAGACCTATGTCATGGGCAGATACTATGCCGGTAAAGTAAGGACCGAGGCGTGTTTTACGCATCTTGATATCGAGGGTTTTGCCGTGGGCGTTGGTCACGAGCCAGATCTGCTTGTTGTGCTGGCGGAGGAACAGGAGAAATTCCACCACTCCGGGATGGACGGCGATAAGGTGTTCCACTTCCAGTTTCAGTAGTGGGATGTCGAGTCCCAGGCGATCTGACCAATAGTCCAGGTCAGTCCAGTTAAGGGTACATTCCTGGGAGCGGAACTGGGAGTAGAGAGACTTTTTGGCACTATCCAGGGGTATGCTGTTTTTGGCTGCGTATCGTTTCGGGACGTGTTCAAGCCAGAAATGGTCGTCGAAATGGCGGTCAAGAAGGGTCCCGTCCATATCAAGAAGAACCGTATCAATAGTCATCCAGTCAACAAGCATAAAATCACGCCCAAAGGAAAAGGCCCTAAAGGGCCCTTTCTTCGATGAATTTCTTAATGACGCCGCGATCCGCATCGAGCACGTCGCATCGGCTCGGAAGGGATTCGATCCCCTTCAGGGAATCGGGACGAGGCGGCTCGAACCCGACTGCCCGGATAACCGCATCGGCAAATTTGGCCGGATGTGCGGTGGCAAGGCAGACTACGGGGGTATTGTCCTGCACCATTTCGAGGGCTGCCTTGACACCCACCGCCGTATGGGGGTCGAGAAGGTAGCCGGTCTCCCGTTGGAATGTGGCGATGGTGGCGATGGTCTCGTCCTGGTTCACCGAACGGGAAAGGAATTCTTCCCGCACCTGTTCCATTTCATCTTCCGTAAAGTCGATCCGACCCTTTGACGGGAGGGTTGCGAAGGCTTCGCGCACCCTGACCGGGTCCTCGCCGAAAAGATAATAGACATATCGTTCAAAGTTCGAGGCCAGCTGGATATCCATGGAGGGGGATACGGTGGACACCACGTCACCGAGTGAGTAGTCACCGCCGTTTATGAAACGGGTAAGTATGTTGTTTTCGTTGGTGGCCAGCAGCAGGCGCTTGATGGGCAGGCCCATCCGCTTTGCGGCGTAGCCGGCGAAGATGTCGCCGAAGTTCCCGGTCGGAACCGAGAATACCACCTCATGGCCGCATGTTTCGGTCACACGGAAGTAGGCGTAGAAGTAGTAGACAACCTGGGCCAGCACCCTGGCCCAGTTAATGGAGTTTACGGCGCCCAAGGAATGCTTTTCCTTGAACGGCAGATCGTTGAAGAGGCTTTTTACGATGTTCTGGCAATCGTCGAAGGTCCCCCGCGCAGCGATATTGTGCACGTTGGAGTCGAGGACTGTGGTCATCTGCAGGGCCTGCACCGGCGAAGTCTTGCCGTGGGGGTGGAGAATGAAGATGTTGATCTTGTCCTTGCCACGTACGCCATAGATGGCGGCGCTGCCGGTATCGCCCGAGGTGGCGCCGACAATGTTCATCTTCTCGTTGCGCTCCTTCAGCAGATACTCGAAAAGATTGCCGAGAAGCTGCAGGGCCACGTCCTTGAAAGCCAGGGTCGGACCGTGGAAAAGCTCCAGGATGTGGACACCGTCCTTTTTCACAACCGGCGTAATCTCGGGGTGGGAAAAGGTTGCGTAGGAGCGGTCGATTAGATCCTTAAGGTCTGTTGCCGGGATATCGTCGGCAAATAGTGATATTACCTCGAATGCCAGTTCCTGGTAAGATAGAGTCCGCCACGATTCAAGCTTTTTCCGGTCGATTGCCGGGAGAGTCTCCGGCAGTAGCAGCCCGCCGTCGGTGGCGAGGCCCATCATGACCGCGTCTTTGAATCCGATGGGTGAGATGGTGCCCCTGGTACTGATGTAGTTCATGGTTGGTCAATCTCCGCGTTGTTTTCTATGAAGAGATGCAATCTTACCAGCAATCCCGAGAAAATGGAAGGGGCGGGCGACAGCCCATCTGTGTATCGTCTGGGCATTTATGGTATCATAGCAGGGCATTCCATGTTGAGTATGAAAGGCTTACCCCCATGAACCTCGCGAAACGTGACGAGATGCTCCACGTAATTGATACCCTGGCGGCCCATTACCTGAAGGGAAAAGTCCGGGCGGTGCGATTGTCGGTCATAGCGCTTCTTTCCGGCGGCCATATCCTGCTGGAGGATATTCCGGGCCTCGGCAAGACGACACTGGCCCTGGCCCTGGCCAAGGCCCTGGGGCTTTCCTTCGGCCGGGTGCAGTGCACAAGCGACCTTCTCCCGACGGACATCACGGGGCTATCCATCTTCAGCAGGGAAGAGAGTCGCTTCACTTTTGTGCCGGGGCCAATTTTCAACAACGTTGTTCTCGTGGATGAAATCAACCGGGCGATGCCCAAGACCCAGAGTGCGCTCCTGGAAGCAATGGAGGAGCGGAAGGTGACCGTGGAGGGGACTACCCATCAACTGCCGGGCCCTTTTCTCGTCATTGCCACCCAGAACCCGGTGGAGCAGGTGGGCACCTATCCGCTGCCCGAGTCTCAGTTGGACCGGTTCATGGTGAGGAGCGGAATCGGATACCCCCCGGAACTCATTGAAAAGGCAATCATCAGGGGGGGGAGCATACGGGACGGCATCCAGACCCTTGCGCCGCTGGTTACGGGGGGTGATATTGCTGAGGCGCAGAAGGCCGTTAAGGAAAACATCTATCTCTCCGAATCGGTTGTCGATTATCTCTACGCCATCGTTGCCGCTACGCGAAACCATCCCGCGATTTCCTCCGGCATTTCAACCCGCGGTGGGATCGGCATGGCCGAGACCGCCAAGGCGAATGCGTATCTGGAAGGCCGTGATTACGTGATTCCCGAGGATGTGAAAGCCATCGCTGCGCCGGTGGGTGCCCATCGCTTAATCCTTACCATGGATAACGAAAATCTCGACAAGGGGGAGTTATTAAACGCCATTCTGAACACCGTTCCCGTTCCCATGGCCTGAAGCTGACCCGTGCCGGAGCAGCCTACATAGCCATCACGCTCCTCCTTGGTTTTGCAGCCGTCAATACGGGCAATAATCTTCTTTTTCTCGTAGTTTCGGCCCTGCTCGGTTTTATGACCGTCTCTGGTATTCTGGGCTGGCTAAACATCAGGTACCTTGGCGTTGCCATCCGCCTTCCAGAGGAGATTTATGACGGTCAGGAAACATATGTGACGCTGCAACTGGAGAATCGCAAGCGGTGGCTCCCGTCTTTTTTGCTGCGCGGCGAAGTGGGAGGGGGACGCTTTGATTTTCACTCCATTGAACGCAAGGGCGCTGAGACCGGCACGGTGACGATGACATTCGCAGGAAGGGGACGCAAGGAGATTGACTCGGTTGTGGTCAGCTCACCATTCCCAATCAATTTTTTCATCAGAAGCGTAACGCTCCCCCTGGATGCACACTGTGTCGTATTCCCCCGTCCGCACCCCTGTGGAACGCCTGGTGCCCCGGCGGACGCAAAAAGTCGCGGAGCGGCCAGAAGCAGCGGCCGGGGCTATGAAGGTGAGATGGAGACAATTGTCGAGTACACTGGCGTTGAACCGCTGAAACTTGTTCATTGGCGTCTTTCGGCCCGTCACGAAAACCTGAAGGTGAAGCAGCTCACTGCGCTGGCCGACGTTCCCCTCATGCTCGATATTGCCCAAATTCCAGGGCAAAACATTGATCAAAGGCTTTCGTGCGCCGCCTGGATAGTGAATCGTTCAGTCAAAGCAAATCGTCCGGTTGGGCTCATTGCCGGCACTAAAGTTATCGGCCCGGACACTTCACGTTCCCATCGCTTGAAACTCCTCACGGAACTCGCTCTCCATGGTAGCCATTAGCTCTCTCATACGATTCCTTGCTTATATTGTTTCCGTGTTGGGGTATCTGCCGGTGGCACCCCATGTGGATATCCTTGTGCTAATTGCTTTCCCAGTGGCTCTCGCTGGAGGAATATACTTTGATCGTTCAGGTAAGTACCCGTTTACCGGTGTACCTGCTACGATCCTTACGGTGATTTCCTTCATTTTCTATTTTGTGCAGCTCAGCATGGCAAATCCGGCTGCGCCGGCTGTCAATTTTCTCGTGGTGCTTCTCTCCGTGAGGCTTTTGAATGAAAAGAGCCCACGCAACGTTCTTCAGATTTTTGCCCTTGCCCTTTTTGCCCTTGCCAGCTCGTCTCTCTTCAGTCTAAGCGCCATATTTCTTGTCTATCTCTTTCTGCAATTGGGGCTCATTGCCGTATCGCTTGTGCTGCTTACTTTCCATTCCGTGGATGACCACTTGCGTCTCACGCGCAGAAGCTTATGGAGGGTTGTCGGAGTATCGCTTGCCATGCCTGCGGCCTCGGTGCCGCTGGTACTGTTTTTTTTCGCTATTCTCCCCCGTACCCAGTATCCGCTCCTGAATTTCCTCAATACGCCCGGGGAAAGAGTGGCAGGTTTCAGTGACCGCGTTGAGCCTGGCAGGGCGTCTAGTGTGGGCGAAGTGAAAACTGTTGCCTTCAGGGCTGAATGTGCACAGTTGGCCCCCAATGATCTTTATTGGCGGGGGATAGTCTTCGATACCATGTCCGGTGCCACCTGGACGAAGAGCGGGCAACGTTCCGATGAAGTGCCGGGTATTCCCCGCGGGACAACGGTCCGTCAGACGGTTTATCCCGAACCCTCCCTTGGCAATCACCTGATAGCGCTGGATGTCCCGATACGTCTGGACGGCACAGGGGTCAGCCAGGGGGGGGATTTCACCTTTACCAAACGGGGGAGGTCGCGGGGGCGGATACGCTATGGGGCTACGTCGGTCCTTACTGGTGCCATCCCTATGCCCCGGGGAATCGATCGTGCCCACTACCTGCGCATACCTGGCCGTGTTTCGGATCGCGTTTACGCTCTGGCAAAAGAGTTCTCGGCTGGCGATCCACCCGATGGAGAGCGGCTCAAGCGTGTTGAGTCATGGTTTGTGCGACAAGGGTTTCGGTACGCCACCAGCGGCCTTGCGGTTTCTGCCGATCCTGTCGATGCTTTCTTATTGGAAAAAAGAGTTGGGCACTGCGAGTTCTTTGCTTCGTCCTTTGCGACCCTGTTGCGTTTGGCTGGCGTCCCGGCGAGGCTTGTGGGGGGATACTATGGTGGCGACTACAACGAGGTTGGCGGGTACTATGTGGTAACCGAAGACCGGGCACACGTGTGGGTTGAAGCATTTGTGGCAGGAAAGGGGTGGGTCAGGGTGGATCCCAGTTCTTTTGCCGCCAATTTTGACCGGAGCCAGGCCGGTAAACGTGCTTTTACCACTAAAATCATTGCTCTCATCGATTCCTTCACGTGGTACTGGAATCAGGCGGTCATTACCTATGATCTCCAGAAACAGGTGGAGTTAATCCGTCGCGCAAACCGGCAGTTCAGTGGAATTACCCTCCATGCCGGCCCCCGAAATCTTTTCCCGGCATTGCTTGTTGTCGCAGCAGTGGCCTTTGTTGCCAGATTGCTGATGATTCGTGGTAAAAGGACCCGGGAAGAGCAGATTTTGCAGCGTTTTTTGGCGCGAATCGAGAAAGTCTACGGTATTCCCCGCCCCCTGCCTTCACAAGGATTGAAAGAGATTGCGGACGTGATTGATGACCCGGCAGCAACCGAATTCGTTTCCATTTTTGGCGGGGCAATTTACCGTGACCGACAACTCTCCAGGGATGAATATCAACAACTGGTAAAGATAATCAACTCCATAGGCAACAACGGGGGGCAACGGTTCGGCAAGTCGGTTTGATTCCGTGATTTCAGGCAGTTTAGGCAGTTTCATATGCCTTGACAATGTTGAATCTTTCCTTTAGTTTACAAGGATATTTTTTACCAATTAACTGGTGGATCCGGACAGGCTTTGAGTTCAAAGAAAGATAAATTTCTTGATGGCGCACAAAAATTTCTGGCGAAGGGGCAGATTGACCGCGCTCTGAGGGAATATGAGCAGGCGGTGGCCATTGACCCGAAAGACGTACGTGTACGACAGAAATACGCAGAGCTGCTGGTGCGAGCAAGCCGCAAAGACGATGCACTCCGTGAATTCGAGGTAATCGGCAAGTACTATTCAGATAACGGCTTTTATCTCAAGGCAATAGCCGTTTATAAGCAGATTCAGAAAATAACCCCTTCCAACCTGGATATTTCTCTCACCCTTGGCTCCCTAAATGAGAAACAGGGTCTCATCGGCAATGCGCTGGCAGAATATAAGTTTGTTTTTGACCACTACGAGCGGAGCAACCGGCTCATTGATGCTGTTTCCGTTCTCGTTAAGATGCATGCCGTTGACCCGGAAAATCTGAATATCCGCCTCAAACTTGCCGAAACGCGCCACCGTGCCGGCCTTGTTGACGACTCCTACCACGACTATATCGAATTATCCCGAGATCTTAGAACAAAGGGTGACGAGACGACTTACGCACGCGTTTGCGAGCGTATCGGCAATCTTTTCCCCGATCGCAAGGAATTCCTTCTGTCGTTAGCCGAAAATCATATCAGGGATGGCAAAGCCCTTGCGGCAATCCCCATCCTGAAGCAAATCGCCGGTGATGACCGGTGGAATCCCAAGGCACTCTATCTGCTGGCAGACGCAGGTCGTGCTGCAGCTGATCCTGCCATGACTAAGAGTGCCTATGGCCAGATAATCAAGCGCTTTCCGGGTGAAATACAAGCAATCAAGGGATTTCTTTTCAGTCTGAAGGCCGAGGGTAATATTGATGAAGCGGTCCGGGTTCTTCGCCATGTCGAGCCGATACTGCTTAAAGAAGAACCGGAAACACTCGAGCAGTTTTATCTCTCGTTCAAGGATATTGCTCCCGACCATGCCGGAATAGCCGATGGACTGCGGAGGATTCGCGGGGCCGCAGGTTCCGTGGAGGCCTCCGAGGCTATGGCCGGACAGTTGCCGGAAACGGTGGCGGCAGCAGAGACCGCTCCGGTTGCGCCACTTGCAGAGGAGTGTGTTCAGCAGCCGGAAGTCCCCTCCGATGAAGCTCCATGGGAAGATGAAATTGACATCTCCTTTGACGATGAAGCTGCCGCTGAAACAGCTGGTGGTGAATCTTTTGAATCATCGCCGTTTCAGGACGAAGATGCCATGGCCTCCGTGGATTCCGGCAATGAAGAAGTCAGGTTTGATGATGCTGCCCCGGAAGAGACCCATGAGGTGGAAGTGGAGCTGGCTGACTTTCCGCCAATGACTGATGACTGGCTCGACACGGCTGCGCAGGGCAGTGTTGCAGGAGAAATTTCCGATGGGCCTGCTGCCGAAGATTTGTCCCTCGACTTCTCCGATGGGGAAATTGAGGATATCATTCCTCCGTTGCCCCTCGGCTCGTCATCTGCAAAGTCCGACAAATACGGCCTTGACGGCCTGTTCTCGGCGTTCAAGAAAGGCGTTGGCGAACAACTTGCCCAGGACGACACCGAATCCCATTACAGTCTCGGGATTGCCTACAAAGAGATGGGCCTTTTCGATGATGCCATAGCTGAATTCCAGTCTGCTGCCCGCGACCAGCACCGGCTTGCCGACTGTATTACGCTTCAGGGCATTTGCTCCAGGGAAAAAGGTGATCCGGAGAAGGCAGAGGAATATTTCCGTTCAGGGCTCGCCCTTGCGGAACTGAACCGTGAGGAACGACTTTGTCTTAACTATGAGCTGTCGCTGCTCTACGAAATGATAGGCGATACCGAACGTGCCCTGGCTGGTTACCGCGAGGTCGTTGCAATTAACCCCGGTTTCAGGGACTCGTTACAGAAGGTGTCCAGCTTGAAAGCCGACGGAGGGGGGGAAGATGCAGCCGACGTCGACTTGGTGGATCTTGATGAGATAGAGGAAGGGGCGGGGTAATTCCCGCCCTTTTTCATGCTGTCAGACTTACGGAAATAATAATCTCACGAAAACAGGAGCCCGCGTGGCGCCAGGAGGCGCAGGGGCGCCTGAAAGAATTCCCCCCTGTAGCCGTCAGGCAACGGCGGGAGGTTCGACGCATTCTGCAATGTATTCATTATCATGCGGTCGTACTCGTTACTGCCGGAGCTTCTCACTAATCTCGCTGAAAATATCTCGCCGTTTTTTCTCACAATAATCG
This sequence comes from uncultured Geobacter sp., assembly GCA_964490805.1. GTDB lineage: Bacteria > Desulfobacterota > Desulfuromonadia > Geobacterales > Geobacteraceae > Geobacter. Next base: position 131,634 of record CAZBEB010000012.1, read on the forward strand.
TTACAAGTGCTTCTTGTTGTCCCGGTTCCACATTTGTACCGCCTGCCGCTGCCCACCATTGTTCATTTACCCGTTCCACAAGCTTGAAATAGTATTCACGCACATCGTCATTCAGGGTCTCTCCATCGGAAATGCTTCTGAAAAACCCACGCGTCAGACCCAACGAAAGGGATGTGGCTTCCGGTTGCGGTGGCGGTTGAGGAACTGTTTCCTCTACAATCTCGGGCGGTACGGGAAGGATTTTAGCATCAGGGGAGGGGAGTTCCATCTGTTGCCGGGTTGCTGAAGCAGGAGGTTGAGCAATTGCCTTCCTGTTCTCCTGGGGTTGTGGGAGATTTGCATCATTAAGGTCAACCATCACAATCTGCTCCGGGGCAAGGCGTGTCAGGCGGCCCGGAAGAAGAAATGTGGTCAAGGCAAAGGCAATATGTAACGCCAGCGAGAGAACCAGTGTGCCGGTAAACAGATTTTGTTTCGGCCGGTACTGGGGCGGGTGATGCTCCATTGCTGTCAAACTCCCGTCTGGTGGTGAACAACGTTGGCTTCAATAGTAGCAAAGTGCCTTGGATGATGGCAAGAGAAAGGGGGGCTCATGGCCCCCCTGGAATTTCATTGCGCTGAAGTAGAATCTGCTAAGAGTTTTGCGCATCCACTACGGCAATAGCTGCCATATTGACGATGTCGGACACATCATCGCCACGCTGGAGGACGTGAACCGGCTTTTTCATACCCATGAGAATCGGGCCTATGGCTTCGGCGCCGCCAAGGCGGTGGAGGAGCTTGTAGCAGATGTTGCCGGCATTGAGGTCCGGGAAGATCAGGACGTTGGCCGCCTCTTTCAGTGATGCAAAGGAAAAACTCTTCTGGAGAAATTCAGTAACAACTGCCGTGTCGGACTGCATCTCACCATCGATAACGAGCTCAGGTTCCTTTTCTTTGACAATGTCAACGGCGCGCTTCACCTTCTGGGCTTGCGGGTGGTTAACCGATCCGAAGTTGGAGAAGGAGAGCATTGCGACGGTCGGTTCGAGATCGAGCATTCTGGCCTTTTCGGCAGCAAGAATGGCGGTTTCGGCAAGCTCTTCGGCCGTTGGTTCGATACAGACCGTGGTATCCGCCATGAGGAAGATTCCCTTTTTGAAGACCATCATGTAAAGGCCGTGAACGCTGGAGAGGCCGGGTTGCTTGCCGATAACTTCCAGTGCCGGGCGGATGGTTTCGGGATAATGGGTGTCGATACCCGAAAGCAGGGTGTCGGCATCACCCATGTGCACCATCATGCAGCCGAAATGGGTGCGGGACTTGCGGGTCATGATTCTTCTGGCTTCGGTAAGTGTCAATCCCTTGCGTTGCCGCAACCGGAAGAGCTCCTGTGCATATTCTTCCGAGCGTTCGTAGTTCGAGGGGTCGATAATGGTGATGCTGCCGTTGAGTTCGAGACCCAACTCTTCCATTGAAGCACGGATTTTGTCGTGATTGCCGACGAGAACCGGAGTTGCGATACCTTCTTCCACAAGAATCTGAGCGGCCTTGAGAATCTTTTCGTTGTCCCCTTCGGGGAACACAATCCGCTTGGGATCGCATTTCGCCTTGTTGATGAGCATCCGCAGGGTTTCTTTTGCTTTCCCCTGCAACGATTCCAGATGCTCGACATATTTTTCCATATCTTCAATGGGCTGGCGGGCAACCCCTGATTCCATAGCGGCTTTGGCTACCGCCGGTGCTACCCGGAGAAGCGCCCTGGGATCAAAGGGCTTCGGGATAATATAGTCGCGACCGAAGGAAAACTTTACGTTGCCGTAGGCGCGGCAAACCGAGTCGGGGCACTCTTCGCGGGCAAGTTCCGCGAGGGCGAACACTGCGGCCTTTTTCATATCTTCATTGATGGTTGTTGCCCTGACATCGAGAGCTCCCCTGAAGATAAAGGGGAAACCGAGCACGTTGTTGACCTGGTTCGGATAGTCGGAGCGACCGGTGGCGATGAGGACATCGCCCCGCACCGCATTGGCCTCTTCAGGCGTAATTTCCGGATCGGGGTTGGCCATGGCGAAGATAATGGGATTCTTTGCCAGCTTGCGCACCATCTCCGGGGTAAATGCCCCTTTGGAGGATAAACCGTAGAGAACATCGGCCCCGTCCGCAGCTTCTTCCAGGGTGCGCAGGGTAGTTTCCACGGCGAAGCGTTCTTTATACTTGTTCATCCCCTCAGTGCGGCCCTTGTAGATGACCCCCTTGGTGTCGCACATGACGAGGTGTTCCTTCTTCACCCCCAACGAGATGGCAAGGTTGGCGCAGGCAATGGCCGAGGCCCCGGCGCCGTTCACGACGATACGGATATCCTCGATTTTCTTGCCGATGATCTCAAGGGCATTGATGAGGGCGGCGGCGGAGATGATGGCGGTGCCGTGCTGATCATCGTGGAAGACCGGAATGTTCATGGTCTTCTTGAGCTCTTCCTCGATGTAGAAGCACTCCGGTGCCTTGATATCCTCCAGGTTGATGCCGCCGAAGGTGGGTTCAAGAAGCTGGCAGGCCTTAATGACTTCGTCGGGGTTTTCGGTGTTCAGCTCGATATCGAAGACGTCAATATCGGCAAAACGCTTGAAAAGGACACCTTTACCTTCCATGACCGGTTTGCCGGCCAGCGCTCCGATGTTTCCAAGGCCCAGCACAGCGGTACCGTTGGAGAGAACTGCAACAAGGTTTCCCTTTGCAGTGTATTTATAGGCATCATCCGGATTTTTTTCGATTTCCAGGCACGGTTCGGCAACTCCGGGCGAGTAGGCGAGTGAGAGGTCCCGCTGGGTTAGACATGGCTTCGAGGCAACGACTTCAATTTTCCCTTTACGTCCGCTCGAATGGTATTCCAAGGCATCCTGTTTTTTACTCATAATGAGTCGAGCTCCTTTCTTGTGTTGGAACATTTTTTATTGGGGGTAAAAATTACTTTTAGATAACAGCGCCACAATTACAGGGTTTTATTTCCCATCACCTTTATAAATTGTGCAAGATTAGACCTTGTATCGTTCTTTTGTCAAGGTCAATTATAGTGATACTAAAAATACATTTTATTGTGGGTATGCACCCTCAATCCCTGTCAAAGCTTGTATTTGCAGTAAAGTTCGATGATAATTCCGGTATCATCCTGACTATTACCGGGCAAGGGGGGGACGATGGAGAGGATCTGGGCTCCTTGGCGTATGGATTACATTCTCGATGAAAAACCATGCGGTTGCATTTTCTGCTCGGGAGGGCAGAGCGATCAGGGCAGAGATAAGCTTGTCCTTTACAAATCACAGTTATCCCTTGTGATGCTCAATCGTTATCCCTATACAAACGGCCACCTCATGGCGGCACCGCTACGCCACACTTCAGACTTGGACTCGCTGTCAGACGAAGAGATGCTTGACCTGTTCCGCAGCGTGCGTTTATGCCGCAAAGTCCTTGATGTTGAGGCTTCGCCACAAGGGTTCAATATCGGCGTAAATCTCGGCCGTGCTGCCGGCGCCGGTATAGAAGATCACCTACACGTCCATATTGTACCACGCTGGAACGGAGATACGAATTTCATGACCACCGTTGCCGACGTGCGGGTGGTACCGGAGGGACTGCTGACTGCTTACGACCGGCTTTATCCCCACTTCGTCTCTTTCGCTGAATAAATCTCCGGGAGCCTTTATTTATGGATAAAAAGATGAAGATGGCCTGCATAGGCATAGATATCGGAGGCACAAACCTCCGCATGGCTCTTCTGGACAACAGGGGCACAATCATCCATAGAACGAAATGCAGTACTGATATCCATCATGGCCGGGAAGCATTCTTCTCGTTGCTTAGAAAAGGGATTGAGTCTCTGCTGCTTGTGGCTAAGGATACTTGCCACGAAACCGTGGGCCTTGGGGTCGGGGTACCGGGATTGGTTGCCAATGATGGCTGTATGCTCGTTTCGGTCAATCTCCCCCCTCTGGACGGCATTAATCTGCGTGATGAGCTGCAGGCGATGACCGGACTTCCTACGGTGGTGGCAAATGACGTGAATGCCTTTGCCTTTGGCGAGAGTGTTTACGGTGCCGGTCGGGATTACCGATCGTTTTTGATGGTAACCCTTGGGACCGGCGTCGGAGGCGGGTTGATTCTCGATGGGACGGTCTGGACCGGCATCGACGGCGTCGCGGGGGAGTTCGGCCATGTAACGGTCGAGCCCAATGGAAGACTTTGCCGCTGCGGCAATAACGGTTGCCTTGAACAGTACGCATCAGCAAATGCCATCGTTGCGGCGGCACGGGAAATCATGTCGCGGCAAAAAGACGCTTTTGGCGAAGCCCTGCGCGGCAAGGTCATTTCTACCCAGAAGCTGGCAGAGGCAGCTATGGGTGGTAATTCCGCAGCCCTGGCCCTTTTTGCCGAGGCAGGACGTTATCTGGGAATAGCTGTTGCGTCGGTAGTCAACCTGCTTAACCTGGAAGCGGTAATTATCGGCGGTGGGGTCGCGGCAAGCTTCGACCTTTTGTCCGAAAGCATGAAACGCGAGATTCACGCCAGGGCGTTTCCGATTCCCGCCAGGAGACTTCGCATTGAGAGGGCTGCTTTGGGAGATGATGGCGGAATCATCGGCAGCGGCGCACTTGTTATGGACCATCTGCTCAGGGGGAACCCATGAAGAAGAGAATCGGCATTCTGACCGGGGGAGGCGATTGCCCAGGCCTTAACGCGGTAATACGAGGGGTGGTCAAGAGTGCAATAATCGGGAGGGGATGGGAAGTGGCCGGTTTCGAGGATGGATTCGACGGTCTCCTTTACGACCGCGGGCCTCGCACCCTGGGATTCGACGACGTTCGCGGGATATTGCCCCGTGGCGGTACGATTCTTGGAACCTCGAACAGGGGCAATCCCTTTTCCTACCCGATGGAAGTGAACGGCAAAACGGTTTTGACCGATGTCTCGGACCGCGTTGTGGAACGAATAAGAGAACTGGGAATAGACGCCCTTGTGGCGGTTGGTGGCGACGGTTCGCTCAAAATCGCCCTTGAATTGATGAAAAAGGGCGTACCGGTAGTTGGAGTGCCGAAAACCATCGACAATGACCTGATGGAAACCGACGTAACCTTCGGTTACAATACGGCTCTTGAAACTGCAACCGACGCCCTTGACAAGCTTCACTCCACCGCGGAAAGCCATCATCGGGTCATGATAATGGAGGTTATGGGCCGCTATGCTGGATGGATTGCGCTTGAGTCGGGAATCAGCGGCGGTGCCGATGTTATTCTTATTCCGGAAATTCCTTTCGAGCTGAACTCGGTATGCAGAGCCATTGACGCCCGGCGGTGCCGGGGAAGCAAATTCAGTATTCTGGTCGTGGCGGAAGGGGCATATCCTCGGGGCGGTTCGCGCGTGGTGCAGAAAAAGGTCGACGAAACCACCGCCATCGAGCGTCTCGGCGGCATTGGCGCCTTCGTGTCCCATGAACTGGCTTCCTGTCTCGATATGGATATCCGGGTAACGGTTCTGGGACACCTTCAGCGTGGCGGATCCCCCTCAACTTTCGATCGTTGTCTCGGGAGCCGTTTTGGTGTTGGTGCCGTTGAACTGATCGAAAGGGGGCAATTCGGAGAGATGATCTGTTTGAAGGGACGGGCAATACGTTCTGTTCCCATTGAGAAAGCGGTGCGTAAGCTTAAGCTTGTAAATCCCAGGGGGCAGATGGTAACTGCCGCGACAGAGTTGGGAATTAATGTGGGACGGGACTGATAATTGACTTTATTGCCCTTGCGCTATAGAGTGCTTTGAAATTTGTCTTTAGAAACTCTGCCAGCAACCGATGTTATTATGTATCATCCCTTTTCGGGAACGATTCACATGGAGGGAAACTGCCTATGAATTCCGGGGCTGTTACGAAGAACAGGAGTTTTCTTTACGGGCTTTTTGGCTGCATTCTGGGGATTAGTGCTCCGATAGGGTGGACTATTATCCGCGTCATCTTTTTTGCAGACCACGAACACTCGCTCATGTCCCAGATCTTCGGAGACATAGTCAAATCCTCCTTTAATATTGCACTGTATACCTATATGGGCGCCGGCACTGCCTGTGTGCTGGCCATCCTGGGCTACTATATCGGCAAGACGAGCGATGAGCTCTATCAGCGGGCATCGGAGTTGAATGATCTCCACAAGGAAGTTGCTTCCCAGAAGGAGATTTTCGAACAGCGCTACAGGGCCCTTGACAGCAATATCAAGAATTTCCATCAGATAAGCAGTAAGATTCAGAAATCCATCGACATCGATGGAGTCCTTAGCTTGTGTGCCGAAGGGCTCCACGATGTGCTTGGTTATGAACGCGTTTCCATCCTGATGGCGGATAAAGAGAGAACAAACCTCTCGTTTGTGGCGTCGGTTGGCACTCCCAATTTTAACCAGCAGGGAGTTTCCATTCCTCTCGATATCCGCAGCGGGGTAATTTTCAAATCCTTTGCCGAGCGGCAAATCTACATGATTGACGATATCAGCAATTATCCGGCCGACTTCAGACTTAAACCTCCCTTTGACGCCATCAGGGCGCTTCGCTCCAGAAGCTTCGTTCTCTGCCCCATCATCGTCAAGGGTGAAGCGGTGGGGATATTCGGAATCGATAATCGTGAAACCCGCCGGACTCTTAACGACACCGACGTTGACACAATCAGGCTCTTCGCCGATCAGGCAGCATCGGCCATTGTGCGGATCAACCTTCTTAATGCCATCGGCACCCTCACTTCCGAACTGGAAACCACATTTTCGGATTTGCTCAAAAACCGCGATCACTACTCACGTTATGTTATGAACCTTCAAGAAGCGGTTAACTCCGTTGCCGACGGCACTGCGCATATTGCATCGGCAGCCGAAAGCGTGCTTGCTTCGGTTGATGAGACCAGTTCATCGGTGAGCAACATTTATGTATCCATCGAGCAGGTAACCAAGAACCTGGATTATCTGTCGGAGTCCATCGAAAAATCCGCTTCGGGTATGGAGGAACTCAACAGCACCATTAAGAATGTTGAGCAGAGCGCGGTCATTTCACATCAAGTCTCCAGCAAGGTAAAAGAGGAGGCCGACAGGGGCGCCCGGATTATGCAGGAGACAAGCGACTCCCTGTCTGAAATCCAGCGGTCCGTCGATCTCTCCTTTGACGCCATGAAACGCCTCACGGAAAACAGCGGCCGCATCGAGAGTATTGTGGGTGTCATTAACGACATTACCAAGCGGACCAATCTCCTGGCCCTGAACGCCTCCATTATCGCTGCCCAGGCTGGAGAATACGGCAAAAGCTTCGGCGTTGTCGCGGATGAGATCCGCAACCTGTCGCTCCAGACCGGCCAGTCTACCGGTGAAATTACGGCGATTATTGAAGAGATTATGAATGAATCCCATAGTGCGGCCCAGAATATAACCTCCTCCAAGGAACTCGTGCAGAAGGGGGTTGAACTGGGCGGCGTCATGGGGCAATCGCTCAAGGTAATCCATGAAAGTTCGGCCCGTTCCCTGGACATGACCCAGGAAATCAAAATTGCCACGGAGGAACAGGTTCGCAGCGTTCAGCTCGTCACCCATTCCATTGAAAACGTCAGCAGCATGAGTTCACAAATATTCAAGGCGTCCAAGGAGCAGTCCGATGCTGCCATGAGCATTGTCCGTTCAGTCGATGTGATTAAAGAGATGACCCAGGAGATGGTCCGGGCAACCGTCAAGCAGGTGGAAGACGGCAGTGAAATCAAGCAGTCCGTGGAGGCCGTCGGCGAAATGGTGACAAAAATATTCGAAGATATGGAAGTCCGCAGCGGTGAAAGCAGCGCCGTCGTGAGCGAACTCGAGATGATGAAAAAAATTGCCGGATAGTTTAGCGCTGCCAACCATGAATTGACCGGGAGGAGAGTCCATTATTGTATGGACATCGCCTTTAGTCATGTGGTAAAAATAACCATGTTTTAGTGGATGGCCCGCAACACAGGCGGAGCCGAAATCCTGTCAACACAACCAGATACTGCCTGGATTCGCAAGAACCGGGACGGATGGCAAAAGCCGCAAATGCAGGAAAGGGCTTAATTCTCTTTTCTCCAACCTTTATAATGCGCCTCCGGAATTCTGGAGGTGCATTTTTTGTTGTGAGGTGTTGCCGTGAACAAGAAGAAAACGATTCTGGATATTCAGAAAATGAAGTCGGCCGGGGAGAAAATCACATTTCTCACCAGCTATGATTACCCCTTCACAAGGATCATGGATGAATGCGGAATTGACGCAATTCTTGTGGGCGATTCCGTTGGCGTGACCTTTTGCGGGTATGACAACACTCTCCCCGTAACAATTGATGAAATGATCTATCACACCCGTGCCGTGGTCCGGGCCCGTCCAAAGGCACTCGTGGTTGCCGATATGCCGTTTCTTTCCTATCAGACCGATTTGCGTGATGCACGTATTAATGCCGGCCGTTTGGTAAAGGAGGGGGGGGCAGAAGCGGTAAAGCTGGAGGGCGGAGCCAACGTGGCCGAGACCATTCGTGCCATTGTCGACATGGATGTGCCGGTAATGGCCCATATAGGGCTCACTCCCCAGTCCATTCACCGCATGGGAGGCTACAAGGTACAGGGTAAGAAAGACGAGCAGGCACAGCGGCTTATGGAAGATGCCCTTGCTGTGGAAAGGGCTGGAGCCTTTTCGGTGGTGCTGGAGGGGATACCGATGAAGCTGGCGGAACGAATTACCGCAGAGCTTTCCATCCCCACCATCGGCATTGGCGCCGGGCCCTATTGTGACGGGCAAGTGCTGGTTATACACGACATCCTGGGGCTGTGTGAGAAGTACTCGCCAAAGTTCGTGAAACGTTATGCTGATGCAAGCGGCCTCATCGCAGGGGCGGTTTCATCATATATCTCCGAGGTGAAGAAAGGAGAGTTCCCCGACGAGGGGCACTCTTTCAACTGAGATGAGAATTATCAATACCGTTTCCGAGATGCAGGCATTCTCGCGCGATGCCAGGAAATCGGGGAAAACCATTTCTTTGGTGCCAACCATGGGATATCTCCATGAGGGGCACGCTTCCCTGATGGTGGAGGGGAAAAGACGGTCCGACATCCTCGTTGCGAGCATCTTTGTGAACCCTACCCAGTTTGGTCCCACCGAGGACTTCAACGCCTATCCCCGCGACCTGGAGCGGGACCGGAACGTGGCTGTGTCGGCCGGAGTTGACGTCATCTTTGCGCCAACGGCCTCCGACATGTATCCCCATGGTTACCAGACTTACGTGAATGTGGAGCAGTTGACGCTTCCCCTCTGTGGTGCGAGCCGGCCGGGGCACTTCCAGGGTGTCACCACTGTAGTTGCCAAGCTCTTGAATATCGTCATGCCCCACGTGGCGCTGTTCGGTAAAAAAGACTTCCAGCAACTTGCTGTCATCCGCAGAATGGCCGCCGACCTGAATATGGACGTGGAAATTCTCGGCATGCCCATTGTGCGGGAAGCGGACGGTCTTGCCATGAGTTCCCGCAACGCCTACCTGGGACCAGAGGAGCGGAAAGACGCCCTTTGCCTCAGCCGCGCTCTGGATGCAGCCCGTGCCATGTACTGGGATGGGGAGCGAAGCGTTCCCCCCCTCCGGGAAAAGGTACTCAGTATCATTGGCGAAGTTCCCGGCGCCGTCATCGATTATGCGGATTTCCGCGACGGTGCAACCCTTGAAACACTTGAAACGGCCAATGGTCAGACTCTCATTGCCCTTGCGGTGAAGATTGGAAAGACAAGACTGATCGACAACTGTGTCCTCGGAGAGGAGCAGTAAACAGACAATTTCCGGGACTCCTATTACGTTGAGTGTGCTTGATGAGCGCCAGCTCAAAGGATGGAGCGAACAATGCCTAAAAATCGTGACGCAGCCCATGCCAGTCTGGAAAACCTCTACCGAATCTTCACTGTTACGGAAGCACCGGACTCGACTCTAGGTGCCATCGACCAGGCAATTACCGGTGACGTTGCCGGCTTTTTGCAGACCCATATAGTTGCCATCGAGCGCAGCCTTGAAGAGATAGAGGCGGATTTTTCCTCTTTCACCGTCCCCGAAGAACCCACCTACGTTTCTGAATATACCGAATTCGTCAAAGAGAACCTTGTTGCACACTCGGTCCATACCGCGTCACCGGCTTTTGTCGGCCACATGACTTCGGCGCTGCCCTACTTCATGCTGCCCATGGCGCGCCTCATGACCGCCCTCAATCAGAATGTGGTGAAAGTGGAGACATCCAAGGCCTTTACCCCCATGGAGCGCCAGGTGCTTGCCATGCTTCATCATCTGGTATATCGCCGCGAGGATGATTTCTATCCGAAATGGATTCATAACAGCCAGCATGCGCTGGGGGCTTTCTGCTCCGGCGGCACCATCGCCAACGTCACGGCGCTCTGGGTGGCGCGCAACCGCCTGTTTGCCCCGGAAGGGGAGTTCCGCGGCATTGCCCAGGAAGGGTTGGTGCGTGCCCTGAAATATCGCGGCGCAGATGGAATTGCCGTTCTCGTTTCCGAGCGCGGACACTACTCTTTGGGGAAGGCTGCCGATCTTCTCGGCATCGGCAGGGACGACCTGATCAAGGTGAAGACCGATGAAAATAACCGCATCGACCTGCTGGCGCTGAGAGAAGAATGCCGGCGGCTCAGGGAGCGGAACGTCATCCCGCTGGCGCTGATCGGCATTGCCGGCACTACCGAGACCGGAAATATCGATCCGCTGGAGGAAATGGCTGATTTCGCCCAAGAGATCGGTTGCCACTTCCATGTGGATGCAGCCTGGGGAGGGCCGACCCTCTTTTCCGGCCGGCACCGTCATCTGCTCAACGGCATCGAACGTGCCGATTCGGTTACCATTGATGGGCACAAACAGCTATATGTACCGATGGGGGCGGGGATGGTCGTATTCAAGGATCCCACGGCCCTGTCGGCAATCGAGCATCACGCCAATTATATCCTGCGTCATGGCTCCAAGGATTTGGGCAGTCATACCCTGGAAGGATCGCGGCCGGGGAAGGCGATGCTGGTTCATGCCGGTTTTTCCATCATCGGCCGCAAAGGGTACGAACTGCTTATCGATACTGGAATCGAACGGGCGCGCACCTTTGCCGAAAAGGTCAGGAATCATCCCGAATTCGAACTGGTTACCGAACCGGAGCTGAATATCCTCACTTACCGCTACTGTCCGCCGGCTTTGCAGCAGGCCTTGAACGAAGTGCCGGCTCAACAGCGTACCGGCATCAATTTGCTTCTGGACCAAGTCTGTCAGTTGCTGCAAAAATATCAGCGGGAAGCGGGGAAAACCTTTGTCTCCAGGACACGGTTCCATGTGGCGCGCCATGATATGGAGCTTACAGTCCTGCGTGTTGTCTTGGCCAACCCCCTGACGACCAATGAAATCCTTGACGCAGTTCTGGCTGAACAGTGTGAAATCGTACAGCAGCCGGAAATTCAAACCTTGCTGCATAAGGCTGAGGAACTCTGTTCCTGCCTGCCCAAAGCTGCCTCTTGGTAGACAATGGAGTTGACGCCCTTTTGTGATAGAGTGTAATGACTGAGTAAAGACCCGTTACCGAGAGTACATGCAATGGAACTTTACGCCGCTTCATACATTCTGCCCATAACGTCTCCTGCCATCCACGGCGGTGCTGTGGCCGTCGAAAACGGCTGCATTATCGAATCGGGGACTCTTGCCGACCTCCGTTCCAGGTATGCCGGTCCCGTTCATGATTTCCCCGGCTGCGCCATCCTCCCCGGGCTCGTCAATCCCCATACCCACCTGGAACTTACCCATTTCCCTTCCTGGAAGATCCGCAAGGGAATTGACTACTCTCCCCGAACCTATGTCGACTGGATTATCCAGGTAATCAAAATACGCCGGGCGCTCTCACCAAAGGAGCTTGATCTATCCGTGCGCGAGGGGTTGAGGATTTGTCTCGAAGCGGGCACCACCGCCATTGGCGAGATCCTTACCGACCGTTCACTCATCCCTCTTTATGCTGATTCAGGTCTGACCGGACGGCTATTCTTCGAGGCCATAGGCCACGACCCGGTTCGCAACTCCCAACTGGTTTCAGAACTCGACGCCGGTATATCCTCCTTCTCCGGAGGAGAATTTCTCCCGGGCATTTCGCCCCATGCTCCCCATACCGTTTCAGAACACCTCCATCAGGAAGTTCAGCGGGTAGCGGACAAGTGGAATGTGCCACGGGTCATTCATCTGGCTGAATCCCGCGAAGAAAGTGACTTTTTCTTCGATTCTTCAGGGAAAATCGCCGAACAACTCTATCCCCATGTCCGCTGGGAGCAATATCTGCCACCCCAGAGACGCACCACCGCCACCGCCTGGCTCGATGGGCTCGGTGTGTTCAATGGTACCATCAGCGCTGTTCACGGAGTCCATCTCACTCCTGCTGACGCAGAAGTTCTGTCGAAACGCGGTGCTGGGGTGGTCCTCTGCCCCAGAAGCAACGAAAAACTCGCCGTGGGGCGCGCCCCGGTCGTTTTGCTGAAGAAACTCGGCATCCCGCTTGCGCTTGGCACCGATTCGCTGGCCAGCAACGACTCTCTCTCCCTTTGGGACGAGATGCGCTATCTCCTCGACATGTTCCCGGACATTTTTGCCCCTTCGGAAGTCCTTGCAATGACCACCATCGGTTCGGCCGGTCAATTGGCTCTCTCCAACAGGATCGGATCCCTCGATGCCGGGAAGCGAGCAGATCTTATTGTGGTGAGATTGCCTGCACGGCACGGTTCAGGGGAGGGGTTGCACGAAGCGCTCATTCATTCAGGTGAGCTTATGCGTGTGTATCTTGCCGGTCATCCCGTCGTAAGCAGGTAATTATTTTTTGTGCGACTTGAACCCTTATTTTCTTGAAAATACAAGTCTTTTTTACTCCTTGCATTAATTTCGCCATATCTGCTACTATCATCCTCATGGGAGAAAAGCTGATCTGCAACAACAAGAAAGCGTTTCACGATTACTTCATTGAGGAACGTTTTGAAGCGGGAATGGTCCTGAAGGGGACCGAAGTAAAATCGCTCCGGATGGGTAAGGCGAATCTCAACGACTCCTTCGCCCTGGTTCGTGACGGTGAAATCTTCCTCCATAACCTGCATATCAATCCTTACGATTTCGGCAACCGCCAGAACCACGACCCGGATCGTTTAAGGAAACTGTTGCTCCACAAGAGCGAAATCGAAAAGCTTTTCGGCAAAATTCGCGAAAAGGGATACTCGGTCGTTCCGCTCCGCCTCTACTTCAAAAACGGTCTTGCTAAGGTTGAGTTGGGCCTTGCCAAGGGCAAAAAGCTGTACGACAAGCGCGAGGACATGAAGAAGAAAGACCAGTCGAGGGAGATGGCCCAGGCCCTCAGGGAAAGAAGCAAGAATAACTGAACGTTTACAAGGGGGTGTACAGGTTTCGACGGGGATAGGAAACTAAAGGTTGCATGCCGAGGTCCGGGCTGGCCTCGTTAAAAAGCCCGGGGCGAATTACACGCCGATAATTACGACTACGCCGTAGCAGCTTAATACCCTGCTACCGATCCGCCGAGCCTCTCCCACGGGTGAAGATGGATCGTTATTTCAGTGGGATAGTCAAGGGGAACGCCTGCGGCCCCAAGGCGAAACTTTAGTGGGATCGCTTTCCGGAAATCCCTGCCAGGGGAGAGTCGGGCGGCTAAATCAAATCCTGGCATAAGCATGTAGACGCCTTCTGTGTATGATCTTCGGACGCGGGTTCGACTCCCGCCACCTCCACCAAATTTCATGTAACTTGTTGTATTTGCATCTAAAAATGCAGATAAAGAAGCCTTGTTTCGACATCCGGTACAAATGCCGGTACAAATCGGAGCGAGGTTTTTTTATGTCCACATACCTTCTTCAACGGCCTTCCGGTTGGTATTTCCGTATCACGATTCCAAAGGATGTCCGCGATTATTTTATGCGTCGCGAATTAAAGCTCCTTCTTCCCTTTGCCGATAAGAAAAGGGCGCAGATGCTCGCAGGATACTGCGCCATGCAAGTTACGACTTTGATCAGTTCCTGTCGGGAGAAAAATATGAAATTTGGGAAGGTTGTCATTTCCAATTTTGAGTCAAAGACCGATGGAACGGTCAAGTTCGATGAACTCTCAGTTGATGCTGGAGGTGATGCTGAAAAAGAAATCACCCTGTTGAAGGCTGCCCTTCATTCCATGCTGAATGGATCTTCGCAAGAGACGCCGTCGTTGGGAACATTACAAAAGTCGATGCGACTTTCTGAGATTGTCAAAAAGTACTGTGATGAAAAGACTTCGACGAAGGCATGGTCAGAGAAAACGTCTCAGGAATTTATCGCTTCGTACGCGTTATTGCAGATGGTTTTGGGCGATGAAGAAGTCAGAAATATTTCGCGTGAAAATGCTTTAAACTACCTAAAGGTACTTCAGAAATTACCGCCCAACATTAACAAGAAACCACTATATAGAGATAAATCTATTGATACGATAATCGACATGAAACCCAAAACCGTATTGTCAACCCAGTCCGTTAATAAGCATATGGCGAGAGCAAGTTCATTGTGGATCTGGGCACGAGCGCAAAAGTATGTGAGTGATAATCCTTTCGAATGTCTATCGCTAAAAAAAGACAAGCGTCCCCATGAGCAGCGGTCAGCATATAATGATGATCAACTTGGTGTAATTTTCGGTCACGAGATCTTCTCAATGCAGAAATCTCGTCACCCATACATGTATTGGGTTCCTCTTTTGGGTCTCTTCACAGGTATGCGTTTAGAAGAAATCTGTCAGCTACACGTTGATGATATCAGGATGGAAGAGGCTCTTCGACGTTTCAAGTGGGTTGAGGGAATAGCGACTTGAAGTTGAGCTT
>CAZBEB010000013.1:0-134637 GCA_964490805.1 uncultured Geobacter sp.
AGCTCAACTTCAAGTCGCTATTCCCTCAACCCACTTGAAACGTCGAAGAGCCTTTCTTGTTTGAAGGAGACTGTCTCAGGAAAATTCATTTCACACGAATCCGCTCGAAAACGCCTGTTGCAGGATCGTCTGCCGCAGGCGCTCGGCGCGTTTGAGGTTGGTTTCGATGGTGGCTTCCAGTTCTTCGGTAACGGAGAGGCGGCGGTAAATTTCTTCTAGAATCACTAGCTGCTCTTTGACGGGCGGTATTGCACTTGAAATCTGTCGAATTGTACCCATCGACACAGAGGGCTGAGCAACCGCTTTCATAAAACCCAATGTCAATGCACTTCCCATTGACGACCTCAAGAACAGCTCTAGATAGGCAGGAAGAACTTGTTTTGATTCGATTCTGATCATTGCGATGTTGGGACCAAGAAAATATTCTTGGTCATCTGGAACCCTTGCGACATTTCCAGTGCCAGCACCTACAAAAACCATTAAGAGATCACCCGGAGAAACTTTAGAACGTGTCAAATGATCAACCGTTTCACTTTTGATCCTTGAAAATTCTGTCTGCTTGAATCCATTTTTTCCCGCATTTTCAGCCTTTATTACAGCCAAATCTCCATCGGTATCGTACTTCACGAACTTCGTATACTCAAACCCTGCCAACTTAGTGACGAAGGCAAAAGCATCTACCACCGCCCACACCCACCCCTCCGGTAAGTCCGGCAGATTGGCCATATCCGGCCCGGCAGGCTCCTTGTATTTCTTCTTCCACGAATCATCCTTCGGTTTTATCCTCTTCGCCTTCATCTTCGCCAGCTCCTCGGCTTCCCACTTGGCGCGGCGCTCGACAAGGATGCGCTTGAGGAGCTTATCGGCAGGCTCGACGGCGGGATGCTCTTTGCGCCACTGCTCAGTGAGCTTCCCTTCCACGGCAGCCTTCAGCACGGCCGCCTTGTACCGCTTGAGGTTCGCCTGAATCCGCTTCATCGCAATCACAGCCTCGTCGAGGCGGGAAAACTGCTTTTCGATTTCGGCGACGATTCGCTTTTGGTCTTCGATTGTCGGAGGAATGACAATAGTGCTCTGTTTGAGAAAGTCGGTGGGAACGCGCTTCTGCCCAACAGCTCCTGTCATATGATGAGCTGCTTCTTTGCGAAAACTTTGAGCTGAAACGTGGTAATAAACGAACTTGGGATCAATCCCGTCTTTGGGCCGAATGACATGGAACTCCGTAGAGCCGAACCCGTAATTATTCTCCAGATACGGCACCACAGCCATCTTGCCGTTTTCCATGCACGGCGTGATCTTGGCAAAGAGCACGTCACCCGATTGAAACGGCGTAAAGCCTTTCTTCACCTCGATGTAGGGGCGCTTTGCGGAAACGTCGATACTGCCGTCGGCAGCGCCGACAGCGGCCATGGGGACAAAAGCAAACCGGTCCTCTTCCCGAAGCACAGTCTTTCCCAATCGCGGGTTGATGTCGCATATTTCTGAAAGCGGAACAGTTCGCCAATTGTCACTCACGCCGCCAGCACCTCATTCAACTCCTCCCGGCAGCTTCAACAGCCGCTCACTGCGCCAGACACGGACAATCCAAATGCGAGCAGCATCGACCCGATAGACGATC
This sequence comes from uncultured Geobacter sp., assembly GCA_964490805.1. Taxonomy (GTDB): domain Bacteria; phylum Desulfobacterota; class Desulfuromonadia; order Geobacterales; family Geobacteraceae; genus Geobacter. Next base: position 1,619 of record CAZBEB010000013.1, read on the forward strand.
CGAAACGGCGGGTAAATGATCTCTCGCAGATTGGAGAGACCGAACTCCGGTACGATACGCCCGCTTTCGGGAAAATCGACAAGGCGCTCCAACTGGGCGACAACCTCCTGCACCAGGCGTTTTCCGACCTCGGGCACCTGTTGGTCGGCATACCAGAAAAGGATGTCTTCCAGATCTGCGACTGCCGACTCGGCAAATTCTATGGCTCTCCTGCGTGCCATGGAATCAATCCAGCCCGAGACGCTTCTTGGCGTCGGCCAAACTCACGGTCCGCCCCTGCTCAACGTCCACGAGTCCTTGAACGACCGCCTTCAGGAATGCTCGCTCCTCGGCTTCGGCCTCGAAATCCCTGACGGATTGCACGACGGCGACACCCCGGCCCCGGCTCGTCAGGAGCACCGGCCGGTGAGTCTTGTCCACCTGGCTGACGACGCGCCCCGGATTGATCTTCAAATCGGAGAGCGGAACGATATCCTCGGAGAACTTTGTGTTCGCTTTCATACGACCTCCTGGCAGGTGCTTTTACTTGACCAAATAATAGCACCCATTTATCGACCGCGCAAACGACAGTTACGCCGCCAGCACCTCATTCAATTCTTCCAACATCCCCCACAACTCCTCCCCAAACAGCTGATACACCTTCCCAATGCCGCCATTCTCCTTGAACGGAGTAAACTCGAAATCGTCCCGCCCGATCTCCAGGCTGGCAATGACATGGTCCCGGATCATCTCCAGCCAGCGCCGCTGCTCGTCGGTGAACTTCTTCCCGGTCTTTTCCTGCTTTGCCAGCCACGCCGCAAACCGCTCGTGAACGTGCTCGGCGAACGGCTCCAGCACCGGCTCCTGGTGCAGCGCAAAACGGATCAGAGAGACGATGTCAGTCCAGAGCCGCCTCGTCCCCGCCCCCTTCACCTTTGAAGTCTCCAGGGCAGCATAGGCGTCCCAGAGCCGGTCGATCCGCCAGAGGTAGGGGGGCTTTTCGATCAGCTCGGCCAGCCCCTTGACCTCCTCGTACTTCAGCCGCTGGTGATAAGGGCGGCTGTAGAGGATCTGCAGGGCGGTGATCTCGTCCTTGTGCTCGACGATGAACTGCTCGAACGACTGCACCAGCCCCCGGGCGTTCTCCAGCGCCTCGGCATCGAACCCCGCCTCGATCACCTCGTCGGCGCTCACCGTGTCGATCACCTGATCCGCCTTGGAGTACAGGTCGAGAATCTTCTCCCTGAGCTTCGGTTCGCAGAGTGGCTTCACAGCCTCCCGGATCAGCCTCGCCCCCGCCTGGCGCACCTGCTCCACAGTTGGGTCTTGGGTGCTGAAATCGGCCCTGGCCCGCTCGATTTGTTGCTCCGGGTCGATGGCCGCGACGAGGTCGGCAGTCAGCTCTTTCAGACTATGGCCGCACAGTTTCCGGATTTCTTCATTTTCTTCCTTCTTAATTTTTCTTTCCAGCCGCGAAAAACGCCCGGCAATGGAGGAAATCACTTCACTCTCGGCATTCCCCAGCGCCACGGCCTGGAGGAGCTTCTCCAGGGAGACGGAGGGCTTCTTCTCCAGGGGGCGGGAGTCGGTCTTGTCCTCCTCGCAGACCCCGACCGCATCGACGATAACGAAGTGGTCCTTGGCCACCGCGTCGGGGGTGACGGCGAGGAGGTCGTCCCTTTCGATCACCCGCACGCCGCGCCCCTTCATCTGCTCGAAGAAGGAGCGGGAGCGGATGGTGCGCATAAAAAAGACGATCTCCAGCGGCTTGATGTCAGTTCCGGTGGCGATCATGTCAACCGTGACGGCAATGCGCGGCATGGGGCTGGTGCGGAAGGCGGCGATCAGCTCTTCAGGTTTCGCGCCGATAGTGCGGTAGGTGATCTTCTGGCAGAAGTCGTTCCCCTTGCCGAACTCCTCCCGGACGATCCGGACGATATCCTCGGCATGGGAGTCGTCCTTGGCGAAGATGAGGGTCTTGGGGACCCAGGAACGTCCGGGGAAGATGTCGGTGAGCACTTTGTCGCGGAAGGTCTTGACCACGGTGCGGATCTGGTCCACGGCCACCACGTCCCGGTCGAGCTGGTTCGCCTCGTAGGAGAGGTCCTCGTCCAGCCGCTCCCAGCGCACAGCTCGCGTATCCCGCTCGCGGCGGTCCACGTAGTGCCCCGCCTCCACGGTCGAGCCCCCCTGGGTGATCTTGGTCCGGATGCGATAGACGTCGTAGTTGACGTTCACCCCGTCGGCCACCGCCTGATCGTGCCCGTACTCCATGACCAGGTTCTGGTTGAAGAAGCCGAAGGTCTGTTTGCTCGGTGTGGCGGTGAGCCCCACCAGGAAGCCGTCGAAGTACTCCAGCACCTGCCGCCAGAGGTTGTAGATGGAGCGGTGGCATTCATCCGTCACGATCAGGTCGAAGGTTTCGGGCGGGATGTCCGGATTGTAGACCACGGGCGGCGGCTCCCGGAAGAGATTTTCGTGGTCGAAGAGCGATTCCTCCTCCAGTTCGGTTGCCATCTCCTCCCCCCGAAGGATTGAGTAGAGCCGCTGGATGGTGCAGATGCAGACCCGCGCCGTGGAGTCCAGCCGGCTCGACTGGAGATGGTTGACGATGTACTCCTCGGTGAACTTGTACGGCGTGAAGGGGGACTGGTACTGCTGGAACTCCTTCAGGCTCTGGCGTCCCAGGTTGGCCCGGTCCACCAGGAACAGCACCCGCCGGGCGCCGGCGAACTTGAGCTGGCGGTAGATGAAGGAGACGGCGGTGAAGGTTTTACCGGAGCCGGTGGCCATCTGTACTAAGGACCGGGGGCGGTCGGCGGCCAGGGATTTTTCCAGGTTGGCAATAGCCGTGGACTGGGCGGACCAGAGCCCGTCCGTATGGAGCGGCGGCATCTGGCGCAGGCGGCCGCGGTAGGTTTGCGGTTGCCAGTGGGCGCCCCGCTCCGCCGCCACCCCTTTGTCGGTGTCGCTGTCGTCGATCCAGGCGGCTAGGGTCTCAGGGCGATGGAAAGAGAAGATCCGCCGTGAGCGGGGATCGGGGTCGAGACCGTTGGTGAAGCAGGTCTCTATGCCGGTGGACTGGTAGCTGAACGGCAACGGACGGAACCAGGCGGACAGAGCCGGTGGCAGCCCTTGAGTGTAAGTGTCGGATTGGATCTCCACACCGCTGAGGGTGGTGCCGGCCTTCTTAGCCTCGATCACGCCGGCGGCCTGACCATCAACATAGAGCAGATAGTCGGCAAAGCCAAAGCCGCGCTCAAGGGGAAACTCGCGGATGGCCACGCCGCGGCCTGCGTGCAGATTGACTCTCTTCACGTCCTGCACCAGCCATCCGGATTCGGCCAGCATGCGATCGATCTCTATGCGCGCTTCCTGTTCAGGGGTCATCTATCGAGCCTCTACTCTCATTAAACAACAAAGCCACCTGCAGCAAACCAAGCTGCACGCGGCTTTGTCAAATCTTAACACCCCTCCGATATCATGGCGAATCACGCCCCTTAAGTGCATTTTGCAATAAGCAAATTAATAACCCTTAGCTCAACTGCTGTCAATCGAAACGTCCGCTTCAGCTAAGGGTAGATCGTCCGCGAGTCCAGAATGCAGTTCCGAGCAGGCCCACACCCACCAGAATTTTTTGTCACACTGTCCTTCCCATGAAACCACCGCAGGCAATTTTAAAATCCTTCCGCAGACCGTTCCCGAATTATCTTTGCCTCTTCTTCCGGGATTCCAAGCCCCAACAAAAACTGATGGTGTGCTTCCGGTGCCCGTTTTTCGAATTCAGCGTGCCAGCGGCACATTGCCGCTTCATCCATTCCAGCGGCTCTCAACATTTCAATCCACGCCGGTTTGTCTACCGGTGGTTCCCCAAAAGCCTTAACTTTTAGGACTTTCGCAATGAACATCTGTTGGGAGTGCAGTGCGCGAATTTCATCACCGATCTCAAGCAGGCGTTTCTGGAGAATCATATCGTTTGAATCTTCGTCCATGGAAAGAACACGTTTGATATCCTCCATGGTCAAACCGGCATGGCGTAAGTTGCAGATACGGGTGAGTCGGTCTCGGTCTTTCTGTGAGTACATCCGATAACCAACATCACTCCGACCGGATGGTGCGAGCAACCCTATCCGGTCGTAATACAGCAATGTGCTACGGGACAGTCCGAACTGACGGGCCAGTTCAGTTATGCGATACATAGAACCTCCGGCAACATATAGGGAAGCCCCCGGTGGTGGCACCGGAGGCTTCGTATGTTATGCGTACTTCTGGCGAATCTCGGCTATCTTGCCTGCCGGAAGCCCAAGCCATTCCAGAAAGCTCTGATGACCTTCCGGATTCTCCTGTTCAAACAAACGATGCCACTTCTGCATTGCGGCATCATCAAGCCCTATTGCCCGGAATCTGGCTACCCATTCTTCTACACCAACTTTCATCGATTTTCTCCTTTCAAATATTTTCGCCATGGCCGTGACAAAAACAAGGGTAAAGTGTGAAGCAGTAGACGGGTCAAGCATTTTTCAGCACGTTTGTTCACCATGGTTTTTCGGTGAAAAGCAGAGAAAAACGAAGGGTCGGAAAACCAGACAATCAGTGCAGCTCCCTGCTCCAGAATTGCATGGGGTGGTCCCGGACGAGGCCATCGGTTTCACGCCAAACGAAGTTGGTGGTTACCCCCGGCAGGCGGGCAAAACCGGTACGGGCAAGGAATCTTGTGATGGGGATGTAGTCGGGCGGGCGCAGGGGATGATCATCGGGTCGCTCAACGGTGGCGCAGGTGAGCTTGCGGTAGCGGCCGAGGGAACGGATATGGTTTTCCAGCTGGGCAAGTAGCTTACGGCCCAGCCCACAATTGCGGTAGGCCGGGCGAAAGAGCAGTTCCCCGACGTAATACGCATCATTGAGCGGAAATGTTGTTCCGGCAAAGGCATCCAGGGTCGAGGAATCTTCATGAATAAGGGGCATGCCTGTAGCCGCCCCGATAACCGCCTTCCCATCATACGCAACAATGATGCAGGCATCAGGCGCCTCGGCATAGGTATTCAGATATTTGAGTTCATCTTCCCTAAGCCCTCGATACAGGTAGGGATACTCCAGGAAGATAGCGAGGCGAAGCGTCGCCACATCGTCCAGGGCGCCTGCAATGGCAGGCCCGGTCAGCAGTTGCTCGGTAATGTCCTGACGGGGATTCATGTCGTGCCTCGAGATGGGAGTGTATGGAGCCACCCTGGCAACGAGCCACAAACTCGCCGCCCGTCCACCTCAAATCGCCTCAGGTCTTCGGCTCCGTCCTGGTGAGCCTGCTCCGGCCCCCTAGTCCGAGGATTTCGCGGGCCTCGGTCATCGCCGTGGCGAAACCGTCCCTGCCGGCATGGAAAATTGCATTGGGCTCGCCCTCTTCGTCCCAGGGCCAGCCCGTCCGCACGATCATGATCAGGAGCTCTTCCAGCCTATCGGCCCTGGCGCTGAGTTCGCTGTATTCCTTCTCCACCTCAGCCAGGAGTTGACGATCTACCGTCCCGCTATCCAATCCGGCTTTCAATCTCTCCAGCGCATTAGGCATCGAGCACTCTCCTGATCCAGCTGTTATCATCCGGATACGCAAAGCTTAATCCGGCATCCCTTAATTTTGTCTTGTGCGGCTGAACAAGCCAAAGTGGGTGCGCTACTCCCCCTGCTTGGCCGCTTCAGCATTGCAGCGCTCGACTGCATCCCGAAGCCAGGCGATCTCCTCGGGATGGAACTGTTTCGAATACTCCGTGCCCACGTTCATGGCCCAGTGGAGCGGCGCCATGGTGGTTGCCGCAAGGATGTGCCCCGGCACCTCCACCCACTTCACCTCCGCATCGGCCCAGGTCTTCAGGCGCTCGCTGGTGTCGAAGATCATTAGATAATCGTTGCCGTCCGCCTCGATAATCAGCGGCAGCACCTGCCCCTCCTGGATGACCTCGTCGGTCCCTTCCAGAGCCTGCTCATTCAGGGTGGGGACATAGAAGGTGGTATTGAGGAACAGGTCGTAAAACGCGGACTGGTTCTTGGCGTTTCTCATATCCTGGCGCAGTGTGACCAGCGCATTGTCTATTTCAGTCATGGAAGTAGTCCTTTCTGTCCCGATTACCAGCGTTTGGTAATCTCGATGAGATGGTATCCGAACTGGGTCCGGACCGGGCCGAGGACCTTGTTGATCTCGCCGGAGAAAACGACCTCGTCGAACTCTTTGACCATCTGGCCCGGCACAAAGGCGCCAAGGTCGCCACCCTGCATGCGCGACGGGCAGGAGGAATGTTTCCTGGCGACATCGGCAAAATCGGCGCCGGCTTCGATTTCGGTTTTGAGCTGAAGGCATTCGGCTTCGGTAGCCACGAGGATGTGGCGGGCGGTTGCAGTCGGCATGGGATCTCCTTGTACATGGGCTGAAATTTCCAGGCATCCTATAGGAAACGGCGCGGTTCGGCAACCGCCAATCCGTGACGGCCACGGTAGCGGCTTGTCGGCTCGTCCCTTCCGGGTCTCGGGCCAAGTACGGGATAAGTGGTATACTTACATTCCATAATTAACTGGGACCATTGCAAAACTATTGCTGGAGATTCGGAGGATACCATGGAGCGGATGTCCGGAGAACGAAAGGCACGTCTCACGGAGGTGCTGCTGGCCGAGAAAAGGCGGTTATGGAGCGAGGTGCGGCGGGAGTTGTTCGATACTGTGGGAGAAGAGCTGCGGAGCCAGTACGACCTTCCCCAGGATGTGGGTGACCGGGGGCTTATCGACACCCTGGAGGACACCGGCATGGCCGTGGCCGATATCCGCCGCCAGGAGCTGACCCGCATGGACGAGGCCCTGGGGCGGCTTGAGGAGGGGCGCTACGGTTTATGCGCGGAGTGCGGCGCCGAGATCAGCGAAGAGCGGCTCCGGGTGGCTCCCTACGCTCCCTGCTGCGTCAGTTGCCAGTCCCGCCTGGAAGGCCCGCCCTCGGGGCCGGGCGTAACGCTTTGAGAGCCGGGGGAATGCCATGAAAGAAGCCATGTTCTATGAGCGGGTGAGCGGCGGCAGTGTTCACTGCGGCCTCTGCCGGCACCGGTGCCTGATTTCCGGCGGAACGAGGGGAATCTGCGCGGTTCGCGAAAACCGGGACGGGACGCTCTATTCATTGGTCTACGGCAAGCTGGTTGCCGAGAATGTGGACCCCATCGAGAAAAAGCCTCTCTTCCACGTGCTGCCGGGGAGCAAGTCCTTTTCCATTGCCACCATGGGGTGCAATTTCAAATGTCACCACTGCCAGAACTACACCATATCCCAGGTGAAGCATAAGGCCCCCATCACCGGCTTGACGCAGACGCCGGAATCAGTGGTGGCAAAGGCGCTGGACACGGGATGCCGATCCATAGCCTATACCTACACCGAGCCAACCATCTTCTTCGAGTTCGCCTACGACACGGCCCGACTCGCCCGCAAGGCGGGGCTTCTGAACGTGTTCGTCACCAACGGCTACATCACGAAGGAGGCCCTGTCAGCCATCACCCCCTATCTGGACGCGGCCAATATCGACCTGAAAGGGTTCACCGACGCCTTTTACCGCAACTATGTCCACGCCAGACTGAACGAAGTCCTGGACTCAATCATCGAGTACCGAAAACAGGGGATCTGGCTCGAGATTACCACCCTAATCATTCCGGGGCTCAATGACACCGACGAAGAACTGAAAGGAATCGCCTCGTTCATTTTCAGCAACCTCGGGGCCGACACCCCGTGGCATGTGACCCAGTTCTACCCCACCTACAAACTGGCAGACCGGGGCAGAACGCCGGTGGAAGCACTGCGGCGCGCCCGCGACATCGGCAGGGCGGCCGGGTTGCGTTACGTCTACGAGGGTAATGTGCCCGGCGAAGGGGGTGAGAATACCTGGTGCCCATCCTGCTCCGCCATTCTGATTGAACGCTATGGCTACCTGATCGAAAAGAACCGGATCAGGGACGGAGCATGCCCCGACTGCGGAACCGCCATTGCCGGCAGGGGAATGTGAGCGCCCGGCGACGATCCGTCAGGCCTCGGTGGACTTGTTTACGACCTTCACATCATCCTCGTTGATCCCCTTTTTGAAACTCCTGATGGCCCCACCCAGGGACTGCCCCAGTTGGGGGAGCTTGGACGGTCCGACCACCACCAGGGCGATCACGAGGATGATAATCATTTCAGGCATTCCGATTCCGAACATTACGGTCTCCTTGTACTCAATTAAGCGTTGCGCCGCCCTTCTCGCGAACAACGTGCCCCATCTCCCTTAGTTCATCCACCAGAAGCCGCGCCACCTTGGGCAGACGCTCCCCCAGGGTGGCTGACAGTTCGTTGCCGGCATCGAGGGTCTCGGGAATCACGCCCAGGAGGCTCACCCGCGGCGGGCACCCTCCCCTCATCTCGCTGATGAAGAGCATCTCCTGGATGCCGATCTGGTGGGGCGAGAGCTTCACCGGCAGGCGGTTAAGCATGATGTCTTCCTTCTCGAAGCGAAAGACCTCCCCCGGCGCGCCGGCGGTTTCCACCGTATCGACGATGTAGACCTGGTCGGCCTCCTCGATCTTATGGGTCACCATGATCCCGAGGGTGCCGCCGTCGAAGAGTTCCACCTCCTCGGGGAAGTCGTAGTTGTCTTCCAGATACTTGATGCAGTGGACGCCGAACCCATCGTCGGAGAGGATCAGGTTGCCGGCGCCGAAAATAAGGGTTTTCATGGAGCCTCCTACAGCACCTTCACCTTGGTGATCTCTTTCCCTGCCGGGTCTATGGTGTGGACCGCGCAGGCGATGCAGGGGTCAAAGGAGTGGACAGTGCGCAGCACCTCCAGGGGCTTTTCGGGCTGGGCAACAGGGTTCCCCACAAGGGAAGCCTCATAGGGGCCGGCGACGCCCTGCTCATCCCGGGGAGACGCATTCCAGGTGGAAGGGACTACCGCCTGGTAGTTTTTGATCTTCTTCCCTTCGATGACCATCCAGTGGGACAGGAAGCCACGGGGCGCCTCATGGAAGCCGACCCCCCGGTACTCGCCGTCGGGTATCTCGGTATGGTTGGCGTAGTCGGTGTCGCCCTTGCCGATGTTGGCAACCAGCTTGTCCAGATATTCCAGGGAGAGGTCGGCCATGACGTGGGCGCGGACGCCACGGCAGAACAGGCGCCCCATGGTGGAGTGAATGTCGTTCAGGCCGATGCCGAGCTTGGCTGCCGCAGCATCCACCAGCGTCTTGACCTTGGTGTTTCCGCTGGCATAGGCGGCCAGCACCTGGGCGGGAGGGCCCACCTGCATCGGCTTGCCGTTGAAGCGCGGCGACTTGCACCAGGAGTACTTGCCGTTCTCCTGGAAATCGGTGTAGTCGGGCTTGGTCTCCCCGTCCCACGGGTGGAGCGAATCCGACCCTTCGTACCAGGCGTGGGCCACCCCTTCGGTAATCCCCTGGATGAGGGTCTGGTCCTGGTGGTTGGTGATGGGCTTGAAGCTCCCCAGGTCGCCGCCGTGGATGATGCCGCCGGCCAGGGCGAATTTGGTGTTGCGGGTATCCTCGGCAAACTCGGGTACGGCAATATAGTTGGTCACGCCCGCGCCGTGCTTGAACCAATCCTTGTAGAAGGAGGCGATGGTCACGAGATCCGGGTAGTAGACCTTCTGTACGAAATCGCGGGTCTCGCTCATGAGGGTGCGCAGGTAGGCGATCCGCTCCATGTTGAGGGTGGCGATGTTCTCCATGTTGACGGCGGTGGCGACCCCTCCCACAACCAGGTTCTGGATGTGGGGGTTCTTGCCGCCGAGGATGGCCACGGCCTGGGCCGCCCGGCGCTGGTAGTCGAGGGCCTTAAGGTAGTGGGCCACGGCGATGAGGTTCACCTCCGGCGGCAGCTTCATGGCCGGATGCCCCCAGTAGCCCGAGGCAAAGATGCCGAGCTGGCCGCCTTCGACAAAGTGCTTCAGTTTGTCCTGAACCGCCTTGAACTCTTTCTCGCTGTTCCCCGGCCAGTCGGAGACGCTCTGGGCGATGGAGGCCGCTTTCTTCGGATCGGCTTTCAGACACGAAACGATGTCAACCCAGTCCAGGGCCGACAGGTGGTAGAAGTGGACGATGTGGTCCTGCACCGAGTGCTGGGCGATCATGATGTTGCGGATGTACTGGGCATTCAGGGGCACTTCCACGTTCAGGGCGTTTTCCACGGAACGGATGGAAGAGATGGCGTGGACCGTGGTGCAGACGCCGCAGAACCGCTGGGCAAAGCTCCAGGCGTCCTGGGGGTCGCGCCCCTTGAGGATGGTTTCGATCCCGCGCCACATCTGGGCCGAGGACCAGGCCTTGGAAACCCTTCCCCCGTTCACTTCCACATCGATTCTCAGGTGACCCTCGATCCGGGTGATGGGGTCGATGGTGATGCGTTTTGACATGTATTCCTCCAAAAATTAGTCGTTTATCTGTAGGGGCAAACCTTGTGTTTGCCCTTGTACGCATATGCGAGGAAACGGGCGATCACAAGGATCGCCCCTACGGGTGCATTACCCCTATTTACCCACAAACACCCTGCCGGGGAGCATATCGTCCACCGGCACCCCGGCCTCGTCTTCCACCTCGTCGGCGAAATGCTTCTTCGGATTCGGCATGACCGGGAAGATCTTGACGAATACGAGGTAGCCGAGAATCTCCAGGGCGATGATGCCGACGGTGATCATGAACTCGGCCACCGACGGGAAGTAGCTCCACCCCGCGCCGGGGTCGAACCCGATGAGGTAGACGTTGAAGCGGAACAGGCCGCCCCCCAGCATCAGGATGGCGCCGCTCACGAAGAGCATCCGCGGCGAGAGGCGGTTCTTCCTGGAAAGGAGCATGAAGGCGCCGCCGCCGATGAGGACGACTTCCAGCAGGAAGAAGAGGGAGTTCCGGTCAAAGGCGAAGACGGCCGGAAGCTGGCCGCGCCAGATGAGATCCCCGAAGCGGACCGCCATCCAGAGCCCTGCTACGATGGGGACGATTTTGGCGATGCCGGAGATCTCATGGACCTCATAGGCCCGCTTGAAGCTGTAAGAGGAGACGATCGATTCGAACATCACCGTGGCATAGCCGATGAAAATGCAGTTGATGAGGAAGAGCAGCGGCAGGAAACCGGTCTGCCAAAGGGGATGGAGCTTCTCCCCGGCGATAATCATCATGGAGCCGAGGGACGATTGGTGCATGGACGGCAGGGTGATGCCGAGGACGATGAAGAATATCAGCACCTTGTTCAGGCGCACCTGCACCGTCCCCGCAACCTTGTTGACCGATGTGAGCCCGGCCGGAAGCGCCCCGCCGCCGGCCAGGAGCCGCGGAGAGAACCGCAGGGCAGCGTCACGCAGCCAGTGCCACTTGGTGTGCTCCAGGGTGTAGAGGATCGCCGGAAGGAATTCGATGATGAGGACCATCGAATAGGTCATGACGCAGAGGGCCACCTCGAACATGATCGAATTGGGCTGCCACCGGGTCGGGAGGAAAAAGCTGTAGGCGTTCCAGTAGCGTCCGAGATCGACCATGACCGAGAAGCCTGCCAGGCAGTAGCCGAAAACGCTGGTGAGGAGCGCAGAACGGATGAGGGGGTGGTACTTCCACCGGTTCATGATGTAGATCATGAGGGCCAGGGCGTAGCCGCCGCAGGCGAATGCCGTGCCCGTGGCCACGTCGTAGGCGATCCAGATCCCCCACGGGTAGCCGTCGGAAAGGCCGGTGACGGCCCCCACGCCGGCGATGAAGCGGTAGGCGATGAGCCCGAACCCGATCACGACCAGGGCAAGGAGGATGAAGAACGGCTTGGTGAGAATCTTACCGTGCTGGACCTGATACTCGTCATGATGTCCCATCTTATTCCTCCTCCCCGTGTCCCAGTTTTTCCTGGTCCTTCTTATTCTTCATGGCAACCGCACAGAGGACGCTGTACAGCGCGACCGGGGCAATGAACCCCTTGTAGATGGTGTGCTGGATATGTTCGGACAATGCGGCCGGCGACTCTTCCGGCAACACCGGGAGCCCCAGCTTCTCGAAGGGGAACGCTGCCAGGTAGAGGTGATTGGCCCCTCCCGCCTCCTTCTCGCCATACACCTTGTGGACGTAAAGGTCAGGATTTTTCGCGATCCGCCGGTGCGCTTCATCCAGCAGATCTTTCCGCCTGCCGAAGGTTATGGCCCCCACGGGGCACGTCTCGCTGCAGGCGGGCACCCCCTTGGACTTCAGGTTCGTCTCCTTGCAGAAGTCGCATTTGACCATCTGGGGGATGGCCTTCGACCACTGGAAGCGGGGAATGTTGTAGGGGCAGGCCACCTGGCAGTAGCGGCAGCCGATGCAGATGTTCTTGTTGTACGAGACCACGCCGGTCACCGGGTCCTTGGTCATGGCTTTCACCGGGCAGGCGGATACGCACGCTGGCTTCGTGCAGTGCATGCAGGAGTGCTTGACGTAGGAGAAGCGGGTGTCCGACTCCTTGTAGAGCTTGATGATGGTGCGGGTGTCGCCGGAGAGGTCCTTGGGGGCGTCCCAGAGTTTGTCATCGTCGGTGGCCAGATGCTCGTAGGAGAGGTTGTTCTGGTCAAAGTTGGCCCGTTTGCAGGCCGCCATGCACGCCTTGCAGCCAACACACTTGGTGGCATCGTAAAGCATGCCGATGGCGGTATTCTCGTCACCTTCCTGCCCGGTGGCGGCACGGAGGGGAGCGGCACCCGCCAGGCACGCAGCGCCGGTGAGTCCCATAATTTTCAGGAAATCACGCCTACTCGTGCTTTTCATGGGTCTCCTCCCCGCTGGGCAGTTTTTTTGTCAGCATGGCGCCGGCGCCGACGGCGATGCCGCCGGCAATGCCGACCACCCCGGTGGCCAGGGGGCTGATGCCCGGGCCCTTCTGCCCGAGGTCGGCCGGGGCATAGGTATCGGGGGGCGTCGGCAGGTGAATCTGCAGCTTCTCGGCAATGGGCTTCTTGAAGAGGATGTCCGGCTCGGTGCAGCCGATGCATGGGTGCCCCACGGAAACCGGCCACACCCCCACATCGTTGAAACGCTGAACAGAGCAGTTGGCGAAGGTCGCCGGCCCCTTGCACCCCAGCTTGTAGAGGCAGTACCCCTCGGCGTGGGTCTTGTCGCCGTAGGCAATGGCGAAGCGCCCGGCATCGAAGTGGGGGCGGCGCTCGCAGTGTTCATGAATCTTGCGGCCGTAGGCAAATTTGGGGCGCCCCAGGGAATCCAGCTCGGGAAGCTTGTTGAAGGTCAGGTAGTAGAGGACCGTCGAAAGGAAGTTGTAGGGATTCGGGGGGCAGCCGGGGATATTGATGATCGGCTTGTTCTTGATGATGTCGCGGACCCCCACGGCGCCGGTGGGATTGGGGGGGGAGGACTGAATCCCCCCGTACGCGGCGCAGGTGCCGAGGGCGATGATGGCGACGGCCCCTTCGGCCGCCCTGGTGAGCGAATCGACGGCGGTCACCCCCCCCACCTTGCAGTAGATTCCGTTATCCTTGGTGGGAATCGCCCCCTCAACCACGAGGATGTACTTGCCGTGGTTCGCCTTCATGGAGTCGTGGAGGGACTTTTCCGCCTGGTGGCCGGAGCCGATCATGAGGGTTTCGTGATAATCGAGAGAGAGCGTATCGAGGATAAGCGACGAAACGTCCGGGTGGTTGGAGCGGAGCAGCGATTCGGAACAGCCGGTGCACTCCTGGAAGTGGAGCCAGATCACCGGCGGCTTGTTGGCCATCTGGGCCGCCTCGGCGACCTTGGTGTGCATACTGTACGGCAGCCCCATGATGGCCGTGGCCGCAACGCAGGTTTTAATGAAATCCCTCCGTGACACGCCATCACGAAGCATCGCTTCTTTTCCCATATCCCCCCCTGTCATATTAAAAATTCGCTCAATTGGTGCAATCCGGCAAATGTGCGCAACCCGGAATCCACGGACCTTTATTATCCAAAATTAATCAGACGAAACTTGCCAGCCTCGTATACATCAACATGCGTGCCAGATATTTTTTAATTACAATTGTTTTATTTTTTACCCATAACATCATAAAAATATTGAACCGGGGATGGCTCCGTCTTGGACATATCCCCCGGGGCAAGCCATCACCGGCACTGCCTGATGTTTCCTTTTGTCCGGGCTGTATCATTTTGTCCCAACCGGATACGGTCGAGCGTTAGGGGTAAAGACACGCACACCGGGGCAATGGGGCCGGTAAAAAGCAATGGGGGGAATGATGGGGCGAAGAAGGTTAAACAGGGATTACGAAGGATGCGGTGCAAAAAGAAACAGGGCGAAACAAAGGGTGTTTGCTTCGCCCTGCTCAGGCATGACCGGTCGAATGGGGGGGGGGAGAATTATATTCCTGTGGATATCCTGCTCCGGAAGGATATCCCGAACTGCAACCTCTGTTGCCGGCTGAAAATCCGGCGACACCGGGACGCGATTACTTGCAGCTCCGGTACCCCTCCTGGGTTGCCAGCAGATCCAGAAGCACCGTGGACAGATCGTCCAGCTCCGGCGACACTCCGGACCTTCCATCCGGGGATATGCGGGTCTTCATGTAACGGCCGCAGACGAGGCAGACATCTACGCGATGGGGGCCATCATCGGCGAAGAAATGGGTGAGCTTCTCCGCATCCTTGTTGCCGCAGAAGGTGCAGTCGGGGCTGTTGAAGGGCCACTGGTGGAAGCAGATGGAGCAGGAAAGGTGACGCTCCTCCTGTTCCCCCACAAGTTCGGCCATGCCGGCCGGCGATCCGCAAACGGGGCAGAAATACTCCCGCCACCCTTCGGTTTCCGCCGGATCGACCTCTGCGGAAACCAGCTCCAGGGCTGTGCGGAGGGGTGTTTGCAGGGCGAATTCGAGGAGCGGCGGGTTCACCCGTACCGCCAGGGCCGTTTCGAGAATAACCTTGCGGTCATCTTCCAGGGCGGCCCGCAAGAGCCCGAGAACGTCGAGGGAGCCGTCGGCGAGCCCCTGCCGCAGGCGGTCCAGGCCGCCGTTCTCATCGTCACCGACCCGTTGCATCACGTCGATAACCTCTCCAATGAAGGCCACGGCCCTGTCACGGTCAACCGTGAGTTCGGCCGGCGAAACAAGCGGAATCCCCTTCAGCAGCCGGGTGGCTCTCGGAACGTCCGACAGGGCAACGGAGATGCCGGTTTCTCCCTCTTTCCCTTCCAGGGAGGAATACAGTTCGCGGAAAAGGGCAAGCGCCTCGGCATATTCGGGATGCGCAACGAACAACTCATCGATAAAGGCCTTTTTTTCGGCGGCTCGTGACATGGCTGAATTCATTTCCTTTCAGGGAAAATCAAATTATCTCCAACCACTATTACCTTTCTTTGGCGTTTACCGCAACCTTCCTCATAAAAGAATCTATTTCACCTATGTTGACGGCTTGTACCTGATGAGTCGGGACCGGCAAAGCTCTTCCCTGCGTTAAACCTGATTGCCGTAAAGCCACCAGCTATGGTACATATCGGTTGACATATTTTAACATTCGCCATGCGCCCGGTCCGTCGGCATTGACGGCCGTCATCTTCAATCTTGTCCAACCCAGTCAGAGGTGCCCATGTCAAAGAAAATGAAGATTTGCATCAATACCGGAGGCGGTGATGCGCCAGGGCTGAATGCGGTTATCGAAGCGGTCACCATGGCCGCCCATAACCGGCAATGGGACGTGTACGGCATCAAATGCGGCTATTCCGGGCTGCTCAACACCGACGATATAATCCACCTGACCCCGGAAAAGGTCGATGGCATCGCCAGCACCGGAGGCACCATCCTGGGGACCACCAACAAGGGCAACCCTTTCATGATGCCGGTGCCCAACGCCGCAGGGGAAATTGAGCAGCGCGACCTGTCGGACCGGGTAATGGAAAACTTCCGCAGGCTCCGCTTCGATGCGCTGGTTGCCGTGGGTGGCGACGGCAGTCTTGAGATCGCCAACCGTTTTGCGGATAAGGGGATGCCGGTGATCGGGGTCCCCAAGACCATCGACAACGACATGGGCGGAACGGTCATATCCTTCGGCTTCGACACGGCAGTGAGCATAGCCACCGAGGCGATCGACCGGCTCCACTCAACGGCCAAGTCCCACGACCGGGTCATGGTCGTCGAGCTCATGGGGCGCAATGCCGGTTTTATCGCCTTGAACAGCGGCATCTCCGGCAATGCCGATGTTATCCTCATCCCGGAGATACCGTTCGACATCGAAAAGGTCTGCGACAAGCTGATGGATAATGAATTGCGCGGGCACCGGTATGCCATCGTGGTCGTGGCCGAAGGGGCGGTTCCCAAGGGCGGCGACGTTATCGCGAAAGGTGCCGGTGAAGCCGGACGCCAGCACGTGGTGCTGGGGGGAATCGCCGAATACGTGGCAAAGGAAATCTCCCGGCGCACGGGCAAAGACTCGCGCTCACTGGTTCTGGGGCACCTGCAAAGGGGAGGCTCCCCCTCCACCTTCGACCGTCTGCTTTCCCTGCGGTTCGGCGCAGCGGCCGTGCGGGCCATCGAGATGGGGCAATTCAACCACATGGTGGCGCTCCGTTCACCGGACATTGCCCTGGTCCCATTGGGAGAAGCCCTCGGAATACAAAAACGGGTCCTGATCAACGGGGATACGGTGCTGACTGCCCGCGATCTCGGAATATGCTTCGGAGACTGACCCGGCAACCATTCGCAGCCGCCGAAAGAGAAGGAAGTGACAACAGACCATGTACGATTTCAGCAGGTGCAAGCTGTGTGCGGCAAACGGCGCCAGCCCCAAATACAAACTGAAAAAAATGTCAATCTACGCTTGCCCGGAGTGCGACTTTCACTACATTGACCATCTGGACGAAATGCCTTCCGGCCACCCGGAACATTCTGCTCAACCCCTCGACCAGAAAGCATGGGACTATATAGAAAGGCAGCTTCCCGGCAACGGCGCACAGCTGAGGAAAAATCTGTCGCTGGTCAAGCGCCATCTACCCCTGGCCGGAGCCAACTGCCTCGACATCGGCTCAGGCGCCGGGCTCTTCCCCCATCTTCTGGCCGAAGCAGGCGCCTGCGTGCAGGGGATCGAACCCCAGGGGGTCTTCCGGGAGTTCGCCCAAAAGAAATTCGGCATCGAACTGAACGGCGAAACCATCGACGCTTCCCACTGGCAGTCGGGATTCAACGGTTTTTTCGACGTGGTGACGCTGTGGGATGTGCTCGAACATGTGAACTTCCCCGCCGAGACCCTGAAGAACGCCTATAACGTCATGAAGCACGGTGGGTGGCTGTTCCTGGACACCCCCCGCAGGGACGCGCTCTACTACCGGCTC
This sequence comes from uncultured Geobacter sp., assembly GCA_964490805.1. Classification (GTDB taxonomy): domain Bacteria; phylum Desulfobacterota; class Desulfuromonadia; order Geobacterales; family Geobacteraceae; genus Geobacter. Next base: position 18,911 of record CAZBEB010000013.1, read on the forward strand.
TGCGAATTTTCGTACCGTTTGAGATCAGGGAAGAGCACACTCTTCGAGGCCATCTACTCCCCCATGCCGTTTCGCCACAAGCAAATTTTCACCCTCCGGCAACTGGCGCAACTGGCTGAATCAATCGGCTTTTCGGTCATCCAGGTACATACCCGCCCCCTCCAACCCCAGAACAAGATGGTGCTGGTCTGCCGGAAGCCCTAGCACCAACCTCCAGAATCCAGAAACCGGAACAAAAAAGACCCGCCCTTCGAGAGAGCGGGTCTTTCCGTTACAACATCTGCAGAATAAGAGGACTATGGTTTTTCCTCGCCGTCCACCTTGTTCACCAGTGTTACATCATCCTCGATTGTGGCCTTCTTGAAATTCCGTATTCCGGCACCCAGCGACTGGCCCAACTGGGGCAGCTTTGCCGGGCCGAAGACAACGAGGGCGATGACAAGAATAATGACCATTTCAGGCATTCCGAATCCAAACATGGTTGAATCTCCTTATTGATACGCGGTTGAACTGCTGTTTATACCGGGACTAGCCCGCAATGCGGCCGGTTGTCTGGAACGTCTCGTCCCCTTCCCGCTCGCCAATCCGCAGGCTGTAATAATCGCCGGGAGTGTTGATGTTGCTGAATGTGGCGAAATCGGCATCGAACAGGGCAACCTGCTCCACATTGACCCTGTTGACGTTGGTGCGGCTGAAGAACGAGATGATTTTTCTCTGGCCAGACAGAAGAGTGGTCTCGATGGCGGCGAGGCACCCCTTGCCGTAGACCGCATGGAGCGGTTCGAGCCCGTGGGGGCCCTCCGGAATAAGCACTCCGCCCGGATCGGCATGGGAGGCCAGATGCCGTATCAGGCCGCTGTTCAGGTACGGCATATCGCAGGCAACCATGAAAGCTGCCGGATTGGATGCGTGGTGAAGACCGGAATGGATGCCTGCCAGCGCACCCATCCCCTGATAAATGTCGGCAACCTTCCGGCAGGGGAGAAAATCGTACTGTTCCGGATTGTTGGTGACAAGGAGCACTTCATCGAAAATCTCGGAGAACTGTCGGTGGATGGCCTCGATGAAACGCCCCCCCTTGTAGGGGAGGAGCGCCTTGTTGCTCCCCATGCGGCTCGATTGCCCGCCGGCCAGTATGACGCCGGTGACGCCGGGGATGCGCCCCGCGGCCTGTCGTTGGGGCAATCCATGAATTGCCCCGGCGGGCGTCGCAACCGCCAGGCGCCCATGGTGGGCATAGACCGTAAACTTCCCCCCCCGGACATACCCGACGAGGGCAATCCCAGCCTCGTCGCACATCTTCACCGCCATGTCCGTGGCGGAGGTACGGGAAGCGACCAGCGAGATACCCAGCCGCGCGGCCTTGACGGCCATTTCGGTGGAGACGCGCCCGGAGGTGACGAGAATCTTCCCCGCCAGGTCGATCCCCTTGAAAAGGGCCTCACCGGCAATCCGGTCCAGGGTGTTGTGGCGACCGATGTCCTCGGCAAAGAGGAGGATGTTCCCCTCCACGTCCCCCACGGCAGCGGAATGGATGCCGCCGTGGCTTTTGTAGCTGTCGGCCCGCTGCGCCAGTTCCTCCATGAGGCGAAAGACGGCATCGGGGGAGACGGGAGGCATATTTTCCCTGGCCGGTGTCCGGCCGCCACTCTCCATGGTGAAGGTGACGCCCGTTCCACAGCCGGAGGTGAGCACCGGCTTCAGCCGCTCGGGAAGCTCGGCTTTGATCCGCACGTTGGCGATACCGAAATCGTCGCAGACCGCCAGCATGTGAAAGTCCCCGGCGCTCGCCACGAATCCCTGGTTGCGGAGGAACCCCGCCACCAGGAACCGCAGGTCGTGGGGAGAGGCGATGAGCGTCGCAATCTCCCGGCCGTTCACATGGAGGACCAGCGGAAACTCCCGGACGATGCCCGATTGTTTTTCTTCAAGGCGGCCATTGCTGTAAATGTGGATGGTGTTCATGGAATCTCTTGCTTGTAGGGGCAATTCATGAATTGCCCACATGAATTGCCCCTACGCGGTTGGATTAAGTGAATTACGCCTCGCTCACCTTCCCGTGCGCATCGCCATGCTTCTCGATCTTGCGGAAACGGTCGGGGATGGTGTAGTCGGTGGCCTCCGGATGATGCTCGAAGATTGGGAAGTACTTGGCCACGAGCACGAAGAAGAGAATGTGGGCCGCGATGATGCCGATGGTCACCACCGATTCGATGAAGTTCGGGAAATACACCGGCTGGCCGGGCTGGTGCATGGCGAACATGGAGACGTTGAAGCGGTTCAGGATGAGGCCGATGATGACCAGGGAAGCGGCCCGCAACTGCATCTGCTTGTCGGTCCTGATCCGCCTGGTGAGGAACATGGCGAACGGAATCAGTACCCCCACGATCATCTCCACGCTGAAGAGTACCGTCAACATTGGCCGGTCGAACAGCGGGCCGTGGGAGAGGAACGCCAGGGCGTAGACCTTCACCAGCATGTAGATTCCCATGATCCAGGGAATGATTTTCGTCAGCGTTGCCAGCAGGTCCGACTCGTCGGGCTGCCCCATGTACTTGTGCACCAGGCTCGCCTCGAAAATGACAATCGAGAGGCCGGTAAAAATGGCCGAAAGCCAGAACTGGAGCGGCAATAGAGGATTGTACCAGAGGTTGTGAAGCTTGTCGACGGCGATGAGGAAGAAGGTCCCCAGGGTCGACTGGTGGAGCGTGGAGATCATGGCCGCAATGATGGCAAACGGAAGCTCCAGGGTCCGCAGCAGGCGCAGCGGAATGTGCCAGCCGAACCGCTCGCTCACCGGATGGAGGAACTCCAGGAAGAGGACCGTGGTGTACGCCATGACGCACATGGAGACCTCAAACATGGGGGAGTGGACGTTCCAGTTGAAGAGGACGTAGGGCCCCCGCTGGGGCTGCCCCAGGTCCAGGAGCAACCCGACGCAGACCAGGGAGTAGCCGAGGAAGCCGGTGACGATGGCAGGCCGCACCAGGGGTTCCAGCTTCTTGATATGGCAGACGTGGGCCACGACGCCGATGGTGAAGGCGCCGGCCGCCAGGGGGACGGCAGTGACCACGTCAAAGGAGATCCAGAGGCCCCAGGGGTAGAGGTCGTTCAGGTTGGTGGTGGCCCCCAGGCCGAAGATGAAGCGTACGGCGGAAGCCAGGGCCGCCGCCCCCACGAGGACCATCAGGAACTTGATGAAGCGATGGTACCCCTTTATTTCATTCATGACGATGCGCGCCGCGGTCATTGGTTCCCCTCCTTGCGGTTCTGTTGTTCCTCTTCTTCCTTGCGCACCCGGTCCTTGCGGTGCTGGAACCAGGAGATGGCCGACAGGGTGCCGCCGACGGTGAGGAAAATGCCGGGGACCAGGCGCAGGGCCTGCCAGGTGTACGACGGGAGCGGCCGCTTGGTGACCGGCTTGAAGCCGAGTTCATCGAGGGGCTGGTGGGTGAGGTAGAGTACCGAGGTCCCCCCCGCCTCCTCCTTGCCGTAGATCACCTTGAAGTAGCGGTCGGGCTTGGCGGCGATCCGCTTCTCGGCCTCCTTGAGCATCTCGTCGCGGGAGCCGTAGGTTATGGCCGTGGGGCAGGCGGTGGCGCAGGCTGGGTGAAGGCCGTTCTTCACGCGGCTGTAGCAGCCGGTGCACTTCTTGACCAAGGGGAACGCCTTGCTCCACTCATACTTGGGAACGCCGAAGGGGCAGGCGACCATGCAGAAACGGCAGCCGATGCATTTCTTTGCATTGTAGACCACCGGCCCTTCCGGAGTTTTCTTGAAGGCGCCGACGGGGCAGACCGAGGCGCATGCCGGTTCGTTGCAATGCATGCACATCTCTTTGTAGAAGGCGAACTCATTCTGCCCGTGTTTCTGGTAATCCTTGAACTTGACCCGGGTAAAGGTGAACTCCGACATCTGCGGCGGGTTCTGGTACCCTTCGCCGGTGAAGAAGTGCGTATTTTCGGCCTTGAGCTGGTTCCACTGCTTGCAGGCCACCTGGCAGCCCCGGCAGCCGGTGCATTTGGTGGTATCGATCAGAAACGTCTTGTTTTTGCCAAATTCGATGGGTGCTGAACTCATGCAGCCTTACCCCCTTTCTCGATATTGCAGAGGAACGCCTTGTACTCCGGGATACCGGTGTTGGCGCACCCTACGGTCGGGGTAAGAACGTTGCCGCTGTCGCCGGTGGCAAGGCCGGCATAGCCGAAGTGCCACGGCATCCCCACCTGCTCGATCATTTTCCCCTGGACGTTGAAGGGCTTGAGGCGGCTGGTCACCAGGGCCCGTGCCTGGATGCTCCCCCGCTCGGTGGTGACCTTGACCTGGTCGCCCTGCTTGATCCCCTTCTCCTTCGCAAGGGACACGGAAAGTTCCACGAACATGTCGGGAACCAGCTCCACGAGCCAGGGGAGGCTGCGGGTCATGGCCCCGGTCTGCCAGTGCTCGGTCACCCGGTAGGTTGTGCCGACATAGGGGAATCTGCCCGTATCGCTCGACACGTTCTTGGGCACCTTGACGACCGGATTGCTCTGGACCTTGGAGAGGAGGTTCCGGGCAGGGCTCTCCACCGGTTCATAGTGCTCGGGGAACGGGCCGTCCTTCATGTCGAGGGCATAGAGCCGCCCATGACCTTCGGGGAGCATGATGAAGGGGTACTTCCCTTCCTTGTCGTCCTTCATGGGCGGCCAGGGGCCGTCGGGAACGTCACCCTTCCATTTCTTCTCCAGGGAATCCCAGGCGATGATGGGGCGCTTGGCGTTGAACGGTGCGCCCGCCGTGTTGACGGAGGCCCGGTTGTAGAGGACCCGCCGGTTCACCGGCCAGCACCAGGACCACTTGGAGAAGAGGCCGAGCCCGGTGGGATCGGAGGCATCCCGGCGGGCCATCTGGTTCCCCTCCTTGGTGTAGGAGCCGGAATAAATCCAGCAGCCGCAGACCGTGGAACCGTCAGCAGCCAGGTATTTGAATGCGGGAACCTGGTCCCCCTTCTTGAACTCCAGGACCTTGTCCTTCTCCGTTATGGTCACATCCTTGGTGAAGTAGCCGTTTATCTCCTTGGCAACCATATGAACATCGGGCTCATGGCCGTTGCCGTAGCTCCAGGCGAGCCTGGTGATGGGCTCGGGGAATGCGCCCCCCTGCTTCACGTAGAGAGCCTTCACCCGCTTGTAGAATTCGTCGATGATGTGAAGGTCGCTCCGTGCGTCCCCCACCGGGTGGATGGCGGCGTAGCGCCACTGGGCCCAGCGGCCCGAGTTGGAGATGGAGCCTTCCTTCTCGATGGAAGAAGCGGCCGGCAGCATGAAGACCTCTGTCTGGATATCCTTCGGGTTGACCCCGGGACGTTTCCAGAAGATGGAGGTTTCAGTTTCCCACAGGTCCACGGTGACAAGCCATTTGAGCTTGCCGAGGGCGTCCCTGGAGGCAAGCGAATCGGGGCCGCCCGCAGCCGGGTTCATCCCCATGCAGACGAGGCCGTCAAGCTCTCCCCGGCCCATCCTCTCCATGACCTTCACGAAGGAGTAGTTCCCCATCCGCTTGGGGAGATAGTCATAGCAGAAGTCGTTCTCGGCGGTGGCGTTGTCGCCGTACCACGCCTTCAGGAGGCTCACGGTGTACTTGGGGGTATTCCCCCACCAGTTGGCGCTCTTGGGGTCTTTGGTGGTGGGGGTCCACTTCTCGTTGTAGGCATTGAGGTCGACGTTGTCGAACTCCGGCGACTTGAGATAGCCGGGGAGCGTGTGGAACAGGAGCCCGTAGTCGGTGGAGCCCTGGACGTTGCTCTCGCCCCGCAGGGCGTTCACGCCGCCGCCGGCGATGCCGATGTTGCCGAGCAGCATCTGCAGAAGCGCAACGGCCCGGACGTTCTGGCTGCCGTGGGTGGACTGGGTAATACCCATGGCGTAGAGGATGGTCCCCGCCTTGTCGGATCGGCCAGTGGCACAGAAGGCCTTGGCCACCTTGAGGTAGTCTTCCTTCTTGGTGCCGGTGATGGCGCAGACGGTATCAACGTCATAGCGCTTGTAGTGCTTTTTCATGAGCTGGTAGACGCTCTTGGGGTTTTTCATGCTCATGTCGCGCATGGGCTTGCCGTCGCCGCCGGTGGCGTAGGCCCAGGATTTGAGGTCGTAGGTCTTCTCCTGGTCGTCGAAGGAGCAGAACATGCCGTCCTCGAAATCGAACTGCTCGCTGACGATGAAGGTGGCGTTGGTGTACTCCCGGACATACTCCTCGTGGATGAGGTTGTTCTGGAGCGCGTAGTTCATGAGGCCGCCCAGGAAGGCAATGTCGGTGCCGGGGCGGATCTGGGCGTAGATGTTAGACTTGGACGAAGTCCGGGTAAAGCGGGGATCGACGGAGATGAGGGTTGCCCCCTTATCCATCGCTTCTTCGATCCACTTGAACGAAATGGGGTGGTTCTCGGCCGGGTTGCAGCCGATTGCCAGAATTGCATCGGAGTTCTTCAGGTCAATCCAATGGTTGGTCATTGCACCACGACCGAACGAAGCCGCCAGACCGGCGACTGTTGACGAGTGTCAAAGTCGGGCCTGGTGTTCGAGCTGCCCGATTCCCATGGCGCGGGCAAACTTCGACCAGAGGTAGCATTCCTCGTTGTCGAGGCCGGCACCGCCGAAAAAGGCCATGCCGTCGGTGCGGTTAACCACGTACTCTTTCTTGTCCTTCTTGTTTAGTTCGGTCTTCTTGAAGGTCTTGTCGCGGGTTTCCTTCATGCGCTGGGCGATCCGGTCAAGGGCCCAGTCCCACGATTTCTCTTCCCACTTGTCGGAGCCGGGCGCCCGGTACTTCACCTTCTGGAGCCGGTGCTCGTTGTTGGCGATCTGAAAGAGCGCTCCCCCCTTGGGGCAGAGCGCACCCTGGTTGATCGGGTGCTGCGGGTCACCTTCGGTGTTGACAACCTTGCCGTCCTTGGTATGGACAATCAGACCGCACCCCACTGAACAGAACGGGCAAATGGTCGTCGTAACCTTGAGCCCTTTGGTCCGGAGATCAGGAGCGTCAACGCTCGCCTCCCCCGGTTTGCCGGAGAGAGCCAGAGCCGCACCGGCCAAGGCCCCCCCCTGCAGAAATTGCCTGCGTGAAATTCCCATTCCACAAACCCCCTTAAAAAGTCGGGCGATCTGCCCGTTGTGTCGAACATTACAACCGCGTAACTATTGGCAACGTCCATGCCAATATTGTTTACACGTCAACACAAGGGTCAACACACTGCAATTACTGGATAAATTATTTTACAACCCGCAACGGAGCCGGTGAATGGGGAATCTTGTCTTGCGGAATCCTGGCCACCTATGTATCATTTTGTCTATAAAAATCATTGTCAAAAGGCACCAGAAACTCGATGGCAGCCGCGGGATAAATTGATGCTGAAAGCACGCATTTTCATCTGCGACGACGAAGAAGGAATCAGGCGCTACCTCCAGAAGATGTTCCAGGCAAAGGAATATGAAGTCGAGACGTTCGACGGCGGCACGAGCCTTCTGGAGCGGATGGAAGAGGGAAACGGACCGGAACCCGACATCCTCCTTCAGGATGTGCGGATGCCCGACATGGACGGCATCGAAGTGCTGAAGCGCGTAAAGCAGCTTCGTCCGAACCTGCCGGTGGTGGTCATGACCGCCTTCGGCACCATCGACGCGGCGGTGGAGGCCATAAAACTCGGCGCCTACGACTACGTCACCAAGCCCTTTCCCAAGGAAAAAATTCTCGGTCTCATCGAAAACGCCCTCCAACTCGACCTCCTGCTGAAGGAAAACCGCCAGCTCAAGGAAGAGCTCTCCCGGCCGGACATCCCCGACAACATCATTTTCGTCAGCGACGAATTCCGCAAGATTTACGAACTGACCGTACAGGTGGCTGCCAGCGACGCCAACATCCTCGTTCTGGGCGAATCGGGAACCGGCAAGGAGCTCATCGCCGGTGCGGTCCACGTGAACAGCCAGCGCAAGGGACGCCGCTTTCTCTCCATCAACTGCGCCGCCCTCTCGGACACGCTTCTGGAAAGCCAGCTTTTCGGCCATGTGCGGGGGGCGTTCACCGGCGCCATCACCACCCAGAAGGGGCTCCTGGAGGAAGCCGACGGCGGCACCCTGTTCCTGGACGAGATCGGCGACGTCTCCGCGGCGGTCCAGGCAAAGCTCCTGCGGGTCATCCAGGAGCGGGAATTCATCCCCGTGGGAGCCACCAAGGCGAAAAGCGTCGATATCCGCTTCGTGGCCGCCACCAACAAGGATTTGAAGAAGGAAGTCCAGGAGGGGCGCTTCAGGGACGACCTCTATTACCGGCTGAACGTCATCTCCATCGCCCTCCCCCCCCTGCGGGAGCGGAGCGAGGACATCGAGCCCCTGGCAATGCACTTCCTGAGCAAATACGCGCGGCGCATCAGGAAAGAGATCCGGGGCTTCACCCCCGAATCGCTCCAGATCCTCAAGACCTACCACTGGCCCGGCAACGTCCGCGAACTGGAAAACGTCATTGAGCGGGCCGCCATCCTCACCCGTGGCGACCTGGTGACTCCCGACGTCCTGCCGGTTCAGCCCCAAAACCAGGCCTCCGCACCTTTGCCGGGCAACCGGCTCATTTCGCTGGAAGCCATCGAGCGGGAGCACATCGAGCAGGTACTGCGCCGGACCGGTTACCACAAGAGCCGCTCGGCGGAAATTCTCGGCATCTCCCGCAAGACGCTCGACCGCAAAATAGTCGAGTACAGCCTCAGCACCCCCGGTCAGGGGAACACCGATTCCCAGGACTGCTGAATGGGAATTCGACGTTTCCCCATCCGCTTCAAGCTCACCATCGCCACCCTCATCCCCCTCTTCGTGGCCACGGTGCTCTGCGGAGTAATCGGTATCTACATAATCGACTCCCGGGTGGTGAAACAGGCCCAGGAGAAGGTCCGCACCGACCTGAACTCGGCCCGGGCCGTCTACCAGAGCGAGATCGACCACATCCGCGACGTCATCAAGTTCACCGCCACCAACCCGTTCACCTCCACCATCATCAGCCAAAGGGATAGAACCACCCTCAACAACCTCCTGACGCCGCGAATGAGCAGCGAGGGGCTCGACTTCCTCACCGCCGTGGACCGGTCGGGGCAGGTCGTCTTCCGGGCCAGCAACCACGGGGCCTTCGGCGACAGCAAGGTCAACGACCAGATCGTCTCAAGGGCGCTGCGGGGCGAGCATATTGCCGGCACCGAAGTCATTCCCCCGGAAGAACTGGCAAAAGAAGGGACCGGCCTGGCCGCGAGGGCGGCCATCCATATCCTCCCCACCCCCCATGCCCGCCGGCGGGACGAAACGGTCGAACGCTCCGGCATGGCCATGGTGGTTTCGGTGCCGGTAAGAGACCGGTCAGGCGTCATCGCCGGCGTCCTCTACGGCGGCGTTCTGCTCAACGGCAACAACGACCTGGTGGACCGCATCAAGAAAATCGTATTCGAGGCAGTGGAATACCAGGGGCGGGACGTGGGGACGGCCACCATCTTCCAAGGAGACCTGCGGATAGCCACAAACGTGCTCCTCGCGCCGGAGCGCCGGGCCATAGGCACGCGGCTTTCGGAAGAAGTCTACAAGAAGGTCATCGTCAACCGGGAGAAGTGGATCGGCAGGGCCTTCGTGGTCAACGAATGGTACTATTCCGCCTACGAGCCGATCCTCAACCTCCGGGGAATGCCGGTCGGCTCCCTCTACGTGGGGATTAATGAGCGCCCCTACCTGGAACTGAAGCGGGAAATCACCCTGATCTTCGCGGTGGTCCTCCTCTGCGGATCCATCATCGGCATCGCCCTGTCCAGCTACATCGCCTCCAGGCTGGCCCGGCCCATCAAGCAACTGGAAACGGCGGCCCGGCGCATCGCCGCCGGGGAGCGCAATCTTGCCATAACCGTCAAAAGCCGGGACGAAATCGAAGAACTGGCAAACGAATTCGCCCAGATGACCACCACCCTGACCCAGCGGGAAGAGGACATCCAGGAACTGAACCGGGAATTGGAACAGAAGGTGCTGGAGCGCACGGCACAACTGGAAGAGAAAAACCGCCTCCTCGTCAAGACCCAGGAGGACCTGGTACGGGCCGCGAAACTGGCCGACATCGGCATGCTGGCCGCCGGCGTGGCCCATGAAATCAACAACCCCATGGCGATTATCCGGGGGAACACGGAACTGCTCCAGATGTCACTGCCCGATGACGACCCGAACCGGGAGGAAGTGGACACCATCGTTCAGCAGGTGGGGCGGGTGGAGCGAATCGTCGGAAGTCTCCTCAAGTTCGCCCGTGAGAACCATAAGCACCTGGAGACCGTGGCCATAGACGCCCTTCTGGACGACATCATCAAGCAGGTCGGGCACCAGGTCCCCCTCACCGGCATCGAGGTTCGCCGCGACTACGCAGCCGGCCTCCCCCCCCTGGAAGCGGACAGCGACCAGCTGCGGCAGGTGTTCACCAACCTCATTCTCAACGCCATCCAGGCCATGAAGCAGGGCGGAGTGCTCACCCTGGGCACCTCCTGCGGAACCGATGAAGGTACCTGCGTCATTGCCGTGGGGGATACGGGTACCGGCATACTCCCGGAAAACCGCAAAAAAATCTTCAGCCCCTTCTTCACCACCCGCAACGAAGGAACCGGCCTCGGGCTCGCAGTCTCCTACGGCATCGTCAAGGACCATGGGGGGAACATCCAGGTGGAGAGCACAATCGGGGAAGGAAGCACCTTCCGGGTGTTACTGCCGCTGAAGCAGGGGGCATCAGGCACCTTGGAGCCAGCCACCGCTCCGTAATCTGCGAACCCATATGGCGCCCCCCTCAGGACCCTCCCAACCCGTACTCCTTGATCTTGCGATATAGGGTATTCCTGCCGATACCCAGAACCCTGGCCGTTTCGGTGATGTTCCACCGGCACTGCACCAGCGCCTGCCGGATGGTCTCCTCCTCGGTATCCTTGAGGCAGCGCCGCGCCGATGTCCCGCACCCCTTATCCCCCATTGCCGAAACGAGCCTGTTTTCCAGTGACCTGAGGGAATCAAGCATCCCCTGCAACTCCTCCGGGGCCAGCGTCCGGAGGTCCTCTTCACCTGGCGATTGCTCCAGAAGCCGTTTCAGGGAAAGGGACCCCCCCGGCGGCCCGCCTGCGGTTGGGGCGGGAGAAGGATTTACGGCGGCATCGCCCTGGAGGCTCCCCTCCAGGTGCTCGGGGAGGATGGTGTCGCCATTGCACATGACCACGGCGCGCCGCACCACGTTGGCAAGCTGGCGGATGTTGCCGGGCCAGGCATACCCCTGTAGCAGGCGGAGCGCCTGGGGGGAAACCCGCAACGGGGCATTGAGCTGGTTTACGAAGTGCTCCGCCAATTGGGGGATATCCTCGGCGCGGGAACGCAGCGTCGGAATTTCGAGCCGAACCACGTTGAGCCGGTAGAAGAGATCCTCCCGGAAGGTCTTTTCGCGGATGGCCTGTTCCAGATCCACGTTGGTGGCGGCGATCACCCGCACATCGGTCTTGATGGGCTTTTCGCCCCCCACCCGCATGAATTCGCCGGTTTCCAGCACCCGCAGCAGCTTCACCTGGATCTGGGGGCTGGCATCGCCGATTTCGTCAAGGAAGAGGGTGCCGCGGTTGGCCAGTTCGAAAATACCGCGCCGGGGCTGGGCGGCTCCGGTGAAAGCCCCCTTCTCGTGGCCGAAGAGCTCGCTTTCCAGAAGATTCTCCGGCAGGGCGCCGCAGTTTACCGGAATGAACGCCTGGTCAGCCCGCCCGGAGGCGGCGTGGATGAAACGGGCCAGAACCTCCTTGCCGGTGCCGGTGCTCCCCTGGATCAGGACCGTCACATTCTTGGCGGCGATCTTGTGGGCCACGGACACGAGCCGCCTCATGGCCGGCGAGGCGCCCACCCGGAAACCGACTGCCCGGGCCACGCCGGCCCACTCCTCCGCGCCGGCGCTCCCCTGCTGGAGGTTGAGGCCGTGGCTGGCGGCCTTTTCAACCAGGGCCTCTATCTCATCGATGTCTTCGAAGGGCTTTTCCAGGTACTCGTATGCCCCGAGCTGCATCGCAGTGACGGCCGTCTTGATGGTGCTGTAACCGGTCATAATGATGACTTCGCAGGAAGGCTGCCGGGCCTTTATCGCCTTCAGCAGGGTCAGGCCGTCGGTATCCGGCAGCTTCAGGTCCACCATGGCCACATTGAAGCTGTTTTCTCCCATGGCCCGCAGGGCGTCCGGCTCGTTCGATGCGGTGACGACCCCGTACCCTTTTCTCGCCAGCAGGCGGCGGAAAAAAGTGCAGACATCCGCCTCATCGTCGATGATCAGAACCTGTATCTGTGACATATTCTCTCCGTTGCTCCAGATAAAAGCATTTACTAAAACGAAACCTGACTACTCGCCTGCGCATCTTATCCCCTGCCTTCGGCTTCCCCCCTATTTTATAGGGGGGACTGATGGGGTCTTACTGCTCGACGGGAAGGAGCAGCGAGAACGTGCTCCCCTCCCCCTGCTTGCTCTCCACCTCGATGGTGCCGTTATGGGATTCGGCTATGCCGAGGCTGACCGAGAGGCCGAGGCCGGTCCCCTTGGTGGCCTCTTTGCTCGTATAAAAGGGGGTGAAAATCTTCGTCAGGTTTTCCGGTGCGATCCCGATGCCATTGTCCTTCACGCTGAGGACGGCCCACTTTTTCCCGTTCTTCGTCAGCAGGGCAGTCGCGACGGTGATGATCTTTTCCCTGCCCTCCACCTCTCCCAGGGCATCCCGGGCGTTGATCAGGAAATTGGTCAATACTTGCTGGATCTGGGAACCGTTGGCGGTGAGCCGCGGGAGAAAGGGAGCCAGTTGCTCGACGATCCTGATCTGGCTCCGGTTGATCTGGTACTGGATCATGCTGAGCACCCGCTCAACCTCGGCATTGATGTCGATATCCATCACCGGCGGCTGGTTCTGCCGCGAAAAGGTCAGCAGGTTCTGGATGATGCGCTTGCAGCGAATGCCGGAGTTGATGATATCTTCAAGCACCTCGGCCTTTTCGTACTGGCCATCCTGCTGAAGTTCCCGCCCCAGGAGCTGGGCCGTGCCGATGATGACCGTCATGGGGCTGTTCAGCTCGTGGGCCACCCCGGCAGCCATCTCTCCCAGGGCCGCCAGCTTTGCCGTCTGGACCAGTTGCGCCTCCATTTTGGTCTTGTCGGTGACATCCTTGATGATGATCGTCACCGCCGACAGTTGCTTCTCTTCGTTGAACACCGGGTAATAGGAAAGATCGAGGAGCAGCCCCGTATCGGTCTGCCAGCGCTGGAACACCGGTTTCCCGGTGCGCTGAACCTCCTTGATGGGGCAATCCTCGCAGGGATGGATGCGACCGTGGAGCCGGGCAAAGCACTTGTTGCTCACCGCCTGGTTCCAGAAGCCGCTCATGGCCGGTGACAGCCGGTTATTGTGGAGCAGGACGTTGTAGTCGGTATCCACCAGAAAAATCGGGTCGGTAACCGCCAGAAAGGTCTCCTCCCACTCCTTCTTCGCCCGGGAGACCTGCTTGTAGAGCCGGGCGTTCTGGATACTGATGGACAACTGATCGGCAAGATGCTGGACGAAACTCAGGTCCGTCTCGTTGTACGCCCCATCGATGATGCTGGCCACAATGAGTACGCCGAGCACCTCGCCCCGCTGAAACATGGGCGCCACAGCCAGGGAACGGAGCGGCCCCGGATACCGGGGATTTATCTGGACGTGGCTCAGTTCTTCGGGTGTCAGGTAGAAAATTCCCGCCTTTTTCTCGCGAACGACATTGAGGGCCGGCGAGTGGGCGGGGAAATTGTCAATCCGGCAGAAATCCCGGGGCATCAGCGCCTTGAGCCGCAACGCGCCGTCGCGAACCGTCACCAGACCGAGAAAATCGCAGGGCAGCGTTTGGGGAAACTTGGTGAAGGCCCGCTCCAGGATGTCATCTATGGACATGTCGATATTGATGTCCCGGATGAGCTGCTGCAGAATCTCCAGGCGGCTGTTCTGCTTGAGGATCTCCTGATTCCGTTTTTTCAGCTCTATATAGTAGTTGAGCTTGGAGGAATCGACCCCGGTCAACTGCTCCAGCAGTTTTTCCCTGTTGTCCATTTTTCTTTCCCTGTCATGCCCCGAAAGCGGACGCGGCCTACATAGCCTTGCGGAATATTTTCTCTATGTCCTCAACCGTCGCGTTACGCGGATTGGTCACCAGGCAGGCATCGTTCATGGCGTTGCGGCTCAAAAGCGGTATGAACTCCTCCCGCAGCCCCATGGCGCCAAGTCCTTTTGCGAGGCCGATGTCGGCGATCAGCTCCCGGATCCCCGCAATGGAGAGTCGCGCCCCCTCCTCTACGCCGGTGTCACGCACATCCTTCCCCAGGAGCCAGGCGATTTGCTTGAAACGCTCCGGGCAGGCCGGGAGGTTAAACTCCATGACGTGCGGCAGAATCGAGGCATTGGCCTCGCCGTGGTGCTGATCCAGGAGGCCGTCCACCTGGTGGGTCATGGCGTGTGTGGCGCCCAGGATGGCGTTGGAAAAGGCGATACCGGCCGTGAGGCTTGCCATGGCCATGTTGGTGTTCGCCTCCATGTCGCCCCGGTCGGCCACCGCCTGGCGCAGGTTGGCCGCGATGAGCTGGATTGCCTTGCAGGCGTGGATGTCGGTGAGGGGGGTGGCCGCCAGGGAAACGTAGGATTCGATGCCGTGGGTCAGGGCATCCATCCCCGTGGCGGCGGCCAGCTTGGCGTCCTTGGTCCGGAGGAGTTCCGGGTCGACGATGGCGATATCCGGCACCAGGGACTTGGAGATGATGGACATCTTCAGCTTCCGCTCAGTGTCGACGATGATGGCGAACTGGCTCACCTCGGAACCGGCGCCCGCGGTGGAAGGGACGATCACCATGGGAGGAAGGGGGTGTGAAATCTTGTTGATCCCCTCGTAATCGCGCAACTGGCCGCCGTTGCTGGCGAGGATGGCCACCGCCTTGGCCACGTCGGTGGGACTGCCCCCCCCCCACGGCCACGATGGCGTCGCACCCCGAGGCCAGGTACCGTTGCGCCCCTTCCGTCACCTCGAAATCCTTGGGATTCGAGGTAAGGGACGAGTAGATCTCTGTCTCCAGCCCCACCGCATGGAGGTAGTACAGCGCCTGCTCCACCCATCCGGCATTGATCACGTCCTCGTCGCTGACCAGGAACACCTTGGAAGCGCCGATGCGCGCGGCGCTCTCCCCAATCTGGCTCAGGGACCCCAGGCCGAAGATGATTTCAGGTGCCACAAACTTGCTGATATTCACGCTGTCTCCTTTTGGAACCGGCCGGGCTTTACCGACCCGAGCCGCTCACCTTCGGGAACGATGCCGTATACAGCCGTATACGTCTGCAATTCCCGTGCAAAACGACGTAAACCTGCCGTTTACGGCATTTTGCGCCCAAATGGACCACTGCCGCTGTTCCATTTTGCAACAACGGCTACTGTTCCATTTTAGCGCATTTAGCGCCGAAATGGCACGCGGTTTGTTGACGGGAAGTCTAAAGCAGATGGGGACAGAACGGCAGACAGAATGATTTCAGAGGCGTAGAAATTTGGTTCGATAAAACCGCTTTAATAATTGACTTAAAAAGGGGTAAGTGCGATAAATTCGAGCTATTTACAGCCAGTATCCAGCCCTAGCCCTGGTTATCACGAACACAAACAAGAGGTTCAATTACCATGAAAAACAAGCTGGCGATTTTCGAAGATTATCAAATCCGCAGGCTTTACGACGAGGATACCGAAACATGGTATTTCTCAGTGGTTGATATCATCCGGGCACTGCTGCAGCAGCCTGATTTTCAGGCGGCGAGAAATTACTGGAAGGTATTGAAAAATCGTTTAAAAAAAGAAGGCAGCGAGTCGGTTACAAATTGTCACCGACTGAAACTGGAAGCGGCTGACGGGAAGAAATACCTCACAGATGTCGCCAGTCCGGAAACCCTGCTGCGCCTGATCCAGTCGGTGCCCAGCCCTAAAGCCGAGCCGATCAAGCTCTGGCTGGCAAAGGTCGGCTATGAGCGGATGCAGGACATGGCCGACCCGGCGCGGTCACTGGATCGGGCAAGGGAGTACTGGCAGCAGCACGGCAGAAGCGAAAAATGGATCCAGCAGCGGATGATGGGGCAGGAAACCCGCAACAAGCTGACCGATTACTGGAAAGAGCACGACATCAAGAAGGAGAGCGAGTTTGCCGTCCTGACCAACATCATTCATCAGGAATGGGCCGGTATGGCCGTAAAGGAGCACAAGAAGCTCAAGGGGCTGAAGACCCAGAATCTGCGCGACCACATGAGTGAAGCGGAGCTGATATTTACCGCCCTGGCCGAACTCTCCACCCGCCAGATTGCCGAGACGATGGCAGCCACCGGCATGAAGGAAAATAAGGTTGCCGGAAAAAAAGGTGGCGGCATTGCCCGGAAAGCGCGGGTGGATCTTGAAGAGAAGACCGGCAGGAGTGTGGTGACCGGGGAGAATTTTCTGCCGCCGGGGAGAAAGAAGATTTCGGATAAATGAAGTGGTGGCCTTGCAAAAGGGGGAAAATGTCCAAATGTCAATCCTGGCCCCACGCATCTTACCCCCCTGCCTTCGGCTTCCCCCCTATTTTATAGGGGGGACTGAGGGGGGTCGAATAGTCAATGCTCTTGCTTGTAGGCCCACCTTTATCAAAGGGGGGAGTGAGTGATCACCGCCCCGTCAACTGCTCCAGCTTTTCCGGGTACCGGTTGCCCTGGACGGTGATCTGCTCTGCAGCACTGTCGATCTCGCGGAGATCATCGGCCGCCAGTTCAAGCGCAACCGCGCCGATGTTCTCATCGAGCCGCTCCAGCTTCGTGGTCCCCGGAATCGGCACGATCCAGGGCTTCCGGGCCAGCAGCCAGGCAAGGGCGATCTGGGCCGGGGTCGCGTTTTTCTCTGCGGCGATTCTCCCAAGCAGATCGACCAGGACCTGGTTTGCCTTGAGCGCTTCCGGTGTGAACCGCGGCAGGGTGCTGCGGAAATCGGTGCTGTCGAAGGTCGTCTTCTCGTCCATCTTTCCGGTGAGGTATCCCTTGCCCAGCGGGCTGTAGGGGACGAGGCCGATGCCGAGCTCTTCGAGGGTCTGCAACAGCCCCTCTTCCGGCCGCCGGAACCAGAGCGAGTACTCGTTCTGCACGCAGGCCACCGGCTGCACGGCATGGGCGCGGCGGATCGTCTCGACTCCCGCTTCCGACAGGCCGAAGTGCTTAACTTTCCCTTCCTGAATAAGCTTCTTCACCGCGCCGGCAACCTCCTCGATCGGCACCGCCGGATCGACCCGGTGCTGATAGAAGAGGTCGATGACGTCGGTCCTGAGCCGCTTGAGGGATGCTTCGGCCACCTCCCGGATGTGCTCCGGCCGGCTATTGAGAACCGGCCCCCTACCCTTCATGGCCCGGGGATCGACGCTGGTATCGAACCCGAACTTGGTGGCGATCACCACCCGGTCGCGCAGCGGCGCCAACGCCTCCCCCACCAGCTCCTCGTTGGTGAAGGGCCCATAGACCTCTGCCGTATCGAAGAAGGTGATCCCCCGCTCCACGGCCGTGCGCAGCAGCGCGATCATCTCCTGCCTGTCCTTGGGGGGACCGTAGGAAAAACTCATTCCCATGCAGCCCAACCCCAGGGCCGAAACTTCAGGACCGTTCTTGCCCAATATGCGTTTTTGCATTGCTTTCTCCTTTCATCCACAGGACTACCGTATTGATGATGATAACGTACTCCTGAAAGACCAAAGGGAGGTAGACCGATCCTGCCGGATTATTGCCTGATCGTGCGATGAGTTAGGAAGGTGTCGCCATCGCCGCATGGAGCAGTCAGAAGCATGGCGGGAATATCAGGATGAAAAAAGAATCTTTGAGGGTCAGACCTACACAATTGACAAAACCAGATAAACTAACGGCGAAAAGGGCAAGTTTCCAACCAGAAAGTTAGACCCGCCGGGTCAACTTCATGCCTGTTGGCTGAAAAATAATTTTGCAACCTCCCCCTTGAACATGTATATTTTATGCGCATAATAAATGCGCATAGGAGATCCACATGCAAACTCAATTCTTTGACCCAAATGCACCGAAAAAATCTACGAACCTTAGCATTAACAGCGACCTGCTTCGTCAAGCCAAGGAGCGGAGAATCAATATTTCGCAAGCACTAGAGTTGCGGCTTGCTGAAATACTACGGGAGGAACAGAGCCGAAGATGGAAGGAAGAAAATCGAGAGGCTATAGAAGACTATAATCGTCGCATAGAAGCTCATGGTACCTTCAGCGATGGATTGAGACGCTTCTAATGGCACAGTTCGACGTTTATGAGAATCAAAATCCGGAAAGTAAACAGTCAATCCCTTATCTGCTGGACTTACAGGCAGACCTCCTTGACAGCCTCACTACGCGGGTGGTCGTCCCATTGGTCACTGTCGCTGCCATGGGGAAAGCAGCTAAACATCTCAGCCCCCAATTCAAAATAAGGCGGACAACCGTTATCATGTCTACGGCAGAACTGGCTGGAGTCAACCTGCACATCCTCGGAGAGAAAGTCTGCTCGCTTAAAGAGCACCGTGCAGAAATCATTGCCGCACTAGATTTTCTGTTTACCGGATTCTAACGCGAAAATGACAGCCAACGAGACGGGTGGAGAGGAGACAAGGCCGAAAAGTAAGTCAGCACTTAATGCTCAAAAAAAGGATTATCATCTTGAGATAACTTATTTTTCCCAGTAAAATATCCAATATGAAAAAAATGAGGAAAAAGTACAATTGGATCGATATTGGAGATGATGCGAGACGGCAGTACATAGATGCTCAGTCCGCTTTTTCTGCATGGGAAGATGCATTCAAAGAGATGTTGAATGTTCGCGGAAGTATGCGCTGGAAAAATCAGAATGGGACAGACTACCTAATTCGGGTGTCTACGACTGGCAATAATAAAAGTTTAGGGCCTCGTTCAGGAGAAACAGAAAAGATTCATGACAATTTTGTCGCCAGAAAAATTGCAGCACAGCAACGTTTCAGGGATCTAACAGAAACTTTAGAACGACAGCAACGGATGAACCGGGCATTATTTGTCGGTCGAGCTCCTCGTATACTTGTTGATATTTTGAACAGATTATATAAAGAAGGCCTCTCTGAATTCTTCACCGTCGTTGGAACTCATGCCTTATATGCCTATGAAGCAAGAGCAGGCGTACTCTTTGGTGAAACTGAGGCCATGGCCACCCAAGACATTGACCTTTTACTCGATGTGCGAAAACGAATAAGCTTTGTGACAAGAATGAGGCATGCAGCCACGTCGATGCTGAAGTTAATACAAAAGGTTGACCCGAGTTTCAGACTACGAGAGGATCAAAAATACACTGCCGTTAACAGCAGAGGATTTGAAGTTGATATTATCCGCAGAGAACCTAAAGATGGTGACCCACATCCTATGCGGCTAACTGACGATGAAGACGATGAGTTTTATGTTGTGCCCGCCAGGAATGCAGGTATTCTTCTGGATGGGCCACCTTTTTCAGCTATCATTGTTTCTGCCTCTGGACATATGGCCAGAATGAATACTATTTCCCCTTTAACATTCATACAGTTCAAAAGATGGATGGCAGAACAGGCGGATCGGGACACTATGAAGCGATCAAGGGATCTTCTTCAAGCAAACCTGGTCGAGGAATTAGTAAGCGAATATCTGCCGCAACTTCTCACTCAAAAAAGTTAAAGGCCATCCCGCAAAAGCCTCAGGCAAGGGGAACTACCCATCTGCTGGCCGGTTCAGCACCTCAATCACTTCCGTTGCCACGAAAATCCTGTTCCGCTGCTGTTTGACCGGCTGGACCAGAATGCCCATTTTCTCCAGTTGGGCCAGGGCGGCGCTTGCGGCAGGGAATGAAACGCCGAGCGCTTTGCTGGCTTGATGCGCCGTCAATACCGGCGCGCCAATCATCAGTTCCGGAAATTTAAGCAGCACCGCATGAGAGCGAAGCCCCAAGGGGGCTAACTGCCCCTTCCACCGGTCCAGGATTCCTTCGAGGGCCAGGGCGGTCCGCATCGACTCCTGAACCGCCTCCTCGACGCCGCAGGCAAAAAATTGCACCCACGCCGACCATTCATCCCGAAGCTGGACACCCGCCAGGCCATCGTAATACTCCTGCTGATTGTCTTTCAGGTACCCGGCCAGATAGACGGGAGGATAGCCTTCCGCGGCGAGCATTAGCGGCAGCAGAATTCTGCCGACCCTGCCGTTGCCGTCGATAAAGGGGTGAATCGTCTCGAATTGCGCATGGGCAATCGCCATCCGCACCACAAGGGACAGCACCATCTGCTCTTCTTCCCCAGGACTGTACGTCAGCAACCGTGCCAGGTCGTCCAGGCACGCCGGCACACGATCGGGAGGCGGCGGCACGTAGCGGGCCCGGTAAATGTTGCCTCCGCCGCCGATCCAGTTCTGTATTTTCCTGAATTCGCCGGGTGTGCCGCCATGCTCCATGCCATCCATGAGGTGCGCATGAAGCTCTTTCACCAGGACGTTGTCCAGCGCTGCGGGGCCACTCTCCCTGACTTGCCGCAAGCCGTATTCGAGGGCAACCACGTAATTGCGGGTGACCCGGACATCCGGGGGGAGCCCTTCGCCACTGCCTGTTGCCTCGTAGGTGAAGAGGTCGTTCACGCCGGCATTGGTCCCTTCGATCTGGCTGCTCCGGACCGCTTCCCGCCGGTCCGCAGTTCGCGTGATGAGATCGGGGTTCGGGAGCCGCAACAATAGGTCCTTCAGGAGTTCCAGGGCATTTGATGCACGACGCAACTCGTCGCCCACCCCCTTAAGATCCAGAACGCGAGGCGTTGGTGGCGGCACAAGCGCAAGGGCCCCGGGGTAATTGACGCAGGGGACGAGCAGTTTTCGACGTACAGGGGAGAGGTCACTCGTTTTCATGGCAAAACCTTTATCAAGAGAGCATTGAATTTAAGATTAGCCATAAAACTTTAAATAAGCAATCGTATTATTTAAAGTTTTAATTGATACATTTAACAGCCCTGACGATTATTCAACTTTTTAACTGCGAGTATCCCGGCCATGTCGTCCTGCTGCCGCTTGCCCCCCGGGAATATTTTTTCCGCCTTTGCCATATTTCCAATTCTCCATGCCGTTTCCGGCTTCGATTCACGCCATTCATTGAGAAACCCCTGAATTGACCACTTACGGATAGACCAATCCTGTCGATTTATTGCCCAATCCGACGAGCCGCTGATTATCGGTTGTAACCGGAGGAAGGGGTCGAGTACTATGCAATCAGGGGGTAACCATGGGAAACGAAGCGTTTACGGATAGCGTTGCGGATAATCGGCTGGAAGAAGCCATCGCCGCTTTGGGCGAGAGCATTGCCCGATGGACCGAACCGGGCGAGCAGTTCACAACCGCGGTGCCGGGGTTGGCACTGTTCCAGCGGACCGAGCCGAGCGAGCCGGTCACCGGCATGTACGAACCGAGCCTCTGCCTGGTGACGCAAGGGGCCAAGCGCGTTCAACTGGGGGACGACACCTTTGTGTATGACGCGCACCACTACCTGATCACCTCCGTGCATCTGCCGACGGTGGTGCAGGTCACCGAAGCCAGCCGGGAGAAGCCGTACCTGGGGCTCAGGCTGAAATTCGACCTGCGGGAGGTTTCCCAGTTGATGGCGGACAGCAATCTCCCCTCGCCCCGGACCCAGCAGTCGAGCCGCGGCATGGCGACCAGCGAGATGACGCTGCCGCTCGTCACCGCCGTGCACCGGTTGGTGGAGCTGCTCGACGAAGAGCAGGACATCCCGATCCTGGCGCCGATCATCCAGCGGGAAATCATCTATCGCTTGCTGGTGGGGGAGCAGGGGGGGCGGCTGCGCCAGATTTCAGCGGAGGGGAGCCAGAGCCGGCAGATCGCCCGGGCCATCGAATGGCTGAAGGGGAACTTCACCCAGCCGCTGCGTATCGATGACCTTGCGGCCCAGGCCCGCATGAGCAGCTCCACCTTCCATCACCACTTCCGGTCGATGACGGCTTTAAGTCCTTTGCAGTACCAGAAGCAGTTGCGGTTGCAGGAGGCGAGGCGGTTGATGCTGTCAGAGCGGCTGGATGCCGCAACTGCCGCATTTCAGGTGGGATACGAGAGCCCGTCGCAGTTCAGCCGGGAGTACGGCCGTCTGTTCGGAGCGCCGCCGTTGCGGGATATTTCGAAGTTGCGGCAGATGGCTGTGGCAGAGTGACTGAGTCAAGGCCTGTGGTTCTACCGATGCGTGAAAGCTAGGGGATGTGAATCAATTGGCACCCGCGGCACTTCCCGTACCGCTGCTCCGGAAGGGAAAAATTAATGGTGAGGCAATGGGGGCACTGCCAGAAATCGAAACGGGATACCTCCCGCCCCGCAAGGGTGCTGAACAGCCAGCGGTAGTAGGAATCCCAATCGTACTTCGGTGGCTGCGCGGCCTTTTCAACCAGTTGTTCCAACAGCATGGGGAACCTCCCTTTGTCGTCCGGCATTCAAGTGTACTCCACAACGGCCGAGAGAAAAACCTTTCATAACTCCTTGTCGGGCATTAATTCAATAAAAAAGCCGCTCCCCCTGCCCGATGCAGATGGAGCGGCTTTTTACGCACAGAGGAACCGCGTCAGGCCAGATGCGCACCAATGGCCGCGGCGGCCCGCTTGCCGTCACCCATGGCGAGGATGACGGTGGCTCCGCCCCGCACCATATCGCCCCCCGCGAAGACGCCGGGGATGCTGGTGGCGCCGTTTTCGTCAGCTACGATGTTTCCCCACCGGTTCAGGTCCAGGTCCGGGGCGGTGGCGGTGAGAAGCGGATTGGCCCGGGTGCCGACGGCGTTCACCACCACTTCGGCGGGGAGATCGAACTCCGACCCGGCCACCGGCACCGGCTTGCGGCGCCCCGACTCGTCGGGCGGCCCCAGTTCCATCCGCTGGCAGCGCAGGGCAGCAACCCAGCCATCCCCGGTGCCGACTATCTCCAGGGGAGCGGTGAGCATGACTAACTCAACCCCTTCTTCCTTGGCGTGCTTGATCTCCTCCACCCGGGCCGGCATCTCGGTCTCCCCCCGGCGGTAGACGATCATGGCCCGCTCGGCACCAAGCCTGCGGGCGGTGCGAACGCAGTCCATGGCGGTGTTGCCGCCGCCGATGACCGCCACCTGGCGCCCGGCGATGATCGGGGTCGGTGCATTGGGGTTGCGCCCCGCTTCCATGAGGTTCACCCTGGTCAGGAACTCGTTGGCCGAGTAGACCCCTTTCAGGTTCTCCCCCGGGATGTTGAGCATGGTGGGGAGGCCGGCGCCGTTGGCGATGAAGACCGCGTCGAACTCCTCCCGGAGCTGCCCCAGGGTGAGGGTCTTGCCGACGATGACGTTGCACTCGATCTCCACCCCCATCTCAACCAGGCGGGAGACCTCCGCGTCTATGATCTCCTTGGGGAGGCGGAACTCGGGGATGCCGTAGCGGAGCACCCCGCCGGTGTCGTGGAGCGCCTCGAAGATAGTTACCCCGTGGCCTCCCCGGGCCAGCTCGCCGGCGGCGGTGAGCCCGGCCGGGCCGCAGCCGACCACGGCCACCTTCTTGCCGGTGGCTGGCGGAAGCGCGGCCTTCGTGAGCTTCTCCCGGTTGGCCATGGCCCAGTCGGCCACGAACCGCTCCAGGTAACCGATGGCCACCGGCTCCCCCTTCACCCCGCGCACGCACTTGGCCTCACACTGGCTCTCCTGGGGGCAGACCCGGCCGCAGACCGCCGGCAGGGCGTTGTCACCCTGGAGGATTCGAGCCGCCTCGGGGAGATTTTCCGCCGCCAGGGCGTCCAGGAACTCGGGGATGGAGACCCCCACGGGACACCCCTCCACGCAGGGGCGGTGCTTGCACTGGATGCAGCGCTTCGCCTCTTGCACCGCTTCTTCCATGCCGAGCCCCCGGTTCACCTCCTCGAAGTTGCGGCTCCGGACTTCGGCGTCCAGTTCGGGCATGCGGACCCGGCCGAGGGCAAGCCGCTCCTTCATGCTAAGATCGTTAGCCATTGGCCACCTCCTTCGCGAGCCGGCACTCGGTGGCGGCATGGCGGGCCTGTTCTTCGAAACTGCGGTAGGTGGTGAGCCGGTCGCTGAGTCCGTCGAAATCCACCAGGTGGCCGTCGAACTCCGGCCCGTCCACGCAGGCGAATTTCGACTCTCCCCCCACCACCACGCGACAGCCGCCGCACATGCCGGTGCCGTCGATCATGATGGGGTTCAGGCTCACCACGGTTTCGATGCCGTGGGGGCGGGTCAGCTCCGCCACCGCCCGCATCATCGGCACCGGCCCCACGGCGAGCACCACCTTGGGCGCCCGGGCCGGGTCGGCGATGAGATCGGCCAGGGCGTGGGTGACGAAACCCTTGCGGCCGCGGCTCCCGTCCTCGGTGGTGATGAGCACCTCGGCGGAAAAGGCCGCCAGTTCGTCGGCCAGAATAATGTACTGCTCGGAGCGGCCGCCGATGATGGTGGTCACCTCGTTCCCCGCCTCGGCCAAGGCCCGGGCCAGGGGGAAGAGGACCGCCGTGCCGACCCCGCCGCCGATGCAGGCGACCCGGCCCCAGTTCTCGATGTGGGTCGGCTGCCCCAGGGGACCGGCCACGTCCCGGAGCGCCCCGCCGACGGGAATATCGACGATTTTGCGGGTGGAGGCCCCGATGGCCTGGATAAAGAGGGTGACGGTCCCGGCGGCCGGATCGGCGTCGCCGATGGTTAGCGGGATCCGTTCGTCACCCCGGTCGGCCCGTACTATGACGAACTGCCCCGGCTTGCGGGCGCTCGCCACGCGGGGCGCCTTCACCGTCAGGCGGTGGAGGTTCGGCGCCAGGAGTTCATTTTCTAGGATTTCGTACATTGGATGCACCACCTTGTTTTGTGTTTTGAAACCGGGAACTGCCCCATCACAGTAATCAGGCACACGGGTGCGCGTCAAGCGTAACATCCACCCGTGTCCCGGTATATTTCACGGCCGCAGCCCGGATGGCATCCATCCGTTTCCGCTCCGCATTTTCCACTAAGACGCGAAACGCCTCGCGCATGATGTCGGAGGCGCTCATCTTCTTCTTTTCCATGAGCCGCCGGATTTCTTCCATCTGATCGTCGGCAACCCGTACCGATATGACCGTCGGCCGGGCGCTTTCGTAAATGGTCTTTCCCATCGTTTTCCTCCTGATTTCCCTCGTTCTATCCGCCAATCCGCGACATGGCCACCATGCCGTCCCCGTCAGCCTCTTCCCCAAGATGATGCCTGCCGGGCTTGCCGGCAATGAGAGACCGGAGCCACTCACGCAGCAGGAGATCGTCACCCGTTGCCAGCAGAGGCCGAAGATCGATGCCGTATTCCGAGAAGAGGCACCCCCGCGCGACCCCCGCCGCAGTCACCCGGATCCGGTTGCACTGGTCGCAAAAGTGGCCGGAAACAGGAGTAATGATCCCGATGGCGCCGGCGGCGCCGCGTATCTTGAAATTTCTGGCCGGACCGGCCATCTCGGCGCTCACCAGGGGCAGCAGCGGATACCGCCGGCCGATCCGCTCAAGGATCTCGCTCCCCGAAACGCACCGGGAGCGCCATCCCTCCTCCCGAAGGGTCGGCATGTATTCGATGAAACGGACCGTCCAGGGCCGGTCGAGGGTCAGGGAGGCGAAATCGACCACTTCGTCGTCATTGATCCCCCCCATTACCACCATGTTGATCTTTGCGGGCGGGAAGCCTGCCGCTTCCGCGGCGTCGAGCCCATGGAGCACCTTCCGGAGATCGCCGCCACGGGTTATGAAGGAGAAGGTCTCCGGCCGGAGCGAATCGAGGCTGATGTTCAAACGCTGGACCCCCGCCTGCCGCAGCGGCCGCGCCAGCTCCTCAAGCTGCAGGCCATTGGTGGTCATAACCAGTTCCCGGAGACCGGGGAGCCCGGCAAGACGGCCGGCGAACTCAACGATCCCTTTTCTCACCAGGGGCTCACCGCCGGTGATCCGGATTTTTTCGATACCGAGGGCTACCGCCTGGCGGGATACCCGCATAAGTTCTTCGTAGCTCAGAGTCTCACCATGGCTGAGCTTGGGGATCCCCTCCGCCGGCATGCAGTAGCGGCAACGGAGGTTACAGCGATCCGTAACGGAAAGCCTGAGATAGGTGATGCGTCTGCCGAACGAATCAATTGTGCCCATGCCGTGCTCCTGATTCCCAGCGTCGTGGTTAGGCGATCGGAATTTACCCAGCACATGGCAAGTTCAATACCAATGCCGCCGCATCCCCGGCTGCGACATGCCGGGGGTTGCGCTCCGAACCCGCAAAGGGCAAGGGTCTTCGGATTTTCCGGCAAAGCTCTAGCAGTGGAAACCGGCAGAGGATAAAGCAGGCTGCCCACCGTTCCAAAAAATCACATCCGTTCCATATCGGAACAGACCGCCGCGCCATACCAGAACAGCGTTAAATAAATCTGTATTCAAAATCCAGCGGCGCCACCCAAGCAAAACAAGCATTATTTGCAGCAAATACGGCACATTAGGGGCACACAGCACCGGCACCCGAACAGAGTTGGTACACCCCTTGCCATGGCAATAAAACAAACGTTCTAGAAAGTCGTATGCACAATACCGACAGAGTCGGCATCGCACAGAAGGTTCACAAACGGTGGCAACGCCGCAAAAAACACAGAGGAGGAAGTACACATGGCACTGGCAGATCAAACGTTCGGATTCTACATTCCCACTGTTACGCTGATGGGGGTCGGTTCCTCCAAGGAAACCGGCGACCAGGTCAAGGCCCTCGGCGCCAAGAAGGCGCTACTGGTGACCGACAAGGGAATCTCGGCCATGGGTATGGCCGACCAGATCAAGCAGCAGGTGGAAGCCGCCGGAGTAGCGGTCGTCATCTTCGACGGCGCCGAGCCGAACCCCACCGACACCAACGTTCACGACGGCGTAAATGCCTACCTGGACAACGGCTGCGACTCCATCATCTCCCTGGGGGGCGGCAGCTCCCATGACTGCGCCAAGGGGGTAGGCCTCGTAATCGGCAACGGCGGCCACATCCGCGACTTCGAAGGGGTCAATAAATCCACCAAACCGATGCCCCCCTTCGTAGCCATCAACACCACCGCCGGCACCGCCTCGGAGATGACCCGCTTCTGCATCATCACCAACACCGACACCCACGTGAAGATGGCCATCGTCGACTGGCGCTGCACCCCCAACATCGCCATCAACGATCCGGTCCTCATGCTCGGCAAGCCTGCCCCCCTCACCGCCGCCACCGGCATGGACGCCCTCACCCACGCGGTCGAGGCCTACGTTTCCACCATCGCCACCCCCATCACCGACGCCTGCGCCCTTCAGGCCATCAAGCTGATCGCCGAGTACCTGAGCCCGGCAGTGGCCAACGGCGACAACCTGGAGGCACGGGACAAGATGGCCTACGCCGAATACCTGGCCGGCATGGCCTTCAACAACGCCAGCCTCGGTTACGTTCACTCCATGGCCCACCAGCTTGGGGGCTTCTACAACCTTCCCCACGGGGTCTGCAATGCCATCCTGCTGCCGGCGGTCTCCGAGTTCAACGCCATCGCCTGCCCGAAGCGGTTCGCCGACATCGCCGTAGCACTGGGCGAAGAGATCTCCGGCCTCTCCCCCATGGACGCCGCAGCCAAAGCCATTGCTGCAATCCGCAAGCTTTCGGCCGCCATCGGCATCCCCGCCGGGCTCAAGGAACTGAACGTGAAAGAAGAAGATCTGAAGGTCATGGCGGAGAACGCCAAGAAGGACGCCTGCCAACTGACCAACCCCCGCAAGGCGACGCTGGAGCAGGTGATCGACATCTTCAAGGCCGCCATGTAAGACTTGTGCCCCCTCCCCGGCGGGAGGGGGATTGTTGAAATTTCTGCACTGGGACCAAGCGCCTGCGTACCCACCCCCCTCACCCCCCCTACCCTGTAGGGGGGAAGCGAGCAGAGCGAACATGGGGGTCAGAAGCCTCAAGAGAAAGGGAGAATCCGTTCATGGATAAAATAATTCGCGTAAATATGTCCGACCTGAGCACCAGGACCGAGGCGGTCCCCGCCAATTGGGTCGGCCTCGGGGGGCGCGGCCTGACCTCCACCATCGTTGCCGCAGAAGTCCCCCCCACCTGCCACCCCCTGGGGCCGAGCAACAAGCTGGTCTTCGCCCCGGGGCTCCTGACCGGAACGCCGGCCGCCAACTCGGGGCGCCTCTCGGCCGGGGCCAAGAGCCCACTCACCGGGACCATCAAAGAGAGCAACGCCGGCGGCACTGCGGCCCAGATGCTGGCGCGCCTCGGCATCAAGGCGCTCATCATCGAGGGGATCGCCAAGGCTGACGCGTGGTACAGCCTCCACGTCTCCATGGACGGGGTGACCATTCAGGAAGAATCCGAACTGGTGGGAAAGGGAAACTTCGCGGTCATCGAGGCCCTTGAGGCCCGCCTCGGGAAGAAGACCGGCATTCTCAGCATCGGCCCGGCCGGCGAGATGAAGATGGCCGCCGCCAACATCTCGGTCAAGGACCCGGACAGCAAGATCCGCAGCCACGGCCGCGGCGGCCTCGGCGCCGTCATGGGCTCCAAGAAGATCAAGTTCATCTCCATCAACGACGAAGGCGCCCCCAAGGTGACCATCGCCGACCCGGAGAAATTCAAGACCGCATCCCGGGCCTTTGCCAAGGCGCTCCTGGACCACCCCGTAAGCGGCGAGGGGCTTCCCACCTACGGCACCAACGTACTGGTGAACATCCTCCACGAAGCGGGGGGGCTGCCGACCAAGAACTTCACCACGGGGCGGTTTGACAACCATGACAAGATCTCCGGCGAAACCATGCACGAGACCATCGTCTCCCGGGGCGGCAAGCACAAGCACGGCTGCCATGCCGGCTGCATCATCCAGTGCTCCCAGGTCTACCACGACAAGGAAGGCAAATACGTCACCTCCGGTTTCGAGTACGAGACCATCTGGGGGCTCGGCGCCAACTGCTGCATCGACGACCTTGACGACATCGCCCTGGCCGACAACATCAAGGACGATATCGGCATCGACTCCATTGAGACTGCCGTCATGTTCGGCGTGGCCATGGAGGCAGGCATCCTCCCCTTCGGCGACAGCAAAGGCATCATCCGTCTGCTGAAGGAAGAAATCGCCGTGGGAACCCCGCTGGGCAGGATCCTCGGCGGCGGCGCCGGTGCTGTGGGTAAAGCCTACGGCGTCACCCGGGTACCGGTGGTGAAGAACCAGGGTATCCCGGCCTACGATCCCCGCTCGGTGAAGGGAATCGGCATCACCTACGCCACCAGCACCATGGGGGCCGACCACACCGCCGGTTACACCATCGCCACCAACATCCTCAATGTGGGCGGCTTCGTGGACCCGCTGAAGAAGGACGGCCAGGTTGAGCTTTCCCGCAACCTGCAGATCGCCACCGCCGCCGTGGATTCCACCGGCATGTGCATCTTCGTCGCCTTCCCGGCCCTGGACATCCCCGAGTGCCTGCCGGCCCTCATCGACATGATCAACGCCCGCTACGACATCAACCTCACCGGCGACGACGTGACGAACCTGGGCAAGTACATCCTGAAGACCGAACGGCAGTTCAACATCGACGCCGGGTTCACCAAGGAGCACGACCGTCTGCCGGAATTCTTCAAAATGGAGCCGGTGGCACCCCACAACGCCATATGGGATTTCACCGACGAAGAGATCGACGAGTTCTGGAATTTCTGAGAAACGGCGCGGGCACATGCCGTGTCCGCGCCATCCACTTTAACCGTGCCGCAAGGCCGTGGGAGAAACGCAATGGAGATCACCATCAAACTGTTCGCCATGTTCCGTGTCGGGCGTTTTGCCGCAACCACGCAAAAATACCGGGAGGGAATTACCCCCGCGGACGTCGCCGGCGAACTGAAGATCCCACACAAGGAAGTGGGAATTGTTCTGGTCAACGGCCGGCACGCCAAGCTGGATCATCCGCTGTTCGCAGGTGATACCCTGTCGTTGTTCCCCCTCGTGGGAGGGGGGTAGCCAATGGGGCTGCGCGACTTTATCACCGCATCGGCAACGGGAGGACTTTTCCCCTGGACGGCCCAGGTGGCGGCGGCAGAGCGTTTCGGAATCACCTTCGGCCAGGTGGAAGAAGCGGTCCTCCAGCGCGGCATCATGCCGGCCCGCTACCAGCGCAACCGGCAGACCATCACCGTCGAAAACCAGCTGCTGCTCTGCCGGAGCCGGGCGGTCATCATCGGCAGCGGCGGCCTTGGCGGCTACCTGGTGGAAGAGTTGGCCCGGCTCGGGGTCGGAAATCTAGTGGTGGTGGACCCCGACATCTTCGAGGAGCATAACCTTAACCGGCAGATACTCTCATCCCCTGCCCACCTGGGCAGGCCGAAAGCGGAGGTGGCCGCGGCGCGGATCAGGGAGATCAACCCGGCAGTTACCGTCACCGCGCTCCAGAAGGCGTTTTCCCGCGAAAACGGGCAAGAGATTCTGGCCGGCGCCCACGTGGTGATGGACGGCCTCGACAGTATCGCCACCCGCCTTGAGCTGGCGGAATGCTGCCACAGGCTTTCCATCCCCCTCGTGCACGGCGCCATCGGTGGCTGGTACGGGCAGGTGGCCTCCCAGCTCCCGGGGGACGACATCTCCCCCTCACTCTTCGGCAACTGGTCGGATTCCAGTGGGGTCGAAACGCGACTCGGCAATCCATCCTTCACCCCGGCCGTGGTGGCAAGCCTCCAGGTGGCCGAGGCCTGCAAAATCCTCACGGGAGAGGGAGAGCCGCTCCGCAACCGGATGATTTACATCAACCTCCTCCACATGGAATTCAGCGAGGTGATGCTTGAAACGGCGCTGGCGGCGGTTGGAGAATAAACCGGCATAACCGGCGATGCCGCCGCAAGCTGCTGTATACATGTATACAATTTGACAAACAGCATCAAAACCTGCATAAGCAGAACCGGCAAAAAATCACCACTTTCTCCGAGCCGTCACACCTAACTGGCACAAAGCCACATGGTGTGCGGCCAACGGGTACCGCTGGAAACGGCGGCGCCTCCCTTTTGGAAAGGAGAACTCTTTATGACCTTCATGGGGTATGGGGCCTCTTTCCGTTTGGAGAGAGGCCCTTTTATTTTTCTGCGCCGGCAGGCCCATGCCTGTTCCGGCAATTGCATGGCGGTCGCAGCTCGCCACTATTACCCCCAGGAGGAAAACATGAAGAAAAGCAGCATCGTCACCGCCTCAGCCGTTCTTGCAGCCACTGTGGCCTGCGCAAGCGCGGAGGCCAAAACCCTGGAGGACATCCTCAAAGAGAAGGGTGTCATCACCGAAGCCGATTACAAGGAAGTTACCAAGAGCAAAGCGTTAGATTACAAGCTCGGAAACGGTTTCACCCTCACCTCCCCGGACGAGAAGTTCAAGCTCACCATCGGCGGCCGGCTCCAGACCCGCTACACCTTCACCGACCTGGAGCAGAACACCGCATCGAAATCAGACTCCAGCAAGTGGGAGGCTAAACGGATAAAACTCTGGATGAAGGGCCACGCCTATACCAAGGACCTGACCTACCTCTACCAGGTGGATTTCGCCAACAGCGGCTCCTCTAAAATGCTCGAACACGCCTACATGAACTACCGGTTTATGGACGAAGTGCAACTGCTTGCCGGTCAGACCAAGGTGCCCTTTGGCCGCCAGTGGCTGAACTCTTCCGGAAGCCAGCAGTTTGTGGACCGCTCCATGGCCTCCGACATGTTCCGCCCGGGCTACGACGTGGGGGTAAAGCTCCACGGCGATATCATGAAAGGGCTTGCCACCTATGAATTCGGCGTCTACGGCGGCGCCGGGCAGAGCACCACCCGCAACTCCAACAACAATGCCTTTGCCGCCAGGGCCACCTTCAACCCCTTCGGCAAAATGCCCTATGCCGAAAGCGACCTCGATCAAAGCGCCAAGCCTCTCCTTTCCATCGGCGCCAACTACTACCGGAACACTCTGAAGGCAACCTACACACCTGCTGTTGCCGATGACCCGGCAACGCTTGCAAACGAGAAGAAAGCAGCCGCCACCGCCTTCGAAACCAACGCCATCACCCTGGCCGGCACGAGCGGTTGGCTGGGCAAGGGGCTGACTCGCACCTTCACCGGCAGCGAGAAGATCGACGTCAACAACTACGGCGTCGATGCCGCATTCAAGTGGCTCGGGATTTCGGCCCAGGCTGAATACCTGCTGGGGCAGGCCGACGGCCAGGACAGCGACAGCACCCTCCGCGCCCACGGCTTCTATGCCCAGGCAGGCTACTGCATCGTGCCGAAGACCGTGGAAGTTGCATTCCGTTACTCCTACGTGGACCCCAACCGGGACCGGTCGGATGATCTCATCACCGACACCCAGGGGGCAGTGTCGTACTACTTCAGCAAGCACAGCCTGAAACTTCAGGCCGATGTAACCAACACTCACGACCAGTCGAAGGCTAAACCAGACGACATGCAGTATAGGCTCCAGGCCCAGATTATCTTCTAGCCATGGGTGGAGGATGCGGCAAAAACAGGGTCACCCGCCGCATCCTCTGCATAGAAACAAGGGCATTAAATCCTGGCCGGATTCAACCGGTTCAAAAGCGAAAAAAGATGGTATAGTAACCCCAAAATAACAACTAATTCCGCCAACCATGATCACACGCACAAGGAGGTTTTATGAATTCGCTGCGCAGCATCATCCTTACTCTCATGGCAATAATAGTCCTCTGCGGCGCCGCCTCGGCAGAGGAGCGCCTCAAGATGTCCACAACCACCTCCACCCAGGACTCCGGGCTCCTGAAGGTGCTCCTCCCCCCATTTGAGAAGCAATACAATTGCAAGGTGGATGTAATTGCCGTGGGGACCGGCCAGGCACTGAAGCTGGGCGAGGCCGGCGACGTGGACGTGGTCTTCGTCCATGCCCGCAAGCTGGAGGACAAGTTCGTGGCCGACGGCTTCGGCATTAACCGCAAGGACGTCATGTACAACGACTTCGTCATCATCGGCCCGAATAACGACCCGGCCGGCATCGCCAAGGCGAAGACCGCCGCCGAGGCCATGAAGCTGATCGCCGCCAAGCAGGCCACCTTCGTCTCCAGGGGCGACAAGTCCGGCACCCACATGAAGGAGCTGGACCTCTGGAAGGCCGCCGGCACCGACCCCAAGGGAAGCTGGTACATCGAGGCGGGCCAGGGGATGGGTCCGGTCATCACCATGGCCACCGAGCGCCGCGGCTACACCCTCACCGATCGGGGGACCTACAACGCCTTCAAGGGGCAGAAGACCGACCTCGCCATCGTATTCCAGGGGGAGAAGGGGCTCTTCAACCCCTACGGGATCATCGCCGTGAACCCGGCGAAATTTCCCCACGTGAAGCATGACCTGGCCATGAAGCTGATCAATTACATCACCGGCCCCAAGGGGCTGAAGATTATTTCCAGCTACAAGGCCCACGGCGAGCCGGTATTCTTCATCTACAAGAAATAAGGAACCAACGGGGAGAATACGGGGACCGATAACGCATTTACCGGTCCCCGGTCCCGGTTTTTCATATGGACTTTTACTCCGAATCCTTCAAAACAGCCCTTGAACTGATCACCTCCCGCGACCCGGACGTTGTGAGCGCGGTGACCGTGTCGGTCGTCGTATCGCTCTGGTCGACCCTGTTCGCCTCCCTGGCCGGGGTCCCGGCGGGGGTAGCGATCGCGGTGACCGAATTCCCCGGCAAGCGGGCCGCGGTGACGCTTCTCAACACCCTCATGGCCCTGCCGACGGTGGTGGTGGGACTTTTCGTCTACAGCCTCATCAGCCGCCAGGGCCCCTTGGGAGAGTTCGGAATCCTCTTCACCCCCTCGGCCATGGTTGTCGGCCAGACGCTCCTGGCCATACCCATTGTTGCGAACCTTACCATGAGCGCCATCAAGGGGGCCGACCCCCGTATCGTCCCCACGGCACTCACCTTGGGGGCAGGCCCCTTCGAGAGCATCCGCCGGCTCGTGGTGGAGATGCGCTTCGGAATCATGGCCGCAGTGATCGCCGGCTTCGGCCGCGTCATCGCCGAAGTTGGGGTCGCCATGATGCTCGGCGGCAACATCCGGGGATACACCCGGACCATGACCACCGCCATCGCCATGGAAACCGGCAAGGGGGAATTCGCCCTGGGGCTCGCCCTGGGGCTCATCCTCATGACCGTTGCCCTGATTGTCAACATGGCGCTTAACGCATTGCAGCAGAGGTAACCCACCGTGAGCATCCGCTACCAACTTGACAACATCCGCACCACCTACGGCTCCCGGACCGTCCTGGACATCGAGAGACTTGCACTCCACGCCGGCCGCCTCTACATTCTCACCGGCGCCAACGGGGCGGGGAAGAGCACTCTCCTCTCCCACCTGGCATTGCTTTCTGCGCCGACAGCGGGGAAGATCGCCCTGGACGGGGAAACGGTGCTCTGGAGTAATGGTTCACTCCTGCGTCTGCGGCGCGAAGTGACCCTCGTCCACCAGTCGCCCTATCTCTTCACCGGCAGCGTCGCCGCCAACGTGGTCTACGGCCTGAAGCTGCGGGGCGTCCATGGCGACGGCTTGAGGCAACGGGTGGAGGATGCCCTCGCCCTCGTGGGGCTCCCCGGCTTCGGGCAGCGCCGCTCCCGTGAGCTTTCCGGCGGCGAGGCCCAGCGGGTTGCCCTGGCGCGGGCGCTGGCTCTGGAAACGAAAGTGCTCCTCCTGGACGAACCGCTTGCCAACGTGGACCACGAAACCAGCGAACTGATGGAACGGATTATATCCACCCTCCCCGACAGGGGAACAACCGTCGTCATGACAACCCACGACCCCGAGCACCTGGAGCGCCTGCAGGGCGAGCGCATCCACCTTGTGGCCGGTCGCCTCGCCGCGCCGCAGGCACACCGGAGCACATCTTTCGACGAAGGAGAAAAACAACCGTGCCTTCTTTCACCGAAGCCCGCAGCCTCATTCTCAATCGCATAACACCTCTCGGCATCGAGCAGGTAGGGATCCTGGAGTCCGCCGGCCGCATCCTGGCCGAAGACACGGTGGCCCCCTGGGAGATGCCCCTCTGCGACAACTCCGCCATGGACGGCTTTGCCGTGCGCGCCGCCGACTGCACCACCGTCCCCGTGGCCCTGAAAGTGACCGGCTACATACCGGCCGGCGGCGAGATATCCGGAGCCGTAGAGCCCGGCTGCGCCATCAGGATCATGACCGGCGCCCCCATCCCCCCTGGTTGCGACGCCGTAGTGCCGGTGGAGGAGACCGAAGATGGCGGTGAAGCTGTCCGGATCGTCGCACCCGTAAAGGAACGCCAGCACATCCGTTTCAAGGGCGAGGACGTGGCTGCCGGCGAGACCGTCATCCCGGCGGGCACCCTCATCCATCCCCCCGAGATCAGCATGCTGGCCTCCTTCGGCAAGGCACTGGTACCGGTTTTCCGCAGGGCCAGGGTTGCCATCCTCTCCACCGGCGACGAACTGATCGAACTGGGTTCCCCGCCGGTTCCGGGCAAGATCATCAACTCCAACACCCTGTCCCTGGCAGCGGCGGTACGCCAGTGCGGAGCCGAGCCCATCATCCTCGGCATCGCCCGGGATGACCGGGAGAGCCACCGCGAAAAACTTGCCGAAGGGCTCAGGGCCGACGCCCTCATCACCTCCGCCGGCGTTTCCGCGGGAGACCGGGATCTGGTTCGCGATGTGCTGGCCGAACTGGGGGTCGAGCAGCTCTTCTGGAAGGTGGACATGAAACCGGGCGGCCCCACCGCCTTCGGGATGTACGGAGAAAAACCGGTTTTTTCGCTCCCCGGCAACCCCGTTTCCACCATGGTTACCTTCGAGATCTTCGCCCGGCCGGCGCTCCTGCGGATGATGGGGCATCAGCGTGTCGTGCGTCCCTTTGTCAAAGCCACCCTCCGGGAAGACGCGAAGAAAAAAGCCGGCAAGGTCAACTTCCTCAGGGTCCAGGTGACCCAGCGCAACGGCAGGCTGGAGGCATCCACCGCCGGCGACCAGCACACCGGAATCCTGCGTACCATGGTCCGGGCCAACGGTCTGGTGCTGCTCCCCCTGGAAGCATCCGTCGTCCCTGCGGGAACCGAGGTGGACCTGATGATTTTGCGTGATGATGCAACGATGCTGGAAAGCTAAGGGAGAATCAGACCATGTCTTTCAACCATTTCGACGATAAGGGCCAAGCGATCATGGTGGACGTGAGCGCCAAGCAGCCGACCCTTCGCACGGCAACCGCCGCCGCCGAAGTTTCCATGGAGCCCAAAACGCTGGCAGACCTCCTGGCTGGCCGAACCACCAAGGGGGATGTCCTGGGGGTGGCGCGGGTCGCTGGCATCGCCGCCGCCAAGAAGACCCCCGAGCTGATTCCCCTCTCCCACCCGCTGGCCATCCACCATGCGGCGATCGACTTCGAAACCGACCCCGAGGCCGGGGTCATCACCGTCAAAGCGACAGTTCGGGCCTTCGAGCGGACCGGCGTGGAGATGGAAGCCATGACTTCCGCAGCCGTAACGGCCCTCACCATCTACGACATGTGCAAGGGGACCGACAAGGGGATCACCATCGGCGACATCCGCCTTCTCTTCAAGGAGGGGGGGAAAAGCGGCACCTGGCGACGGGAGGAACCGGCATGAAGGCGGCGATCCTCACTTTGAGCGACAAGGGCTCCAGGGGCGAGCGGGCAGATGCAAGCGGTCCGGCCCTCTCCGCCTGGCTTGGGGAGCGGGGTGTCGAGACCGCCCATACGGAGATCATTCCCGACGAGTCGGACCTCATCGCGGCACGGCTCGCTCAATGGGCTGATTCCGGCCGCTACGACCTGATACTCACCACCGGCGGCACCGGGGTTTCCCCCCGCGACGTCACCCCCGACGCCACGTTGAAAATTCTGGACCGGACGATTCCCGGCTTCGGCGAAGTAATGCGGATGAAAAGCCTCGAAAAGACCCCCCACGCCATGATCTCCCGGGCTGTGGCCGGCATCCGGAACCAGGCACTCATCATCAACCTCCCCGGCAGTCCCAGGGGGGCTGTCGAAAACCTCGAAGCGGTCTGGCCCGCTGTTCCCCACGCCGTTGAAAAAATACAGGGGGACACCCGCGACTGCGCCCCATCCTCCTGAAACAGCAAACGCCCCCACACTCCTAAACCCGGCCCACGCCGGGTTTTTTGTTGACCGGGTTCCCCGTATGGGCTATAAACTAGAATTCTGTTTTAATATTAGACCAAGGAGGATCGCCCATGGGCCTGATGGACCAAATCAAGGCTAAAGCCCGGAACAATCTGCAAACAATCGTACTCCCGGAGAGCTACGACGACCGGATGTATGCCGCTGCCCAACAGATCGTCGAACAGGGTTTGGCAAAAGTAGTCATGCTCGGCAATGCAGATGTCATAACAAAGAAAGCTGCCGATCTCGGCACCGACATCTCCAAAGTCGAGTTGATAGACCCGGCGACCTCCCCTAAACTCAACGACTATGCCGACGCCCTCGTGGAACTCCGCAAGAGCAAGGGACTCACGAAGGACGAGGCCCTCAAGCTCCTCACTGCCGCCGACAATCTCTACTATGCCGGCATGATGGTCCGCCAGGGTGACGCGGGGGGGGAAGTGGCCGGCGCCACCGGCACCACCGGCGACGTGCTCCGGGCCGCCTTCCAGACCGTCGGCCCGGCCCGGGGGATCAAGACCGTCTCCTCCTTCTTCTTCATGGTCACCAAGACCCCGACCTTCGGCGAAAATGGCATAATTTTCTTTGCCGACTGCGCCGTTAACCCCAACCCCGATGCCCAGGCCCTGGCCGACATTGCCGTGGCCACCGCCCGCAACTGCAAGGCATTCCTTGACGTGGAGGCCCGGGTGGCCATGCTCTCCTTCTCCACCAAGGGGAGCGCCAGCCATGCCGACGTGGACAAGGTCATCAAGGCCATGGAACTGGCCAAGGGTATCGACCCGGCACTCCAGATCGACGGCGAACTCCAGGCCGACGCGGCACTGCTCCCCAAGGTGGGCGAGCGCAAAGCCCCCGGCAGTGCCGTTGCCGGCAAGGCCAACGTCCTCGTCTTCCCGGACCTGGACGCCGGCAACATCGCCTACAAGCTCGTGGAGCGCGTCGCCGGCGCCGAGGCCATCGGCCCCATCATCCAGGGGCTGGCCAAGCCGGTGAACGACCTTTCCCGCGGCTGCTCCGTCGATGACATCGTGAACGTCGCCGCCATCACGGCTGTTCAAGCTCAGGGGTAACCACGCAGCAAACTCATACATAAAAAAAGCGGCCGTCCGGCACAATGCCCGGCGGCCGCTTTTGCGTTATATCATAACAAGAAAGGCCGCCCTGGAATCCATGGCGGCCTTTATAGGTTGGGATGTTGCAAATTTTTCTACGACCGCACGAAATCAGGTCTCGCGAAGGAGTAGTTGAAATTCATGTGGTCGGTGTACGTGCCATCAAGTATGGCAACGACATCCTCGGTAAAGACGAGTTCCTCGTCAGTGGGAATAACGAAGACCTTGATGGGAGAATCATCTGTGGTAATGAGAGTCTCCCGCTTTCTCGTCATGGCGCTCTTGTTCCGTTCCCGGTCAAGCTTGATGCCGATACCTTCGAGACCTTCAATGGCCTTTTCCCTTATCAGGCACCCCATCTCACCGACGCCGGCAGTAAAAATCACGGCATCGAGGCAACCGAGAACCGCCATATAGGTACCGATGTACTTTTTGAGCCGGTAGGCCTCGATATCCAGGGCAACCTGGCAGCGATGGTCGCCATTGCAGGCATTCTCTATGACGTCCCGGCGGTCCGTGAAACGGCCGGTCAGGCCGAGCACGCCGCTCTTCTTGTTGAGGATGCTGTCAATCTCCTTTGCGGAGAGGTTTTCCTTTTGCATCATGAAAGAGGGAATGGCCGGGTCGATATCACCGCAACGGGTGCCCATGACTGCCCCTTCAAGCGGGGTGAGCCCCATACTGGTATCTATGGATACACCACCCTTGATGGCGCAATGGGAAACACCATTGCCGATATGCATGGTAATGAGGTTGCAATCCTTCGGGGCTTTTCCGAGGAGAGCTGCCGCACGCTTCGAGACGTAGAGGTGGGAGGTCCCATGGAAACCGTACCGGCGGACGCCATATTTCTCATACCACTCGTAGGGGAGCGGATAGAGATAGGCATGTTCGGGCATGGTCTGATGAAAT
This sequence comes from uncultured Geobacter sp., assembly GCA_964490805.1. Lineage (GTDB taxonomy): Bacteria > Desulfobacterota > Desulfuromonadia > Geobacterales > Geobacteraceae > Geobacter. Next base: position 58,232 of record CAZBEB010000013.1, read on the forward strand.
GCCGTATCGAAAATGGCAACATGGGGCACGGTTGGGAGAACAGCCTGAGCCGCCTCGATACCGGCAATGTTGGGCGGATTGTGGAGTGGCGCCAGATGCTGGACTTCCTTGACGGCGTCAAGAACCTTCTCATCGATGAGCACCGAACGGGTGAACATTTCACCCCCGTGAACAACCCGGTGGCCGACCGCCGAAATCTCGTTGATATCTTTGAGAACACCATGTTCAGGATCAACAAGGGTTTTGATGATCAGGCCGATGGCTACCTGATGATCCGGGCATTCATACTCATTCCGATAGGTCTCTCGACTCGGAACCTCGTGCATAATGAACGAATCCCCAATGATAACCCGCTCCACCATACCCTTGGCGACGACCTCTTTCTTTGCCCAGTCGAACAACTGGTATTTCACTGAGGAACTGCCGCAGTTGAGGGCGAGAATAACCATCATATCCTCCTAAATTGAGCCAAAATAAAAATCGTTAAACAGTAATAAAACGTGGAATTCCGGACACATCTTCTCTTGACACCGCTTACCAATCCTAAAAAATAGAACTGTTTTTTACATATACAATACAGGTGGGGCAAATTCAAGTTTTTTTATGGAAACGTGTTTCCCGGACTGCACCTTTCTGCTGGACTTCCGGACACCAATCATGGTATGTTTACTGTTAATTTGGCTTAAGCCAAAAACTTTACAAGGAGGTAGGACAGTGGCTCACGTTATTTCCGATGACTGCACTAACTGTGGTGCATGTGTAGACTCCTGCCCGGTGAATGCAATCGCCCCGGCTGGTGACAAGCACAAGATTGACTCCGACACCTGCATCGACTGTGGTGCATGCGTTGACACCTGCCCGACTAGCGCCATCAGCGCCGCCTGATTAACCAGGTTTCAGCACACGAAGCCGACCCGATTTAACTCGGTGTCGGCTTCATTTTTTCAATACATCAAAGAAAAAGGGCCAGCATAAATGCCGGCCCTTTTGTATTAATATCCACCCGATTAACTTACTGGCTCGCCACCGTTGAACCAACGACTTCCACGCTGTAATCGGCAGCATCTTTCGGGATATTGGTAATTACCACCACGAAGGGAATTCGCTTGCCGGGCTGGACCCCGAGATTCACCAGAGAATCTCCGAACTGATTTCCCATGGCCGCATCCAGGCGTTCAAGCGGAAGGGTTCGAATCTGCTCGTCCGTAAGATTATTTCCGCAATAAGCCACCTTTTGTGCCAATATCTGCCCATTTTTACCCAGAAGAGCACCGCGCACCTGAATAGCTGCACGTGGCCTACGGTAGTTGTTCACGGCCTCCCCACGGATAACGAACAATTCTCCACCAGCCTCCGGATTGACAAGGTATGAGCCCCCGACCTTATCAAGGGAAATCGTCCCTTCACCACGGCTCTCAACACCAAACCACTCCGCAATAAAACCAACCCCAAGCCTGTTAAGAATTTCGGGGCCGTCCTTTAAATAATAAAATCCCAGACCGGCCAGGGCAATTATCACCAGCACGGACAATGCAATCAGCAGAGTGGGCAGAAACGGCTCTCCCTTGCGCCGGGAGGAAATACTTAGCGGGGGAGCTTCGTCTTCCACAACCACATCGGGAGAAGGCACCGATGGCGTTGTCTCCACTGACGGCTTATCGCCCGCGAGTTCAACACCGGCTGATAAATCCGCATTTTCCGGAGCAGGGGAAAACAGTCCGCTACGGGAAGGTTCCGCTTCCGTATCCTCAATGCCAAAATCAATTTCCCCGAAATCAATATCGCTGCTTGCCGACGGTTCTGAACCTGCCTCTTCCCCATCGCCAGTCGTTTCGTCGTCTGAAAACTCGAAGGAAATTTCCTCTTCTTCCGCCCCCTCAGCTCCAGCATCGGACACATTGGTTGCCGCGGCAAAAGCCTCGGGACTCACCTCCCCGAAACTTATCTCCTCTTCCCGTGCTGGAACTTCATCCCCTTGTGACGCACCATCCTCAGGAACGGCAAATTCAGGGGTAACCCCGACTGATTCGGCAAAGGCATTACTATCCTCCGTCTCTGCCCGTTCCTCTTCGAAGCCTCCAAAAGATTCATCCTGACGTGTTTCTTCTTCAGGGGCTGACACCGGTTTTTCAACGTCGCCGGACGGCAAGGCAAACGAAGAAAAATCTCCTTCACTCTCCGGCTCTTCAGATGGTCCTGCCGCAAACGACGGGGAGGTCTCTTCCGATTCCTCACCATCAAAGGAAAAAGACGTTTCGGCTTGCGAAGTATCGGCTGTTACTGACGCAGGAACATCCTGCGGAACTCCGCCTTGCTGCCCAACACCAGCGGCAGCCCCAGTGCCGTGCGAGTCCAATCCGCCAAGAAGGAGATCCAGATCACTCTCCTCAACCGGAGCTTCTTTCTTCACCACAAAGATATGCTTGCATTTCGAGCATCTAACTTTGATCCCGGCATCACTGACTTTAGAATCGTCGAGTCTGAACTTGGCTTTGCACTGAGCACACTGTATGATCATCGGTCACTCCGCGGATAAAGTACTCGCCCTATGGGTCAAAACCCCCGAGAAAGCGGAATTTACGGCATTTTCTATAACAGACAAAAGGACTTAGTGTCAAATCATTCTGGCAACGGCTGCCACTTTATGCTATACCACCAAACAGATTGACGCCTTTTTCTATTTCATGGATCTTATTGAAACAAGGAGCAAACGATGACCCGTTCCGTGCTTTCCACCCTTGTCCTCACCATATTCATGACTATTGCGGCAACGCTCCCGGCACTGGCAACCCCAATTCTTTCGGTGGACAAGCCGGTTCTAAACTTCGGCACCATCTCACAAGGCAAAAAGCTAAACTTCGCCTTCAAGCTCACGAATAAAGGCGATTCTCCCCTCTCCATCACAAGGACAAGGACATCTTGCGGCTGTACCGTTGCCCACATCTCGACCAACTCAATTGCCCCGGGCAAGAGCGCCGAGCTGAAAATAACCTTCGACTCGTCAAACTTCGGCGGCAAAGTCAGCAAGACGATTACCGTCGAGAGCAATGACCCGGCGGCACCATCGACCACCCTCACCATCAAGGGGATCATCAACGAAGATCTTGTGGTAACGCCCCGGCAGTTGAATCTGGGTCAAACGCACATAGGCAGCAGCAAGGAAGTCTCCGTCTCCCTTGAAAACAACGGAACGCGAACCATCAAGATTATCTCAGTGACCACCCCTATGCCCCAGGTGAAGGTATCCCTCAGCCGAAATGCGCTCAAACCGGGGGAAAGTCTACAAATCAGCGTCAAAGTCTCTCCCCGTCCAGAGGATCGCTTCCTGAGCGGGTTTCTCGTCGTAGCAACCGACATTCCTGGGAAACCGGAAATTACCGTCCCCCTTTACGGATCGGTCGCCAAGTAACCGGCAACGGACTCACTCATCCTTCAGATCCCGGTAAGCCCTTGTCAGGTTTACATCGAGAAAGGCTTTATACCCCGGCATCTTCTCATGAGCGGGAAGTTTGAAGGCTTTCCTCGTCTCTTCGAGGGTCTTTCCCGACTCGATATAACCAAGGACCTCCGTCAGGAAATCCTTGAAAAAAAGCCGGAAACGCCTGATACCTGACCGGTCGGTAACCTGGCCGAGCCCCGGAACGACATATTGGGCCCCAACAGCCTCCAGTGTTTCCAGGGTAATGATCCAGTCCCGCATGTGCCCTTCCCCCATATAGCCGACCACATCGTTGTAAAAGAGATCCGAAGTAAAAAGAATACCTTCGTTGGGGAGGAACAGGAATACATCCCCCTCGCTATGGCCGAATTCCGCACTGGCGAGTACGATAGAGGTGTCACTTCTGACCAGAGTCAACCCCTTTTCGAAAAAGGTAACAGAGTTGCGTAGCGGTCTTGTTTCGGATTTCAGCGCCTGCCATGTCTGCCAGGAAGTTATAATCTCCACATTGGCCGGAAAGTCGAAATCGACATAATTGAAACCCTTGTGGTGGTGGGTGAGAATGACTGAACGCAAGGGCAGCGGGGTAATCTCGGCGATGGCGGCAATTAGTTCCTTGATCCCTTCCGGTATGAAGTGTGAGCCGGCAAGAATCACCTGATGCGGAGTTATGATTATGAGGGCATTGCTGCCGGCCTTCCCTTCCGGAAGGGCTATGGCGGCAAACACCCCATTATCGATAAGTTTTATATCATAATTGGCTGCGGACGCAGTTCCCCCGGTGCACACGAGAGCCATCACGAGAGACAGAGAAAGAAAAAGCTTTATCATGGACCTCACACCCATTTTTTCTAGATAGTGTAACAAAACCGTCCACAAAATGACAGCGTCTCACCTCCATGATCTATTTTGCCGGTCCAGAAACTTTTACTTGAGGATTTAAACATCTTAGTGTATAAAGGATATCTTTAATGGGCGGTTAGCTCAGCTGGATAGAGCGCAGGCCTCCGAAGCCTGAGGTCGTACGTTCGAATCGTATACCGCCCGCCAAAAATGACAAGAGGTTAGGCCCAATGCCTAACCTCTTTTTTGTTTCCCCAGCCATATTTTTTCAGAGTAATTACGGAGACGGAACACCAGTGGCGGAGCGAACGAGAAAAAGCTCCACCCTGCGGTTCAGTGCGCGGCCATGGATGGTGGAGTTGTCGGCGGTGGGTTCAGCCTCGCCCCGGTGCTGGGGCGCGGAGGCATCAAGCAGCTGGCTGTCGGGAACGCCCGCATCCCGCGCCATCTGGTAGAAGGCCTCGGCCCGGCGTCGGGAGAGATCCAGGTTATGCCGGGCGCCGCCGGTCTCGTCGGCATGGCCCACGAAACGGATCTGCACGTCGGGATGGCCATCCAGATGGCGCAGCCTGATCCCCTCGAAGAAGGCCACATGCTCGGGTTTGGGAGCCGTCTGGTTGATGGCCAGGTTCATGAACCGATAACGTTTTCCCTCCGCAACGGTCTGCACAATCCCGTGGGAGCTCTGAGACTCGGCAACCTCTGTACTGCGGGGCGCCCCCTCCCGCATCCCCACCTGGGTTTCGAAGAGCTGCCGGGCCACGGCGGACGCGGCCTCCAGACGCCACACCTCCCCCAGGAAGTAGGCCCGGGCGATGTCATCGTCGGGAACAAAGGCGGCCACATTGTCCTGAACGGCCTGAACATTTGGAGCATAGTTATTGCGATCGGTGCGCTCCTGGGGTGTCATGACGATACGCGCCAGATACTCGGTGAACCCTTCGGTGTAAAAGCGCGGCGACGTGGTGGCATCGACCCAGTCATTGAATCCCGGAGAGACATAGAAGTGGGTCAGTTCGTGGATAAGGATTAGACGCCGCAGGTCTGCCGGCGCGCCCCGGTGGATGAAAATCCGCGAACCGCCCTCTACGAAGGCGGCCTGGCGGCTGGCAAGGGTGCGCACATTGGGGCCCGCCCAGCTGTCGGCCAGAATATCGGCAAGCATCTGCCCGTAGCGCGAATCGGTTGGCCGGATGTTGTATTCGTCGATGTCGGTCATGAGGCTCAGGCGGTTCTCCAGCCATTGGTTCAGGAATTGCGGGGCTGATGTCTGAGACGACTGGATGATGCCGACCGCGGAACGGATCTGCGCCTCGGGAAGCGGTGTGGTGATCTGGGAGAACGTGGAGCGGATGTCCTGGTCCACGGCAATGGCAGTGGTCTCGGCCTGGGACTCGGTGGTGCGCGTGGGAACCGTCCCCCCCACCGATAGGGGATTGGCCGCAATGTGAGCCCGGAGCGCAGTGATGAACTGATTTTTGATATCCTCGGCGGTGCCGGCCACGCCGTTGGCCGGGTCGGGATCGACCCAGGGGCGAAGAGTCCCGCCGCTGGGGGAGGATACGAAAAGGGACTCGTGGACCTGGGTGAAGCGGGTTGGGTCGTCAAAGTCGGGGGCACGCTGAATGGCTGCTGCCGGAGCCACTCCCTGCTGCACCACATGGGCAAGCTCGTGGGCCAGGAGCCGCATCCCTTCATCCGTCCCGGGGGAATAACGGCCTGCGCCAAAGGCAATATCTTGTCCTACGGTAAATGCCCGGGCATGAATGTTCTCCGCCGTTTCCCCCGCGGCACTGCCCATATGGAGGCGCACCCGACTGAAATCCGCGCCGAAGCGCTGCTCGAAAAACGCCCGCTCGGTCTCTTCCAGGGGAATGCCACCCCCTTGCAAAGAACGTACTGCCGCCTCAGTATCCTCATCCAGGAGGCGCTCCCCGCCCCCTTCCCCCAAGGGCCGGAGGATGTTCCCCATCGTCTTCGCCACCGGTTCATGCCCCAAATCCTCGCCGGTCATCTCCAAAACGCTGTCAGCGGCCCGGTCGGCCTCCTGCTCATGGACATCCCCTGCCGCCCCCACCGCCAGTTTGCACTGCAGGGGAGTGCCCCGCAGAATCTGCCTTAGCGGTTCACGCTGGGACGTGACACCCCACGGCAATGACGGGGTGGCAAGGCGCTCGGATGCCCCGGAGGGAACTGATTGCACGGATTTATGAACAGGCGTTCCCATCACTCATTCTCCAGCGTCCCATTGAATGGCCTGCCGTGCCGCTCGAATATCCCGAAAAGCTGCCGCAGTTCGTCGGACGTAATGCTGCGGTCAAGCACTCGCAACACATCCGTAAGGAGCCCCACGGAACGCTCCACCCGCATCCGTTGCGCAGCGTAATCCGTGCAGGTGGCCAGACAGAGCCACGCCAGAGGCTTGCCTGACGCGCCTGGAGCTTGAGGCGGCCTGGTCTCGACCATCGCAAGCCAACGCTCAACCTCACCAACCGCATCACCGGCCACGACTCGTTCCCACCAGCCGTCCCGCGCATATTCCCTTAAAACCGCATGGGACACCCCCATGGCCTATTTCCCCCGCTCGCTCTCCCACGGCTTCGGTTCCGTGGAATAGGCGGTCCGGGTATAGGCATAGACGGTGCTGCCCGACTGGTCGGCCATTATCTGCGGGATGGAGCCGTTGCCCACATTGCAGGACAGAATCCATATCTCGGCCTTGCCGTAAAATTTGTCGCGGTTGAAATAGGGGAGCCAGGTGCTTTTGTTGGATTCCTTCAGGTTCAGCGTATCCCCCACATCGGGCCCGTCGCCGGAACCGGTGGCAAGCATATCCTTGTTGCCATGGCCGCCGACGATCAACTGCCGTATGCGGCGGCGCTCCTTGGCAGGGTCCAGGGCGAGTTTGGTCCCCAAGTCGGCAAGGGAGACATGGCGCTTGGCATTGAAGCGCTTGGCCACCCCCTCGTCGAAGCCATTGTCCCATTCCGGTTTTTCGGGCTTTTCCACGGTGGCCAGGTCAACGGCATCACCGCTCGCCGCGCCGTTGGGGGTTTTGGGATCGAACTGCTTGACCCCTTCGGGCACCCCCTCACCGCCGTTGTCGTCGGATTTTTTCTTGCTGCCGGTTGGTGCATCCTGCCACGAACCGCGAAGTACTTCACGTACGTGCCGCTCTCCGTGGAACGGAATGCGGTTCGGCATCACGGAATGGACTCGCGCAGCCGTCTGATCATGGAACCGGTCCGCGAACGTTGCATAGCCCATGGTACTACCCTCCTCGACCACCTGCCGCGGCCTACCCCGAAATGGTAATTCCCAGGTTAGCCGCCTGTTGAGAACGCCCCTGGGGCGTGATGTTCATGATGACCGCTTCCCCCTCGCCCCGGTTGCCCACATAGATGGCGGTGCTTCCCATCACCACGGCAGCGCGCCCCCCCTCCACCTCCAGGACCGACGATGAGAGGCTCGTGTTCAGGAATGCCGTCTGGTTGTCCTCCCGCAGCAACGTCAGGTCGCTTAAGAGGGCGGAAGAGAAGAGGTCCGGGATCGTCCCGCCGCCTCCGGCGACGATCTCCTGAATACGCTGCCGGACGGCGGTGCTGACGTCGATCCGGGTGACGCGGCACCCCGTGGCCCGGAAGGTGGTTCCGACCCCGCCGAACGTCACCTTCCCCTGTTTCACCAGGGCGTCGAGGTTTTTTAGCATATCCCCGGGGAAAGGACCTGCCGGATGGGTGCCGTAAAGGGTGACGATGCCGAGGATGTCGCACTCCCCAAGGGTCATGTCGGCGGCGGCATCGTCCACGACCAGGGCGACGACGGGATGCTCCCGAATCGCTTCCACACGGATATTCCCGAGCACCCCGGCCAGTTGGACGGGGCTTACGGTGGACTGAAGCAGCAGGGGCATCAGTTCCAGATAACTCTGGCGCTCCCGGGCCGACAGGGTCGAGCCCAATTCCCTCACCCGATCGCCGATGGCCGCCGACAGGGCCCGGCGCTCCGCAATCGGAAGAGCGGCCACAGCCTGGGCCACCAGGAACACCTTGCTGTTGAAGAAGGTGAGATCCGGCACCTGGTAGAGGTCAAAGAGCGTCGGATTGAGGTCGAAAAGCTTGGAGGGAACCGCGAGGCTGGCAGGGGTGGACGCCTCCAGCATGAGGCCATGCATGGCTGCGGACCGGACGTTATTGAACCCCACGAGAAAACCGTCGGTGACGACCCCGTGGACCTCCACCCCCTTCAGGGAAACATCACCGCAGCGGTCAAAAACCAGCGCCCCGGTCGGCGCGTCGCGGGTGATGACCTCCATGTCCGACAGACAGACCGCCGAGAAGCCCTTGAAGCGGATCGGTCCGTTGAGCAGGTGGAGCCGCGTGCCATGGCCGCATCCCGACAGGCAGATGGTAACGCCGTCGACCTTCGGTTCGACGAGCTGACCGGGAAACTCGTGATCTCCGGCCAGAAGGCAGAGGCAGATATCCCGCGTCCCCTTGTCCAGAAGGGTCTTAAGGGCCTCCTCCAGGGTGGCGAAAAGCCCTCCCTCCTTCCCGACAGTGATCCGACAGCCACCGCCGCCTCCGGCGGGGCGGGCGCAGAGGGCGTCGAGAGCCTCCTGCACCGTGTCGATCCCCGGCTGGTTGAGATAGGTGCAGGAGCCCCCCGGCGTGTAGGCGATCTGTCCCGCGGTAACGTTGCAGAGGAGTTTCAGGGCGTCCTCCACCGTGGCAACAGCCTGCCCCTGATAGATGCTCGTGTCGCACGGCTTGGCAAAGCCGATCTGCCCAGCCGTCACATTGCAGAGAAGCTTCAGGGCATCCTCCACCGTGGCGATGGTGCTCCCCTTGTAGACGCTTGTATCGCAGGGCTTCGCGAACCCCACGTGGTTTGCCTGAATCTCGCAGATCTTGTCGAGGGCCTGCTTCACGGTGCCGGAGAAGCCGGCGTAGAGCCCCTTCGTGCACGATGCGGTGTAGGCGATATGCTCGGCGGCCAGCTGGCAGAGGCGGTTCAGGGCCTTCTCCACGTTGTCGTGGCTGGCGTCGAAGAGGCCGCTGGAGCAGGTGGTCGTGTACCCCACGTCGTGGGCATGGAGGTCGGTGAGGGGAGGGAAGCTATGCCGCCGCTTGTCGGCGTCGTTCTCAAAGGGAACAACTGTCCCGTCGGCCTGGACCCGGGCCAGCCGCAGGTAGTGATGGACGATCCCCCGGGGCTCGGCGCCGGTCAGCACCGCGTCGCCCGGATCGAGGACCGCCTCCCGGACCATGCCGAGCCAGAAGTCGCCGGCCACGAAGGTTTTACCCGTGAGGTCGAGGGTGAGCTGGAGGGCCTCCAGGTTGATCTGGATGCTGGAGCCGAGTGTGACGTGGCCGGGGGCCGTGGCAAGGCCGCCGGTGGTGAGGGCAACCCCCTTGTCGACCCCGGTCGCCAGGGACCAGACGGCGCCCGCCCTGGTCAGTTCGCAGAAGCCGTCCCAGCGGCGGACCAGCTCCTTGGGCGGGGCGACGGGGATCTCGTAGGCGGTCTTGATGGCGCCGTGGGTCGGCGTGAACCCGCTCCCGAGAAAAACGCCCAACTGCTTTTCGGTTGCGGGGTTGTGGAACTCGTAGACATGGCTGGTGTCGACGAAGCCCGGGGGCATCTTCTCCACCGCCAGGGCCTCGTACTGCTCGGCCCCGTTCTCGCTGGACCACTTGAGGATGAGGCGGATGGGGTTTGCGGCCGTCCCTTCAACGGCGTGGACCTCCAGCCGGAAGAGGTAGCTCCCGACCCGTCCCGTGCCGGCAGCGATGAGGCCGGCGCAGGGGTCGCAGGGGTCCCCCGCCTCCAGGTTCGTGTGGAGGGCAAGGGAGAGGGTGGCGTTCCCCCGCCTCGGGATTCCCGTCTCGGGGTTCACCGCCTCGGGGCAGCTCTTCACCTGGAGCATGGTCTGGGTGCGGGTGCAGGTATCGGCCCCGTGGAGTCCCGGGTCCCGCAGCGCGCCGTCCTCCAGGGAGGTGACGACCCGGTCCCAGACGTCGGCATAGACGATGTAGGGCCCCGTGGCGGGGAGCGCCGGGTATCCCGGCAGGTCGGGCTGGGCGCTGGCCAAGAGCGGTGCGCTCCCCGGCAGCTCGGCCCGAATGCCGTCCACGTAGAGATCGCCGGGCTGGATCTTCCGATCCGCCGTCACGGCGACGGCGCCGGTGCGGGGTGTTCCGTTCCCCACCACGTCGGCAAGGGCCTGGAGGAGCTGCTCCCGGCAGACGGCCACCAGCTCATTCCAGTCGGCATCGGTAATCACCCGCCCCTGCTGCTGGTGGACACCGGTGTAGCGTTTGTCCGGCTGGAAACTATCGCGTGAGATCTGAGTTTTCATGGGCTACCCCTGTATAAGGAAATAAAATTCAATCGCACGGCGGAAACGGCGGCCGGTGCAGCCGGAGGTCCGGGACGATGACCGCCTCCATCCCCACCGGCAGGAACTCCTTCAGTTTGTCCAGCACCGCGGCCATGAGAAGGCTGTAGCGCCAGCCGTGGTGTACCCCCACCTCGCCGCCGTCCTCGGCTCCGAAGCGAACCGCCTCTGGCGTGGCCGGGTGAAGCACGGCGCACCCCGGCTCGCCGAATGTAGCGGTGCGGCGCACCACCTCACCCCCCTCTTCGAACTCGAAGGCGTAGAAGACCGGCCGCTCGGTGGTGTTGCGGTGGGTGAGGAGCGCCACAGCGGCAGTTCCCGGCGGAACGCGGGAGAACCGGACGCAGTGGGGATTTTTGAGCAGGCCGGGCTCCAGTTCCAGCTTTCCGGCGAAAAGGCAGTCGCTGGCCTGAAGCCTGCCCACTGTGCAGGTGTCCAGCACGGTGCAGTATTCGAGACGGGCCAGGCCCGGCACCGCCATCTTGTCGAAGAGGCACTCCCGGGCATCCACCACCGGCTCCTCCATGGTCCCGGCCGGAACGGTGACCACAAGGGCCCGGACCGCGCACCGCGTGAGTTTAAGCGTCCCGGCTGCCACCGTGAGGGTGCCGTCGATTACGAGATCCTCCAGCAGGTGCTCCGTATCCTCGTCCAGAAGCATATCCCCCCCATGGACGGTAAAAAGCTCCGGCTCGAAGAACCCGAGGGGAGGCGGCGCATGGAGTATCACCCGCTTGGGATGGATGTGGCCCTGCCGCCAGTCGGGGGTCCGGAGATCCACGGTGCGGCGGGAAACGTCGTCGAAGCTGCCGGGGAAACAGGGCGCGCCGTGGGGGTTCACCTGGCGCCACCAGGTGGGGGTCCCGGCAAAGGTGGTGAGCTTTGCGGCCGGATTCGACGGGAACTCCCCTTGGGGCACTGCCACCTCCATGGCCCGTGTGGGGTAGCGGAAGTCGGCCGTGACCGAGGGAAGATCCGGGTGCCGGGCCGCCCAGGGGGGATGCCCCCGGAAATCATCGAAGCGGGGGTCCTCCCCCAGTGCCCCGGCCGGAAGCTGGGGCATGCCGATGCGGGGGGTCACGGCGCTCCGCCGCCACCCCTCCTGGATCTCCACCTCCATCTGTCCCACCGCCTCGGCGATCTGCTCGATGGCCGTAAGGGTTCCCTTGCGCTGCCGCCACGCCACGGCGTTGGCCACCTCGTCCCGCCGCCCTTCCTCGTCCGGGGAGACGAGGCGCACGTCCAGAAGCTGGGCAAAGTAGGGGATGAGCCAGGGTTGGCAGGAGAGCCCCGCCGGCGGGTTGTCGGGGAACGAGTCGGCCAGGCGCTGGTCCAGGGTGGCGCGAATCCGGTCCAGGAGCTCGCCGCAAGTATCGAGGAACCGGGCAAGATCCCCCTCGCCCCCGAATTCTACGCTGTCACGGGTGCGGTAGACCTCGGGGAGGATGCCGTAGAGCTGCGTGCCGGTGGTGGTTGTCGGTTTGTCGGTGGCCATGATCGTCTCCGGTTACTCCAACTCGCTCAGAAGCTCCCGCAGGGTCACCGTGGCAAAGACCTCTTCGTCCAGGGCGATCTGCAGGAGACGCAACTTTGTTTTCAGCCCGCCCACGGCTGCGGGGGCCTCGCCGGTAAGCCGGGCCAGTTCGGCGCTGGAACCCTCGGCCAAGTCGTGGATGGTTCGCTCCAGAAGCGGCGCGAGGCGGGAACGGTCCGCCGCAAGCCCCACCACTATCTCCGCCTTGGTCTTGAACTCCCACAGCCTCACCTGAGTGATATCAACTGTGGAGAGATCGCCGGGATCGATCGCCCGCAGGTCGTTCAGCGTCCGGATTCCCGCCCCCCGGAGAAGCTGGCCGTAGCGATCCCCCACCCCCTGAATGACTCCCACGCCCCGGCGCCCCACCAAGCGCGGCTTGGCTGCCGGCGGACCGGCGTCGGCAACCTCTCCCGGCGAGGGGCCGGCCGCAGCCTCCCCTTCCACCGTAACCACCAGTTGCCCCAGGATGAGGACCTCCCGGTCGCCGGCGGCCACCCGCCGCACGCTCCGATCGCCGTTGATGACCGCCACTGAGTGCTCCACGCCGGTCACCCCTTCAACCACCTGGTAGACCTCACTCAGGAAGAGATCCTGCCCCAGCTTCCGCTTCCTCAGGGAGAAGGCATCCTGCAGGGCGCCCTTCACGGCAGCGGTCACCACATCGGGATTGTAGGCGGCGCTATCCACGGTAATGAGCACCTCCAGAGTGAAAGTGCGGGATTCGTAGGGGAGAACCGTCACCTCCACCTCGGGCACGGCGTGGGCCACGAGGAAATCCGTAAGGGTCGCGCCGAGGGTTCCCAGCGCCCCGCCCCCGGCAGGGACCACCACCACCTCCACCTTGTCGTTTCGCCCGAGCCCGGTGGGGCGGCTGAAGGCCCTGGCTTGCCAGACGCTGCTCTGGGACATGGCGAGCCAGGCGAAGTCGTCCAGGGAAACTGCCCGCTCCAGGGTTAGGAGGGTCGCCGGGGCGTTCTCCCGCAGGGACTCCACCCCTTCCCGGTCGTTGCCGCCGGTGGCGGGAAGGGGCTGGCGCACTTTGTCCACCAGGCGGTGGGGCCTGGAGGGCTTGAAGGCGCTTCCAGCCGGAAGGTTCCCGGCTAGGCCGGTGCCCGAGCGGAAGGTGACCCGCACGTTGTTCACGCCGGTGGGGAGGCGGCGGCCCCGCACGCCGTCACCGAAGGCGATGAGGAGCTGCCCCGCCTCGGTCATCCGCACCGTGTAGTTGTGGTCGGTGGGGCCCGAGGAGGCGAAACTTCCCACCTGCTCCCAGACCCGGCCGGCCACGGAAAGATCGATGGCGGCCCTGACGCCTGCGGGCTGGGTCGAATCGGCCACGAAGGAGACCCCCGTCTCGGCCAGGACGAAGGATTGGTTCGTCCGGGTGGCGTCGCCGCTCCCCAAGACCTTCTCCACCTTACTCTCACCGTGCCCCGCAAGGACCACGTTGCCGGCAATGAGGGTGTTCCCCCGGGTGAATCCGGTTGGCAGGTTCCGGGCCAGAACCAGCGTGGTCCCCTCCATCCTGGCCACCGTTGTGAAGAAGGCGGCGGTGGCGTCGTCGGTCCGCTCCACCATGAGAACGCGCCCCTTCTCCAGGGCCGACGGCACCGATGCCAGGGGGATGCGGTTTCCGGTCACGGGCTGGCGGTTCTCCTGCCACGCCACGGTCCGGAGCGCCTCCTTGAAGTGGGCGTAGACCTTTGTCTCAGTAAGGAAGAAGTCGCCGCCCCCCCGGTCGTCCCAGCCGTCCTCTGCCGTAAGGGTCGCCTCCTCCCGCGCCAGGTCGACACTCACGGAAGCGAGCCGGGCCCAGGCAGCCTGGTGCCCCATGACCACCACCACCAGATCGCCGGCCGTGGTCTTCTTGGGCTTGGCGGTGACAATGGCGACCGGGAGGTGGCCATCCTGCTTCTCCAGGAAGGTGTCGGCCCGCCAGGGGCCGGCCCCCACCGGCGGCACCAGCAGCGTCTGGGGGTTGCTGAGGGGGAAGGGATGGTCGCTCTTAAGCCACGAAACGGTCAGGATGGTGTATCCCTTGCGGGGATGGTCGCTGTCGGCCGGATGGTAGCGGGCCGCCGTCACGGTGTAGGAGGGGAGATGCTTCTCTTTCTTGGCGTCGACGGTCTCCTGGACGATCCGCCGGTCGGCAAGCCGCGACCAGTCACCGGCCACCCGCAGCGCGTAGATGACGGAGCCCGGATTGTTCACGGGACGTTCTTCCTGGGCGCTCACCGTGATGGTGACCGGGTAGCCGGCCCGGGCCGTGTCAAGGCGCAGGGGGCCCACGTCGGTATCAAGGACGAGCCGCTTCCCCGCAATGGAATACACCCGGCGGTAGAGCTCTTCGGCGCCGTCATCGATGTAGATCACCATGCCGGGGAGGAGCCCCTCCGGCTCCTCGGTGAAGCGCAGGACCCGCTCCAGCTCGGCCCCTTTGGCGGCCGGGCCGATGGGGGCAAGCCCCTCGGCCGGCTTGGCGTGAATGAGGGTGTACCCTTGGCGGAGCCGGTGGGAGAGCCGGGGGGTGACCCGCACCTCGGTGTTCCCCGCCACGATCCGCGTTCCCACGATGAGATAGGCCCGGAGAACCCCGCTCTGCTCATCCTCCAGAACCAGGGGTTCGCCGGTCTTGAGATCCTCAATCTCCCCTTCCAGGAGGAGGGTATCGCCTCCCAGCCGCTCCTGGTTCCGGTTGTATTCGGCGGGCCGGAGTCCGTTCAGGAACGGATCCACCTTGATATCATCCAGAGTTTCGAAGATCACCTGGGCACCGCCGTCGGCGGGGGTATGCTTCACGGCGAATCCCTTGGGAAGGGTCCCCGCCTCCTTGGCGTCGATAATGAAGCGGGTGGAGGCCGAGGCGGGCGGGGCCGGGTGGTAGTCGATCATCTCCACCAGGCGCCGCACCGTGTCCCACTGGGTGGCGGTCCCCAGGAACCCCTCGTTGGCATAGGCGTCCAGGTGCTCGGTCAGGACGGAGGAAGAGCGGGCCAGGACCCGGGCAATCTCCCAAGCCCAGTCCCGGCGCGGAGCGTGGTATTGCTCCAGCATCCGCTCCTGGCGCTCGCTTTCCGTCTCGGTGACGGGAAGGTTTGTCACCTCCTGCCAGTTAGGGAAGCGCTCGGCCAGCTCGGTCCTCAGCAGTTCCAGGAAGGTGACGGCGTTGCCGTCCACGTACCTGAAGCGGCTGAGTCCGGCGCGGTTCCAGCGGGTAAGGTCGGTTCCGGTGCTCATCCTCGGCGCCCTCCGGTCAGGGTGAGGTTGATGTAGCCCCGCTCGGGGCGGCGGGGGTCGTTGTCGCAGATGGCGATTTCAAGCCCCTGGAGCGGGATGCGCCCCGTGTCGGTCTGGTCCGGGTACTGGTCTCCGAACCGCTTGAAGCGGTTGAGACAGACGTTTTCCACCCCATCCAAGGACATGAGGGTCTGGAAAACGTCGCTGGCGTAGAGGTCTTCGCCGAAGTCATGCCGCCCCGGCTCGAAGAAGCCCCCTGGCCCGGTGCCGAGGGCCTGATGGACGGCATTGCGCACTTCGGACTGGAAGTAGTTCTCCCGCACCCGGATGGAGATGAACATCTTGATCCCCGCGGGGACGGCATCCTCCAGCACCACCTCTTGGCCGGCCATGCGCCACGCTTCCAGGTAGGGGCGGAGGATGGTCCGGATGGTGGGGGGCTCCGGCTCCCAGACCGGTTCCCAGATCCGGTGCTTTTGATGGAACGCCATGACCCGCTCCCGCAGGTCGTCGGGATAGGGAAGCCCCTCCTCATCGAGGGAATGGTCGTTCCAGAGGACCGTGGCCACCCGGACCGTGGGCCACGACCCGGTCCAGGCGCTCCAACCGCTGGCCCGCAGCACCAGGGGGTGGTCCGTGAGGCGGTCGGCGTAGTCGGCCACGGTCACCATCCGCCGCTGGGTGTGGATGGCCCGGGGCCCTTCGAGGCGGGCCGGGTCCATGAGATGGGGGTTGCGGCGCCAGAGCTCATCCAGCTTCTGGTGACGGCTCTTGCCGTCGGGGGTGGCGGGGGGGTCGTCCTCCAACCCGGCGGCGGTGGCAGCGTCGTAGCCGATGAGGGAGAGGAGCCGCCGCACCGATTCGGGGCGCCGCGCCGTTTCCAGGTAAGCCTCCGTTGCCACCCGGTCGGCCATGTCTGAGAGCTGGTCGAGGACTGCGGCCAGGGCCTCCACGAGAACCACCTCCAGGTCGCCGGCGGTCCAGCGGGTCCGCTCCGGGAAGCGACCGGCCAGCTCTTCGAGCATGAGGCGGCGGAAGCTGTCGTAGTCCCGGGCGAGCCAGTCGAAATCGTCTCCCGGGTCGGGAAGGGGCTGGGGAAGCTCCACCCGCCGCTCGGCGCAGTCGGGGCAACGCCCTTCAAAGGTCAGTATGCTTGTGGGGTTCTCGGCCATGGTCTCACACCAGGAATTCGTGCCGTTCGCCGTGGCCGATGGCGGCCAGGGCGTAGGAAACGGTTATCAGGAGCTTCTCCCCTTCTCCTCTCACATCCACCTCCAGGCTCTTGGGGTCCACCTCCCCCCGGAGGGCTTCGGCCAGTGATGAGGAGATCCGCTTGCGGGTGATCTCCCAGAGGACCGAGGAATTGGGCTCGAAGACGAGCTGTTTCAGCCCGGCTCCGAAGTCGGGGCGAAAGACCCGCTCGCCGGGATTGGTGAAGAGGACCTGCTCGATCTGCTGCCGCACGTGGGACCGGCGGTCGGCGACGGCAGCACCGTGGTCGCCGATGCGGAGCGGAAAGCCCATATAGGGGGGATCGGTTAGGCGGTTCATAATTTCCCCTTAATCCATTATGTTTTCTTCATTGCCTTCAGTGGTGGGAGGGGGACGGGGATCCTTCCTCCGAAAAGAGTCCAAGCGTCACTGTTCGAATTTCACTCACCCCACGGTGCCGCTCCCGGAGCTTTCCCTTCGTAATTCCTTCGGTGTTTTTTCGCGGGGACTCTTTTCTCCGGAAGAATCCCCGTCCCCCTCCGGGATGCCGCGGTGGTTCATGTACCACTCATTCCAGCGCCGTTCCCAAGCTTTTCCGTCACGTGCCCCACCACTATTTCCAGAGGGGGGCGGGAGGGCTTTCGCGGAGAAAAGAGGCCCGCAGAAAAGCACCGGAGTCCCTTAAGAGGGAAAGCGCCGGGAGCAGCAGAGGAGTTGATGGAGGCTTAGCCAGCGACGCTTGCCTATTTTCGGAGCGAAAGTCCTCCCGCCCCCCTCTCACCACTGCTAAAAAACGAATACCTACGACGTCATCACCTTCATGGACAGCGTACTCATCTCTCCCTGCGGTATCGGGGGTCCCGTAGGCCCCATGGCGCTGGGATGGACATGGGTAGCGAAAAGGGTGAGGAAGCTCTGCCCCTTAATGATCGGCTCCCCCCCCTGCCCCGCCAGCATCACCGTCTGCCCCTCCACCACCACCTGCTGCCCCTTGACGGTGATCCCGGAAGCGGCCATCTCCACCTTGTTGCCGTTGGAGTCCTCGATGGTGGTGCCGCTGGACGACATGGTGATGGTGTTGCCGTTGCTGTCCTCCACCACGATCTGGCCGGCGTCGGCGTCCAGGGTCAGGGTATTCCCCTTGGCGTCGGCCACGATCACCGTCCCCTTCTCGTCCACGGTCATCTCGGTCCCGGCCGGGTGGGCGAGGCGGAACTTCTCGGCCCCCGACTCGTCGTCGAACTGGAGGATATGCCCCGACGGGGTCTTCAGCACCCGGGTCGTGGGGGGAGACTTGGCCGCCTCCGCCGGCGGGTCGCCGCTCGCCTGCCAGAAGGTGCCGGTCCAGATGGGGAGGTTCACGTTCCCCGCCTCGAACTCCACCCAGACCTGGGCATCCACCTCGGGGACCATGAACAGCCCCTGGTCGGACAAACCACCGAAGGGGAGGCTCGGCAGCGCCCAGCCCGTGGGAGTTTCGCCCAGGACCGACGGGACCATGAGGCGGAGCCGCCCCCGCTGTTCCGGGTCGTCGTTGTCGGTGACAAATCCCCGGTACTTGCCGTAGTAGCGGTTGCGGTACTGCCGCGCCAGTTCCAGGAGCAGGTCGTCCATCTATCCCCCCAAAACGCCGGCCAGCACGCCGCCGGCGCCGCTTCCCAGGTTGTCGCCGTAGGCGTTACGCAGAAGGTTGAAGCTCTGCCGGTACCCCTCAGTGCTGAACCGGTGTCTCACCGTATCCACGAACCAGATGCCACCGTACCGCTCGCCGACGCCGTCCACCCCAACCGGTTCACCAACCCGGAGCACGTGGCCGTAGAGGGAGCCGTCCAGTTCCCCCTCCCCCTTCACCCGAAGGGAGAGATCGTTGGCCCGGCGCTGGGCCCGGGCCCGCCACTCATCCTCGCTCATCTCCCCCTGGCGGCTCATGCGCCAGGCGAAGTCGGGAAGGCCGCTCCCCGCCCCCGTGGCCGCCTCGTTCCCCAAAAGCGGCAGGTCCGGGTCAATGGTCTCGGAAACGGTGCCGCTTCCGGCGGTCTCGGCCCGGTCGAAGGCAACCCGGTCGGCCTGGTGGCCGTCGTCCCTGGCCGAAAAGCGATAGGCGCTGGTATCTTCCCCGGCGTAGACCATGATGGTCGCCTGGGGTTCCGCGTCGAGGCGCATGGGGCCGAAATAGGCCATTCCCTCCCGGAAGAGAAGGTCGTAGCCGTTGGCCTCGGCCCGGTTCCGCAGGAACTCGATGTCGGTCCCGTCCTGGTTAATGACGAGCCCCGTCTGGCCGCTGCCGTTGGCCGGATCCGGTGAGAGCCCGTACTTGGCGAGGATCGTCGGGACAATAACCTGGTCGGTCGTGGGGGTGTCCCCTCCCCAGACCTCCCGCACATGCTCCCGGTCCAGGGCCAGGGAGTCGTCACGGCACTCCACGATCACCCGGGCGCTCCCGGCATCCTCCGGGTAGTCGGCCCGGACCTCCCGGATGTACCCCCGCATCACCTCCTCGGTGGCGGAACCGAAGGCCGCCTCGATGACGATGGGCTCCCAGGGGGCGAGGCGGCCGTCGTCCTGGACAAGCCATCGCCCCTGCTCGTCACGGCGGCTCTCGAAGGTGATGGTCGCCACCGTCGGCTCGGCCCGGCCGGCATCCACCGTCACCTCCGTGAGAAACGGGTAGAGATCGGTGATCTCCAGCCCCGCGCTCCCCACGCGGATGATGCATTCGGCCGGCTCGCGGCGTTTTGATGTCAGAAAATCGAGGATCATCCGTTATTCCTTCGCCTTCGGAATCAGAATCACCCTTCCCTCCATCTCTTCCAGCACCATGTCGCCGCCGTAGAGGAAGTCGGGATTGGCGTCGACGATCCGCCACCAGAGGCGATCGTCGTTGTAGTAGTGGCGCGCCAGGAGGTCCAGGCGGTCGCCGGCTTTCACCACGTGCTCCACAACCCCGGTGGCGGGGCCGATGGCCCGGGGGCGGATTCCGGCAAAGACCGTGGTCCCGTCGGAGGACGGCGCGAATCTCTCGGTTTTTTCGTAGCGGCTCCCCTTCTGGAACATGTCAGAAAATTCCTCCGATCACGGTGCGCCCCGTGTTGAGGGCGGCACCCACCACCTGCCGCACCTTTTCCACCTGGTAGAAGGGGTTGTTCCCCTCAATGACCTGCATGGTGAGGCTCGCCCGGGCCCGGTACGGGACCAGGGACGGGAGGTGGGCCTCCTCAGTCACGCGGATGCTCGTGAGGAACACCGGGAGGATGTGGGTTCCCCAGACCAGGAGGAGCACCGACGCCGATTCGCTCCGCTGGAACGCCCGCTGGCCGCCGAGGCCGAGGCTCGCCAGGGTCTGGAGCCCGCCGGGGCCCTGGGCCTTTGGTTCCACCATGGAGCGAAGGGTGTCCAGCTCCGGCTCAACACCGGCGACGGTGGCGATTGGGTCGCCGTCGTTCATCCGGTCGGTGGCGTCCAGAAGGATCTCGATGGTGAAGCTCTCGGGCTGCACCGTGACCCCCTGGGCCACTCGCGCCGTCTCGGTGGGGAGGGCGAAGTCGTATCCCCCCCGGGTGCCGGGGGCGCTGCCGGTCCGCAGGGTAATGGTGCGGGAGCGGGTCAGGGACTGGGGATTGAAGTCGAAGACCAGCACCAGCGGCGGGAGCGCCAGGGCGTATTCGATGAGCATCCCCTTGACGGTGTTGAGCATCATTTACCTCTTGTGTGTTCATTGTTCTTCCGCGTAATCCCCTGCTCTTCACCCCCCTGCTCGCGTTGCTTGCTTCCCCCCTACAAAGTAGGGGGGACTGAAGGGGGGTCCCTGCAAGGTCTGACCAACCGCTTGGGCGATTGCCCGGGCCACATCCCGGTCGGTGGCCAGGGAATGCACCTCCACCGGCGCCACCGCCAGCCGGTCGATCTGCAAGTCGGTGCCCACGGAGACCGTTGCCAGTTCCTCCCCCACCAGCCGGGCGATCTCCCCGGCCCGATCCCTGAAGGCGGGTGGCAATTGAAGGCGCAGGCGATCAATAGTCAGCACGGGGCCTCCTTGGGGAGAAAGGGTGCCAGAGGCCCCAGGTCGAGGGGGGAAAGTTCCCGGCCGTCCTTCCCCAGTTCCCGCCAGACCGCCAGGGCAACGTGGCCGAGGCCGAGGGGGCTACCGGCGCCAGCGGCCAGGTAGGCGGCATGGAGGGCGGCGTTGCGGATGCTCCCACCGGTCAGGTTCACGGCGGCGCCGAGGAATGCGGGGTCCACCTCCGGCTCCCGGGGCGCCCTCGGGGGGAGAAGCCGCTGCCAGAGACGTGTGCGGGCCTCGGCGTCGGGGCGGGGGAAGTCCACCACCACCTGGAAGCGGCGGGCAAAGGCCGGGTCCAGGTGCTTGCGGAGGTTGGTGGTGAGGATCACCGGTCCCTGGTGGGACTCGATGCGGGCCAGGAGGTGGCTCACCTCCATGTTGGCGTAGCGGTCGCGGGCCTCCCGCACCTCCCCACGCTTGCTGAAGAGGCTGTCGGCCTCATCGAACTGGAGGATCATGGGCTGGCCGTGGGCCGCATCGAAGAGGCGGTTCAGGTTCTTCTCCGTTTCGCCGATGTACTTGCTCACGAGCCGCCCCAGATCCACCCGGTAGAGGGGCCACCCCAGCTCCGCGGCCAGGACCGCGGCGGCAAAGGTCTTGCCCGTCCCCGACGGCCCGGCGAAGAGCCCCACGGGCCCGCCGCAGTCGCCCCCCCCCCACTCCCCCACCACCGTGGCCTTGTGGGTGATCCAGAGGAGAAACTCCCGGAGCATGGCAACCCGGTCCGGGGGAAGCACCAGATCGTCCCAGCGGGCCGGGGTTTTCACCAGCACCGCCCCGGGGAGATCGCCGGTGACGGCCGGACGCCCCAGGAGCCGCGCCGTTACGCCGGGTACCGGTTTCACCGGCTGGAACGGATCACCCCCCTCCACCTCGATGAGCCCGCTGATCCGCAAGGGGGATGACTCGGTGAGGGCACCGTAGAGGAGCGGCGTTTCCTCCGGAGCCATGGCCAGAAGCTCCTGGAGGAGCGCCGGTGTCGGATAGGGGGTCGGTGAACCGGACTGAAGGGTCTGAAAGAGCCACCCCAGCCGGGGTTCCGCCTCGGGAGCCACTACGCAGGCGAGGACATCGAACTCGATGGGAGAGAGCCCCGCCGGCGCCACGGCACGCCAGCCCCCCTCCTGCCGACGGGACGTCTCCACCTGCTGTTGGAGCGTCCGGAGCCGCTCCAGCTCACCCAGGGATGCCTCCCGCCCCTGGCGTGACCCGGCCAGGATCTGGGCAAGGAGGCCGATCCGCTCCCACTCGGGGGCAAATCCATCCTCTCCTATGGCTCTGACGGCGGCTTCCATCACGCCCCTCCGTGGACAGTGACGAGGAGGGGATTGCTCCGCACCGTCACCGTCACCCCGTCCGCACCCCGCACATAGCTCCGCTCGGCATAGAGGACCGCCTGACCGCCGTCGGAAACCAGTTCATCCGGAAGGGCCGTCGCAACGGTCTCCGCGTCGTCGGCAGCGTCGGGATCGAGGGTCAGATCCGTGGCCGTAGCCGCCGTCGGGTCCGCCACATCCTCCCAGCCGACGGTGCTCGTCCAGCGCTGCCAGGCAAGGGTCACCGGGGCGGCGGGTTCACCGGCCACCCAGACCTGGGGCGTGAAATCCGCCAGCGCCTGGCTCCCGTGGGCAAAGAGGAGGCTTTGGGCGCACGTTCCGTCATCGAGCACGAAGGAGATGACCGGCGCCCAGTCGGAGCGGGAGGTATCCACCGTCGTGCGGGAAACCGGCGGCGCGGCGGCAGCGCCGGTAAAGGGAGAGGTGCGGGCGGCGGGTACGGCCCGAACTTCGGTACCGATCCGCCCCACCAGGGGGCTTTCGGGGCGGCGCTCCGCGGGGAGCACCGGCGCCAGGGCCATCTCGTAGGCGATGGAGGGGCGGTAGCTCACGTCCCCTTGGGTGGACCAGATGTGGTTCAGCTCGTCGGCCCCCAGGGGGTGAAAGAGCACCTGGAGCCGGAACGCCTCGTCATCCACCGTCAGGGCCGTTTGCACCGGCGTCTCGTGGAAGAGGCGCATCACCTCCCCCAGGAGACGCAGGTCGTTCTCGCCGGAGCTTATCTGCTCCTCGTCGAGGCCGAAGCCGGTGACGAGGCAGTGGAGCCGCACCCACCAAGGGTCGCCGGGGGTGTCCCCCGTAAAGAATCCGGCCGGCTCGACCCGGTAGAAGAAGAGGTTCACCCGGTGATTCGTATCGGCAGTTGCCGGCGCGGCGCTGGCCGGGGATCCGATCATCACCTGGATCGAATTGGCGCTGGCGTCGAGCCCCACGCTGACGAAGTCGGCGATGGCCCGGCAGACCTGGGAGAGTGATGAGCGCGGAAGGGCCATATCAGAAATTCCTCAAGTAGTGGCGGCTGGCCAGATCGGGGCGGGAGCGCTCTTCGCTCCGGGACGGGCGCTCCGCCGGCGCCGGGGCCACCACCACAACCTCGATGGTGCCGATCCTCACCTGGGGCTCGGGGGGAGCCGTCCGCCGCTCGGCAGGGCGCGGTAACTGCTCGCTGACGGCGGGGACAGGGGGCTGATGGAGCGTCACGGAGGCCGGGACAGCCCCGGAAGATGGAGCGGGATTCGTCTCCTCCAGGGATTCCCTCCCCAGCGGAACGGCGGGCCGTCCGGTCTCATCCGGCACCTCGCCTTGCTGTAACGCCTGATCCGCCTGCATTGCCGACTTTAGCGGATTCCCCGGCGAATGGAGGGCCGGCAACACTTCAACATCGGCCCGGAGAGGTTCATCCGGCAACTCAAAGGCCGGGTTTTCTACTGTTTCGCCGCCCATTAGTCCGGGAGGGGTGGTGGAGCCCGCACGGGTTTCCCCCGCTTGCCGTCTCCCCTGAGTTTCCACAGACACTTTCCCAGCTTGTAACGCCGCATATCCTGACGAAGATTCCCGTACGAATGAATCTTTTGCGCTCACTGATACTACTGGAACGTCAATCGAACCACCGTCGTGAAATGACTCCATCGGTTCAACGCGGAAATCGCCACGTGCCGATCGGTCGCTTTCGCTTCCAGCCTGCTCTCGTTTCACAGGATCGGGAAAAACTGCTTCTCTCTCCGTCACCTCCGGAATTCCCGCAACCGGGGTGTATTCCGAAAGCGAAGGGCCCACCACCTTTCGGGCGACGGCTCCAGCCTGCGTAAGTCTCTGCCCCGCTGTAACCGGCGTACCGCCCCCCTCCTCCCGAAGTTGCATCACCGACGCGTCGCTGCCAATGGCTGCGGCGGATTCAACTGCTTCCCCGTCCGCCATGGCCGAAGCGTCAGCCGGAACCGCCACGCCGCCAGTTGGCGCGGGGGAATGGGGGAGTCCGGCTGATATCCCCCCCCTTCGGCTGTCGCGTATGATGTCGGCGAAAAATCCCATAACTACTCCGCTATTCTACCGCGCCATTCCCCGCGCCCGGTCGATCAGTTCCAGGTAGCGCCGGCGGCGCTCCAGGGGAAGGGCCAGGATTTCCCCTTCGCTCCAGTGGTAGGTGGCGGCGAGGATGTGAATTTCCTGGAGAAGCCCCCCTCCGGCATTGCAGGACAAGGCCGCATAGGGGTCTACGTCTATCACATGGGTGGTGCCGCAGGCGGGGCAGGCGGCCTGGACCGCCACGGCCACCTCCGGCGCAACCGCCTCCAGGGCCGATTCAATCCGGGCAACATCGTCATCCGTGAATGCAGGCTGGCCCGCGAAATCCACCAGACAACGGTTAACCAGGCACCGGAAGGCCTCACCATCGTCAAGGGGGGCCAGGAACTCCTGATCATTCCCGGTGGGTATCCGGAAACGGCAAGGCCCGATGCTCGTCTCCACCGCAGTGAAGGGATACCCTTCCCCTGCCTCCTTCACCGGCAAGTCCGCGTTAGTTACGGAAAGATCAAACTGCTCGCCGCACCTGCCACAAAGGGCCGTGAGCCAGTTCTCGCCCAGGCCGAGCCCTGCGGCCAGACGCCCCATGAGAAACTGGCGGTCGGCAACGGCAAGCCCCGCCACCATCGTAAGGGAGGGAGCCTCCCCCCCAATGTGCTCCAAGGTGGCGGCAAGGGCCGCAGTCACCCTGGCCGGCAGGGTGGCGCCGGACCCGGCAGCTTCGGCCAGGGCCAGTTCCACCGCGCCGGTCAGGGTACGGAAAGCGAAATCCCGCCGCCGGACGCCGTCGCGAAAGATGCCGCCGGGAAGCCGCATCAGGACTCAGCCGGCTCGGGGACGCTGGTATCCCGCTCCCATCCCTCGTGCTGCAGGGTGATGGTCTGGATGCCGATGGTGTTCATGTTGCCGGCGTCCAGGTCCGGGAGCGCCTGGTAGTCGGAAACCCAGGCCCGGTAGAGCTTGTAGGATATGGCCACCTTACCCTGGAGGTTCAGGACATTGATGATGATGTCTTTGCGGTAGTTTTTCAGGGACATGGCGGCATCCCCCTGGATGTTGTTCACCAGGTTCGCCCAGTTCTCGAAGACCGGGTCGTGGGTAAGTCCCTGCTCCAGGGTAACCGGGTCGTAGCTTGTCCCCCCGGGCATGACCCGCTCGTGGGACGGGTCGTTGGAAGCGCGCCACTTCACCGGCGTCGTCTTCTTCTTGAGGGCGCCCATTTTTTTAAGCCCTGCCACCACCTTGCCGTCGATGACGACCTGGAATTTGAAGGTGCGGTAGGGATCGTGCCGATGGGTGTTTACGGGAAAGAGCGGTGCAGCCATCAGAAACCTCCTTTTATTCTGAAAATCGTAACTTGTCGGGACTCACCCCCCTGCTCGCCTTGCTCGCTTCCCCCCTACTTTGTAGGGGGGACTAAGGGGGGTCGCTATTGTTCGGCAACCTTCTGCTGAATCCGGACAATTACGAACTCCGCCGGTTTCAGGGGGGCGAAGCCGACGATGACGATCACCTGGCCCCGGTCGATGTCTCCCTGGGTCATGGTGTCCCCCAGGCCGCAACGGACGAAGTAGGCGTCATTGGCTTTTTCTCCCTGGAAGGCGCCGGCACGGAACAGACCGTCCATGAACGAGCCGATGTTGGCCCGCAGCGAAGCCCAGAGATTGTGGTTGTTGGGCTCGAAGACCGCCCACTGGATGCCGTTGTAGATACTCTGCTCGATCATGATGGCGGTGCGCCGGATGGGGACGTAGCGCCATTCGGGGTCGGCCTTGGTAGCCAGGGTGCGGCTCCCCCAGATGACCGGCCCGAAGCCCGGCATCTTCCGGAGGCAGTTGACGCCGAGGGGGTTGAGGGAATCCTGCTCCCCGTCCTCCACCGGGTACTGGAGGCCGGCCACGCCGAGGAGCGATGTCTCGACCCCGGCCGGAGCCTTCCAGACACCGCGGCGGCCGTCGATCTTGGCCCACATGCCCGCGGCGAAACCGCTGGGGGCAACGAGGAGGGTGGACGGCACGCCGGGGTTTCTCTCGGCGTTGTAGAAGGGGTTGGCAACCTTGGCCCAGGGGTAGTAGGCCACCGAGTAGGTCTTGGGCTTGAATCCCAGGTCGTTGACCGCTTTCTCGGTCTTGAGCTCGGTCCCCTCAGGGGGGTCGATGATGACCATGCGGCTTCTCATCTTCTCGGCATGGGCCACGGCGGCATCGATGATCGATTGCTCGGTGGTGGAATCCCAGGCCTGGCCCGGCAGGCAGAGAATGCTGATGTCGCGCACCTTTTCGAAGGCGGCGAAAATATCATCATAGGCGGCCTTGTCGGGTTCGCTGCCGTTGGTCCCCCCGGCAAGGGAGACCTGACCGGCGATGCCGGAGAGCATGGCGTCCAGGGACTGCTGTCCGGTCCGTTCGGAGCCATCGTTGGCAAGGCCCAGTAGAAGGGCGGTGGAGGCGTCGGTAGCGTCGCCGGGGCCGCTCACCACGACTGAAGAAGTGGTCAGGCGGGTGCCGGAGGTGAGGACGAGCTGGTTGCCGTCCACCGAACAGGTAAAGTCCCGCACGGCAGGGTTGGCCACCACCGCGCCCCTCACCAGCGCCTGGATGCTTCCGGCCACATCGGCAAGGGTGCTCGTGGCGTCGAACTCGTCGGCGGCAAAGGTCACCGCCCGGGCGGTGCCGTCAACGGTGACGGTCATGGTCAGGTCGTTGAGCACGCTGAAGTCGGCCACGGCCGAAAGATCCTGGCTGATGCTCACCCCCAGGAGGTACTGGCTGATCGCCTGCATCTCGACGCTGATCAGCGTCGAGGCGTCGTTCACCTTGCTCTCGATGTAGTCAGGAGCGTCGTCGTCGGCCACGGTCAGATCGTTGAACCGCTCCCGCTCCTTGAACTCGGTCCCGTCCATGACACCGGCCCGCAGGGTGTAGAAACCGGGTGCATCAGCCTTGGCCTCGAACCTGATTCGCAGCTCGTTACCCCATTCACCCGGATTGGCCGCCGCGAAGCGGATGATCTGGGTGGCATCGTCGGGATTCACCAGGAACCCCTCAGCAGTGTCGGCGCTCCCCTCCGTGATGGCCCGCACGATGTAGGCGGCGGTCCCCCCGTTCTGGAAAAAGCTGTAGACCGCGAACCCCATGGGGTCGCCAGTGGCCGATTTCCCCAGATCGCGGATACCGCCGAACTGCTCCTCGTAGTCGCTCCACTTGAACAAAAGCGTCGGTTCGGCCACCGGTCCCTTAGTGGTATAGCCGACAAACGCCGCGGTGGACGTCCCGACCCCTTCGATGGGGCGGGAACCGCTCGGGATCTCCTCCACATACACACCCGGATGAAGATACGTAGGCATCGTCTGAACTCCTTTCGTCAGAATGTACGTCCGGCAAATTGTGTAACTACTGATGGCATCGTGGTTTTATCGCAGAAGCAACAACATGGGGCAAATCTGAAAAGCCTAATAATTCCGAATTGTTCTAAACTTAATAACAGAGTTTTACCCCCTGTCAATGAACAAACGTTATTTTTCAGATCAGCACCTTTCATCTTGCCCCGCCATCGCACGCCGTGCTACACCCTCTCCATGCGATTACCTTCTCCCCTCTACTCCGGAACCCTCATCCGCCGCTACCAGCGGTTTCTCGCCGATATCCAACTGGCAGACGGCACCATTGTCACCGCCCACTGCCCCAACTCGGGAAGCATGAGGGGATGCAATATCCCCGGCAGCCCGGTCTGGCTCTCGAAGAGTGCAAATCCGACCCGCAAACTGGCCTACACCTGGGAACTGGTCATGGCCGACGGCTTCTGGGCCGGCATCAATACGGGGCTCCCGAACCGACTGGTGCGGGAGGCCATCGAGGATGGAACGGTGACGGAACTCCAAGGATACGGAAGCATCCGTCCCGAAGTCCGCTACGGCGAGGAAAGGAGCCGAATCGACCTCCTCCTGGAAGGGGAATCGGGACGCTGCTGGGTGGAAGTGAAGAACGTGACGCTGGTGGAAGGAGGGCGGGCGCTCTTTCCCGATGCCGTTACGACACGGGGGCAGAAACACCTGCGGGAGCTGATGGAGATGGTGCGGCGCGGAGATCGCGGGGTGATTTTCTACGTGGTTCAGCGGGGGGATGGCGACGGAGTGGCACCGGCCGACGCCATCGATCCGGAATACGGCCGACTGTTGCGGCTGGCCGTGAAAAGCGGCGTGGAGGCCCTGGCCTACCGAGCCCTCGTA
Organism: uncultured Geobacter sp.; assembly: GCA_964490805.1. Taxonomy (GTDB): domain Bacteria; phylum Desulfobacterota; class Desulfuromonadia; order Geobacterales; family Geobacteraceae; genus Geobacter. The sequence continues at coordinate 86,550 of CAZBEB010000013.1, forward strand.
ACACCGGAGGAGATCCGGCTTACGGAACGGCTGCCGGTATTTTTGTAAAGATTATCGCCTTGAATCGTTGAGGAACCGGAGAGGCGCGGCACCACCCTCTTGTATCCTTTTCCCTTACCCATTAGGAACACACAGTACACCTCATCAGACGCAGAAATACCGATATGCAGGCACAACCCGCACGGTCCTTCCCCCTTCGCTGATTTCATCCTCATCCTCGTAAGTGACAATCGTACCACTCTGCAATCCCGTCTCTTCAAGAGCCCGGAAAAGAGCTTTGAGTTCGCGGGTTCTGGTCTTCTCTCCTTGAAGATCTCTGGCCACCTGAATGAACTCGGTAAAAGCTCCCTTTTCCCGGCAGACGAAATCAACCTCCAGGCCAGTGGCGGTCTTGTAATAGTAAATCTCCCGGCCCTGCCGCCGCAGCGCAAGAAAGACCAGATTTTCCAGATAATGACCGAAGTTTTCCGAGATGCTGAAAGCAGTTGCCGCAGCCATGCCGGTATCGATTGCATAGATCTTTTTCGGGCTCCGGAGCTGCTCTTTGAGGGAGAAATCAAAGGAATCGAGCGTGAAGAGCAGGTGAGCATCGGAAAAGAACGAGAGATACTCCTTCACCGTCTTGTCGGTCAATCCCACGAGCGCCGCCAGACGATTGAACGAATAGAGTGACGCCACATTGGACGTCAGGTAAAAGAAGAGATTTTCCAGTTCCTGTGCTTTCTTCACGCCGAAACGGGGTGCGATGTCCTGGTAGAGGATGTTCCGGGCATACATGACGAGAACTTCTTTCTGCAGAGCACTGTCCTCGATAAAAGCAATTTCCGGAAAACCGCCGAGCCGGATGTATTCATCAAACACCCCCCTGAAGCGATGCCTATCCCGCAGCGCTTCAAGACGGTCTCCGGCATCAAGCCCCCTGGCACGGGCAAACTCGGCGAAGGAAAAGGGAAACACCTCAACAGGAAGCGCCCGACCTGAAAGAAGCGTAATGAACTCCGAGGAGAGGAGGCGGGAATTAGAGCCGGTGACAATGAACTTGATCCCTTTCCGCTCGTAGCGGTCCTTGACGAAGACCTGCCACTCGGGAAAGAAGTGAACCTCGTCCAGAAAACAGTAGACCGTTCCCTCGGGAGAGGCGAGCTTAAGATAATCATCATAAATCCGCTCCAGAGAAGCAACATCGTTACGAAAGCGACTGAACTGGGGAGTTTCCAGGTTGAGAAAGAGAATATTCTTCGGTTTGATCCCCTTTTCACCCATGAGGTAGTTGATCGCCTGCCGGGCAATGGTGCTTTTGCCCGCACGGCGTACACCGACAAGTGAGATGATATGCGGAAGGTCAAGTAATTCGAGAATCTTACCGAGAACATCCCTTCGCACACCCTCGGTGTAGGGTTGACCACTCCAATGGGGATTCTGGTCGACAATCGCCTGCTCGAACATAGATACTCCGAATCAAACATGTTTTATTCGGAGTATAGTACGAATTTCAGATGTCGCAAGCGGAATATGAAAAAAACAAATAGGGATGACGCTTGCGGCTGGCAGCCACAAGCGGCGAGGAGGCCCTGGCCTACCGCGCCCTCGTGACACCGGAGGAGATCCGGCTTACGGAACGGCTGCCGGTATTTTTGTAAAGATTATCGCCTTGAATCGTTGAGGAACCGGAGAGGCGCGGCACCGTCCAAGGCTAGAGCGCCTCTCCGATCCAGGTCTACTTATTGTGTCCTTTTCCCTTACCCTTCCCCCGCCCTTTACCTTTTTCCCCATGGGCGGATTTACCGGTCAGAGAAAAATCGCCCCGCTTAAGGGCGTGGAATTCGGCCGAGCCGGGCTTGATGCCGAGGCTTTTTGCCATCACGCCCCATCCCTTGCCCTGGTTAGCCTGATAGGTCTGGAGGACTCTCTCGTAGGGTTGATGGGACATCTGCCCCAATTGGTAGATCATAAAGGCATCGGCAGGCTCTCTTACCGTACCCAGGGTTGCGCTCACCTGCACCCCCGGCACGCCGAACTGGGCGCTCAGCCTGCCGGCAAAGCCGGTCATGTCGGCGCGGGCCTGCACGTTAAGGTTACTGAGAAAGCCGTCGAGGCCGCCGGCAGCCAGGGCAGCAGTGGCAGAAAACGTCAGTGCGAGCAGGAAAAACAACATTTTTTTCATAATGCATCCTCCTTTTGAGTGTGGGGGAGCCACTTGGTCAACCGCGGGAATACCCAGCTGCGGGCACAGCCCCTACGGTTCTTCCCCCTTTGCTGATCTCATTCACATACTTTTCAACGAGCAACTATTGTACCCGTTTACAACCCTGTCTCATCAAGAGTACTGAACCCAGAAAAAGCCTCGGGTTGAATTCTCCCCGCCACATCACGGAAAAAGTCACGGGACCAGATGGCAATCATTTGCGGGTCCTTGACGAAGGGGGCCACATCCCGTCGCGCTTGCCCCACATCGAGCCGGTCGATCGCCTCGGCCAGTAATTCAGAAAAGGTCTGCGCCGAAAGCGAAGCTTCGCCTCTCCAGTGGCCGGTCTGGCGCATTCGCTGCTCCAGGTGATTCATATTGAGTCGGGGGTAGTTCGCGGCATACCAGACAAGATCAAACCAGTCCCGTCCCTTGACCCGGTTTTTCCATTGGCGGAACAGAACCGCATGCATCTTGCCGGCGAAGAGATCAGGCAAAGTGTAGCAACGCACGGCAAAGGGGATCGGGTGCAGCAAATAGCGCGTCTGGGTAGAAAAGAAGGGGGGCGGATCGGTATCAACTTCCAACTTAACCTTTAACACCTGGCCGGCCGGAATCCGGCGGGCGATCTCATCCACTGTTTCAATAACCAGCAACTCGTTGCGGGTGTTACCCTTCAAAAACGCCGACTGCACCGCTGATTCCTCCGTTTTGTCGACCATTTCCACCCGGACGTTGAAACCGAAGGCCAGCAACTCCTCCTCAAGGGATGCGGTATAGCGTGCCAGATCGAAATCCGTCGACGGCGCCAGGAGTGAAAAATCCAGATCCTCCGAGAATCGATCCAGGCCGTAGAGGATCCGTAAGGCAGTGCCTCCGTAAAAGGCGGCGTGCTCAAAGAATTTCGCGCGCCACAGGCCGAGCAGCGCCACTTCCTGGAGTATCTCGCGCAGGGCGCGAACTGAATCGTCAATGCTCCTGGCCTCGTAGCGTACCAGCATGCGGGCAATTGCCTCGTGCATCAGCACCCTCCTTTGAATTCTTGCGCAGACGCCTGACCAAGTCGGCCAGCAGTTGCACCCTCCGGGAGCGGTAGTGCCCGGCAATCTCCTCCAACCGCAGAGGATCAAGCTTTCTCAACGTAACCGGCTCGATGCGGAGACCGGCAACCAGATAGTCGTGCAATCCCCTCTGCGTCGTGATGCCGGCGCCTCGCTCAGCGACAATCCGGTCAGCCAGGGCCTTTTCTGGAATGGCCAGAAGAAAGGAGCGGTCCACATCCACTTCAACCCTGTCCATACCGGTACGGAAGGCCTCAAGTGGTATCATCCGGTACGAGAACGTGCCGACGGGAGTAACAAAGCTCCGCGAGCGGCCGCAGGTCACCGAGGTGATCGTCTCCACACGCTCCGGTATCAGGCCATGGTAGTGAAGGGCATAGTCGAGGGAAACATAGGAGGGACCGTAGATGAGGTTTGCCAGAAGCTCCCGGCAGAATGGCCGACGGCGGCGGGAGTCACCCAAAATATAGAGCCCCTTTTTGACGCGGATGATGGCCCCCTTGGCCAGCAGGCTCGATATTTTCATCCGCGGCCGGGCGTAGCCCTGAAGGGCGTCCAGCAGGGTCTGGTAGTCAAATTCTTCATGCGGAATCCGGTCGAGTAACAGTTCGCTCATTGTTTTGGCGACCTCCGATTCAGACCAATAAATTACCAGAATTAAGCATAGTATGTCCACACTCAATAGACTTACTATGATTAATTATGGCAATTTTACAAAAACAGTTTACTGAAAAGCTTTGTTAAAGCTGGCCCTCTCTTCAGTCACGGAAGTACATATTCTGACACCCATTAGTTATACTCGCTCACAAGAAAAGTGGGGATAACCACCGACCGAGAAAACGGCTCCGCAGCTATAATCATTGCTATTCCGCCTTCTTTCACTTCTCCGACTCCGCAGCAACGAGTTCAGCCGTCACGCGCCCGAGAGCGATAGTCGTCTCCATCTTGACCGGCACCTTGTTCTCGTCATCGGTGAGCCAGATCAGAACCTCGCCGCTTCTCTTGAAAAAGCCTTCCGTCTTTAGCAGAGGATGCACAACTAGGGCATCGACCTTTCGCGAACCTGGAAGTGTCACGGACTCGCGGCGCAACACCTCTACCGTGACTGGAGCATACTCGTTGCTGTCGTAGAGGTAAAGTTCGACCGGTTTGCCGACCTCCAGCCGGTGGGTTCTCAGGTAGTAGAAACCGGAGAGAAAATCGAGCACGTCTTCCCGGGGAAGGGGGTCGTTGGCGTAGAGATTCCGGGTGCGATCCGCCCAGAAGGCGGTCTTTTCCCGGAACTTCAGGGTAAAGCCCGTATCGCTCTTCACCCCACCCTCGCGCTGCCTGATTTTGGTTACAAGATAATTGCCGTTGATGAGCCGCGTCTCGACGAGGTTATCCACCGGGTAAATCGCCGAGATGACGGGATTGGATTTGATGCTCGTGGTGATATGGAAACCGGTCTGCTCTCTCGCCGCCTCAATGACTGCCTCCCCTATGGGCAAACCGAGCATGGTGATCCGGTAGGTGAGTTTTTCCCGCGCCGTTGCAAGGAATTCGTCACCCCGGCGCAACGGCGGTGCTAACTCGATTTTTACCGATTTAAGTGTCGGCACAGAAACGGCAGCACCTTCTTCTGCTTCCCTGGCGGACAAAGAATCTTTAACTACCACACCATTCAACTCTTCAGCCTTAGCCTGAGCGACTGCGGGATGCCCCTCAGCCATGTTTTTTTCAACTTGTTGTGGCGTTGGTACGGTTAACGAGTGTCCAGACTCTTTTTCGTCCGTCCTGGCGATCGTATTCCTTATCTCATCATCCCGAGGAGGTGGCACCTCAATCGGCGCAGACAACGAAGGGCGAATGTGTTCAGGTATTTTCGATTCAGGCAGCATTACGCTTACATCAAAAGATGGAATTACAGGCGGAGCAAAATCCAAGCTGCCGACACGAGTAAACACCCCAAGACAAAGCAAATGCACCAGCCCGGACAGGACTACAAAAAAAACAATTGAACGTTTAGTTAAGGCTGTAAAATTCATAAGATGCCCAAGAATGCTTCAAGTGCTGGCCCCATCATCTCAATAACACTTTGACTCTCAGTGTTTGATTTTGTTTCAGCACATCCCCATTTGCAACTTCTCTAATATAAAAAACCGCCCCAGGGGAGGGGCGGTCAGCAGTAACTGTTCCAACATACGAAAAAATATGGACCGATGATCTCCCCGGAGGCGCAGGGCCTCCGGGGAAATATGCGGCTACGGACGTCTCGTTACTACACCTGATGCATCGGCGCCAAGCCAGGCACGTGCCTCTGCATAGGCAGCAGGAATGGTAATGGTACCATTAAGTGCACCGTTATCCAGCCAGTCAATGGAGTCGAAAATCAGACGCTTGACATAGATACGGTTGTGTACAAAGCCGCCAGCCTCATCAGAAGACAGTTTTGAGTTTTGATGGGCTTTGTAATCGTTAGCGACGGTTGTACTGTAGAGAATAGCACTACCAGTGTAGTTGGTCTGTGCATTCTGCACTTTAACCATATCCACAAGCAATGCCCCGGCATTTTGATAACCAGCGCTTTCTTCTTCTATCGTAGCGTAAGTCATCAAGCCGTGTTCAGCAGTATGGCAGGTATCGCAGAGGGCTTGGTTCGTGATGGTTTGAGTTGCAGCGTCAACGGCCTTGAAGGAGTGGCTCTTACCGCTCATGTGGCAGCTTGCGCAAGGACCAGAACCATTGGCAGTATCGGTACCAATGATGTCATGTTTGAAATATGACGGATTGGCATAGTTCAGCCCGTCAAATTCGAAGCCGGTGTGGGTTACTGAACTGAACAGAGTACCGGCGGCGACACCGTGGTGATATGCCGAACCATCGCGGGAAACGGGAGCAGAATTCTTATTGCCCCGACCGGTGTGGCAAGCTACGCACACATTCGATTTTTTTGCATCCGGCATAGTAACCTGGAATGATGCGGCCTTATCTGCATCAAAGGTGATAGTGAGTGCCCCAGAGTTACGCAGTGCGCCGGTGCCGGCGTTGCTATGGCAACCCCAGCAGTAAAGCAGTTCGTTTTGCGTAGAGCCCGCCGTTTGTGTCCAGCCGGACAGGTGGGAGAAGTTGTTGTTTGCGCCGGTTTCATCGTAAGTAGAAGGTGAGCTCAGGAAGTTTGAAACACCCGTTGAGGTGTGGCACTTCTGGCAGTAGCCACGATCATTGGTAGTACCGGCTGAATAGGTTTTATCCCAGTTGTAGTGAACCCAGCCGTCACCGGTTGCAGAGGTTGCACCGGCTGCCATAACTGCGTCAACCTCTGCCGTGGTCCTGGAACCGTCAGCAGCAGCATACTTGGCTGCCAAGAGGCCTCCGGCATGGCCTGACTGTGCCCATTCCTTATGAATGGTAGTCTCTGTTTCAGAAGGATTGGTCAAAGTCTTGGCCTCATGGCCATGACAGTCGAAGCAAGGATTTTCACCGGTTTTACGGATGACATATCCTTCAACAACGTTACTGGCAAGGCCATAACCTGTTGCAGGGTTGTCATAGTGGGTAGATGCGATTATACGATTCCATCTGGTCTCGTGGTAGCCAACAGGGCCGGTTCCTGATGCAACTGTACCGGAAGCGAGCAACTGGGACCCGTTGTAATTGTATATGGTGTGGCAACTGGTGCACAGGTTGAACTGGTTGTTCTTAGCATCTCTGGAACCACTGGGGTTCCAGGCAACATCCAGGCCAGCCGGGTTTTTGGCAAGAATGCTGCGCAAACCGCCGCCATGTTCGTGACAGGTTTCACATTTGAACGCTGTATATGCCCCTGTGTATGCCGGAGGTACATACGCTGCAGAACTGAAGACCGTCCCATCTCCGGTGTATCCGGAAATATTGGACAGAACAGCTCCTTCATGCGTGTGGCAACGGACACAAAGTCCTGAAGTATGAGAAGGGGTTCCCGTTGCGTGGTTGGACGTTTCAAAAGCGGTGTTTGCGTTGGTGGCCCGTGCAGTAACACCATCATGACAGGTTGCACAGCGATTCGCGTCGGGCTCCGGATATGGTATCGGACCCACGCCGTTATGCAGGCTTCCGGCACCGTGGCAGCTTTCACAGCCGAGAGCTTCGCTATTATGGGGTGAGCTATTCTCGTACTGGGCTATAATGCTCTGCCCTGTAAGGGCCTCGGTCACGGCACTATGGCACTGGACGCAAGCGGTGTCACCCACTTTTGTCAGATGTGTCGATCCACTCTTGTTGCTCGAACCGCAACCAGCCAAAGCGGCAACACCCAGACATGCGGCCAGCAAAGCAGAATACTTCAAACTTTTGCTACTCATGCTGTCTCCTCCTTGTTGTAGTAGTCTACTCGCCTAGTAGGTACCGGGCAGGTGGCACTTGACGCAGGTCTTCTTGCCAGCCCGATCCTTGTAGTTATTTTTGGTATGACCCCATCCGCGGGGATGAGGGCTTGTCCCTCCACTCTTGTGGCACTGGATACAAACATCGCCATCAGGGTGGCAAGCCTGGCAGGACTGCAGATTGCGCCGGGCCTCGCTCGGGTGATCCGAAAACTGCACGCTGTTTATTCCAGCTTTACCCATAAGGTGCGATTTGATCCGCATCTTCCCTACCGGGAACTTGCTGTGGCAGTCGTTGCAGTAAGACGGCTCGTGGCAGCGATTGCAGCTCTGGGGATTATCCAGGGCCTTGACGGGGTGGATGCTCAGGAAGTTAGAGCGGTGGCTCTTCGGGACGTAGTTGCGCTGGAAGGTGCGCGTGGACAGATCCCTTTCGATGCCCCCGCCGGTGTGGCAGTCGAGACACCAGGACTGGGCGTGGCACTCGGCGCAATTGCTTCCAGCCTTGCTCGCCAGAACCCTGTGACCGCGTACCCAGTCGCTGTCATGGTTCGGAGCGACCCCTTCTCCCTTGTGGCAGCTGGCGCAGTCGGCAAGGGACATTGACGCATACTCCTTGTGGGCCATCTTCTCTGCAAGGGCCATCTGCACAAAGAAGGTCGACACGCTCAGCAACAGTAGTGGTAATAACCATTTCTTCACAGATTTCCCCCTTTCTAAAAGTCGTAGTCAAAGACGAAACGGCCGGTGACATCGCTCGAATACTGGGCATTTACGTTGTTTTCCACCCGAAGCGATGCCGCCATATTCTTGGTTAACCGGTACTTACCGCCTCCCCAGTAAACCCTGGCAATCTCGTCATCTTCCATCAATTCGCGCTCGTAGACATCATAGGCAATGCCGCCGGCGAGTTGGAGGGATTTGGTCACATCATAGTAGGCGTCAGCGATAATCCCGTGGGTACTGCCGTTGTAGCCCTGGTTGTTGTCATACTGGAGATTGATCTGAAGTGGCTCAATGGGACGCAAGGTACAGCCAAGTTGATAGATGTGTCCGTTGTCGCCACCCTCAAAAATCTGGAATGTGTAGCCGCCGTTAAGGGCGATTTTGTCATTAACCGTGTAATCGGCGCGGAACACAGCCTCCTGGTACCGGTCAACCGCGAACACCGAGTAAATGGAAGTGGTGTCGAAGGTTGGATAGCTCTGGTACCATTCACCGGTCAGCACGAGGTTTGACGTGGGGAAGTACTTCACCCCGGCCAGCACTTCGTTGAAGGTCTCGGCGACGACATCATAGCGGGTGTTGCCATAGAGCCGCACACTGTTGAACAGGTACTGCTTGAAGCTGGCACCGAGGATATCCCTGGCGATGTACCAGTCATCAAGCTTGCGGAACCAGCTCAATTCCAGATCTGTGTTCTTTAAGCCACTCAGGTAGGCAGCGACGCCGAAGGCCATGTCGCCCCCCTGGCTCACTTCGTCCTCCATATCAAACTGGACGTCACGGCCGGCAAATGCCGAAAAGGCCACGGGCCCCACATTCTTAAGGTCGACCTGACCACCGTCGATGATCGCAGTCCCCGCTGCCGAGTTCACAAACTGGCGGCCGAGACGAAAATCGACCTTATCAAACAGGTCGCGGTATTCACCGTAAAGATAGTAGAGCCTGCTGGTGGAACCTTCGCCGTTGTTGAGATCCTGTGTAACCCGGCCATAACCGTAAAGCGAAGCCTTACCTTCCTTGTCGATGTTGGTGACCGACAATCTCAGGTATTCCGCAAGTTCAACCTGACGCTGCTCATTGAAGTAGTTGTTGAACCAGGAAAGTTGGGTCGAGCTTCTACCGTGAATCTCCGCTGCCCAACCAGACGACGCTGTCAGCATGGAACCAAGCAGGAGCAGGCGGGTAAACCCTTTGATTCCCATTAAGTGGACCTCCTTTCTCAAAAAATCAGCAACTTCATTCATTTGCGAACATCCGGATTTCCCTCTCACCTCCTTTGCCCCGGTGTTCACCTTTCAATCCCATGTGTAGTTGTTCAAACGTTTCCGTTAGCAAAAGACTCGGGGCGTGCCAGAGTCCCGTGAATAAACAGGGTTACAAATTCTCTCACGGCCTTGTTGCGGTCTGTTGCCCGGTGGTGCTTGCGCCCGAGTAGTTCCTCCATATTGAAAAAGCAGTAAAACATGCTGTGAAAAACCCGTGCCGCCATCTCCGGATCGAAGTCCCGCAATTCGCCCCGCTTCTGGAACTCGCGGAAATAGGAAGCAAAAAAATCAAATATTTCATCAAGAAACGAATGAAATATACCCATCAGTTTATCGGGCGAATGCTGCACTTCGGCATGCATGATTCTGATCCAGTCTTTCAGCTGAATCAGCGTATCGAGCAGCAGGTCTGCCATCCTGTTCAATGCTTCCTCGTAGGGCAGCTCCAACGCCCGAGGGAGCAGCGATTTGAGGCCAGGAAGAGCGGAGTAATGGGAGACGACGGCCTCAAAAAGCTTTTCCTTGGACGCAAAATGCCGAAAAAGAGTGACCTCGGCCACTCCAGCCTGGCGGGCAATTTCACGGGTCGTGGCCCCGGCATACCCCTTTGTCGAGAAGAGCCCTATGGCTGTATCCAGTATCCGTTCACGGGTAACGGAACAGCTGCCTACGGTTCTATCCATTTTGGCATTCGCCATGGCCATGTTCCCCGTTCGCCAACAGGGTGTTAGCACTTACTTACATATAAAGATAAAAAAATGAACCGTTCGCCGGCACTAAACTTCCTCATTAAGCAAGAAAAGCGCCACTATCCGTTGCAGCAAATTCAAAAAATCAGAGACCAGATAAAAAAATGTTGATTAATTAAAGAACCACCCGATTACTCAACCATCTCAAGCAAAGAAACAAATTGCACGACTTTAATCATATCGACCACATACGACACTTATTCCCTGCATACTTTTTCTATTGCGGTGCTGTGTGCAACGCGCATGCTTAAACGGATTGCGCGAGGGCAAACATGCAACCAATTGCATATACAACTAAATACATAAAATAATAAAAGAAGGAATTTTGACAGCAACGCAATGCAAAGTGACGAAAATTGCCAACCGGATTTGTCAAATAACAAAGACGGCTTACCCTAAAGCAAAACATGCACTAATCTTTGCCTAAGGCTGGTCGCAAACTGCTTCGCGAAGAAGGCTCATCCGCGTTTCACCTTCGATCTCCGTCCAAGGTGTCTTGCCGGCGAGAGAATACTCCTTGATGATTTCGCCATTTCCGTTGCGGTGGATAACTTTTTCCAGACGGCTCATGCCGTCGGGGCAATTGATGGTATACAGGAAGTCAGTGGAGGTCAGATCTTTGAAATCAACTGGATTACCGATGGTATCGAGGGCGTCGGCCTTTCCTTCATCGGTATAAACGACTCTGGTCCGGACAGTTACGAGACCTTCTTCTGTCTCGGCAACAGAGGCGGGATCGTAGGAATAGGTTGAAGCAGCGGGATTATCGTCGATGATCTCCCACGAACTTTCGGCAGCTAAAGATGAGGTGGCCACGGCCATCATAACGGTCGAAATCGCCAGTGCGCTGATATGCCTCTTGATTGTCATGCCGTAATTCTCTCCGCCGGAAAACTTTGCCGTCTCCCGCCGGTAACAGCAGGAGGCGGCATTACCAGGGTTACTTGAATGTCTTGAGGATATATTCGGCTATAAGCTTCGCATCCTTGTCGGAAACCGACTTGACGTCGAATTTCGTCATCCCAGGACCGGGATTTCTCATGACTTTGACGATCCCCTTCCAATCGGTGACTCCATTGGCCTTGAGGGTCGCTTTACCAATTGTCTTGGCTGGATTGATAATATTGCCGCCATCGGCATGGCACGACACGCAGTGCTGGTTGAAGAGGTCACCACCTTTTTTCGCATCCTTCCCGCCGGCAGCGAAGACAAGCCCGGACATGGACAACAAAGCGACTGCCACTGTCACAATTTCGGAAGTCTTTTTCATAAATAAATACCTTTCTCACCCCTGGATTCGTCTCAAAACGAAGCATTAGGGAAAAGGATAGAAGCAACTATCTGATTGTCAAGCATTGGCGATTATTTCCGCACCGCCGTCCCCACCAACGTGCAGAGAAACAGTGCCGAAAATGCCGCCAGCACACCACCGAATGCAAAAGCGGCTTCTCTCCCGAACTTCTCCCAAACGAAGCCAAAGATGACGCTTGCCGGGAGCGCTCCCGCGCCCACCGCAAAATTGTACCAGCCGAATGCGCCGCCGCGCTTTTCCGGCGGGGCGATATCGACAAGGAGCGCTTTCTCGGCCCCTTCGGTCATTGCGTAATATAACCCGTACACTGCAAAAAGAAGCCAGCATGCCGCTTCAGTTTCAGCAACGGCAAACCCGGCATAGGAGATGGCATATATCCCCCACCCCGCGACGATAACGCTCCGGCGGCCGATCCTGTCCGAGAGGGCACCGAAAGGGGTCGAGGCCGCCATTTTGACCAGATGGAAGAAAGACCACAGGAGGGGAATGCGGGAAGGAGCAACCCCTAACTCGCCCGCTCTCAGGAGGAGAAAGGCATCGGAGGAGTTTCCGAGGGTAAACAGGAGGAGAATGAGGAGATATCTACGGAGATCACCGCGCGGGACAAAGCTGAGGAAACTGCCGTCAGAGGTGCGGAGGCGGCCCGTCTCCCGCACCTTGGCGATAATCAGGAGCACTGCCGCCAGCCCAGGAATAGCGGCAAGCCAGAAAACGGTCCGAAGGTCCTTTACGAACGACGCGAGGAGAATCGTGGCAATCAAAGGCCCGACGAGGGCTCCGGCATGGTCCATGGCCCGGTGGAAACCGAAGGACTTTCCCCTTAGCGAAGGATCGGATGAATCGGCGATGAGAGCATCGCGGGGCGAGGTCCTGATCCCTTTACCCACCCGATCGGCGAAACGGATGGCAAGAACCGCGGCAGGAGCGGCTGCAACGGCCATGAGGGGGCGCGCAATGCTAGAAAGGGTGTAGCCTGCAAGGACAAGCCCCTTTCGGCTCCGGACGCGGTCGGAAAGTATTCCCGAAGCCAGCTTAAGGAAAGCAGCTGTCGACTCCGCAACCCCCTCGATGAGCCCCAGGAATGCCGGTCCCGCCCCGAGTACCGTCGTCAGGAAAAGAGGAAGGAGCGGATAGATCATCTCGCTCGACACGTCGGTGAGAAAACTCACAATCCCCAGAATCAGGACATTGCCGGTAATGCCTTTGAACATTCGAACCTCGGAACGGTAAGGCCGGGCCTCGTCGGCTCTTACGCGGGCACAGCCCGTTTGAAGGCCCATGCTTCGATTTTCTTGATCTGCTCAGCCATTGTGACAGACAGTGGAACCGTGCGACTTACGGCGGCCATGAGGTCCTGCTGGGTCATGGAGCGGCCTTCGGCCCGGGCTTCAAATACGGCGGAAAGGACCGCCTGTTCGATCTCGGTCCCGGAAAAACCCTTGGTGGAACCGGCCAGGAGCGGCACGTCGAAGGTTTCCGGAGCAACTTTCCGCCGGGCGAGGTGGATGCGGAATATCTCTTCGCGTGCCTTCGCATCGGGGAGCCCGATGTAGAAGATTTCGTCGAAACGCCCCTTGCGGATGATTTCGGCCGGCAACATCTCAATGGCGTTGGCAGTGGCGGCCACGAAGACCGGCGCACGCTTTTCCTGCATCCAGGTAAGAAAGGAACCGAGAATGCGCGATGCCGGCCCCCCTTCCGCCTTGAACCCCTGGGTGGAGATGCCCGACTCGATCTCGTCTATCCAGAGGACGCAGGGGGCCATCGCCTCGGCAGTCCTGAACGCCTTTCGGAGGCTCGATTCCGGAGACCCGAAGGTGCCGTCGTAAACCGATGCCATATCGAGGCGGATGAGGGGAAGCCGCCAGGTGGCCGCTATGGCCTTCACAAAGAGCGATTTACCGCACCCTGCAATCCCCATCATCAGCACTCCCTTGGGAAGATTTTCCCCCGAAGAAACCCCTTCAAGGCTAAAGGCCTGTTCTCGCCGGGCCAGCCACTGTTTCAGGTTCTCCATCCCCCCCACCTGGCCGGGGGTCACGTCATTCACCACATACTCCATAATGCCGCTCGTCCGGATGCTGGCCCGTTTGGTTTCAAATATGGCCCTGACAAACCCGTCGTCCCCCGTTTCACCGGAAGCACGCGCCGTCCTCATCCCCCGCTCCAGATCCGTGAAGTCGAGCCCCCGGGCCGCCACCACCAGCTCTTCCATAAGCCCCGGCCGTTCCCGGCACGCCTTGGAAAGGAGGGTATCCCGTTCTCCGGCCTGGGCGAAGAATGCTTTAATCTCATCCAAAGAAGGAAGCCCCTGCCGGAGGACTACGAACTCTTCGCGGAGTGCCGCCGGAACCCCCTCCTCCTGACCAATGACTACGATCGCCTTGGCCTTGGCTTTGACGGCGAAATCCTTCAGCGCCCGGATGAGATAGGGGTTGTCGCCCCAGAACCAGGGGAGGTCCTTAAAGAGAAAGAGTGCCGGGGATGACTGGGCAAAGGCGAAAGCAACGGCCGCCACCGGATCGCAGTTCCCCTCCACAACGGCGCCGTCGCGGCTGAAACCTTCGGTGCAGGTCCAGACATAGGGAGCCCCGACACCCTTGAGCCTGGCCGCCGCCTGGGTGGCGATCTGCTCGGTGCGGCGCTCGTTGTCTGTTACCACGTAAATCATCGCGGCCCCGGCGCCGATGAGCCGCACGAGACCTGTTACGGTCAGATTTTCCACACATCCCCCCTTTTTTCGCCCCTGAGCGGGTTCCTCAGGATAGACAGTGTACCGCACAAATACCACTCAAGCCGACAATCATAAAGGATAACTTTTGCCTTCATTTTTTCCAGGTTATGCCGATACGGTACATAAGCAGGGATATACCCAGGGATATGGGAAGAGATTCCGGACAGTTCTCCGGAACAGCGACGAAAGGAGTCGGCAATGAGAATCGCGGGGTCTGACATCACCTTGGCAAGCCAGCATGTATCGGTGGAGCGGTACGAACGGAAGGAATCCCTGAAGCTCTGGATCGGGGATCAGCGGCCCGATTTTGAAGGGAATGGGATCATCGACACCGTCACCCTGTCGAACCGGGGCCGCGCCGACGAGGCCCACGCCCGCAACGAGCTTCGCGACGAGGCAGATGGGGCAGAAAAGACGGAAGGGCTCGGCCCCAGGGACGAAGAAAGCCTCGAACCACGCCTGGAACTCCTCAAGGTCATCATCGAAGAGATGACCGGCAAGAAGATAAGGGTGTACAGCCTGAAGGACGGCCAGTGCTCTGAACCCCTTCCAGAGGAATACAGCAGGGAGATGGAGGCAACCAGGGAGAACCGGCGGGCCGGTTGGGGGATGGAATACGACTTCTACGAATCCCGCTACGAATTCGAGAGCACCAGCTTTGAGGCCACGGGAGTGATAAAGACCACTGACGGCAAGGAAATCGCCTTCGATCTTGGGCTCTTCATGGAGCGGGAGCAGTTCACCGAAACCAGCATGAGCCTGAGGGCCGGCGATGCTGTGAAGAAAGACCCCCTGGTCATCAACTTCAACGGCACCGCCGCCGAACTCTCCGACCTGCGCTTCAGTTTCGACATCGACGCCGACGGCACGGCCGACCGGATCGCCACCCTCGGCGGCGGCAGCGGCTACCTGGCCCTGGACCGCAACGGCGACGGCGTCATCAACGACGGGAGCGAACTTTTCGGCCCCACCACCGGCGAAGGTTTCGCCGAACTGGCCGCCTTCGACGAGGACGGCAACGGCTGGATTGATGAGGGGGACGCCGTATTCTCCCGGCTCGCCACCTGGTCGGGGGGGAGCGACGGTGCGCTCACGAGCCTCAAGGATTCAGGCGTCGGCGCCATCAGCCTCGGCAATGTCTCCACCCCATTCGACCTGAAGGGGACGGACAACGCCCTTCTCGGCTCCGTCAGGACCACCGGTATCTATGTGAAGGAAGATGGGACCGTCGGCACGGTGCAGCAAGTGGACCTGGCTGTGTAGGGCGGTTTCGGCAAAACATGCACAAAAAAGGCGCCCCTCCCTTGGGAGGACGGCGCCTTTTGTCGTTTTATCGAGTAAAGATTCTGGTGCGCTATTCACCCAGATAGGTGTACCCCAGGAGCGTCCGGTCCAGCAGTTCCAGGAAGTGACTGCTCTCTTCGATGGAGACTTTCCGCAGGGCCACGTCCTTCTCCATGGTGTCCCGTACGTGCTTCAGGATCTCCGGCCCCTTGTACTGGACGTATTTCAAGCTCTCCCAGGTGGCATCGCCGTTGATGACCGTGTCGATCTTGTAGCCGGTCTTCTTGTTGAAGGTGACATGCACCGCGTTGGTGTCGCCGAAGAGGTTGTGCATGTCTCCCAGGATCTCCTGGTAGGCCCCGATGAGGAAGAAGCCCACGAAGTAGTCCTCGTCCTTGCGGATCTTGTGGAGCGGCAGGTACTTGGTCCGGCCGTTCTCCCCCACGAAGCTGGTTATCTCGCCGTCGGAGTCGCAGGTTATGTCGGCAATGGAGGCCATGACGTCGGGCTTCTGGTTGAGCCGCTGGATCGGCACGATGGGGAAGAGCTGGTCGATGGCCCAGGAGTCGGGAATCGACTGAAACAGCGAGAAGTTGGCAAAGTAGGTCTGCCGCAGGCTCAGCTGGAAGTTCTGGAGCTCTTCGGGGATCGGCTTTATTTTCTCCACGATGCCGTTGATCTTGCGCAGGATCTTTGCATGGAGCCATTCGGCCATGGCCCGTTCGGCAAGGGTCAGGTACCCCAGGTTGAAAAGGCTCACCGCCTCCTGGATGAGCTGTACCGTGTCGTGGTAGTCCTCCCGCAGGGAATAGCGGTCGATACTCTTGTAGATGTCCACCAGCTTCTTGACCGTGGGGGCCAGCTTCTCGGCACCGTTGAGGGTTTCCTCAAAGTCGGGCATCAGGTTCTGGGTATTGGTATTGAGGAGGTTCGTCACCAGCACCGAATAGTGGGCCGCCGTGGCCCGACCCGACTCGGAGATGATATTGGGGCATTCAACGCCGGCGTCCTCGCAGATGTTCTTGATCTGGTAGATGACGTCGTTGGCGTACTCCTCGATGGAGTAGTTGACGCTGGAGAAGTAGCTGGACTTGGAGCCGTCGTAGTCGACCCCGAGACCGCCGCCGATGTCCACATACTCGATGCCGACCCCCAGCTTGCGCATCTCGGCGTAGACCCGGGTCCCCTCGATGAGAGCGCTCTTGATCTTGTCGATCTTGGTGATCTGGCTCCCGATGTGGAAGTGGATCAGCTTCACGCTGTCGAGGAGTTCATTCTGCTCCAGAAGCCCTATGGCAGCGATGATCTCCGACATCCGGAGCCCGAACTTGGCATCCTCCCCGCCGGAAGTGGCCCATTTGCCGGTCCCCTTGGAGGAGAGCTTCACCCGGATGCCGAGCTTGGGCTTGATGCCGGTCTTTTTCGACAGGGCAATAATCTTCTCCAGCTCGAACATCTTCTCCACGACGATGGTGATGTCGTAGCCGATCTTGGTGGCGTAGAGTACCGTCTCGATGTACTCCTTGTCCTTGTAGCCGTTACATATGATCGGGATGCCGTTGCCTGTGGCAAAGGAGATGCCGATCACCAGCTCCGGCTTGGAGCCCACCTCGATGCCGATATTGTAACGTTTGCCGAACTTGGCGATGGCCTCCACCACCTGCCGCTGCTGGTTCACCTTGATGGGGTAGAAAGTCTGGTAGGTGGAGGGGTAGTCGTTCTCGTCGATGGCGTACTTGAAGGCCCGGTTAATGGCCGCAATCCGCCCCTGGAGGACATCCATGAACCGTAGCAGAATCGGGGGTTTGATCTTGCGCTTGATGAGATCGTCCACCAAGGCCCGCAGGTCGATGGAATGCTTCGACGTGGGGGACGGGTGGACGCAGACGTTCCCCTTCTTGTTGATGGAGAAGAGGTCGGCCCCCCAGTTGGGGAGGTTGTAGATCTTTGCGGAGTCGTTGATCGACCAGCGTTCCATATACTCTCCTGGCGATGCCATATTCGCGAGCTAACGACGTCGGCTCGTCATCAGACTCCTCGACGTAGCGCTGCTACGCCTGCGGGCCTGACTCCTCTCCGCCGCCGTTATCATCACGAATCTGACATCGCTGCACTGACAGTGGTTTTTGAAACGAAGATCAGGAAAGCCTGACCTTGAAATCCTCGTACCCAAATTTGCGCACCACCTTGAGCTCCCCGGTCTCCGGCTCGAAGGTGCAGATGGCCGGATGCTGGATGCCGTTGAAGGTGGTGGTCTTCACCATGGTGTAGTGGGACATGTCCTCAAACGCGAGCCGATCCCCCTGCTTCAGGGGCTTCTCGAAGGACCAGTCGCCGATGACGTCCCCGGCCAGGCACGACGGCCCGGCAAGCCGGTAGGTGTGGGCCTTCTCGCCGGGGTCGAAGCCGCCGGTGATACCGGGGCGGTAAGGCATCTCCAGCACGTCGGGCATGTGGCAGGTGGCAGAAACGTCGAGGATGGCGATGTCCATCTCGTTGCGGACCACGTCCAGCACCTCCCCCACGAGGACGCCGGTGCCGATGGCGATGGCCTCCCCCGGCTCCAGGTAGACCTCCACCCCATACTTCCCCTTGAAGTAGGTGATGAGCTCCACCAGGGCGTCGATGTCGTACCCCTCGCGGGTGATGTGGTGACCACCCCCCAGGTTCAGCCACTTCATGCCGTGGAGGAACGGGCCGAACTTCTCCTCGAATACCTTCGCGGTCCGCTCCAGGGGCTCAAAGAGCTGCTCGCAGAGGGTGTGGAAGTGGAGCCCTTCGACCCCCTCCAGGGACCGGCCGTCGAACTCCCGACGGGGAATGCCGAGCCGCGACTTGGGAGCGCAGGGATCGTAGATGGGGGTATGCCCCTCGGAGTGCTCGGGGTTCACCCGCAACCCCACAGAGACCCTCCCCCGCTCCTTCTCCCACAGGGGGCGGAACCGCTCCAGCTGGTTGAAAGAGTTGAAGACCAGGTGGTTGGAGACGGCAAGCAGCTCCACCACGTCGCTCTCCTTGAAGGCAGCGGCAAAGCTGTGAACCTCCCGGCCGAACTCCTCCCGCCCCAGCCGCGCTTCCCACGGCGAGCTGGCACAGACCCCCTGGAGCGTCTCCCGGATGATGGGGAAAACGCTCCACATGGCAAAGGCCTTCAGGGCCATGAGAATTTTGGCGCCGCTACGCCGCTGCACCTCATCCAGGATGGCCAGGTTGTGGCGCAGCCGTCCCAGGTCCACCACGTAGGCAGGGGACGGGGCCAGCTTCAGGATTTTCTCAATGTCGATACCGGTCAAAGGATTACAGCTCCGGCCACTCGCCGCCGTCGACGACAACCGTCGGCAGCCCCATGGGCCCAAGCTCCTTGAGGAACAACTCAGGATCGAACTGCTCCATGTTCCAGACGCCGGGGGCGTGCCACTTGCCGGCAAGCATCATGATCCCCCCGACCACCGCCGGCACGCCGGTGGTGTAGCTGATGGCCTGGGACTGGACCTCCTTGTAGCAGGCTTCGTGGTCGCAGATGTTGTAGATGTAGACCTGCTTGCGCTTGCCGTCCTTGAGGCCCCGGGCGATGACGCCGATGCAGGTTTTCCCCTTGGTGAGGGGGCCGAGGGAGCCGGGGTCGGGAAGGAGCGCCTTGAGGAACTGGATCGGGACGATCTTCTGCCCCTGGAACTCCACCTCGTCGATGCGGGTCATCCCCACGTTCTGGAGCACTTCCAGGTGCTTCAGGTAGTTGTCCGAGAAGGTCATCCAGAACTGGGCCTTCCTGATGGTCGGGATATGCTTGACGATGGATTCCATCTCCTCGTGATAGAGACGGTAGATGTTCATGGGGCCGATGCCGTCGGGGAAATCGAAGACCCGTTTGGTGGAGAGTGGCGGGGACTCCACGAATTGGCCGTTCTCCCAGTGGCGGCAGACAGCGGTCACCTCGCGAATATTGATCTCCGGGTTGAAGTTGGTGGCAAAGGGCTGGCCGTGGCTCCCGGCATTGGCGTCGATGATGTCGATCTCCTGCACCTCGTCCAGGTACTTCTTGGCGGCCAGGGCGGTGTAGACATTGGTGACGCCCGGATCGAAGCCGGAGCCGAGAAGCGCCATGAGCCCCGCCTTCTTGAAGCGCTCCTGGTAGGCCCACTGCCAGGAGTACTCGAACTTGGCGGTATCCAGGGGCTCGTAGTTGGCGGTATCGAGATAGTCGACGCCCGTCTCCAGGCAGGCATCCATGATGGTCAGGTCCTGGTACGGCAGGGCCACGTTGATGACGAGCTTCGGCTGCTCTTTCTTTATGAGCGCCACCAGCTCGGGGACGTTGTCGGCATCCACCCGGGCAGTGCTGATGCTGTTATTCAGCTGGGCGGCAATGGCGTCGCACTTGGACTTGGTCCGCGACGCCAGGGTGATCTCGCTGAAGATGTCCCGGCGCTGGGCGCACTTGTGGGCAACGACCTGGCCGACGCCGCCGGCTCCTATTATCAGTACCTTGCTCATTATAGTTTCTCCTTTACGAACAAAACCTGCCACAGAGGCACAGAGACTCAGAGAAAAATGATGTAATCTGATTTTCTCCGTGCCCCGGTGTCCCTGTGGCGGATTTGGTTAATTTTAGTAATTGAACGTCGGCGGAGTCACGACCCATAGAATTTTGGCCGGCCCCTTGCCGATGTTTTTCACCGTATGCCGCTTGTCGGAGGTGAAGTAGAAGCACTCGTCCTTCTTCACCGTGTAGACCTTGTCATCCAGCCGGAGCTGGATCCTGCCCAAAAGGACGAAACCGAACTCCTCCCCTTCATGGAAATTCTGCTCATCCATCTCCTCCCCCGGGGCCAGGGTCACCAGGGCCGGGTCCATCTCCCGGTTCTGGGCGCCGGGGACGAGGAGCTCCACCGTGACAGCCGCGTCGTCGGCCGAGGGCTGCACCCGGGCATCCTTGCCGTAGACCACGTCCTCGCCGATGGGGTCGCTGAAGAACTCCTGCATGCTGACGCCGAAGACGTCGAGGATGTCCTTCAGGGTGGCGATTGAGGGGGACGTGGCGTCATTCTCCAACTGGGAGATGTAACCCTTGGTCAGGTCGGCCCGATTGGCCAGTTCCTCCTGGGTGAGGGAGTTGATCATCCTGAGCCGCTTCAACCGCTCGCCGATCTTCACGTTCTATTCTCCTGGTCCGGAAACCCTAAACATTATATAGCCATATACGCTGTTTAGCATTTCTAAACTTTCTGTCAAGCAGCAGGTTTAGCATTTGTAAACTTTTAGTTTAAAACTAAATGCACAAGGCGTGGTATATAATATAAAGAATCAGGCGAGTCAACGGTTTTTTGGCTATCGGACACACTTCCATAAAACCGAATTCCTCCAGCCCAGACAGAGGTCGCCGGCTTGACTTTTGCGGCCGGATGCCGTAGGAGGAAATATACTTTTTTCAGGGGGGGGACAGGAATGCTGAAAGGTCGCACAATCGGGTTCATCGGCGGCGGCAACATGGCTGAGGCGATCATCAAGGGGCTTCTCGCAGGCGGCATGCCGGCAGGCGGGCTCATGGTGGCGGAACCGATGACTGAACGACGGGATTTTCTGCGCAGCACCTACGGCATCGGCACATCTGCCGCCAACGGCGAAGTCGCCGCCAAGGCCGACACCCTGATCATGTCCGTAAAGCCCCAGGTGTTCCGGGGCATGGCTGCGGAACTCGGCGAGTCAGCCCTTGAAGGCAAGCTGGTCATCTCGATCATGGCAGGCATCCCGACCAGCGCCATTGAAGAGGCCTGCGGCGCATCCGCGCGGGTTATCAGGGTTATGCCGAACACCCCGGCACTGGTACTGGCGGGAGCCTCGGCCCTCTGCCCGGGGAAGAACGCCACCGGCGACGACCTGGCTCTCGCGCGGGAGATATTCGAACTCGTGGGAACAGCCTGCACGGTGGACGAAAAACTCATGGACGCAGTTACCGGCCTCTCCGGAAGTGGCCCGGCCTACGTCTTCATGTTCATTGAAGCCCTTTCCGACGCCGGGGTCAAAAACGGCCTTCCCCGTGATGTCGCAACGCAACTGGCGGCCCAGACGGTTTTGGGGTCCGCGAAGCTCCTTCTGGAAACCGGCGGCCATGCCGCGGTCCTCAAGGAGAAGGTCACTTCCCCCGGCGGCACCACCATAGCAGGGGTAGCGGCCCTTGAGCGGGAATCCTTCCGCAGCGCCGTCATTGCCGCGGTTGACGCGGCCACCGCCCGGTCGGCGGAGTTGGGAAAAAAATCCCTGTAAACGTTATTGTTTCTCCCGCCGGTTCACCTTCTCGAAGAGCTCGATCTGCTCCGCCAGGGAGAGCTTCTTCCCTTTTTTGCACCCTCTGAGACACAGCGAGCAGCGGTCATCCCCGCACCACTGGCAGTACCGGCAGTCAGGGCAGGGATGCTTTTTCGGCGGATCAGTAGACGACATTTCTCTTGGGACCGTTTCCGGCAAGAATTTGGGCGAACAGCTTTCCCTGGTCGGCATTAACAAGAAGATACCGGGGCAGTTTCATCACGTTCTCACCCGGCGTCACCTGACGACGGTCAATGGTGAAGGTGGCCCGGTACCCCAGGGCGCCGGCACGGCGAATCAGATCGTCATCATAGATTCCGAAGGGCCAGGCCAGCATATCCACCGTTCCCCCCAGTTCTTTCCCTATTTTCTCCCGCGATTTCCTGAGTTGCGACTCCACCAGCCTGTCAAACTCAGCCGGGGGAAGCTTCCTCCGCTCCTTCTTGAAGTTCGGGTGCCAGTAGGTATGGGACTGGAAGTCGAACAGGCCGGTCTTTTTCAGCTCCCGGAGCTGGTCCCAGGTCATGGCGTACTTGGCGTTGGAGATGGCCGACGGATAGATGAACACCGTAACCGGAATCCGGTATTTTTTAACCAGCGGCAGCATATCGGTATAGACCGACTTGTGGGCATCGTCCTCCACTATGACCACTGACTTCGGCCCAGGGGGCGGTCCCTTTTTCAGGTAGAAATCGACCACCTGCCGTAAGGGGATAACCCGATAGCCGTTATCCCTGAGATACTTGAGTTGCTGCTCGAAAACCGGGGTTTTGATGGTCATGCCGTCGGCAACCGTCGGGCCGAAGCGATGGTACAGAAGAATCGGCACATCGAACCCCTTGGGGGGTTGGGCAGCAGGCAGGATGCCCGGCAAAAGCGCGAACACCAAGACAAGGGCAAAGCGGAATTTCATAAAGCTAAAAGCCTCCGGGGATTTATTCCTTCGATGAATATGCAGCAAGAAAGCTGCCAAGGGGGGAATCGAAAAAGTATTTTTCGATGGTTACGCGTTACCGGTGGTATTCCCGCTCGCCGAAGAGCGAGGTGCCGATCCGGACCAGGGTGGCTCCCTCCTCGACAGCCGCTTCGAAATCCCCGGACATCCCCATGGAAAGCTCCTCCATGGCAACGCGGGGAATCCCCTCGGCGGCGACGACACCGGCAAGCCGTTTCAACTCGCGGAAATAGGGGCGTGCCCCCTCGGGGTCGTCAAAGAAGGGGGGCATGGTCATGAGGCCGCGAACCCGCAGGTGTGGCAGGGCCGCAACCTCCTTCACGAGGGTGATGAGTTCTGCGGCGGTGGTACCGGACTTGGTCGCCTCGCCGGCAATATTCACCTGGATGAGGACATCGCACGTGGCATCGAGCTTTGCCCACTGGCGCTCAATCTCCTGGGCCAGGGAGAGGCGGTCCACCGAGTGGATAAGGGTCACGAGCCCTGCTATCTGCCGCACCTTATTGCTTTGCAGGGCCCCGATGAAGTGCCACTCAACCGGTGAGTTCACTTCCTTGGCCTTGGCGGTGAACTCCTGCACATAGTTCTCGCCGAAGAGCCGCTGGCCGACACTGGCCGCTTCGTCCACCGCCGAGGCAGGCTTGGTCTTGGATACCGCCACGAGCCGCACCGCCTCAGGGGCGCGCCCGGCCCGCCGGGCCGCCGCCGCAATAAGCTTGCGGATATGAAACAGATTCGCCTCTATGGACATGGCACGCTACAACGCCCCCAGTACGCGCAGATCTTCCACCACCTCGCAGAGGGGAAGCCCGACCACATTGGTATAGGAACCGTCGATCCGCGCCACCATGTAAGCGGCCCCCCCCTGGATGGCATAGGCGCCGGCCTTGTCCATGGGGCACCCAGTTGCCACGTAGGCGCCGATCTCTTCATCCCGCAACGCCTTGAAAAAGACCTTCGTCACCACCGCCTTGCAGAGATGCCCGTCACGCTCCTTATCGTAGATGGCATAACCGGTGATGACCTCGTGGGGCACCCCGGAGAGCTTTTTCAGCATCCGCACGGCGTCGGCCTCGTCTGCCGGCTTGCCCATGATTTCGCCATCGCAGACCACGATGGTGTCGGCGCCAATGAACCAGCGCCCCTCCACCCTCGCGGCGGTGGCCACGGCTTTATCCTTGGCCAGGCGCACGACGAAGTCGGCGGGGAGTTCACAGGGTAGCGGCTCTTCGGGGATGTCACTGGCGAAAACGTCGAACTCAACGCCCGCGGACGCCAGGAGTTCCAGCCTCCGGGGAGACGCCGAGGCCAGGACGATTCTAGTGCTTGCCGGCATCGTCATTCTCCTTCTTCTGTTGAGACCGAGCCTTAACACGCTCCTCCTGATGGCGCTTCAGCTCCTCCATCTCTGCCCAGTGCTTCTTCCAGTCCTTCTTCCTGACGAAGTAGAGAACAACGGCCCCCACGAGGATCATCACCCCCCAGAAGATGCTCATTACCTGGGAGTTCACGATGCCGTAACCGAGCGAAACAAACCCCATGAGAACGAGCAGCACCTCCATGGAGAGGAGCCTGCCTATGAGGGATATTTCCTGTTTTTCCTTGTCGTCCATAAGGTTCCCCGTAGGGGCGATCCTTGTGATCGCCCGTATCTGTCGTTACGTCAATGCAAGGGTGCGAACACAAGGTTCGCCCCTACAATGTCCCAATCCAGCGGTCCAGTTCCGCCAGGGCCCGATCCGCCAGCTTCCCCCGCCGCTCCTTCTTCTTCACCTTCCCCTCCAGGGGCGGGAAAAGACCGTAGTTGACGTTCATGGGCTGGAAGTGTTTCACGTCGGCATTGGTGATATGCGCAACGAGCGCGCCAAGGGCAGTGGCCGGTGGCGGCACGAGCAGCTCCTCCCCTTTGGCAAGCCGCGCCCCGTTGATGCCGGCAAGGAAACCGCTCCCCGCCGATTCCACATACCCCTCGACCCCGGTGATCTGCCCCGCAAATAGGATGCGGGAATCGCTCTTCAACTGGAACGTGGGCGCCAGGAGGGCCGGTGCGTTGATGAAGGTATTGCGGTGCATGGAGCCGAGACGGACAAACTCGGCGTGCTCCAGGCCGGGAATCATGCGAAAGATCCGCCGTTGCTCGGGATAGGTCAGCTTGGTCTGGAAACCGACCAGGTTGAACATGGTCCCTTCGCGGTTCTCTGCCCGCAACTGCACCACGGCGTGGGGTTCCTGCCCGGTGCGGGGGTCGGCAAGGCCCACTGGTTTCAGGGGACCGAAGCGCAGGGTTTCGCGCCCCCGCTCGGCCATTTCCTCCACCGGCATGCACCCCTCAAAGTGTACCACCTTTTCGAAATCCCTGGCAGGCACCTTCTCGGCGGCCAGAATCTCATCCACGAAACGCTCATACTCATGCTCGATCATGGGGCAGTTCAGGTAGTCGTCGCCGTCCCCCTTGCCGTAGCGGGAGGCCCGGAATACTTTGTTCATGTCGAGGGATTCGGCGGCAACGATAGGCGCGATGGCGTCGTAGAAGTAAAGTTTGGGCCCCGTCAGAGCCATGATCTTCTCAGCCAGCGCATCGCTGGTGAGGGGACCGGACGCGACGATCACCACCCCCTCCGTTGGGATGGCAACAACTTCTTCCCGTACAAGCTCAATGAGGGGATGCGCCTCAATCCGTTCCGTCACAAAAGCGGAGAACAGCCCTCGATCCACGGCCAGAGCGCCGCCGGCCGGCACACGGGTTGCATCGGCCGCCGCCATGAGCAGGGAGCCGGCCCGGCGCAACTCCTCCTTGAGGAGCCCAACGGCATTCTCCAAGGACTCCCCGCGAAGCGAATTTGAGCAGACCAGTTCCGCAAGCCCCGGCAGATGGTGGGCGGGAGAGTAGGCCTGGGGCTTCATCTCGCGGAGCGAAACCCGTACCCCGCGCTCGGCAGCCTGCCAAGCCGCCTCGCAGCCGGCAAGCCCCCCTCCGATAATGGTGAGTTCACGCGTCACTGAACGCTCCCCTCCTCGTCCGGAATCTCGTAGCGCTGCAGCGGATGTCCCGCCACGAGCCGCGCCTTGTCCCGCTCCTCGTCCCATATGGTGAGGTATCCTTTCCACCCCCGGTTCAGGAGCACCTGGATATGTTTCACCACCTCCGGCGACGGCTGTTCGTGAAAGGCATTGTAGCCCGAAAAACCACCCGGCGGGATGAGGCGGTAAGCGCCAAAGCCCCGCTTGACACTCAGCTTGATAATGGAAGTCGAGCCGGAGTCCAGCGAGTATTCCTCATACTTGGTCCAGCCGCAGATGGGGCACATGACGCGGCGGGCCCCACGATCGCCCCAGCACTCGGTATCGATCCGGGCATAGGGAAAACGGCACTGTTCGCAGGCTTCGTGCATGTCGTTCATCATCATGGGTCCCTTCGTTGTGCTAAAAAGGCGGGGATTGCTCCCCGCCTGATCGGCTCCGCTGTTACTTTTTGCCTTCAGTGCGGTAATCGCATCCTTCCTTCGGGCACTTCAGGAACTCCCCTTCCCGCTTGTAGACCTTTTTCACCAGGAGCGGGAAACCGCATTTGGGGCACGGCCCCGGCTGCGGCGGGTCCCAGAGGGCGAACTTGCACTGGGGATAGCGGTTACAGGAGTAGAACATCTTGCCGTAGCGGGATTTCTTCTCGGTCAGCTCCCCTTCCTTGCACTCGGGACAGGTGTGGCCGGTCCCCTTGGGCTTCACCAGGGGCTGGATGTTTTTGCAGGCGGGATAAGCGGAGCAGGCCAGGTACTTGCCGAAGCGGCCGTCTTTGATGAGCATGGGGCTGCCGCACTTTTCGCACTTCTCTTCGGAAAAGACCGGCTCGGCCGGCTCCTGCTGCTCACCCTGGCTTATGTTGCGCGTATAGGTGCACCCTTCCTGGTAGCCGGAGCAGGCAATGAATTTACCCCGCTTTCCCAGCTTCACCACCAGGGGCTTGCCGCAGTCGGGGCAGAGCTCGTCGGTGGCCTCGGTGGTAAGATCCGCCTTGCTCACCTCCCCTTCCTTCTGCTTGAGAAGACCGCTGAACGGCCCCCAGAAATCGTGGAGCAGGGGCTTCCACTGCTTCTCCCCCCGGGAGACCCGGTCCAGCTCCTCTTCGAGGTTGGCGGTGAAGTTGTAGTCCACGTACTGGGTAAAGTGGTTGGTGAGAAGATCGTTCACCACCATCCCCACATCCTCGGGGACGAAGCGCTTGCTGTCGAGGCGGGCGTATTTCCGCTCCAGAAGCGTGTTCATGATGGAAGCATAGGTGGAGGGACGGCCGATGCCGTATTCTTCCAGGGTCTTCACAAGGCTCGCCTCGGTGTAGCGGGGCGGCGGCTGGGTGAAATGCTGTTCCGGCACGAGCTTCTGGAGCTTCAGGAGATCACCTTCGGAGAGCGGCGGGAGGGTCCCCTCCTTCTCCTCGGTCTGGTCGTCCACCCCTTCGATGTAGAGTTTCATGAAACCGGGGAAACGGATCACGGTGCCGGCGGCCCGGAAGCGGTATCCCTTACCGGCACCGATATCGACGGAGGTCTGATCCAGGAGGGCTTCCGCCATCTGGCAGGCCACGGTCCGTTTCCAGATGAGATCGTAGAGTTTGAACTGGTCGGAGGAGAGATATTTCTTCAACTCGGCAGGAGTACGGGCTATGGAGGTGGGGCGGACCGCCTCGTGGGCCTCCTGGGCGTTCTTCGCCTTGTTCTTGTAGAAGCGGGGCTTCGCCAGGGCGTAGTCCTTCCCGTAGAGGGAGGTGATAACCTCGTGGGCCTCCTGGAGGGCCTGGTTAGAGAGCACCACGCTGTCGGTACGCATATAGGTGATGAGACCCACGAGCCCCTCGTCGCCGACGGCAACCCCCTCGTAGAGCTTCTGGGCCGTGGACATGGTCTTCTTGGCCGAAAAGCCCAGCTTACGAGCCGCCTCCTGCTGGAGGGTGGAGGTGGTGAACGGCGGTGCCGGAGTCCGCTTGCGCTCGCTCTTCGTAACCTTATCGACGGTGTAGGCGCCGTTCTCCAGGGCCTTCACGAGGCGATCGGCAGCCTTATCGTCGGGGATGTCGAATTTGCCGAGCTTTTTCCCTTCGGCTTCCACCAGGTTGGCGGTGAACTTCTGTCCCTTGCCGGTGGCCAGTTCCGCACCGATGGTCCAGTATTCCTGCTCCTGGAAAGCCTTTATTTCCTTCTCCCGCTCGCAGATGAGCCGCAGGGCCACCGACTGGACCCGGCCGGCGGAGAGGCCGTAGCGGATCTTCTTCCACAGGAAGGGGGAGAGGTTGAAGCCGACGAGGTAATCGAGGATGGAGCGTGCCTGCTGGGCATCCACCAGCTCCTGGGAAATGTCGCGGGGGTTCTCCACGGCGTGGATGATGGCATCCTTGGTAATCTCGTGAAAGACGACACGCTTGACCGGCATGGCAGAGTTCTTCTTTTTATCCATGCCGAGGGCCGCCAGAAGATGCCAGGATATGGCCTCCCCCTCACGGTCGGGGTCAGTGGCCAGGAGGAGAATGTCACTCTCCTTCAGCTCCTTCTTGATGGCGTCGATGTGCCGTTTACTCTCGGGGAGAACGGCATATTTCGGGGCAAAGTCGTTCTCGATATCAACTGAGCCCTGTTTGCTCGGCAGGGCACGCACATGGCCATAGGAGGCTATGACCCGGTAATCCTTGCCGAGAAATTTTTCGATGGTCTTCGCTTTAGCGGGAGATTCGACGATAACTAGATGTTGTGGCATACGCTTAATCCAGGATTACTTTAAATAGTCGCCCGGCATCGCTGGCGGGTCAATTTGAACAAAAATACTTGCCGGGAAGCTGAGTTACAGCTCCCTTGAGCTCCAGGCGCAACAACATAGCGGAAAGCTCCCCCACTGTCAACGCGCTTTTGGCAATGATCCCGTCGATGTGTAGCGGTTCGGCGGAAAGAAGCGAAAAGACCGCAGCCTCCGCAGGAGAGAGGTCATGGACCGGCATCGGCACCCCGCGCCGGGCCACCCTGCCGCCGGGGAGTTCCTCCAGAATGTCCTCCACGCCCTCAACCAGTTTCGCACCCTCACGGATGAGACGGTTGGCGCCGCGGCTTCCCTCATTGGTGATGTTGCCGGGAATGGCATAGACGTCACGCCCCTGGTCGAGGGCGATGCGCGCCGTGACGAGGGAACCGCTCCGCTCCGCGGCCTCCACCACCAGCACGCCATGGGATATACCGCTGATAATCCGGTTGCGGCGCGGGAAATTTTCGGCCAGCGGAGCAGTACCCAGGGGGAACTCGGACACCACCGCCCCCCTTTCGGCCATCTCGGCGAAAAGCCGCCGGTTCTCCGCAGGATAGACCACGTCCACTCCGCAACCGAGCACCCCGACGGTTTTCGCCTCCCCCTTCAGGGCTCCACGATGGGCAGCAGTGTCGATTCCCCGGGCCAGGCCGGAGATTACCGCCACGCCGACGCGGGAAAGCTCTTCGGCCATGCGCTCGGTCACCGTCCGTCCGTAGGCCGAGGCGCGGCGTGAGCCCACCACGGCCACAGATGTGCCGATGCCGGCAAGGCTCCCCCGTACATAGAGGAAAGGGGGCGGATCGGTAATCTCCCGCAGGAGCGGCGGATACTCGTCGTCAAGAAGCGTTACGATGCGGCAGCCGGCACGGGCGAGCGCAGCAGTTTCCCGTTCGGCAAAGGGGCGCGGATCATGGTCCCGCAGGGAGGTCACCACGGCCGCGCTCACCCCCTTGACGGCAGCAAGCGCGGCATCGGATGCGCGGAAAACCGCCTCCGGAGAGCCGAAACGCTCCAACATGCGCCGGAAAAGCACATTCCCCACCAAGGGAACCGATCTGAGGGCAAACCAGTGGTAATGATCCATGGATAAGTAAATAGAAACGGGGACCGGACGAACCGGTCCCCGCACGGAAGGGGTTATCTGCTTTTCTTCATTTCTACCCGGTCACCACGGTAAATGGTGTCGATGCTCTTCACCACCAGGCCGGTCGAGGTATTCGCTCCCGTCTGCACTACAACGAGGGCGCCAACCACTTCAGGAGGAAGCTTGTCCACGGAGATGTCCGCATACTGCTGGTCGGGAACCACATCACGCAGGATATAGAGGAAATATCCCGGCTCGACCCCCTGATTTTTTCCCAGGTCGATGAAGGCGATGTCTCCCTCGCCGATGGCGGTTTTACCGCTCTGGGTCTCGACGATGTAGCCGGCCAGATCACGGTCGGCCGCCACGAGAGATATCTGCCGGCGCTTGTCCCGGTAGGGGAGGAGAAAGGAGCCGGGGCCGATTTCCTGGTAAGACTTGGTTACTATGGCCTTGGAAACCTTATCTTCCACCTCGGTGATCTCCAGAGTGCCGAGGGGGATGACCTTTTCGCCGAGAATGACGTTGGAGACGGGATGGCTAACCGCATCGAGCTTCTTGTAGATGGAGTACCGGTCACCCTCTTTCGCCCCGTGCACCATGCCTATGTCTATGTAGACGACGTCATCTTCGCCGACGATCTGCCGGTTCTGGTTAGTGGTAATTACGCGGCCGGAAGGCTTGACCGCCTTTTCCATGAGGAACCCGTCGCTGCCGCTCACGAGAAAGGTCCGCTCATCAACCGGCTCCTCGGAGAGGCGCCGCTCGGCGGGAGTACGGGGCTCAATCTCTATCCTGTCGGCGTAAACGCGAACCCTCTGTCCCGGATAAATGAAGTGGGGATTGCCGATGGCGGGGTTTTTGGCCCACAGGTTCGGCCAGTAAAAGGGGTCTTTGAGGAAGCGATCCGAGATCCCCCAGAGTGTGTCACCCTTCTGGATGACGTAAATGGTCGGCTCCTCCGACGCGGCACGAACGGTGCCGCAGGTGAGAAGCGCTCCGGCAAGGAGCATGCAGCCGATGGAGAACACTCTTTTCATGGTCGCCTCCCGAGCAAACGCGCTTTAATTGTTCGGATACTAAGGTTCGTGTACGATTTTTGTCAAGGACAAACAGGCTCCGGGGGTTTCATTCAACCGGCGGATATGCTAGGATTTCCGCGACCGGAGGCATTATCTTTCCCGAGATGTTCCCTTTACGCCGACTAAACCTCACTTTCAAAGCATTCATCATGCCAAGAGGACTTCCATGAAGACTCCCGAACTCCTTGCGCCAGCCGGCAACCTGGAAAAACTGAAGGTGGCCATCCACTACGGCGCCGACGCCATATACCTGGGAGGGCAAAAATTCGGGCTCCGCAGCCTCGCCGACAACTTCACCCTTGCCGACATGGCCGAAGCGCTGGCCTATGCCCATGAGCGGAAGGTAAAGGTGTATCTGACGGTAAACTCCTTTCCCGACAACTACGAACTGGCAAACCTGGACCGGTACCTGGAAGAAGTGGCGGCGCTTCCCTTCGATGCTTACATTGCCGCCGATCCGGGGGTAATCTCCGCCATCCGCGCCATCTCACCCCGGCGCGCCATCCACCTCTCCACCCAGGCCAATACCACCAACTGGCGCAGCGTCATGTTCTGGCAGCAGCAGGGAATCACGCGCGTAAACCTGGCCAGGGAAACGTCGCTGGAGTCGATCCGCGAAACACGGGAACGGGTCGCAACCGAACTGGAAGTATTCGTCCACGGCGCCCTCTGCGTCTCATACTCGGGGCGGTGTCTCCTCTCCAGTGTCATGACGGGGCGCAACGCCAACAAGGGTGAATGCGCCCACCCCTGCCGCTGGAGCTACTCCCTGGTGGAAGAAACCCGGCCGGGCGAATATTTCCCGGTGGTGGAGGACGACAAGGGCACGTTCATTTTCAATTCCAAGGATCTCTGTCTCATCCGCCACATCCCCGAGATTGTGGAAGCCGGTGCCGATTCCCTCAAAATCGAAGGGAGAATGAAAGGAATTCATTACGTGGCGTCGGTGGTCCGGGTATACCGGGCAGCCCTCGACAGCTATTCCGCCGACCCCGGCTCTTACCGGATTCGCCCCGAATGGCTGGAAGAGCTCTCGAAGATCAGCCACCGCGGATACACCACCGGCTTTTTCCTGGACAAGCCGGTGGATGTGGACCTGGAGTTCGACTCCCGCTACCGGCGCAGCCACGAATTTATCGGCATCGTCGAAGAGGCGCATCCTGACGGAACCGTTACCGTGGAGGCGCGCAACAGGATTGTTGCCGGCACGACTGTGGAAGTAATCGGCCGGCAGATGCGCTCTACCATCCATAGGATCGAAGGCTTTACCGACATGAAAGGCAACGACATCTCCGAGGCCCATCCGAACCAGCGCATCCTCATCCGTCTTCCCGTGGCAGCGGAACGCTACGACCTCATCAGGCGCGAGCGCTAGGACGCCCGCCGGCACGAGCCCATGACCAGACCCGTCATCGCCCTCAAGATAGACAGCAACACCTTTGTGGGAACCCACGACGGGATTCTGCGGCTTCTCGACATCCTTGACCGCCACGGCATCAAGGCAACATTCTACTTCGCCATGGGCCCCGATAACACCGCGAAAGCAATCCGTCGCATCGTCACCCAGCGGGGCTTTCTCCAGGCCGCTATCAAGCTGGGAACTCCCTCCCTGTACGGGATGCGGACCCTTCTCTCAGGGCTCCTTATTCCTCCGCCCATCATCGGGGCAAAGTGCGCCGCCACCATCCGCCAAACCGTTGCCGCCGGCCACGAAGTGGGAACCCACGGCTGGGACCACGTCAAGTGGCACGACCTCCTTCCCTGGATTCCGAAAAACATGCTGGCCCTGGAACTGGGCCGGGCCTGCGCCCTCTTCGAGGAGGTCCTGGGCCGGCGGGTGAAAACCGTTGCCGCTCCGGGATGGCAGGTATCGCCCGACTCGCTGGAGATTCAGGACGCCATGTATCTGTCCTATGCCAGCGACTGCCGGGGGAACTCCCCTTTCCTTCCGGTGATGGAAGGACGGTTCTTCACCACTCTCCAGATGCCAACCACCATGCCAACCCTGGACGAGCTGGTCGTGCGCCGCGAGGCTACCCGGCACAACGGGGCGAAACGCCTCATGACCCATATCCGGCAGGGGCTCAACGTCCATACGGTACAGGCAGAGGTCGAAGGGGGGAATTTTGCTTACAGCTTTGAGGAGTTCATCAAGCGTCTACAGGGGGCGGGCGCCCGTTTCGTGACTCTGGGCGAAGCGGCTGAAGAGGCGCGGCAGAAAGACATCCCCCGCTGCGTGGTAACAATGGAGGATTTCCCCGGCCGCCCCGGCAAGGTGGCAGTACAGGGCAAGGCCGTCAGCTAACGGAACTAAAGAGGCCCCCGGCCATGATTGGGGGGATCACCATGACTCCAACCTTCATCGGAAACGTGATCTACGCCTTCAAACAGATGCCCTAAAATCCGCCGCACAGGGCGAAACGCTCCCCCTGCTCTTCCCGGGCAGTGGAATCAATGTGTTTGTGGCAGGCCCCGCAAGTTACGGCACCGGCCGAAAACTTCTGCTGCAGGGTCAGGTTGCGGGTGTCGCACCAGTCGCAATACCATGCGTAATAGTCCCCGAGCGGTATGATGTTCATGGGTCATTCCTCCTGAAAAGTTTTGTCCCCACCATACCGTAGCGATGTTGCGATGGTGTTACAACTTCCTTAAACCTGGGGCAACTGCCGGAAAATGTCAGAATTCTGCCCGTCCCCCCCCTTTGCCGCGCTTTTCTCTGAACCGCGTATGACGGTGATTATTTTTTGAGGAACCGGTACGGATCAGCCCGAACAAACCAGGGACTGCCGGGGTACTCAACCGATAGCCGCTCGTGGATGCCGACCAGGTTTGCCACATCGTGGGTTTCGATGTAACGGGAAACCCCCTTGAGATAGACTGCTTCCGGTGCCAGGCTGCTGGCGGGGTAACCGGCGAGTATTTTTTCAAAGCACTCACATGCCGCGGGCCGGTCCGGCAGATTGAACCAGACCTTGCCGATCCCCAGCAACAGCGACGGGATCAACTCCTCCGGGGGGTAAAAACCAAGGGTCCGGTAATGTTCAACCCCTTCGGCATCCACAATTATCAGGGTTGGGGTCCATTTGACCTTAAAACGTGGACCCAGTTCAGGGTCATCGGCAGGGATGCGAATGGGAATTAGATTGGCGTTGATGAAATCGATAACTGCGGGGTCAGGGTACGCGACCGCGTCCATGCGCTTGCAGCCGATTCAGCCGGGGTTGAAGAAATCCACAAGCGCCAGCTTGTTTTCGCTTCCGGCCCGTTCCAGCCCCTCCTTGAACGAGGTGATCCAATTAAGTTGTGCCATGGTTGTTTCTCCTTTCTGTTTACCAGCATAGCCGGCGGCGCAGACGCCAAAAGTCCGTGCCGGGCGGCACGCTGATATCCAGCAGATGACAATGCCCGGCAACCGGCACCATCAGCCCCCCGGCATCGGGTCGTCATGTTCAATTGACGGCGTAATAAAGTCTACCGCGGAGAGATAGTAATGCCATCCATTATTTGAACA
Source organism: uncultured Geobacter sp. (assembly GCA_964490805.1). GTDB lineage: Bacteria > Desulfobacterota > Desulfuromonadia > Geobacterales > Geobacteraceae > Geobacter. The sequence continues at coordinate 120,934 of CAZBEB010000013.1, forward strand.
ATTTCAACCGGCCTGAAAACGGTTGAAATACTTTAGCGGCAGGTTGGCTGGGGCTCCTGAGCACTTTGTCCAGATTGCGCAGCAGTCGGTACGTTATCCCCCAGAGTGGCTGTTCTGTCCCGTCGGCAACTCTCACTGCGGGAAATCTTCGCAGCCTTCCCCGGCTTATAAATTCCACCCGGGTGAGCCGGGCAGGATTGTTTAATTCATTTACCGGCAGCCAGAAGGCACTTTCGATTTCTGCTCTGTTCAAATTCAGGAATGGATGCTGGGTTACCGTATAAACGAAACATGAAACCACTATCTTCAAGCCGCCGGGGACGATGTCGCTGAGACGGCCAAGATACGTTGCGGTGCCAAGATCCAGCCCGATCTCCTCCCATGTCTCCCGTTCCGCGGTATCCCTCGGGGTAACATCACCCCCCTCTCTTCTCCCCCCCGGAAAACCGATCTGCCCCGACCAATAATCATTTTCGTTGGTTGACCGTTGGATAAACAGGATGTTCAGCCCGTCCGGCCGTTCCTCCAGGATCATGGCAACTGCAGCGTGTGTGCGGTTGCCATGATCAATTATTCGGATCGGGTGGCAGTTGAGCGCCGTGCTGATCTGTTGGGCCTGTTTCATGGCAAACTGTCCTCTGTCTGAATCTGTACTGCCTGAATCATGTGACCTTTCCCGCAATAACTGCCGGGGTCGGAAGGCAAGCGCTGCCCCCCGCCCCCGGCAAAGTCAAACTAATTACTTCTTTATCATCTCGATTTCCAGAGTAATGGTCACTTCCTCGCCCACGGTAACGCCACCGGTTTCAAGGGCTGCATTCCAGACCAGGCCGAAGTCTTTGCGATTGATCTTGGTGGTGGCAGTGGCACCCTTGCGGATATTCCCCCAGGGGTCTTTGCTTTCTTTCGTCGGCCCGACAACATCAAGCACTACCTGTTTGGTAACCCCGTGGAGGGTCAGATCTCCCGTGATTTTCAGCTTGTCTTTGCCGGCCTTGGCCACCTTCTTCGAGACGAAAGTCATGGTCGGATATTTGGCCACATCGAAGAAGTCGGCGCTGCGCAGATGTTCGTCCCGCTTCTGCACGTTCGTGTTGATGGAATTTGTGTCAATGCTGATGTTCACCTTTGACCTGGTGATGTCTTTGTCGTCAATTTCAACGGTGCCGCTATGCTTGTCGAAACTCCCCTTCACGTTGGACACCATCAGGTGGCGGACTTTGAAACCGATATTGGAGTGGTCGGGATCAATGGTCCAGGTGGAGGCAAAAGCAAACGCCGGAAGGGCCAGGGCGACGATGGTGCTGAGTGATGCAATAATCCTTTTCATGATGGTTCTCCTTAAGTATTCAAGATTGATTCAACATTAAACTATTAGCTTAAAAAAATACGGCTTACTCTGTCTTACCCTCCTTTCAATCCCAGTTTTTTACACAGGGTTCCCAGCAATTCCTGTTCACTATCCGTAAGGGAAGCCAGCTCATTAACGATTGACTTCTCGACGGCGGCAAAAACTTCGGCAATGTGCGCCGTCCCCGCCTCCGTGAGATGAACGGTCAAATAGCGCCGGTCTTCCGTATCACGCTCTCGTCTTACCAGCCCCTGCTTCTCGAGGTTGTCGATAACCAGGGTAATGTTACCGGTACTCTTGAGGATTTTGGCAGCGATATCCTTCTGGCACAGGGGGCCTTTATGATACAAAGCCTCCAGTACGCCAAACTGGCTGATGGTAAGCTTTGGGGCAGACAGGACACGATGTACCCTGCCGGTTACCGATTCCGCGGCCCGCATCAGCTTAGTGTAGGTATTAAGGGCCCGGTATGTTGAAGCATTAGGAGTTTTCATGTCATTTCCCATTTAGTTTCAACTGATACGATTTAACATCAAACTATATAAATCCAATCAAAGTGTCAAGGATAATTTTTGCCCCATCATTTCCCTGAAGGATGTGGACCAGAAGCCGGTATCCAAGGGGTTAGTTGCCGCCCGTTCAAATCTGGGCCTGCCCCGACGCCAGCAGGAGCCGCTTTTTGAAAGCCTCTTCAAAAAGATCACCCTTGGTTTTGCCGCCGAAGAGCTCCACCGAGATATCCCCGCTGCCCGTCAACGTGACGATGACCGTGCCGTCGGCAATGGAACAGGCAACCCCGGACACGACACTGCTTCTTCGACGGTCAAGTCCGTCGGCCAAGCGGAGGATTCCCCCCAGGCGGCTCACCAGCAGCCGGTCGGGCTCGGACAGCCGCACGTAGGCATCATGCTTTTTCTTGGGAAGAGCCTTGCGGTGGTAACGGGCCACATTAGCCATGATTTCGCGTTCGCGGGGGGTGAAACCGAAGAGATCGGCGTGGCGGATAAGATGATAGGAATGTTTGTGATGGCTGGAGTAGTTTATGAAATACCCCACATCGTGAAGAATGGCTGCCGCCTCCAACATTCTGCGCGCCCCCTCGCCCATGGCAATTTCCGGTTCAAGGGAATCGAAGAGCTGCAGCGCCAGCTTTGTCACATGGAGAGAGTGCTCCTCGTCGATGTGACAGGAGCGGCCGAACTCAAGCACCGCGTCGCGCCAGGTACGGGGCTCCGGTGCCCCGGGGATGAGACCGTGGGAACGGAGCCCCTTCACGATGAGCCCTTCCCGGATACCCCGCTCGTTCACCCGCAGGGTGTTGGCGCCGAAAAAACGCATAAGTTCATCCACCACCGTGACCCCGGCGACGATGATGTCGGCCCTGTCCGGGTTCAGCCCCGGCACTTCACGTCGCTCCTTGCCCGTCATGCGTGAAAGCATGGCAAGCAGATGGACCACTTCGGAACGGAGCACCTCGTAGCGGTGGACGGTGCCGTACCCCTCTCCCCGCATGGCCATGACCATGGCCGCTATTGCCGTGATGGTGCCGCCTGAGCCCACGAGACACTGAAACTGGGGCCTTTCGCCGGAAAAGACCTCCTTGAATGCGGAACGGATGTATTTGCGGAGCTTGTCCAGATCGGCCTGGCGCCCGGAGTCGCCCGGCATGAACTTCTCCGTCAGGAACACCGCACCAAGTTCCAGGGAATAAATTTCGTCAATGAGTGGACCGCGGGCCGTTACAATCTCGAGGCTCCCCCCGCCGATATCAACCATGGCAAAACGGGCGCCCTCCATATCGAAATGGTTGCGCACCGAGAGTGCCGCGAGCTCAGCCTCCTCTTCACCGCTTATGACCTTAACCTCAACCCCTATCCCATCGGCAATGCCGGCTATGAATGCCTTGCCATTCGCGGCCTTTCTCACGGCACTGGTGGCAACGGCCTCGATTGCCTTCACACCGTAGCCGTCTACGATCTTCTTCATCCGTGCGAGGGAGGAAATAGCCCGCTCCCAGGCCGCAGGGGAGATGGAGCCGCTCGCGGCGAGCCCTTCTCCAAGGCGTACCGTCGCCTTCTCATCATCAAGGACCCGGAACGCGCCATTCTTGGTCACCTCCACCACGATGCACCGGATGGAGTTCGTCCCTATGTCAATGGCCGCAAGTCTGTTTCCGTTCACAGCATCCCCCTCACCCGCCGGCTCAGGAAAGGACCCGCTTGAGCGATTTGCGGGCCTTCTTGAATCCCTTGCCGACCTTCTTCGCGCTCTCCTCGGCAAGTCCGGCCAGACGCTCCTCGGCTTTAGCAAGTCCCTTCCCGGAGCGCTTGATCCGCTTGCCGATCTTTCCTTCCACCCGCTCCAGGGCGGACATCATCTTAAGGATTTCCTTTTCGATTTTCTTCCCCTTTTTCCCCAGGAGTTCTTCCGGGAAACGTTCACTGACACTGCGGGCAATCCCCTCCACCTGCCCTTTCAGGGTAGCGACAGCAACCTTCAACTCCTCCACCCGTCTGGCCCGCGCCTTGCCCCCTTCATCGGCAAGTCCGGCGGACTGAGAGATGATGGACGTAATTGACCTCGGATTGACCCCCTTGATGGCTTTCAATGCGTCCTCGCTCGCTTCGGCGATTTTTGCAAAAGTATCATAACCGGCCTCGACAAAACGCCGGGCGAGGATCTCGCCGACCCCCTTGATTTTCTGCAGTTCTTTCATGCTTTCCTTCATATCGCATGCCTCCTTGTCAATTCAGTCGGGCCACGGCGGAGCCCGGCAAATTCCCACGATGAACCAACCACCGGAAACGGGCAGACACATACCCTGCAAGCACACCCCGGTAAACAAGTAAAACAGAGAACTCTCCGTTTTCAATGGATAATGACTCGACTCCTTCTGGATTAATGGTAATTTAACCTTACTGTAACAATAGCCTTTATGAATTTAAACTCCGAACGGGATATCAGCATCATCCATTGACGGCCGTCAGCCGTTCCGGTATCTTCGACTCCATGAAACAATCCCACGACAACGACACCTGGGAATCTCTCTGCGGGCAATGCGGCCTCTGCTGCTTCGAGAAGATTGAGGATGAATCCGGTACCGTATTTTTCACTGCTACCCCTTGCCGCTATCTGGATGTTGTTACCCGGCGGTGCGTCATCTACGACCGCCGTTTCGAGATAAACCCGGAATGCGTCAAGCTGACCGAAGAGCTGGTCAGGGAGCTCAACTGGCTCCATGATGACTGCGCCTACCGCCGGAAACTGGGGATAAAGCGCTCGCGGACCACAATGGCTGCGCAACCGAAACGATCAAGAAAGAAGGAGTCTTCAGATAATGGAAAATGAGAACAAGCTTGCCACTCTGCGGGAACTGCCGGCAAAACAGCAGATGGACAGCATCATGAAAGATCCGGAGGCCGGCAAGATTACCCGTGCCCTCTCCGAACAGGAGCTTTACTGGCTCATCAAGGAGATTGGCGAGACTGACGCCGTGGGGCTATGGGAACTGGCAGCCCCCGAACAACGTACCTTCATCCTCGACATGGAACTGTGGGACAAGTGGAACTTCTCCACCGGAAAAGCCTACGAATGGCTCGAACGCCTCGTTGACGCAGGGGAAGCGGCGGTTATCGAACAACTCCCCCACATGGACCTGGAGCTGCTGCTCCTCATGCTTACAAAGGAAATCAGCGTTGGAGGCGGCATCGGCGAACTCCTCCCGGACGAGGAGCGGGTTGCCGACTGGGACCACTCCTTCGACAACACCTATTTTCTCACCTTCAAAAATGATAAGCACGCCAGGGTCGTCGGCAAATTTCTCGACATCATCTTCCGCACCAACAGCGAACTCTACCTGGGACTCATGGAAGGGGTTAAAGGTGAAGTGGAGGGGGAACTGGAAGAACTGGCGTTTCACTTCCGTTCCGGCAGGCTCGCCGACCTGGGCTTCCCGGATCCGGAGGAGGCCCAGTCTCTCTACGCGCGCATCGACCCTGCATCCTTCATACTTGAAGGTGACAAGAAACTCTTATCTGCGGCTGGCCCCCGCCAGCTCCCCGCCCTGCCGGGAACTGGCGGCTCGCTCCTCAACCGGCTTCTGGCCCGTCCGGGCTCCGACGAGGTCAGCCAGGAGCTCTCCTATCTGGTAAACAGCGCCCTGGTGGCCGACGACACCGCACTCCACGACAGAGAGGCAATGCTGGAGATTGTCCAACGGGTCAGTGGCTACCTGAACATCGCCCTCGAACACCTTGCCGGCGATGACGAAGAAAAAGCCGCATCGATCCTGGTGGGGGAACGCCTTAAGCGCCTTTTCCAGTTAGGGTTCAGCATTGTCATGGGGCTGGGGAAACAGGCTGCGGACCTTACGAGCGATGACTACGCCACCGGCAAGGCACTGCGTGCCCTCCACACCACCCCTCCCCGTTACTACAGGGCCTTCGATCCTGACGGAATCGACGGTTTCAGGGAATTCAGGGACATGGAAGATGTCAGGCGGGTCAGGGAGTTCCTGGGGCGACTGTAAACCAGGCGCTTCGCCTGTATCCAGGACGGATTAGCACCGGAAAGGAAGAGAAAGCATGGAAGAACAAAGCCGGCAGGCCAACAACGAAGAAGAACTGCGCCGTCAACTCGCCGGGCTTGAACTACAGGTGCAGCAGCTGGCATCTCAACTTGAAGCGACGAACAAGGAACTGCAGTCCTTCAACTTCTCCGTCTCCCACGATCTGCGGGCCCCTCTCACGATCATCGACGGGTTCAGCAAAGCGGTGCTGGAGGATTTCGCCGGCCAGATCCCTCCCAAGGCCGTGGATTATCTCCAGAGAATCCAGAAAGCAAGCCAGAGAATAACCAAGCAGATTGATGCGCTGCTCAACCTGTCGCGCCTGGGGCGCGACCCACTTACCATTGAGCAGACCGATCTCTCCGCCATTGCCCATACCATCGAGCAGGAACTCCGCTATATTCACCCCGACCGAACCGGTGTCACCATCAGCATCACCGATGGAATAGTCGTGTGCGGAGACCGCCAGCTCCTGCGGACGGTCATCGAAAATCTATTGAAAAACGCGTGGAAATACACGGCAAAGAGAGAGCAGGCCGATATCCGGTTCGGCACCATGGAGCAGGAGGGGAAACGGGTCTACTTTGTCCGGGACAACGGGGCTGGATTCGACATGCGCTACGCTGACCGGCTCTTCACCCCTTTCCAGAGAATGCACAGGGCGGAGGAATTCGAGGGGACAGGCATTGGGCTCGCCACCGTCCAGCGGATTATCCACCGCCATAGGGGACGGATATGGGCAGAGGCGGAAGAGGGCAAGGGGGCCACCTTCTATTTCACCCTCGGGTAATACCCCGCACCCCGTCGGTGGTCACTTCCGTCACAGAGACCGGAACCTCGGCGTTCATCTCCCCCCCATAACCGGGCACCCGAACCGTGAGATAATTCCGCGACAGCCCTGCCGCCTCGCCGTCCCGGCCCCGGTTCTGCATCAGAACCGCCAGTTCGCGCCCCACGAACCGAGCGCAGAAAGCGCGTTTTTTGCGCTCGCCCAGGTCCCGCAGCACCTCACCACGGGTTCGCAGCACCTTCCCGTCCACCTGCCCTTCCATTCCGGCCGCAACCGTTCCCTCCCGGCGGGAATAGGGGAATACATGGAGGGCAGCCACCGGCAACTCTTCGATGAGACGGACCGTGTTCAGGAACTCCTCGTCGGTTTCCCCCGGAAAACCGGCAATGACGTCGCAGCCGATGAAGATGTCGGGGATCGCCGCCACAATCCTGCCGACCCGATCCCGGAAAAAATCCGCCGTGTAGTGGCGACCCATGCGAGCAAGCACCCCATCGTCGCCACTCTGGAGCGGAATATGGAGGTGCGGGCAGACCATCTTTGACCGGGCCATGAAGTCTATGAAATCATCGGTCAGCTCGTTGGGCTCCACCGACCCGACCCGCAGCCTCGGCACCGCCTTCTCTGCCTCGGCGGTCTCCAGAAGGGCAAGCAGGCTCGATGGCGGCTCCAGGTCGAGGCCGTAGGCTCCCAGATGGATGCCGGTGAGGACCACTTCCCGGAACCCTTGGGCGGCATAGGTCCGGATTCCAGCGAGAACCTCGTCGAAGGGGACGCTCCGGCTCCGCCCCCGGGCATAGGGGACGATGCAATAGGAGCAGAAGGCATCACAACCATTCTGAACCTGGAGAAAGGCTCTGGTATGCTCGGCAAAGCTTTCCAGCCGCAGCCCCTCCGCAGTCCGCTCCCGGGAGATGTCGGACACGATGACCTTCTCCGCCGGCACGGCATCCCGCAGCAGCTCCACGATTCCCTTTTTCTCGCTGTTGCCCACCACCAGCGACACGCCGGGAAGATCCTTAACCGCTTCGGGAGCTACCTGGGCATAACAGCCGGTCACCACTACCCTGGCTTCCGGGTTGCGGCGGAGAGCGCGACGGATCAGGCGCCGCGATTCGGCATCGGTTTTAGCCGTCACGGTGCAGGTATTGATCACATAGATATCGGCATCCCCGTCAAAGGGAACAATCCGGTACCCCTCCTTGCCGAGGCTCTCGGTCATGGCCGCCGACTCGAACTGGTTGATCTTGCAACCCAGGGTTGAAATCGCCACTCTCTGCATGAATTCCTCTTCCACTATCCTTCGGCCGCGGTATCGATCCAGCCGCCGCCCAGCACCTCGTCGCCAGAGTAGAAAACCACCGCCTGGCCTGGAGTGACCGACTTCTCCGGCGCCCCGAACCGGACTTCAGCCCGATTGCCGGGAAGCACCCTTACCGTGCACGGGACGGGATGGTGACGATAACGGATCTTGCATGCAGCCTCCAAGGTCTCCGTGGCAGGCGGTACGACCCACGTCACGTCCGTTGCATGGAGCCCCGGGGCCAGCAACTCCTCCTTCGAACCAACGATCACATGACATGTCCCCGCATCAACCCCCACCACATAAAGGGGATGGGGATGGGCGATGCCGAGCCCACGGCGCTGCCCCACGGTATAGCGATAGGTCCCCTCGTGGCGGCCGAGGACGTTGCCGGCCCGGTCTACAATCTCACCGGCCAGCGAGCCGGCGCCCCGTTCATCCTCCAGGAACCGGACATAGTCGTTGTCGGGGACGAAACAGATCTCCTGGCTTTCCCCCTTCTCGGCAACCCGAAGGCCGAAGCGGGTCGCCAGTTGCCTGACCTCGGGCTTGGTCATCCCCCCCAGTGGGAAGATGACCCGGGCAAGCTGGTCCTGGCTCAGGGTGAAGAGGAAGTAGCTCTGGTCCTTGCCGGGGTCGTCCCCCCGCAGGAGGTGGAACAGGCCGTCGGCACCCTGCTCGATTCTCGCATAGTGCCCAGTGGCCAAGAGGTCTGCCCCCAGCTCCCGGGCCTTCTGGAGCAGGAGTTCGAATTTAACCCGCTGATTGCACCGCACGCAGGGGTTCGGGGTCCTCCCCCGGAAATACTCATCCACGAAATCGTCGATAACCAGACGCTGGAACTCCTCCTCGAAATTCACCACGTAAAAGGGGATGTCGATCTGCTCCGCCACCCGGCGGGCGTCGTGGATGTCGTCCAGGGAACAGCAGGTATCGAACTTCTCCCCCTCCGGAGCGGTAAACTTCGAGTAATCCCAGACCTGCATCGAGATGCCGATGACCTCGTGCCCCTGTTCCTTCAGGAGGGCCGCCGTCACCGACGAATCAACACCGCCGCTCATGGCGACGACTATCCGTTTCTTTTTTTTCTCCGTCATGATTCTCCCCGCAGCCTGGCAACGATAGCCGGCAGCACCGCCAGCACCCTGTCAATCTCTTCGTCGGTATTTCCCCTTCCCAGCGAGAACCGGACCGACCCCTTGGCCTCTTCAGCGGTACGCCCCATGGCTGCAAGTACCGGCGAAAACCTGATGGTTCCAGAGCTGCAAGCCGACCCCGACGATGCGGCAATCCCTTCCAGATCGAGAGCCATGAGCAGCGAATCGGCCTCCACGCCGGCAATAGTCATGTTGGATGTGGTGGGAAGGCGCAGCTCCCGATGACCATTCACCCATGCGCCGGGTACCAGCGCCAATATCCCCTCTTCCAGCCGGTCGCGCAATCCCTTAAGCCTCACCGCCTCGGCAGCCATGGTTTCGCGGGCGATGGCGCAGGCCTTGCCGAAAGCCACGATGCCGGCCACGTTCTCCGTCCCCCCCCGGCGGTTTCGCTCCTGGGAGCCGCCGTGGAGCAACGGATGGCACTTCACCCCGCGCTTCACCACCAGAGCACCAGTCCCTTTCGGGGCATAGAGCTTGTGGGCCGACAGGGCCAGGAGAGAGATGCCGTCATCCCTGACGGAAAGGGGAATCTTGCCGGCTGCCTGCACACCGTCGCAATGGAAGTAGATGCGGCGCCGCAGAGCGATCTCTCCTATCTCCCTCACCGGCAGAAGCACGCCGGTCTCATTGTTGGCAGCCATGGCCGAGATGAGGATGGTTCGGTCCGTAATGACCGATTCCAGCCGGTCCACATCAAGGATACCGTCCCTGTCCACCGGAAGCCGCGTCACCTCGAAACCTAGATTTTCCAGGTAAAGGCAAGTGTTCGCCACCCCCGGATGCTCCACCTGGGTAGTGACAATGTGGTTACCGCGCCCCCCAAGGGCCGCAGCCACCCCTTTTATCGCCATATTGTCGGCTTCGGTCCCCGAAGAGGTAAAAACCACCTCGCCCGGTTCGCATCCAACAAGTTCCGCCACCTGTTCCCGGGCATTTTCCACCGACCCCTTCACAGCGCGGCCGGCCCAGTGAATGCTCGACGGATTGCCGAACTTTTCCTGTAGAAACGGCAACAACGCCTCCACCACATCGGGGTGGACCGGCGTTGTTGCATTGTGGTCCAGATAAATCATCATGCCGTCCCGAAACCGGAGGGGTTTCCCATCATTTCCCGTCTCCGCGCCCTCGCGCTTCCATTACCAGATCCTCCAGGGTAATCGAATCAAGGAAACTCCTGATCTTCTCGCCGAGCATCTCCCATACATTATGGGTAGTGCAGGCCGCGGTGCGGGTACAACGCCCTTTCCCCTTGTCCATGCACGATACCGGCGTCAGGGGCTCCTCCACGGTTGCAACGATTTCGCCAACGAGGATTGCGGAATTCTTGCGGGCCAGGCGATATCCCCCTCCGGGCCCCCGTACGCTCTCCACTATGGCACCACGGCGGAGCCTGTTGAAGAGCTGCTCAAGATAGTTGAGCGGAATATCCTCCCGCAGGGCAATATCCTTGAGCGAGACCGGGTTCCCCTCCGAATGGAGCGAAAGATCCACCATTGCCCGCACTGCATATTGTGCCCGTGTTGAAAGACGCATAACCAGACGCTCCTACTTGCCCGATTCCACCTGGCGTTTCAAGGCCGCATGCTCATTGGCAAGCTCCGCATACTTGCGCTCCAGTTCCCGCAATTGATCGAAAAGGCACGAAATCGCCTTGGCTTCAGGGTCTGGAAGCTTGCCGTGCTCGAAGTCGGCTTTCTTGTTTTGCTCCTCGGTAGCCATGACCACGCGCCCCGGAATGCCGACAACCGTCGCATTATCGGGCACTTCCTTAACTACCACAGAATTCGAGCCGATCTTGGCGCCGGCGCCGACAGTAAAGGGGCCGAGGACTTTCGCCCCGGAACCGATTACCGCATTGTCAGCCACCGTGGGATGCCGTTTCTTCTTCTCCAGGCTCACGCCGCCGAGGGTTACCCCATGGTAAATGGTAACGTCATCGCCAATTTCTGCCGTCTCCCCGATTACGACCCCCATGCCGTGGTCGATGAAAAGCCGCCGGCCGATAGTGGCACCGGGATGGATCTCGATACCGGTGCAAAAGCGCCCCAAATGCGAGATGAAACGGCCAATGAAGAAGAAATTCCGCACCCAGAACCAATGGGAAAACCGATGGAACCAGATGGCGTGAAGGCCGGGATAGCAGAAGAAAACCTCGAGACTGCTGCGTGCGGCAGGGTCGCGTTCCTTTACCGATTGAATATCCTCATGCAGGCGAGCAAGCATTGGCGATCCTTCCCGGGGACCTGGCCCCTTTGCCGGGAGTCGAAACAGAACGAGTGCCCGCCTTTTCGGGCGGACACTCGTCTGACTTAAATACGCATGTAATTGGCTTACCATACCTTACAAAAATCGTCAACTATTGATTAACTCACTCCATATCCCAATTTCCCTGTTCCCAGCGTTCAAGTGCCATGCGCGCCCTGAATCCGAAGAGGTCTTCCCCGGACGAAAGCCTGCGGAGCACCACAGCGGCACGCCCGGGACTGTAGCGCAGGGAGTAAACAGCGGCCATCCCGGCAACTTCCTTCCGGTCGCTGTCAAGAAGCGTGAGAAGGGCCTCTCTCCCCACCTGGCCGGTCAGCACTATTTCACGGTAAAGCCCCTGAATCATTGAAGCGTACCGGCCGGCCTTCTCCTGATCCATCTCATCCATGGCCGCCGCATGGGCTACGGCAGCGGCGGCAAAGCGGCGCACAAGCCTTGTCAGTCGTTCATCGGTCATGGGATACACCTAAAAATGAAGGGGCTCAGCCATTGAAAGCCAAGCCCCTGTACTTCTGCTTTTGTCTGAACATCTCTGAACATCTTGGTGCCCGGAGCGGGACTCGGACCCGCACACCCTTGCGAGCGAGGGATTTTAAGTCCTTTTTATTTATAAATAAATCAGCCATCTACACGACCTGTTGACGATTTGTTGACGTATGCCTGCAATGATGCTGCCGCTGCGGCTAGCCGACCGGGCATCAAATGCACGTAGCGTAGGGTGGTCTGGATGGTCTTGTGGCCGAGCCATTCCTTGACGGTATAGATGTCTGCGCCGGACTCCAGGAGCCTCGTTGCGCATGTGTGACGTAATGCGTGAGGCACGAAGTCCGGGTCGCTGTTTTCGGTGTGCAGCCGGACGTGCTTCCATGCCTGGCCGATTTGCTCTTGGGTGAGGTCGAAAAGGCGCTTTTTTTTATCGAGACGGGGTTCGAGAATCGCCCGGACCCGGTCGGTCATGGGTACCGAACGCGGCTTGTCCGCCTTGTTTATCCAGATAGTGAGGAGATTCGTCGAGGGATTTATATCTCTCGCCGGCAGCCTCAAGAATTCGCCCACTCGCATGCCGGTATCTACCAGGACGGTGACGGCGTCGGCAAACTCGTCATAATAGTTCTGCCGGACTGGCCATCGCCTGAGGGAGCGATCGCGGAGAATCGTCCCGATCCGCTCCTCCTCCTGCCCGGTTAGCACGTAGATCCTGCCCTCGTCTTCGCCGAACATCTCTACGAATGAGTAGTCGCATTTGTGGCGCCGCAGAACCGTTTTGAGGCTGGCGAGGTAGCGATTGATAGTGCTGTCGCCCGTGCCCTCCCGCTCAAAGTGGCGGATGACCCGCCTGTATGCCGCCTTGTCGATCTGATCCAGGGGAATGTCTCCCAGGATGTCCTTGATCTTCTCCGCCCGGGCCTTTGAGCGTGCTCCATCCTTGTTGCGCTTCCACTTTTCTTCAAAGGTATTCTCGATGGCTACCGAGAGGAGCGGCAGCTCTTCGCCGTTCGGTTTGTATTTGTCGTAAAAAATTTCGGCTTCGGCTTTTGTGACGGCGGTTTCGACGTGGCGACGATGGCGGCTTACGGCCTCGATGTGGCGCTTGCCCCCCACCGTAACTTTCATGTACCATTTTTTGGAATACGCTGGTACTCCGCCGCATTTCGGGCAGGCGGGAATATCCGCAGCCGGTTCCTGGTCCCGCCTCTGCCAGCCGCACCGGCAACGGAGTATTTTAAAGATATCGGAGTTCATCTGTCTAGTTCAAACACTTGTGGAGGCAGTCCACTTTCCCTTCCTATTGACATGCTCTTCGCTTCGGTTACCATTTAATAAGTCATTAAACGCGCGTTAAACTCGTTTTAAATAATGATTGAACTTTTTAACTGAATGACATATCTATATATTCATTGTTATTCGGAGGTGCATAATATGTCGGCACTGTCGGCAGATATCAATAACCTGCTTATTGGAGCAGGCTCTCTTTTGTCTGTTCATCCAAACCGTCGTTCCAGACGGAAGAAGCTGTACAATCCGGCTCCGTCTGCCGCAGAGGCCCTTTTCAGGGATTCGGAGCGGCTTGGTAGAGATATGAAGAAGGCCGTCAAAAAGGTTCTTCATGCCCAGGAATAAGCCCCCGGCAAAGCAGCGCCATAGCACCCAGTCAGTTCAGCAAATTAAAGCAGCCAGCTTCTCGGGCCCGCTCCCCCCTCCTGATATCCTTTCTGTTAGCGGCAATGTAAAAATGACCCACTTCGGAAATTGAAAATTGACCCACTC
>CAZBEB010000014.1:0-130472 GCA_964490805.1 uncultured Geobacter sp.
GGTATGGGAATGAGGACGAATCATACCCTTACCCACTCAAAACGTCGAGGAGCCCCATTTTGGCATCCTTTTGTTCAACGTCGTGGGAATTGACCGGCTTGACCGGTCATATTTTCTGGTTGGGAATCGCACCATCCTAAATGAAAACAAACCGTCCTTTTTCCTCCCACTTATTTTTTCCCTAAAAATATCAAAAAGTTAGTAAAGATCGCGATAAGGGTTAAACGCTTTCTCTCTTCTACAGATTCCTTTTGATATGAGAGCTGTTCAAGCGATTGAATGTAGTCTTCCAAAGTAGTTTTAGAAAAAACATCTGCAAAAAGATAATAAGCTAAATCGAAGGTACTTGATTCTTCTGTGTGATACTGCGACTGTATATGATCGTATTGTTTGGAACCATAAACTTTAACCCTGCCCATAAAACCAAAGTTCCATGGTCTTTCAATAACCGAACGTAATCTATCCTCACCGTAAGGAGAAAATACAAAAATTATAAGTTTTGACCATATAATTGGGTCCACTTCTGGGAAAAGATTCTTTGATACCTCATCTAATATAAAATCCTTTTCTTCCGATGCCTCCCAGATTCTTGAGCTAGCCCAGTCAAGGTAACTGTTCAAAGACACATTAGATACTAAGCTTTCTTCATCCGCAAGATTGCGTTTAGTAATCTTCCATTCGTTCGGGAAGTAATGATTCCAAATGTCATACCTGTCTGGTGAGCTATAAATTTGATTAAAAAAGATCAGGTAAAAAGAGCTAAGTAACGCTTCTGCGTAATAATGTGAAGATTCAACACTACTTTTGTATTTGTCTGCATGACTCTGTAATGCCTTGAAGAAAGAATACGACGACCTTCCAGATAGAACACGTGCTTCGATATTTCCAATAATAGAATCTGTAATCCTAAATAGCTCACTATACGTTGCCCATTCTTCTAATTTATCATCTTTTCCCAGGTAGTTATGCTCTTTGCTCCATGTGTTAAAGTGCCATACTAAAGCATGGTTAAGCACCTCGTTCCGCTGCACCAAAAAACTGTCTGATCTATTGCGAAGGAAAATGTTAAAATCACCCAGTAGCTTTCCGGCAGTTATGAGGTCAACTTTTTCGCCATTTAATGACCGTTCAATTGCTGGTTGAAAAGCCTTGAAGAACTCATGTTCATTCTGAAAGTTTATGTTCTCAGTTTCCCATACAGATCTCCATGCTTCTTCCAAGTCTTGTCTGTTTCGCAAGTTATTAAAATAACTAAGTCTTAATGGAAATTTATTTCCTTTCATCCAATGATACGACCTAAATAGCACCTTTGTGATAAGTCCTAACCCTATGGCCCAAATGACTATCTCCAAAAGTCTTGTCGGCGGCAGAGATGCATTCCAGAATAAAAGAGGAAAAAACGTAAGTCCCAAGTAAAATAATAGAGCCTTGGCTTTTACAATATGATCCAGTATTACATTTCTGTCTAACTGCTCGAATTCCTTCTTCTCGCCGAAAATTGCAATTGCTACAGAGATAAGAATCGTGAGGTACGCCACCACAATACCTACAAGTATTGCTGGTAAATCATTTGCACAATCAACTTCTGCACTGACCACTTTTGATAATTCTGTGAAATATTTTAGACAATCCATTCTCATTGATTCTCCGGAACACGGTATCGCTTCTCATTTATAATAATAATTATCTGACCAACGGCTGAGAGTACAGCGGCCCTGGCCGCTGTTACGATTGGTTGGCGTTCGTGTCCTAAGGAAGAAATCGTAAGTACTTGTTACTCGTGTCGTAAAATGGAAATTTCATAAAAGCTATTCTGGTTTCATATTTGCTGGCGTTAAATCCTTCCTTAGTTTTTTCTTTTTTTGCATCACTTAGTAGTTTGTTTATGAATTCTAATTGTCTCTGCTGAGATATAGTAAGAGTTGATTTATTGGCTTTATGGATTACGTCACTAAAATATTTTTCCAGCAATTCATATTTCGACTGTTCCAGCGCTATAAGAGCATTATTACAATCGAAGATAGGGATACTGTTTGCAAAATATGTTATAGCTTTAATTTTTTCACAGTAACGCCGATATGGCGAAAGCTCCTCTGTGTCAGAAATTAACATCCGTGCTGCCGCAGCAGATGCGTAATCGGGAGGGCTCTTTTCAAGTGACTTCGTCACATATCTGTCAGATCCAGTCAACTTACTAATTGTTTGGATTTGTTTAAGGCTATCAAAATTGTAGGCAAACCCTTTTAAGATGAAAAAAACAATAAGCGAAAATGTTACGACTCTAATTAGCCTCAAACTATCAGGCAAATAGCTCTTGAGCCAAGACAAGAGTATTTTTGACCACCAAATATAAAATGACAAAGCTAGTGCTACTGCAATCAATGCAGAAAAAATGGGATTCTGCTTCACGCTGCCATATATTTCATAGAATCCCGCGAAAAAGGCAACTGATATTACAAATTTTGCTATGACAATCGGCACAAAAGTAAAACTAGCATAACATATTGATTTTGTGACCATACTTATAACCACTTTGCTGCCGGTGACGATATGTGACACGGCTCTTATAATAAATACAAGAAGGAATGAGCCTAGGAAAAGGCCTAGAATCGACCACAGCTTATCGTCCCATTTCGGCTCTTTCGTTAATACTACTGACTTTAGTAAAACATCCAGCAGACTGTTGGAGTCAGTAGCATCTTCAATAAGGGCAGCAACCACAACGTTTATAGTGAAGAACAACAGTGGCGATATGTTTTCTGAGAATTGAATTTTTCGTATTGTCTCTTGTGGTTTAGTCAGAGTGCCGAATAGAATTGAGAAATATTGGATTACAACAGTCTCCACAAATTCAATGAAGTTAAATACTCGTTTTTCAATCGCCTTTTTCTGCAACATTATTTCTTTCTCGTTCTTTCCCATGTTTATGTGACAACTCGTTATTGAGCAGTTAGAGTCTGGTTTATAATAATAAAAACAAATTTATAGTATTAGAAACAAGTTTATATATCCATAAACCTCCTGTGTTTATATTATTATAAGCCACGTCTATTTAGCAGTACCTATCATGGTTTATACTATTGATCCGGTGATTAAACATTGAAATTAACTGGCATAGGCGACAATTGGGTGTTTGAAGTAGTTCCTTACATGCTGTGGCCGATTTTGTATTGTCCTCATGAACGAACGAGTTTTCTTACGCAAGTCCATTTCTGACCGAGAAAGACGCCCGGAGCGGATGCGCTGTTTCAGATCGGCGTTCAGATACTCGTCAGGATTGAGTTCAGGAGAATACGAGGGAAGGTAAAAGACCTCGATTTTCTCTTTGTTTTCCTCCAGCCAGGTTTTCACGTCCTTGCTGTGATGGACGCGTAGATTGTCCAAGATCAGGAACACCTTTGTGGGCGCATCCTTGACCAACCGGGACATGAACTTGATGAGGACCTGAGAAGTCATGTTTTCACCATACAGCATGAAGCGGACCTTGCCACGGTTGGTTATCGACGAGATCATGTTGATGCGGCTTTTGGTGGCATTTAGCCGAACAATCGGTGTCTTGCCCTTCGGAGCGAAACCTCGAGCATTGTAGGCGTCGTTTTGGACGCCAGTTTCATCACCCCAATGAATTTCGGCCTTCTCCAGCTTCGCTTTGGCCGCAATTGCCGGGTATGTTGTCTCTAGCCACTGCTGAACCGCCTTCGGGTTCTGCTCATAGGCACGTTTGGCCGGCTTCTGGGGCGTGAAGCCCCACCGTTTCAAGTAATCGGTAATTGTCCGTAGCGGCAGTTCCAAGCCGTACTGTTGCTTGATTGCCAGTCGGACCGCATCACGGGACCAGAGCGCAAAGTGTAATTTCAGTTGATCGGGGGTCTTGTCCACCAGAAGTTTCTGGATCGCTTTCTCCTGATCGGCGCTTAACTGGCGCTGTTCTCCATGACGCCGCCCCCGTACTCCTGGCTTGATGGCTTCAAGGCCACCTCGCTGGAACTTTTGCCAGATAGTGCTGATGTGAGGTGCACTGATCCCGGTTATTTCGGAGATCTCCTTGGCCCCCATCCCTTTCTGGCGAAGGCGGACAACTTGCTTTCGTAGCTCAAATTGGGCTTGCTGGTTTAACTTGCGGGTATCTGTCTTTTCCATACCCGGAAGCATAACATATCTTAACTATTCAGTCACCTAGTCAATAATATTAACCTTGCCACAAAATTCGTCTATAGAGTGGCGATCACAATTCCCCCTGAGAGTACCATCGCCTCCTGTCATCAACCTTACGGGCCGGAGGACGGAGATACGCCCAGTTCCCGCAGCGCCTGTTCGATGGCGGGAATGTCGCACCCGTCGACGATCCGTTTGCCGTCGCCGAATACGATCAGCGGGACGATGTCGCCATGGTAGCGCTCGCGCCATTCCTTGCGCGCTTGCCGGTCAGTGCGGATGTCTCGTTTTATGTGGGGGATTTTTTTGCTGGTGAAATAACTTTCCACCTGGGTGCAGTAGGGTCAGCCGCTGCCGACGAAAATGGTGATGGCTGGATAGGGGGCAGTGCCGGTGGGGGATGTGGAGGCTGCGGCGCAGCCAAGAAGAACAGTAGCGAGCAGGACGAGGGCAAGCGCCTTTATCCTGGTGATCTTTCCGCGCGGTGGGGCAGTGAAGGGGGGCATCGGGTATTCTCCCATATCCCATGCAGTAATGCGCCAATCCTACCAGCCGGCTGCGAGACAAGCAACAGGCAAAAGTGAATTCCGGAGCAAAGAGTATGTGTATTAATTTTAATAAAAATAATTAAAGAAATATCTGCCTGCTCCGATACAGGTTCTAACAAGCAGATGCCAATGCACCGTTAAATCATCTCAAACTGCTGACAGGAGCCTGCCATGAAAAACTGTAGCATGAAGAAGAAACTTGCCGTGATCGTGCTTATCGGGTGGGTTGCTCTAGGGCTGAACTCGCTTCTCGGTCTCATGGGGATGAAGCATGCCAATGAGGGGATGCATGAGCTTTACGCGGACCATCTCACCAGCTCCCATCATCTGACGAATATCATGGACCTGCTGCACATGAGCCGGACTCAGCTTCTACTGGCCCTTCAGCATGACCCCAACGGCGTCTTTGCCAAGATGCACAATCATCCCACGGAAATGCACCTGGATAATGTCCAGAAAAACTTTGACGAACTGAACGGTTTGCTGGACAAGTAGGCCAACGGCACCGGAGAAGATGAGTCGAAAAAACTGAAAGAAGCATTCCTTGCGTCCTGCAAAAAATTGCTGAACGAAGGGATGATTCCGGTTGCCCAGGCGGCAAAACAGCAGGATTTCCACCGTGGTGGCATCCTTACGCTGCAAAAAATAAATACCATGTTCCCCGAAACCGAGAAGGCTGCCGACCTGGTCCTGGCCCATGAACTCGAAGCCGCCCAGAATGCCTATACCCACGGCGTTGAGGAGTATCGGGAGAAAACCGTAACAATGGCGGTTGCCCTGTTGCTGTCGATATTGTTCACCGGCGGGATCAGCTACCTGATAATCAGGGCGATAGCACGGCTCACTGACCGGCTGACACAGGCGGCAGAGGTCATTGCTAACGGCGATCTGACCCACCGGGTCAACAGTGAGTGCCACGACAAACTGGGAAAGGTTGCCCATTCGTTCGATGCCATGGCCGACACCATTACGGGGCTGATCTCCACTACCCAGAAGGCGGTTCTCAAGCTTGCGGCTTCAACCAAGCAGTTTTCCGGTTCAACCAACAGGATTGCCGCAAATACCTCGAACATGGCAGAGCAGGCCATTGTCATCGCCACTTCCAGCGAGGAGATGTCGGTGACTTCGGGAGAAATAGCCCAGAACTGCAGCATGGCGGCTCAGGGGGCGCAGTTTGCCAATGATCGGGCCACGGCCGGCGCTGAAGTTGTCCGCCAGACCATCGCCGGCATGGAGAAAATTTCGGAACGGGTCAAGGATACTGCCCGGACTGTGGAGTCATTGGGTGAGCGCAGCGACCAGATTGGCGAGATTGTGGAAACGATCCAGGATATCGCCGATCAGACCAATCTCCTGGCGCTCAATGCCGCCATTGAAGCGGCCCGGGCGGGAGAGATGGGCCGGGGGTTCGCGGTGGTGGCCGATGAGGTCAGGGCTCTGGCTGAACGCACGACCAGGGCAACCAGAGAGATCAGCGAGATGATCCATGCTATTCAGTCTGAAACGAAAGGGGCAGTAAAGTCCATGGAAGAGGGGGTCCAGGAGGTTCAGGAGGGGACATCCCGGGCCGCCAGATCAGGGGAAGCGCTGGGCGAGATCTTGAACCAGATTGATCTGGTGTCGTCGCAGGTTAATCAGATTGCGACCGCCGCTGAGCAGCAGACCGCCACCACGACCGAAATTTCTTCTAAAATCCAGGAGATTAACAGCGTTGCGCAAAATGCCTCGGCGACGGCCCATTCCGGGGCGCTTGCCGCCACAGAGCTGGCGGCGCTTGCCGAAGATTTGCAGACCATGGTCCGCCGATTCAAAACGCCGGGAAGCGAGCTGTTCATCCTCGAACTGGCGAAAAACGACCACAAGCTCTTCGTGGAGACGGTTGAGCAGATAGTGGAGGGGCTCATGAGCATGGAGGCCTCGCAACTGGCGACCCACAAGACCTGCCGTTTCGGCAAATGGTACGAAGGCGAGGGGAAAGAGCTGTGCGGCCACCTGTCGGCCTTCAAGAGCATTGAGATACCCCATGAACGTATTCATGCCCTTGCCCGGGAGATCGTGACCGTTGCCAAGTCGGGACAGCAGGACAAAGCCGTCACCATGCTTTCGGAACTCATGGACTTGTCCGGCCAGATCAGCTCTTTGATTGATACGTTGGAAAACGAGGCCAACAGAAGTAATCAAGGGCATTGATTATTGATGCTTCTGGGGGATGTGTCGCTCAAGTGCGCTGGTACGGCTACTGCAGCAGCCGTACCAGCGCGGGGAGCAGAAGGGCGGTGAATAAGCCGTTCAGCGCCATGGCCAGTGCCGAGAATGCCCCGGCTACCCTGCTTTTCTGGATGGCGTGGGCGGTGCCGACGCCGTGGGAGGCTATTCCCATCGCCATGCCGCGGGCCTTGTCGTCGTTGATTCCCAGCCGGTTCAGCACGAAGTCGCCGCCAACGGCCCCGGTTATGCCGGTCAGCACAACCACTACGGCAGTCAGCGACGGCAACCCCCCGATCTGCTCGGAAATCCCCATGGCAATAGGTGTCGTAACCGATTTGGGCGCTACGCTTAACAGAAGGATACTCTCACCGCCAAGCACCCGGACAATCCCAACTGCGCTTGCGATGGCAGCCAGGGAGCCCACTGCCAGGGTGACGATTATCGGGATAAATGACTTGCGGATGATCTCCAGTTCCCGGTGGAGCGGAATCGCCAGGGCAACCGTTGCCGGCCCCAGCAGAAAGTGAATGAACTGCGCCCCTTTGAAATAGGTCTGATAATCGATGCCGCTCACCTTCAGCAGCACCACGAGCAGAATGATGGAAGTCAGCACCGGGTTCAACAGGGGATGGAAGTCGAGCCTGCTGAATATCCAGGTGCCGATCTGGTAAGCGATCAGGGTCAGCGTCAGCCACAAGAGGGGAGACGTTGACAGGTAAACCCATACCTGCTGCATATCTACGCTCATTGCCGGTCATCCTCCCCGGAGACTGCGCACCGGCGATTGAGGGATTGCATGACCAGGCCGGTGACTGCGATTGTCGCAAGGGTGCCGATGATGATGGTGCCGGAGATGGGAAGCCATGACTTCATGAGAAGGTCGAGATTGGTGATGACGCCGACCCCGGCAGGGACAAAAAGCAGCGCCAGGTAGCGAAGGAGGAACCCTCCGGCGGTTTCCACTTCTTTTGGCATTTTCCGGGGGAAAAAGACCAGGCCGCAGAAGAGGAGAACCATCCCGATAACCGGGCCGGGCACCGGAATCCCGGTAATTCTGGTGATGATCTCGCCGATCAGCTGGCAGGCAAGAATCAGGGTGAGGGAGCCAAGCATAAATCTCCTTTTGTCTGCATGGGGGTTTTACTGGGGAGCGATGGTGTGGAGGAGGTCCCCTGCACGATGGGTTTGCATGGCTCTGGAATATAGGCTGGCCGTTTTTCCCTGTCAAAGGTGAATACGGCTACGGGGAAACCGAAACGGCAGAAAGGGGAGGGGGCGTCAAGCCGCCTGCTTAACCTCCCCTGTGCCTTATCTCCCCAGCACTGCCAGGTACGCCGAAAGAAACTCGTCCCAGGCGCTTTTCTTGGTGAAGTCCAGGGTCTTGTACAGGGGCGAGAGCTTCCGTTTGGGGAAGTAGATGGAGACCCCCCTGGAGTTGTCCACGGCCGCGCCTTTGTGGCCGGTGGCGATTACGGCGGTGGCGGCGGCACCCTTTACGGCGGTGCAGGCGTTTTTGACTGCCGTGCTGGCGACACCTTTGCCGATGAGGTCACAGAGGTCGATGAGGTCGCAGTAGTCGTCGTAGGGGCGGCTGTACTCCTGCACCTGTGCCCTGGCGTTGATGAGGGCGGTGCGCGAGGCTGCGTCGCCCAGGATTCCGGACAGGGCCTTTGCCAGACTGTCGATGGCTGTGGCCAGAGGGTTCAGCGCCAGGAGTTTCACGGCCGACTGGGTTACGTTGTCGCCGGATTTGTAGGATGCCAGGTACTGGGTGACAATGGTTTTGGAGAGCTCTTCCGGAGTCATGGAAGGCTTGGCGGCCAGGGCCTTGAGGATCCGGTCGTAGGGCCAGCCGTCCCCCGGTTCGGTTTCTTCCGAGCCGACGCTGTAGTCGGCCACGGCCCGCATCTGGTAGGCCACCTCGACCATGCTCATGAGGCAGGCGTCCATGCCGATGATGTCGATCTTCTTCTTGAGCTTCTTCTTGATGGCGGTCATCACCTTCTTCAGCTCGATGTTATCCAGAAAGTCCTGGGCCTGGTCGTCGAAGGCAATCCCCCGCTGCTTGACGGCGGCGGCCACCGTGGTGCTGAAGAGTGCGCGGCGGGTGCGCCGGATGCCGGCCCTGGCCTGGGCCATGGGAAGGGCCTTTCCGTCGCCGGTTGCGCCCCTGGTGGGCACCGGCTGCGCTTTGCGCGAGACCGGGGGGGCTGCCCCGCTGAAGACGTCCCCTTCGTAGAGATTGGCGTCATCCCAACCGGCGCCATGGTTCCAGAGGACCAGCAGATAGTGGTCGGCCGGATAGTTCGTGATCCCCCAGGTGACGAAATCCTCCAGCACCGTCGGGTCCCCCATGTTGGTCTCTCCCAGGGACTGCACGGCGTCCTTGGCCATGGTTGTCCCCTTCTTCAGACAGTAGCGCATGGTCTGCGCCTTTGCCCCGGCCCGGTCGAACTGGGCCAGGACGGCGATTTTATCGTTTGTGCCGATGGTTTTCATCTCTTTCAGGTCGACAACCCCGGCGCTGTCCAGGTTGTTGTCGCCCGCGAGATAGACCATTATGGTCCAGTTTCTTTGTGTGGGTGCTTTCGTGGCCATAGTGTCCTCCTTGAACTGTTTGTTCGTCCATAGATTTAGTGTAGGGCTAAAATGGTCTGATTCAAGGGTGCGGGCTGGATAGCGATAGTGGCAAGGGCTAGCGAAGACGATCCGCTGGCCGCGCAAATACACGATTTTAGCCAATCACGCCGGCAGCCTTAAGTTCTTGCTGCAGGCGCAGAAACTTTTCCTCGACGCTGTCGGTGAACTCCAGCGTCAGGACGCCGCCCATGTCCGACGGCAGGGGCGTGTCTTTGCCTTTCTTGAGAATGCACAGGCGGCTCGAGCCATAACGACCGAAGAACCAGCCGATCTCGAAGAGCACGTTCGGCCTCGCTTGACCGTACTTCTGTTCCCCTTGACTCACCAGGTCGTCCGGCGTTACGAGGGCAAAGGCGTAACAGCTCTGGTTGGCGTATTCCTCGAATTTCTCGAGCACGGTCTTCGATTGGCCTGCCTCCTCCTTTAGCACGATGACTCGTCCTGCAAGGCCGAGCTGCTCTTCCAGAAGATCACGTAATTCCCGCCACTTGTCCTCTGCGTGTCCGTGGATGATGAATACCTTGTCACCCTCCGGCGGCAGGTAGAGTTCACGCCCTCGGTACGCCTGCTCGACGGCCTCGGCCCGAGACTCCAGCAGTTCGGCTTTGCCGGTAAGCTGGGCGCTTGCGGTCAGCAACTCCGCTGTCGACGCGCCGGTTTCCAGCATCCCTTCCCCTTGCGTGCGCAAGGATGCGGCCAATGCCCGAACCCCGACAATGTACTCCTTCACCTGCCCCTTCAACAGCAGGGCATCAACGTCGGCATACCGCTCAAGATCGCCGATGGTGTCTCCCAACTGGGCGATTACTTGCACATAAGGTACGAACATCTGCCTGAACGGATCAAGTGCCCTCAGGGGGGGCATGCCTGCGAGTGCGTTGGTGAACAGGCGCACAGCCTCGATACAATGGTCGCGTCCCTGGTGGTACTCCTTCTTTGCCCGCTCGTGGCGCCACTCCATCACAAACCTGTCGCCCCGGGCAAGGGCGAGCAAGAAGGCGACGGAGCGGAAGCCGCCAGCGACGAGATCCCTAACCCAGTCGAGCGCCGACGCTGAAGCACGCTTGTTGAGCACCCGTGCCCGGCGTTCCAGGTCTTCCAGCATCGGCACTGACTGTTCTTTGGAGGCTTGCTCCGCGGCTTCGAGAAGCTGACCCATTTCGGTAATCAGTTCACCGGCTTCTGTTGCCTTCTGCACGCCGTCCGGCCCAAGAGTTGCCATCCATCCGGCAATTTCCGGGTCTGTGTCAGGCTCGGTTTGCTGAATGGCAGCATTCGTTGTAACCGCTGGCGTATTTTCTTTTTTCCTGGGCATGGTTCATTCCTCCTCAGGATTTACGCGTTCGCTCTTGATGGAAGCTTCTCAGCTACCACACATGCTGTCGTTACGCCCCTCCAGGTCAATGTGCCCTCTCCAGGGACAATGAATTCATTCCGGCGTCATCGCCTTGCGCATGTCTATTATTGCTATCGTCGGGGCTTCTTCCGGGTCGGCATATTCTATGATTGCAATCACATCGATAATCCCCCAGCCGTTGTAGGCGACGGTGAACTTGTCACCGGGGCCGGTTTCTACCAGCTGCACCCTGAAGGTGGGATGCGCCATGCGATAGGTTATGGATGCAAGGGGTTTCTTACCGGCCGCTATCGATGACGGATCGGGAAAGAGCTGGATGTGGAACACCTCTCTGCCATCGGGGTTCTTGTACCCGAGGGGTCTGTAGGTGGCACGGAACTTCAATTCCTTGTTGAACAGCTCGGGGGTGGCTGCGGACAGTTTGCCGAGGTTCTCGAACGGCTCATCGGAGAGGGCCGCTTTTATCAGGGCGATACTGTCCTTGATCCTGTATAGCCGCTGTTGGGCCAGTTTCTGGGATTCAACTGCCACCTTGTTCGCTTCGACTGCCTGGTTAAGGGATTCGACCGCCAGCTTTTGGGTCTTGATAGCTTCCGTCCGCTTCTGGAAGGCGTAGAAGGTGAGACTGGCAAGTGCGGCCATGACGCAGAGAATCGCTATCGTCAGCCTTTTCATGCGCTGGGATTTTACCTTTGATTTGTAAACCTCCCACTCTTGCACCGTTCGCAGGCGCTCCTGTTCGCGCTTTTCTTCCTCTTGTTTTCTGATTTCTTCCAGGTTCTGCTGCTCCACGAACCTCCGCCGCCAGTCAAGGACTGCCGGTGCGAGCACATCGTGAAAAATCTCGTAGCTGGCGGGTGTTCCGGGCTGGCTTGCCGAGGCGGCGATGGTGCGGAGAATCCTGCTCTCCGAGAGGACATTCACCACGGGAAGGACCTCGTCCGCCAATTCTCCGGCCCATTTCCCCAGGTCATCGAGGCGGCAGGCGACCTTAGTGCCGGAAGGGGTGACCAGCCGGTCGAAGAAACCGGCACAGACGGTCTGCTCCCTTGGGCCGAACTTTGCCATCACCGAATCAAGGTGGGTCCGCACGATCTCCCTGGCTCCCCCCAGTTGCTGCAGCGTGGCCAGCCGGAGAGTGCGGGAGCCGGTGGACATTTCCTCGTCCCAGAGTTTCGTGAGGACTAGTTGCAGAAACGGGGTTTCGATGCGGACATCGTCATCCGTTGATTGCGGTTGTCCGGCGCCCTCGGCCAGAGCAAGGGAGAGCGAGCCGGAGCGCACCTGGCCGATGATCGCCGCAGCCAGTTCATCCTCTATGGCCACGGGCGTTTCCCCTGGCCCCAGCCGGTCGTTATGGGCGGCGAGCGGTTTGCGTATGGCATCTTCGGCCGCGGCCTCGTCCAGGTGGCGCAGGCGCAGGAGATTCCCCATGAGGTTGGGGATTCGTGCCCGGAAACGGTCCAGCCGTGCCAGCCCTTCTTCCCGCAGCGCCAGCAGAAAGTTCGCGTCAACATCGTCGCGATTCACCGCCCGTGCAAATTCGCTGTCAAAGGGGTTTGCGGCGTCCGATGCCGGATGATAGAGAAAGTATTCCTCGAACTGGTCGAGGAGTACGAGGATGGTGCCGCCGAACTCCTCTGCTATGCTGAACAGAAGTTCGTCCAGGGGGGAATCCAGGGACGCCTTCACGGTTCTGCCCGTTGCCTTCTCCACGCTTTGCAGGCAGGCGCTCTTGAGGGTGGTCAGAAAATCGGGCCGCTGCCACTCCCTGAACACAACCACGGCAGTCCGGGGCTTTGCGCGGAGCATCGGTACGACCCCTGCCATCAGTACCGAACTCTTGCCGACGCCGCTGGAGCCGTAGAGTATGGTTATTGAAGAAGCGTAGAGATTCGAGGCGATGACGCGCTGGTCCCGCTCACGGCCGAAAAAGAAGTCGCGCTCCTCTTCGGTGTATGGCTGAAGCCCCACATAGGGGCAGAAGGAACCGGGCAGTGCCATGTCATCCTCCCTGCTGCTTCAGCTTTTGGGTGAACTCGTCCAGAGTCAGGTCGAAGATGCTGACGTTGCGCTTTTCCCATAGCTTGCGGGCAAGTTCGGACGGTTTGAACTGAATTGCCCATGAGGGGAGGGCTTCCTCGTCATCATCTCCCGCATGCTTGGGCGAAAAGCATTTGCTCAGATTTTTCAGGATGACTCTCAGGTTCCAGTCGCTGAGGCTGTAGCCGAGGAAGAGAAAGCTCCGCTCCCGGAAGTGGTTGTAGAAGATGGCCGGGATGGCCGTATTCGCCGTCATCCGGGAGAGGAATTCCACGTAATCCTCCTCCGTGATCACGAAGTTGTCCCACTCGTCGGTATCAGGCTCCAGGGTGCCGTGCATCTTGTAGATGACCGTTGTTTTGGCAAGGTCTATGTCAAGATCGTTGGGGGCTTTGATGATCGGCTCGGTTTTGCCGTGGGGCCACCAGAGAACCCCATTGGCAATGTCTTTACGGTCGGCTGGGTAAATGACCAGATCGTAAGGTTTGCCCGCTTTGCGGAAGGCTTGCTCAAGGAGAGTGTCGTAATTGGTTGCCACTATGACTTGGGGGGCGGGCACCGACGCCAGGAACGCGTGCAGCTCCCCAGGCTGATAGTCATGGTTGAGGACTTCCCGGAGGCGTTCCCGGAGAATGCGGCGACCCGAGATGTCGGCATAGTATGAAGAGACCTTCGCCAGATCATCACGGTCTCCCGGAAATTCGGAGGGGAACATGGTTTCCGATGCGAGGAAGTTTGAAAGCTCCCGTCCGTTGGGGAGAAAGGCGGGGTTCAGTGGGTCCCACGAGGTGCCGGGAGCTCGTCCCGCCATGGATGCCCCGGCGCCCAGAAACGGAACGACCTTCCCCGCTTTCATGCGGTTCCAGATGACTCCATAGGGAGGTTCAGCCATGGGATATACCTCGCAGAAAATCCGGCCGGTGTTGCGATTGCTCATAAGTATATGCCAAGGATTGACGGCTTCAAGGGAAGGGATTGAATTTAGTAAGAATTTACGTTGTTCATTTTGACTTAATAATGTAGTAACATGACGCTTCTATGTCGGGCCCCCAGCGCCTGCCATGGAAACCCACAGAGAAGGAGTTGTTGGTATGAACAACCAGATGCAGAAGACCTACCTAATGGAATGGCAACACCTGGAAGAGTGTGCCGAACTCATGCTCCCCCTGATAGGCAAGCTCTATCGGGAGCACAATGTCGTGACCACGGTTTACGGCCGTACGCTCGTCAACAGCACCACGATCGATATCCTCAAATCCCACCGGTTTGCCCGTCTGATTCTCGATGACGAGCTTTCCGTCCTTGATACCTTCCCCATCGTTGAAGCAATGACACGGCTTGACCTGGCTCCGGCCAGGGTTGACATCGGCAAGCTGACCGTCCGCTTCAAGGCGGAAGGGGGCGGGACGAGCGTGGATGATTTCGTGCGCCGGGAACTGGCCTCAGTCAACACCGGCCGGACTCCCATCCTGAGCGAGCCCCGTGATGTCGTCCTCTACGGCTTCGGCCGCATCGGCCGCCTCCTTGCCCGGATTCTCGTGGAGAAGGCCGGCAGCGGCGATAAGCTGCGGATCCGGGCGGCAGTCGTCCGCAAGGGTGGGGCAGGCGATCTGGCAAAGCGGGCGAGCCTCCTGCGCCGCGACTCGGTCCATGGCCACTTCAACGGCATCATCACCTTTGATGAAGAAGAGAATGCCATCATCGCCAACGGCAACATGATTCGCATCATCTACGCCGATTCTCCCGAGAGTGTCGACTACACCCAGTACGGCATCAAGAACGCCATCCTCATCGACAACACCGGCAAGTGGCGTGACCGCGAGGGGCTCGGCCGGCATCTGCAGGCACCGGGAATCTCGAAGGTGGTCCTCACCGCTCCGGGCAAGGGGGATATTCCCAATATCGTCGCCGGCATCAACAATGAGCTGATTACCCCTGAGGAGACTATCTTCTCCGCGGCCAGCTGCACCACCAACGCCATCGTACCGGTGCTCAAGGCTGTCAACGACCGCTTCGGCATCGTGAGCGGCCACGTGGAGACCTGCCACTCCTTCACCAACGACCAGAACCTCATCGACAATTACCACAAGGCCTCCCGCCGCGGCCGGAGCGCCCCCCTCAACATGGTCATTACCGAGACCGGCGCCGCCAAGGCGGTGGCCAAGGCGCTTCCGGAGCTGACCGGCAAGCTGACCGGCAATGCCATCCGGGTGCCGACCCCCAACGTGTCGCTCGCCATCCTCAATCTGGAGCTGGGCCAGGAGGCCGACGTCGCGGAGATCAACGGCCACCTGCGCCAGATCTCCCTGGATTCGCCGCTCCAGAACCAGATCGACTACACCAACTCGTCAGAGGTGGTTTCCAGCGATTTCGTCGGCTCGCGCCACGCCGGCGTGGTTGATTCCCTGGCAACCATCTCCCAGGGGAAGCGCTGCGTTCTCTATGTCTGGTACGATAACGAATTCGGCTACAGCTGCCAGGTGGTCCGGATGATACAGAAAATGGCCGGGGTGGAACTCCCTTCCGTTCCGAACTGAGAATTTACCGCACGAAAAACGGCAGCCGGGGGGGGATTTCGTCCCCCTTCGGCTGCCGCTTCCGCAACATCATCCCTTCTTTATTATCACTTCCCCGGT
Source organism: uncultured Geobacter sp. (assembly GCA_964490805.1). GTDB lineage: Bacteria > Desulfobacterota > Desulfuromonadia > Geobacterales > Geobacteraceae > Geobacter. The sequence goes on from CAZBEB010000014.1 coordinate 15,588, forward strand.
GACAACGCCGAACCCTGCCGAACCCCCTCTATCCGCAGCAGATGCACTGCCCCCGCTTCGTCGCCGGTAATTATTGTCTTACCGTCCGGCGAGATGGCAGATGGCACCAGTGCCCCGTCGCCCGTGAAGGTGGCGATGGGTTTCATCCCCTCCAGGTCCCAGAGGATGAGACTTCGGTCGTCGGATGCGGATACGGCCCGGCGGCCGTCGGGGGTGACTGCCACGCTCCATACTTCGCGATTGTGACCCCTCAGGGTGTAGAGGACCTGGCCGGTGGCGAGGTCCCACAGTTTGAGGGTGCGGTCGCTGGAGGCGGTAAGTACCCGTGTACCGCCGGGGAGGAATGCGACGTCGTTCACCTGGTCGCGGTGCTGGGGGGGGTAGGGGGTCAGGGAGCCGGTGCGCGTATCCCTGATGATGAAGGTGGGAAACTGGGCCACCAGCGCCAGGAGCGTGCCGTCGGGGGAGATGCCGGTGACTCGGGTGGGGGAGGGGAGCCCCGTGACCCCCAGGGGCTGGAAGGTCTCCAGATCCCACTCGCGCAGCGTGCAGTCAAGCCCTGCCGAGAAGGCCCGCCGGCCATCGGGGGTGGCGACCACCGACCATACCTCCGCTTCGTGGCCGCGGAACGTCCAGATTTCCCGGTACCGTTCCAGGTCCCATAGCCGCACCGTTCGGTCGTGGGACGCGGAAACCGCCCGCCGGCCGTCGGGGGGGACGGTTACATCCCGCACCCAGTCCTCGTGCCCCGAGAGCGTGGCGATTTCCGCACCGTTGGTGGTCCGCCAGACCTTGATCTTCCGGTCCCATGAGGATGTGAGAGCTCTGGCGCCGGAAGGGGCGAAGGCAGCGGCGGTGACCGTGGCGTCATGCCCCGGCGGGGACGGCGCGGCGGCACCGGTCAGGTTCCAGACCTTGAGGGTGGTGTCCCTGGCTGCGGAGACGGCGGTGGAGCCGTCGGGCGTTACGGTGACGGCGCTAACCTTGAAGGTGTGTCCGCGCAGGGTTTCTGTCGGCTGGGCCTGGTCCGGTGCCCAGCGCCGGAGGGTGAAATCCCACGACCCCGAAAGGATCTCCTTGCCGTCGGGGGTGACCGTAACGCAGCTGACGCCGTCCGTGTGGCCGTAGTAGGTCCAGAGTTCGCGCCCTTCGGTCAGATCCCACCGCTTCAGGGTGCAATCTTCCGAACCGGAGATGATTTGCCCGCCGTCCGGCGTCACGGCCAGGGCGAGCACCTGCCGGCTGTGCCCGGACATGGCGCGGAGCAATTCGCCCGTGAACGGGTTCCAGGTCTTGATGGTCCGGTCAAAGGAGGCCGAGACCAGTGTTTTGCCGTCCGGAGCTGCGGCCAGGGCGTTCACACCGTAGGCGTGTCCCTGGAGGCATCTCTGCTCGCGGCCGGTGAAGGGATCCCATATCCGAATCGTGCTGTCCCAGGAGGCCGACGCAAGCCAGGTGCCGTCGGGAGCGGCCACCAGTGAGCTGACGGGGAGGGTGTGTCCCCGCAGGATGAGGAAACACTCCCCCGTATCGGCATCCCACAGCCTGACGGTGCCGTCCCGTGAGCCCGAGGCGATTCTGCGGCCGTCGGGCAAGATTGCCACGGCCAGCACTTCGGCTTCGTGTCCCCTGAGGACCATCAGCTCGGCGCCGGTGGCCAGGTCCCATATTCTGAGCGTCGTGTCTTCTGCGGCGGAGACCGCCCGCCTGCCGTCGGGCGTGACGTCGACTCCCCGCACCGGATGGGTGTGGGTGCCGAGAACCCGCTCTATGGGGCCGCCTGCCTGGTAGAGGGATGGCGTTACAGGGAGCGGCACTACATCGTCGAGACCGGCGCAAGCCTGTGCAGTCAGGGCCCGGAGTTCCGGTTCGCTTCTCAGCAGAAGCCGTCCCGTCAGCTGGCCGGCGAACTGTGATTTGTCGACGGCCAGGACGCTGGTCGAAAGGCGGATGGCGTGGGCCAGAACCGAGATGACCGGCTCCGGGGATAGCAGAGTGATGTCGGCGAGTACCCCCGCCACGTCCAGGGCCTGGAACTTGGCCCTGAGCCACCGGAAATCGAGCAGGAGCTTCCGCAGTTCCACTTCTCTCCCGGCGCCGGCCAGGTGAAAGGGGAGTTCGGCCAGGGGCCGGCGTCGCTCAGGGTTCCATGAGTTTTTGTCACCATTTTTCAGGGCATTTGCCCGGAAATAGGCGGCGAGCCTTTCGTGGGCCTGACGGAAGAGGCGCGTGGGGGGCGTCGTGGGGGAGTCCATGCAGAGGTAGCGGCGAAAGGCGGCAAAGCGGAGCTGCTCGTGGAAAAAACCTATGAGCCCGCTTTCCCCGTCTTCGCCGGACGGACGGAGAAAGGGTTCCAGTGAGCGGTAAAAGCGGGTCCAGGGAAGAGAGGCCGTGGATTTGCCATCCCCCTGGAGCAGATCGATGATTTCCGGTTCAAGGAGCCCGTCGCGGGATACCGCCATGGCCGACAGCGCCGCTGTGGCCAGGTCAGCGCCGTGGTCCCGTTCCATACGCTGCAGGATCTGATCAAAAAGCCCCGTTACCGTTGGCGGGAGGGTTGAGATTCGTTCAGTGAGGGTCTCGAAATCGCCATGGCAGCAAAGCTCTTCCAGGGCCGCCACGAGATAGAGGGGAAGAGCCGCATCGGGACGCGCCTCCGTATCGAGGAGCAGCGCCCGCTGGGGGGGTGAAAGCCTCTTGCCCCGGCGGGCCAGGTGCTCGTCCATGAGGATCGCCCGGGAGCCGGATTCCAGGGGAGGGAGGGTGACGATGTGGTCCGCCGGCAGCTGTTCCTGCAGCCGGTCGAGACAGGGACCGGCAAGGGTGCTGGCCACCACTTTCACCCCCGGCGCCAGGGTGCGGGGAAACCATTCCAGGGCGTGGCTGTCACCCTGCGGGTCCAGCTGGTTGAGGGCGTCGATGAACAGCGCAACCGGCCTCACCGCTCCGGCAGCGTTCAGGAACGCAGGGAGCTGGAGGCGCAGCTTGCCGGGGTCGGGGGATGGCTCAAGGTCCAGCCGGCAGGCGCGGCGCAGCTGTTCGCAGAGGGAGCGGACCATGGCGGTGAGTTCGGTTGACCCCGGAGCGGCTCCGATGAACCAGGGGATTACGACCGTTTCCGGCGACTCCTCCCGCAATCGTTCGCTGCAGGCGGCCAGCAGGGTTGTTTTGCCGCAGCCCGGCAAACCGGAGAGGATGTGGGGAAACCGGTTGCCGAAATCCCTCAGGTATCCCATGATGCCGGCAACAATGCCGTCGCGGCCGAAGCAGCGGGCGGCGCGCTCTCGGGCGAACCGTTCGTGCCGGGATTGCCCCGTGGTGTCCTGCCGCCTGCCGTTTTTCAACAGCGGTTCGATGCCCCACCAGAGGTCATTCAGTACCCGGTTGCCGAACTCTTCCATCCCGGTGAGGGCTACGGTGCCGTGGGCCGTGACCGCCTGCCGGGCCTCTTCGCTGAGGCCGCCCCATTCTTCCGGCTGGATGATGCCGTCCCGCAATGCCGGGCCTCCTTCCTCCGTCGTGAGGAACATTGGGTCGATCCTGAATCCTCCGAAGCCGGTGCGATACTCCCGCACCACCAGCGCAGCCCCTGCCGCGCCGCGAATCTCATCCCGCAGAGAGGCCAGCTGCTTCGTGGTGGAGGCTTCAGTTTCAGTAAAAACGGGAACAAGTGCCGGGGGGAATGAGGGGTGGCGATGGACCTCGCCGGAGCGCAGGAAAACGAAGGCTTTGCCCCGTCGCAGTCCGGGGGCCAGGGCGCCGTGCCGTATCTCCAGGGCCGTCACCGATTCGCCGGCGCCTGGGAGCCCTGAACGTTGCCAGATGCGGGTGAGGGCGGCGGCCGTTTCGGGGGGGATATCGGCGTCGCGCCGCAGCCTGAAACGGGCGGGGAGTGTCGTGCCGTCCCACCGGTAGCAAGCGTCAATGAGGGACAGTTCTTCGTCGCTTGCCTGCCCGCCGTCATGGACCGCCGCGAAAATATCCGCCGGAACTTCCTCCGGCGGCGGTACCCAGCCGTATCGATCCCCCAGGAGTCCCAGGAAAAGGTCGCATCGGCCGATTTCGTCGAGGCAGACCGCCAGAGCCCCCCGCTGCCGGGCCTCCTCTTCCGTTACCCCCCAGCGCAGGTCCACCCCCACGAACTCAGCTCCCCGGCGGCGACAGCGGCTTCGCAACTCGGGGAAAACGACCCGGTTGAGCCAGTCCCGTTCGGCGTGCATGTCCCGGAAGGTGGAGGATATGAAGAGACGGATGGTTTTCATTGGTTGTGTTGCCCTCGTGATTCCTTCATTCCTGGCTCTGCCAGCAGTCGGGCGAACTGGTCCAGTTCCGTGTTGCAGCGGCGGGCCACGTCATCTCCGATCCGCTCCAAGGCTTCAAAGGTGCCGGGAACGGTTCGGTCCATCCGGTAGCTGTCTGCAGCCTCGGCTGGCAAGTCGGCGTCAATCCGCAGGTACTGGTGGGGGCGTCCCATGCCTTGGTAGAGCTGGCTGAGTTCGGCATGAACCAGGTCAGCCGTGGAGTCCATGGCGATCTGGAGCAGTTCCGGCATCCAGTCCCAAAAATGCCAGCTTCCAATGTCACGTTTTTCTTCGTGGAACCGGCCTGAGCCGAGGGAGAGGAGGCAGATGTCGGCGGCAAGGGGACGGGGGACGAAGTGATTGCGGGCCTCGTCAAGGGCGAGCCCGGCGGGGTTCTTGGCGAAGAGACAGCCGTCGATGAGGGAGCGACTGGTGCCGTCGGGAAATGTCAGTAGGCATGGCTCGAAGTAGATTGGCACTGAGATGGCAGCCAGTGCTGCGTCGGCCACTCGCAGATCCGCCAAAGGATCGGCCTTTGCCCGGTGCTGTCCCATGAGGAGCGGTTCGCGCCTGGTCAGGTCATAGGCGGGGATGAGGCAGGGGGTGGAGAGCTGGCTCAGCTTCAGATCGCCAACCCCCTGCTTCAGTACCTGCTGCAGCGTTTCAGCATCGTAGAAATGCTTCAGTTTCTCCAGTATGCCGGCGGACTTAAAGCTGATCCCAAGGTTAGCGCGAAACCGCTCCAGGGCTGTGGCGACGTCCATCCCCGGGATAGAGAGGAGGCAGGCGAGGACGGCGCCGGTGGAAGTTCCTGCTACGAGATCCACGTGATCCATCAGGCGGGCATTTGGCCCGGACAGAGCTTGGAGCTTGCTTTCCAGGGCCAGCAATACCTGCGCCGGGATGAGGGTGCGGACCCCCCCTCCCTCGATGGCGAGTACCCGGACCATCGCCTGGCGCTCCCTGGCCTCCACGGGTCGCTTCAGGAAGTTCTCGACAAGGGCCAGCAGCTGGTTGAGGGCGTCAGTTTGTCGGGCCGCGTTGCGGAAATCCACCGCCTGGTATCGCCGCAATCCCCGCTCCAGATCGTCGGGGCCCTTTTCCCGGAAACAGCACGGGATGATCATGCCCGGTTTGTCGGGACGCTGGCCGAGAATATCAGTATGGACGCTGCGCCATTCGTACTCCACCCATCGGGAACCGAGGGCGTCGGGGGTTACGATTACCGCTACCAGTCCGCTCTGATCGATGGCCTCGTCGACCTTGCTGCTCCACTCTGCCGATCCAATCTTGCAGTTCAAGTCGTCCGAGGCCACGAAGGATTTCCAGCCGGCCTGGGCCAGGGCTTGGCGCAGCCAGCGGGCGTCAGCCACATCCTTTGAGGCATGGGAGATGAAGATGTCGTAGGTGCGGGTTTTCATGGTTATTCGCCACACAGGTATTTATGTGGTTAGGTAAATATGTATGTCAAAATGCCGCGCTTAAGTCATAACTGGAATAAATAATGCGTAATATGCTGATTTGCCGAAACTTTGCTAAAGGTTCGCCTTAGCGGAACGCCGCAAAGTGCTCCGGCTTCAACCTCTTCGCCACCACGGCCTTGCCAACTTCCTGAAGTTCGCCGATATGCTCCACTGAATCGAGTTTTTGGACCTTTTCCGGTTCGATGCGGGTGAGCCCGAGGCTGTCGAGCCCTTCCCTCGTCAATTCCGCGTTGTACCGCAGGTAGGTGAAGAGCTTTGGTTCCACCGGTCCGCTCTTGCCGATCATGTCCCCCACCTCCCGGTCGAGGGGGTCGCCCACCAGGCAACGGCCGAAAGTGCGGCAGAGGAAATCCTGCTCGTTGAGGGCGGCGTACATGAGGGCCGACGGGATGGAGCCCGCATTGTAGAGGAGGTTCATTTCGTCGGGGGCCAGGTCGGCGTTGGCCTGGGGGCTCGTGCCGGTGCCGACGGAGACCACCAGCAGTTTTTCCTCCCCCGCCGGCCACCTCAGGTTGTAGGGTTCCGCCGTTGCCATGAGGAACGCCTGGAAGGCGGGGTTGTTGTAGGTGGTGATGCCGCCGTCCACAAAGATGAACTCCTTGTTCCCGACGCGCACTACTTCAGGCGGAAAATAGACCGGAGCGGCGGTGCTGGCGCGGACCAGTTGCCAGAGGGGGATGTTCAGGTTGCAGTCGGGACGGTCGGTGCAGTTGTACTTGGCGCCGGGATTGTTGCTGACGGGCCAGGGGGAGTCAGTGCTGGCGTTGCGCATGACCATCATGAGGAGAGTCTTGAGCCGGTCGCTCCCCAGGGTGGTTCCTTTTTCGAAGACCTGCTGGAGTTTTTCCGCAAGTTTCTCATCCTCGTACTTGTAACGGAAGCGTTTCAGGAGGAATGCCTTGTCGAACATTTCTTTTCCGCTTGCCACGTAGAAGGTGCGAATTTCCGAGGCGGACATGCCGAGGGCGAGGCAGGCCGCGATAATGGCGCCGGTGCTGGTCCCCGCAAAGAAGTCGAAGTAATCCGACAGCACGAATTCGCTTCCCCGGTTAAGCTGTCGGCGCAGGGTGTCCTCGATTCCAGCCAGCACCTCGACGGTCATTATGCCCCTGATGCCGCCGCCGTCGAGGGCGAGGATTTTCTTTGGACCCGGTGCGGAGATGCGCTGCTTGAGAGCTTCCTGGCTCATGACGTTCCTCCTTGAAAGAAGAGCTTGTTGGTGTCGAGGACATGGACTTGGCCGGTCCGCTTATTGACCTCGTCGTGCAGGTGTTCGGTGCCGCCGGGTCCGTCCCCTCCCTGGCGGTTCCAGAGGCAGATGAAGTGGACTTTTTCCTCTCCCCATGCGAGGGCGGTGTAGAGGAGCCAGAGGTTGGTGCGGATGTAGGGGCTCAGGTCGGCCGGGCAGGGGCCAAGTTCGTCGGGCATGACGAAGAGCGTGGCGAGGGTGTTGCTTCTGACGGCGAAGAAGCGGTCGCGCCATTGTTCGCCGGCGAAGGTGACGGAGCGGTTCAGGAATTCGGGGATGTCGAAGGTGATCCGCATCTCCACCCGCACATCCCGGGCAAGGCAAGCTTCCGCGAAGAGCAGGTCTCCGCCGCAGGCGCCTCCGCAAAGGGCCAGATCGCCGGGGCCGGCCCCCAGTTCATCGAGCTTGGCGGCAATGGCGGTTGCGGCGATCTCCTCCTTTTCGGGGGGGAAGCGGGGTTCGGGGCGGCCGGGAGCGTCGATCATGTGGCCGCTGAAAAGAAATACCTGCCGCGGCTCCCACGGGACCGGTATTGCGGAGAGCGCCTGGTCGAAGACCGCCAGTGCCGCCTCCACCTGGGGGAGTCGGAATTGAAGATCGCGCAGAATCTGAAGTTGCTGCCGGGTGGAGTCCAGGGCGTACCAGTCGTTTTCGGCGGCGATGGTGGCATTGCGGTAGGTGGTGACCACCACCGGGGTGTCGCTGGTGAGGATTTCCACGTCGCCGCAGGCGGCCCGGGCCCAGTAGTCCCGCCGTTCGGGGGTCTCCCGGGAGATGGCCGAATTGATGGCCCAACGGACCGCCCCCTCCAGGGTTCGGATTTTGGCGTCATCGCCGATCCCGGTCAGGTGCCGCCGCAGGATGGTGAGGGTGAGGGCGTTGATGCCGGCGTATATATGGCGCGGTTCCTTAAGGAAGGCTCGTTTATAGGGGGATATGGCGTCGTGGAGGAGCGCGTCCCATGAACCGGCGTCCGCAACCATCTGCTCCGGCGTCGCTGCGGTCCGGCGCCAGGCGCAGACCCAGTTCTCCTTGCGGACTCGCCCCAGCAGTGCGAGGGTCTCCGGATTGTCGGGGAACTGCTCGGCCAGGTCCTGGAGCCAGACGATCTTTTCGGCTACAGATCCCTGCCGCCCCAGGAGCACTCCTTTCTGCTGGAGTGATTCCATGTCATCGGGGACGATGGCCAGGGCCTTCTCAAACTGCTCGAGGGCGAAGGGGACCCTCCCGAGCCGGTGGAGCGCCCGTCCGGCGGTGCGGTATGCCTCCACTGCCAGTGCCTGCACCGGCACTTCTTCGGCCAGCACGAGGATGTCTCCGGGGCGGTCCTTCTTGCGGGCCACCTCCACCCGGTCGGCCCAGTCATCGTACTTGTCCCAGAATTCCATGGCCTCCCCAACCTTCAGTTCCTTCCAGTCGGGCTCCTGGAGGAATTCCAGGTGGTGGAAAACGGGGCTGATTTTCCTGCCGTGCCAGGCGGTTATGGTTTCGCGGGCCATGGCTGCCAGCTCTTTCAGGTCCTCCGGGATGGATGCGGGGTCGGGGCGGCCCTGCGCGAGCCGGTACCTGAGGTTCCGGTCGGTATATACATCGAAGGGCATCTGTTCCCGTCCCGAGGAACATATCTGGACCACGCCCCGTGACCTGAGGGCGTGGCGCACCCCCAGCTCGTACCAGACGTTGGCGTTGTCGATGGAGAGGTCGGCCACCACGAGATCGGCCAGGAGAAGTTCCTGGAACATATCGGAGCGGATGTTGCCGGCAATTATCTCGTCGTCGGCCCGGTAGACCTGGAAACGCTCGCCCTCCAGGGCCGGCCTGATGAGTTCGGAGTAGACGGCGTCAAAATCTATTCCTTCCTTGGTGCCGTAGGGCATGATGACGAATGCGTGCAGGGGCATTGGGGCTCGCTTTCTGTCGGTTGTAACTGACGATTGTTATTTTATTATAATGTAAAATCGGCAGCTTGCCAGCAGTTGCGGTGGGCGCATGCCATATTCAGGGAATTTTTACGGGGCGCTGCAAGGGTAAAACTCAGTCAAAATAGGTATTTATGGCTGGCAAAGCGCTCTGTTGTCGGCTGCCGGCCGTGTTGACACCGTTGCCGCTTTCGTGGCATAATCAATAGAATTTTTTAGCGAAAGTAAAATAGTCATTCCCTTACATTTCCATACAGGTACCTTCCATGAGTTTTGTCCACCTCCACCTTCACACCCAGTATTCCCTTCTCGATGGCGCGATACGCCTCGGCGATCTGATAAAGAAAGCCAAGGATACCGATATGCCCGCCGTGGCCATCACCGACCACGGGGTCATGTTCGGCGCCATGGAGTTCTACCTCAAGTGCAAGGACAAGGGGGTGAAGCCGATTATCGGCTCCGAGGTCTATATCGCCCCCGGCTCCCGCTTCGTGAAGGAAGTGAAGGGGGGGGAGGCCGGCGCCGGCTACCACCTGCTCCTTCTATGCGAGAACATGACCGGCTACCGGAACCTGTCGAAGCTGGTCTCCGTCGGGTTCAAGGAGGGGTTCTACTACAAGCCCCGCATCGATAAAGAGGTTCTTGCCCAGTATTCCGAAGGGCTCATCTGTCTCTCCGCCTGCCTGAAGGGGGAGGTAGCCTACCTCTGCGAGCGGGACCGGATTGCCGAGGCGGTGGAAGTGGCCCGCTGGTATGCGGATCTCTTCCCCGACCGCTACTACATCGAGTTACAGGAGAACGGCCTTGCGGAGCAGGACAAGGCCAACAAGGGGCTCCTGGAGGTGGCGCGGGAGGTGGGGCTGCCGCTGGTGGCCACCAACGACTGCCACTACCTGAACCGGGAGGATGCCCGCGCCCACGAGGTGCTCCTCTGCATCCAGACCGGCAAGACCATGAACGATGCCTCGCGGATGCGCTTCTCCACCGACGAGTTCTACGTGAAGACCCCCGAGGAGATGGCCGCCGCGTTCCACTATGCGCCGGAGGCCGTTTCCAATACCGTGAAGATCGCCGAGCGGTGCAACCTCGACTTTGATTTCAAGACCTACTACTTCCCCCAGTTCGATCCCCCCGTGGGGCAGACCCTCGATCAGATGCTGGAGGATGCGGCCCGCAAGGGGCTTGAGTTGCGGCTCAAGGAGATTCGGCTCAAAACCCCCGACATGACTCCGGAGCAGGAGCAGAAGTACTGGGAGCGGTTGCGCATTGAGCTGGACTGCATCGCACAGATGGGGTTCCCCGGCTACTTCCTCATCGTGGCCGATTTCATCAACTGGGCCAAGGACCACGGCATCCCCGTGGGGCCGGGCCGGGGTTCGGCGGCCGGCTCCCTGGTCGCCTATTCCATCAGGATCACCGACCTGGACCCGCTTCCCTACAATCTCCTCTTCGAGCGCTTCCTGAACCCCGAGCGGATATCCATGCCCGATATCGACGTGGACTTTTGCCAGGACCGCCGCGAGGAGGTTATCCACTACGTCACCGGGAAATACGGCCGCGACCAGGTCTGCCAGATCATCACCTTCGGGACCATGTCGGCCCGGGCCGTTATCCGCGACGTGGGGCGCGCCCTGGACATGACCTACGGCGAGGTGGACAAGATCGCCAAGCTGGTGCCGGAAGTCCTCGGCATCAAGCTGAAGGACGCCATCGCCCAGGAACCCCGCCTGAAAGAAGCGGCTGAGGCCGACCCCAGGGTGAAGGAACTCCTGGATATCGGCCTCTGCCTCGAAGGGCTCGCCCGCCACGCCTCCACCCATGCGGCCGGCGTCGTGGTGGCCCCCAAGGTGCTCGAAGAGTTCTGCCCCGTCTACAAGGACCAGAAGACCGGTTCCCTCACCACCCAGTACTCCATGAAATACGTGGAGAAGATCGGCCTCGTGAAGTTCGACTTCCTGGGGCTCAAGAACCTGACGGTCATCCACAATGCGGTGAAGATCATTCGGGCCGGCAAGGACCCCAACTTCGACATCGCGGCCCTGCGGGACGACGACCGGGCCAGCTACGACCTCATCTCCGCCGGCAACACCACCGGTGTCTTCCAGCTGGAATCCAGCGGCATGAAGGATATGCTCGTGAAGCTGAAGCCTTCCTGCTTCGAGGATGTCATCGCCGCCTGCGCCCTCTACCGGCCGGGACCCCTCGGCTCGGGGATGGTGGACGACTTCATCGACCGCAAGCACGGCCGCAAGAAGGTGGTCTACGACCTGCCGCAACTGGAACCGATCCTCAAGGACACCTACGGGGTCATCGTTTACCAGGAGCAGGTCATGCAGATCGCCCGGACCCTGGCGGGCTACTCCCTGGGTGGCGCCGACCTGCTGCGGCGCGCCATGGGTAAGAAGGACCCGGCGGAGATGGCCAAGCAGCGGGACATCTTCCTGGAAGGGGCCAAGAACGGCGGGGTCGATCTCCAGAAGGCGGGGGCCATCTTCGACCTCATGGCAAAGTTCGCCGAATACGGCTTCAACAAGTCCCACTCTGCCGCCTACGCCCTGGTGGCCTACCAGACCGCCTACCTCAAGGCCCACTACCCGGTGGAGTTCCTGGCCGCTCTCCTCACCGAGGACATGGGCAACACCGACAAGGTGGTGAAGACCATTTCCGACTGCCGGGAGATGGGGATCGAGATACTCCCCCCCGACATCAACGATTCCCATCTCTCCTTCCGTGTTCTGGGAAACTCCATCCGCTTCGGCCTCGGGGCCGTGAAAAACGTGGGGGAAGGGGCCATCGAGGCGATTATCGAGGCGCGGAAAGAGGGGGATTTCAAGGATCTCTTCGACTTCTGCGAGCGGGTCGATCTCCACAAGGTCAACAAGCGGGTGGTGGAATCCCTCGTCAAGTGCGGCGCCTTCGACTCCACCGGCGGCCGCCGCTCCCAGCTCATGTCGGCCCTGGAGGATGCCATGGCCATCGGCCAGAAGATCCAGCAGGAGCGGGAGAGCGCCCAGGTTTCCCTCTTCGGTGTCGAAGAGATCATCCGCACCAACGGCAACGGCAAAGGGAAGACGCAGCTCCCCGATATTCCCGAGTGGGATGACAAGCTGAAACTGGGTCTGGAGAAGGAGGCCCTCGGCTTCTTCATCACCGGTCACCCCCTGGGGCGCTACGAGAAGGAAATCAAGCGCTTCGCCACCGTGGATACCGCCACCCTCGACGGACGCGCCGACAAGAGCGAAGTGAAGCTCTGCGGCATCGTCACCTCCCTCAAGGAGCTGATTACCAAGAAGGGGGACCGGATGGCCTTCGCCACCCTTGAGGACCTGCTCGGCTCCGTGGAGGTGGTGGTCTTCCCCGAGGCTTTTGCCGCCGGCTCCGAATACCTCAAGTCCGACGACCCGCTCCTTGTCACCGGCACCATCGACAAGGGGGAGAAGAGCATCAAGATCATGGCCAACGAAGTGGTGCCCCTGCGGGATGTGAGCAGCCGGGAGACCAAGCGGGTGATCTTCACCCTCTCCGGCGACGGCCTCGACCGCAGCCGTCTGGAGACCCTCAAGGGAATCATGCGCCGCTACCCCGGAAACTGCAAAACGCTTCTCGCCATAGAGATTCCCGCCCAGTGCCGGGCAACCATCGCGCTGCCCGATTCGTACCTGGTTGCCGCCAGCGAGGAACTCTCCCTTGAAGTGAAGAACCTCTTCGGCTATCATGCCGTGTCGTTTGAATAACCGCATCCATGCGTTAAGAATATATTTACACGGAATAGTACAAAGGAGACAGATACATGGCGTCCCAATTTTTTCTGGAATTCGAAAAGCCGGTGGTTGAACTGGAGCAGAAAATTCAAGAGCTGGCCGACATCGCCGGCGACAACTCGGAGCTGAAGACCGAAGTGGTCAAGCTGGAGAAGAAGGTGGACAAGATGCGGGAGGTGATCTTCGCCAACCTCTCCCGCTGGCAGATGGTTCAGGTGGCCCGCCACATCGACCGCCCCTTCACCCTCGACTACCTAACCCACATTTTCACCGATTTCGTGGAGTTGCACGGCGACCGCCTCTTCGGCGACGACCATGCCATCGTTGGCGGCATGGCCAAGCTGGACGGCGAGCCGGTCATGGTCATTGGCCACCAGAAGGGGCGCGACACCAAGGAGAAGGTCTACCGCAACTTCGGCATGCCCAACCCCGAGGGGTACCGCAAGGCCCTGCGCCTCATGGAGATGGCCGATCGGTTCCGGATGCCGATAATCACCTTCGTCGACACCCCGGGCGCTTATCCCGGCATCGGCGCCGAGGAGCGGGGCCAGGCCGAGGCCATTGCCCGCAACCTGCGGGAGATGGCAAGCCTCACGGTGCCGATCGTTGTCGTCATCACCGGCGAGGGGGGGTCCGGCGGGGCTCTGGCCATTGCCGTGGGGGACCGGGTGCTGATGCTGGAATATTCCATCTATGCCGTAATTTCCCCCGAGGGGTGCGCCGCCATCCTCTGGTCCGACGGCACCAAGGGTGCCCAGGCCGCCGAGGCCCTCAAACTGACTGCTCCTGACCTGAAGGACCTGGAGGTCATCGACGAGATCGTCAAGGAGCCCCTGGGTGGCGCCCACCGGGATCACGAGGCTATGGCTAAGAACCTCAAAGAAGCCATTCTCCGGCATCTTAAGGAGTTGAAGGCGTTCTCCGCGGAGCAGCTCGTGGAAGGTCGGTACCAGAAATTCCGCAAGATGTCCCGGTTTGCTGAATAAGCACTGACAGGTGCATTGACCGGCAGAAGGCTAGAGGTGGGGGCATGGTCCTTTGCTTCTGGCCTTTCGCCTTTTTTGAGAGGGAATATGGAAGAGCGGTTGCAGAAGATACTTTCCCAGGCGGGGGTTGCTTCCCGCCGGGAGGCCGAGCGGATGATCACCGGGGGGCGTGTTGCGGTGAACGGCAAGCCGGTTGTCGAACTGGGGGCCAAGGCCGATCCTGCCCGCGACACCGTCACCGTGGACGGCAAGCCGGTCACCATCGATGAAAAGCGGGTCTACGTTCTTCTCAACAAGCCCGTGGGGTACATGACAACCCTTAAGGACCCGGAGGGGCGGCCCATAGTCACCGATCTGCTCAAGGGGCTCGGGGTGAGGGTCTTTCCCGTGGGGCGCCTCGACTACAACACCGAGGGGTTGCTGCTTCTCACCAATGACGGCGAATGGGCCAACAGTCTTGCCCATCCGAGGCATGAGGTGGATAAGGAGTACCTCGTGCGGGTGCGGGGAACGGTGACCCGGGAGCAGATTGCCCGGTTGGAGCAGGGGGTCGAATTGGAGGACGGGAAGACTGCTCCGGCAAGGGTTGCCGTGACCAAACAGAGCGACAACAATACCTGGATTTCCATTACGATTCACGAGGGGCGCTATCGTCAGGTCCGCCGCATGTGCGAAGCGGTCAGCCTTTCGGTGGTCAGGCTGCGGCGGGTACGGTATGGAACCCTTGCCATCGGCGAACTGAAGTTGGGGGAGTACCGGCGGCTTACTCCAGGAGAAGTGGCCGCGCTGGCAGACGACAGGAAAAGAGGGCGGCGGTGATATGCCGGTGGGGTTCCATTTTGCCGGCATCTTTAAGGTTTCGGTTAAATATTAATGTGGAAAAAGGGCACCTGTAGAATGGGTGCCCTTTTTTGTTGATGCATTTGCAGGCTTGCCGTTCCGGTATACGGGATTTGAAGGAGGGTACAGGACTTGAAATTTAATGACGGCACGATACTGTTAAGTGTCGTGATCAAGATGCGGAGAGGGGTTGCGCTTGCAGGATGATGGCAGAAATCCGCGTACTGACGAAAGCTCCTGTTCAAAGGGCTTAGCGAGTCAGATTAATGAATGGAGCGATGGTACAGAGCATGAGATGTGCTTTCTCGCCGATTTGCTTGAAGATTCCAGCCAGCCCTTTGCCATTGGGTACCTCGACGGCAGTATGGGCCATGTGAACAGGGCGTTTGAAAGGCTTATCGGGTACAGCAGGGAAGAGTTGCGGCAGCTGGACTGGCGCACCGCCCTTACCCCTTCGGAATGGCGGGATAGTGAACTGGCGCATCTGACGGAGCTTAAGCGAACCGGAGAACCCGTCAGGTACGAGAAGGAATACATCCGCAAGGATGGCTCCCGTCTGCCGGTGGAACTTCTAGTGCACCTGAAGAAGGATAAAGCCGGCAACCCCCTTTATTACTATTCGTTTTTAACCGATATCACCGAGCGCAAGAGGGTTGATGAGCGCGTAAGGCACCTTTCCTATTTCCCCCAGTTCAACCCGAATCCCATCATCGAAACCGATTACAACGGAAACGTTACCTACTGCAACACCGCCACCTGCAAGGCACTGGCAGGCCTTGGCGCGGAGGCTGATGCCGGCCTGCTAGTTCCCGACGACCTTGATGCCATTGTCCGCGATTGGGACAGGAACAGCGAAGCAACTCTACACCGCGAGGTTTCCGTCAAAAGCGGGGTATTCAGGGAGACCATTTTCCTGACGCCCCTTTATCCCGTCGTGCGAATCTATGCCCACGACATTACCGATTTGAAAGAGGCCGTGAAGGCGTTGCGGGAAAATGAGAAAATGCTCCGCCTTTTTATCGAGCATGCTCCCGCCGGACTGGCAATGTTTGATCGCGAGATGCGCTACCTGAGCGTCAGCAGGCGCTGGTTGAGAGACTACAGGCTCGGCGACCGCGATCTGCGGGGGCTCTGCCACTACGACGTTTTCCCGGAGCTTCCCGAAAAGTGGAAAGAGGCCCATCGGCGCGGGCTGGCGGGCGAGGAGCTGAAGGAAGAGGGAGAGCCGTTCGTGCGTGCCGACGGCTCGGTGCAATGGTCAAGGTGGGAGCTGCATCCCTGGTATGACTCGTCGGACCAGGTGGGGGGGATTGTCATCTTCTCCGAAGACATTACCGAGAACAAGAGGGCCGAGGAAAGGATACTGCAGTTAAACCAGGAGATGGAGCAGCGGCTGGCCGAATTGCAGCTGATTCTCGATACTTCGCCCATAGGTCTTGCCATTACCAACGACCCGCAGGGGGCCGGCATTCGCGGCAATCCGGCCCTTGAGAAACTGCTCGGAGTGCCGGCAGGAGGCGAAATCTCAAAGCATGGGTTAAACGCGGCAAAATTCCGAGTATTTAAAGACGGCCATGAGCTCTCGTTTTTGGAGTTGCCCATGCAAAGGGCTGTCCGCGGAGAGCTTATTTGCGGAGAAACCCTGGACATCCAGCGGGAGGACGGCACGATTAGGAATCTCTACTGCTCCGCGGCAACGCTTTTGAATAATGAGGGGAAGCCATGTGGAGCGGTCGGCGCGTTCATGGACATAACTGAACGCAAAGAGCTGGAGGATGTGGTCATAAAGAGTCAGCTCGACGTGTACGCCATCCTCGACAACATACCCTACCGGGCTTGGCTCAAGGATACGGAAGGTCGTTATGTGAAGGTAAACTGGCCGCTGGCCATTGCCTTTGGGTGTGCATCGCCCCGGGAGGTTATCGGCAAAACGGACCTGGACCTCTTGCCTCCGGACATGGCCGAGATGGTCCGTGCCGACGACCTGGAGATTATGAGGAGCGGACGTAAAAAGCTGGTTGAAGTGAACGTTGTCGAAAATGGAGAAGAAAAGTGTTTCGAGACGTTTCGGACGCCCCGGTTTGACCAGAACGGCAAGGTCATCGGCACGACCGGAATCGCAGAGGACATCACAAAACGCAAGCGGGCCGCGCAAGAATTGCAGTCGGCCCACGACGAACTGGAACAGAAGGTTGCGGAACGCACCCATGAGCTTGCCACTGCCCTGAACGATTTGAGGAAAGAGAGCCTTGACCGCATCCAGGCCCTTGAGGCGCTGCGCGAGCAGGAACAGCTCCTGATCCATCAGGGCCGCCTCGCGGCCATGGGGGAGATGATAGGCAACATCGCACACCAATGGCGCCAGCCACTGAATACCCTGGGTATTATCATTCAGGGATTTCCCATGAGCATGGACGCTGGAGAATTAACTGTGGAATACCTGGAGGAAAGGGTCGAGCGGGCCATGCAGCTGATTTATCACATGTCCAAGACCATTGACGACTTCAGGAACTTCTTCAGCCCTGACAAGGAAAAGGTTCAATTCGGACTGAAAGGGGTTGTTACCAACGCACTGTCCCTTATTGGAGACAACTTCAGGAGCCTGGGGATTCAGGTCCAGTTCGATTGCTCAAGCGACATCTCCATCAACGGCTATCCCAATGAATTTTCCCAGGCGCTGCTGAATATCCTCATGAATGCCAGGGATGCCATTGAGCAGAGGAATGTGCACGAACCGCGCATAGTGGTCAGGATGTCCACGGAAAACAACCGGATGGTGCTGACCATTGCCGATAACGGAGGCGGCATTGATAAGAGTATTATCGATAAGGTATTCGATCCCTACTTCACCTCGAAGGGACCTAGTCACGGAACCGGACTCGGGCTTTTCATCGCCAAAACCATTATCGAAAAAAGCATGAACGGAAAGCTCAGCGTGCACAACACCGGGGAAGGCGCAGAGTTCAGGATTATGGTTTGAGCTGGAGACAGGCATAGCCATGACAAATAGCAGGGCAATAATCGTCGGATTAGCTGCCGTGGTTATCTGTGGCTTATTGGTTGCCATCGTAATGAAGGCGTCAAGGAGCAGCAAGAGTTCCGCGCCGCCCGAGCATCTGGTTTTTGCCGTTGCCGCGCTGCTTGATTCCGTTCCGGCTCTTGTGGCCGACAGGCAGGGGTATTTCAAGTGGGAAGGGCTTGATGTTGAGGTGAAGATGTATTCCACCGGGAAAGACGCCCTTGATGCGGTGCGGCGTGGGGAGGCCGATTTTGCCACCGTGGCGGATTTTCCCTTTGTGCTTGCCGTTCTGGATGGCGCGGACATCCAGGTTCTTGCCACCATCTGCAAGAGCGGCAGGGAAAACAGCATCGTGGCCAGGAGGGATCGGGGTATTCCCGAGCAGGAGCACATCCGGGGGAAGGTTGTCGGCGTCATCCCCGGAACCAGCAGCGAGTTCATGCTCGACGAATTTTTGATAATCAAGGGTATACCGCGCACCGAAATTACCGTGGTTGCGCTGAAGCCCGAGGATACAGTGACTGCGCTGCTTGCCGGCAAGGTCGATGCGGTTTCCACCTGGAGCCAATACACTGCACAGTTACTGAAAAGCCTTGGAAATAATGGCGTCAGATTCTTCTCCGAGGAAACATACCAGATGTACTGGAACATAGTAGCCACCCGGAAATTCGTTAACGGTCACAAGGATTCAGTCCGCAAGTTCGTCAAGGCCCTTGACCGCGCAAACAACTATATCATGCATGATGGGGATGGGGCGCGTAAGGTGGCTTTGAGCTCATTGAAGCTTGAGCCCGCCCAGTTGAAAGATGTTTGGGACGACTATGAATTTGACCTATCACTGGACCACACATTGCCCATCACCCTGGAAAGCCAGGCGCGCTGGGTATGCAAGCGAAAAGGGGTCGCGGTTTCGGATGTGCCGAACTTTCGCGGTTTTGTCTACATGGATGCCCTGCTCGGCATTAAGCCTGCCGCTGTTACGGTTATGAGGTAGCCTCCTGTGTCCATCAGGAAACGTCTGGCCATAATATCCGTCCTGCCCCTTGTGGTGGCCCTGCTGGGCAGCATCTATATCATCAGGATGAACGGCCTACAGGATCATCATCGGAATGAGTTGCAGTTTATTACTTCAGTGTCAAACGATATTTTTGATCTGAATTTTCTGTCGGACCGCTATCTGCTCTACCGGGAGAAACAAGTCAAGGCCCAGTGGCTCCTGAAGCACGATGCCCTTGGGAAAATGCTGGCGGGACAACATATGCCCGACAGGGAAAATGATAATCTGTGGCATAAGCTGGGCCGCATCCACAGTGATATGGGCCGCATTTTTTTTCAGCTGAGCGGGACTTTTGATAACGGTGCTGCTTCTGGTGATGTCACGCAACTGGATGACCGGGAAGATAGACTTACGATGGTTCTTCTCCTCAAGGCGCGTGAAATGTTCAGTACGGCAGAGCGCATTGCCGGTGCCAAGCGGCACGAGCTTGTTGTGATAAGGCAAAAGTTGAACTACAGCATCATCGTGCTGTTTGTTATGTTCGCATTAGTGATCAGCATCATCTCCGCACTCAGTTCCAGGGCCATCCTTGCATCCATTGGAGGCTTGCGGCGCGGTACCGAGATAGTGGCTTCCGGCAACCTGGATCACCGGCTCGAACCGCGGGGCGATGACGAACTCGGACAGCTGGCAAAGGCGTTTAACGTCATGACGGAAAGGGTCAAGTCGGCCGACACCAACCTGCGGAATACCATTTCAGCTCTTCGCCAGGAAGTGGAGGACCGTAAGCGTGCCGAGGAAAATGCCCGCGACCTGAATCAACAGCTGGAAACGGCTGTTGCCGCCCTGGAGGAAGAGATCGCGGAACATCAGCAGACTGGAGATGAGCTTCGGAACAAGGAACACCTTCTCGTCCTCCAGAGCCGCCAAGCCACCATGGGAGAGATGATAGGCAACATTGCCCACCAATGGCGCCAGCCGCTGAACCTGCTTGCTATCATTGTCCAGAGCCTGTCGGAGAGGGGCGAGCGTGGCGACCTGCGTGTGGAAGACCTGAGAAGTTGTTCTGAAAAGTCGATGCAGATTATCTCCCATATGTCGCAAACCATTGACGATTTCAGGAATTTCTTCAGGCCGGACAAGGAGAAGATTCCGTTCAAAGTCTGCGATGCCGTTTCACGCGCTGTCTCCATAATTGAGGGGAGTTTTGCCGGTTCCAGGATCAAGATTGAAACTCACGTTACGGGAGATCCCGTCGTCAATGGCTACCCGAACGAGTTCTCTCAGGTGCTGATCAATATTCTGCTGAATGCGCGGGATGTATTGGTCGAGCGCAGTGTTGACAATCCCCTGGTGACGATCACAATAGATACCAGGGCCGGCAAGAGCGCCATTGCCATTGCCGACAACGGTGGCGGTATTCCGGAAGAGATAATGGACAAGATATTCGATCCGTATTTCACCACCAGGGGACCGGACAGGGGAACGGGCGTCGGCTTGTTCATGTCGAAAACCATTATTGAAAAAAACATGAACGGAGCGCTTACCGCACGTAATGTCGGGTCAGGCGCGGAATTCAGGATAGAGGTCTGACATGGAATCCTTGCAATATCCGGATTTCCGTTTATCTCTTCTTTATGTGGAAGATGAGGCAGAAATCAGGGATCTGCTCCGAGGCGTACTCACAAGGAAGTTCCCCAACCTTGATATCCATGTTGCGGATAATGGTATGGCAGGGCTTGAGCTTTTCAGGGAGCGACGGCCGGATATAGTCCTGACCGACATCCGCATGCCGCTCATGGATGGTATCCAGATGTCCCACGCCATACGGGAAGAAAACCCCTCTGCAAACATCATAGTCATCTCTGCCTGCAGCGAAACGGACTACCTTCTGGAGGCCATAAAAATGGGTGTCAGCAGGTATGTGCTGAAGCCCATAAACCACAAGATGCTCTTTGAGGCCATTGATGACTGCGTTGCCGGAATCGTCTACGAACGGCAGGCAAAGGCGCAGAACGAACTGATCCGGCGGATGAACGATGAACTGGAGCAGCGCGTGGCGGACCGCACCGCCGAGCTTCAGGCGTCCAACCGCGAACTGCAGGCATTTTGCTACCTGGTGGCCCACGACCTGAGCACGCCGCTGCGCGGCATAAACGGCTTCAGCGCGATTCTTCTGGAAGAGTATGCCGACAGACTTGACGAGGCCGGCAAACGTTACCTGGAGCGGATGGGGGCTGCGGCTGACAGGATGGGCCAGCTCATAAACGACCTCCTTGAACTCTCACGGGTCACCCGCAGGGAGCTCCACTGGGAGAAGATTGATCTCAGCTACCTTGCGGAAAACATCATCAATGATTTGCGGCAGAAAGCACCTGATCGCGAAACGGAGGTTGTAATTGCGGAAAAAATCGAGGCTGAGGGGGATCCGATTCTCATCCGTCTCGCCATGGAAAATCTCCTTGGCAATGCCTGTAAATATACCGCCAGGGTTCCATCGCCCAGGATCGAATTCGGGTCCTGCATGATCAACGGAGAAACGGTCTTCTATGTCCGCGACAATGGCATAGGATTCGACATGGCCTATGTCCACAAGCTTTTTATCCCGTTCCAGAGGTTACACGGCATCGATGAGTACGGGGGGACCGGTATCGGGCTGGCGGCGGTGCAACGAATCATCGCCAGGCATGGCGGTAAGATCTGGGCCGAGGGTGAACCGGGAAAGGGAGCGACTTTTTATTTCACGGTCAGATGCCAGGGGGGCGGTCCTTCGGCGGGGAATCAGCAGGACGGCAATCCCGTTGGTGAAGGTGCTGCCTGAGCTGGTGGGGAGATTGTTGCGGGAAGCAAGGACTGTTTGGTTACGGATCGAGAAAAAGAAAAAGGGGTTAGCCGGTTGGCTAGCCCCTTGTTGCTTCCTGGTGCCGAAGACTGGACTCGAACCAGCACACGGTTGCCCGCACAAGAACCTGAATCTTGCGTGTCTACCAATTCCACCACTTCGGCGTAGGGACTTACATCTATAGCATCGTCTCTGGGGTATTGCAAGGATTTTTTCGGCAGATTTATGACGCCCTGTTGGTTGCCCGGATGTCCCGGGAGTGTGGCCTGGAGAGCGGTTCGCTCGTGTCGCGGGGAACGGAGTCTGGCCCGGCTTCGAATCCCTTACTGTGGTGATGCGTCATCTTTTGAATCGCGTTGACACTGGGGTGGGGATAGGGGTATATCAATTTACTGGTTTTATGAGCCGAACCAGCGCTGCTAATGATTTAACGCCATGCATCCCAAGCCCTCTTCCTTGTCGGATGGGCAGTCCTACAGGATTTCTTATTCCCCATGACTTCTTCCACGACTACAACCGGACCCCGAAACAGGGAACGCCTCGATAAACTCCTGGTGGACCGCGGGCTCGTCCAATCACGGGAGCGTGCCCGTGCCCTCATCATGGCCGGGCAGGTGGTGGTGAACGACCACCTTGCAGATAAGGCGGGAACGCAGGTGGCGCTGGATGCCGATGTCCGGCTCAAGGGAGAGGATATCCCTTTTGTGAGCCGCGGCGGGTTGAAGCTGGCCCGCGCCCTCGACGAGTTCGGTCTGGATGTAACTGATGTGGTTGCCATTGATGTGGGGGCCTCCACCGGCGGTTTTACCGATTGCCTCATCCAGAGGGGCGCCCGGAAGGTCTATGCCGTAGATGTGGGATACGGCCAGCTGGCTTGGAAGCTCCGTCAGGATTCTCGCGTGGTTAACCTTGAAAAGACCAATATCCGGTACCTGGAGCCGGACACCCTCGCTGAGACCCCAGGCCTGGCCGTCATCGATGCTTCGTTCATTTCCCTCGACAAGGTGCTGCCCCCGACGCTTCGGCTCATCCGCGACGGGGGGGTCGTCGTTGCCCTCATCAAGCCCCAGTTTGAGGTGGGAAAAGGTGAAGTGGGAAAGGGGGGGGTCGTGCGGGATGAAGGAAAACACCGGGAAGTAGTTGAAAACGTAGTCTCCCTGGCGGAATCCCTTGGACTCCAGGTGTGCGGAGTTACAGAATCGCCTATTCTCGGGCCGAAAGGGAACCGGGAATTCCTGATTCATCTGATAAAGCGGCAGAATATCCCTGATCCAGCAATCTCTGAACTTTAACCTGACATCCTATGGCCATACGAATCCTTCATACCGCTGACCTCCATCTGGGCGCTTCCCTGAAGAATTACGGGGAGCTTGCCCGGGGACGCCGTCAGGATTTCCTCAAGACCTTTGACCGCATCGTGAACCTTGCCATCAAGCGGGAAGTGGACTGCCTCCTGGTGGCCGGCGATCTCTTCGACTCGGCACAGGTGGATGCCGAGACTGTGGGGCGCGTTCAGGATGGTTTCGAGCGGCTCTCGGGGCGAGGCATCCGCGTTGTCCTGATCCCCGGCACCCACGACAACGTAGTTTCTGCCGAAAGCGTCTACAATCGTCATTCCTTTGCCGGTGCCCACGTCCTTAAAGACCCCGTGGTTAATGAACCACTTACGTTGGAAATACGGGGGACGGCGGTTTATTTCTATGGGTTCGCCTACCGTTCGGACCGTTCACATGAAGCCCTTGAGTCCCTGCGCCGTCGGGATGGGGGGGGCATTCACGTGGGGCTTCTGCACGGCTCCCTCAAGGGGAGCCCGGAATGGGATATGCGGAAGAAGGACATCCCCTTCACCACGGCGGAGCTTGCGGCTCTGGGGCTCGACTACATCGCCCTCGGCCATTACCACAATGTCGGGTGTCTGGAGGAGCAGGGACGGATAATCGCCTGTTATCCCGGCTCACCCGAGGGGAAGAAGTTCGGCGAGAACGGCGAGCGCCACGTTCTCATCGTCGAGGTGGGCGAGGGTAACGCGGTTGTGGAGAAGGTGCCGGTGCAGAGCCGCATTGTGAACGAGTTTACGGTTGATGCCTCCCTCTTTCCGGAGTCGGGGGCATTGGAAGGAGAGCTTGCGCGGCTTGCTTCCCCTGATCTCATCGCCCGCATCAGGCTTGTGGGGACCGTGGAAGACCCCCTTGACGCTTCTAACCTGACGGGCCGGCTTCAGGGACGGTATTCATGCCTGGAACTGGTGGATGAGACCGATCTCTACGACAGCAGCCATGTGAAGCGGATGGAGCGGGAAGATTCGATTCGCGGGCTCTTTATCCGCAAAGTCCACGACCGGTTTGAAAAAGCGGAATCCGAGGTTGAGCGGGAACTGTGCCGCGATGCCCTGAAGCTGGTAATGGGCCGCTTTGTGCGGGGAGGCGGGAACTGATGCTCTGGATAACCTCAGTGCAACTCCCCGCCTTTGGCCGTTTCCGGGGGGAGCAATTCACATTCCGGCCGGGGATGAACCTTGTTTGCGGCAAGAACGAGGCGGGTAAATCGACAATACTGTCAGCAATTGCGGGGACCATCTTCGGCTTCCGCAGGGATAAGGACCGGTTTGTTCCCTGGAGCGGCAGCGGGGGGTGCGAGGCGCGGGTGAGCTTCGCCTATGACGGCCGTGAAATGACCATTGCCCGCGACTTCCTCACTGACCGGGTGCAGGCGGTGGAGCGCTCGGGGGAAAAGCTCCTCTGGAGCTTCGAGGGGAAGGTGTCCCCGGCGGGGCGCAGCAGCGAACGGGAAGAATACCTGGCCAAGATGGAGGAAGTGTGGGGTTTCGCCGAAGGGGATATCTTCCGCAATTCGGTTTTCGTGGGCCAGAGGGACCTGAAGATCGAGGGTGACGGTGCCCTTACCACCCGGATCAAGCAGCTCCTGTCCGGTTTCTCCGAGATGGATTACGATGCCGTGGTTGATAGCCTCGAAAAGGAACTCTACGAGCTGACCAGGCGCCCGGGCGGGCGGGCCAAAGACCGGGAACTCGAAGAGGTGCGGGCCCGGATGGCCGAACTGGCCGAGGCCTGGCGCAAGGCTAGCCGGAATCTTGAGGAGAACGCGAAGATTGAAGCGGAACTTGCGGAGCTTCAGGGGGCCATCGATTCCGGCCGTGCCGATCTGGAAAAGGGCGAAAAATACCTCCAGAGGGTGAAAAAATACCATGAGGCTGAGGGTCGGGAGGCGGGGCTCCGGAAGGAATTCGACCGCATCCGGGTGGAACTGGAGAAGGTGGAAGCCCTGGAAGCGCAACGGGTGGAGATTGAGGGACAGCTCGCTCCACTGGGGGACCTGGCGAAACTTCCCGCCGGGTTCGACCGGACTGTCGAGGCTTACTGTACGGCCAGTGAACGCCTGGAGCAACTGGAAGAGGAGGTGGCCGGGCTGGTTGCGGAGCCCGGTGACACCCGCGAGGTTTCCGCCGGACTGCTCTTCTCGCCCATTTTTGCTTGGGGAACGGCGGTTTTGGCCTGGTTCTTCATGCCGAAGGCCGCCTATGCCATGACCGGCATTGCCGTCTTTGCAACCCTGGCAGTTGCCATCTATGCCGCCCGCTCGAAAAGTGCGCGCAATGCCGATGCATCCCGGCGACAGGGGAGAACAGACGGTCTTTCGGCCGAGATCGGCCGGTTGCGGAGCGAAGCGGCCCGGCTTGCGGAAATGGTTTCGAAGTATCTGGGCGACATCGACCCGGCCAGTGCCAGGGGAATCCTCCAAGAGATGGAGGGCGTCCAGGGGATTGTTGCCGAGCATGACCAGGTGGCAAGCGCGCTCCGTGTGCTTCCCCCCCTTGAAGATCTCAAGAAGCAGCATTCTGAACTTGCCCGGGAGCTGGCCGTGGTGCGGGAAACCATGGAGAGCTTTGTCGGCAAGGGTTTTACGGCCATGTCCCATGAGGAGTTTGCCGCTGCCGAGGAGAAGATGCAGCGGCTGGACCGGGAGGTGAAGGAGAAGGAGCGCGTCGCCCTCGTCAAAAAGCAGGAACTGGCGGTGCTTCGTACCGGAGTCCAGGATCTTGAGGCCATTGCCGAAGAGGGGGAAGAGCTAAAGTCGCGGGAACAGCGCCTTGTGCGGCGGACCGGTGCCCTGCGGCTCGCCGTGGAACTTTTGCGTGAAACGCTGGATGAATATCGGGCTACCTATCTGGCACGCCTCTCCTCGGAGATAAACGGCAAGCTCTACAACCTCACCGCCGGCAGATATCGGGAGGCCCGCCTCGATGACAATTTCAACCTCACGATTGGCGCCGATGGCGAACTCCGGGCGGTGGAGGCGTACAGCTGCGGAGTCCAGGACCAAGCATATCTCGCTTCCCGACTCGCCCTGGGAGGGATTCTGTCCCGGGGACGAAAATTGCCTTTTCTTCTCGACGACCCTCTGGTAAATTTTGACGATGAGCGGAAAACATCTGTTTTAGCTACATTTAACCTCATTTCAGCCGCGCACCAGGTCATTCTCTTCGTTCACGATGAGCGATACCTCCGGCTCAAGGGGGCCGACCTCTGGAACCGTATTCGCATCGATATGAAAGGAAAACCGGATGGACAGCTGCATCTTCTGTAAGATAATCGAAGGGGCCATCCCGGCCAAAAAGGTTTACGAGGATGACGACCTCATCGCCATCGAGGACATAAACCCGGTTGCTCCGCACCATGTCCTGCTCATTCCCCGCAAGCACGTCGTGAATGCCCTTGACCTGACGGCCGAGGACGATCCCCTCCTGGGCCGGATTTTCCGGGCGGCAGCTGCCATTGCCCGTGAGTGGGGGGTGGACGAACGTGGGTTTCGCATCGTGCAGAACAATAATGCCGATGCCGGACAGTCGGTTTTTCACATTCATTTCCATCTTTTGGCGGGACGCCACCTTGGGTGGCCGCCGGGGTAGGCGGACCTCGGCAGCTCTGTTTGCAGTAAAAGGAACACGGGAGGTAACCAATGGCGCGCTATGTATCTACCATGATGGTGCTGGCTCTGGTCTTTGCCGTAACGGCTCACGCCGATATTTACAAGTGGGTCGATGGTCGGGGTACGGTGAACTATACGCAGGATTACGGCAAAGTCCCTCAGAAATACCGGAAAAAAGTTACCATTATTTCCGAGGGGGAAGCGCCAACCGCAGAAGTGTCGGAGACGGTTGTGGAACCGGGGGATAAAGGGACGCAGCCGGAAACAGTCCGCAAGGATGCCGGAGTTGCACCGGCCGTCAAGCCGGAGCAAAAAAAGGCGGTTTATGGCGGCAAAGACGCGGATGCCTGGAGAGCTGAATTCACAGCCTTGAGGACCGCAATCAAAACCAACGAGGCGGAACTTGCCGACCGGAAAGCACGTTTGGCAAATCCCCGTAATATGAACCGCGGAATGTACCTGAGTGTTCAGGCAGATGCGAGACGCTTTGAAGAGAAGCTTGCCGAGCAGAATGGCCGATTGAATGCCCTCGAAGAGAATGCCAGAAGGGCGGGGGTTCCCCAGGAGTTGCTGAAATAATCCCCCGTGACCATGGTGGAGAAAAGAGAAAGCCCGGAGGGGGAATCCTCCGGGCTTTTTTGTAATTGACGTCCAGCGGGGATGCTTTCTCGTATTCGTCGGTAGAAACGGTCTTAAAGCCGGGAAGGGCGCTCTTTAGTGACCGCCGGACCTAATCTTTTTCGGCCGTATCCCCTTTTGGGGCGGTTGTTACGCGCCTGACGAAAGAGATGTACGCTGACCGCGCCATTCCCTGAACGCCAATTATTAATCTTGCTCCGGGATAACCGTATAACCGCCGGATCCTCTGACCATTGGTAAACTTGTTATCGGGAAGGCGCTTCAGGCTACCTTGACCTGCCGGCATGCACACTGCGTCTGAACCCGTCTTTTTTTTGTTGGTTGACCGTCAGGGTTCTCAACCGGTTGCTACCTGATTCCCAGAGCAATTTCAAAGAACTGTAGTATTTGAGTGAAGTGTAGCTCCATTGGGGATGCTGTCAATGGGGGGTGAAAATATTTTTTTCTTGTTTCTGCCGGCGCCGGCTTCTGCTCCGATTTGGGGCGTAGATTGACACCATGGCGCATTATTGCTACGGTATGACGATATTTTCCCGGAGAGGAGCATCCATGCAGTTGCCGCACATCGACCCGGTTTTCTTCCGCATTGGCCCGCTGGAATTCCGCTGGTATGGACTCATGTACATACTGGGGTTCATGGCTGCCTATTTCATTATTCTCCGGAGGGTCCGCCAGCGTGCTCTTCCCCTTTCCGCGGATGATGTGGCGGACGTAATCTTCAATCTGGCGGTGGGGGTTATTCTCGGGGGACGGCTTGGATACGTCGTCTTTTACAATGCATCCTACTACCTGGCCAATCCCCTTAAGGTGTTTTCTGTCTGGGAGGGGGGGATGTCCTTCCACGGCGGGCTCATCGGGGTCATTCTTGCGGGGCTGCTTGTGGCGCGGAAAAAGGGGATCACGTTCTTTACGCTGGCGGACCTCTGCGCACTCACCGCTCCGGTGGGGCTCTGCCTGGGAAGGCTGGGAAACTTCATCAACGGAGAACTTTTCGGGCGTGTTACCGATATGCCGTGGGGGATGGTTTTCCGCGAAGGGGGCGAGTTGCCGCGCCATCCGTCGCAACTGTATGAGGCAATCCTGGAGGGGCCGGTGTTGTTCGCGATCCTGATGATCGTGGGGAGGAAGGAACGTCCTGCGGGAGTTGAATTCTGGACTTTTGTCGCCGGCTACGGACTGTTCCGCTTTATCGTCGAATTCTTCCGGGAGCCTGACTCCCAGTTGGGTTTTTTGCTGGGTCCCTTTTCCATGGGGCAACTGCTCAGTTTCCCAATGTTCCTTCTCGGGGTGACGATGGTGCTGATCGTTACTGTCAGGGGGAGACGGGCCGGATAACCGACAATTTCATGGGCAGCAGCGCAGGCACTTGGTCATTTCCAGCATGTTCCCGCCGGCTATCTGCTCGTATTTTACCGTATCCATCAATTGCTTGATTATAAAAATCCCCCTGCCGCGATCTTCCAGTTGTTCGAAGTCGGGCGGGGGGATGCTGTTTATGTCGAACCCCTGTCCGTCGTCGAAAACCCGGATAAGAAGGTCCTGGTCCGTGATGTTGATGTAAACGTGGACCATTTTGTCGGGGTCGTTGGCATTTGCGTGTTTGATGGCGTTAACCATTGCTTCGGTAAGGACCAGGTTGATGTGGTACGCCAGCATGTCCCGGTCGCCGTCGAAGCGCTTGAGCTCCATGGCTATGTCCTCGCCGATTCTGCCTATAAGGCTCAGGTAGCGGGTCTGGTTCGGTACCTTGATGTCAACTTCAATCTCGTTCTTGTCCATCCCTCACTCCCCTAGAAGTTTTCGAGCGCTTCCGATGTTGAGCCGAATATTTCGAAGACCCGATGCAGACGGGTTAGTTCGAACATGGATTTGACCTGCGGTTGGAGGCTCGAAAGTTTGAGGCTTCCCTGGTGGGATATGGCATTCTTGAAGCCGGAAACCAGCGCTCCAAGCCCCGAACTGTCGATAAATCGTACGTCGGTAAGATCTACCAGGATATTTTTCTTACCCTCTTCGAAAAGTCCCTGCATCTTCCCCTTTAAATCATTTGAATTATGGGCGTCGAGGCGCTCTTCCTTGACGAAGATGATAAGGATTTCGTTCTTTTCCTCTGTCTTTAGATTCATGGTCCGCTCCTTGATATCAGGTCTTCCCGGGAGGAATGACCGGAATTGATAGGTAAAAGCATTGCACTTGAAAGTTTACACCAAAATGCTTCTTTTTGCTCCAGTTTTCATTCATTAGCTTCCGAAGGTAGTATCTTGACGACAACCATGGAAATGTCGTCGTTGAGCACGGACGAAGCACTGAAATTTTCCACTTCCGCGAGTATGGATTCGATAATTTCCTCCGAACTCCGATTATGATTGGACGTCAGGATATCACAGAGGCGTCCCGTGCCGAAGAAGTCTCCCTGGGGATTTTGGGATTCGATGATGCCGTCGGTGTAAAGAAGAACCACATCGCCTTGCCGCAGGGCGATGCTTTTCTCCTCGAAGGATACGTCCCGCTTGATCCCCAGGATAAGCCCTTCGGCATCGAGTTCCATACAGGCCTGCATACCCTCGCGGAAGATGAGCGGCGGGTTGTGGCCAGCATTGGCGTAGGCGAGGATGCCCTTTTCGGTGTCGTAACGGATATAGAACATGGTGATGAAAAGCTCGGCGGCGGAAAGGTCGTCGTGGAGCAGTTCGTTGAGGGTGGCGAGTATGTCTCCGGCGCTTTTGTCGGAACGGGTCTGGGCGCGGAGCACGCTTCTGGTTTCCGCCATGATGAGGGCGGCCCCCACGCTGTGGCCCGAAACGTCTGCTATGACCATGTCAATGCACTTGGCCCCGTGCGGAAAGAAATCGTAGTAATCCCCCCCCACATGGGCAGCCGGTTTGCATCGGCCGGCTATTTCAACGCTCCGCACGGCGGGAGGCTGGGATGGGAGGAGTGAAAGCTGTATCTGCTTTGCGATTTCCATCTCCTTCAGTACCCGTGCGCTTTCCAGAACAGCCCGCTCTTTTTCCTCCCGCTCCCGCTCCTTTGCGTCTACCTCTTTGACAATTCTTACTGCCTGTGCCAGTTGCCCTGCCAGGCTTTCCAGCAGGTCGAGGAACGGCTCGTTAAAGAGGCCGACGATGTTTTTGGAGAAGACGGAAAGAATGCCGAGGGGGGGTTCGCCCTTGCTTGTTATGGGAATATGGGCGAAGGATTTTATCCCCTCGTGGGACATGAGTTCCCGGGAGATCGGTCTGGTTATGTGCTGGGTATCGTTCACGAACTGGATTCGGTTGCTCTGGAACGCTTCGCCGATGTAAGTCTCGCTGTCGGGATCCCAATCCTTGCCGATAATTCCGGCAATTCCCTTCCCCCGGTAGCTCTTGACCCTCAGGATTCCCTGTTCGTCGATGAGCCGGATGACCGCAAGGTCGATTTTGAACTCCTTAAGGACGAGGGACAGGAGATCGTCCATGATGATCTGGAGGTCGAGGGTCCGGTTCATGAGCTCCGATGCCTTAAGGCGGACGTAGAGGGCCTCGCGGCTTTCTTCCAGTGATGCCTGGACGGTGCTGAAAATGTCGTAGACCGGCTCCATCCTCGACCCGATATCCGAAAGGTAACTCTCCACGATCGCGCCGGCCGCCGCCGCCCCCACCGATCCTGCCAGGGTCTTCTCCGTAAAGCGCTTCAACTTTGGCAGTTCGAACTCCGACACACCTCCCTGGGGAGTGATTTCCCGGTTTCCCATATACTCCGCAATGGCCATGTTGGCCTGCTTTTCGCCGATGAACTTCGACATGAGGTTCACGAACTGCATGATCGTGACCGGCTTCGACATCCGCTTTGTTTCCCACGGGACGCCGTTTTGCCCGGCGGTAAATACATCTACGAACTTTCGCACCTGTTCCCGTTCCTTATCGGTTTGATGGAAAAGGATGGAAAGCGCCAGGTACGTTCCCACATTGAAAAGCAGGCTCCAGAAGAGGGAGTGCGACCAGAGGTCGAAGCCCGCAAGCCCGAAAAGTTCAGTCGGCTTCAGCAGGGCGATGCCGAAGGGGCCTTCGTCGAGAATCGTTCTGGAAAAAGAGCCCGACATGATGACGGAGGGGAGAAGCAGCGTGTAGAACCAGAGGCAAAAGCCGAGGATGATGCCGGTGAGCGCTCCGGTCTTGTTTGCCCGTCGCCAGTAGAGCCCCCCCACGAGCGCCGGACCGAACTGGGCGGCTGCGGCAAAGGATATGAGTCCCATGTTCACGAGCATGAACGTCTCGCCAACCAGGGTCTGGTAGATGTATCCGAGGGCGATTACCAGGGCGATGCAGAGCCGCTTGAGGTTTATGAGCATGGCCGGAAACCAGGGACGCGGTTTCAGCCTGACAACGATGGGCATCAGAAGGTAGGTGACGAACATGGTTGATATGGCGACTGATTCGACCATTACCATGCCGGCTGACGCGGAAAACCCACCGAGAAACGCCAGTAGCGCCAGCCACGAATGGCCCGTTTGAAGCGGTAGCGTGAGGACGAAAAAGTCAGCGCCGAGGATGCCGCCGGTCTGGACGATGCCGCCGAGGGCAATGGGGACCACAAACAGGTTGATGAGAAACATATAGGCCGGCAGAATCCACATGGCCTTTTTGATGTGATTTTCGTTGCTGCTTTCGATTACCATCACGTGGAACTGGCGGGGAAGGAACATGATGGCCCCCATGGATAGATACAGGGTGGAAAGCCACTGGGCATAACTGGTACCTCCGGCTGTGCCGAGGGTGGTCAGGCGGGTCAGCAGGTTTCCCTGCGCGTCGATGCGGGCAAAAATGTCGCTTACGCCTCCGAAGAGGCCGTAGGTGACGAAAATCCCCACGGCAAGAAAAGAGAAGAGCTTGACGATTGATTCCACCGCAACTGCCGCCACGAGCCCGTCATGGCGGCGCTCTGTCGAAACGAGCCGCCGGGCGCCGAATATCATGCTGAAGACGCTCAGGATGATGGCGGCAAAGAAGTTCGTGTGCAGCGAGAGGGGGTAGTTCTTGTGGAGCAGGGGGAGCTGGATATAGGGGTAGCCGCAGATAATGTCGAAGGTGCTGGACACCGCCTTCAGCTGCAGGGCGATGTAGGGCATGACCCCCAGAATGGCAATGACAGTGATAATGGCGCCAAGCCACTGGGACTTTCCGTAACGTGAACTGATAAAGTCGGCAATGGAAGTTATATTGTTCTCTTTGCTGATCCGTACGATCTTGCGCAGGAGAAACCACCAGGTGAACGCCATGATGGTCGGCCCCAGGTAGACGAGGAGGAAGTCCAGGCCGGTGGTGGCCGCTTTGCCGACGCTGCCGTAGAAGGTCCATGAGGTGTGGTACACGGCTATGGACAGAGCGTAGACATAGGGGTTGTCGACGACGCTTTTCCCCGCTTCCCGCTTTTTGTCGGCGTAATAGGCTACGCTGAATAGCAGGACGATGTAGAGAAGCGATACACCGGCCACCAGTTCAATGCTGAGGATCAACGGTGATCTCCTTCATCGTTTTCGTCATCGGTATGACTGATGGCCTTTGTGAAGAGGTAGATGACACCGATGGAGATTGCCCATCCCCCCATGAAATAGAGATAGAGCTGGGGAACGCCGAATATGCGGTTGGGTTTGTTGAAAATCTGAACAAATGGGTAGTTCATCATGATGAGCCCGAGGATGAAGAAGATTACCCATGATTCCCGTAGCTTCAGGCGTTTAAAGAGCTCAATCCGGAATTTCAGCCACATGTCGGTATCTCCATGGCGTCGAGGAGCGAGTCGACCGACTCGTCAAGGGGTTTGGTCGTATCGAGTTCGATGAGGCCCGTCTCGTGGCCGTCTGGCGGAACAAACTCCCCTTTCTGGAGGAGATAGATTTCCCACCGCCCGTCCGACACGTCTCTCCCCTGGGTCTCTCTGGCTTCCAGGCGCTGCCGCGTTGTCTCTTCCGGGCAAGTGGTATGAATCAGGTAGAAACGGGCAGCGCGACGTTCGGCTAGATTCCTGAATGCGTCGCGGTCGCTGCGGTTACGGAAGGTAGCGTCGATGATGACGCTCCGCCCGGCCGCAAGGGATGCTTCGGCCGACTCAAGCAGTGCTCCGTAGGTGCGGGCTGTTACGGCATCAGAGTATATTCCTTCACCGTACCGGACATGCCGGTGCTCCGTCGGCGCAACTCCGGACAGCTCCTTTCTTACCACATCGGAGCTTATGATTTCCACTCCCAGGTAGAAGGCGAGTTCCCGGCCGATGAAACTCTTGCCGGTTCCCGTTAGACCGCAGGTGAGAATCAGCGATGGTGGGAGCCCCTTGCGGGCTATGTAACCACGGGCGAGGCGGAAGTAGTTCCGGGCCCGCTCCCCGGCCGCCTCCTTGTCGGTGGCGGATATCTGCAGGTCGAGAAGCCGCAAGCTCTCCACCTTGCCCCTGATGAACGCCCTGTAGATCTTGTAGAAGTCGAGGACTTCGGTTACGCCGTGGTCTCCGGTTACGTCCACGTATTCTTCGATAAAAGGTGCGCAAAGGTCCGCCCGGCGGTTGATGTCCAGATCCATCAGGAGAAAGGCAATGTCCGCGGCGGTATCACTGTAACGAAAGCGGGCGTTGAACTCGATGCAGTCAAAGATGCAGATGTTGCCGTCCATCCCCAGGTTGATGTTCTCCATGTGGATGTCGCCGTCGCAGTCACGGATGAAACCACCGGCAATGCGTCCGTTGAAGGTGTCCTCATTTGCCCGGATAAAACCGTCAACCCATTTTTCCATGGATGTCAGAGCATGGCTGCTTATGGTCTTGTCAGTGAACTGGCCAGCCTGACGGAAATTTTCCTCCCAGTTGGCGCGAATGGTCTCGATTGCGCCGTAGCTGTTGATTTCCGGACCTTGTTCGGCGTGCAGGTGGAACGTGGCTATCGTCCTGGCTATGGCTCGAATTTCATTTTCGAAAACCTTCCCTTCGGCCAGCAGCCGGTCGAGCATTCGTTCCGCCGGAAGCCGCTTCATTCTGACCGCGTAGTCGATGATTTTCCCCTGGCCGGAAAACCCTGCTCCGTCAGGCGTTTCCCGTACCTCTACCACATCCAGGTAGGTGCCGGGGCAGAGGCGGCTGTTCAGGCGAACCTCTTCGTTGCAGTAAAAACGGCGACGGTCGATGGTCGAAAAGTTGAGAAACCCGAAATCCACCGGTTTTTTGATTTTGTAGGCGAAGCGATCGGTCAGAAAGATGTAGGAGACATGGGTCT
This sequence comes from uncultured Geobacter sp., assembly GCA_964490805.1. Lineage (GTDB taxonomy): Bacteria > Desulfobacterota > Desulfuromonadia > Geobacterales > Geobacteraceae > Geobacter. The sequence goes on from CAZBEB010000014.1 coordinate 49,815, forward strand.
GGACAAGCTCCACGGACGTGGTTTGGTCCGGATAGACCGAAGGTTTCAGGAGTGACCGTAAAAAGCGCTGTTCCATGTCGTACCCACGGGGCGGCGAGATACCACAAACATTACCATAAACACCGGTTCGCGCAAGGTTTAGGCTCGTTTATATTCATTTGACGGGTTATGGTTATTGTGTTAGCTTTTCATTTGTAGTTTTTGGCGTGGTTGCCCCTGTAACAGGCATCCATCCTTGGAGAGCCGGGCCTTTTCCCTTATGTCCATCCTGAAGCACTTTTTTCACTTTATTACATTCGAAGCACCGGAGGGACGCGCGGCTTCTGAGCGCTTTTTTCGCTTCTGGCAGACACGGGTAACTGCATGAAGAAACGTATTGTTGCGGCATTTTTCCTGCTTCTTTCTTTTCTCCCCGGCTGCGCCACCAATGGCGTGGAGCAGGCTGCTTTCGCAAACGAGCAGTCGTTCCAGCCGACGGTGAACATTGCCGGGTCGAGAGCGCTCTACATCTTCTCCCTGGCTCGCCTGCGGGAGATCGAGGGTGATTTTGAGGGTGCCCTCACACTCCTGAACGGCGCCATAGAAGCGGATCCAAAGTCTGCGTTCCTCCATTCGGCTGCCGCTGAAATCTATCTCAAAACCGCTAAACTCGATGATGCGCTCCGGGCATCCGAAAACGCCATACGCGTGGATCCCTCCTTCCGTCCTGCCAGGCTCATTGCGGGAACCATTCTGTCCGGACTCAAGCGCGACAAGGAAGCCATTACCCACCTCAGCAAAGCCATCGAGCTTGATCCGTCCAAGGAGGATGCCTATCTGCACCTGGCCGTTTCATATGTCCGGGTCTTTGACTATGAACAGGCGGTGGGCACCCTCAAGTCTCTGCTCAAGGTTAATCCCGAATCGTCGCTGGGCTACTACTATCTGGGCAAGACCTATGACCAGATGAAGCTCCATAAAGAGGCGACCAATTACTACAAAAAGGCCATCGAACTCAAACCTGACTTCGAGCAGGCGATGATCGACATGGGTATTTCCCAGGAGGGTCTCGGGCTTCAAGAGGATGCAATTGCTACCTACAAACAGCTGCTGGAGGTGAACCCGTTCAATATGAACGTGCTCCAGCATCTGGTGCAGTTGTACCTCCAGCAGCAGCAGTTGGAGGATGCCCTGCCTCTGCTTGTGGGGATGAAGGAGCGGGGGGTCGGCGGTCTTGAGACTCAGCGCAAGATCGGGCTCATCTACCTGGAGCTTGAGCGCTATGATGAGGCGATTGCCGAATTCGAGCAGATCCTTGCCCTGGAACCCAACGCCTATCAGGTAAGGTTCTACATGGCAAGCGCCTACGAAGATAAGGAAGAGTTCGACAAGGCCCTGGCGGAGTTCGGGAAGATTCCCCCCGGAACTGCCAATTATGTTGAGTCTCTGGGGCATATCGCCTTTATTTACCGGGATCAGGAAAATCCCGAAAAGGGCATTGCCATTCTGAAGGAGGCCATTGCCGCTAATCCTGACAACCTTGACCTCTACCTTTATCTGGCTGGTCTTTACGAATCCATGGACAAGTTCACGGAAGGGCTTGCCGTTCTCAAAGAGGTTGAGGCTAAGTTCGACAGTGATCCGCGTCTTCACTTCCGGATAGGTACGATACTGGACAAGATGGGGAAGAAGGATGAATCCATCGCCCGGATGAAGCGGGTAATCGCCATTGCCCCCAATGATGCCCAGGCCCTCAATTACCTGGGCTATACCTATGCCGAGATGGGAATACAGCTTGACGAGGCCCTCCAGTACCTGAAAAAAGCGGTGGAACTGCGCCCCAATGACGGCTTTATCCTTGACAGCCTGGGGTGGGTATATTTCAAGTTGAAGAAATACGACGATGCAGTGTCGTACCTGGAGAAATCCCTCGAAATTGTTGAGGATGATCCCACAGTCATGGAGCACCTTGCCGACGCCTATGCCGCCAGCCGCGATTACCGCAGCGCCCTGAAGCTTTACAAGAGGATTCTTGACGCCGACCCGTCCAGAAAGGACATCTTCGAAAAGAAGAGAAAGGTCAGGGCGGAGAGCCTGGAAAAATGACTGCCCGGCTGTTCTGCTGCCTCGCCGCGCTGATGACCATTGTTTCGTGCAGTGGCGGCGCCCCTCCTGCTGAACCGCCCCGCCGGGGAGCTGGAACTCCCGCCTACGGAGACGCGCTGGTGGTGGGCACCATCGGCGAACCCTCGAACCTGATTCCGCTGCTGGCCTCCGATTCCGCCTCCCATGACGTGGCGGGCAACGTATTCAACGGGCTCGTGAAGTACGACAAGAATCTGGTGCTGGTGGGGGACCTGGCGGAGTCGTGGCGCGTATCCCCCGATGGCCTCACCATCACCTTTACCCTGCGCAAGGGCGTAAAGTGGCACGACGGCGTCGAGTTCACTTCCCGCGACGTGCTCTACACCTACCGGGTCACCATCGACCCCAAGACCCCCACCGCCTATGCCGAAGACTTCAAGCAGGTGAATACCGCCGAGGCCCCTGACCGTTATACGTTCCGCGTGACCTACGGCAAACCCTTTGCGCCGGCCCTGGCTTCGTGGGGAATGGGGATTCTGCCCGCCCATCTTCTGGAGGGGAAGGATATTACAAAGAGCGAATTCGCCCGGCATCCCGTGGGGACCGGTCCCTACCGGTTCAAGGAGTGGGTTGCGGGACAAAAGCTCGTCCTCGAGTCGTTCCCCGATTACTTCGAGGGACGGCCTTACATCGACCGGTACATCTACCGGATCATTCCCGATAACTCCACCATGTACATGGAGCTGAAAGCCGGCGGTCTCGACATGATGGGGCTCACGCCGGTCCAGTATGCGCGGCAGACCGACACTCCGGAATTTCGGGCGGGCTTCAACAAGTTCCGCTATCCCGCCTCGGCGTACACCTACCTGGGGTACAACCTGCGCAATCCCCTCTTTGCCGACCAGCGGGTCCGCCAGGCCATCGCCTGTGCCATCAACAAGGACGAAATCATTCATGGGGTGCTCCTTGGCCTGGGGCAGGTGGCCCATGGTCCGTTCCAGCCCGGAACGTGGCCGTACAACCCGAACGTCAGGGACTTTGGCTATGATCCGCAGCGGGCGAAGGCGCTGCTGGCCGCGGCGGGATGGCGCGCAACCGGTCCCGGCGGCGCCCTGATGAAGGATGGGAAGCCCTTCAGCTTCACCATACTCACCAACCAGGGGAACGACCAGCGACTCAAGACGGCCCAGATAATCCAGCGCCGTCTGGCCAACATCGGCATCGACGTCAAGATACGGGTTCTGGAGTGGGCATCGCTGCTCACCAACTTCATTGATAAGCGGAACTTCGACGCCCTCATCATGGGATGGACCATACCCCAGGACCCGGATATCTTCGATGTGTGGCACTCCAGCAAGACCGGCCCCAAGGAGCTGAACTTCATCGGGTTCAGGAATGCCGAGGTGGACCGGCTTATCGAAGAGGGGCGCCGGACCTTCGACCAGGAGAAGCGCAAGCGTTGCTATTGGCGCATCCAGGAAATCCTGGCGCAGGAACAGCCGTACACCTTTTTATTCGTACCCGACGCCCTGCCGGTGGTAAACGCCCGCTTCCGCGGCATCGAGCCGGCGCCGGCCGGTATCATGCACAACATCATCCGGTGGTACGTGCCCAAGGAAGAGCAGATACATTAACAGCCGGGACCGGGGACCGGAGACCAGTAAAGGCTTGAGTCTTTTCCGGTCCCCGGTTCCTGGTCCCCGTTCTCCGACCTATGATCAATTATCTTGCAAAGCGACTGATAATGATGATTCCGCTGCTGCTGGGGATTACCCTCATCTCCTTCGCGGTTATCCGCCTGGCGCCGGGAGAGCCGGTGGAGGCCATGACCGCCATGAGCCCCAAGATTACCGCCGAGACCCGGCAGCGGCTCCGGGAGTTCTACGGGCTCGACAAGCCGCTGCATGTCCAGTATGCGACCTGGCTGAAGCAGGTGGCCACCCTGGACTTCGGCCGCTCCTTCGCCCCCGACAACCGGCCGGTGACCGACAAGATCAAGGAGCGGATTCCGGTCACCATCTCCCTCAATGTCATCGCCCTGATCCTGGAATTCGGTCTGGCCATCCCCATCGGCATCTTTGCCGCCACGCACCGTGACACCCTTTACGACAAGGGGATAACGCTCTTCGTCTTTCTGGGGTTTGCGGTGCCGACCTTCTGGCTGGCGCTGCTCCTCATGTACTTCTTCGGGGTGAAGCTGGGATGGCTCCCCATCTCGGGGCTCCACTCCCTCGGCAGTGAGACGCTCTCCCCCCTGGCCCGTTTCGCGGATATGGTGAAACACCTGATCCTCCCGGTGTCCGTGGCCACCTTCGGGAGCCTGGCCGGGCTCTCACGCTACATGCGTTCCAACATGCTGGAGGTGATCCGCCAGGACTACATCACCACGGCGCGGGCCAAGGGGCTCACGGAGCGGGCGGTCATCTACCGGCATGCCCTGCGCAATGCGCTGCTGCCGGTTATCACCCTTCTCGGCTTCTCGCTTCCGGGCCTTATCGGCGGTAGTGTCATATTTGAAACCATCTTCGCCATCCCCGGCATGGGCCAGCTTTTCTACCAGGGGGTCATGGGGCGTGATTATCCCCTCGTCATGGGGATTCTGGTGATTGGCGCGTTCCTCACCCTCGTGGGGAATCTGATTGCCGATCTCTGCTATGCCGTGGCGGATCCTCGCATCAGGCACGGGAGGGGGTAGGATGGGGTACCGGGAAAGCTGGTTCTACACTGTTTTCTGGAAGAGGTTCCGGAAGAACCGCTTTGCGGTGATGGGGGGGGGCGTCGTGCTGCTCCTGTTTGTCGTGTCGCTCCTGGCCCCTTTCATCACCCCCTGGGACCCCCATGCAATCGACGCCTACCACGTGCTGCTGCCGCCTTCGGCGGACCACTGGTTCGGCACTGATGAGTTGGGGCGCGACGTCTTTACCCGGGTGATTTACGGGGCGCGGATATCCCTCAAGGTGGGCTTCGTTTCGGTGGGGATCGCTGTGGCAATCGGGGTGGTGCTGGGGCTTGTGTCCGGTTTCTACGGGGGGCTCGTCGATACCGTCATCATGCGGTTCGTGGATATCATGCTCTGTTTTCCCACCTTTTTCCTGATCCTGGCGGTGATCGCTTTTCTGGAGCCTTCCATTTGGTATATTATGGCGATTATCGGCCTCACGGGGTGGATGGGGGTGGCGCGGCTCGTGCGGGCCGAGGTGCTGTCGCTGCGGGAGCGGGACTTCATCCTGGCGGCCCGGGCACTGGGGGCGTCCGATGGCCGGATCATATTCCGGCATATCCTCCCCAACGCCCTGTCACCGGTTCTCGTTTCTGCTACACTTGGCGTAGCCGGGGCGATTCTTACCGAGTCGGCCCTGTCGTTTCTCGGCATCGGGGTGCAACCCCCAACCCCCAGCTGGGGGAACATCCTGACGTCGGGAAAGGACTACATCGAGTTTGGCTGGTGGCTGTCCCTTTTCCCCGGCCTTGCCATTCTGGTGACGGTCCTTGCCTACAATCTGCTGGGGGAGGGGATACGGGATGCCCTGGACCCGCGGCTGAATCGCTGAAATTCCTTAATATCTCAGAGGTATCCTGAATGTCAGACAACAAGCAATCCGCACCGGAGCGTGCGAAAGAAAATGTCATCAACAAAGAGGCGTTCGTAATCACAACGGTCGATGACGAGATCAGGGCCGACGGGCTTTGCCAGTCGCTCCTCAAGCGTTTCTACGATTCACTCCTCGAGGGTGGTATGGCTCCCCAGGACGCCACCCTGGTCGCCAACGGTGCCGATTACTACGTGCGCGATTTTCTTGTGGGCTACAAGCACCGCAGTCTCTTCGACGAGCGCCCGGGCATCGTCCGGCAGTTTGCCGCCAACTGGTACATCGTGAATACCATCGATCCTTCTGCGGATGAGCTTGCCGGCCATCTTCTCGGTGTCCGGTCCTTTTACCGCTTCCTCCATGGCCAAAGCCTCATCGGCGGGGATTTCCTTGCCGCCATGGAACAGGAGTGCGGCGACGGGGCATATTATGAGAATCGCATCAAGAGCTTCTGGGAAATCGAGGGTGACGGGTACTTTGCGTGGGAACGTGAATGTTCATTGAAAGAAAACTGAAATCAGGGAGGATAACCATGAGATGCGTACGACTGCTGTTGATGCCCCTTATCGTCATCGGAATGCTTGCGGGCTGCGCCGTCAACATGGCGGATATCCACGGTTTCAACGTCATCTCCATTGAGCAGGAAAAGGAGCTCGGCAACAAGTTTGCGGTGGAGATCGAGAAACAGTATCCCGTCTATAATGACCCCGAGGCCCAGAAGTACATCGACCGTCTGGGGCGCAGGCTCCTGACCGGGGTCCGGGAGGTGAGCTTCGACTACGTCTTCAAGGTGGTGAAGGATGACAGCGTGAACGCGTTCGCCATTCCCGGCGGGCGGCTTTACGTCCACACGGGGCTCCTCAAAGCGGCCCAGAGCGAGACCGAGGTGGCGGCGGTCATGGCCCACGAGATCAGCCATGCGGTTGCCCGGCACGGCACCCGCCAGATGACTCAGCAGTATGGCTATTCCCTGGTCCTCTCACTGGTTCTGGGCCAGAACCCGGGCGCCCTGACCCAGTTGGCCAGCGAACTCTTCGGCAAGGCCGGCATGATGTCCTACAGCAGGGAATATGAGAATCAGGCCGATTTCCTCGGGGTGGAGACCATGTCCAGGGCGGGCTACAATCCCCAGGGGATGGTTTCATTCTTCCAGAAGCTTGATGCCATGGGGCAACAGAACCCTGGTGCCATTACCAAGTTCTTTTCCTCCCACCCCCTTACGTCGGAGAGGATTCAGCGGGTGCAGGCGGAAATCGCCAAACTCCCTCCCGCCAACTATCCGTTGGTGGACAATACTGAGTTGTTCAAGATCAAGGCGCGTATAAAGTGAGTGAGAGTCGAGATCAATGTTGGGACCGGATTGCCGGTAAGCTGGACAATCTCGTGGACCGGCTCGATCGGTTTCTGGACAGTCATGTTCCACCTCCGCCACCGCTCCCTGATCTGTTCGAGCGCTGCCTCGCTTTCCGATGGAAGCGCGTGGGTAGCGGAGGGGCTTTCGTGCCGGTGGAGCATCCCCATCTTCCCGACCTGAACGATCTGGTGGGAATCGATCTGGTTCGCGATGAGCTTGTGCGCAACACTGCGCAGTTCGTGGCCGGGTATCCGGCCAATAACGTCCTCCTCTGGGGCGAGCGGGGGACCGGGAAGTCCACCTGCGTAAAGGGGCTTCTCCGGCGATTTTCCGGGGAGGGGCTTCGTTTCGTGGAGGTGCTCCGGGACGATATCTTCACGCTTCCGGCCATCATCGGTCCGCTCAGGAAGATGCCGCACCGTTTCATCCTGTTTTGTGATGACCTCTCCTTCGGCGAAGGCGAGGGGGGATACCGGGAGCTGAAGGCACTGCTGGAGGGAGGGATCGAGGAGCGCCCTGCCAATATCCTCTTTTATGCCACCTCCAACCGGCGCCATCTCCTCCCGGAGCGGATGGACGACAACCTGGGCGCGGAGATACATCCCGAAGAGGCGGTGTCGGAAAAGCTTTCCCTGGCCGATCGCTTCGGTCTCAACCTTAGTTTCTATTCCTTTGACCAGGCCACGTATCTTGCCATTGTTGCGCGGTATGCCGAGAAGTTTTCCCTGGATATCGATGCCGAATCGCTCAGGAGGGAGGCCCTCCAGTGGGCGGTTTTCAAGGGGAGCCGCTCCGGCAGGTCGGCACGCCAGTTTGTTGACGACCTGGCAGGGCGTCTGCTGGTAACGGTGCCGAACGAACTGAGATAAAACGGGAGAGTTGAATATGGCGTACAAGGTGCGCGGCACTGCTGCGGCCGAATCGCGCAGAATCAGGCCTCGCGTTTCCTCGAAGGGACCGGACCTTGACAGGGAGCCGTGCTGAGGCCCCAAGACTCCCGCGGTCAGCGGGAAAATCAACGAAAATGTCCCCGGATTTCTCCACTGGCACGACACACCGGCCGGCAGGGTTCCCGCTGTCTCCACCGCACTCAGGTTCAGCGACCGCCTCGGTGCCTGGAAGGCCCGGTGGGGGATAGGGCGGATGTCGTATCTGGTGCCGCCGGGCCTCTACGCAATCGGTTCACCCGACCCGGAGGACCCGGTCGTGGTGACTGCCAATTATAAAATGAGCTATGACCTGGTGAGGCGTGAGCTTTCGGGCCGAAACGCATGGCTCCTGGTGCTTGAAACGTTCGGTATCAATGTCTGGTGCGCGGCAGGCAAGGGAACCTTCGGCACCGGCGAGGTCGTCCGGCGTGTCAAAAGTTCGGGGCTTGCCGCGGTAGTGAAGCACAGGATACTTCTCCTTCCCATTCTCGGCGCTCCCGGCGTGGCGGCCCACAAGGTCGCCGAACGGACCGGATTCCGCGTGCGCTACGCAACGATCCGCGCCGCTGACCTCCCCGATTACCTGGATAACTGCATGGTGACCACCCCCGCCATGCGGCAGCTTACCTTTACCTTGCGGGAAAGGTTAATCCTTACGCCGATAGAGTTGGTTACGGCCGCGAAATGGGCCGTTCCGATCGTGGCGTCCATCGTCCTGCTGCCGGCCTTGTCAGGTGTTGAGCTTTCGCTCGCGACCGTCATGCCGCCTCTGGTGCTTGGCGCAGGGACCCTGTTCACCGGTGCGGTTGTCGCGCCGCTTCTGCTCCCCTGGCTTCCGGGCAGGAGTTTTGCGGTGAAGGGGGCAGTGGCCGGCGGGTGTTTGGTTGCTCTGCTCGTTTGGGCGGACAGCAGGACAATGGGATGGCTTGAAGCCGCGGCCCTCTTCCTTGCGGTAACTCCGGTAACGGCCTTCCTGAGCCTCAACTTCACCGGTAGCACCCCTTTTACCTCGCGCTCGGGGGTGAAAAAGGAAATGCGGGTTGCGCTGCCTTTAATGGCCATATCGCTGCTTGCAGGTATTTTCTTCTGGATTGCTGCCCGTTTTGTCTGAACAGGGAAGGAGTTGACAGTCGTGAAGGGGTTTGCCTACCTGCCAAATGTTGCTACCCTCAAGCTTAGCCGTGAAATCTGCATTGGCTGCGGCATGTGTGTCGCGGTCTGTCCCCATGAGGTCTTCGCGGTGCAGAATGCTAAGGCGGAAATAAAAAATTTCGATGCCTGCATCGAATGTGGCGCGTGTTCCGTCAACTGCCCAGTGGACGCTATTCGGGTAGACTCCGGGGTCGGGTGTGCATCGGGACTGATTAATGAATGGATTTCGAGCGTAACCGGAAGAAAATCAGGTGGCGGAGGTTGCTGCTGATACTGAAAGTTGTTTCCGTTGACTTGCTCGTTTTATGGTGATAATGAATAAATTCAAAAATTTGCTTCATTGGAGGGTTAACGCATGAACATGAAGGGAACCAGGATTGCACGACTCATTATCGGTGCGGCGGTTGCCGCATCGGCAGCAGTGGCCTTTGCTTCCGGCGGTGGCGTGGGTGTCAGTGCCGACGAGGCACTCCAGCGTCTCATGGACGGAAACAAACAATACGTGGCTGGTCAGATGGGTGCCTGCACCGCCAGCAATGCGGCAAAACGCGAAGCGCTCGCAACGGGTCAAAAACCCTATGCCATCATTCTCTCCTGTTCCGATTCGCGGGTTCCGCCCGAAATCATCTTTGACAAGACCATGGGAGAAATTTTCGTAATCCGCGTTGCCGGAAACGTACCCGATCCCCTTGTGCTCGGAAGCATTGAATACGCCGCCGAGCATATCGGTTCTCCGCTGATCATGGTCCTCGGCCATGAGCGGTGTGGTGCCGTTACCGCAACTGTCGAAGCAAAAGGGAAGGCCCATGGCAATATCGGGGCCATTGTCAAGACCATTGCCCCTGCTCTCAAGAAGGGCATGAAGGATGCGAAGGGCAAGTCCAATGCTGAGGTTATAGAATCCGTTTCCAATGTAAACGTGAAACTTGTGGCAAAAAATATCACCAAGAAGTCGCCGGTGGTTGCAGAGCTCGTGAAGGAAGGCAAGATTAAAATCGTTACCGCCAAGTACGACCTGGATGACGGCAAGGTTACCCTCTTCGAGGATAAAAAGTAGCAATACCTCTTGCCGTTAAATCAGCAGATCTCAAAAAAAGCCCGCATAAAAGCGGGCTTTTTTCAGTTCTGACAAGTATGGGCTCTTCTTGCGTCAATGCCTATGGTGCCGTCACCTGCACCTCGGAACTGACCTCGCCATTGGGGTTGATTACCTTGATCCGCAGATCCTTTTCCGTCGGGTCGACGGGATAGCGCTGATAAATCAATTTCGAGCAATCCTCAAAGGTCAGGAACTCCCGTTCTCCCGATGACAGTGCCCCGGCTCTCAGTTGTTTGCCGACCCCCGCGTTCAATCCCACCTGAAGGCTGTTCTCCTCCACGACAATTGTGGCGCCCGGCTGGAAATTCTTCCCTTCGATAACAAGCCTGTAATAGTTAACGGAACCGTCGCTCCGGGTGACATTGTATATTTCGGGTTTCGCCACTATGGCGAGAGTCATCGGGGTTGTGACAGTATCTTCCGGGTTTTTGACCTGGACCTGGTGCAGCCCGCCCGCGGTTTGTGGAACGGTGAAAGTTATGGATTCTTCCGAACCGTAGCTGCTCCTGACCACTGAACCATCGAAGAGCACCTGGCTTGCGGGCTGAAAATTGCGGCCGGAAATATATATAATGCGTTCGGCCGGGGAAGAACAGACGCTTATTGTGTCCGGAGAGATGGACTCTATAAAGGGTTTCGGTGCCTGTATCGAAAAGTTGTATGTGCGGCTTGTGGAGCCGTCATCGCGTTTGATGAAAAGGGCATAAAGGCCGGATGGGAGCTTGGGGATGGTGAATGTCAGCAACTCCGGTCCGATAACGGTTGTGGGTACTTCGGTGGTGCCGAGGAAGGCAGCCGTTCCGGCGGTGAAGCCTGTGCCGGAAAGCGTTACTGTTATATTCGGCTCTCCCTGGGCAGGTATAATGCTCAGAATGTTGGGGGCGGGGACGGAAACAGGCTTTACTGCCTGGGCAGGAGCGGTCTTCTTCGGTCTGGCCTGGGGGGCGCCCGGCGCTGCCGTTGCGGACAAAAGCGTTAACAGGACTGCCGCTGCAAATAGGGGCTGTTTCATGGGGGCTCCCGATGGAAGTTTACTTCGCAGTAAATTGAATCACCCTTAAACCGGATGTCAACGGTTGAGCGTCATGGCAAGCCAGATGCCGGACAGGGCGGCAATGACGTTGGCCGCCCACGCGGAAACCAGTGGTGGGAGCACGCCGGTCTGGCCGAAGGAAATAAGGATTGCGTTGATGATGAAATAGGCGAATCCGATCCCGATGCTTACCGCTATTCCCAGGGCAATGCCGCTTGAGCGGCCGCTGCGCAGCGCGAAAGGGATACCGAGGAAAGCCATTATGAGCGAGGCGAAGGGAAGCGATATTTTTGCGTGCATCTGCGCTTCGTACCTGGTGGTCTCGTATCCCCCCTTTTCAAGCTTTCGAATGTACTCCCGCAGTCTCAGAAAACCCATGTTGTCGGCGTACTTGTCAACCACCTTCAGGTCTTCCACCTGCAGGTTGAGGTTGACCGGCATGCTGTCGGCCTGGGATGTCGTGGCAACCCCTTCGCGTTGAATATCTCTTACTACGACTTTCCAGAGGGTCCACTGGCGTCCGTCCCAGCTTCCCTGCTCGGCATCAGTTCGCCGGATTGGGGTCATCCCCTTCGAGAAATTCCAAAGGGTTATCCCTTTGAGCGTTTGGTGTGCGGGATCAAAAACCCGCGCCATGAGAATTGCATTGTTGTCCTTGTGCCAGATATTGTTCTGGCGGAAAAAAGTGTTCGAGCTCTTCTTCCTGATGAGGACCTGTTCAATGTGACGCATCTGGCGATAGGTTTCCGGCAGAACCAGTTCGTTGGTCACGATGACGAAAAGGCTTGCCGTGCAGGCAATTGCCAGGATGGGTACGCTGATTTTGCCAAGACTCACGCCGCAACTGCGCATGGCGATAATCTCGCTGTTTCGCGAAAGCATTCCCAGGGTCAGCAGTGTGGCCATGAGAACAGCAAGGGGGATGACCTGGGTTATGATTTCAGGAATTTTGAAGAGAAAAAATTGAATTATATCAACCCAATTGGGCTGGTAGCGGAGGAATCTGCCGATTTTTTCCAGAAAATCGATTACCAGATATATGGCAATGAAAGAAGCAAGGCAGAGTCCGAAAATCCTCAGATAGGTGGCTGCAATGTAGCGGGTCAGGATGGTCATGCGCCCCTCCTTCGCCGTTTAAGCCATTCTTTGGCCTGTCCGATAACCATGCGGGCCATGTCGGCCAGGGGAACCTGCCGTTCTGTGGCCGCGAGCCGCAGCAGGTAAATGCCCAATGCGATGAAAAGCAAGTTGGGTAGCCAGACCGCAATGGATGGTGGCAGGATTTCCTTCTCGGCTATTGTTTTGCCGGCCGACATGACCATGTAGTAAAGCATCAGGATGGTGATGCCCGCTGAAAACCCACCCGCCCTCCCGGAGCGCTGATTCTGTATTCCCAGGGGAACCCCCACCATTGCGAATACAATGCAGGCAAATGGCAGCGCAAATCTCTTGTGGAGTTCGATGGATACATCGCGCCGGAATTTAATGTCCGCTTGCTGATTGCTGCGATTGGCAAGCAGTTGATCGAGGGTAAGGTCCTTTTCGTCAAGCTCGTCTTTTTTTGCGCTTTGCCGCAGGTTGACGTGGAGATCATAGCTGTTGAATTCAACGAGACGGTAACCGGTGGTGCCTATACTGCTGTGGATGCTGCCGTTTTCGAGGTGAAGGCGAACGTTCTTTTCCTTGGGGGTTGCTGCGATTATTCCCGACGAAGCGAAAATCGTCATCGGTTCTTCGGGGTTCCGCTCATCATGGATCAGAATGCCCGATATTTTATGAGTGCTCTGGTTGTAGTTGTCAACATACACGACCAGGCCCGGGAAGTCGTCGTTGAACACCTTCTCGCTGATTGTTGTGGCGGCACGGGATTCGATAACTTCGTAAAGAAATTGCTTGAATGACGTATTCCCCCAGGGGAGTGCATAAACCGTTATGAAGGTCGTGGCAAGGTAGGCAAGGACTGCGAAGGAAAAAACCGGGGCGAGGAGAGCTCCGATGCCGATGCCTCCGGCTTTAATGGCCGTGATCTCGCTGTCGGCCGAAAGCCTGCCGAATGCAAGAAGAACGGCCAGCAGAAATGCCATGGGAATTGAAACGAGAAAAAATGAGGGGAGCATGTAGAGAATGAGACGGCAAACGTCGAAGAATGGCACTCCCTTGGCAAAGACCATCTCCGCCAGTTTGAGCAGGCGCCCCATAAGGAGGACAAAGGTGAATACCGCCATGCCCAGGATAAAGGGGACAGCGGTTTCCTTGAAAATGTAGCGGAACAGAATGCTGGTCATGGAGGGGGGATGATACACGAAGGGATGTGGGATGTAAATACAGGAGGGGTGCCAAGTGTAGTTTGTTCTTGTATAAAGCTGAACTCTTGTGCTATATGAACTCGGTTTCTATTTCGCACGCTTCCTGTCCGGCCGGTGGTGCCCGCAATTGCTGTGGGTTCCGGTTGTCGGGGAAGCGGAGGCACAACCAAAAGGAGATAAGTATGTCGAACGTAACAATGAAGGAGCTTCTGGAGGCCGGGGTTCATTTCGGCCATCAGACCAAGAGATGGAATCCGAAGATGAAGCCGTATATCTTTGGAGCGCGGAACGGGATTTATATTATTGACCTCCAGAAAACCGTCCGCCTGTTCAAGAATGCCTACAGCTTCATTCGCGAGTGCGCCCAGGCCGGTGAGACGATTCTCTTTGTCGGCACCAAGAAGCAGGCTCAGGATGCAATCGGCGAAGAGGCAACACGTTGCGGCATGTTCTACGTGAACCAGCGCTGGCTGGGCGGCATGCTGACCAACTTTGCCACGGTCAAGCAAAGCATCGATCGTCTCAAGCGTCTTGATGCCATGTTCGCCGACGGTTCCGTTGAGGTTTATACCAAAAAGGAAGCTCTCCAACTGGAGAAAGAGCGCCAGAAGCTTGAGAAAACCCTTGGTGGCATCAAGGGGATGGGCAAGGTTCCCGGTGCCCTCTTTGTCGTAGATCCGAAGAACGAGACTATTGCCATCAGCGAAGCCAAGAAACTTGGCATTCCTGTCGTGGCGGTTGTCGATACCAACTGCGACCCGGATCCGATTGATTACGTCATCCCCGGCAACGACGATGCAATTCGTGCGATCCGCCTCCTGACCTCGAAGATGGCCGATGCGATTCTTGAAGGCGCACAAGCTCGCGATGCCCGCCTGCAGAGTGATGAGGAAGAGGTTGCCGCTGCCGAGGGCGAGCCGGAGCAGACCGAGGCGTAAGAGGTCCCATCTCTTCGGGGTTGGGAGTCTATACTAAATTTAAAGAACGGGCTGACGCCTGGCGCGTCGTCCGTGTCTGGGAGGATACAGTGGGTATCACAGCTGCACAGGTAAACGAGCTGAGAAAAGCTACCGGAGCAGGACTCATGGACTGCAAGAAGGCCCTGGCCGAGACCGATGGCGACCATGAGAAGGCCATCGACTATTTGCGGAAAAAAGGTCTTGCCGCCGCTTCCAAGAAAGCCGGCCGCGTTGCTTCCGAAGGGATGGTCGGTTCCTACATCCATGCCGGGGGTAAAATCGGGGTTCTTGTCGAAGTCAACTGCGAAACCGACTTCGTTGCGCGCAATGAAAATTTCCAGGTTTTCGTGAGGGATATAGCCATGCACATTGCTGCGGCAGCGCCCCAGTTCGTGCGCCGCGAAGAGGTGTCGGCCGAAATCGTGGAGCGCGAGAAGGAGATCTATCGCGCCAAGGCAAGAGAAACCGGCAAGCCCGAGAACATCATTGAGAAGATTATCGAGGGACAGGTCGGAAAGTTCTATTCCGATATCTGCCTTCTTGAGCAGGCTTATGTGAAGGACCCGGACAAAACCGTCCAGCAGTTCCTCAATGAGACCATTGCAGCTATCGGCGAGAATATTTCAATCCGTCGCTTTGTTCGCTATGCGCTGGGCGAGGGACTTGCGAAGAAGGAAACCGACTTCGCGGCCGAGGTTGCTGCCGCAGCAGGTCTGTAAGAATGAGAACGGGCCGGCCTGCATTGAGGCCGGCCTTTTTTTCGCCTTTATCGGAAACGTGGCGTTGATCAAGCAGGCGTGAGGGCTGAAACAACATGGGAAAACCTTATTACAAACGCGTTTTGCTGAAACTTTCCGGAGAGGCTCTTGCCGGCGACCAGGGGTATGGGATAGACCCCCAGACGATTACGGCCATAGCTGCCGAGATTAAAGAGGTTATTGCCACCGGTGCGCAGCTTGCGCTTGTTATCGGTGGCGGTAATATCTTCCGTGGGCTTGCAGCTTCATCCAAGGGAATGGACCGGGCCAGTGCCGACTATATGGGCATGCTGGCTACCATGATTAACTCCCTGGCCATGCAGGACGCTCTGGAGAAAATCGGAGTTGACACCAGGGTGCAGTCGGCAATTGCGATGCAAGAGGTTGCTGAACCGTACATCAGGCGCAGGGCCATGCGCCATCTTGAGAAGGGGAGAATCGTAATCTTTGGGGCGGGTACCGGCAACCCCTATTTTACGACCGACACGGCAGCCAGTTTGCGTGCCATGGAGATCGGGGCCGATGTGATTCTTAAGGGGACCAAGGTCGACGGTGTCTATTCGGCTGATCCCAAAAAGGACCCGACTGCCCAGAAATACCCGCAGCTTACATACCTGGAAGTTCTCAAAAAGGGTCTTCAGGTTATGGATGCAACCGCCACCTCGCTCTGTATGGACAACAATCTTCCCATAATCGTTTTCGACATCACGGAGTATGGAAATATCAAAAAAGTGGTGTGTGGTGAAGAGATCGGCACCGTTGTGAAAGGAGAATAGCATGACGAAAGATGTCATTGCTGACATGAAGGCACACATGGACAAATCCGTCGATTCGCTCCGCCGTGAGTACCAGAAAGTGCGCACCGGCAGGGCTACTACCGGCCTTCTGGATGATATCAAGGTTGAATATTACGGGAATCCGTCGCCCCTTAATCAGGTCGCGACCTTGTCGATACCTGAGCCAAGGACGATAACCATTCAACCATGGGAAGCCAAGTTGATTCCGGTAATCGAAAAAGCAATCATGAACGCTAACCTTGGCTTTACCCCGGCCAACGACGGCAAGACCATCCGTATTACGCTTCCGGCTCTTACCGAAGAGCGCCGGAAGGAAATCGTAAAGTCCTTGAAGAAGATGGCTGAAGATGCAAAGGTAGCCGTCCGCAACATCCGTCGTGACGGCATCGACAGCCTTAAAAAACTGGAGAAGGACAAGCAGATTTCCGAAGATGACTTGAAGCGTGCCGAGAAAGATGTGCAGGATGTGACCAATGCTTGTGTGACCAAGATTGATGAAGTCCTCGCTCACAAGGAGAAAGAGGTTCTTGAGGTCTGATGTCGCGTTGTGACAGGACGTGAACGACTTTTCCGCTTTTTTGCTTGCGCACCAGGTGCTTTTGTGCTTAAATCTCCTTTAACCCCTCAATTAAAGGGGATTTTTTGTTTCTGGATATACTATGTACGGTCTCTCCCACGATAAACTTCCTCGTCACCTAGCTGTCATCATGGATGGAAATGGCAGATGGGCACAGGAGCGGATGCTTAAGAGGATACTCGGCCACCAGAGGGGGGTCGAGACGGTGCGGGTTATTGTTGAGGAATGTTCGCGTCTCGGTATCAAGTATCTCACACTCTTCGCTTTTTCCGCTGAGAACTGGCTTCGCCCCAAAACCGAGGTGAAAGCCCTCATGTCCCTACTCAAGAAGTACATCCGGATAGAAACCTCCCGGATGATTGAGAGCAATATCCGGTTCAATGTGATTGGCGCCCGGGAGGAGCTTCCGCCCGATGTTGATCAGCTTGTGCAGGAAGCCATTGAACGGACTGCCGGCAATACCGGAATGGTTCTTACGCTTGCACTTTCATACGGTGCGCGGCAGGAAATAATAAATGCTTCCGAGCGTATTGCCGCAGATTTGGCCTCTGGACGCCTTGCTGTTGCCGATATAAACGAGAAGGTTTTCTCGTCGTACCTGTTTACTGCGGGGATGCCAGATCCTGATTTTCTCATCAGAACGAGCGGTGAGATGCGCATCAGTAATTTCCTTCTCTGGCAGCTTGCTTACACCGAACTCTACTTTACCGATGTCAACTGGCCTGAGTTCTCTGCTCAGGAGCTTCATCGCGCTCTGCACGATTATCAGTCCCGCGAGCGGCGCTTCGGCCGCACGAGTGCCCAGCTGCAGAACAGGAGCTGACCATCAAGCGTCTACTGACCGGGGCAATTGCCCTTCCGCTGCTGATACTGTTCATCCTTAAAGCCGGTGTAGTATCTTTTACCTGCTTTGTCAGCCTTGTTGCGCTGCTTGGGCTAGGTGAGTATTACCGGATGGCGCTTCCGGAACGGAAGGCTTCCGGTTTTGTTGCTTCCCTGACCGGCGCTCTCGCCATGTTCATCATTGTAAGCCCCGAACTCATGCAGCGCTTCATTCTCCGCGACGGAGGCAATGAAGTGCTGTTTCTGCCACTCACTGCTGCATTCCTTGCCGTCGCGATTTATCTCCTCTTCAGTATCAGGGACATCAGGCAGAGTGCAGCTGAGGCGGCGCTGTTCTGGTTCGGGTTCGCATACGTGCCGTTGCTTCTTTCCCACCTGGTTCTGCTAAGGGGACTCCCAAACGGGATCGAGTGGGTATTTTTGATGCTGCTCATCGTTATGTCCGGCGATACGGCTGCATACTACGTTGGCAGCAGTATTGGAAAGCGCAAGCTCTATCCGATAGTAAGTCCCAACAAGAGTGTCGAGGGAGCTGTCGGTGGCCTCTGCGGGAGCCTTGCTGGTACTTTAATAGCAAAATTCACGTTCTTCCCCGAACTCACCGGTATCGACTGTGTAGTTACAGCCCTTGTCGTCGGAGCTTGCGGGCAGATCGGAGACCTGTTCGAATCGCTTCTCAAGCGCAGTTTCGGTGTTAAGGATTCTGGAGTCATCATTCCTGGCCATGGCGGTATCCTGGATCGGCTCGACAGTATTCTCTTCGCCGCCCCTGCGCTTTATTACTATGCCTATCTGGTAGTCATGGTCCGATAAGCTTCCTGAAGAGGGATAATGAAAAAGCTCACTATTCTTGGTTCTACAGGCTCCATTGGTGTCAGTACTCTGGAGGTGGTTTCCGCGTACAGAGATCGCTTTCAGGTGGTTGCCCTCACTGCGGGCTCTAATCTGGAGCTTCTCAAACAGCAGATCGAGGCATTTCGCCCCAGCCTGGTCAGCGTGCTGAACGCCGATCTCGCCATGCAGTTGGACCGGATGCTCACTGGGCCGAAACCGGAAATCCACCACGGGGTTCCCGGCCTGATTGCCGCAGCCACAGCCGGGGAGAGCGATGTGGTGGTTGCCGCCATTGTCGGTGCTGCCGGTCTGGTGCCGACTGCCGCCGCCATCAAGGCCGGCAAGGATATCGCCCTGGCCAACAAGGAGACGCTGGTCACTGCCGGCCGGATTATCATGGACCTTGTCAAGGAGAAAGGGGTCGGACTCTATCCTGTCGACAGCGAGCATTCGGCGGTCTTTCAATCCCTTGAAGGGCAAAGCAGGAAGGACGTAAAGCGGATTATCCTGACGGCTTCGGGGGGGCCTTTCCTGAACCTTCCACTGGACAGCCTCCCCCGCGTATCGATTGCCGATGCCCTTAATCACCCGAACTGGAGCATGGGACAGAAGATAACCATCGATTCAGCGACCATGATGAACAAGGGACTGGAGGTAATCGAAGCCCGCTGGCTCTTTGATACGCCGGCTGAGCGTATTGCCGTCAATATCCATCCCCAGAGCATTATCCACTCCATGGTCGAATATGCGGACGGTTGTGTCATGGCACAGTTGGGAGTTCCCGACATGAAGGCGCCCATTGCCTACGCCTTGACCTATCCCGAGCGGATACCGACCGGGGTTAAACCTCTTGATCTGACGGCATTGTCCGGATTAACCTTTATGGCTCCCGATTATCAGCGTTTTCCAGCCTTAAAATTGGCCTACGATGCCCTTGCCGCCGGAGAGAGCATGCCTGCGGTTATGAACGCCGCCAACGAGGTTGCGGTCGAGGCTTTTCTCAAGGGTAAAATCGGATTTACCGATATCGCAACGTCCATAGCGCGGACCATGGATAGCCATGAGTCGCGGCCCCTTGCCACCGTTGAGGATGTCCTGTCCTTCGACCTGTGGGCGAGGGGCAAGACCAGGGAACTCCTCGGGTTATCCTGAGGCACTCCCGTCAACTTCTTAGAGGCACCAGATGACCAGTATTGTTTCGGCAATTATAGTTCTTGGCATTCTCATTTTCGTTCACGAGTTGGGTCACTTCATCTTTGCCAAACTGTTCGACGTTGGGGTCGAGAAGTTTTCCCTTGGGTTCGGGCCGAAACTCATCGGCAAGAAGATAGGAGAGACGGAGTATCTTCTCTCCGCGTTCCCCCTTGGGGGATATGTGAAAATGGTGGGCGAGGGAGGGGAGGGTGAGATCCCGGAAGAGGAGAAAGCCCGTTCCTTCGCCGAAAAATCACCGCTCAGGAGGATCGGCATCGTTGTTGCCGGTCCCGGTTTCAATCTGCTCTTCGCCTGGTTTCTTTTCATCGTCATTTTCATGGTTGGTGTTCCGTCGGCAACTACAAAGGTTGGCGAGGTCGTAAAGGATAAACCCGCTGCCCGGGCCGGCATGGCCGCCGGTGACGTGGTTACGGCTGTTAACGGTAAGAAGGTAGCCCGGTGGGAGGAAATGGCCGCCGAGATATCAGCGGCAAAAGGGCAGACGCTGGATATCGAGATCAAGCGTGGCGCTGTAACCAAGACGTTTCGGATCGTCCCTGAAACACGGACGGGCAAAAACCTCCTTGGCGAGAGTGTTACTTCTCCCGTCATAGGTGTGGTTGCAGCCGGTGAGACGGTCATTGACCGCTATCCGCCCATCGAGGCGTTTTCGAGGGGAACCTCCCAGACATGGACTGTCATCGAGTTGACGGCCCTCTCTCTGGTGAAGATTGTCGAACGGGCCATTCCCCTGGATACCATTGGCGGTCCTATCATGATCGCCAAGATGGCCGGCCAGCAGGCCGAAGCCGGAGGGGTGAGCTTCCTTGCCTTCATGGCGCTGCTTTCGGTAAACCTGGGAGTGCTGAATCTCCTTCCCATCCCCATTCTCGACGGTGGCCATCTGATCTTTTACCTCTGGGAGCTTGTCTTCCGCAAACCGGTCAGCATGCGGGCCAGGGAGATCGCCCAACAGGTCGGCCTGGCGCTTCTCATCGGGCTGATGGTCCTTGCCTTCTACAATGACATTGCTCGCTACCTCGTGGGGAACGGGTAGGGTGAAACTCCTCACGGTCGATACCTCTACATCAACCTGCAGTGTAGCCCTCACCATTGATGGCCGCTTGGCGGCAGAGTCACTTTTTGACACTGAACGGACCCTGTCCGAAAGGCTCCTTGCTTCCGTCGATGTGGTATTGCGGGATTCCGGGGTTTGCCTGGACGATCTTGATGGCTATGGGGTCGCTCTGGGCCCGGGTTCCTTCACCGGAGTCCGGATTGGGGTTTCCACTGTCAAGGGGTTATCTCTGGCAACAGGGAAACCGGTGACCGGTTTTTCCTCCCTTTCCATGCTTGCAATGAACTTTCCCGCTTGCTCGCTCCCGGTATGTACGCTTTTTGATGCCAGGAAAAAAGAGGTTTACGCGGCGCTTTATCGCTGCGGGGCCCTTCCGGAGCAGGTAATTGCCGACTGCGTCATTCCTCCGGAACGCTTTCTGGCGTCGATCGAAGGTCCTGCCCTGTTTGCCGGCAACGGGGCGCTCAAATACAGGGGGCTCATTGAAGAAACCCTTGGGGAGCGAGCCGTCTTTGCTCCTGACCACTGCCACCAGCCCCGTGCCGCCGCCGGTGCCGTACTTGCACTTGAAACGTTTCGCGCGGGTGCCTTGCTGCCGTTGCCTTCCCTGAATCCTACCTATATTCGCCCTTCCGAGGCGGAGCTGACGCGAATGATGCAGAAAACACTATAACGCCATTTTAATGGTGTTGACAGCCTCCCCGTGATGTACTATTTTCATACTTTCCTGTAGCGTTCCAATATGTTTGAGTTGTTTGAATTTTTTATTACTGTAGAGAAACAGCCAATGATATCTGAAGGCGCTTTTGGGAATTGGCCCATCGAACCTTCAACCCAGAGGATTTCAAATGCGTAGTGACACCATAAAGCAGGGGCTTGAACGGACTCCGCACCGTGCTCTCCTCAAGGGGACCGGCGTTCCCCAGAGTGAAATGTCGAAGCCGTTTATCGGCGTTGCCACCAGTTTCACCGATCTCATTCCCGGCCACGTCGGCATGCGCGACCTGGAGCGGTTTATTGAGAAGGGGATCCATACCGGTGGTGGTTATGCCTTTTTCTTCGGCATTCCCGGTGTCTGCGATGGCATTTCCATGGGGCACAAGGGGATGCATTATTCCCTGCCGACCCGTGAGCTGATTGCCGATATGGTGGAGTCGGTTGCCGAAGCCCATCGCCTTGACGGGCTGGTGCTCCTCACCAATTGTGACAAGATCACGCCCGGCATGCTGATGGCCGCGGCGCGCCTCAACATCCCCGCAATAGTAGTTACTGCCGGCCCCATGATGGCCGGACGCGGTACCGACGGCCGCCGGTTCTCGTTTGTGACCGATACCTTCGAGGCCATGGCCCGCTATAAGGCCGGTGTTATCGATGACAAAGAGCTTCAGGTCTGTGAGGAAAATGCCTGCCCCGGCATGGGATCGTGCCAGGGCCTCTTTACCGCCAATACCATGGCTATTCTCACGGAAACTCTCGGGATGAGCCTGCCCCGCTGCGGTACGGCCCTGGCGGTTTCCGCCCTCAAGCGGCGCATTGCTTTCGCTTCGGGGGAGAAGATAGTGGATCTTGTCCGCAATCAGGTTACCCCGCGCCAGATTATGACCCGCGCTGCCTTTGAGAATGCCATTCGGGTGGATCTCGCCCTCGGCGGCTCATCCAACACGGTTCTCCATCTGCTGGCCATCGCCCGCGAGGCTGGCGTGGATCTTCCCCTGGAGACTTTCGACGTCCTTGCGAAGGAAACCCCGCAGATTGCATCCATGAACCCGGCGGGTGAGTACTTCATGGAGGACCTCGATGCCGCTGGCGGCGTTCTCGGGGTACTTAAACAGCTTGGTGATGTTGTTAAGGATAATCCCACGGTTATGGGACTTAGCACCCGTGAAATGGCTTCTACCGTTCAGTCAGTGGATGAGCGGGTAATTCGCCCCGTGTCCGACCCGGTCAAGAAAGAGGGCGGCATTGCCGTTCTGTTCGGCAATCTTGCCCCCAAGGGAGCCGTGGTAAAACAGTCCGGTGTTTCGGCTCCCATGATGCAGTTTGAGGGGACCGCCCGTTGCTTTGACTCCGAAGAGGCTGCCATGGCTGCTCTCATGAATGGAAAGATTACGTCCGGAGATGTGGTGGTCATACGCTATGAGGGGCCCAAGGGGGGTCCGGGCATGAGGGAAATGCTGGCGCCGACCGCAACCATCATGGGACTCGGACTTGGCGACTCAGTTGCCCTAATCACCGACGGCCGTTTCTCCGGTGGCACCCGTGGACCCTGTATCGGCCACGTTTCTCCTGAAGCCGCTGAAGGGGGACCCATCGCCCTGGTTGAAGAGGGTGACAGGATCAAGCTCGATATCCCCAACCGGAAACTGGAGCTCCTTGTGGATGAGGCGACCCTGGCAGAGCGGCGGAGCCGCTGGGTTGCTCCCGAACCCAAAATCAAGACCGGCTGGCTTGCGCGTTATGCCAAAACGGTAACCTCCGCATACACCGGTGCGGTTACCACGGCCGATTGAGAGGGGTTTTCCCTGGTGTAGTATCGGAATCCGCTTTTATTTCACAAGTTTTGATTTCCCTCTCTGGAGGTTCACATGAAAATGACAGGCGCACGGATACTCTTGGAATGTCTCAAAAAGGAAGGTGTTGACACCGTTTTCGGCTATCCCGGCGGAACGGTTATCAACCTTTATGACGAGCTCTTCAACTTCAAGGACATCCGTCATATTCTCCCCCGGCACGAGCAGGCGGGCGTTCACGCTGCCGACGGGTATGCCCGGTCAACCGGCCGGGTCGGCGTTGCCATCGCCACATCCGGCCCAGGGGCCACCAATACGGTTACCGGCATTGCCACTGCCTACATGGACTCGATTCCCCTCGTGGTAATCACCGGGCAGGTCCCTACCGCGCTCATCGGCAACGATGCATTCCAGGAGGTGGACATTATCGGGATTACCCGTCCCTGCACCAAGCATA
Source organism: uncultured Geobacter sp. (assembly GCA_964490805.1). Taxonomy (GTDB): domain Bacteria; phylum Desulfobacterota; class Desulfuromonadia; order Geobacterales; family Geobacteraceae; genus Geobacter. The sequence continues at coordinate 73,349 of CAZBEB010000014.1, forward strand.
ACTTCCTGGTGAAGGATGTGAACGATATCGCCACTATTGTCAAAAAAGCCTTTTATATTGCCAGGTCCGGGCGTCCGGGCCCGGTTCTCGTGGACCTCCCGAAGGATGTCCAGATCGCCACTGCCGAGTTCAGTTACCCCGAAACCATTGAGCTCCGCAGCTATAAGCCGACCGTTGAAGGGCATCCGAAACAGATTGAAAAAGCGGTCTCGATGCTCCTGGCTTCCAGGAAACCGGTAATCTACGTTGGGGGGGGAGCCATTGCCGGCGATGCTGCCAGTGAACTCAGCGCCCTGGCCAACAAGCTCCATATTCCGGTTACCACCACCCTCATGGGGCTCGGCGCATTCCCCGAGGATAATCCGCTTGCACTGAACCTGCTCGGGATGCACGGTACCTATTACGCCAATATGGCGGTAACGAATTGTGACCTGCTCGTTGCCGTGGGGGCGCGATTCGATGACCGGGTGACCGGCAAGATCGCTACGTTTGCTCCCCACGCGAAGATCATTCATATGGACGTCGATCCCACTTCCATCCGGAAGAATGTCCGCGTCGATCTGCCGATTGTTGGAGAAGTGAAGGATGTTCTCGGTCGCATGCTCAAGACTGTTGAGAAAAACGGGGACAAGCTGGCCGCGTTCCACGAGGGAATCGAGCCGTGGATTGCCGAGATCCAGGGGTGGAAGCAAAAGCATCCGATGACCTATAAGCAGACAGCCACCGTGATCAAGCCCCAGTTTGTAATCCAGAAACTTCGCGAGCTTTCGGATTCCAATGCTATCGTGGCCACCGATGTGGGGCAGCATCAAATGTGGACCGCGCAGTTTTTCGGCTTCCGCGAGCCCCGTACGCTGCTCTCCTCCGGGGGGCTCGGCACCATGGGGTTCGGGCTTCCGGCAGCCATGGGTGCTCAGGCGGCCTTCCCGGGCCGTCAGGTTATCGCCATTTGCGGCGACGGCGGTTTCCAGATGAACATGCAGGAACTGGCAACCCTGGTGCAGAACCGGCTGCCGGTCAAGATAGTTATTCTCAACAATAACTTCCTCGGCATGGTACGGCAGTGGCAGGAGCTTTTCTTTGACAAGCGCTACTCCCAGACCTGCATGGAACTTCCCATCGACTTCATCAAGCTTGCGGAAGCATTTGGCGCCACGGGGTTCCAGGCGACCAAGCCCGATGAGGTTGAGACCACCATCAAGAAAGCATTTGAAACTCCGGGCCCGGTCATTATGGAATTCAAGATCGCCCGCGAGGAGAAGGTTCTCCCCATGGTCCCCGCAGGGGCGTCGCTCAACGAAATGGTACTCAACGCTTAACGAGTCGTTACGCATGCATATGCTTGAGATCTGTCCTGCTTTTCAGGAGGTTTTTTCATGAAACATACAATCACCGTCATGGTGGAAAATGAATTCGGTGTGCTTTCCCGGGTTGCCGGCCTCTTCTCCGGCCGCGGGTTCAATATCGACTCTCTGTCGGTTGCGCCGACCAACGACGAAACCATCTCCCGTATGACAATAGTCACCCGTGGTGATGACCAGATTCTTGAACAGATATCCAAACAACTCAATAAGCTGATAGATGTCATCAAGGTTATCGACTTCACCGAGGGTGAGGCTATCGAACGTGAAATGGCCATAGTGAAGGTCTCCGCCGAGGATACGGGCCGGGCGGAGGTCCTCAGGATAGCTGACATCTTCAGGGCGAAGATTATCGATGTGACGCCCAAGTCCTACACCATTGAGGCGACTGGTTCTCCGGCCAAGATTGACGCGATTCTTGAGCTGCTTCGCCCCCTTGGTCTGAAGGAGCTGGTCAGAACCGGTCCCGTTGCCATAGGACGTGGTTCAAAGGGGTGGAAAGGTTAGCCGTTATTCCCACTGGGCATCAACCGGTGCGCAGATAAATGGATTCAATACACGCGAGGAGGAAAGAATGAAGATTTACTATGACAAAGACTGCAATATGGGCGTACTCAAAGGGAAAAAGGTGGCCATTATCGGCTACGGCTCCCAGGGGCATGCCCATGCCAATAACCTCAAGGATTCGGGTATCGACGTAGTGGTTGGGCTCCGTGCCGACTCCGCTTCGGTTAAAAAGGCAAGCGAAGCCGGGCTGACCGTGCTTCCCACTTCCGAAGCGGTTAAAATTGCCGATGTGGTGATGCTGCTCCTTCCCGATGAGACCCAGGGCGACATCTACCGTGAGGAGGTTGGCCCGTTCCTCAAGCAGGGCGCTTATCTGGCATTCAGCCATGGCTTCAACATCCATTTCGGGCAGATTGTTCCGCGTCCTGACGTGAACGTCATCATGGTTGCTCCCAAGGGACCGGGGCACCTGGTTCGCCATGAGTACACCAAGGGGGGCGGCGTGCCGAGCCTCATCGCCATTCATCACGACCCGGCAGGCAATTCCCGCGATGTGGCCCTGGCCTACGCCTCTGCCAACGGTGGCGGCCGCGCCGGCATCATCGAAACCTCTTTCAAGGAAGAGACCGAGACTGACCTCTTCGGTGAGCAGGCGGTGCTTTGTGGCGGCATTGCGGCCCTGATCCAGGCTGGTTTTGAAACTCTGGTCGAAGCTGGTTATGCCCCCGAGATGGCTTACTTCGAGTGCCTCCACGAAACTAAGCTCATTGTCGACCTTATCTACGAAGGCGGTATCGCCAACATGCGGTACTCCATCTCCAATACGGCCGAGTACGGCGACCTTACCCGCGGCCCGCGCGTGGTCACCGGCGAAACCAAGAAGGAAATGAAGAAAATCCTCGATGAGATCCAGACCGGCCAGTTCGCTAAGGAATGGATGCTTGAGAACAAGGCCAACAAGCCGGTATTCACGGCGCTCCGCCGTAAAGGGGCCGAGCATCAGATCGAAGAGGTTGGCGCACGCCTGCGCTCCATGATGTCGTGGATCGGTGCCTCCAAGATCGTCGACAAGTCGAAAAACTAGCAAGATATAAAAGCTGACCCAGGGAGGCCGGATACGGGAAGAGGTTGATAATCCTCACCGCGTCCGGCCTTTTTGCGGTTTGTGATAAATTACGTTCGCAACTATGTGGTCGTTTGGTTTATGATTATCCAATACGTTTGAGGTCTACAGATGCGCAACACAAATAACCCCATTGCCGTTGAGGGATACCCTTTCGTGGCGGGAGCAGCGGTGATCACCGTGGCTCTGGCCGTGCTTTCCTGGAAATTCCCCGTTTTTTTGCCCCTTGCGGTTCTCTTCGGGGTGCTGTCGCTCTTTGTAGTTTTTTTCTTCCGCAATCCCGAGAGGATTACTCCTGCAGACGAAAAAACGGTGATCGCACCTGCTGACGGTGTTGTAATCTACCAGGGGATAGTCCGCGAGGATCATCTTGGGGAAGAAATGACGAAGATCAGTATTTTCATGTCGGTATTCAATGTCCATGTGAATCGGGTCCCGGTAACCGGTACGGTGTTGGACACTTTCTATACAAAGGGAAAGTTCCTTGACGTTCGCGATGAGCGGGCGACCTTTGAAAACGAGCAGGCCGGGCTGGTCATTGAGACCGCAAATGGAAAGAGGATGGTTGTGGTCCAGGTGGCCGGGCTCATTGCTCGCCGCATTGTCTGTTACGCAAAGAAGGGGGATCAACTGGTTCGGGGCCGGCGGTACGGCCTCATCCGTTTTGGCTCCCGCCTGGATGTCTATCTTCCCCGCGATACCGCTTTGAACGTGAAGATTGGCGACAAGACCGTCGCGGGTGAAACTGTACTGGGGACCCTGCCATGAGTGGTGAGAAGATCGATATGAGCGAGAGTATGCGGAAAGGTATTTACATCCTTCCAAACCTCTTTACCACTGGAAGTCTTTTTGCCGGATTCTACGGCATGGTTGCCACCATGAATGGAGATTTCAAGACCGCAGCGCTCTGGATACTGATATCCTCGGTCTTTGACGGCCTCGACGGCAAGGTTGCGCGCCTTACCGGGACTGCCAGCAAGTTCGGGGTCGAGTATGACTCTCTTGCCGATGTGGTCGCTTTCTGTGTCGCTCCGGGCCTTCTCATGTACAAATGGGCGCTTCAGCCCTTTGGCCGCCTGGGATGGCTTGCCTGTTTCCTGTTTGTGGCATGTGGAGCGCTACGGCTGGCGCGCTTCAATGTCCAGGTCAATACGGTTGAGAGCAAGCGCTTCGTGGGGTTGCCGACTCCGGCAGCTGCAAGCATGGTTTCGGCCATGGTGCTGCTCTTTTACCATTTCGGCTGGCCCAGCTCCTATAAAAAACTGGCAATTCTGATACTTATCTACCTCCTGGCGTTTCTGATGGTCTCAAACTTCCGCTATTACTCCTTCAAAGACCCGGAAATGATAAAGCGGCAACCCTTTGCCATCCTCGTTTTTGCGGTGCTGCTCCTGATTGTCATTGCGGCAGAGCCGATTGTCATGCTCTTCGTGATTTTTCTCGGGTACACCTTCTCCGGGATAATTGGATTTCTCATGACATGGCCAAGGCGGCGCCGGCTTGAAAAAGCTATCCATCAGAAGCACTCCAAGGAATAAGGTTGAAAGTGGCTTCGGTCAGCGGCAAGCAAGCTCTTTCTTTGATTAAAGCGAACAATGTTTGAATAGTCGGAACCTTTTGAAATCTAACTGTAAATTGTCTTGACACCCGAACGTCTAGTTCTTTATTATCGTTTAAAAATAGAAAAGGCAGTGAAGAGGAGTAGTAATCCTTATCCTTATTTGAAGCTGAGATTCTCTTCAGCGCAGAGAGCCGGTGGGTGGTGCGAACCGGTATAAGGACGGATGAACTCGCCTTGGAGCCGCTCAGGTGAACGGGGATGCTTTGCTTTCCTCCGAGCTTGAGACGTTGCCCGCGTAAAGGGTAAAGAGGTCTGCTTCCGGTTTTGGCGGTTTTAACCGGGGGCGGATAAAAAAGGGTGGTACCACGGAGCAAAGCCTTCGTCCCTTGTCAGGGCGGAGGCTTTTTATATTCTGAGTCTGGGAATCTGACGGCGGCAATGCTGCCCCGTCAGTGGCATGAAACATCAATCACGTAAAAAGGAGGTAGACCATGGCGGAACTGAAGACTATCAAGATTTTCGACACAACGCTCCGTGACGGCGAGCAGTCGCCGGGCAACAGCATGAATATCGAAGAAAAATTGCGGGTAGCCAAGCAGCTTCAAAAGCTTAAGGTCGATGTTATAGAGGCTGGATTTCCCATTGCGTCCGAAGGGGATTTCGAGGCGGTCAAACGGATAGCCCAGACAATCAAGGGGCCGGAGATCGCCGGTCTTTGCCGCTCCAGTGAAAAGGATATCGACCGGGCTTGGGAGGCGCTTAAATATGCCGGCGAAAAGGGGCGCATCCATACCTTCCTTGCCACTTCAGAGATTCACATGAAGTACAAGTTGAAGATGACCCGCGAGCAGGTATTGGAAAACGCCGTGAAGGCGGTCAAGAGGGCGAAGTCCTATACCCCCAATGTGGAATTCTCCTGCGAGGATGCTGTCCGTACCGACCTGGCTTTCCTGGTCCAGGTGGTGGAAGCGGTGATTGCCGCCGGTGCGACGACAGTGAACATTCCCGATACGGTCGGCTACACGATTCCCTTTGAGTACTTCAACATCATCAGGCATCTCAAGGAGAATGTGCCCAATATTGAGCAGGCGGTTATTTCGGTCCATTGTCACAACGATTTGGGGCTTTCCGTGGCAAACTCCATTGCTGCAGTCCAGGCGGGCGCCGGACAGGTGGAGTGCACCATTAACGGCATTGGCGAGCGTGCGGGGAACTGCTCCCTCGAAGAGTTCGTCATGGCCATAAAGACCCGCCATGACATCCTACCCTTCAAAACCAGTGTGGACCATGAGCAGATTGTCCCCGCGAGCCGTCTCCTTTCCACCATTACCGGCATTGGAGTGCAGCCCAACAAGGCAATCGTCGGCGCCAACGCCTTCGCCCATGAATCGGGAATTCATCAGCATGGCGTTCTCATGGAAAAATCAACCTATGAGATCATGACTCCCGAATCCATAGGGCTCAAGGCGAATGTCCTGGTACTGGGTAAGCACTCGGGGCGGCATGCGTTTAAAAAGCGGTTGGGAGAACTCGGCTATGATCTTTCCGACGAAGACCTGAACCGTGCCTTCGAGCGTTTCAAGGCCCTGGCCGATCTGAAAAAAGAAGTCTTCGATGAGGACCTTGATGCCCTTGTGGCAGATGAAGTGATGCGTCCGTCGGAGAAGTACCGCCTTTCCCATATTACGGTCACATGCGGTTCCTTTGCGGTTGCCACCTCAACGGTGCAGATGGAGATTGACGGCGTAGCGGTGAGAACTGCTGAACTTGGCGACGGGCCAGTGGATGCAACGCTTAAGGCAATAAAAAAACTGACAAAGACCAAGGCCAAGCTCAAGCAGTACAATGTGGGTTCCATCACCGGTGGTACCGATGCCCAAGGTGAGGTGACGGTACGGGTGACGGATGGAGATGAAACAGTTGTCGGTCGTGGTTCCTCCACAGACATTATTGAAGCATCGGCAAAGGCATATATTAATGCCCTTAATCGATTGAATTCCAAGATGGAGCGAATTCACGAAAGCCTGTGAACTGTTGCACGGGGGGAGATGACCTTTGAGGTGCTCCCCCCAGAGGGATAGTTTCTTCGAGGGCGGGTTACATAGAAAAACCCCGCTGGATATTTCCAGCGGGGTTTTTTGTTTGCCATAAATTGGCTTCAGATTATGCTTTTTTGACGTTTGCAGCCTGGAGACCCTTGGGTCCGGTGACAACATCGAAAGTAACAGCCTCTCCCTCAGCAAGGGTTTTGAACCCGTCGGACTGAATGGCAGAGAAGTGAACGAACACATCTTCACCATTGTCCTGCTCAATGAAGCCGAAGCCTTTGGCGTCGTTGAACCACTTAACCTTGCCCTGTGCCATGTTTTCCTACCTCCTTTTGGATGCCTCCGGAACGTTGCCGGAACTTCGTGGGAGTTGCTAAAGTTTCCGGAGTCTTGAGGCAGGAAAACCGCAAAGCATATAGGCATTGAGATGGTTTTCTTATGCTGCGTAAAGCTTCCGAAACTTGCTACCATAAAAAATTAGCAGCGTGTAATAGCGTTGTCAAGGTTTTTTCCGGCACTTTTTAGAACATATTAAGCCTTCTGATAAAGGCAACTAGAAGTCCATAGTGTTTGTGATCGAACTGCAATGCAATGCGGGGGAGCTTCAGCAGGTTGGGTTCATCTGCCTCTTCAGGTAGTGGGGGGCAGGGGCAGATATTGGTCCCCGGAAGTCTGATCTCGGGGAATTCGTTCTCAAGTTCTTCTATCTGGGCTTTGGAGAGTTCCTTTGTCAGTCGGATTATGAGCCGCGTTTCGAAGAATCTGAGTGAATGGTAGTTGCGGTAGAAATCCTCGATGACCCTGATGGCTTCATCTTCATCGCGGGTTATGGTGAAGATGGAGAAGTCTTCTGCGGAAATGAACCCTTTGCCTAGAATGCAATCCTTGACGAAGTCAAACCAGCGATCCCAATATCCGGTGTCGTCGTCTATGAGGACGAGAGGTTTTGGTGAGGTTTTCCCGGTCTGAATGAGCGTGAATACTTCCATGGCTTCGTCCAGGGTACCGAACCCGCCAGGGAAGACGGCAAGGGCGTTGGATTCTTTAACGAAGGCCACCTTGCGGTTGAAAAAGTACTTGTAGTTGATGAGCCGGGGGTTTTGGAGCATGACCGGATTAGGCTGCTGTTCAAAGGGAAGCCGTATGTTGACGGCGAAAGAGTGCTCGCTTCCGGCTCCTTCGTTTCCAGCCTGCATGATCCCCGGTCCGCCACCGGTGATGATCATGAATCCCTTGTCGGCGAGTTTCCGGCTGAAACGGAGACAAGTTTGGTATATCTGCTCGTGGGGTTCCGTACGAGCCGAGCCGAAAATGGTAACTTTACGTTTCTCCCTGTAGGGGGCGAAAACGTTAGTGGTGTAGCGCATCTCCTTCATGGTGTTGTTGAGCAGCTTGAGGTCTGCCAGGTAATCGCACTCCTGGCCGGACTTGAGGGCGGAGATTATCATCTCCCGGATCATGTCCGGATGATGAATTGCATCGACTGACTCCATAAGGGTGTCAATCAGGTCGTCGATTTTGCCGTTTCGGCGCTTAAAGCTTAATTCCATTGCCGGTCAACTCCCGCTGAAATTTATGCATCATAGCATGCAGTGGTTGTGCAAGCAATTGTTAAGCCGGATCGAACAAATATTACGTTGATTTATAATGAGCCATTGTTTACAGTGTTTAGCCATAGTTCATCACATTGCGAAAGGGTTGTTCACATGGGTAAGACCACAGCGGAAAAGATTTTTGCGAGCCACTTGGTTGACGAGCCGTTCTCCGGCACCAAGGTGCTTCGGCTTGATGTGGTGATGTGCCACGAAATTACCACTCCCATAGCCATTGCCGACCTTATGGCGAGGGGGAAGGATCGTGTCTTCGATCCCACCAAAATCAAGGCGGTAATTGATCACGTTACCCCGAGCAAGGACTCCAAGACGGCGACCCAGGCGAAGATGTTGCGGGACTGGGCGCGGCGGCACGGCATCAACGACTTTTTCGACATAGGGCATAACGGCGTGTGCCACGCGCTCTTCCCGGAGAAGGGGTTCATCCGCCCCGGCTATACGGTTATTATGGGAGACTCCCATACCTGTACCCATGGTGCCTTCGGCGCGTTTGCCGCCGGTGTCGGTACCACCGACCTGGAAGTGGGGATTCTCAAGGGAGTATGTGCTTTCCGCGAACCGAAGAGCATTCGGGTAAACCTGAACGGCACTCTGCCCAAGGGTGTTTATGCAAAAGATGCTATCCTCTTTGTCATTGGACAGCTTGGCGTTAATGGGGCCACCGACAGGGTGATAGAGTTCAGGGGCCCGGTGGTCGATGCCATGACCATGGAGTCGAGGATGACCCTGTGCAATATGGCCATTGAAGCTGGCGGCACCTCGGGTATCTGTATGCCGGACATGGTGACGGTTGAATACCTCTGGCCCTTCATCCAGAACGAATATTCCTCAAAAGAGGCTGCCCTTGCCGAGTTTGCTAAATGGCGTTCTGATGATGATGCCGTTTATGATCGAGTTCTTGACTTCGACCTGACGGCCATCGAACCGATCGTTACTTTCGGTTACAAACCCGACCAGGTTAAACCGGTCAGCGAGATTGCCGGTTCTCCCGTCGACCAGGTCTACCTGGGATCCTGCACAAACGGGCGGCTTGAAGATTTGAGGATCGCGGCCCAGATTCTCAAGGGGAGGAAGATTGCCGCTTCCGTACGCGGGATTCTCTCACCTGCGACGCCTAAGATTTACAAGGACGCCATGGCCGAGGGGCTCATCGATATTTTCATGGAGGCCGGCTTCTGTGTTACGAACCCCACGTGCGGAGCCTGTCTTGGTATGAGCAACGGGGTGCTGGCGGAGGGGGAAGTCTGCGCCTCCACCACGAACCGCAACTTCATGGGGAGGATGGGCAAAGGGGGGATGGTTCACCTGATGTCTCCTGCCACCAGCGCGGCAACAGCCATTGAAGGTGTTATCGCAGATCCTCGGAAATATTTGTAATATTATGATAAATGGTCTGTGCCTGGTTGCCGTGCAGCCATAGAGCACTGCGACCGACTTTACCAAGGAGACTGAACCATGAAACAGTTTGGCGGCCCCGCACTTTTTCTCGACCGCTCCGATATCAATACCGACGAGATTATACCGGCCAAGTATTTGACCGAGATAACAAAGGAAGACCTGAAACCCTACATCCTCGAAGACTTGAAGCTTCCCGGCTTTGATCCCAAGGGAGACAAGACACGGAATGCCCGGGTTATCGTATCCAGAGCCAATTTCGGCTGCGGCTCTTCCCGTGAGCACGCGCCCTGGGTATTCGAGGTGAACGGAATTACTGCAGTCATTGCTGAATCCTTTGCCCGGATATTCCGCCAGAACATGTTCAACTGCGGTATGGCTGCCATTGAGCTGCCAAAGGACAAGATTGATCAGCTCTTTGCCTATTCCAGTTGCGCTGATGCAAGCGTTTCCATTGATGTGGAAAAGCAGACTCTCACTATTTCTGGTGGCGGAAAGGAGGAGAGCCTCTCTTTTGAGGTTTCCCCCTTCGACAAGGCACTGGTTTTGGCTGGCGGCTGGGTGGACTACGCCGACGGGAAATATTGATTCTCACCCTCTATCTGTCTCGTCGTGAGAGGCCTGCGTTATCAGCGCAGGCCTCTTTCTTCTTGACCGCTGGAGAATCGGAATTTTTGTTGACTCAACCCGGTTTCTGAGGGTATTTACACTACTTATACATTTTTTTGACACGTGGAATTATCCAAATGCTATTCCGTTTTCTGCTTATAATCTGTGTTTTAGTGATCCTGCCGGTTGCCCATGGCCAGGCGTCTGACGACATGGCGGAGAACGGAACGATATTCACCTTCTGGCCCCTGGTGGATTATCGAAAAAGCCCTGACACAGGTTTCAGCAATCTCTCAATCCTCGGCCCCCTGATTAAGATCCAGCAGCAGGATGCAGTGAGGACGACGGCGGTGCGGCCGTTCGTCTACCGTACCGTTGATGAAAGGGAACATGATGCTACGACAAGCTATCTGTACCCTCTTGCCTCATCACGACAAGCTCCGGATGTCTCGACCTTCCAGGTGTTGAAACTTTTTCAGGTGAACACCTTTCGCAAGGACGAACCGGACAAGGCGAAAAGCGACTCCATGCTTTTTCCGTTCTACATCCGTGGAAAGTCCGATACCTACGGTCAATATACCTCGGTCTTTCCAGTTTACGGTACACTATACGAGCGCCTCTGGCGGGACGAGATCCATTACACACTTTTCCCGCTTTATAGTCGTACGGTTAAAAAAGGGACAACGACAAGAAACTACCTTTATCCGTTTTTCTCAACGATTGAGGGCGAGCGTGAGAGTGGCGGGCAGTTCTGGCCCCTCTACGGCAGGGCGGAAAAAGAGGGTAGCTATAAGCGTAGTTTCGTTTTGTGGCCTTTCTATCTCCATGAGCATACCGGGCTGGATACGGACAACCCCACGGAGCGGCTCACTGTCTTCCCCTTTTACTCCAGAGTCGAGTCGCCTCGTGTATCTTCCCGCACCTATCTTTGGCCCTTCATGGGGTGGACCAGCGATCGCGAGGCGAAACAGGAAGAACGGCGCTACTTCTGGCCTCTCGTAACAACCGCAACAGGAGAAAAACGGAAGGCTAAGCGGTATCTTCCCATTTTTTCCGAAGAACAAAGCGAGGAGACCCTCAAGCGGTGGTACCTCTGGCCGCTTTATCGCCACGATGAAATTAATTCGGGCACCTACGGCCGTGAACGGGACCGGGTCCTCTTCTTCCTCTACTCGGATAGCCTTGAACGGTGGCCCGCCGACGGTGCGGAGCGTCGAAGAACGGCGCTCTGGCCCCTGTTCCTTTTCAATCGCGACACGCGGGGAGTTAAGCAGTTCAGCTTTCCGGCACCGGTTGAGCCCCTGTTGGCACAAGACGGAATCGAGCAAAGCTGGGCTCCACTGTGGCGTATCTACATTCAGAGATGGAATGATGCCGGCGATTCCACGGTTTCATTCCTCTGGAATTTCTACTGGCACGAGCGCCGGGGAGACGATCTGGCCTATGAGTTGTTTCCGCTCGTAATGTACCGTTCGCAAGGCGGGTATTCCGACGTTTCGGTACTAAAAGGGCTTTTCAGGCTGCGGGCAGGAAATGACATGAAGACGCTGAACCTTTTTTGGCTTCCCTTCGATATGAAATGGAAGGTGGCGGACAAGCCAGTGGTTGAACAGGAGAGCACTATGCTGAACAGGGAGAGGTCTGAACCGTGACGGGCGTGTTCGAGCGCATAGGGAAACGGGTGGTTGCGTTCCATAAGATTGTGGGCGAGATGGTCATCCTCCTGGGCCAGACCGTCTGGTTCTTCCGCGAGGCACCGCGCAACATCCAGAGCATTTTTACCCAGATGGCCATAATAGGCTATGAAACTCTGCCGATGGCATCGGTTATGGCTTTCTTCGTGGGGATGGTCCTGGCGCTTCAGACCGGTGCCGAACTCCAGAAGTACGGCACCCAGAATATTATCGGCGGCATTGTTGGGCTTTCATTGGTCCGGGAACTCGGGCCGGTCATGACGAGTTTTCTGGTGGCCGGTCGCGCTGGTTCCGCCATGGCGGCGGAAATCGGTGTCATGAAGGTCTATGAGGAGATCGACGCCCTTAAAACCCTGGATATCAACCCGGTGCGCTACCTGGCCATGCCGCGGCTCATTGCCTGTCTGATCTGCGTGCCGGCACTGGTTGTCTACGCCGATTTCGTGGGGATACTCGGCGGGGCGCTCCTGAGCCATTTTCACCCCAAACTCTTCCTTTCGTATTCAACATATTATGATAGTTTGAAAACAGCGCTCAAATTGCGAGAGATCGGTGCGGGGCTTCTCAAGGCAACGGTTTTCGGCGGCATTATCGCCCTTGTTTCATGCTACACCGGTTTTCAGACTTCCGGGGGGGCGCGAGGGATTGCTGAAACCACCACCAGAGCCGTGGTGCTTTCGTTCATGCTTATTCTGGTTGCCGATTATTTCCTGACAAGGATGCTGCTCTGAATTGAGGTGCCGTTGCTTTAGCCGTGCGGTAATTGCGGCCAGGGCGACCCTTTGGTGCTGAGCGGGGAGGGAAGTGGGATACTATGATGTCAATTGAAAAAAAAGTCGGTTTTTTCTTTGTTGCGGGGCTGATACTTCTGGGGGTAATGCTGGAGCTTGGCGAGAAATGGAATCCTTTTGAGAAATCCATCCCCTATAAGACTTATCTCTCAAGCACCACCGGCCTGAAATTGGGTGACCCTGTCCGGTTGGCGGGGGTGGAGGTCGGCAAGATTACCGGGATTGCCATTGCCGACAGCCGCGTTGTGGTGGATTTTGAGGTTAAGCGCGGCACTACGATCAAAACTGATTCGGTCGCCACTATTCGGCTTACCAACCTTCTTGGCGGACAGTTCCTCGGCATTTCCTTCGGTTCGCCTGCGGCTCCTGTTCTCCCGCCCGGAAGCGCTGTCAAAAGCCGCGAGGTTGCCAACATAGATGTAATTGTTGATAACGTGAGCGATCTCACCAAGGATGCAAAAGTCCTTATTAATGATTTGACGGTAAATCAGAGGGATGTGTTCCATAAAATTTCAGCGATCCTCGACGACAACCGGGGGAACCTGCGCGCCACCATCGAGAACATGAACAGCATCACCGCCAAGATGGACAGGGGGCAGGGGTCGCTGGCAATGCTCCTCAACGACAAGTCGCTCTATCGCAATACCAATGAGCTGGCGACCAGCATGAAGAATGTTACGGCCAAGATCGAGAGGGGCGAGGGGAGTCTCGGTAAGTTCGTCAATGATGACACCTTTTACATTGATGCCAAAGGGGCCGTTGCCAGCCTGAATGATGGTGCTAAGGATATTAAGGATATAGCTGCTAAAATCAACCGGGGCGAGGGGACCGTCGGCAAGCTTGTGAACGACGAAAGCCTGTACAATGAACTTAAGGATGCCTCGAAAAACGTCAGTGAGGTTGCCCGGAAGATTAATCAGGGGGAGGGAACCCTTGGCAAGCTGGTGAACGACGACACCCTGTACCGTGATACCACGGCAGCCATGAAGAAACTTGACAAGGCAACCGATGGGCTGTCCGACACGGGCCCCATTTCAGTCATCGGGAGCATGGTGGGGACGTTGTTCTAGCTAGCAGGGGAATCAGGAAAACACTTTGATTTTTGCGAGCGCGGGGCCGCCATGGGGAGGCTTCCGCGCTTCTTTTGTCAGGAGGGATGCATGGAGGATATCTTAAGGATCGCCATCGGGACTGTTACGATGCGCCCCTATGTATTTGCGTTTTTTGCTGCCTATCTTCTGGCGGCCGTGCCGCACCTGGGGTGGCGTAAGACCGCCCTGTTCACGGTGGCGGGATATCTGGCCGCATTCCTTTCCGAGTTCAGCTCCATCAATACCGGGGTCCCCTACGGTTGGTACTACTACATCGATGTGACCCGCGATCGGGAACTCTGGGTTGCCGGTGTTCCCTTCTTCGATTCACTTTCCTATGTTTTTCTAACATATTGCAGCTACGCAACGGCTCTTTTTGTCGTCTCGCCCATCAAAACATGGCGTTGGGACCTGGTTACCCTGGAAACCCGTTCAATCCGCGGTTCCTTTGCCGTGCTTTTCCTGGGCTCCCTCTTTCAGGTGTTCCTGGATATCATCATCGATCCTGTGGCGCTTCAGGGAAACCGCTGGTTTCTCGGCCAGATTTACGGTTATCGGGAGGTTGGGGCCCACTTCGGCGTCCCCCTGTCCAATTACCTCGGATGGTGGCTTGTGAGCTTCGTTCTCGTCTTTGTGCTGCAGCGGATTGATGCGGCGAGCGGCCATGGTGCCAGAAAACCGGCCGGAGTTGGGAATTTGCCGTTTCGTCCCCTCTATGGACCGATTCTTTACATTTCGGTGCTTGTCTTCAATCTCAGCGTGACCCTTTGGATCGGCGAGCGGCTCATGGCATTGACCGGTATTTTCATTGTCATTCCTGCGATGGCTATCTCGCTGGTAACGGTCGTTCGCCGGAGCAACTGCTACCGCAAAGAGGAACTTGCCGAGCACCTGCGCGATTTCCCCTGGTCCGTAGCGGCTACCCGAAAGGGGTAGGCGGCGCGCCGGTATTCTTATTGGCGATCCGACAGGAAGTTTACGGTTGTCATGACACCTTGGGCAAGCCGTTTCCCTGCAATGCGGGAGTTACGGGCAAGCCTCAGGAGTTGGGGAATGATCCAGGGTTTGCGGGCAATTGTTGCCATGACCTTGAGTGGATTGATGGTCATGTCCGGGCCGGTGAATTCGTCTATGGAGAAGGAGAGCTCTTCGCCGGCGTCATCGCTTACCGCCCGTAGCGCAACAAGCGGAACCCCGTGCCGGTCTGTGATCTCTGCTATTGCCGCCGTCTCCATGTCGAGGATTGGAAATCTTGTCCCGGCAGGGAGCGACTGAACCAGGTCCGCTTTTCTGAGAATGCCGGCTGAGGTTATGATTGTGCCGCAGACGATGCCGTTCAAGGACTTTCCCAGCTCGGCAGCTATTTCCCCGGCAAGAGCCGCAGCAATCCCCTGCCGTCGGGAGAACCTCCCATCGTTCGCCAGCCAGCTTCCGGTTCCAAATACCATATCTCCCACCTTTAGGCCGGGTAATATGGCGCCACCGAAGCCGAAGGAAAGTATAATCGCCGGCGATGCCGCTGTAATCAATGCCTCGGCAGCTGTTGCCGCCCTGACGGGCCCCATTCCCGATTCAACGAGGCAGGCTTCCGTATCGCCTATCCGTACCCGCCATAGGGGGAATTCCCGGCATTGCTCCCGCCTGGCCTCCACGGCCATGCGCAGAAGCGGGCGTATCTCGTCGGGCATTGCCGCCATAAGTCCGATAGTCTGCATGGCACGGCACTTTACCAAAGCCGGCGCCTGGCGGCAACGCATTTCATCCCTTGACACACTACGGCCTTTGAGGTAGCGTTATCCGTCCCACCTGCAGAAGGGACGCGCTTCTCGCAGTACCAAATCTCATGCTCCCATCAGGATAATAAATCTTCGGTTGCGCCTGCTCGGGCTCAGTGCCAGGCATCATTGGATGCGTGGCGTTTATGCGTGCCGTTGTATTTCCTGTGGGACCGGTCCGGAATTGGTTATGAAAATTACAGCTATCATCCCGGCAAGATATGCCTCGACCCGTTTCCCCGGCAAGGCCCTTGCTGATATAATGGGCAAGCCAATGGTTCAGCATGTTTATGAGCGGACCGCCAACGCCGGCTTGGTTTCGGATGTCATCGTTGCCACTGACGACGAGTTGGTTGCTGAAGCTGTACGTGCCTTCGGCGGTCGGGTGGAGATGACGTCTTCGGCCCACGAAACCGGTACCGATCGCCTTGCCGAGGTGGCTACCCGTATCGATGCCGACATCATTGTGAACGTTCAGGGTGATGAACCGCTCATTGAACCGGCCATGATTGATGAGGCAATCGCACCCCTGGTTTCCGATGATTCCATCAGGATGGGAACTCTGAAGAGCCGCATAAAATCCCTTCATGACTTCCTGAGCCCCAACGTCGTGAAGGTTGTCACCGATAGCCGGGGGGATGCGTTGTATTTCTCCCGTTCGCCGCTTCCCAACTTCCGCGACAAGTGGAATGACCTGAAGGACGAGGCGTTCGTAACGGGGAGGCTTTTGTGCTACAAGCATGTGGGGCTCTATGTTTACCGGCGGGACTTCCTGCTGGAGTTCGCCAGAATGGCTCCTACCACCCTTGAACTGGCGGAGAAGCTGGAGCAGTTGCGGGCACTGGAAAACGGGTTCCGCATCAGGGTCGTGGAGACCTCCTTCGAATCGATTGGCGTAGATACGCCGGGCGATCTGGACAAAGTCATCGAAAAATTAACAGGACTCTAGGTGTTAGGTCCGAGGTAATGGGTGTGGGGCATACGGTACAAGGATTCGGGAACTTTGCTCCTGGATTCCTGAAATCTGTATCCCCTCCCTGATTTTTTTAGGAGTTTCCATGAAGACAAAGTTTATTTTCGTGACCGGTGGAGTTGTGTCCTCCATAGGCAAAGGGCTTGCTTCGGCATCGCTCGGTGCGCTTCTGGAGTCCCGGGGGCTTCGTGTGTCCATGCAGAAGCTCGACCCTTACATCAACGTGGACCCGGGCACCATGTCCCCGTTTCAGCACGGGGAGGTTTTTGTCACCGATGATGGTGCGGAAACCGATCTGGACCTCGGCCATTACGAGCGCTATACCTCTGCCAGGCTCTCCAAGAGGAGCAACTTCACCACCGGCCAGGTCTATTACTCCGTAATTGAGAAAGAGCGCCGCGGCGACTACCTGGGGGGAACCGTCCAGGTAATTCCGCACATCACCGACGAGATAAAGCACAAGATACTGGAGAATGCCAAGGGTGCCGATGTGGCCATCGTCGAGGTGGGCGGCACCGTTGGGGATATCGAGTCGCTGCCGTTCCTGGAGGCGATCCGCCAGTTCAAGGCCGACCGCGGGGCCGGCAACGTGCTGTACCTGCACGTGACGCTTGTTCCGTACATAAAGACCGCCGGCGAATTGAAAACCAAGCCGACCCAGCATTCAGTCAAGGAACTGCGTGAAATCGGTATTCAGCCGGACATTCTCATCTGCCGCTGCGAGAAGGACCTCCCCCACGACATGAAGGCAAAGATTGCCCTCTTCTGTAATGTGGAGGAAAAGGGGGTCGTTACGTCCGCCGACGCCGAGCACATATATGCGGTGCCTCTTGCACTCCATAAGCAGGGGCTCGACGAGCAGGTGGTGGAGAAGCTCAATATCTGGACCAAGGCCCCTGACCTGGCCCCCTGGGAAAGGGTGGTGGAGAAGCTTCGGAATCCGCTCAAGGGCGAGGTCCACATCGCCATAGTCGGCAAGTATGTGGACCTCACCGAGTCTTACAAGTCATTGTCCGAAGCCCTCACCCACGGTGGCATTGCCAATGACTGCCGGGTTACCCTCCACTATCTCGATTCCGAGAAACTTGAGCACGAAGGGTTGGCCGGACTTCTGGACGGCGTGGACGGAATCCTGGTACCCGGCGGTTTCGGCGAGCGGGGGACCGAGGGGAAAATCAAAGCCATCGAATATGCCCGTATCCGGAAGATTCCTTTTTTCGGCATCTGCCTCGGTATGCAGATGGCGGTTGTGGAGTATGCCCGTAATGTTTGCGGACTCGATGACGCCTGCTCCAGCGAGTTCCGGCCGGATTGCGCGAATGCGGTCATTCACCTGATGGAGGATCAGAAGGGGGTGGAACGCAAGGGCGGGACCATGCGGCTCGGGGCCTATCCCTGTTCCATTGCCAAGGGAACGTTCTCCCATCGCGCATACGGTTCACTCGATGTTTCCGAGCGGCATCGTCACCGGTATGAATTCAACAACTCTTTCAGGGAGTTGCTGGTTTCCAAGGGACTAGTGGTTTCGGGTATCTATAAGGAAGGAGACCTGGTGGAGATTGTCGAGGTTGCGGATCATCCATGGTTCCTCGGATGCCAGTTCCATCCGGAGTTCAAGTCGAAGCCCCTTAACCCCCATCCGCTCTTCAGGTCCTTTATTGCTGCTGCCCTTGAGCAGCGGGGCAAAAAGGGATAATATCGTTACCCATAACGAGGCTGTGAGGACCCTATGATCAGAGAAATTACCATCGGCAACGTTAAGATGGGTGGAACCCGTCCCCTGGTGCTTATCGCCGGCCCGTGTGTCATCGAGAACGAGGCGGCAACCCTGCGCTGCGCCGAGCGCCTCATGACCATTGTTAACGGCTTGTCGATCCCTCTCATCTTCAAGGCTTCCTACGATAAGGCGAACCGCACCTCGGTCACCTCCTTCCGTGGACCGGGAATGAAGGAGGGGCTTCGCATCCTCGCCAAGGTCAAGGAATCCCTCGGGATCCCTGTTGTTTCCGATATTCACTCCATTGAACAGGTGCAGCCCGCAGCCGAGGTTCTCGACATCCTTCAGATTCCGGCTTTCCTCTGCCGCCAGACCGACCTTGTGGTTGAGGCCGCCCGCACCGGCTGCGTGGTTAACGTCAAGAAGGGGCAGTTCCTTGCCCCCTGGGACATGGAAAACGTGGTGGGCAAGATTGTCGCCAGCGGAAACGAGCAGATTATTCTGACCGAACGAGGGGTCTCTTTCGGGTACAACAACCTCGTTTCCGATATGCGAAGCCTCCCCATAATGCGGCGGTTGGGCTTTCCGGTGGTTTTCGATGCAACGCACAGTGTTCAGCTCCCCGGAGGGCAGGGCGGTTCATCCGGCGGTCAGAGGGAGTTTGTGGAGTATCTCTCCCGCGCAGCCGTTGCAACTGGCATCGACGGCATCTTCATGGAAGTTCACGAGGATCCGTCCAAGGCCCTTTGCGATGGCCCCAATTCGATTCCCCTTGACGATCTTCCTGTGCTGCTGAAAAAACTCAAGGCCATTGACGCCATAGTAAAATAGAAGCCCGGAACTGCTGCCCAGGTACAGGTAAAAGTTTTTGCCGGTCCCTGGTCCACGGTCCCCGGTTACGGATTTCAGATGATTATCGAAGAAGCACGCAAGGTTATCCGCATTGAAGCCGATGCCCTTATGGCCCTTGCCGACTCCATTAACGGCGATTTTGAAAGGGCCGTTCGCCTCGTTCTTTCTACCAAAGGAAGAGTGGTGGTGACCGGCATGGGGAAATCAGGGCTCATCGGCCAGAAAATTGCCTCTACCATGGCCTCTACTGGAACCCCTGCATTTTTCCTTCATCCTGCCGAGGGCATTCATGGTGATCTGGGGATGATCATGAAGGGGGATGTGGTTATTGCCATCTCCAATAGCGGCGAAACTGAAGAAGTAGTGCGGATATTGCCGATCATTAAAAGGATTGGTGCTTCCCTTGTATCCATGTCTGGAAACCCGAAATCGACCCTTGCCAAGGCCGGTGACGTTTTTCTCGATATTTCAGTCAAGGAGGAAGCCTGCCCACTGGGCCTCGCTCCCACCGCGTCCACAACCGCCACTCTGGCCATGGGTGATGCCCTTGCCGTGGCACTTCTCATAGAGCGCGGGTTTCGTCCCGAGGACTTTGCCCTGTTCCATCCCGGCGGCTCCCTCGGCAAGAAGCTTCTCCTTACCGTTGGGGACCTGATGCACGGCGGCGATTCCCTGCCGCTTGTCGCGGCGGATACCCCCATGAGCGATGCCCTGTTCGTCATCACTTCCAAGGGGTTGGGCGTTACGGGAGTTGTGGATGCCGGCGGCGATCTCCTGGGCGTTATTACCGACGGAGACCTGCGCCGGGCGCTCAGCCGGGGAGTTGCCATCCTTGACCTCCGCGCGTCGGAGCTCATGAGCCGGAACCCCAAGAGGATTCTGCGGGGAGATTTGGCAGCCAAGGCCCTTCAGCGCATGGAACAGTATTCGATTACTTCTCTCTTCGTTTTTGAAGGGGATGACGAGCAGAAGCCGGTGGGTGTCGTCCATCTGCATGATCTTCTCAAAGCGGGGCTTGCCTGATGAATGAGCGTCTCCGGAATATCCGGCTTCTTCTCCTTGACGTTGACGGTGTCATGACCGATGGGCGGATTATTTTCGATTCCAACGGCGTTGAAAGCAAGTTCTTCAACGTCAAGGACGGCCATGGGATCAAGATGTTGCAGCGGGCCGGGATCGAGGTGGGCATCATCTCGGGGCGCGGGTCGGTCGTCGTCTCAAACCGGGCTGCTGAACTGGGTATCTCGCTGGTGTATCAGAAATCCCTCGACAAGCTTACCCCCTATAAGGAGATTCTGGAGAGAACGGAATTGACCGATGAACAGGTCGCCTTCATGGGCGACGATGTTATTGATATTCCCGTATTGCGCCGGGTCGGTTTTGCGGCTGCCCCGGCAGATGCCGTGGACGATGTTTTCCCCTTTGTACACTTCACCACCCGCAACCGCGGCGGTTGGGGGGCTGTTCGCGAAGTATGCGACCTTATGCTCCGGGAGCAGGGGAAGTGGGATGAGATAACTTCTCGTTACTTTCTCTAGTTTTTCTCCGAATACCCTTCTGCCGCATCCTGCCCTTTTTCAGTTCTTTGTGACCGATGATGTCCTCCCCAGTCATAGGGCCTGCGAAGCCCCTTTGCTGGCTATTCTGCAAGTTTGCGGTTCTGATCTTACAATCTCCGTGCCAAATTGCTTATCTGTGCCGAGAATCCACTTTACAGTGCTTTGGCTAGATGGTATACTTCGCCCATATATATGGCAAATGCTAATAAAATCAGGCATATTCTTGCCTCGGTCATTATTCTCGCAGTACTCTATGTTGCCGGTACTCTTGCCTTGAGGCTAGGGGGAGGCGATAAGAAGGAGGAGAGCCTGCCGGCTCTTCCCCGCAACGTTGAACTTTCCCTCAGCACAATCCATTATGCGGAAACCAAAAATGGTGTTAAGCAATGGGATCTTTTTGCCGAAAAGGGTGAGTATGACAAGGCGAGGGATGTGACCAGGCTGTCCGGTGTGCGGTTGATCCTTTACAAGAGTGGTGACAGTGGAGACGTGACTATTGTCTCGGATGTGGCCGACTACTTCAATGCATCGAAGAATGTGAAGCTGGCCGGAAATGTTGCCGCGAAGAGCGAATCAGGCATGGCATTCACCACCGGTCGGGCATCATACGAGGCTGGCCGTTCTCTGATTGTCACCGATGACAGGGTTGTATTCACCGATGGTGGAATGAGCGTCACTGGCGTAGGGATGGAGTTTTCAGTCAAGAACCGGCAGGTGCGGGTCCTTAAGGATGTGACTGCAACCGTCACGCCGCGGAAAAAGGGATGATATGATGCGAATCTTCACGGTTATGCTTCTGCTGCTGGCATCACTGGCAGTTGCCAACGCTGCGCCGCTGCTGAAGGGTGACCGGCAGGGACAGCCGGTAACCATAAAATCCAATGAACTCTCCAGTGACAGTAAAAGCAGAACTGCCACGTTCAGCGGCAAAGTCGTCGCCCGTCAGGGTGATCTGACCATTTATTCCGATAAGCTTGTGGTCTACTACAAAGAGGAAGGTGGCGATCTCGACAAGGTTGTGGCGACGGGGAACGTTCGCATCGTCCAGGGAGACCGCCTTGCTACGGCACGTGAAGCCGTCTACCAGAGCGTCGAGCAAAAGATTGTCCTTACCGGTGATCCCAAGGTGATTCAGGGCGAGAATACGGTAACCGGGAAGGTCATCACCTATTTTGTAGACGAAGAAAGAAGCGTTGTGACCGGCGGCCCCGACACACGGGTCGAGGCAGTCATTACGCCCAGGGAAAAGGGGAAGAATGGCGGGCAAAAGCGCTGATACTGTTCTGCGGGCACAGGGACTCCGGAAGGGTTTCGGCAAGCGTATAGTTGTAAGTGGTGTCGATCTGAGGGTTTCCACGGGTGAGGTCGTGGGACTTCTTGGGCCTAACGGTGCCGGCAAGACCACTACTTTCTATATGGTTGTGGGGCTTTGCCGCCCTGATGGAGGTCAGGTGTTCCTCGGCGACGAGGAGATTACCACGCTTCCCATGTATCAGCGTGCGCGCATGGGAATCAGCTATCTCCCCCAGGAACCTTCCGTCTTCCGCAAGCTTACTGTTGAGGAGAACATCCTGTCAGTTCTGGAAGCCATGGACCTCTCCCCGGCAGAGAGACGAGAGCGGGCTTCAGAGCTCATCGGCGAGTTCAAAATTGCCCATATCGCAAAGAGCAAGGGGTATGCCCTTTCCGGAGGGGAGCGCCGCCGGGTCGAGATTGCCCGTGCGCTGGCAACCGATCCCCTTTTTATCCTTCTCGACGAACCCTTTGCGGGGATTGATCCCCTCGCAGTAATTGATATTCAGGCGATTATCACCGATCTGAAATCGAGAGGGATAGGGATCCTCATTTCCGACCACAACGTCAGGGAGACGCTTGGTGTATGCGATAACGCCTATATCATGAGCTCCGGTGAGGTTATTGAATATGGCGATCCGGTGAAAATCGCCGAAAGCAAAAAAGCCCGGGAGATCTATCTGGGCGATAAATTCAGACTGTAACGATTTCTCGTTTTACAGAGATGCCAGTGCAATGCGGCGGTTGTTTACCCCGCGACTAACGAGCGTAGAACCGTATCCAGGGTGTTCCAGTTATGGCCATTGAAATGCGTCAACAGATGAAACTGACCCAGCAACTGGTGATGACTCCCCAGTTGCAGCAGGCCATCAAGCTTCTTCAGCTTTCGCGGCTGGAGCTTCAGGATCTTGTCCGTCAGGAGATGGAGGAGAACCCTGTGCTCGAAGAGTCCCTTGAGCTTGAGGAGCCACGGGAGCAGGAGCAGCTGGAGCAGTCTGAAAAGGAAGAGGCCCCTTCCGGCGAGGATACTGGGTTCCAGGAGGTGAAGGCGGGGGAGGAAACCTTGCGCGACACCGATTGGGACAGCTATCTCGAAGGTTATAATTTCAGTGCCGGCGAACAGTATTACGATGACGAGGAGCGTCCCTCCTACGAGAATATCCTTACCCGCAAGGGCACCCTGGTCGATCATCTCATGTGGCAGTTGAGCCTTGCCCGGATTTCCGATGCGGAAGCGGAAATCGGTGCCGAGATTATCGGGAACATCGATGAAGATGGCTATCTCCGGGCCACTGTTGAGGAGATTGCACGGTCACGGGGTGTAGAGGATGTCGTTGTCGAGGCATGCCTCAAGAAGATACAGGAGTTCGACCCGATGGGGGTCGGTGCCAGGGACCTCCGGGAGTGCCTTCTCATTCAGGTTGCCCAGCTTGACATGGGGGGGAGCGTTGTGGAGGGGATACTCAAAGACCATCTCCATGACCTGGAAGCCCGCAAGTACAAGCAGATCGCCAAGGCCCTCGGGGTGGATATCAACGATATCCTCATGGGGGCGCGCATCATTGCCGGGCTTGACCCCAAACCGGGGCGTATCTATGGTTCCGATGACGTCCACTACATTTCCGCCGACATCTTCGTCTACAAGATTGGAGAGGACTATGTCGTAATGCTGAACGACGAAGGGCTCCCCAATCTTCGTATCAGCCCCTTTTACTCTGGAGATGCCAAGTCAGCCGGCCAGGTGGATGAAAAAGCTGAAGAATACATTAATGACAAGGTCCGTTCGGCCATGTGGCTCATCAAGAGCATTCATCAGCGGCAGCGGACCATCTACAAGGTGGCCAAGAGCATTGCCAAGTTCCAGCGGGACTTTCTCGACAAGGGCATAGAATATCTCCGGCCGCTGGTGCTCCGTGACGTGGCCGAGGATATCGGCATGCACGAGTCCACCATCAGCCGTGTTACAACCAGCAAATACATGCAGACACCCCAAGGGCTTTTCGAGATGAAGTACTTCTTCAACAGTGGTATTTCCACCGGCGAGGGGGACTTTATCGCCTCGGAGAGTGTCAAGAACAGGATCAAGGAAATAGTCGAAGCCGAAGACCCGCGCAAGCCGTACAGCGATCAGCGCATTGCCGATCTCCTGTCGGCCAGCAGTATCAACATTGCCCGTCGTACCGTTACCAAGTACCGTGAGATGATGAGAATCGGCTCGTCATCGGAGCGCAAGCGGCATTTCTGAGCTGAGCCCGGTTCGAATAATTTTTTCTTTTGACGTCGCGGGTTGAAGGATTGCTTTTTAGTGATTTAACTGAAGTAAGAGCAGGTGACCCGACACGCATTTACCGCAAGGAGGAAGTTATGCAAATTACCACAACATTCAGGCACATGGAGCAGAGCGAAGCCCTGAAAAGCTACGCAGCCGAGAAACTGGAGAGGGTTAAGAAATATATTGACGAGCCCATCACCGCCCAAGTCTTCCTCACCGTCGAGAAAATTCGTCATATGGCCGAGGTTACCCTTACCGCCAAAGGGGTTACCATCAAGGCTGCCGAGGAAACCAACGACATGTATGCGGCCCTCGACGCCGTGATCGACAAAATCGAGCGCCAGCTTCGTCGCTACAAAGAGCGCCTCAAGGACCACAAGCCGGCAGCCGACAACCGTTCACTCGAAGTGCAGAAGAGCGTGTTCACGGCCGAGAGCATCGACCAGCAGCAGGAGCCGGTAATTGTCCGGAGCAAGACCATTATCATCAAGCCGATGTCGGTCGAGGAGGCGGTCATGCAAATGGATCTCCTCCATAAGGATTTCCTTGTTTTCACCGATTCTGCCACTGAAGCGATCAATGTTGTCTATCGCCGCAAAGACGGCAATTACGGCCTGATCGAACCGGCACCCAAATAAAGCCTGGAGGGCCGCGCCGCTTGCTGGCGTGCGCGGCCCGCTACCGGTTGCCCTGCCGGATGGAGGGGGAACAGACGTTGAATACCATCAGCCTCTCAATAGAAGACCTCCTCAATGATTCGGAGTATGGTCTCGACCTGTCCCTCATTGCGGGGGGGGGAGGGGTCGAGCATCGAGTATTCAGTTCGCGTATCCAAAAACCCGGCCTTGCCCTCACCGGATATACCGATCACCTTCATCCGGACCGGGTTCAGGTGCTGGGGAATACTGAAATCTCCTACTTGCGACAGCTTCATGAGGAACTTGCCACAATATTCATCGACAAGTTCTGCGAGTATCCCATCTCCTGCATCATCATCACCAAGGGGCTAGATCCGCCCCAGTTCCTCAAGGATGCGGCCGAACGTGAAGCGATCCCGCTCATGGTGACACCGCTTCAATCATCAACGTTCATCTCGCTCATCACAAAGTTCCTTGAGGAGCGTCTCCTGCCAATGACCCACATCCATGGCGTTCTCGTGGATGTCCTGGGTGTTGGGGTTCTCCTGCTGGGCAAGAGCGGCATCGGCAAAAGCGAGTGTGCCCTCGACCTGGTCATTCGGGGGCACCGGCTTGTGGCCGATGACGTGGTGTTTGTTAAGAAAAAAATGCCCGCAGCCCTTGTGGGGCAGGCGGCTGAGGCTATCCAGTACCATATCGAGATACGGGGGCTCGGGGTTCTCAACATAAAGAACCTGTTCGGCGTGTCATCCATTCGCGAGAAGAAGATCATTGATATGGTGATCGAACTGGTTGACTGGGATCCGGAACATGAATACGACCGTCTTGGCCTTGATGACGAGTTTTACACGATTCTGGATATCGAGATTCCTTACATCAAGATTCCAGTCCGGCCGGGACGCAACCTCACCTCAATAATCGAGGTGGCGGCCCGCAACCACCTGCTTAAGGGGATGGGGTATCATTCGGCCCGGGAGTTCCAGGAGAAGCTCATGACGAGAATGGAAGTCCGCCCCCGGGGCAATGAGGTGGAGTGACCGATGCGCGTTCTGGTTATCTCCGGCCTCTCCGGTTCCGGCAAATCCACAGCGGTGCGAGTTCTTGAGGACGAGGGGTTCTTTTGCATCGATAATCTTCCGGTGCAGCTCTTCCCCACCATCATCGACCTGGTCCAGAAGTCCCAGGAAACGGTGCCGGGCGTGGCTCTCGTCATGGATATCCGGGGGAGGGATTTTCTCAAGGGATTCGAAAAGATATTTCACGAGATAGATGACGCCGGGCATACCGTCGAGATAATCTTTTTCGATGCAACCGATGAAGTGCTGATCCGTCGCTTCTCCGAGACCCGGCGTCGGCACCCGGCCCTGGACAGTGGTTCGGTACCCGAAGGAATCCGTTACGAGCGCGAACAACTGGCGGGGCTCCGGAGAATTGCCACGCTTGTTATCGACACGTCCGAGCTGAACGTCCACCAGCTCAAAGAGATGGTGCTGGTTCGTGTCAAGGGAGTGGCCGGCACGGGAAGGATGACGATTAATCTCCAGTCGTTCGGTTATCGTTACGGGATTCCGTTGGAGTCGGATTTGGTCATGGATGTTCGCTTTCTTCCCAATCCCCATTTTGTGCCGGAACTCAGACCCTTCACTGGGCTCGATTCCCGCGTAAGGGAATTTGTCCTCGAAAAGCCTGAAACAGGCTTGTTCCTGGAAAAGTTCGAGGATCTGCTTGATTATCTTCTGCCCGCTTACAAGCGGGAGGGGAAGTCGTACCTGACGATTTCAATAGGCTGCACCGGAGGCCGGCACAGGTCAGTTGCACTGGTGGAAGAGCTCCACCAGTTTTTTACCCGCAATAACCTTTCCGTAAAGGTGAGCCATAGGGACATGGATAAAGGATAAATCGATGATTGGATTGGTGTTAGTAACCCACGCCGGTTTTGCCGAGGAGCTTCTCAGTGGAGCCGAAATGATCGTGGGACCCATTGAACGTGCAGAAGCAGTAGGTATCCGTCCGGGAGATCCTGCCGATGATATCATGACTCGTATTGCCGAAGCCGTTAAGCGCGTTTCAGAGGATGGTGCGCTCATAATGACCGACATGTTCGGCGGCACTCCATCCAATATGAGCCTCTCATTCCTTGAAACTGACCGGATTGAGGTGTTGACCGGCGTGAACCTTCCGATGGTGATAAAGTTCGCTTCGGACAGGGAGCGGGGCACCGTTGCCGATCTGGCCACGTCTCTCAAGGAATACGGCCGCGAGAGTATTGCCGTGGCCGGAGACTATCTGAAATAAAACTTAGGAGCAGGGTTATCCAGTAATGCAAGTTCAGGAATTCAGCATCGTCAACAAACTTGGTCTCCATGCCAGGGCTTCGGCCCTTTTTGTCAAGACAGCAAGCCGCTTTCGTTCCGACATCAAGATTGAGCGTGAAGGGGTGCAGGTAAACGGCAAGAGCATCATGGGAATCATGATGCTTGCCGCCGCCAAGGGAACAGTCATCAAAGTCACTATTGATGGTGAGGATGAGGCGGAAGCGATGGCCGCCCTCGGTGATCTCATAACTAATGGATTCGGCGAGGAATGATACGCGGATTTTCCGCGGCATAGAAGCCTCTTCCGGGATAGCTATCGGAACTGCGCGCCTGACTGACCGTAATCGCGTGTCGGTCACCGAGGTTTCCATCGGAGAGGAGGAGGTGGCGCAGGAGTGCGCGCGTTTCCTTGCCGCGCTTCAGGATGCCCGTCAGGAACTCCTTGCCGTTAAAGAGCATCTTGCCGCAACTCGCGGCCCCGAACACCTCTATGTTGTAGATACCCACCTGCTGATCCTTGACGACAGCATGCTTACCCGCGGCACCCTCGACCTGATCGCCGGGGAGCGGATCAATGCCGAAGCGGCACTCAAGCGAAACCTCCAGAAATTCAAAGAATTCTTTGTTGAAATTGAAGACGAGTACCTGCGCGAACGGGCCGGCGACGTGGAAACCGTTGTCGAACGAATCATGCGGGCGATGGTTGGCAAGCGTCAGGAAAGCATCGCTTCCATCGATGGGGGCAAGATCGTCATCGTCGCCCACGACCTTTCGCCAACCGATATTCTCCAGATAGACAAAAACAAGGTAATCGCCTTCATCACGGATATGGGGGGGAGGACTTCCCATACGGCCATCCTGGCCAGAGCCCTTGAAATCCCTGCTGTGGTCGGCCTCGAAACGATCACCAGTGAGGACATCGACGGATTGCCGATCATCATAGACGGCACCGATGGCACCGTGGTAGTCAACCCCGACACGGAGACTTTCCGCGATTATCTCCAGCGCAAGCAGCGGTACGACTACTTGGAGCAGGAATTCCTCAAGCTTCGTGACCTGCCCCCCGAGACCACCGACGGCCATCGGGTCGGTCTCATGGGGAATGTGGAGTTTGCCGAGGAAATCCCCACGCTCAAGGGACATGGCGGGGAAGGGGTCGGTCTCTACCGCACCGAAATGCTCTACATGAACCGCAGGGGGCTTCCCGACGAGGAAGAGCAGTACCTGGCCTATGCCGCCATTGCGGAAAAGATGGCGCCCCTGCCGGTTACCATCCGAACCCTTGACGTGGGCGGCGATAAGCTCGCCACCGACCTTCACCTGGAGGATGAGATGAACCCGGCCATGGGGTTGCGGGCCATACGTCTTTCCCTCCGCAAACCCGAGGTGTTCAAAACCCAGTTGCGGGCTATACTGAGGGCCAGCGCCCGGGGTAAGGTCCGGATATTTTTCCCGATGATTTCCGGGGTCGAAGAGGTGCGCACCGCCAAGGCAATTCTGGAAGAAGCCAAGCGCGAACTCCGCGCTGAAGGGACGCCCTTCGACGATGCCATGGAAGTCGGCATTATGATCGAGGTTCCATCGGCGGTTGTCATTGCCGACATCCTTGCCCGGGAAGTGGATTTCTTCAGCGTCGGCACCAATGACCTTATCCAGTACTCCCTGGCCATTGACCGCACCAATGAGCACCTGGCCCACCTCTATCAGCCGCTGCATCCAGCCGTTCTCCGGTCCCTCCGCATGGTGGTCGACGCGGCCCATGCCGCCGGCATCCGTGCCTGCATGTGCGGCGAAATGGCCGGCGAGGCGCGCTATCTCCCCATACTCCTTGGCCTCGGATTCGATGAACTTTCAATGACCGGTGTCTCGATTCCACGCGTCAAGAAAGTATTGCGCCGTGCCGCCAGGGGCGACGCGGAACTCCTTGTGGCAAAGGCGCTCACTTTCTCCAGTGCGGCGGAAGTGGAAGCTTATCTGAGCAGCGAGATTTCCGCACGGTTTTCCGAGAGTTTTGACTGACTCCTTTCAGTTTTCCCCCTTGACATACGTCTCTGCCAGCTTATACAATTCAAACCTTTGCAGAACATAGAACAGACCATATTCATCAGTGAGGAGGAAGGATCAGCGATGGAGATGAAGGACTATATTTTTACTTCCGAATCGGTTTCAGAAGGGCATCCCGATAAAGTTGCGGATCAAGTGTCGGATTCCATTCTCGATGCTATTCTTACCCAGGATCCCAAGGCTCGCGTTGCGTGCGAAACCATGGTAACCACCGGCATGGCGGTCATTGCCGGCGAGATAACCACGAGTGCCGTTGTGGATTACCCCAAGGTCGTGCGCGAGACCATTCGCGAGATTGGCTACAATGATTCGGCCATGGGTTTCGATTGGGAAACCTGCGCCGTCCTCGTTTCCATCGACAAGCAGTCCCCCGATATCTCCCAGGGAGTTACCGAAGGGGAGGGGATGTTCAAGGAGCAGGGTGCCGGGGACCAGGGGCTCATGTTCGGTTATGCCTGCACCGAAACCCCGGAACTCATGCCGATGTCCATCACCTATGCCCACAAGCTGACCCAACGGCTGGCGGAAGTGCGTAAAAATGGCGTTCTTGACTTCCTTCGTCCCGATTCGAAGTCACAGGTTTCCATAGAATATGTGAATGACAAGCCGGTGCGGGTGGATACGGTGGTCATCTCCTCCCAGCATACGCCGGAGGTTTCCTACGAGACCATCAAGGAAGGGATCATCGAGGAGGTCGTGAAGAAGATCATTCCGGCTGATCTCATGGACGAGCGGACCCGGCTCCTCATCAACCCCACGGGCCGGTTCGTCATCGGCGGGCCCATGGGCGACTGCGGCCTGACCGGGCGGAAAATCATCGTTGACAGCTACGGCGGCCATGGCGCCCATGGCGGTGGTGCTTTCTCCGGCAAGGATCCCTCCAAGGTGGATCGTTCCGCCGCCTACATGGGGCGTTATGTGGCCAAAAACCTGGTGGCTGCCGGGCTTTGCGAGAAGTGCGAAGTGCAGGTGGCCTATGCCATCGGCGTGGCCGAGCCGGTATCCGTCATGGTTGACACCGCCGGCACCGGCAAGATCCCTTCGAGCCGGATTGCCGAGATAGTGCGCGAGGTGTTTGATCTGCGCCCCCGTGCCATCATCGAGCAGCTCGACCTGCTTCGTCCCATTTATAAGAAAACCGCCGCCTATGGCCACTTTGGCCGGGAACTCCCTGAGTTTACCTGGGAGCGGACCGACAAGGTTGACATAATTCGCCAGAAGGCGGGTATCTAGCGAGATAGTAAGTAGCGAGGTAGCAAGGTAGTAAGTAGCGAGGTAGTAGAAAGGCCGGACGACACGATGTCATCCGGCCTTTTCTTCGTTTGTATCCTGCTACTTCGCTCCCTCACTATCTTGCTATCTCACTTCCTTTCCTGCTGAACCGGTATCCCAATCCCCTAACCGTATGGAAATATATCGGCTTGGCGGGGTTCGGCTCGAAGTATTTCCGCAGCCGCACGATGAAGTTGTCCAGAGTTCTGGTTTCAGTGTCGGATTTGTATCCCCAGACATTCTCCAGGATGTCGCCGCGGCTGATGGCCTCCCCCTCCCGCTGGAAGAAAAGGGATAGCATCTTAACCTCAAGTTCCGTGAGGTCGATCTCTCCCTGGGCGGTGCGGGCATGATAGGACAGGAGAAATACCTCGTTGTCGCCGAAACGGTATGCTTCCTCCACGGGCTCGGGACGGTACCAGGAAGAGCGCCGCAGCATTCCGCCGACCCTCAGCAGGAACTCGTTCAGGTTGAAGGGCTTGGTGAGGTAGTCATCGGCGCCGCTCTTCAGTCCCGTGATCCGTGCTCCTTCGTCGGACCGTGCCGTCAGTATCAGGACCGGTACCCGGCTGTCCATGGTCCTGATCCGTTCGCAGACGGCGAAACCATCCATTCCCGGAAGCATCACATCGAGAATGATGAGAGCGAAGCGGTCATAGGCAAGCCGCTCCAGGGCTTCTTCGCCGCTTTCCACATGGCTTACGCGATATCCGTCCATTTCAAGGTTGAAACAGATGCCCCGGGCCAGGTGTATCTCGTCTTCCACCAGAAGGATGTGGGGTTTTTCATCGTTCATCGGGCAACCCCTTTGTTGCGGGGCAGGGGGAGACTGATGGCAAAGACGGTTCCCTTTCCAAGCCCCTCGCTTTCGGCGGTTACGGTCCCGCCGTGTTCCCTGACCACTGACTTGACGATCCAGAGGCCGAGGCCGGTTCCCCGGATTGCTTCGCCGCTGCTGCGAATCCGGTAGAACTTCCGGAAAATGTGCTTGAGGTCTTTGCGGTCGATTCCTTTGCCGTTGTCCTGGAAGGAGAGAACGCAGCGGTTCCCCTCCCGCTTCAGGGCGACGCGGATTTCCGGAGCCCCTATGCTGTAGAGGATTGCATTCTCGAACAGGTTGCGCAGTACCGTCTCCATCCCCTCCACATCGATTGCCGCGGAAATTCCCTTCTCGATGTCGAGGATGACGCTTCCACCTTCGGGCAGGTTGTTGCGCTGATGCTCCATGTAACGGGTCACCAGGGCCGAGAAGTCCACCACCGGGTAGAGGGAGGCCCGACGCCGCTGTTCAATCTTGGCGACCATCAGAATATTGCTGGTAAGGTTGTCGAGCCGGTCTATGTCCACGAGCATGGTGTCCAGGAAACGCTCCAGCTTGTCGGCGGGGGGCTTGCGGAGCCGGATTGTCTCCAGGTGGAGCTTGATGGAAGCCAGCGGTGATTTAAGTTCGTGGGTCGCCTGGGAGATGAAGTCCTGCTGCTCCAGATTCAGTTTAGACTGGCGGCGCCAGTAAATGAAAATGACATAGACCCCCGCCAGGATGATGACGAGAAGCACCAGCCCTTCCACGAGCACAGCCCAGTCGAAGCCCCGCGCCAGCAGTTCGGGTCGGTAGCGTTCGGCCAGTTGACGGAACTCCTTGTGACGCCCCACGAACCAGCTGATCCAGAAAAAGACCAGCAACCCCCATACGACCTGAATTCCGATCAGGGCCATGAGCGGGTTTATGAGTTTTTTCAGCCATTTCATGATTTTTTGTGTAGCACCCCCCCGTTGTGTTTGCAAGGGTATTTCGTTTTACAAAAGTATTACACATATTCCGGCCGCTGCTCTGCTATGGTAACCATCATACAAACAACACCGGCAGGGGGTGAGGAACATGGCAGGACCGCTTAAAATCGGCAAGTATGAAGTGAAATATCCGCTCATACAGGGTGGGATGGGAGTTCGCATATCGGGATGGCGGCTTGCCGGCCATGTGGCCAAATGCGGCGGCGTGGGGCTCGTGGCCACTGCCGGCATCACTCTCAACAGCGGCCTCTACACCGGTTCCAACTACCTCCAGTCCAATCCCGAGGCGCTGCGGCAGGAGCTGCGCAAGGCCTATGAGGTGGCACCCGACGGGATCATCGGCGTAAACATCATGGTGGCGCTTGCCGATTATGAAGAGCTCGTTCAAGCTTCCATCGAAGGCGGCGCCAAGGTGATAGTCTGCGGGGCGGGTCTTCCCATGACGCTTCCCGGCCTCACCGCCCATGCCCCGGATGTGGCTATCGTGCCGATCGTGTCATCGCTCCGTGCTGCCCAGCTCATCGCCAAAAAGTGGGACAAAGGATACGGCCGTCTTCCCGATGCGGTTGTTGTGGAAGACCCCGATACCGCCGGCGGCCATCTGGGTGAAAAGCTGGAAAACATCGGTACCGGAGACTATGACCAGTACGGCACCATCCGCGCCATAAAGGAATTCTTCCGCTCCGAATACGGTAAAGAGATACCGATTATCGCCGCAGGGGGGATTTGGGACCGCGCCGATGTCCTCCATGCCCTTGCTGAAGGGGCCGACGGCGTCCAGATGGCGAGCCGCTTCGTGCCGACGGTCGAGTGCGATGCCGAAGACGCCTACAAGCAGATGTACCTCGATTGCCGCAAAGAGGATATCGGCCTCATCATGAGCCCGGCGGGACTGCCGGGGCGGGCCATCCTCAGCAATCAGGAGAATATAACACTTTACGATGAGACAAACGCCACTTCCTGTACCAATGCCTGCCTGAAGAAATGCTCCTACAAGGAGACGGGCGAGCGGTTTTGCATCGTAAGCGCCCTCGACCGGGCGCAACAGGGCGATGTGGAGTCGGGGCTCGTATTCTGCGGCACCAATGCCTGGAAGGCCGACCGCATTACCACGGTACAGGAAATCTTCGACGAACTCTTCGCGGAGGAGGCCGGCCAGGCAGAAAGAGCAGCCTGAGGCAGTTTTTCATCGTCCCAAAGAAAGAGGGGGGCACCAGCAGGTGCCCCTTTTTTATGGAAATGGGAATTGAACTTTGACCCTGCCCGGCAATAAATGATATATATTTCTTTTTCCTTACCGATACAGTGACAATAACAATACAAAATGGAGGATACAATGTCGACACCCAGCACACAGGCCGGTGCGTTCACCGATTGCTTTGTAAAGGATCTCTCCCTTGCCCCCTGGGGACGCAAGGAAATGATAATTGCTGAAACCGAGATGCCCGGCCTCATGGCCATCCGCGAGGAGTACGCCGCGAGCAAACCCCTTAAGGGTGCCCGCATCGCCGGTTCGCTCCACATGACCATCCAGACCGCCATGCTCATCGAGACCCTTACGGCCCTTGGCGCCGAAGTGCGGTGGGCCTCCTGCAACATCTTCTCCACCCAGGACCACGCCGCTGCCGCCATTGCTGCGGCCGGCATCCCCGTCTTCGCCTACAAGGGGGAGTCCCTTGAGGAATACTGGGAATTCACCCACCGGATCTTCGAGTGGCATGACGGCGGCACCCCCAACATGATCCTCGACGACGGCGGCGACGCCACTCTGCTCCTGCACCTGGGGAGCGATGCCGAGAAGGACCCTTCGGTTGTGGCCAATCCCACCTGCGAGGAGGAGCAGTTCCTCTTCGCCGCCATCAAAAAGCGCCTGGCCGAGAAACCGGGGTGGTACTCCCAGACCGCCGCCGCCATCAAGGGGGTTACGGAAGAGACCACCACGGGCGTGCACCGGCTCTATCAGATGCACGAGAAGGGGCGTCTCAAGTTCCCGGCCATCAACGTCAACGACTCGGTCACCAAATCCAAGTTCGACAACATCTACGGCTGCCGCGAGTCCCTGGTGGACGGCATCAAGCGGGCCACTGACGTGATGGTGGCCGGCAAGGTGGCAGTCGTCTGCGGCTACGGCGAGGTGGGCAAGGGATGCGCCCAGGCCATGCGCGGGCTCCAGGCCCAGGTGTGGGTCACCGAGATCGACCCCATCTGCGCCCTCCAGGCCGCCATGGAAGGGTACAAGGTGGTCACCATGGAGTGGGCCGCCGACAAGGCCGACATCTTCGTCACCACCACCGGCAATATCAACGTCATCACCCATGACCACATGAAGGCCATGAAGCACAACGCCATCGTCTGCAACATCGGCCACTTCGACAACGAGATCGAGGTGGCAGCCCTGAAGCAGTACCAGTGGGAGAACATCAAGCCCCAGGTGGACCACATCATCTTCCCCGACGGCAAGCGGATCATCCTCCTGGCCGAGGGGCGGCTCGTGAACCTGGGATGCGCCACGGGACATCCCTCCTATGTCATGAGTTCTTCCTTCGCCAACCAGACCCTGGCCCAGATGGAGCTCTTCTGCAACCCCGGCAAGTACCCGGTCGGCGTCTACATGCTCCCCAAGGAACTGGACGAGAAGGTGGCCCGCCTGCAGCTCAAGACCCTGAGCGCCATGCTCACGGAGCTCACCGACGAGCAGGCCGCCTACATCGGCGTGCCGAAAGAGGGCCCCTACAAGACCAGCCATTACCGGTACTGAGAGGGCGCGTACACCAATGAAAAAAGGCCGTCGGGAGCGAATCCCGGCGGCTTTTTTATTGTAGGGGCGATCCTTGTGATCGCCAGTTTCCCACGAAGGGCGAATACAAGATTCGCCCCTACCGTTCCCCCACCAGCCCTTTCAGTTCCTCGATCAGTTCTGCCAGAAAATCGTACCCCTTCTGCCAGAAGTGGGGATCGGCCAGGTCGATTCCCGCCGGTTTAACCGTGTCCGTCGGCGACAATGAGCCGCCGCTTTCCAGGATGCCCACGTAGGTGGGGATGAACGCGTCGCCTTCCTCCAGGTATTTCCCGTAGAGGGAGAGGACCAGTAGCTCCGCGAAGGTGTAGGAGTAGCAGTAAAAGCGGGCGTGGATGAAGTGGGAGATGTAGCTCCACCCCCAGCGGTAGGGCTCGATCATATCCACGGCGTCGCCGTAAAGTTTGCCGTTCTCCTCCCACCAGAGGTCGCAGAGCCGCGTTGCGGTGAGAAGCCCCTCCTTCCGTTCGTTGTGCATCCGCTCCTCGAAGCGGGTGAGAACGTTTTGGCGGAAGGTGGTGGCGATGATGTCCTCGATCTTGGCGCAGAGGAGCGCGATCTTCACCGAGGGGTCGCTCTCCTTTTCGAGCAGCGAGCGGGTCAGGAGCATCTCGCCGAATACCGACGCCGTTTCCGCCAGGGGAAGCGGCGCGTGGTAGTTGAGCATGGTCTGTTTCTGGGCCAGGACGAAGTGGAGGCCGTGCCCCAGTTCGTGGGCGATGGTGGCCACGTCCCGCAGGTTGCCGGTGTAGTTGAGGAGCACATAGGGGGAGAGGCTCGGCGTCATCCCCATGCAGAAGGCGCCGCCGCTCTTGCCGGGGCGCGGCAGCACGTCAATCCGCCGCTCGGCGAAAAAGGCGGCGCAGATGTCCCGGAAGCGGGGCTGGAAGGCGCCGTAGGCATCGAGGACCAGATCCCGGGCCTCGTCAAAGGTGTAATGGCGGTCCGTCTCGCCGACCGGGGCGTAGATGTCGGTGTTCTTCAGCTTCGGCAGACCCATGAGCTGTGCCTTGAGCCGGAAGTAGTCCCGGGCAAGGCCGTAATTGGCCTCCGAGACATCCATAAGCCGGTTCACCACCTCTTCGGGGATCTCGTTCCCCAGGTTGGTGGGCTCCATGGGGTGGCGGTAGCTGCGCAACTCCAGTTCCTGCCCGTGGTCCAGGGCAACGGTGTTGAAGATGGCGCCCAGGGCGATTGCCTCTTCCTCGTGGCGCTTCAGGAAGGTGGCGAAAGCTCTCTCCCTCACTGCAGCGTCCGGGTGATGGAGAAGCCCCAAAAGCTCCTCGCCGGTAAACTCCCGTTCCTCCCCTTCAAGCTCCATCCTGAAGCGGAAGGAGGCCGACAGCTCGTCGAAAAGGCGTGAAAAGGCTTCTGCCCCGGTGAGGTTCTTCAGTTTCAGGAGCTGTTCCTCCCGTTCCGTAAGCGTGTGCGGCCGGAACTTACGGACAATCTGAAGATAGTGGCCATATGCGGCAAGACATTCGTCGGCGGCAATCTCCGCGAAACGTTCATCGGGGATGCCCATGATCTCCAGGTCGAAGAAGAGAAGCTCGCGCCCCATGAGGTTGCCGAATTCGGCGGTTCTCTGGGAGAGCATCTTGTTCGCGTCGCTATCGGAGTCGGCGGCAAAGAGGAGATGGGCGTAGAGTTGGGGCTTTACCAGGAGCTCCGAGAGGGTCTCGTAGCACCGGAGCGCATCCCGAAGCCCTGTTGCGTCCAGGGATGAAACCTTACCCAGATAACGGTCCCGGAACGCTTTTGCCTCAGAGGCGCCCTTGGCGAGATCGGCTTCGAGTTCCGGTGCGTCCGGTGAACGGTAGAGGGGAGCGGTATCCCAGAGCATGGTGGTGATGTCGGCAGTCATGGTGGTCCTTTCGTGACAAACGGTAGCTGGCGTCTTGCGCTTCCCTTCTGGATTACCACAGGGTAGCAAGAAATCAATAGAGTTTTTCCGCCAATGGGATAATACTCTTGATCGTGGATTCATCCTGGCTGCGAGTCTGGAGGAGACGGTTCCCATGATTGAAGATACGCCTGTAGAACTCCCCATTGACGGCATTCTTGACCTCCATGCCTTCCGGCCCGGCGAAGTGAAGGATCTCATCCCCGATTATCTCGAGGCTTGCCGCGAACGGTCCATATACTCTGTCAGGATTATCCACGGCAAGGGGACGGGGACTCTGCGCCGGACTGTCCATGCCGTTCTGGAGCGGCTTGACGTTGTGGCATCGTTCCGTATGGCAGGGGAAGACGCAGGGGGGTGGGGGGCGACGCTGGTGGAGCTGAAGCGGCAGAACCGGTGACGTCGTGCGGCTTTTTAAAAAAAAGGCCCGCTTGAGGCGGGCCTTTTTACGTTATATCAGTTCGCGGTCAGGCGCACTCTGAATAGCCGCAGACGTGGCAGACGGCGCAGCCCCCTTCATGCTCGACGATGCCGCCGCACTCGGGGCAGGCGCCCCGCTCGGGCGCCGTGGCTTCGAGCCCGATATCATAGCCTTCAGCTTGCATGTGGGCCTGAATAGCCTTGGCCACGGCATCGGCGCAGGAGAGGACCTTATTGTCGCCGAAGCCGGCCGGCAGATGGCAGGAGATGCCGAGGAGCTGCTTGATGACCTGGCGGGCCTGGACGCCGCTGCGCCATGCCAGCGACACCATGCGGCCGATGGCCTCGCACTGGGAGGCGGCGCATCCGCCCGCTTTCCCCATGGTGGTGAAGAGCTCGAAGAGCCCGGCCTTGTCCTCGTTGACGGTGACGTAGAGGGGGCCGCAGCCGGTCTGCATCTGGTAGGTCCAGCCCTTGAGGGCTTTCGGGCGGTCCCGCTTCACGGCCCGCTTATCATCGGTGTGGACAACCTTCTCCTTTTCTTCCTTGGCGCCGGTGGAGAGAACCTGCTCGTCGCGGGAGCCGTCGCGGTAGATGGTAACCCCTTTGCACTCAAGCTTGTAGGCCAGGCGGTAGACCTTTTCCACATCCTCGATGGTGGCGTTGTTGGCGAAGTTTACGGTTTTGGAGACAGCGTTGTCGGTGTACTTCTGGAAAGCCGCCTGCATCTCGATATGGTCTTCAGGCGTGATGTCGTGGGCGGTAACGAATACTTTACGGACATCCTCCGGAACCTCGGCAATGTCGTGGACGGTGCCGTGCTGAGCGATCTTCTGCATGAGTTCTTCGGAGAAAAAGCCCCGTTGGCGGGCTATTTCTTCAAATATGGGGTTAACCTCCACGAGGATGTTCTTGTCGAGGACCTGGCGCACGTAGGAAACCGCGAACAGGGGCTCCACGCCGCTGGAGGCATTGGCGATGATGGAGATGGTCCCGGTGGGGGCGATGGTGGTCACCGTGGCGTTACGGATGGGGCCTTCGCCGGGGCGGTCGTAGATGGAACCTTCGAAGTTGGGGAACGTTCCCCGTGCGGCGGCCAGTTCACGGGAGTAGGCGTGCCCTTCGTCATTGATGAAGCGCATTACTTTTTCGCCCAGTGCTATGGCCTCGGCGGAGCTGTACGGGATGCCCAGAAGAATCAGCATGTCGGCCCAGCCCATGACGCCGAGACCGATTTTTCTGTTGGAGCGGGTTGTTTCGTTGATCTGGGGAAGAGGGTAGTTATTCACTTCAATGACGTTATCCAGGAAGTGAACGCCCAGGCGTACTACTTCTTTGAGGCGCTTCCAGTCCACTTCCCCGTCTTTCACCATCTTTCCAAGGTTTATGGAACCCAGGTTGCAAGATTCGTAGGGGAGCAGCGGCTGTTCGCCGCAGGGGTTGGTGGATTCGATCTCGCCGGCCTTGGGGGTGGGGTTGTCCCTGTTGAGACGGTCCAGGAAGATGATCCCCGGCTCGCCGTTTTTCCATGCCTGTTTCACGATGCGGCTGAACACCTTGCGGGCATTGAGCTTGCCGCACGGCTTGCCGTCGCGGGGATTGCGCAGATCGTACTCGGCGTCCTTTTCCACGGCTTCCATGAACGCCTCGGTGAGTCCCACCGAGATGTTGAAGTTGTTGAGCTGTTTCTGATCATCCTTGCACATGATGAAATCCATGATGTCCGGATGATCCACGCGGAGTATCCCCATGTTGGCGCCGCGCCGGGTCCCACCCTGCTTGATGGTTTCGGTGGCGGCGTCGAAGACCCGCATGAACGAGATGGGGCCGCTGGATATGCCCGAGGTGGAGCGGACCACGTCGTTGGCCGGTCGCAGGCGCGAGAAGGAGAAGCCGGTTCCGCCGCCCGACTTGTGGATCAGGGCCGTGTACTTGACCGCATCGAAGATGTCCTCCATGGAGTCGCCCACGGGGAGCACGAAGCAGGCGGAGAGTTGTCCCAGTTCGCGCCCTGCGTTCATGAGGGTGGGGGAGTTGGGGAGGAATTCGAAGGAGGTCATCAGGTCATAGAACTTCTTGGCAAGCGCCCTGGTGTCGGCCTTCTTGTCGAAATTACGGTCAGCGACGGCAATGGCCTCGGCCACGCGCCGGAACATGTCGGCGGGTGTTTCGAGGATTTTCCCCTCGGTGTCGCGCTTGAGATAGCGTTTCTCAAGTACGGTGCGGGCGTTTTTCGAAAGCCCGGGGATCTCCAGATTTGTCGTCGATTCTGCCATAATTTCCTCTCCTTGCGTTTGTGGGGTGGTGGATGATGCTTGTGAAAAAGTGTTTTGTCATATATGTTGTGGTGCGCACCGTGATTATCCACAATATATATGGCCTGTCAAGGGGTAAAAAATTTTTTGCCTAACGGGTTGATTAGACAGAGCATTGAAGTCTTCGGCGCATGTTTAATGGCCGGCAGCCCGTTGCCGGCAATTTACAATCAACCTGATTCGTGATACAAAATTTGGAATTTTCTTATGAATGGATCAAAACATGGAATCTTGCGTGAAATGCACGAGAGAGCTGCTTGAAGAGGAAGTGAGCACGCTCAAGGAGCTTATCGATGTGGCGAGGACGGTGGTTTCCTCCCTGGATCTCGGTAATGTCCTTCAGGTAATCCTGTCCAGTGCCATGCGTTTTGCGGACACCCCTGCCGGAAGCGTGGCCCTCTATGATGCCGACAAGAGCGAGCTGACCATTAACGCCCATAGCGGATTGTCCCACGAATTCGTCAATACTGGGCGGTGGGAGATTCGACCGGGCAGTTTTACCGGCCGGACACTTTCCGGCGGAGAGATATTGTTCGTCGGTGATACCCGGAAGACCTTCTACACCATAAACCCCATCATTCTCAAGGAGGGAATCCGGTCCCTCATCTGCATTCCGCTCAAAGTCCAGAGCCGAACCATCGGCATCCTCTATCTTGGAGACTTCGTCCCCCGGGAGTTCGACCGGGATAAGCTGAAACTGCTCGATGTCCTTGCATCTTTCGCCGCCATGGCCGTCGACAATGCCCAGTTCCATGCGCGGACCCGGCTCATGGCCATAACCGATGCCTTGACAGGTCTCTATAACCGCCGCTATTTCCAGCAGATGTTCGGCCGTGAACTGAGCCGGGCACAGCGCTACCATAATCCCCTATCTCTTATCATGATGGATGTCGATGACTTCAAAAAATTCAACGACACCTACGGCCATCCCCATGGCGACAAAGTGCTGGGGGTAATGGGAGACCTCCTCATGGAAGCGCTGCGCAGTACGGATTTTGCCTTCCGCTACGGGGGCGAGGAGTTCATCGTCCTTCTGCCGGAAACTGATTTTCCCAACGCACTCCAGGCTGCGGAGCGGCTCAGGGAGCTGGTGGAGCGTGAGAGTATCGGAGAATTGAAGGGGGTTGCTCCCCACGGCATAACGACCAGCGTGGGGGTGGTCTCTTTTCCGAGGGATGGCGAAACGTGCGAAGAACTCCTCAACAGCGTGGATGAACTTCTCTACCGGGCCAAGGAGTGCGGGAAAAACCGGGTCCACTACCGTTTCGAGGGAGAATTGCAATGAGAGGTTTTCTCCTGGCGATCAGAGGGGTTCCTGTTCTCCTGTCAGCGCTTCTAGTAATGACGCTGTTTCTGGGCGGCTGCGTAAAGTTTTCGGAGCTTTTTGACGCGGGCAGCATGTTTAATTCTCCCAAGCCCGCAACAGGCGCTGACGGGGTGGGCGAACCGGCGTCTGATACGGTCAAGTCTCTCGACTCCACGCCCATTCCTCCCCCGGAACCGGCAAAGGGGCCAGCTCCAGTTGCCGTCCGGACGCCACATTCGCTTCCGGGGGAATCACGCCTGGCGCCGGCGTTGGATGCTGCCTCCGAGCAGGTGATGCGCGATGCCGTTTTGACCGAAGACACCGTCTGGCGCGGTGAGGTGCTGGTGGAAGGCTCCATAACCGTGGCGCCGCAGACGACTCTCACCCTCGAACCGGGAACAATCGTCCGATTCCGGAGGACTGCCCCTGGCGAGGGGGCGGGACCGGTGCTCCTGGTGCTGGGCCGGATCGTGGCCCAGGGGAGTGCCGGGGAGCCGGTTCGCTTCACCTCCGCCTTTGCGGACCCCGGTGCCGGTGAGTGGCAGGGGATCATCCTTCTTGGAAGCGAGAAGAAGAACCTGTTTGACCGGTGCCGCGTCGAAGGGGCTGTTACCGGTATAGACGCCTCTTTCTCCACCGTGACCCTCCAGGATGTTTCCCTGTCCGCCTGCGGAACCGGGGCACGGTTCCAGGACTCCATCATTACTGTCGACGGCGGCGAAGCTTCCGGCTGCCGCGTGGGCTTGGAACTCGCCGAGAGCGAAGCTGATGCGCGCAATATTACCGTGCGCGGCAACCGCCTTGGCATGATGGTGCGCGGTGGATCCCTCTACATGGAGGGGGGGCGTTTTGTCGCCAACAAGCAGGCTGGATTAACCGCGATTTCGTCCCGCTTCAGCATTGCTTCTACTATTTTTCGGGATAACGGCACCGGTTTAGCCGTCACCGACTGTACCGGCAAGGTGACGGCATCGCGGGTTTCGGACAACCGGGAAGTGGGGATTCATCTTATCCGCTCCAGGGTTCAAGTTAACGGCAACGAAATTGTCGCGAACGATGCCGTAGGCCTGCGGGTAGAGGATGGGCTCGGCATTGCGTGGGGGAATGATTTTTCAGGCAATGGGACCTTTGACATCGAAAACGCGGGAGGGGAAGATTTCAGGGCCATGGCCAACTGGTGGGGCGAGGCTTCGCCGTCGCTCGGCAAACGCCTCAGCCACAGTCACCAGGACCCCGCCCGGGGCCGGGTCCTGGTGAATCCCGTGCTCAAGGCCCGGCCGCCTCTGCGTTCACTGAATTCCGCCCCTTGAATTCCGTTGATAAATAGCCTGTGCCATGGTAGTTTTTTCACCATGTCGCTCTACCTTGACAATGCCGCAACTTCGTTCCCCAAACCGGAATCCGTCTATGAATCCATAAACAGGGCTTTGCGCGAAGTCGGCGTCAGCCCGGGGCGGGGTGGCTACCGCCGCGGCCTTGAGGCCACTCGTATTCTCTTTGAGACGAGGGAGTCGGTGGCAGCCTTTTTCGGTATTGGCGATTCGTCGCGCGTGGTCTTCACCCACAGCGCTACCGAGTCCCTCAATCTGGCAGTGCTCGGGCTGGTCAGGCCCGGCGACCATATCATATCCACTTCGGCGGAGCACAATGCGCTCGTGCGCCCGCTTCATCGCGCCGCGCAGCGCGGAGCCGAAATTACTTGGGTGGAGGCTGACCGTCGCGGTTTCGTCACGCCGGAACAGATTGCCGCCGCGCTGCGTCCATCTACCCGGCTTGTTGCCCTGGGGCACTGCTCCAACGTGACCGGAGCCATCCAGCCGATTGCCGAAATTGCCGG
The DNA here is from genome assembly GCA_964490805.1 of uncultured Geobacter sp. Lineage (GTDB taxonomy): Bacteria > Desulfobacterota > Desulfuromonadia > Geobacterales > Geobacteraceae > Geobacter. The sequence goes on from CAZBEB010000014.1 coordinate 116,241, forward strand.
CATCGCCCGGCGCGCCGGGGCACTTCTGCTGCTTGACGCAGCCCAGAGCGCGGGGATGATTCCAATTGACGTGCAGGCCATGGGAGTCGATCTCCTCGCGGCGCCGGGGCACAAGGGGCTCATGGGCCCCCAGGGGACCGGCATCCTATACGTGGCCGGCGGCGTGGATCTGGAGCCGCTTATCGTCGGCGGCACGGGCGGGTATTCATCCGGCATGGAACAGCCAAGCGCCATGCCGGAACGGTTAGAGAGCGGGACCCACAATTTGCCCGGCATCATCGGGCTCGGGGCGGGCATTGAATTCATCCGGACCGTTGGGCTGGACGCCATCCGCAAGCGGGAAGAATCATTAGTTGCCCGTATCATGCAGGGGCTCGGGGCGCTGCCGGGGGTAACCTGTCACGGTCCGCTCCCCGGCGAGTCGCGGGGGTCCCTGGTGAGCTTTACCGCCGAAGGGATTGATCCCCAGGCAATCGGTTTCAGGCTCGATCATGAGTTCGATATTTGCGTAAGGGTGGGGCTCCATTGCGCCCCGTCGGCCCACCGGACCATCGGTACCTACCCCGATGGGGCGGTTCGGGTGAGTCCCGGCTACTTTACCACGGACGAAGAAATTGATGCATTTCTCGGCGCCATGGGGGCTATCCTCCGCAGCGGTTGACACTGCAGTGTTTGCCAGGACCTGCATTCAATAATTATTAAGGGGCATGCCATGAAAAAACGGTTACTTGTTGCGATCTGCTTCACTCTGATCTCCGTTGCCGGATGTTCGCTCCCCCCCGAAAGGCCCGTGACCAAGGATGAACTGTACGGAACGGGTATTTATAACTATTACACCATCAAGGAGTCTCCTGAGAGTGTTCTTGCGGCCATCAACCGCGAAGGAGAGGTGATTCTCGACGCCAAGTACCGTGACCGGCCGATCTTCATCAAGATTCTTGCCCTCTCGTCGGGACTTCAGGTTCACGTAATCGAAAAATAAGAAGCAATTTTCGTGTGCCGTACATTCCACCAACGAAAGAAGAGCCATGATAAAAAATTTCGTTCTTGATACCAATGTGCTTCTCTACGATCCCCAGGCAATCTTCAAGTTTGTCGACAACAACATCATCATTCCCATTACGGTCATCGAAGAGGTGGACCGGTTCAAGAAGGACATGAACGAGACGGGGCGCAACGCCCGTCAGGTTTCCCGCTATCTTGACGATATGCGCAAGAAGGGTTCTCTCTCGTCGGGCATAACCCTGGAGACCGGGGGGACGCTGCGGGTCGAGATGTACGAAGAGAAAATCATGAAGAGGCTCCCTCCCGAACTGCGTGAGGAGCGGGGCGATAACCGGATTCTTGCGGTGGCGGTGAAGATCCTGGAGGAGAACGGCGGCGAGCCGGTGGTCTTTGTCACCAAGGATACGAACCTGCGGATCAAGGCCGATGCCATCGGCCTCACGGCTGAAGACTACGAGTCGGACAAGGTTGACATCGAAGAGCTCTATCCCGGCTTCATTGAGATTGATGTGCCGGCCGAGATCGTCGACCGGTTCCACGGCCAGGGGTGGGTGGAGCTGCCGGGACATACCTTTTATTCGAATCAGGGAGTAACCCTTCGCGACGAAACCAACCCCTCCCATACGGCGCTCGGAAAGTACCGGGCTGCCGACGGCAAAATCGTCCCCCTTGTGAAGACCGGCAAGGAAGGAGTCTGGAGCATCTTCCCCCGCAACCGGGAACAGGCGTTCGCCTTCGATCTCCTTCTGGACGACTCCATCAAGCTCGTCACGCTGGTGGGGAAGGCCGGTACCGGCAAGACGCTGCTGGCCATTGCCGGCGGTCTCCACAAGACGGCTGAGGAGAATGTTTTCAACCGCCTCCTCGTCTCCCGTCCCGTGTTCCCCATGGGACGCGATCTGGGCTTTCTCCCCGGCGATATCGAAGAGAAGCTCGCCCCGTGGATGCAGCCGATTTTCGACAACGTGGAGCTGCTCCTTTCCGGCCATGAGGCGGAGAAGCGCCACAGCAAGGGATACAAGGAACTCATGGCCATGGGGATCATGGAAATCGAACCCCTCACCTACATCCGGGGGCGCTCCATCCCGAACCAGTTCATGATCGTCGATGAGGCCCAGAACCTGACCCCCCACGAGATCAAGACCATTATCACCCGTGCCGGCGAGGGGACGAAGATCGTCCTTACCGGCGACCCCTACCAGATCGACAATCCCTACGTGGACGCCTCATCAAACGGGCTCACCTATGTGGTGGAGCGCTTCAAGGAGCAGGCCATCGCCGGGCACATCACCATGACCAAAGGTGAGCGCTCCGATCTTGCGGAACTGGCGGCGAATCTCCTGTAATGCTCCTTCTGACGATCGAATCATCCTGTGACGAAACCGCGGCAGCGGTGGTCCGCTACGGGCGGACGGTGCTTTCGAGCATCGTGGCGTCCCAGGTGAAGGACCATGCCGTCTACGGCGGGGTTGTTCCCGAGATCGCATCCCGCAAGCATCTGGAGACCATCCCGGTTGTCATCGACGAAGCCCTTCGCACGGCTTCGGTGTCCCTTGAAAACATCGAGGGTATCGCCGTGACCCGGGGGCCGGGGCTTGCCGGAGCACTTCTCGTGGGAGTTGCCGTTGCCAAGGCCATCGCCTTTGCCCGGCGGCTGCCCATCGTGGGGGTGAACCACATCGAGGGGCACATCGCCGCAATTCTCCTGGAACGTGAAGTCGCCTTTCCTTACGTGGCCCTGGCCGTCTCGGGGGGACACACGCACCTCTATCGCGTGGACGGCATCGGCCGTTACACGATCCTGGGGCAGACCCGGGACGATGCGGCGGGCGAGGCATTCGACAAGGTTGCCAAGCTGCTGGGGCTCCCTTATCCGGGAGGGGTGGAGATCGACCGTCTCGCTGCGGAGGGAGACCCGCACCGGATATCCTTTCCCCGGCCGCTTCTCCACGACGGAAGCTTCAATTTCAGCTTCAGCGGGCTCAAGACCGCAGTCTTGAATCATGTGCGGAAAAACCCTCCCCAGGGGGATGAGCAGTATCTTCGCGACCTTTGCGCTTCATTTCAGGCGGCGGCCTGCGATGTGCTCGTTGCCAAGACGCTTCTCGCCGCCGAAACCGAAGGAATCGGACGGGTTGTGGTTGCCGGCGGCGTTGCCTGCAACAGCTCCCTGCGGGCTGAAATGGCGCGGGAAGCTGCCGCGCGGGGCATAGACCTGGCCATCCCGTCTCCGTCCCTCTGTGGCGACAACGCCGCCATGCTGGCGGTGCCCGGAGACTTCTACCTGTCTCGCGGCATTACCGACGGACTTTCACTGGACGCCACTGCGGTCTGGCCTCTGGACACGATTAACCGTGGGGAGGCAGCGTGAGAGGCGAGGGGATTCGCGCCCGCAAGGCGCTCGGCCAGAACTTTCTGGTGGACCGAAACGTCATCGCGCGGATTGCGGATGCGGTGGATATCGGCCCGGAAGACCGGATTCTTGAGGTCGGCCCCGGCAAGGGTGCCTTGACCGAATTGCTTGCGGCCCGTTGCGCGCGGCTCGTGGCGGTGGAACTCGACACGCGCCTTGTGCCGGTGCTGCGACGGGAGTTCAGCGACAATCAACGGGTGGAAATCGTCCACGATGATATCCTGAAGCTTGATCTGCGTTCACTTCTGGCGTCCGAAGGTGCCGGGAAGTGGAAAGTGGCCGCAAACCTTCCCTACAACATCTCCACGCCGGTACTGTTCAAGTTTCTTGATCACATGGATCTTTTCTCCCGGTTGGTGCTCATGCTCCAAAAAGAAGTCGGCGATCGGCTTGCTGCGTCCCCCGGCACCAAGGATTACGGCACTCTTTCCGTGTTTTTTCAGCTTCATTTCAACGTCGCCAGGGAGCTGATCGTCAGGCCCGGCTCGTTCCATCCCGTGCCCAAGGTTGACTCGGTGGTGTTGAGCTTCGTTCCCCTCGAAAAACCCCGCGAGGAGGTTGGTGACGAACGGTATTTCCGTCGCATGGTGAAGGGGGCTTTTTCCATGAGGCGCAAGACACTCTGGAACTGTCTCAAGGGGGCTGATCTGGGGCTGTCCGGCGAGCAACTCGCGGAGGCGCTTGAAACGTGCGGAATCGATCCGGGGAGAAGGGGCGAGACGTTAAGTCTTGGCGAATTCGCCGCCCTTTCCCGTGCCATGATCGCTTTAGGCGGAATTTGAATCCGTGACGGATACCGCACCGACGGAACGACTGTGCCCGAGCGCCAGCCGCTGTAGGCGGAATGGAGCGGCCACCGGCCTGATTGCCTGAACCCTTCAGGGTGAGTTTCAGGCCGGTAGCGAAATGAGCCGTACAGCGGCGGTGCGAACGGCACTCGGAGCGTAGCGGTGCGGCATCCGTCACGGATTCAGGGAGAAAATAGAAAAGCCGCCCCATAATTGAGGCGGCTTTTCGTGGCGATACCGGTGTAGCGGTTGATTATGCCTTCTTCTTCCGCGGCGCCGCCTTTGCCTTTGCCGGCTTTTCGGCAGCGGCTTTCTTTTGCTGGATGTTGGCGGCTCTCACTGCGCGGGCCTTTGCCAGGTTGTCGGCAAGGCCTCTGTCCTGGGCCATCTTCTTGCGGGCTTCGGAGAACTTCCGGGCGGTCAGGGCCTGGGTGCTGGGAATGTTGAACTGCTTGCGGTATTCCCTCGGCTTCATGTTGTGCACTTGGGCCAGGTGGCGGGTAAGGGTTTTCATCCCCCCCTTGCCACAGATCATGCAGACGACCTGATCGGCCTGGAAAGCTTTCTTGAGGCTGATGACGGGTGCCTTGGCTTCTTCCGCCGGAGCGGCTTCGGCTACGCCCCCTTCCAACTGCTGCATTGTCGCGTACACCTTCTGGATTTCCTGTACCAGTTCCTCGGTGGAAAGTTCTGACATTGCAGCGTGTGAAGAGACAATGCTTGCCGTTAATTCCAACAGTGTCGGAGCCATCTGGTTCCCTCCCTTTGTCAGTAAAAAAAATTAGTAACTGTGTTTATATTTAGCGTGAACATTAATCTAAATCAAGCGACAAATCAGATTTTTAACTAATAAAATGCATTTGACGTCCCTGTGGAGTTTTTGTTAGGTTTGAATCGTTGTCTGTATACGGAACATGTTTTGCGAAAGGAACCTTGCCAATGGCGCACATTGAGATAGATGAATTACGTTGCAAAGGGTGTGGGCTCTGCACTCTCGCCTGTTCGAGAAAACTAATCGTCATGAGCGATACCACCAACAAGCAGGGCTATGTGACTGCTGTTGCCACAAAGCAGGACCAATGTACCGGCTGCACTCTGTGCGCTGAGATTTGCCCTGATGTTGCCATCATGGTGTTCAAGTGATACCACGATAGTTTTGCTGCACAGGTTCTTGCCGTCTATGACTCTCCCTGCAAAGGATAATTTTCCACTAACCGTTTTGCCGGTTCATTTATGGAGGTTGTTTTGACAAAGCGTCTCTTTATGAAGGGTAACGAAGCCATAGCGATGGCCGCCATTGAGGCCGGCTGCCGCTACTATTTCGGTTATCCCATAACCCCCCAGAGCGACATCCCGGAGTATATGTCGCGGGAACTGCCGAAGCTGGGCGGCGAATTCATCCAGGCCGAGAGCGAGGTCGCTTCCATCAACATGCTCCTCGGCGCTTCGGCTACCGGCGTCCGGGCCATGACCTCGTCATCCAGCCCCGGCATCTCCCTCAAGCAGGAGGGGATTTCCTACATGTCGGGCGCGGAGCTTCCCGGCGTCATTGTCAATATCTGCCGGTCCGGTCCGGGGCTCGGCGGCATCGACGCTTCCCAGGCCGACTACTTTCAGGCGGTCAAGGGGGGAGGGCACGGCGGCTATCATATCATTGTCCTCGCACCGGCATCGGTTCAGGAGATGTATGATCTGACCATGCTTGCCTTCGATCTTTCCGACATCTATCGAGTTCCCGCAATGATTCTCGGGGACTCCGTCGTGGGGCAGATGAAAGAACCGGTTGTCCCCAACAAGCGCCCCGCGACTGAGCTTCCCCCCAAGAACTGGGTCGTGCGCGGCAAGGGTGACGGTGAGCAGCGCGTCGTAAAGTCCCTTTATCTGGGGGACGGCGAGTTGGAGGCCCACAACTGGAAACTCCATGGACGTTATCAGGAGCTTCGGGACAAGGAAACCCGGTGGGAAGAATTCATGCTGGATGATGCGGAGCTTGTCGTAACCGCATTCGGTTCTGCGGCCCGCATAGCCAAGACCGCGGTCATGGCGGCACGGGACAACGGCATCAAGGTGGGGCTCCTTCGCCCCATAACCCTCTTCCCCTTTCCGGAGAAAGCCTTCCGCGCAGTCACGGAGCGGTGCAAGCGAGTGCTCGATATCGAACTCAACGCCGGCCAGATGGTGGAAGACGTCCGGCTTTCGGTGGCCCGCGATGCGGAAGTCTTCTTCTACGGCAGGCCTCCGGGGGCAGGCTCCCTTCCGACACCCGAAGAGCTGCTGGAGCAGATCAAAAAATACTACGTCTAGGGAGCATCGCCGGGGGTGATTTGCTGTCCGGTTGTCGCCGGTCCCCGGTCCCTGATCCCCGATCCAGAGGTTATATCAATGCAACAAGTCTTTAAAAAACCGGTCAGTTTAAAGGATGTCCAGACCCACTTTTGCCCCGGATGCCACCACGGCACGTTTCATCGTATCGTGGCCGAGGCCATGGATGAATTCGGCGTCCAGAAGAGAACCATCGGCGTCGCGTCCGTCGGCTGTTCAGTATTTCTCTACGGCTACTTCGATATCGATGTGGTGGAAGCCCCCCACGGCAGGGCACCGGCGGTGGCCACCGGCGTCAAGCGGGCCCGCACCGACGCCTTTGTCTTCACCTACCAGGGCGACGGCGATCTGGCAGCCATCGGAACCTCTGAAATAATCCACGCCGCCAACCGGGGTGAAGACATGACGGTCATCTTCGTCAACAACACCACCTACGGCATGACCGGCGGGCAAATGGCCCCCACCACCCTCGTGGGGCAGCGAACCTCCACCTCTCCCTATGGAAGAAACCAGGGGAAAGACGGGGCGCCCATCAGGATGGCTGAGCTCCTCGCCCAACTCGAAGGCGTTGGATTTTCGGCCCGGGTGGCGGTAAACAACCCCAAGAACCTCATGGACGCCAAGCGCCAGATAAAAAAGGCATTCCGGTACCAGGTGGAGGGGAAAGGTTTTTCCTTCATCGAAGCCCTCTCGGCATGTCCCACCAACTGGGGGATGGACCCGATCAGCGCCAATGAGCGGGTCGGCACTGAAATGTGCGACTATTTCCCCCTGGGAGTATTTAAAAACGCTGCTGATCTTTAAGAACTTTCGCAATACTGCGGGATTCCATCGCATTGTAAGGAGTTGAGTCTCTATGCGTCACGATGTCTTTATTTCCGGTTTTGGCGGCCAGGGAGTTCTGCTGGCCGGAAACCTTCTTGGCTATGCTGCAATACATGAAGGGAAAAACGTATCCTTTTTTCCTTCCTACGGGGTTGAAAAACGGGGTGGTGCGGCAATGTGCACCGTAGTCGTTGCCGATGGAGAGGTGGGCTCGCCAGTGGTCGGCAGGCCTTCGGTCTCCATCATACTCAATCAGGCATCCTTCGATAAATATGCCTCGCGGGTGAAAACCGGCGGCATCTGCATCGTCAACACCTCCCTTGTGGAGACCGGGGATTTCGACCGCGGCGACATCGAACTCATTCCCATCCCCATGAATGATATCGCCGTGCAGCTTGGCGATGCCCGAATGGTCAACATGGTTGCCGTCGGTGCCTATGCCGCAAAGACCGGCGTGGTCTCCCTGCAATCCCTTGAAGAAGCGTTGCGCGAGACCCTTCCCGAGCGAAACCATAAGTATATTCCGGCCAATATTAACGCCATCGAAGCGGGGGCTCAGGAGTGCAAAAAATATTCTTGAAACGATTGTAAAAAACCCCTTGACAGGATTTCCATCCTTTTGCTATAAACAGGGACCTTGTTCTTGGGGTGTAGCCAAGCGGTAAGGCACCGGATTTTGATTCCGGCATTCCAAGGTTCGAATCCTTGCACCCCAGCCATAAACAGCAGATGCAAGCGAGGGTGGAAGATAAACCGGCGCTGCAAAAAAATATAGTTTTGGTCCCATCGTCTAGCGGTTAGGACACCGGCCTTTCACGTCGGTAACAGGGGTTCAAGTCCCCTTGGGATCACCATACAAAGCGGCAACCTTTCGTAAGAAGGGTTGCCGCTTTTTTGTTATGCACTCAAGGAGTATTGACCTTTGAATTCATACTGATATTTGTTATTCTCGTATACCTGATTGTGCCATTCTGCCAAGTACCTCGCCATGGGGTGAGCCGGTTGACGGAAGTTTCACTTTTCAAACACCATATTGGTGTCATGTCCGAAAATTTGCAGCATAAGCTCGATCTGGTGATTGAAGGACAACAGATGATCGGTGAAAAGGTTGACCGTTTGGAAACCAGGATGGACCGGCTGGAAACCAAGGCGGATGCCTTGGAGGTCAAGGTAGACGCCCTGGAGATCAAGGTGGATGCAGTTGCAGCCGATCTTTCCGCACACCGGGCCGGCACCGAGGCGCACCACGGCGTGTACCGGGTTAAGGAAGAGAGGTCTGTTTAGGATAGTCGCATATTAAACAGCGTCCCTGGGGTTATTGTAGATTGTGTAAAAACCGCAATCTTTTGGTGTAAATATTGCTGTGGTTTGTTCGTTGATAATTAGTTGTTTTGCACGTTGAAAGCTGTCGTGACCGGTTTTGTCTATCATATATTCCGGCGGAAAGAATCGTCAGATCGCGGAATGGTGATATTGTTTTGATTTTTGATCGGCTGCATTGCCGGTTTCAGGTTTACGGAACAAATTCGCGGGCTTAACAGGCTGTAAAAGGGTTGCCGATCCTTCGGGGTCCGGAGATGGGGGGAGAAATGATCTTGGCGGGTCGGAATATTGGCATGATCAGGCTGATTTTGACGGCAATATTGACATTCCTGGTGACGTCGGGGGCGTGGGCCGCCACGATCACCGGCAATATCTACAATGGCAGCGGCAAGGCGGGCCGGGTGTATGTCCGGACCTCCAGCAACAATTACGGCACGTCGATTCCGATGACCGCCGGCCAGACGTTGCCATTCACCATCAGGGGTATCACCGATAACGGTCCGTATTCCGTCGAAGCGTTCATGGATGTCACTGAGGACGGGGTCAGGCAGGCCAATGAACCGGCAGTCGTCTCCAGTCAGGTTCAGATTACAAACGATACTGCTTCCGTCGGTACCATATCGCTGACAAATCAAAGCGTGCCATTCGATGCACTTAATGACCCTGAGCGCCCTGAGGATGATTACACTCCCCTGTCGGCAGCCCTGGCCGCAGACGGTGGCGTGTTCCTCATGCTGGATGGCGGCTTCTTGTATAATGAGGCCGCCTACGAGGAGTTCGCAATTGCCGAGACGTTCAGTGTCGAGAGGGGAACCGCTGTTAGTGGTTCATGCACCAGTCCGACGGACGTAACCACCATAAGGACTGATATCAAGAACCGCGATCAGGGTGCCTGGGTCGACAAGAACGGCCTATCCACCTCTTGTTATCGGGTAACGGCCCAGGCCACGGGCCAGACTTCTGTAACCTCTGCGTGGAAGCCGGTGACAGGGAAGTCGGGGACCCGGACCGTGAGCGGGACCATGACCATTACCGGTGCGACTCTTACTTCAACGACACCCCTTTACCTGGCGTTGGTGGATGAATCCGAAGAACCTCCGACGATTGCGGCGGCAGGCTATGCCTCTCCCTCGACGTCCCAATCTTTCTCTATTACGGGTGTGGAAGATAACCACACCTACAACCTCTTCGGCTTTGTTGACATGAACAATAACGGCTATGAGGATTTCGGCGACATAGCTGTCGGTGAACAAAATATTACCCGTGTTGTGGTGGAAGGCGCGAACGTGACCGGTGTCACGGCAACCATGGCCGCAGGCAATTCTTTGAACTCAGTAACAACAGGGCACTGGTTCGGCGAGACCCCGTATGGTTATTTCGACAATTACAGCCTCAATTTCACCGTTGACGGGATGTTAAAACGGCCCATTGCCGTGGTTGTCAATTCCGGGCCGGGATTGTCGTCCCCGGTTGATGTGGGGTGCGATGACTGGGGCTTCTCCACCTGGGTGTCACTTGACTCAACTCGGCCGACTGTAGGTGGTGAATATAACGTTACAATTACATACTCTGATGAGTCAATCGTGACAACAACCGTTACCGTTGATACGGTGCTCGACTCCTTTGCCGAAAACCTTTCACCAACCGGAAACGTTCTTCTGGATCAAAACCAGATCTTTTCATGGACGGCTCCTTCCTCCCCTCCGGATTACTATTCCTATGAAATGTCGATCATGGATACCGTGAACTATGAAAATATCTGGGGAATTGAGGACCTGCCCCCCGCAACCACGTCGGTCACTTATAATAAGAATGAAGAGGCGAATGACCCCCTCGTAAGCGGGACAACCTACCAGTGGTTTGTTAGCGTGGAGGATGCCAAGGGGAACGGGGCTTATCGCCAGGTTGTCTTTACGCCATCAAGCGGCCCGGCCATAAACGGCTTCACTCCCGCCGGTGGCTTTGCCGGCAATACGGTATATATCGACGGTATCAATTTCAGTCCTACCGCCGGCAACAACGTGGTCGAATTTAGTAACGGCTACTCCGGCTGGGTACAGGCTAACATAACCTCCGCCAACTCCACTCAACTTACCGTAACGGTTCCCGGTGGCGTGGGCAACGGCAAGATTCGAGTAACCGTCAACGGAGTCGGTTCTGCGGAAAGTGCAAGCAATTTCACGGTCGGGACCGCAGGTTCATTCTCGGGGTCGGTCGTCAACTCTGCCAGCACCGCACAGGGTAGCGCTACCGTCAGCCTGGCTTACAACCCCTCGGTGTCGGCCACTAGCGCTGCTGAAACAGGTGCCTTCAGTCTTAGCGGGCTTCCCTCTGCCGATAATTATGCACTGTTGGTACAAAAGACCGGCTACCTCCCCGTCGTGTCGCCTTACATTCCCGGCGGCGCAGCCATAAGCAACACTCTGCCGTTCCGCCTCTTCACCCAGACCGAGGTCAGAAACCTGGGAGTCTACGACGGTAAAGGCGTGGTCGTGGCCCGGGTCGTGGATGATAATGGGGATCCCGTGGGCGGTGCCATTGCTTCGATTACGAGCTATTGGGGCAAGACCTATACGGCATCATATACCTCTGACGGCGTAACCATCGGCGGCACATCCACCTCCGCCAATAACGGCATTATCATCGTCCCCAATATTGAGCCGGGTGACACAATAATGCTTGACGCAACCAAGACCGGCTGGTCGTTCACCGATTCCACCTTTTACGTCAAGCCGTTCGCCGTCAGCGAGGGTTCGCTCAGGGGGCTCCCTGATCTTCCGGCTATCTCCTCCATTTCTCCCATATTGGGCAAGCCCGGCAGCAGCGTCATTATTACGGGCACGAATCTGGATACTACCCATACGGTCACCCTTGCTGCACAGAGCGCTGCTTTTACCGTCAACTCGGCAACGCAGTTGACGGTCACCGTTCCCACCGGCGCCTCCTCGGGTGTGTTTGCGGTTACGACTCTCGGCGGTTCGACTACATCAGCGGCGTTCACGGTCCAGCAGACCCTTTCTGTGACAACCGCGGGGACCGGCACCGGCACCGTGACCAGCAGCCCCGTCGGCATCTCCTGCGAGAGCGGGTCATCCACCGGCTGCAGTGACGATTTTGACAAGTCAACTTCGGTTACCCTCGTGGCCACTCCCAGTAGCTCAACTTCCGTATTCAGCGGCTGGAGCGGCGCCTGTCCGGTGGGAACGGGCGACTGCGTAGTGACGATGGATGCCGACAAATCCGCAACGGCAACATTTGCCGCAGCGTCCTACCTGAAGCTCATCAACGGCGCAACGGAGACAAGCTACGCATTGCTGTCCGATGCCTATGCGGCTGCGGCAACGGGTAACACCATCAAGGCCAAGGCCATGGACTTCACCGGCCCGTTCAATTTGAACCGCGCAATATCGGTAATTCTGAGCGGAGGGTATGATTCAGACTTTAACTTGGTATCAGGGTACACTTCGCTTCTCAACGGATTGACTATCTCGCTTGGTTCCGTCACGGTGAGCGGCGTGACAATTGAGTAATTGGGAAACGCCAGGCTGTTGGCATTTTTCTTGCCTCGAAATGAATGGGACGACAGCTTTGTGAGCATATTCATCACTATGGGCTGCAAGTCGTTTCAGGTCATAAAAAGAGCAAGGAGAGAAGAATGAAGAGGCGGTTGCCCGGAAAAACAGTATCACGTGGGATTGTCGCCGCTTCTTTCGGCCTTTTAGCCCTTGGGACATTGGCAACGAATGCCGATGCCGCCCTTAACGACAAGGCGATTGTTACGGTAGGGATTACGCCGTCGCTATCTTCGCTGGGGTCAATGTTTATAGATCTATTGATTCCTACAGGGACATCATTTGTCTCGGCGGCACCGATTAATGAGGCTGATTTACCTAGTTCTTACTCCTTACCGGCAGTATTTGCTGAGGAAACGCCAAGTCACGTTTATTTCATCTGGATGGATGATTACGGAATTACGACCACAACAAACCCTGTAGTCATGTTCGAATACGACATCCAGGCAGGGCAGACTCCGTCATTTGACGTTTATCCTGGACCGGATTCTGTCAGTCTTATGGATGTAAACGATATTGAGGTTTCAGACCCTCTCAACAGGATTGTCTTAACCACAACGTACCAGCATCCTGTCAACGTTACTGTAACAGGGGTGGGGAGCGGGACCATAACCAGTACCTCGGGTACCCCGGCAACACCGGGCAATATTGCATGTACAAGTGGTACCTGTACTTCCTGGTTTGACCGGAACGGTCAGGTAACCCTCATTCCGGTGCCGAGCATCGACTCGTATTTCAAGAGCTGGACCGGTGGCGGCTGTTCCGGGAGTGGTAACTGTGTCATTTCGTCGCTTTCCGCCCGCACGGACATACAGGCAGAGTTTGCCAGGCTTCAGCCTGTCAGGATTGCTGGGACGACACCGGTTTATTACGACACGCTCCAGGGCGCCTATAATGCGGCCTCGACTGGTGCCGTGATCCAAACACTAACCACTACTTCGACCCCCCTCGGCACCCTGACCATGAATGGGGGGAAGGCTATCACCCTTAAGGGGGGCTTCGATGGTAATTTCGCATCGAACTCGGGGTTTACAACATCAGTTGGGACGCTTACCGTTGTGAATGGTTCTTTGATAGTGGAAAATGTCGTTGTAAATTGATAGGAATTTTGGTAACTTAACGGCGCCCTTTAGGGGAAAGGAGCAACAGATGAAACGGAAGATAATGTTGGCGGTTACGGCTTCGGTGGTAGCGCTTTTGCCGGTTATGGCCCAGGCGGCGAATAAGTTGATTGTGAAAGATTCGACTGGGACTACGGATAAGATGGTGGTTACGGATGCGGGGTATATCGGCGTTGGTACAAATGCACCGTTTGCCTCGATAAATCTCGTTGGGCCTACTAATGCCGCCGCTCAAGTTCTGACACATACGAACTTTACAGGTTCTGGTGGCGGTGGCAGTTTTGTCGGTTTGCACAATAATGCTAATGGAGCACTCCCTCTTGCAGGTGATAGGCTTGGCTACTTTTATTTTGGCACCAAAAGTGGCGCAAACTACAGATTGGGCGGTGGTATGTCTGTTTATGCTGATGGCCCATGGACTGATATTTCTTGGCCAACAGCTTTTAAGTTTGAAACAGCAGCGGCCGCTACTGGAGCAACCCCATCTGTTAGATTAGAGCGGATGAGAATAAATTCTTCTGGCTATGTTGGCATTGGTACTAATGTGCCTACACAACCTCTTGAAGTTAACGGTGGTATCAGGATCAATAATACGGCTAATGGCCTCAAAGCTCAAACTCCAAAGCCTGTTTGTAATAATACAACTGGTCCAACAACAGATCGAGGTGTTCTTTGGTTTACTGCTGGGGCTAGTGGTGTCAAAGATAGCTTAGAGGTTTGCGCAAAAGATGATTATAACAATTATGCATGGAGAACAGTTTATTAAATAAATATATTATTGAATTTTATACCCTATGTAGCATAGTCTACATAGGGTTTTTTTTGAGTTGGAAATGTAGAGACTTTCTTTTCTCGGTTGAAGG